>NZ_CP009282.1:5145683-6432104 GCF_000758605.1 Paenibacillus sp. FSL R5-0912
CTGCCCGTCCCGTTCATAGACCGTCACGTTGCCTCTGGCAATGACCTTGGTGCCTTCCTTCGGTACAAAAGGCAGCCGCGAATTATGTGAAGCAAACATGATCGCCTTGATCCGGCTGCTCTCATCCTTCAGCGTGAAATACATATGCCCGCTTCCATGGTGGGTGAAATTCGATATTTCACCGCGGATCCATACATCGGAGAGCACTACATCCGAATCCAGCTTCATGCGGATATACTTGTTAAGTTCCTTTATGGAGTAGACTTGCCGCTCTGCCGCCATAAGCTTAGCCTACTTCAGGCCGTGGCGGCGTTTGGCCGCGATCAGCGTGTTGCTCATCAGCATGGTGATCGTCATCGGCCCTACTCCGCCCGGCACAGGCGTAATAAACCCGGCGACTTCACGGGCACTCTCGTAATCAACATCACCGGCAAGCTTGCCGGTATCCAGGCGGTTCATTCCGACATCAATAACAACGGCGCCAGGCTTCACGAAGGAAGCATCGATGAAGTTAGCCCGGCCGATGGCAACAACCAGAATATCCGCCTGGCGGCTGAGTTCAGCCATGTTCGCGGTGCGTGAATGGCACATGGTTACCGTGGCATTCTCACGCTGCAGCAACAGGGACACCGGCTTGCCGACAATATTGCTGCGGCCGATAACCACAGCATGCTTGCCGGAAATATCAGTACCTGTCCGTTTGATCAATTCGATGACACCCGCAGGAGTGCAAGGGAGCAGACTGTCATCACCGATCACCAGATTCCCTACATTGACCGGATGGAACCCGTCAACATCCTTCTCCACGGAGATGGCATTAATGACTGCCTTCTCTTCAATATGCTTGGGAAGCGGCAATTGCACGAGAATGCCGTCAATATCATCACGGCCGTTCAGATCAGCCACCAGTGCCAGCAGCTCCTCCTGGCTGGTTGCCGCATCCAGCCGGTGAACCTCGGAATGGAAGCCCAGCTCAATACATGATTTCTCTTTGTTGCGCACATAGACCTGAGAAGCCGGATCTTCACCGACCAGAACGACAGCAAGACCGGGCTTAACGCCACGTTCCGTAAGCTCTGCAACCTCCCGGGCAATGCTGATCCGAATTTCGTCCGATACCTGTTTACCGCTGATAATCGCTGCTGTCATGTAAGTCTCTCCCCTTTTGTCTATTTAACGATTACAGATCCGCTCTAAGCGTATCTACATCCTGAATCATCTTGCCGAGTACGCCGTTAACGAATTTACCGGAATCATCGGTGCCGAAATGCTTGGCCAGATCAATCGCCTCATTGACAGCTACCTTGGCCGGCACATCGCTGGCAAAGATCATCTCGAACGTGGCCAGACGCAGAATCTGACGGTCAACACGGGACAGACGGCTCATCTGCCAGCCTTTGAGGTAATGCTCCAGCATATCGTCGATGGCCATTTTGTGCTCCCACACGCCGTTAACATGGGCGATCACATAAGCCTTCAGCTCGGTCTCGTCAGTGATGACGCGTTCGGTTTCGTTCTCATCTGCAGCTTCCTCAATCAGCATTTCTACAGCCTCGGTAACTTCCACATCATTCATTTCCATCTGGTACAGGCTCTGGACAATAATTTCTCTCGCTAAACGTCTTTTCATTTGTTCCTCCTACAGTCTTAACTAGCATACTTTGTATTTGAATTACTTAAATCTTCTTACCAAAAAACCGCGCAGCCGTTCTTCCGCAGGTCAGCAACTCAAAGTAACGGGTTCCAGGCTTCCGGGAGAAAGACTATCGCGGTTCATTTGAAGGGACGCCAGCGTCCGGACAGCCGGCTCACGAGCTCCTGCCACTGAAACAGGGGAGCCTGCGCGGTATCCTTTCTTTTGCCAAGCGTATATCCGATGAACACTACCAGTGCAAAGAACAGCATATCCCAAAAACCGCTAATCAGATAAATCAAACCGAGAACGACCCCGAAGGTAACTCCGGCAATTCTACCCCCGTGACTTTCCCATACTTCTCTCCAAGACATAAGGGAAACTCACCTCTATTCCACTCGACTTTTGAAGCTTGGTGACTGTGTGAGGTTAGCAATATATACAGATACATCCGCTACCGGAATTCCGGTTGTTTCCTGGACGAAATCATGCACCTGGCGCTGCACCTCAGTAGTAAGCAGAGGCAGGGAATGCTCGCCGTCCACAACTGCACGGATCATAATTTCAAGTCCGGCCTGCGAGACGCGGATTCGCGACTTCAGATCACGGATGCCCTTCACTTTGCCTGCAGCCTTGAGGCTGAGGTTCTCGATGGTTTCCATGGAGATCTGAATGTCCCCATACTCTGTACGCTGATCAACGGACGGCAGGGAAGCACGGTCGCGGCGCAGAGAGATGTAGAAGAAACGGATGCTCAGCAGGAAAAGAATAACCGCAGCTGTAATCGCAGCGATATAGGCCCCCGGCCCGTCAGGAATCTCAAACGTGTCCGGAATGACGCCGCTCAAGAGGAGGATGGCAATTACAGATAGTATTCCGATACTTAAGCTGTAAAGGAACAGCAGAAGCCTGTCCAGAATTTTGGCCACGAGTCACATAACCTCCTTAAATTAAGGTAAACCCTCGACGTACGTCGGGGGTTTATGGAAGAACAAAGGCTCTTACTTCACGCGGATAACCGCATCTGTATCTTCGCTTTTGTCAACACTTGTGGCGTTTCTGAACTGCACATCATGGATATGCACATTCACTTCTACAACAGTCAGACCGGTCATGGTTTCGATGGAACGCTTAACGTTGCGCTGAATTTCAGCAGCCACTTCAGGAAGACGGTTGCCGTACTCAATGATTACGGATACATCCACTGCAGCTTCGCGTTGTCCAACTTCAACCTTAACGCCCTTAGACAAGTTCTTGCGTCCGAGAAGCTCCACGATTCCTCCGGCGAAACCGCCGCTCATTCCGGCCACGCCTTTAACCTCTACGGTTGCCAAACCTGCGATAACCTCGATCACTTCGGGAGCAATCTGGATCTCACCAATTTCCGTACGTTCGTATTCTGTGGGCAATGTACTCATTTTGGACTTCACACCTTTCCAGTAAAAAAGTTATTCGGACATTTCAAGCAGGCAGCACGTCTCTTATTAAACATACTATATCATTTGACGAACTTTATGACAAACAATGAGAAGTCGTCCTAAATTTCATACTCTTCCAGGAATTTGATATCGAAATTCCCGTCCAAAAATACCGGATGCTCCAGCAATCTCTGATGGAAAGGTATGGTTGTATGTATGCCTTCCACAGCGAATTCGGATAAAGCCCGTTTCATCTTGGCAATGGCTTCATAGCGCGTCGGCGCCCAGACGATCAGTTTGGCGATCATCGAGTCATAAAAAGGTGAAATGGTGTAGCCCGGATAAGCCGCGCTGTCCACCCGCACTCCAAGACCGCCCGGCGGCAGGTAGAAGCCGATTTTGCCCGGAGACGGCATGAAATTACGTTCAGGGTCCTCAGCGTTAATGCGGCATTCGATTGACCAGCCGTTGATCACAATATCCTCCTGGGTGAAGGACAAGGGGTTGCCTTCCGCCACAGAGATCATTTCCTTGATCAGATCCACGCCGGTGACCATCTCCGTTACCGGATGCTCAACCTGGATACGCGTGTTCATCTCCATGAAGTAGAACTGTCCGTCCGGCCCCAGCAGGAATTCAAGTGTACCCGCTCCCGAGTAATTAACTGCCTGAGCAGCCCGTACAGCCGCTTGGCCCATCGCATCACGGACCTCCGGCGTAAGTACAGAGCAAGGCGCTTCTTCAATCAGCTTCTGGCGGCGGCGCTGCACGGAGCAGTCCCGTTCGCCCAGATGGACTACATTGCCATGGTTATCGGCGATAATCTGAATCTCCACATGCTTCATGCCGGTCAGGAATTTCTCAAGATACACACCAGCGTTGCCGAAAGCCTTCTGCGCTTCCTGCTGGGCAGCCGTAATCTGCTTCACCAGTGATGCTTCGTCCTCGGCGATGCGGATGCCTTTGCCTCCACCGCCTGCTGTGGCCTTGACGATGATCGGATAACCAATATCACGGCCCAGCATAACCGCTTCCTCGATGTCGCCAACAAGCCCGTCAGAGCCCGGAATAATCGGAACTCCGGCCAGCTTCATGGTTTCTTTGGCTACAGCCTTGTCACCCATCCGTGTGATCGCATCCGGAGAAGGGCCAATAAATGTAATATTGCAGGATTCACAAATCTCCGCGAAATCTGCATTCTCGGCCAGGAAGCCGTAGCCGGGATGAATGGCATCGCAGTCCGTGAGCGTGGCTACGCTCATAATATTGGTAAAGTTCAGATAGCTGTCCTTGGCGGGCATCGGACCAATACAGTACGCTTCATCAGCCAGACGGACATGCAGTGAATCCCGGTCCGGCTCCGAATAGACTGCTACGGTGGAAATGCCCAGTTCACGGCAGGCCCTGATAATGCGGACCGCGATTTCGCCGCGGTTGGCAATCAACACTTTTTGAATGTTCATGCTTTTCCTCCCAAAGTTTAGCGAAGCTTGCAGGCTCCTCATGATTCTCGCGGCAATTATTCCGCTCTCACCAGAAACAGCGGCTGGCCGTATTCCACTAACTGGCCGTTCTCGGCCAGGACGGAGACGATTTCGCCTTTCACTTCCGCTTCCAGCTCATTCATCAGCTTCATGGCTTCAATGATACAGACCGTTGATTTCTCATGAACCCGGTCTCCCACACTTACAAAGGACGGTGTTTCCGGAGAAGCAGCACTATAGAAGGTCCCTACCATCGGAGAGACGATTTTATGTAATGCGCCTTCAGCGGAGGGTGATTGCTGCTGCGTTACAGCAGGAACTTCACTGACAACCGGAGGAGCAACATGCTGCGGACTTTGCGGCTGCGATGCTGGCGTAAAGGGGTAGGCATAAGGAGTCGCCTGGATTGCTGTTCCATCAGCTTCAGGGCGATCCGGTTTGCGGATAGCCAGCTTCATACCTTCGCTTTCAATCTCCAGCTCATGTACGGAAGAGGTCTGGTCCAGCAATTTAATTAATTCCTTAATCTCGCTTAACTTGAACATTGGGTAGTTCACTCCTTCAGCTTTCTCTCAAAGCCATTTTGGACGCAGATAAGCAGGGTACGATATTCCGTTCTTCCCGGGTAACCTGTGATTCAGCCTGCTTGCGGTTCTTTAGAATCGCTTTCAGGATAACCGCTGCCTGCGTATTCTTCTTATATTTCAAGATAACTTTATGTATTATATCACAAACGCTAGAAATGGAAAGAGCCCGGGACGTGCCCGGACTCTTTCGGCATTTTATTCTATTTTCTTTCAATTAATTCAGGGGGGCTTACTGCTCCGATACGTATTGGACTTTAATCTTGTCCTGGGACACACTCAGTTCTTTCATTACAAGGTCAACGATGCCCACGGCCTGCTTCACATCCAGCTTATCGCTGAGCACTACGATCGTGTACGCATCTCCGGCTTCCTCTTTCACAATAGCTTCTCCGTATTTCTGCTGGAGCTGTTCCTCAATTCCGGTGATCTTTGATTCTTTTTCCTCCAGCTTGCTGAGTTGTTCCTGGGCAACCGCGTTCTCCGCAGGTGTCTTATCCATGTCATTAATCAGGGCCAGCAGATCATTGTGGTCCTTAAGATTCTGCTGCTCGCGTTCATACAGGTAGTTCGTGAACATGCTGCTGGCCGACACGCTCTCTGAAGCTACTTCATCCAGAATAGCCGCATCATCCTTGGCCGGAGTCTTATCTGTGGAAGCTGCTGCTGATTTGTCGGCACTTGCAGCCGGTTTGTCTGTCTTGCCCGCTGTATCTGCTGCGGCCGTTTCCTTGTCAGCGTTGGAGCTGTTAGCTGCTGCGCTGCTGTCATCTGTTACTGCTGCAGTTGCGGTATCATCCGTCACGGCAGCGGCTGCGGTATCGTCTGCAACAGCTTTGTCGGCATCCTCAGTTACAGCAGCAGTTTTGCTGTCCTCTGTCTGGGTTCCCGCATCGGCAGTAACGGAATCATCAGTTGTTACTTCGTTGATCACGAGCCCGCTGTCAAGCGTAGTAGCTGTCCCGCCGCCCGTCCCATCCTTCACGGTGTCCACCTGAATGCTGCCTGCAGTTTCTTTAGGAATGGAAGCACCTGTGTCCTCCGTGAACAGATAATAAGCCGAGAGCACCACCATTAAACTGAGCATCGAAACCAGCCAAATCGTTTGTCTTTTGCCCTTCATTTGTGATTCCTCCTAAAAGTTTTATTAAATATGCCTCTACGAATTCGCTTGCGTATGTCTGGCTTGTAAGCTGAACGCCTATTCCTGCTTGCGCGGAACGACGGAGATCCGGTAGCTCGGCACGTTCAGCCCTTTCTCGACAGCCTGCTCGATCAGGTTACGCACCACTTTATTCTCTGCCCCTTTGGCGACAACCAGCACACCGCGCACCTGGGGTTTGATCCGTTTGGTGATAATCGGGGTCTCGTCACCGGACTGGCTGTAGGTTACGATTTCGCCGTCCCTGGTGTATTGTGTGGTATGGCGTTTACCACCGCTGGCATCGGTTTCCTCACTCTGCGCCTGCGAATCATTCATATTGCGCTGCACGACTATTTCCTCTGTGGAATCCACGGTGACCATAATGTCAACCGTCCCGACCCCGACGATTTTCTCCAGAATCTCCTTCGTCCGGTTCTCCATCGCCAGCTCGATGCTGTCAAAAGAATTGGGTTGCACCGCCTCCTGCTGCAGGACCGCCTGAGAGGTCTCACTTACGGGTGGTTCACGTCCCGTATTCTCACTGTCCAGCTTCTTCACATTCACGAAGGAGTTGAACAGCATGATAGCAACGCCCAGCAAGCCAATAATGATCAGCCAGCGGAAAGTATGACTCCTCTTCGGGTTGCCGCTTCCGCCGCCGGCCCACTGCTCAAGCTTTTTCAGCCAATTGGCCATTGATTTCCCTCCTTCTGTTTATGGCATTCTGCCTTGATTTCCCTGGTCACTGTCTTATGATTTCACGGCGCTGGTGCCGCCGCTCAGCACATGTATCGAATCCGGGTCCAGGTTCCAGTTCTGCTCGAGCAGCCTTTTGACCGATTCGGCCTCTACAACCGCTGCTGCCTGTTCCTCCTGCGCCCCATTTCCTGTGGCTGAAGGCTGCGAAACACCCGTTGCGGCTCCAGAACCTTCACTTGCCGTCCCGTCCTTGTCCAGGCTGACCTGGACCGGTTCTACAGGGGTAATCAGTATCGGTTCGGATGCCGGGCTTGCAGCAGGCTGTGAGCCCTCTGCTGAACCCGGTATGCCGCTTGCAGCAACCGCTCCCGACACTGGTATATCTACCGTGACCGAGGAGATCACCGGCACCTCTTCGCCCAGAGGCGCACTCGGATTCTGCCCCATGCCCAGCGTCACCGTAACATTTGCGCCGCGGATGCCGGTGCTGCCGGCAATCTGATCACGCATCTGCCCTGCTATTTCTTCGGCGGCAAGCTTCAGGCTCTGATCGCGCGCGCCCTCTGCCAGCATCCGCCCGTCCGCCAGAATCTTCTCCAGCGAGTCCGCGCCGTCTCCTGCACCTGAGAGCAGCCCGCCGCTCCGCTCCTGCTGCTCCATGGCCAGACTAAGCTCCTTGCTGGCGTCACCCTTTAGCATAGAGACGATCGGACTCAGCATGGTCAGCAGAACCAGCAGACTGAGCACCAGTCTGGCATAACGTTCCATGGATTTGCTGGGCAGCAGCATCTCGACAAACGCGGCCATCAGCACCACCAGAATCAGTTCATGGAGCCATCCGCTGAGCCAGCTCATGGCACACCTCCTGAAAGTTTCTTCACACAACCAGCCTCATACCTCATACAAACGGACCAGGATGTTATTCGCCTCACCGCATCATTACGGTGACATTTCCGGCAGTCAGCATGATGGTGACGGCCAGGAAGAACATCAGAGATACGGCAGCCAGCGCGGCGAATACGTAGATCATGCTTTTACCGATCGTCTGCAGGCAGGTCACAATGGGCGTTTCACCCAGCGGCTGCATAACGGCGGCGGCTACGTTGTAGATCAGGGCCAGCACCAGGATTTTGATCGCCGGGAAGGCGCAGAGGAAGAGGATGATGATGACCCCCGAGAGCCCGATAGCGTTCTTCACCAGCAGTGATGCCGAGATTACGGTATCAGTGGCATCAGCGAACATTTTGCCGATAACCGGCACGAAATTGCCTGTGATATATTTGGCGGCGCGGATGGTTACTCCATCAGTGACCGAGCTGGTGATTCCTCTGACCGAGATTACCCCGAGAAAGACGGTAAGCAGGACTCCAAGCAATCCGGCACCGATATTGCGCAGCAGGTTGGCCAGCTGGGTCAGCTTATATTTCTCCGACATCGCACTCACCAGATGCAGCACCGCCGAGAAGAACAGCAGCGGGAACACTATGGTGTGAATCATCGTGCCCACCGTATGGATCATGAACACGATCAGCGGATGGGTCACAGACACCGTTACGATATTGCCCATTGAAGCCAGCAACGCGAACAGCAGCGGAATCATCGCCATCATGAAATCGATCATCCGGTCAATGGCATCCTTGGCGTAGCCGATCGAGATGTTGAAGCTGTTCACGGCTATGACCAGTACCACCATGTAACAGAGCATATAAGCGATTTTACTGACGGATTTCCGTTCAAAAGCGGTCTGCAGCGTCTCCAGAATCATACTCAGCACGCTGATCATCACAATCGTAACCAGCAGCTTGCCGTTGTAGAGCACCTCATGCCACATGAAGCGGGTCAAGCCGGACAATACGCTTTTGAAGCTTAAACCGTCTTCTCCGGGCAGCAGCATATCCATCAGCGAAGGCGTTTTGCCTTCCGGGAAGAATCCCCCGTAGTCCTTCATCAGCTGATCCCAGTACGTCTCCACCCCGTCTGTCGGAAGGTTCTCGACCTGCCCCTTCACCCACTGGTCTACAGGGGATGAGGACCCTCCGCTGCCTCCCGTTTGCGTCTGTGTCTGCGCTTGAGAAGCTGGAGCTGCATAAGCGGTTCCTGCACACAGCAGAAGCAGCAGACAGGGGAGCAGAACGAGCAGCCTGTTTAATTTTGGCGGACGAAAAATACTGCGCTCCTGCATACCCTCACCCCGCTTTCCTGTGGCCTTCCGCTACTCCTTCTGAATCTCAAGCAGGCAGCAGCTTCATCACCGTTTCAATAATGATGCTGATAATCGGTACGGCCAGCACCATGATCAGCACTTTGCCGGCCAGCTCGATTTTGGAAGCGATCGATTCCTGTCCGGCATCGCGCACGATCTGTGCCCCGAACTCCGCGATATACGAAATGCCGATGATTTTAAACACGGTTTTGATGTAGATCATTTCCATCCCGGAGGATTCTGCCACCTGCTCCAGCGTGCCAAGAATCGTTCCGATCTTGCCGATCAGAAACAGAAAAATCAGTATGCCTGCCGCAGTAGTCAGCAGAAAAGCGAACATCGGCTTTTGTTCCTTCAGGACAAGGATGAGGACGGTCGACAGAATCCCTATTCCCACTACTTGAATGATTTCCATAACCCCAGCCTATTGAAAAAGAAAGATCGTTTTGATTTCCTGAAGCAGTCCGTCCAGCATGCGGATCACCATGAACAGCACGATGATAAAACCGACAATCGTTACCCAATGGGCGATGTCCTCTTTGCCCATCTGCTTAAGCACCGTGTGGATCATGGCGATAATGATGCCGATGCCGGCAATCTGAAAGATCGCGTTAACTTCAATATTCATTCCTGGCACCTCGCTAAAAGATCAAAATGACGATCAATGCTCCAAGCAGCAGACCCAGGCTTTTGCTCACCTTTTCATATTTGCCCTGATCTTCTCTGGCCGCTGTCTCTTCCTGCTTCAATTGCTGCAGAGCCAGTGCAATATGCGTGCTCTGATTCGATCTGTCACTGGTTCCGAGTGTGCAGCTGAGCTGCCGGAAAATTTCCTTCTCTGTTCCTTTCAGGGAGGCGCTGCTCCAGTGAATCTCCATGGACCGCTGCACAGCTTCCTCGGCGCTGTAGTTATGCGGCGGGCTCATCTCTTCCGCTGCCGTGAGGAAGAATGCTCTCAGCGGCTCCTTGCTCTGCATCCCGATCCGGCGCAGCGCCTCCGGCAGCGGGGTATAGCCATACTGGATCTCCGTCTCCAGCCGCTGCAACGCTGCGATCAGGCCTCTGATATGCCGGGGCCGCTCAGCATACTGGGCAGCCCGCTTGAAGCCGGCCAGCGTGCCCGCAAGCACGATGAGCACTGCCCCGAGCAGCTTAAGCATGCCGGTCACCGCCTATCCGCTCTTCTGGAGAGATCAGCAGCAGCCCGCGCTTCTGGGCGTCCAGGATGCGGAAGGACAGGCCAACCTCCGAACGGTGCAGGATTACGTACCGCTCGAACATCCGGTGCTCCAGCAGACCGCCAAGGCCGGGCCGGCGGGCCAGCTCGGACACTTCCTTGCCATGGGCGGAAGCGACTACCGAGATGCCGGCGTGCAGCGCCTCGGTTACTGCATCCGCATCCTCCAGGCGGCCGATCTCATCGGCAATCAGCACATCGGGTGAAAGTGAGCGGATCATCATCATCATGCCTTCCGCTTTGGGACAGCCATCCAGGATGTCCGTGCGCGGGCCGACGTCGAAGGCTGGAATCCCGCGGCGGCTGCCGGCGATCTCCGAGCGTTCATCGACGATGCCGACCTTGAGACCCGGGCGTCTGCCCTCGCGTCCGCCCTGCCCTCCGGACGAGATCTGCCTGGCGAGGTCACGCAGCAGCGTGGTCTTGCCATGCTGCGGCGGCGAGAGGATCAGCGTATGCATAATGCGCTGCCGTCCCCGGTCCAGCAGATAAGGCAGCACGCCGTCTGCCAGCCCGTGCACTTCGCGGGCAATCCGCACATTGAAGCCGGTAATATCGCGGAGATGCTCAACCCCCCCGCCGCTTAAGACCGTCCGGCCGGATAAGCCGATCCGGTGCCCGCCGGGAATCGTGATGAAGCCCTTGCGCAGCTCCTCTTCCATCGTATACAGCGAATGATTGCTGATCAGGTCCAGCAGCCGGTGCGTATCCTCCCGGTCCGGCTTGTAGGCTTCAACGGGAAGCTGTGTCAGACTGCCGTTCACGCCGACAAAATGATATTTGCCGGAGTAATTAATCTCTAGCGGCCGTCCTTCACGGACGCGCACTTCCTCCACCTTGTCCAGGAGCGCAGCGGGGAGGCCGCCGAGCAGCGCTCTTACTTTTTCGGGAAACAATAGAAGCCAATCATTTGCCATACAAAGTACCCCCAAGTTGTCCTCTACTTAATAGCTTTATTCCATATTTATGCTTGTACTTGTACTTTATGACTATCATCTATCATTTCTTCAGAATGCCGATTAAGAGAAAGGCCACACCGCAGCCGATCCAGCCGAGCTTGCCCCACGACAGCTGCTGGGCCATCCCCGTCAGGCCGACTGCTGTGGTCAGAATCAGGATTGTCGGGCCGACCAGTGCCAGCCCGGAATTAACCGCGAGCGCCTTATCCACCTGGTTCAGCCTCAGCATAATCAGTGCAGCAGCAATCTCCACACTGCCTGACAGCAGCCGAAGTCCCGCCATCCAGCTCACATACTTGTCCAATCTGTTCAACTCCCTTGTACAAATCTATGGATACCAAAGAATCCGCTGCGAATAAACAAGCTGTTATCCATGGATATGCAGAAGAGGTCCACTTTAGACAAGAAGAAATGCAGGAAGCTAGCAGAGATTTAAGCAGATGTGAAAGAAATCATAGTGCTCTCCTCTATAAAAAAATATCATCGGTATGATAAAATTAATTTTGCGCGTGCAAAAAAATGGAGCTCTGGAAAATAGAAGGGCAGGCCGCTGGAGAAACTAAGCCTTCCTAAACGCTTCTGGAGTGGGTTCGAGCGCCGCAGAAATACAGATAAAGACATCGGAAAAAGAGGGGATCACAGTCATGCAAGTTCGTAATTTCGTAGTACCGCTCGTATCGGGAACAGTAGCCAGACAGGTCAAAGAAGTAGCCATCATTATATTCTCGGCACTACTGTTAGCGAGCGGGCTCAGGCTGTTCCTGATTCCGCATCAGCTGCTCAGCGGCGGCGTAGCCGGAACGGCCTCCATCATCGGTTATGTAACGAATCCGAAGTACATCTCGCTGTATTATTTCGCCATTAACCTGCCGATCCTAATCTGGGGTTTCGTAGCCGTGGGAAAGAAATACATCTGTTATAGCCTGCTGTCCGTCGTATCGACCACATGGTTTCTGAATGTGATTCCGCTGGTCAAGCTGACGAAGGACCCGATTCTGGCCAGTATTTTTGGGGGTGTGATCATTGCCGGCGGTGTCGGCTTCTCGCTGCGGGCGGGAGGCTCTTCCGGGGGATTCGATATTCTGGGCTCCATCATTACGCGCAAGCGGGATATTCCGATGGGTACTGTGCTGTTCGTGATGGACGGTCTGGTAATTCTAAGCCTGGGCTTCTTCAGAAGCTGGGATTCGGCGCTGTACGCGATGCTATGTATTTTCGTCAAAAGCCGTGTGGTCGATATGATCCATATCCGCCATGTCAAGCTGACCTGCTTCATCGTTACGAAGGAGCGGGAGAAGATGCTGAACCGCCTGACCTGTCTGCCTCACGGCATCACCGTCGTGAATGCGGAGGGCGGATACAGCCATGAGGGTAATACGATGCTGATGACGGTAACGACCCGCTACGAGCTGGCTGACCTGCGCAAGACGATTCTTGAGACCGATCCGAAATCCTTCGTCAACGTGCTGGAGACAGTGGAGATTATGGGCCGGTTCAGACGATTGAGTTAAACGAGGATAGTTGTATAATGTGCAATTAAAACCAGCGAAAAGAGATGCGAACATTTTAAGCATACCGCCTATACCGTTGCTAGCCACATTTACTATACAAAAAGAGTGCTGCTCTCCGCTCGCGCAGGGAACAGCACTCTTTTTGACTAATGATTGTTGGTTCTAATAGATCTTTGTCTCTTTGTCTTATACATTATCCGCTTTACATCCACGTCAGCACAATGTATTCGGTTTTCCGCATACATTTGGCTCATCTACCCAATCACAGGCACATGTATTCGGTTTTTCGCATACATTCGGCCCGCCTACCCTATCCCAGGCACATTACATTCGGTTTTCCGCATACATTTGGCTCATCTACCCAATCACAGGCACATGTATTCGGTTTTTCGCATACACAATGTATCCGGTTTTTCGCTCAAGTCCCAACTCAATTTAGGGTTCACCTGCCACATGGCGCCAAACAGGGATGTCCTCCAGCCTTCCGGCTGAAGAAACATCCCCAATGGTCATGCTGTAGAATTACAGTCCAGAAGCTTACCGGCGGTCCTGCGGGCCTCCCACGAAGGCCTGCTCTGCGGTGTCGAGATTATAAGCGGTATGCAACGCCTGAATAATCTGCTGCAGATTGCCGGATTCAATGACGCAGGAAACCTTGATCTCGGAGGTGCTGACCATCTTGATGCTCACACCTTCGTTCGAGATCACCTCGAACATTTGGGCCGCAACCCCCGGATGGCTGACCATGCCGGCGCCGACAATCGACACCTTGACCAGACTATCCTCGGAAGTCACTTCACGGTACGGCAAGACACTGTGCAATCCTTCAATTACCTGCTTAGCCTTTTCCAGATCGCTAAGGGCTACGGTAAAGGAGAAGTCTGCGGTCTGATTCTGAACGCCGCTCTGTACGATAATATCAACGTCCACACCCTCTTCGGCCAGCTTGCCGAAGACCTGGGCAAGTACACCCGGAACATCCGGAACTCCCAGAATACTGATCCGGGCCACATTCTTGTCATACGCAATGCCGCTAACTACTACACCCTGCTCCATACTTGCTTCCTCCTTCACAACAGTTCCCTCATTATGGTTAAAGCTCGATCTGACGACCAGCTTCACTTGATATCGTTTGGCATACTCCACCGCGCGCGGATGCAGTACGGCTGCACCGAGATTAGCCAGCTCCAGCATCTCGTCATATGAAATTTCCTTCAGCTTCCGCGCAGTCTTCACAATACGCGGGTCTGTGGAATAGATGCCGTCCACATCGGTATAGATTTCGCAGACATCTGCTTTGATCGCAGCAGCCAGCGCAACCGCCGTTGTATCCGAACCTCCGCGGCCCAGCGTGGTAATCTCACCGTCCAGTGTCATTCCCTGGAACCCGGCAACGATAACAATCTGCTCACGCTCCAGCGACTCCAGAACACGGCGTGGAACGATTTCACTAATCCGCGCACGGCCATGGGTCTCATCGGTACGGAACCCGGCCTGCCAGCCTGTATAGGATACAGCATTCCGCCCGATTCCATGAAGAGCGATGGACAGAAGCGCTACTGAGATCTGTTCCCCCGTAGTCATCAGCATATCCATTTCCCGTGCGGGAGGCTGCCCGTTCAGCTGTTTCGCCTGATCGATCAGTTCATCTGTCGTATCCCCCATAGCGGATACAACCACAACGCAGCGATGTCCCTCATCCTGCTTATCTGCGATGCGCTTGGCGACACGCTTCATACGTTCAATATCGCCGACGGAGCTGCCTCCGAATTTCATAACATAAAGTGACAAAGTCCCATTCACTCCCTATTTCGCTGTAAGTAGTAGCTTTTATTTGGTTTTCGCTTTAACACAGTATAATACGAAAATCATGACATGCGTTAATAGTTTCACAAAAAAAGCGCCCAATTTTCCGAACATGTCCATTCCTCTAAGCCTGGCAGGGCAAATTATATTCAGCTGAAGCTGTACAAAAAACCTCCGCCGCATAGTGCGGGGAGGCCGTCTTAAATAACGTTGAACCCGGAGCTAAGACAGCTCCTACGCGCGGGAGATGTATTTACCTTCGCGGGTATCGATCAGGAGAACGTCTCCTTCATTAATGAACAATGGAACCTGTACCGTATGGCCGGTTTCCAGAACAGCCGCTTTAGTTGCACCCTGAGCGGTATTGCCTTTAACGCCCGGTTCTGTTTCGGTAACCTTCAGCTCAACGCTTGTAGGAAGGTTGATTCCGAGGATTTCGCCCTGGTAGCTGACGATATTGACAGTCATATTCTCTCTCAGGAAGTTAAGCTCCCATTCCAGCTGCTTCGCAGTCAACTCGAACTGGTCATAAGTTTCGTTGTCCATGAATACATGCTCTGAACCGCTGGCATACAGGTACTGTACTCCACGGTTCTCGATGATCGCACGGCCGATCGTTTCGCCTGCACGGAATGTACGTTCAACGGTATTGCCGTTACGCAGGTTCTTCAGCTTGGAGCGGACAAATGCCGCGCCCTTACCCGGCTTCACGTGCTGGAAATCGATAACGGTGAAGATATCCCCTTCTACTTCTACGGTCAAGCCTGTCTTGAAATCATTAACTGAAATCACAAAAAATCCCTCCTGGAATCGATGAATTAACTGAATAAGTGTGTCTTACAGTACCGTGTATTCCTTAGACGAATGTGTCAGCAGCGCGATGCCGCTTTCGGTAATGACAATATCATCTTCAATCCGCACGCCGCCGAGGCCGGAGAGATAAATTCCCGGTTCTACGGTAACTACCATGCCCGGCTCCATAATTTCATCGGCAAGCTTGGACAGACGCGGGGATTCATGAACCTCCATGCCCAGACCATGGCCTGTGCTGTGGCCGAAATACTCACCATACCCGTAACGGGTGATGATGTCGCGGGCCAGGGCATCACATTCGCGGCCGGTCATGCCGGGCTTGATATGTGCCAGTGTGTGAAGCTGCGCTTCAAGCACAATATCATAGATTTCCTTCAGCTTGGGATCTGGCGATCCCGTAGCAATCGTACGTGTTACATCTGAGCAGTAACCGTCCAGCAGAGCGCCGAAATCGAGGGTTACGAATTCGTTGTTCTGGATGATCTTGCTGCTGGCTACGCCATGCGGCATGGCCGAGCGTTCGCCGGAAGCAACGATTGTATCGAACGAAGACGAGGTTGCACCATGCGTACGCATGTAGAATTCCATTTCCAGATCGACATCACGTTCAGTCATGCCTGGTTTGATCACATTCAGGATATGACTGAACGTGGCGTCGGCCAGATCGGCCGCCCGCTGCATGACAGCCAGCTCTTCTTCGTCCTTGAACATGCGCAGATTCTCCACGGCTTTGGATACCGGCACCATGACAGCCGGCTGCAGAGCCGCCGCATAGGCAGTGTACGCGCTGAAGGTTACATCATCCTGCTCGAATCCAACCCGGACTTGTCCGCCATGCGGCAGCAGCTCGCGTACGGTGTCAATGAATTTCGAAGCATGCTGAACTACCTGGAGGCCGTTTACCTGTTCCGAGGCCTGTGTCATATACCTGAAGTCAGTCAGCAGATAACTGTCATCACCGGTAACCAGCACATACCCGGAGGAGCCGGTGAATCCGCTCAAATAGCGGCGGTTATAGCCGCTGGTAATTAACATCGCATCCAGTCCCTGTTCCTGCAAAACCTTACGCAGCTTGGAGACGCGCTTGTTGCTCATTTTCATTCTCCTCTCGAAATAGCCACATTGTATTTTAACATAGTGGCATGCCACCTGAGAAGTTTTTTCGGACGCTTAGGCCAGCTTTGTCTGCTGCTCCCGTTTCCGCTCATCCGTATACTCCATCGCCGCAGTATATCCGATGAATAATCCCCAGAGTAAAAAGAGGCAGAATTCACTGATCACAGAGTTCCATGGCAGCTTGAAAGGCGGCTGCATCAGGAACTGCCAGGAGCCGGCAAGGAACAGGGCCGACCACCAGAGCACACCGTAAATCATACCCGGCCAAGGCCCCTTCAGCTTGCGGAAAATAAGCACATAGATCAGGGAAACGATCACCGAGAAGACGATAAAGGATAAATATCCGAGCAGATGCCCGGCAGGCGACACCAAAAATTCATGTTTAAAGAAGGGCTCCGCCAAAAATCCCGGAATCACCTTGGTGAAATGCAGGACGTACATCAGCCAGCGGGCTCCTCCCCAAATGATGCCGGCGAAAAAACCCAGTTCAATGGCAAAATAAAACGGATTCGTATGGACTGACTTTTGCTTGTTAGAAGAACTCATAGAGCAGCCTCACTTTCAATATAGGGTTAATCCGGTTTCCACTCCGCTCTCTATAGACTAGTATGTACAGCAAACGGCAATCCAACTAGTAATGTGCTTAAAAATTCGTTACAATGTATTATATAAATCACATTAAAATACGGGAAGGTGAATTGGTTGTCCCAGGAAACTCCCAGTTACGGCGGCCAAGCCGTCATTGAAGGCGTCATGTTCGGCGGCAAGCATATCAACGTAACAGCCGTAAGAAGGAAGAATCAGGAAATTACATTTTTGGAGGTGCCGAAGAGCGATAAGAGCTGGGTCCTTAAACTGCGCAAGATTCCGCTGCTTCGCGGCATTGTCAGTATTATAGATTCCAGCGCCAAAGGCTCGAAGCACCTGAATTATTCGGCGGAATCCTATGCCGAGGATGAGACAGAGCCTGAAGAGCTTGCTAAGCAGAAAGAGAAAGATAAAGACAAGAAGAAAGATGAGGGCTGGAGCCTCGGTATGATTTTCGGGGTAGCTGTCATGGGTATTCTTTCTTTCCTTTTCGGCAAGATTATTTTTACTCTGGTGCCGGTATTCGTAGAAGATTTTTTATTCAAGAATGCATTTGATAACTATATTCTGCACAACCTTGTTGAAGGCGGCATTAAGCTGATTCTCCTGCTCGTTTATCTGTTTGCGATTTCACAGACTCCGGTGATCAAACGGCTGTTCCAGTATCATGGTGCCGAGCATAAGGTAATCAGTGCTTTTGAAGCCGGCGAAGAACTGACTGTTAAGAATGTACAGAAATACAGCCGTCTGCATTACCGCTGCGGAAGCAGCTTCATGATGCTGACCATTATCCTCGGTGTGATTATCTACTCTGTTGTCCCATGGGATAATCTTATGGAACGGGTACTGCAGCGGATTATTCTCCTGCCGGTAGTCATCGGGATCTCCTTTGAGGTGCTGAAGGGCACCAATGCCGTGAGAGATATTCCCGGGCTCAAGTATCTGGGGTATCCGGGTCTGTGGCTGCAGCTGCTGACGACCAAAGAGCCTAAAGACGACATGGTTGAGGTGTCCATCGCCTCGTTCAACCGGATGCGGGAGCTGGATGCCGCAATTGAAGCAAGAGGATATTCGGAGGCAAGTGTGTCAGGCGGCATTTTGGATCCTGCGAAAGGATGATTAGCCCATGATCAGACATACTTTGATTGTTTGGATTTCAATAGCTCTCGCAGCATGGGGGCTGGTAACGGAATTTATGATACGCGGCCTTGCTGCACTATCTGTCTTTATTCTTCCGCTAGTTCTGCTGGCGCTGCTGTATTATGCGTACAAGATCGTTCCCGGAAGAACAAACGGCGGTCCCGGCCGGCCGCGCACCAAAGTCAAGCCATCGGCCAAGACGATGTCCAAGGTTGCGGGTATCCGCAAAACCCAGGCCGCCTCACCCGGCAAGCGTAAAACCTATCCATTCCAGGTGATTGAAGGCAGCAAAGGTAAGAACGACGACCAGCTTCCCAAATATCATTGAACTCCCGGCTATCCGCTAAGATTCAAGCAACAAAAGGCATCTCCGCATTGTCGTTACGACATGCGGGATGCCTTTTTGGTTATAATTCAGATCCGGCGCGCTTAGGCCGGGTGAATGTATGGACGCGTTCTAAGCGACGGCCGCCAATTTTTGAAAAAATCCGCTCCAGCCGTCAGCCCCGCAGTATAGATCGCCTCACTCTGTTCCGGGGAGATATGAAACTGGGTGGTGGAAATGCCCAGCGTGGGAATTTTGACAGTGCGTACGAATTTATCCGTCTCGATATAACGTTCATCATGGGCGGAGAGCATCGTCCCTACCATGGCCTGAAGCATGCTGAACGGCCCGGTAATGCGGTAAGGCTGCGGCTGTGTCTTACCGATTAACTGGTAGCCTACTGTGGGCGTACGGCGCTCAGGGGACTGGAAGCCATCCTTCTTCTCATCAAACAGCCACAGCGGAAAATTGCTGAGCATCCCCCCGTCCACCATATACACAAACTGCTCGGCAAAAGACTTTCTCCGGGCTGCCTCCCCATTCAGCCGCAGCATCACCGGATCGAAGAAGTAGGGAATGCTGCAGCTCATCCGCACAGCCTTGGCCACTTCAAAGGAGTACGGTGAAATCCCGTACAGCTCCAGATCATCCGGCAAGACGACAATTCTCCCGTTAGTAATATCTGATGCGATAACGGTCAGCCTGCCGCGCGGCAGATCGCTGAATGTAACCACACCCTTCTCCAGCAGAATGCCGCGGATCCAGGATTCCAGAGCCTGGCCCGAGTAAAGGCCCTTTTTGATCAGCACACGGATTGCCGGTCCTATTACAGCGGTGTTATATAGCGCTCCGCGCTTGAGAAAGGATGTGAAGGGCGTCTCCCTGATGATCCGGCTCATCGCCTCCCCGTCATATCCGGCGGCCAGCAACGAAGCAATAATGGAGCCTGAAGAGGTTCCGGCTACTCTCCCGAAGGTCCGGCCCGCCCGCTCCGTTGCCTCCACCGCACCTGCGAGCGCAATCCCCTTCACTCCACCGCCTTCAAAAACTGCGTTAATCTCCATACATAAGAGTCCCCCGTTCCATAGATCTTATTGCTTATCTATGAGCACGGGGGACTATTCATGACTGACTATGATTTGAAATAAAAGCTGAGCAGGCTGGCCAGGCCAAATGGATCACGGACCACAATATCATTGGCCCGGAACAAAATACTGCCGGAAACCTCATCGTATTTCTCATTATATTTCAGCTGGTTGATAATCTGATCGCCGCTCTGCCATTCCGCGGTTTGTTTGGTGTCCCCTACTTTGTAGGAGGCCAAGCCGATATACAGCTTGACACCCGTGCCAGTGACTTCGTTCACCCACCAGTCCACCAGCTTATCATAGCGGGCGTCTTTGAAAGAGAGGCTCCAGTAAATCTGCGGGGCCACATAGTCGACCCAGCCGCTCTTAATCCATGTGCGTACATCCGCATACATATCATCATACGCAGACACGCCTGCCGTGGTATCTGAGCCGGTGCTGTCAGCTTTTTTATTGCGCCATACCCCAAAGGGGCTAACGCCAAACGAAACTGCCGGTTTCACCGCATGAATCTCTGCACCCAGCTGCCGGATGAACTGATTGATATTATCCCGGCGCCAGTCTCCCTTGGTGGCAATTGCCTGAGCGTTGTAAGTCTTAAATGCCGTGTCATCGGCAAAAGTTACGCTGGAAGGATAGAAATAATCATCCAGATGCACACCGTCGATGTCATACCCTCTGACCACTTCCATTACGGTGTCAATGATATGCTGCCGCGCTTCCGGAATACCCGGATTTATGTACAGCTTACTGTCAGCTTTGACAATCCACTCCGGATGCAGCTTGGCAACATGATTGGCGGCAAGCCCTGTAGTGGAGGCATCGGTAGTTGCCCGGAACGGATTGAACCAGGCATGCAGCTGCATGCCGCGTGAATGGGCGCTGCTAACCATATACTGGAGCGGATCATAGCCGGGCTCCTTCCCTTGGGTACCGCTAAGCACCTTGGACCAAGGGACGAGCTGTGAGGAATACAGGGCATCTCCGGCGGGTCTGACCTGTACGAATACACTATTGAAACCGGCAGCCTGCAGCTTGTCCAGCATGCTGTCGAACTCTTTCTTCTGCTTGTCTCCATTACCGGCCGAAGCCGTTGACGGCCAGTCCAGATTAAATACGGTGGACACCCACGCGCCCTTCATCTCCTTTCCGGTCTTAGCCCCGGGAATGGAAGGTACGGTTGGCGTTGGCACGGTCGGTGCCGGCACCACAGGCGTTGGTACGGATGGTGTAGGCACTGTCGGAACAGACGGTGTCGAAGGTGTAGACGGCCCGCCAATCTCTACATTTGAATATAAGGCAATATGCTTCGCAGCCTGATTCCAGACCACCTGCAGCCCGAGCTGCTCGCTGACGAACCGCAGCGGCACCATCACTCTGCCCTGTGTAATCTGCACAGAGTTATCCAGAGGGACTGAATCACCGTTAACGATTGCACTTTTGCTTCCGCTAGTCAGCTTCAGCACATTATTCCCCTTGCTGATTGTAGCCGTCTTACTGGCCTGATCCCAGACCACGCCGGCACCTATTCCTTTACTGACTACCCCGACAGGGACCATAGTAACATTGGTCCGCGTAATATAAGGCGGAACATCCGTGCTTAAGCTCTCTCCATCCAGTTCAATGGTAATCTGCACCGAAGCAGCGCGTGCCCCTGTTGTCCACACAGGCAGACATAGCATAACTACCAGCAACCCAAAAATCCATTTACGGTAATTCATAATTCCTCCCAAATGTTGTAGTGATATAACAAAGAAACGGCCTTCTCATCCTTGAATCAGGGAGAAGGCCGTTTCTTTAGTAAACGGAGTCCTTCCTTAGGTGAAAAAGGAACGGTATCCGTTTTGACGTAAACAAACTGGAAAGGTTGCGCTAATCAAACAAAAACAGCCAAAATTATGAATCACTGACCATTTCATGGTGAATATCGTATAAGGTCTGCAGACGCGCTTCATCCCGGCGGAAGTACTCCACTAGTGTCTCGATCCGGGTGATAGAATCCCAGCTCAAATGATGCTCAATGCCTTCAACATCCTTATAAATATGTTCTTGCTGAACTCCAATAAGCCCGAGGAATTCCTCCAGCAGCTGATGGCGGTCCACAAGACGTTTTCCCACTTTTTTTCCTTTGCTTGTTAGGACAAGCCCACGATATTTCTCATAGATGAGATATTCGTCCTTATCCAGTTTTTGGATCATCTTGGTCACAGAGGAGGGGTGTACTTCCAGTCCCTCGGCAATATCCGAGACCCGCGCATAACCCTTCTCATCGATGAGCTTGTATATGCGCTCCAAATAATCCTCCATGCTGGGTGTTGGCATTAACTTTACCTCTTTTCTATATTGAGCGTGGCGATGGGGCCGGGCCTTGCTCTAACAATGATACATGTTTCTGCCGCTCCTTGGCAAGTCCTACAGGTCCGCCGCTTCTCTGCTTAGCGATGTTTACCATGATTCCATTCACCCGCTTAACGGCACAATAACGGTATCCTCATCTATAAGGAGCGTGAATTCATGAACGTAGTCACCCCTGAACGCCCTCCTGCCAAAAGACCACGGAAGCCGACGGGTCTCTTCATTCCGGAGCTGGTTTTTTTCGAACCGGATGCCTTGAATTACCCCAAAGGGGAGCGGATTATGGAGTGGGTTAAGGCCCGTAACATCCCCTTCCGTATGACCACTTCGCATAACCGGATCACCAATTTGCCCGGCGAAACCGAAGTGGAGCAATACAAAATCGCTAAAAGAACACTTGTCGTCGGTCTCCGCAAAACGCTGACTTTTGACCAGTCCAAGCCGTCTGCCGATTATGCGATTCCGATTGCCACCGGCTGTATGGGCCACTGTCATTATTGTTACCTTCAGACTACATTGGGTTCCAAGCCTTACATTCGCGTATATGTAAACACTGGAGACATCATCGATGCGGCCAAAAGATATATCGGCGAGCGCGCCCCGGAGATTACTACATTTGAAGCTGCCTGTACCTCTGACCCGCTGGGGTTGGAGCATATTACCGGCTCACTGACCGAGCTGATCGAATTCATGGCCGAAGAGCCGCTCGGACGGCTGCGCTTCGTGACGAAGTACCAGCATGTGGAGCCTCTGCTTGGACTGAAGCATAACGGCCATACCCGCGTACGCTTCAGCGTGAACGCCGATTATGTAATTAAGAATTTCGAGCCAGCCACCTCGCGGTTTGAGGAGCGGATTGAGGCTGCCGGTCAGATTGCCCGTGCCGGTTATCCGCTCGGCTTCATCATTGCTCCGATCATCTGGCATGACGGCTGGGAAGAAGGCTATGCCGAGCTGCTGGAGAAGCTGGCCCATACACTGCCGACGGGAATTGGCAAGGGTCTAACTTTTGAAATGATCCAGCACAGGTTCACCAAAACGGCCAAGACTGTGATCGAGAAACGTTATCCGAAATCCAAGCTGGAGATGGATATCGAGAAGCGCAAGAAGAAATGGGGCAAATGGGGCCAGAACAAATATGTCTACCCTGATGAACAGCAAACCGCCCTGCGCGAATTCATCACAGAGCGGATTTTTGAACATTTTCCGGAAGCGGCTATTGATTATTTCACTTAACCTTTAGGCTTAGAAAATCAGCCACTCCGGCGTAATCCCCTGCAGCCAGATCGTTATCCGGAACATCTGGTCGGTGAACAGGAGAATGCCCATGAACACCATCAGTGTGCCGCCAAGCTTCATCAGCAGATTGGAATACTTCAGGATCTTCCGCGCGCCGCCCAGGAAAAAAGCAAGTCCGAAGAACGGGAGCGCGAACCCGATACTGTATGCCGTAATCAAAGTAAACCAGGTTCCCGGATCACTGGCAGAAAGCGCAATAATCGCCGTCAAAATGGGACCAATGCACGGTGACCAGCCCGCTGAGAAGCCGATGCCGAAGATAAACGAGCCCAGATATCCCGCAGGCTTCCATTTCAGCTCCAGCTTGCGCTCCCGGAGCAGAAACTGCGGCTGAAAAATACCGAGCAGGAACAGCCCCATCACAATAATCAGAATAGCCGACAACTGGCGGATCAGATCCCGCTGGCCGTTGAAGAATTCACCAAACAGTCCGGCCCCGAAACCAAGGGTATAGAACACCGCCGAGAAGCCCAAGATAAAAGCCAGCGTATGCGAGAGGGTCCGGAAACGGACCTCTTTGCTGTTGCCTCCACTCTTCAGCTCCTGTACCGATAAGCCGGTAATATAAGATAGATAGGAAGGGTAGAGCGGCAGACAGCAAGGCGATATGAACGACGCCACTCCGGCGGCAAAAGCGATTCCTGCATTCAGGTTGGACACTGGCGCATCTCTCCTTCCCTAATCGGGTTCAGTTCACGAAGGCAGCATTCAAGCATATGTAGTTTAGGCCGCTGGGCGCTTCAGGCTTTAGGCTGGCAAGCCTTTTTTGCCGATCAGTGTTAACGTCAGCAGTGCAATCAGCAGTAGAACAATGGTGGCTCCGGGAGCCAGATTCCACACCCCGGCAATGACAAGGCCGCCGACTACGGCGATCTCAGCGATAATCACGGACAGAATGACTGAAGACTTGAAACTTCGGGACAGCAGCAAGCTGATCGCCACGGGAATGGTCAGGAGTGCAGATACCAGCAGGGAGCCGACAATTTTGATCGCCGTGCTGATTACAAGCGCGGTCAACACGGTAATCAGCGTATTAAGCAGCTTCACCGGCAATCCGCTGACACTGGCTGCATCCTCCTCAAAGCTGAGCAGGAAGAACTCTTTGAAGAACAGCGAAACTACAACCACAACCGCAATGGTAACAATACCTACTACAATCAGATCGGTGTTATTCAGCGTGTAAATGCTGCCGAACAGGTAACTCATCACATCCGCATTATAGCCTTTGCCCAGGGTGAAAAAAAGCGAAGCCAGCGCTACCCCGCCCGACATGATGATGGCAATGGAGAGTTCGGCATAGCTTTTGTACGCCTTGCGCAGCTTCTCAATCGCAAACGAGGCCACTACGGCAAAGATCAGCCCCGCTCCGAGCGGGTAGAAGCCGGTCAGGAAGCCAAGCGCCACCCCGGCAATGGTCACATGGGCCAGCGTGTCTCCGATCATGGACAGGCGCCGCAGCACCAGAAACACGCCTATCAGCGGCGCGGTAATCCCAATCATCAGCCCGCCGGCCAGAGCCCGCTGGAAAAAGTCACTAAATAAAATTTCCAAGATATTTTTCTCCTTTTATGAATCAAACCTTTTCGAGTGAACCTTTTAGATCTAAACCTTTAGGACAAAACCTTTTAGATCCAAAACCTTTTAGATCAAAAACCTTTTAGATCCAAAACCTTTTAGATCCAAAACCTTTTAGATCCAAAACCTTTCGATCCAAACCTTTCGATCCAAACCTTTCGATCCAAACCTTTCGATCCAAACCTTTCGATCCAAACCTTTCGATCCCACCCAAACCCTCCCTTCCAAGGGAGGGCCCCAAGGGCTCTGCCCTCTGGACACCCGTTAAGTGCAATTGGCGTGGGACGGCAGACTTTCGCTGCTTAGAGATGTTGAAGCAGGACCGCTTTTCCTCCCTGCGGGATGCGCTTAACTTTATGCAGGATCTATCTACATTTTAAGATCAAGTACAAAAGATCAAGTGCAAAAAATCAAGTGCAAAAGATCAAGTGCAAAAGATAAGAACGAAGGCCGTCCGATGTTGTACAATGGACGACCACAAATTAACTCTATTGCAGAACATACAACAGATTCTCCAATATTGCCTGCTAAATGCGATTCTACTGTATTTCGTGCAATAGAAATTGGCAATTAGGTTGTGATAAGGGGAATTTACTCAATTCTAAAGTACAAAGTACAACAGAAGCAGAATTTGAGCGTTTTTGCGAGCAATCTGATGTACTAAATACAATTGAAGCTTAAGTCGAGCCCGAAAGTCCCGATTACTTAAGACAGTGTATGCTGCAAATTATCAACAACGCAGTCCTGAACATCATGAGAATGGCGGCAATAGAAATTGATCTTGCCGTTCTTCTGCACTGGCTCGTTGCCGAGATAGTTCTTAATCATGTCAATGTCATGCGACACCATCAGAAAGGTCATGTGGTGATGGGCATGCATATGCATGATCAGGTCGAAGAATCCGGCCTGCGTCTCGGCATCAATGCCAACGGTAGGCTCATCGAGGATCAGCAGATCCGGATGGTTGATCAGGGCGCGGGCCAGAAAAACCCGCTGCTGCTGGCCCCCGGACAGCTGGCCAACTCTTTTCTCCGCAATATCCTGAATCCGCATCACTTCAAGCGCATCCTCACATTGGCGGTGCTGGGCTTTGGATACGCGGCGGATCAGATTCTTGTTATTGTACAAGCCTGACAATACCACTTCACGCACGGTAGCGGGGAACAGCGGATTGAAGGCATTCTTCTGCGGAACATAACCGATCCGTTCCCAGTCCTTGAACTTCCGGACCGGCTGGCCGAATAAATTGATCTCCCCGCTGGTAGCAGGCAGCAGGCCGACTATCATCTTGAGCAGAGTAGTCTTGCCGGCACCGTTCGAACCGATGATGCCGAGAAAATCACGTTCTTTCACTGTATAATTCAAATTAGAGATTACCTTCTGTTCCCCATAGGAGAAGGACAAATCCTGTATTTCGATCATATGCTGATGGCAGTCCAGGGATACCGGTTGCATGTGAAGTACCACCTTTCAACTTATACTTTCCTTATTATTGTAAAGCCAGAATGAGATTTTGCAAATTTTTCTCCATTAGCGTGAAATAGTTGTCGCCATTCTTCTCCTGGGCTTCAGTCAAACCCTCTACCGGATTCAGCACCATCGTGGACACGCCGGTTTCACTAGCGAGTGTTTTGGCCAGCTTATCGGATACCAGTTCTTCGAAGAAAATGTAGCGGATGCCCTCTTCTTTGACCAATGCCGCCAAATCGAGCAGATCCTGTCCCCTTGGTTCAGCATCCGGTGACAGCCCCATAATAGCGTGCTGTGACAAACCATAATCACGAGCCAGATAAGAGAAGGCCTGATGAGAGACAACGATCTCTTTATTCGGCAGCTTGCCCAGTTCCTCGGTAAACTTGCTGTCGAGCGCACTCAAGCGTTCAACCAGCTTCTGATACCGTTCTTCATAACCAGCGGAATGCTCAGGATCTACGGACTGCAGGCTTTCCTTAATATTCTTCGCCATCACGAGCGCCGACTTCGGACTTACCCAAGTATGCGGGTCCGTGTGTAGGCTATCGCTGTGTTCTGCACCTTCATCCTCATGACCATGATCATGGCCATCTTCCTCGTCGGTCATAATCAGATCAACCCCTTGGCTGACTTCTACAGCCTTGGCTTCACTGTCACTGTCGAGGCTTTTGAGGAAATTGGGCACCCAGCCCTCCAATCCTGCTCCGTTGTACAGAAACAGCTGTGCCTTCGAGGTATTAATAATATCCTGGCTGCGCGGCGTCCAGTCATGCGGCTCTACCCCAACCGGAAGCAGATTGATCGCATTGATATCTTCCCCGCCGATTTCACTGGCAAATTCATATATAGGATAAAAAGTAGTAATGACATTCACTTTTCCCTCAACGATACTTCCGCTGCTCTTAGGTCCGCAAGCGGCAAGCATCATTAGCAGCAGAGCGGCAACAACGAGCAAAAGCCCTTTATGCAAGCTTCTATATAACATTTCTCAATCGACCCCTTAAATCGTAAAATTTACTATGAGAATTATAATAGTAATCGTTACGATAAGTCAACTCTGATCTTCTGGCCAGACCCCCGGTAGTCAGACTAAAGCTGCTTATGCTTAAGGCCAGCACCTGATAACGTATATTCTCTATTTACACTACAACAATCCCCGCTGCATTAAGCACACGGGGATTGTTCATATCATTCAAATATGCACTTGGCTTATTTCACAATGGCTCCATTCGGCATGCTGTCCGGTACGGTTGCAATCGTCAGCTGGTCGCCCTTGGAGGCTGCCAGGATCATACCCTGCGACAGCTCGCCGCGCAGCTTCACCGGCTTCAGGTTCACGATACAGATGACCTTGCGCCCCACCAGCTCTTCCGGTGTGTAGAACTTGGCAATGCCGGATACGACCTGGCGCTGCTCGTATCCAAGATCGAGCTGCAGCTTCAGCAGCTTGTCCGCCTTCTTCACTGGCTCGCAGGCGATGACCTGGGCTACACGCAGCTCCGCTTTGGCGAAATCGTCGATGCCGATTTCTTCCTTATGCTCCTCTTCCTCCGGACCCTCCGCAGCCGCATCCGGCGTCACTGCAGCCCCTGCAGGCGCAGCTTCAGCAGCTGCTTCTGCAGGCTTGCCGGCTCCCATCGCTTCGGCGATGTACGCCACCTCCTGCGCCACGTCCAGGCGCGGGAAGATCGGATCGCCCTTGGCCAGCTTGGTTCCCGCTGGAATCAGGCCGAATGATTTGCCGCTCTCCCAGGTGGTCAGCTCGCCTGGCTGAATGCCCAGCTGCTCCCAGATCTTCGCCGGAGCACCGGTCAGGAACGGCTGCAGCAGGATGGACGCGGTGCGCAGTCCCTCTACTAGATGTCTCATCACCGAAGCCAGCTCGCCGGTTCTGCTCTCATCCTTAGCCAGCACCCACGGCTGGGTCTCGTCGATATATTTGTTCGTCCGGCTGATCAGGGCGCCAATCGCGGTCAGGGCTACGGAGAATTCCATTTTCTCCATCGCTTCTTCTACTTTGACATAGGTGCTCTGCACTACCACTTCCAGTTCCCCGTCAAATGCTGTCACCTGGCCTGCATAAGCAGGAAGCTCACCGGCGAAATATTTCTCTACCATCGCCCCGGTCCGGTTCAGCAGATTGCCCAGGTCGTTGGCCAGATCATAGTTGATGCGGTCCACGAAGCTCTCCGGTGTGAAGGTTCCGTCCGAACCGAACGGAACTTCGCGCAGCAGATAATAACGCAGAGCATCCAGACCATAGCGGTCGATTAAAGTAACCGGATCAACGACATTTCCTTTGGATTTGGACATTTTACCGTCCTTCATCAGCAGCCAGCCATGCGCGAACACCTTCTTCGGCAGCGGTTCACCGAGCGCCATCAGAATAATCGGCCAGTAGATCGTGTGGAAACGGACAATCTCCTTACCCACAATGTGCACATCCGCCGGCCAGAACTTATCATACAGGCTGCGGTCTTCCGATCCATAGCCGAGAGCCGTAATGTAGTTGGTAAGTGCATCAATCCACACGTACACTACATGCTTCTCATCGCCTTTTACCTTAACGCCCCAGTCAAAGGTCGTACGGGATACGGCCAGATCCTCAAGGCCAGGCTTGATAAAGTTGTTAATCATCTCATTCTTACGCGATTCCGGCAGGATGAATTCCGGATTTTCTTCGTAGAACTGCAGCAGGCGGTCAGCATATTTGCTCATGCGGAAGAAGTAGCTTTCTTCCTTAACCAGTTCAACTGGATGTCCGCTGTCCGGACTTTTACCGCCGGTAATATTACCGTCAGCATCCCGTTCAATGTCCACCAGCTGTGTCTCGGTGTAGAAGGTCTCATCCGAAATACAGTACCAGCCTTCGTATTCCCCCTTGTAGATATCGCCCTGCTTCAGCAGGCGGTCAAAAATATCCGCCACCACTTTCTTGTGACGCTCCTCAGTGGTACGGATGAAATCATCATTGGAGATATCAAGCTTGCGCCACAGATCCTTAATGCCTACGACAATTCCGTCAACGAACTCCTGAGGGGTCTTACCGGCCTTACCAGCCTTCTCCTCGATCTTCTGCCCATGCTCATCCGTTCCAGTCAGATAGCGGACCTCATAGCCGCGCAGACGCTTGTAGCGGGCCATCGCATCACCGGCCACCGTTGAATACGCATGACCAATATGCAGCTTATCGCTTGGATAATAGATCGGTGTAGTTAAATAAAAGGTTTTGTTCTCACTCATTACGTTGTCATCCCTTCGTATACCTT
This sequence comes from Paenibacillus sp. FSL R5-0912, assembly GCF_000758605.1. NCBI lineage: Bacteria > Bacillati > Bacillota > Bacilli > Caryophanales > Paenibacillaceae > Paenibacillus > Paenibacillus sp. FSL R5-0912. The sequence continues at coordinate 5,175,403 of NZ_CP009282.1, forward strand.
CTCATATTGACGCAAAAAACTCCCGCCCCTATATGGGGCGAGAGTAAACTCACGCGATACCACCCAAAGTTCCCCGGCTCCTCACAGAGCACAGGCTTCGCCAGTCCCTTACGGAACTGTCCATTAACGCTGGAACACGCCGTTATCTTACGCAAGCCGCAACTACCCGCTTCTGCTCGAACACAGTTCCTCCCGGACCATATTCAATCTGGCATCCCATACCGGCTTCCAGCAGCCCCGGCTCTCTGTAATGGTTGTCCACATTTACTCATCCGTTCCTCGGAATATTGCTTATTATTCAAAATATACCCATCACAGAGGCTCATGTCAAGTCGTATGAACAGGCTTATCTCCTGGTGATTGCTCTTTGCGCGGTGGCACCGGGTCCAGCCCACCCGGATGAAAAGGATGGCAACGGGCGATCCGCCTTGCAGCCAGCCATGAACCCTTCAGCGGTCCATGGACCTCAATAGCTTCAAGCGCATAGGCTGAACAAGTCGGATAGAACCTGCAGGTTGCCGGCTTAAGCGGCGATATGAACCTGCGGTAGACCCGGATTGGAGCCTGGACTGTTCTTCTTAAGATAGCCATATTCAGCGGCCTTCTTTGCCGTGAGCAGCTACGGCGGACTCTTCTTCGCGGCCCTGTTCACAGTCCTTGCAGTAACCGAACACCTCAAATTTATGCTTGACCACCCGGAATTGATCCGGTGTATCTGTTAAATTCATCGGACAGAAATGAATCGGGTAAGTCTTCATACACTGAAGACAAATCATATGATGATGATGGTGGTCCTGACTGCAGCTTGCTTTGAATTTGACACCGTCTTCAAAGACAATCTGCTCCAGCACACCAAGCTCCTCCATGACACGCAGGTTGCGGTAGACCGTATCGAAGCTGAGTCCGCTGTATTTGCGGCCCATATGCTCATATACATCCTTCGCAGACAAATATCCCGTATTCTCGCCGAATAACCTGGCAAGCGTTTTGCGCTGATCGGTGATTCGCAGTCCCTGCCCCGACATGGCTTCCAGTATTTGTTCTGTCGACAGCATTCGCTCATCTCCCATAACATAGGTCGTTTGTATTGCACTCTCTTTATAATGCCCCAAAAGTACTGCCCCGTCAATGAAGTGTACCTGTCCTGCAGCCTGCCCCACATTCCTGCGGGTGCATTGCATAAAATAAATCCCCGCAAAGCAGAAGCTTATATCCCCTGATTTCACAATTAATTACTGATTCCCGAAACATATAAATTCTTAACTTTCAAAAAAAACGGCAGCCGTCCCCTCAGGAACGCTGCCGTTTGCATTTGCATTGAAGTTATATTTATTTTTTGGCCGGAAGCGGAGTAAACACAAAGTTTACAGGGAGATTGCTGCCGGAAGCTACGGAGAAGGTGATATCTACCGGACCTTCGTATTCGCCGGTACGGAATATAACTGCATTCATGTCCGAGCTGGATAAGCTGCCCTTGTTCGGCAGATTCACAATCGTTCCGTTCACCAGTAACGAACCCAGATAATTACCTCCACGCGGGTTGAAGGTGATCAGTGTGTTCGCTGCCACACGGTTCAGCACGATTTTGTACAAGACGCCGAAGTTCCCGGAATTAGAAGCCTCCGTTCCAGTCATCGGATCAATACCAATCAGATTGAGGTCATTTTTATTATCCCCCAGGATCAGCTTGGATTGCGTTGTGCCTACTACATCAGTTACGTTGATGATGCGTGTTGAATCCGGATACGTTCCGCGGTTATGCACGCCGTCGCGGTCAAGAATTGGCAGTGTCGGCAGCACAGCTACCGGATCTTTAGTCTGCTCAACCATTACCACATTATATAGAATAGGATAATCACTAATCAGATCGGCGCTGAGTGAGAGCACCTCTTTCGGTTTCATGGCAATCTTATTCAGATCCGTCATGATCGGCACACTTTGTCCCGGCTGCAGGGTGATTTGAGATTTGCTTGAACCTGTAATCATGGAATTATAGTATTTCTGAATGGAAATTCTGCCTGTATATTCCGGAGAAGTTACCGGACCGGCAATACCTGAGTATTCCGTCGTTATCGTTGCTGGATATATGCCGTTGTTCGTGGCGATCACATACAGCTTCTGTCGTGTAGTCATATTGTTCATATGATGTACCAGGAAACGTGTCTTCCCTACGGAAGTCTCACGATACAGCACACCCTCTGTATTAACTGTTTCAGGGCTGTTACTGCGGATCAGCGTATAGCTGTCAGAAGAAAGATTGTACGGCAGGTTAGGAAGCGCCGGGATTAATCCGCCGTCAAATGTAAGAACATCCCCGGGAATAGTGAACAGCTTCGCTACCTCATCCTGGGTGTACAGTTGTTCGCTTGTAATGTTAATGGTCTTCTCAAAAGTACTGCTAAGACCATGCTTATCGGTTACCGTCAACTGGATGGACGTAGGACCGGGGTTGAAATAGGCCAGGCCACGGTTGCTCCAAGTGGTCGTCAATTCTTCGTACTCGGGGTCGTAGCTGGTATCTGTCAGAATTACCGGCTCACCCATTTTGTATTCATCTTTGTCAGTCGTGAATTGAGCCACCGGCGGCTGATTTGGCTGCAGCACTTGGATCGTTACAGAGTAAGGATCACTCCACAAATTATTCGCATCACGCACAGAATAAGTTACGGTATAGAATCCCGGCTGATCGTACATATCCAGTTTATTGCCGCCCCATTGTTCTTCAGCCATCGGTGTACCATTCGGTGAAGAATACGAAGTAACATAATTCACAGTCGTTTGACCTGCATATATCTCAGTCGGTTGGACCGTAAAGGATGCTGTCGGCTTAGTGTTCAGCGTAAGAATGACACGCTTCTGCACATTGTCCACCGTATAGGGAATATTCAGCGCATACGTAATGGAGGTTAAAGGAATCATGAAAGTGCCTTTGAACTGGTAGGCTGGACCTTTCATGGTATATTTGGTCCCATTGATCGTATATACTTTGCTGTCCGTTTTGAACCGCATAATACTGGTGCCTTTAGTAACAATAACTTCCTTGGTTTTATAGTCATAGGTATAACTTACTCCGACCATTTCCACCATTGCACGGATCGATACATACGAGACGCCGTTCTTGACAGCCATCGGCTGGTTGGCAGTATACGGTGTACCGTTTCTGTACATTTTGTTGCTGTTCATCATCAGGATGAGCTGGCCGCCGCCAGTAGCGGAGGTGGTCAGGCCTGAAGTTGTAAGCGCCTGCCCTGCCGGGGTGCTGCCGGGTAGCGGAGTAGCCGTTGGAACAGCAGCGTCTGTTGAAACAGCGCCATTAACAGGAGCCTGAGTTACTGCCGGAATGGGTGTTCCTGTTGCTGCCGGCACTTCTGGAACTTCCGTTGCTGCCGGGATCGGTGTTGGCGTTGGTGTTGGCGTAACTGTACCTGCAGGCGCCTCAGTAACCAATGGAGGCAATGGATCTGTAGCCGAGGGCTCCTCCTGCGTTACAACCGTCTGGGTGGTATTCACCGCTGCGGCAACGTTGCTTGTGGTACTTTGTGTGCTGGCAGGGATTGCAAAGGCCGGAACCGCTGCTGCGGTTTGTGAAACGGCCAATACTGCCACTAAGATCATTTTTTTCAAATTCATTGTACGACTCCTTCTGCTCCCAATTGTAGTGTATAAGGCATTATCTTTCTTTCTTCACCTTATATTCCCCGCAAAAACGCAACCGCCCTCTACAGGACGGCAGAATTTTTTGCCACGTTCATTTTACAAAACATAGTATTAGACGCACCCCACTCCGAAAAGTTTCATTTAGTGTAAAGAAAGAACAAATAAAATCCATATCTCTCCATTTTCATTGGGGTAACCAAACCAAGCTAATGTGCTCTGAATGCTCTAAGTACACTTTCGCTCATGAGAAATGTGACTGCTGTCAACGGCAGAGTATAATGGAAGCAGACCTCATGTGAAAGGAGCATTTAAGCTGACGATATGAACACAACTGACGGGTTATACAAACTTACTGACGTCCGGCGCATTAATGCAGCTCCATCTGAATCTGAAATCCATAAGTCAGATCAGCATACCCTCCTTATAGCATTTCAAGGCAACGGGGAAGTTGAAGCTGATGGTTATCACTCTGAATTTGGTTCATGCGATGTAGTGCTGCTGCTCCCTGATACACCATGGCGTATGTTCGTGAAGGAGAATCCTTCTCTGAAATATTACTCTTTCACTTTTGATGCATATGCTGTGGACGGACAGGGTACACTTCAGCGCGGAGAGCTGGAGGCCGCTATTTTCCCGCCCGCACATTGGTCTGAAGTGTCAGAAAAGGCTGGCCTGATCTACTCTTGCTGGCAGGGCAGCCACTGGGACCAGTTGGAATCGGCAATCCGTTTTCAGGAACTGCTGCTTCAGTTATGGAGACCAGCCCAATCAGGAACTAGGGATAACAATGCTGCAAGCGGAGCGATTAATCAATCCAAAGCCTATATCGACAGTAATTTTGCGCAGCCCTTGACCAGAGAGAAGCTTGCCGGTTTGACAGGAATGAGCGTTGCCCATTATTCCCGGCTGTTCAAGAAATATGTGGGGCGGAGTCCGATGGAGTATCTGAATTCTATCCGCATACGCCATGCGGGTGATTTGCTGCTCCGCTCTGAACTCACCCTCCGTGATACTGCGAACCGTGTGGGCTATCAGGATGAATTCTATTTCAGCCGTAAGTTCAAATCAGTCACTGGCATTTCACCATCTGTGTATATCAAAAAACAGCGCACATCCACACAAATTGCTTCTATGGCCCATCCCTACACTTCTCATTTGCTGGCGCTCGGTTTAACACCTTATGCAGCGCTGTTGAACAATTCACGCGGGTCCGGCCACGGCTTGCATAACATAATCAGCCTGGGACATGACCAGCCCGACCTAGACAGACTGGCAGATGCCCGTCCGGAGCTGATAATCAGCTTCGAGCCTTCGGATTATGCGGAACCGGACAAAGCTTTCTTGTTCCCCCACATTGCGCCAACGTGTACTGTTCCATTCGAAGGGGAGTGGCGTGAACATTTCCGGATAATTGCGAGAGCGGTGAACCGCCTGGATATCGCGCAGCAGTGGCTGGCGGCATACGAAGAGCTCGCCGAGAGACTGCGGGTCAATGTTAGAGAGAAGCTGGCAGACGAGAACGTTGCTGTAGCACAATATGAGCAGGGCCGCTTCCGTTTGTTCGGCAACCGTAACTTGGGTACCGTCCTGTATAACGATCTGCAGCTGGCCAGACCCCGGCAATTGTTGAATGTAGCGCATTCTGCTCTTCTTACTGCAGATCAGCTGTCGGAATATAGTATTGACCATCTGATTTTATTTACATCGGGTAACACCGCACAGCGTAACATGATCCATCACTCGCTTGCTTCACAGGAAGCTTGGAAGGAATTACGCGCCGTACAGCAAGGAAATGTCTACGAGCTCGGTGATTCAAGCCTCTATTCCTGCTATACTTCGCTGGCCCATGAATTATTTCTGCGTCGTTCAAGTTCATTGCTCATGAGCGATATGTCCAGACGATGAGCATTTTTATCCATGGCACCCAGGTAGGCAGCTCCTTATAATTAGGTGGTGATAATGATTATCAAACTCAATTATGAAAGGTGTGTGGCTTGTGTTTCCTAGTACTCAAAAGTTCAGTCACAAATTTAACCTGGGGGTCATCGGCCTGCTTGGAGTACTCATGCTGGGATTAATCGTTGGATGCAGCAACAGCGGAAATAAAGGAAGTTCAGCGGTTGCCGCCACTCCTTCACCAGCAGCTGCCAACTTGGCAGAGAATACAGAAACCCGGATTATCTCAACCATTAAAGGGGATATAGAAATTCCGGCTCATCCAAAAAAGGTTGCGGGCATGCTATATGTTTTTGCAGACCATCTGCTGGCACTCGGAATTGAACCGCATGCCATGGTTACATACAATGACCTGGGATTCCCCGAATACTTGGCGGACCAGATGAAGGATACTATCGCTATCGGCTCAGGAGAAGCCCCTAACTTGGAAGCACTGCTCGAGTCGGAGCCGGATCTCATTCTCGCTTCAAAGACACTTAATGAGGAAAACTATGAGCAGCTGTCCAGGATAGCACCAACGATACTTTTCGATAATGAGAACGAAGAAGATTGGACAAGATTCCGGCAAACGGCAGAGATCTTCGGCAAAGAAGCCGAGGCTGACCAGATCCATGCCGATTATGAAGCGAAGATAGCCAAGGTAAGAGACAAATTGGCTGCTGCTGCTCCTAATGAAACTGTCGCTTATATGCGGATACAGGACAAGCAGCTGCAGCTGATCCAACCGGGTGATAACTTCACGCTGTTCGGTCCTCTCGGACGAACCCCTGCTTCCACAGAGCGCATAGATTTCAAGGACTCATGGAATGTAGCCATCTCTGAAGAAGTACTCCCCGAGCTGAATCCTGACCGTATGTTCATCATTCTCCGTCCCGGTGACAGTAATCAGACGGCTCTGGATAACATTATGAACACTTCAATCTGGGCTAACCTTACAGCAGTCAAGAATAACCATGTATATATCGGAGATGCAAATCTGTGGTTTGCAGGCTATGGCCCCATTGGACTCAGCAAGGTCATTGACGAAATCTCGGGTGCCTACGTACCGGAAATATGAGGGACAAGCTATGACCTCTCCTGACAGCCAGCTCATACAGACGATACGCGGCAGAAGAACCATACAGGAATTCAATGGCGTTCCCATTGCCCGGAACACACTTCTCGGCTTGCTGAACAACGCGGTTTGGGCACCCTTTCACTCCAAAAAAGAGCCTTGGCGCTTCATCCTGCTCGCCGGGTCCGGCCGGAAGAAATTTGCCGACGCCGTTCTGAAAACACGTCCAGAAGCCTTCATTCAACAATACGGAGCACAGATCTATGATACGTATTGCAGGCGGATTCCAGCCCACCTCCTCGTGATTATGAATAGCGCCCTTCCCCAAAAGGCTTGGGAGGAGGCCTTGGCAGCAACTGCCGCTCTGATTCAGAATGTTCAATTGCTGGCCTGGGAACAGGAAATCGGCGTGGTATGGAAGAGAACAGCCTTTAATGAAGAAGACTGATGAATTCCCCCGACAGATGAACATACTTAAGCCAGCGGTTGCTTAGCCGCTGGCTTCTTTTTTCCGCAAGCTCAAATGATATGAAGGCAGACTTACCGTGCCTCAGCTGTCCTGTATTTATCGCGGTATTCCTTAGGGGACATCCCCGTCTGTTTCTGGAATACCTTGGTGAAATAACGCCGCTCCTGATAACCCACTCCCGAGCTGATCGCAGTAATGCTTTTGTCACTGCTGGCCAGCATGAATTTGGCGGCTTCAATCCTCTGCAAAGTTACATACTCCACAAAGGTCATCGCAAAGCGGTTCTTGAAGAGCAGGCAGAAATAGCTGCTGCTAATGCCGATCCGGTTCGCCACCTCTTCAATGCCAAGGTCATAGCTCAGCCGCTCGGTAATATAATTCGCCGCCTGGCTCATCAATTGATCCGGAGTTTTTTTGGCGGAATCCTCGGGTACAGGCATCTCCTGAAACAAGGGAATACTGTTATACAGTTTATCCTTATACTGTTTGCTGCGGATTCGGGCTCCAATCTCCCGCACCTTGTTGCCAAGCTCCTCATAATGTATCGGCTTGCAGATATATTCCTTCACACCAAGGCGGATGGCCTCACGCGCATAATCAAACTCCTGATACCCGCTTAGCAGCAGAACCTCACTCTCCAGCCCCATCTCACGCAGCTTGCCGATGAATGTAAGTCCGTCCATCACCGGCATACGGATGTCACAGAGCACCAGATCGGGCGTCGCCTCTTCAGCGATACGCAGAGCTTCCATTCCGCTGCGGGCCATCCCCGTAACCTCCATCCCCATGTCATGCCAAGGCAGCACTTTGTTGAGATTGTTAAGGATAGGCGCCTCATCGTCAACCAATAATACCTTTAGCATAATGATCTTCCCCCTGCCCGTATTTAGGTATGACGCACTGGATAATCGTTCCCTCACCAGGACTTGCACAGATGAAAATCCCATATCTATCGCCGTACTCTATACGGATGCGGTCTGCTACACTGCGTACGCCAAGCCCCCTGCGCTCCAGGTGAATTCCGTGTTCCGGTTTACCTTCAGGCTTCTGTTCCGCCGGATCGTTAACCATATACTGAAACATGGACAGCTGGGACGGAGTCATGCCGATCCCGTTATCCTGAATCCGCAGAATCAGATTCCCCCGGTCTTCCCAGACCCTGACACTTACCAGACCTTTGTAACTGATCCCCTCAAAACCATGCTGTATGCTGTTCTCAACCAGCGGCTGCAGCGTAAGCTTCAGAATTCCGCAGCCCAGCAGCTCCTCCGGCACCTCAAGCTCATAATCAAACAGATCCTCGAACCGGAATTTCTGAATATCCAGATAGTTGCGCAGATGCTTAACCTCTTCTTCCAGCGTGATTTCATCTCTGTCCTGGATACTGATCCGCAGAATACTGGCCAGCCTGTAGACCATCTCACTGACTTTGCGCCCTTCATTCTGCACAGCCAGCACATTGATGGATTCCAGCGTATTGAACAGAAAATGCGGTTTGATCTGCGCCTGCAGCACGCGCATTTCCGCCTGATTTTTGCGCCGCTGCTCTTCATTGACCCTGTTGAATAATGAATTGATTTTGTCCATAAGATCATTGAAGCCTCTGGCGAGCAGCGTCATTTCGTCACTGCCCTTCTCCTCGACCCGGGTTGTCAGGTCTCCATCCTCCACCCGCCGCATGAAGCGGACGATCACAGCAATCCCCCCTGTAATCCGGTTCATGAAGAACAGATTGAAGATCACTGCACCGAGCAGGCACAGGAATATAACCACCACAAACCAGCGGGCAAACACAGTTACTTCATGGGACAACGAGCCCCAGGAGGTCACAGAAACAAGGCTCCATGGATAATCCTTCAGGTGGTAGACTGACAGAATGCTCTTTTCGCCGTCAAATTGGGTTTTGTAGCTCTGGAAGCCCGGGTTAAAGGTAATATCCTTCGTAGTAAAGTCGCGGAAATCCTGTCCGTCCAGCTGCCTGTCGGGGTCAAGCAGGATCATCCCGTCATCGTTGACCAGCATAAAAGATACCTTCTGGCTGCTGTCCCCGATCTTGAGATTGCGGAATATCGATTCGAACTCCCAGTTCTTGATCTGGACTACCAGAATACCGATGTTCTGAAAAAAGCTTAGCTCCTTGATCAGCCGGATCTGGGTAAACACAGCCTCCGTTCCCGTCAGTTCGGGATACTCATGCGGAGCCAGCCATTTCGGAACCCCGTTTAGCTTCATAACCTCCTGGTAGAGATCACTTCCTTTGAACTTATCGTAAGGGAGTGTGCGGAAATTTTCTTTGGTGAATACCGATACGATCTCCGAGCTGCCTTTTCCATTAAAATTATACAGAAACGCATAGCTGATCGACGGATGATTATAGAGCAGACTACGGAAATTGCGTTGGCTGGCATTCAGGCTGAGCTGCTCGGCGTCGGTCAAATCCTGTTTGGAGGGATCATCCGCACTGAGCGCCATGTGAAACACCGAGGTGGCAATTCCGTTGTCTGTCACGTTGTCCATATCTTTAAATACATTCGAAATGCTGTAACTGATCGCCTTAAGTGAATATTCAGATTGCTGGCTGTACTTCTTCTCTATCGAATTATAGGTGACGAAGAACATAATCATGCCAAGAATGAATAAGGGAATGATAATCAGGCCCAGAAATGCCGTAAATAATTTGTAGCGCAAATTCATCGGCCCATGCTCCTGACATGAATAGGGTTATCCTTTTACACTGCCTGCTGTTACGCCTTCAATAATCTTCTCCTGCAAAATAGCATAAATGATGATGACCGGGACCACGCTGTAGACAATACCCGCCGACATTTGCGCGTAGTTCATCTGATATTGATCACGGAATTGAACCATGCCCACCGGAAGGGTGCGCAGCTCGTCATTAGAGAGGAAATAGTTAGCCAGCAGGAACTCGTTCCAATTTCCCAGGAAATTAACAATGAAGACCGTAACCATGGCGGGAACTGTCAAAGGTACAATAATTCTAGCAAAGATACCTGGAGCCTTCAAGCCATCCATGACCGCCGCCTCTTCAATTTCACTGGGAAGTGAGCGCATGAATGCAGCCAGGATAATAATCGTGAATGGAATTGCATTGGCGATATAAGGAATAATCAGTGCCCAGTGTGTATTGAGAATATGAAGCTTGCGGACAATCGTGTAGATAGGCAGCATCAGTGCATTGTTCGGAATAAGCATGCCGATCAGGACCAGCGAAAAAAGAATCTTGTTCCATTTCCCCTGGCGCATCCGCGTAACCGCGAAGGCAAACATAGAAGCCAGCAGAATGGATACCACCGATGATAGGATCGAAATATATAAGCTGTTAAAAAAGTATGTGCTGATCTTAGCGTTCACCCATGCTTCAACGTAGTTCGAGAATTCGAATGTCTTCGGAATCCCGAACGGATTCAGGGCGATCGCATTGTTATCCTTCTTCACCGAGGAGAACAGGACAAAGAGAAACGGAAAGAGTACAACGATCAGGTATCCCAGCAGAGCAACATGAGGTAAGCTTTTCTTCAGGCGCGGCATCAGTATTCAATCCTTTCATTACGACGGGCAAACAGCAGCTGATAGAGAGCTGTAACCACGAGCGTGAACATAAAGATCAGAACTGCAATCGTATTGCCGTACCCATACTTGAAATTAGTGATCGCATATTTAATCATATAGGTGGCCATAACCTCAGTTGAACCTGCCGGGCCGCCTTTGGTCATAACAATGACGATATCTGCGGCCTTCATCGCTCCGGCAATAGAGAGCATGATTACTACCGAGATAATGGGAACGATCAGCGGCAAAGTGATGCGTGTAGCACGCTGGAAGCCCGTAGCACCGTCGATGGCCGCAGCCTCATCCAGTTCACCGGGGATGGAGAGAATAGCCGCCAGCACCATTACAATGTAGAATCCGGTCCATTGCCAGGCATTCGTAATCAGAATCGACAGCATGGCGAAGCGTTCATCCGACAGCCAGTAGACAGGCTCAATGCCGGCAAGACCAAGCACTTTGTTGAACAAGCCGATATTCGGCTCATAAATGAAGCCCCACAGAATACCGATAACTGCAGTAGACATAATGGATGGCATGAATACTGCTGTCTTGTAAAGGCCCTTCAGCTTCTTCACATTAGCAATTAATAAGGAGAAGAAGACAATCAGCGGCACCTGAATGCATACGGAGAACAGAATGAACCAGCCGTTATTTTTAACAGAAACCCAGAAGCGTTCATCTCCCAGGGCTTTTTTGAAGTTGTCCAGTCCGGCGTATTTCACTGTATCGGATACACCGTTCCAACTGGTGAAGCTATAGTAGAGTGAACTGAAAATAGGGTAAATGAAGAACATAATGAACAGAACCAGTGCCGGTATAACGAACAGAATGAACACCAGAGGATTTCTTAGTGCCTTATTCATGACTACCTCCAAGTTGCTTAGACATCTCTCACTTTAAAACAACCCCACAAAGTGGGGCTTTGGCTTCGAAGCTTACTCAGGTACTTTGCGGGGACCCCGAAACATATAAAGTCTTGTCTTTTAAAAATGTACCCTGGAGCAAGCACCAGGGTACATTCAATTTACCGCCTCTTATTCTACTGCTGCGTTCGCTTCTTCCTGAATCTTCTGCAGTGCATCTCCCATCTTCTCAGGAGTGGTCTGTCCGCCAATCAAGCTTTGAATCTGGATATTACTGATCTCGGTAGTCACATCTGCCTGCACCAGAGAGTCAAATGCCGGGAAGGAGGACTGTGAGCTGTTGAGTACTGCTACAATCTCACTCATCAGATCATCGGTAATATTCTCATTTAGTACCGCCTGATCAATCTTCATAGCCGGCAGTACTCCATCTTCCACCAGACCGCGCAGCTGCATTTCTTCATTGAACATATTCTTAATGAATGATTTGACTGCAGCGAGTTGACGTTCATCTTCACCTGCAGATGCCGAGAAGCCATAGCCGTTGTTCACATCACGCATGAGTGCCGTCTGATCGCCCACTCCGCCGTCTACCGCCGGAATATTGAAGAATCCGACTTTACCAATCAGACCTTCACCGGATTGTCCGGCTTTGAATACAGAGGACTTCCATGTGCCGTCATACATCAGGATTGCTTCGCCGCTGGTGAACTGGGTTGTATATTCAGCATACTCGAAGCCGAGTTCGCCTTTTTTGAAGTAGCCTTTGTCTACCCATTCCTTGTATTTCGCAAAGCCTTTGACTACATTCGGATCATTCCATTTAGCTTCACCCGTAGCGAACTTCGCTGTAACATCCGGTCCGGCATAACGTGACCAGAGATGGTTGGCAAGCATTAGCGGTACCCAGCCAGCCTTGGAAGCCCCGGCAAGCGGCACTTTGCCGTCAGCCTTGATATCAGCCAGCTGCTGTTCCAGCTCAGCGAAGGTGGCCGGAGCCTTCCAGCCCTTGCTGTCATAGTATTCTTTATTGTAGAAGAACCCTTCACCTGAACCGCCGATTGGCAGACCGTAGATTTTACCTTCGTAAGTAAATGGATCCAGATTGGAGAATTTGTCTTTAATGCCTAGTTCATCGAGGATCGGGGTCAGATCGAGCAGCTTACCTTCTTTGGCATAGATCTTGGAATCCGGACTGCCGAACAGGTCGAAGATCTCCGGAGGATTCCCGGCCGCCATTTCCCCGCGCAGCTTCTCTTTACGGTTCACATCCGAATCGACTCCATCCAGCTTGAAGGTCAATCCCGGTACTTCTTCCTGCACCTTGCCGACTACATCCTCCAGGATCGCCAGGCGTTTCTGTTTATCTGCACCTACCTGAGTATGACGGACCGTCATTTCAAAAGGTTCAGCGCTAACCGGTTCTTCGGTTGCGACAGCATTGGTTGCAGCAGGCTCATTCGTTGCAGCCGGTTCTTCCGTTGCAGCAGCATTGTTATTGTTGCCTCCACAACCTGCCAGCAGTGCTGAGGTAACGAACATCAGGGACAACAGCATAGTTAAGCTTTTTCTCATTACGGGTGACCCTCCCTATTTAATGGTTTCCCTTACAACTCTTATTATAGAAAACCCTGATTGTAATCGTAAGGTTAAGATTCATCTACAATAGGGATAAAATACTCTAATGTAAGCGAATTCAGTTGTGTTTAGCGACATCATTAAGTTATATTTCATCACACAAAAGCTTTCAAAAAAGAAATTCCAATGCTTTCACGTCAGAATACCTATACATATAAATTACAATTATCATCAATTTCACACGTTGCTATGTATGTTGAACTCACTACACCGTACATCAAAAAAGCGAAACTCCTCAAATTGGAAGCTCCGCTTTCGTTATATCGTGTATGAATTTATACCAAAGCAGACTGTTTACGGCCCTCTTCAATCAGCCGGTATGCACGCTGCACTTCTTCTTCGTCCGGTGACTCCACCCCTTCAAGCTCGTAGGGACGGCCAAGCTCTTTCCATTTATAAATTCCCATTACGTGATAAGGCAGAATTTCAAACTTCTCTACTCCATTAAGCGTACCAATGAATCGGCCGAGATTCCGCAAATCCTCTTCCTTATTATGAATGCCGGGAACGTATACGTGGCGAATCCACATTTTACGGTTATTATCTGACAACCAGCGGGCAAGCTTTAAGGTACGGTCGTTGGATTTGCCAGTCAGCTTAATATGAGCTTCATCATCGATGTGCTTCAGATCCAGCAACACAAGATCGGTAACATCCAGCAAGTCGCTGATTTTCGAACCATCATTATAGCCGTTAGTATCAAGCGTAGTATGCAAATTCCAGCGTTTCTTCACTTCGGTGAATAGCTGTTTGACGAAATGTGCCTGCAGTGTGGGTTCACCGCCGGATACGGTAAGCCCGCCGCCGGAAGTTTTATAATAATTCAGGTAAGGTTCAATTTCCGCAAGCACTTCTTCAACGGTCATTTCCTTGCCTTCATTCAGTCCCCAGGTATCCGGGTTGTGGCAATACTGACACTTAAGTAGGCAGCCCTGCATAAAAAGCACGAAGCGGATACCGGGGCCATCCACCGTCCCAAATGTTTCTAAGGAGTGGATATGTCCTTTAAGCATGAGATGTCATCCTTTCGAAAAAAACCTTAAAATTTTAATTACTTTTAAACAAGAGTGTACCGCCCTCTTGCAAGGGCGGCAGCTCTTTGATTTATTTCAATTCTTGATCTGCAAGAACAATTCTTACATGGAATCGTGGAACGTACGGTTGATAACATCCAACTGTTGTTCGCGGGTCAGCTTGATGAAGTTAACAGCATAGCCGGATACACGAATGGTCAATTGCGGGTAGTTCTCAGGGTGATCCATTGCATCAATCAGCTGCTCACGGTTAAATACGTTAACGTTCAAGTGCTGAGCGTTGTTGTGGAAGTATCCGTCCATCATGAATACCAGGTTGGACTTACGGGATTCTTCGTCTTTACCCAGAGCCTTAGGAACGATCGAGAATGTGTTGGAGATACCATCCTGTGCATCGGAGTAAGGCAGTTTAGCAACAGAGTTCAGGGAAGCAAGTGCACCCTTCTTGTCGCGTCCGTGCATTGGGTTAGCACCAGGTGCGAATGGTTCGCCTTTTTTACGTCCATCAGGAGTAGTACCAGTCTTCTTGCCATATACCACGTTCGAAGTGATTGTCAATACCGATTGAGTCGGCACAGCATCACGGTAAGTTTTGTTTTTGCGGATCATCGACATGAAGGTTTCAACCAGTTCAACTGCGATATTGTCAACAGCATCATCGTTGTTGCCGTAGCAAGGGAATTCGCCTTCTGTTTCGAAGTCGATTGCAATACCTTGTTCGTTGCGGATCGGTTTAACCTTGGCATATTTAATTGCGCTCAGGGAGTCAGCAGCAACGGACAAGCCAGCAATACCGCAAGCCATTGTACGCAGAATGTCGCGGTCATGCAGCGCCATTTCAATACGTTCATAGGAATATTTGTCATGCATATAGTGGATGATATTCAGGGTATTGACATAAGTCTTAGCCAGCCATTCCATCATCGGTTTGAAGCGTTTCATTACTTCGTTGTAATCAAGATATTCGGAAGTAATAGCAGGATATTCAGGACCTACCTGGGCACCGGACTTCTCGTCTACACCACCATTGATCGCATACAGCAAGGCTTTTGCAAGGTTGGCGCGGGCGCCGAAGAACTGCATTTGTTTACCGATACGCATTGGGGATACACAGCAAGCAATCGCGTAGTCTTCACCCCAGTATGGACGCATTACATCATCGTTCTCATATTGGATAGCACTGGTTTCAATGGAAACCTTGGCACAATATTTTTTGAAGCCTTCAGGCAGCTTTTCAGACCACAGTACAGTCAGGTTTGGTTCTGGTGCAGGACCCAGATTGTACAGGGTATGCAGGAAGCGGAAGCTGTTCTTGGTTACGCGAGTTGTTCCGTCTTCAGCCATACCACCGATGGATTCAGTTACCCAAGTAGGGTCGCCAGAGAACAGATCGTTATAGTCAGGCGTACGCAGGAATTTCACGATACGCAGCTTCATTACGAAATGGTCAACGATTTCTTGCGCTTGTTCTTCAGTAAGAGTACCTTCTTCAAAATCGCGTTGTACATAGATATCAAGGAAAGAGGATACGCGTCCCAAGGACATTGCGGCACCGTTTTGCTCTTTAACTGCTGCAAGATAACCGAAGTATACCCATTGAGTAGCTTCTTTGAAGTTATTAGCAGGTTTGGAAATATCAAGACCATGAGCAGCAGCCATTTGCTTCAATTCGCCCAGAGCGCGCATTTGCTCGGACAGCTCTTCACGCAGACGAATTACATCTTCAGTCATGGAATCCACTTCAAGCTCGGTTAGTTGTTGCTTCTTGTCTTTAATCAGGAAATCGATACCGTACAGGGCAATACGGCGATAGTCGCCGATAATGCGTCCGCGGCCGTATGCATCAGGAAGACCTGTGATTACGCCGGATTTACGCACAGCTCTCATATCTGGTGTATATGCATCAAAAACGCCTTGGTTATGCGTTTTGCGGATGTTCGTGAACATGTCAACGATATTTTGCGGAAGTTCGAAGCCGTAAGCCTTAGTAGCATCGATCATCATTTTGATACCGCCGAACGGTTGAATGGAACGTCTGAAAGGGGCATCAGTCTGAACGCCGACAATTTGTTCCTTGTCCTTGTCAATATAACCTGGGTTATGGGAAGTGATGGTGGAGACAGTATCGAGGGAAACATCCCATACGCCGCCTCTTTCTCTTTCTTCCTTACTCAGTTGGGAGATAATCTTCCACAATTCAGTAGTATTGCTGGTAGGACCTACAAGGAATTCTTCGTTTCCTTCATAAGGATTGATGTTCTTGGCAATAAAGTTATTAACGTCAACTTTCTTGGCCCATGTACCTTTAGTAAAACTTCTCCAACTCGACTTAACCTCTTGTACTTCTTTTTCAATCACCGACATGCTAAATCCCTCCATTTATATTTAGTATATTTGTAGAGATCGCGGGCTTGAAGGTTAATCCCGTGTCTCGTGATCCCATAGCTACTCGGTTGTTATAAAATTCACAATCGCGACTTCATAACTGGGATCGTTGTTTATATAAACATTTTAGTTTATTTTCTGAAAAAGGACTGTGACAAATATCACTCTTTCAGTGATATTTGTCACTTCCATCCAGTTCCATATTAACCTTTAACCTTATACTTTACCAGGCAATCTTAGATTAGTTGTCGAATTTTCCGTAGAATGCGTTGCGGTATACATCAGCAAGCTCAGATACCAGCGGCATTTTTGGATTGGCAGTTGTACATTGGTCTTCAAATGCACGGTCAGCCAGGTAATCTACACGGGATTCGAAGTCCTTAGGATCAAAACCAAGAGCCGAGAAGGATTCTTCGATGCCGAGTTTTTTGTTCATGTCGCGGATTGCATTGATCAGGCTGGTTACGCCTTCTTCAGTAGTGCGTGCTGGCAATCCCAGGATACGGGCGATTTCAGCATACCGTTCGTCAGCTACAAAGTGCGAATATTTAGGGAACGAAGCGAACTTCGTAGGTTTCTTAGCATTGTAACGGATAACGTGCGGCATCAGGATCGCATTAGTACGGCCATGCGCTGTGTGGTACTGGCCGCCCCATTTGTGCGCCAAGCTGTGATTGATACCCAGGAATGCATTTGCAAAGGCCATACCGGCAAGTGTAGATGCGTTGTGCATTTTTTCGCGGGCAAGCTTGTCGCCAGTCAGTGCGGATTTCTCCAGCCACTGGAACACCAGTTGAATCGCTTTGATTGCCAGACCATCTGAATAGTCACTAGCCATTACAGATACATAAGCTTCGATTGCATGTGTCAATACATCCATACCTGTATCGGCAACAGCAGTTCTAGGCAAGCTATATACAAACTCAGGATCGATAATCGCTACGTCTGGAGTCAGCTCATAATCGGCCAGCGGATACTTTGTATTATTACCCGTTGTCTTGTCTGTGATTACTGCGAACGATGTTACTTCGGAACCCGTACCGGAAGTTGTTGGAATTGCAACGAATTTCGCTTTGTTGCCGAGCTTAGGGAATTTGTATACCCGTTTGCGGATATCCATGAACTTCTGTTTCAGGCCGTTGAAGTCTGCATCCGGATGTTCGTAGAACAACCACATTCCTTTTGCTGCGTCCATTGGGGAACCGCCGCCGAGTGCGATGATGCAGTCAGGCTGGAATCTGTTCATCATGGCAGTACCTTTTTCTACAGTAGTTGTCGATGGATCCGGTTCAACTTCCGAGAACACTTCGATAGCTACAGGAGTCTGGCGTTGACGCAGATAGTGCTCAACTCTTTCTACATAACCCAGTTTAACCATCATAGGGTCGGTGATAATTGCTACACGAGTGATGTCAGGCATTTTGGCCAGATACTGTGTGGATCCCTTTTCGAAGTAAATCTTGTCAGGTACTTTAAACCATTGCATATTCACGGTACGACGGTTCACCCTTTTCACGTTGATCAGATTGATTGCAGTCACGTTTTGCGATACAGAGTTGCGTCCATAAGATCCGCAGCCCAGTGTCAGTGAAGGGATATTGGTGTTGTAAATATCGCCGATTGCGCCGTGTGTAGATGGCGAGTTGACGAGAATACGTCCGGTTTGCAGACGGTTGGAGAACTTCATGATTACTTCTTCGTTGTTGGAGTGGATGGCCGAGCTGTGGCCCATGCCGCCAAATTCAACGATTTCAGCTGCGCGTTCAATACCCTGGTCAGCATTCTTCACTTTGTAGCAAGCCAGAACCGGGCTCAGCTTCTCAGCAGACAGCGGATATTTAGTACCTACGCCTTCAAGCTCAGCTACCAGGATCTTCGTTCCGGCAGGAACCTGAATACCGCACATTTCAGCGATCTTCACAGCGGATTGGCCTACGATAGCAGGGTTAACCGCACATTTCTCTACGTTCATTGCGCCGCTTGTCAGCTTGCCAGCTTCTTCTTTGTTTACAAAGTAGCAGCCGTTCGCAATCATTTTTTTCTTCACTTGGTCAAAAATCGCTTCTTCAATAATAACCGCTTGCTCAGAAGCACAGATCATACCGTTATCAAAAGTCTTGGAAAGGATAAGGTCAGTTACTGCCTGATCAATGTCAGCACTCTTCTCAATGAAGGCAGGTACGTTACCAGGACCTACGCCGAGTGCCGGTTTGCCGCAGCTGTAAGCTGCTTTAACCATTGCCGATCCGCCGGTTGCCAGAATCAGTGCAACGTCAGGATTGTTCATCAGTGCATTTGTTTTGTCCATGGTCGGAAGCTCGATCCATTGGATGAAGTTCTCAGGAGCGCCGGCTTTTACGCCTGCATCATGTAGAATTTTGGCTGCTGCCGCACTACACTCTTGCGCTGACGGATGGAAACCGAATATAATAGGATTACGTGTCTTGGCGGAAATCAACGCTTTAAACATCGTGGTGGATGTTGGGTTGGTTACCGGTGTGATACCCATAATGATTCCGACTGGTTCAGCAATCTTCTGGAAGTTGTCATAAGCGTTATCCTCAATAACGCCTACTGTCTTGTCGTACTTAATTCCGTGCCAGATATATTCAGTTGAGAAGATATTCTTCGTAATTTTGTCTTCATAGACACCGCGGCCTGTTTCTTCAACAGCCAGCTTAGCCAAGTACATGTGCTTGTCGAGTCCGGCCAACGCCATTGCATGAACGATTGTGTTTGTCTGCTCTTGATCCAGCCCCATAAACTCTGCATGAGCTTTCTTTGCTTTATCCACCAAAGTCTGAATATATTCTTCAGCGGTGGTTTGTTTCACTTGGGCGGCGACTTCGTTTTTAACTGCCATCTCCCTCGTCCTCCTGTCAATTTTTAGGTTGTTTTTCTCTACACATTTATCTTATCATATTCTCTACGCATTGTATAGTGAAATCTTTCACAAAGTATAAAGTTTTTTTGATTTGTTTTCAAAGCGCTTTCATTCGATCATAATCAGGTTATTTTACCATTTTATGTGTTATAATTGCTCGAATTTTGTCTTTTCTGCTAACGGGGTACTGCCTAGATCATCTGTTTTAGCCGCATTCATCCTTGGAGGCCTTCTTATCGGCTCTAAATTTCTGAACAGGATCTCCTCTGTCATATGCTCCACTCGGCTCTGGACCCCCAAATTCCATTCCTGCATTTAGTTATAATATAAATAATATAGCAAAAAGACAGGAGACTAAGGCCCCCTGCCTTTAAGTAATATTGCTCAGTTCAATACTCCTGAACCGTTCATTTATGAAACCCGCTGCTACTCCACTTTAATAGTATCGAAGAATTTCTCCTGCACAGTTTTGGCTGCAGCGTCGAGCTGGGCCTTGGAATCTGTACCCTCTTTCGAGAATAGCTCCTGGATTACATTAGACATGGTGGCGTAGTAATCCTGAGTATTGTATTGCGCTTCAGGTTTACCATCAAGCAGCGCCATGATTTCAGGGCTATATTGATAGACGATGTCGTACTTGTCATAGACAGCTTTGGTCTTCTTGCCGAAGTCGGAATCGGCAGCATAGTAATCAAGGAGCGGCGGGATGTAGTATTTGCCGTCCGTTTTGCGCTGGCTGATAATCGCGTCAAGAGCTTCAAGACCTTTGTCAGAGAAGTAATCGAAAGTAATATAGCGGAAGGCCATTTCCTGCTCGTCTTTGCTGGCGTTCGGATTGATAACCAGATAGTCCCCGCCGAGTACGCCGGTATGCTTGCCGCCTTTTTCAGCAGCAGGCATCGGGTAAGTAAGTACATCTTCAGGTTTGAGTCCGCCCTGGTTGAGCGCCTGCTCGATAACACCGTCAGATCCGGCCATTACCATAGCAGTACGTCCCTGCTGGAACGCGCCTACAGCATCGCCCCAGCCAAGCGCCCAGTCCTGAGGAACAGCTTTTGCTTCCCATCTTAGCTTCTTATAGAAATCCAGCGCCTTCACACCGGCATCCGAATTGAATGTAGCTACAACCTTGCCGCCTTCAATCTTCTGGATTTCACCACCTGCTTCGAACAGGAAGTTGGTCCAGTTCCAGCCTGCTTCGTTGCCTTTACCCATTGGAGCAATACCGGAGATCCCTTTCTTGGTATCTGCTACGCCTTTGGCTGTATTCAGCATGTCATCCCAGGTCCAGTCCATTGGAGGGACAGCTACACCTTTTTCATCGAGCATCTTCTTATTGATCATCGTCGTGGTGACATAGCCCTTCTGCGTTACACCGTACACTTTGCCGTCAATAATGAACTGGTTCTGCAGTACAGGGTTGATCTGATCCTTGAATTCATAGTTATTCCACAGATCCGTAACATCAGCGACCCAGCCCTTCTCGACCAGGAATTTCGCTTCTGTTGCGTACGTATTGAAGAAGGTTGGCGCTTCGTTCGCAGCCATCTTCACACCGATTTCACTTACATTGTACTGCCAGTCATCCTTGACAATCTCCACATTCGGATAGACTTCCTGGAACCGTTTGATCTTGTCATCCTCCTGTGCTCTTACTTCGGTAAGGTCAGGAGTTGGATAGTGAATTTTGATCGTTACTTTTCTCTGGGTGATATCATCTACCGGTGCTTCTGTAGGAGCCGTGGTCTCTTCTGCTGCATTAGTAGCTGCTGGTGCTGGTGTCGCCTCTCCTCCATTTGCCGCCGGTTTGTTCCCGTTATTATTGCCGCCGCAAGCGGACAATAACGATCCCGTCACCAGGAGACATGCTAATACACTGGAAAATTTACGCATTGAAACTCCCCTTTTCAATTCATAATTAGCTTACAAATTCATCATAAAAGAGAAACTGTTTACAAACGAGGTGTATTTATATTCCTTTCATGTGCAGGTTTACGATCCATATCCTTCTGCAGCATAATTCTGATCACCCTTTAACAGCCGACAACGAGACACCGCGCATAATAAACTTCTGGAAGATCAGGAAAACCAGGATCGGCGGCAGCGAGACAATGAACAGAATGGCAAATTTGATATTCGTATTCAGTGCTTTTACATTAATAACGTATTTATAGATCGCTGTTGCGAGAGTGTACTTCTCCTCACTGTGCATGACAAGCGACGGCCAGAACCAGTCGTTCCAGGCTGTGGAGAAGATAAAGATCGCGAGTGTCGCAAAAATCGGAATGGACAGCGGAACAGCAATGGTAAAGAAGCTTCTCGGCTCCGAGGCCCCGTCAATCCGTGCGGCTTCAAGAATCTCAGGATGAATTCCGTCGAAGAAGTTCTTGAGCAGCAGGAAGAAGAAGGTATTCGCACCTGCCGGCAGCCAGAAAGCAGCATACTGGTTCAAGAGTCCGAGTTCCTTGAGATTGACAAAGTTCGGAATCATATAGCTCGTGGCCGGTATAAACAGCGTCATCAGGAAGAAGAAGTAGAAGGCCTTGCGGTAAGGCACATTCATCCGCGAGATGCTGAAGGAGGCCAGGCCCAGTACAACCAGGGTAGCTACCATGTTCCCGGCGAAAATGTACAGCGTGTTTCTTAGAAACATCGGCAGATTGATATAATCCAGCGCATCCTTAAGATTGCTGAAATGCCATTCCTGCGGGAAAAAATGCGGCGGGAATGAGTTAACCTCAACATTGGACTTAAGTCCGTTGAACATGGTCATCAATATAGGATATAGCATGCTAAAAATCATTAACAGAATGAAAAACACCATGATTCCATATACGATTTTATTGCCGGTCTTCTTAAGATCATGTTCGGAGAGAATCCCTCTGTCTGCGCTCTTCATCCTAGTTGTCCTCCTTGTTAAGCTTGAACTGTAAAATGCCCAAACCGCCCAGAACAACAAACATCAGCATTCCCAGCGCAGTCGCCGTACCATAATCCAGTCTTGTAAAAGCATATTTCACAATGAGCAGCGCATAGGTCAGCGTAGCATTGTTCGGTCCTCCGTCGAGCAGGGCCATCTGCGACTGGTACCCTTGAGAGGTAGCAATGATCTGCAGAATCAGCATGAGCAGAATCAGATTGCGCAGCGAAGGCAGTGTAATATGGCGGATGCGTGCCCAGACTCCGGCTCCGTCAATCTCGGCGGCCTCATACCAGTCCCTGGGAATACTGAGCACGGCAGCCAGATAGATGAGCATCCCCGAGCCGAATTGCTGCCAGGTCTCCATGAAGACAAGCGAGATCATCGACCACCTGGTATCGGTCAGGAAGGCGATCTGGTCCGCCCCCGTGCTGCCAATCAGGGCATTAATCGGTCCGACGGGATCATACAGCCATCTCCACAGTCCGTACAAGACAACCGCAGGCATGACATAAGGCAAATACGCTGCTACACGTACGAATCCGCCGAATTTTCTCAGCTCCGAAATCGCGATCGCAAACGCAATCGGAACCCAGAAACCGATTACAAGACACAGCAGCATGTAGTACAGGGTGTTCTTCACAGCGATAAGCACATCCGAATCCGTGAGCGCTCTGGCATAATTGTCCATGCCTACGAATGTATTTCCTTTGACGAAATCCACCGTGTAGAAGCTGTACAGAAATCCTTTGAAAATGGGCACCCACATAAACATGATAAAGATGATGATTGCGGGGACGAGGAACATAAAGCCCCAAAAGTTCTTTTTCCAGCGGTTCTGTTTATACGGCTTGCTCTCTAGTTCCGCTGGAAGTTGATCGTGTAACGCAGCAGACTGGTTCATTCTGGCTCCCTCATTCCTTTCGTCTTTCAGCACTTTCGCAAAGCGCCTCCTACCTTAATTGTAGGAAATGGGGGAGGGACTGAACATGTCTATATCTATGGCAATCGTAAGCGTTTTTACTTCTTCAATTCGCTGGGGCTGATTCCATAGTATTTTTTGAAAATCTTGCTGAAATGCTCCGGCGACTCATACCCCACCCGCTCGGCAATCTCATAACGGCGCAGATCGGTATTCAGAATCATCTCCCGGCTGTCCTCCATCCGCAGCTTGATGACATATTCCCACAGGTTATGGCCTGTATTTTTCTTAAAGAGATAACTCAGGTAATTGGGGCTGACATGATTCTTCTTGGCTACTTCATGGATGGTCAAGCCCTTCTGGGCGTAATTCTCATCGATATATTCCTTCGCCTTCTGCACAATCAGATTGCTGTGCGTATGCAGCTCCTCGGCGGAAGGATCGGCAGCATAGTTGTTCCAGTTGAAATCCCCGTAGTAGAACACATAATGGTCCGCATGCTCCTTGTTCCAGAGAATGGCCTTCGAAGCCTGCCGGTTCAGCACATCCATGAAACTGATTCCCTTCAGAATCTGGCTGATCCCTATTACAGCATTCAGATGCAGATAACGGTGAATATTGAAATGCAGACTGCGGCCCAGCGCATCCAGCCTGCTCACTTGGCCTGTCGCCGATTCCTCGTAGCTCTTCTCATCCCACTGAATAATGACCGTAATCTCTTCATCGGGGGAATAGAATGCTGTGGAATTCCACTCCTGATTCAGCAGCTCCTTGGCAATATTAAGAACAGCGTAACGCAGCAGTCCGTGGTCACGGGAGGTATATTTCTGTGCATGGTGCTCCTCCGGGAAGGGGAGCTTGATCTTGATTACAGCAAAGAACGGCCCCTGCAGCTTCAGTTCGTCCAGCTTGCGCAGCTCTTCCTCCGTTCCCAGCACCGCAGCCGTTTCGGCCAGCAGTACATTCAGCAGCTTGCTGTATTCCGGAAGCGGCTCCTCCAGACGGAAGCTTTCACTGATATCGGCCATATAGGTGACCAGCTCGGGGGAAGGTTTATCCATTTTGAGCACAACACTCCGCACCGAGTCCAGAAACTGCTCGCTGTTCAGCGGCTTGATCAGGTAATCCTTGGCTCCCAGCCGGACGGCCATCTGGGCATATTGAAAGGTCTCGTGCGCAGAGATGACAATCGTCTGCACCCAGGGCTTGGTCATTTTGGCATGCTGCATCAATTCGATCCCGCTCATTGCACCCATTTGAATATCCGTGACGAGCAGATCGATCTCTTCCATCCGGATACAATCCAGTGCCTCAAACCCGCTGTTCGCGGTGAAAATATGATCGATATCCAGCCCGGAGGCAGCCAGCAGATTGCTGAGTCCTTTACAAATGAGCGGCTCATCATCAACAACTAATATATTGAACATCAGGATATCTCCTCTACTCTATAGTCTCTGATTTCGGAAGGGTTACTGTCACGACGGTTCCTCCGGCGGCACGCGGGCCATAGCTGATTCCGTAGTCCGGGCCAAAATGCAGATGAACCCGCTGATTAATATTACGGATGCCATATCCGCTGACAGGATTGGGGCTCTCATCATTCAGCACCAGATCAATTGCCTTGTAGTCGACCTGCTTATAGCCGTTATCCTCAATGGTAATCAGAATCCTGTCATTCTGCAGAACGGAGGTGATGATGATTTCGCCGTCCTCATCCATATTTTTGACACCGTGAATAATGGCATTTTCGATTAACGGCTGCAGGGTGATCTTGGGAATCAGATTGCTTTTGGTTTCAGGAGCAATATTCCAGATGACGGCGAACACATAGTCATACCGATGCTGCTGCAGCTTGATGTAGGCACTGGCATGCTCAAGCTCCTCCTCAAGCGTGATCAGCTCTCTCCCCCGGCTTAAGCTGATCTTCATCAGCTTGGATAATTCCTTGATCATTTCCGCGGATTCCACATTGCCCTCCAGCGAGCTTTTCCAATAAATACTCTCCAGGGTGTTGTATAGTAAATGCGGATTGATCTGCTGATAGAGCAGCTGCAGCTGAGATTCCTTCTGCTTGATCTCCATCTGGTATTTGTACATGATCAGGCTGTTGAGCCTGCGGGCCATATCATAGGTGGAAGCGATCAGCACACTGACCTCATCATTGCTGCCTCTCCGGGGAGTCTCGGGAACGCGGTTGCCAGGCTCATACTTGCGCACAAAAAAAGCCAGCTTCTGCAAAGGAGTCATCAGCGAACGCCAGAAGTAGGTGATGATGATCAGCCCAAACAGTGCGTACGCAACGGTTATGTATTGAATGACACGTTTCATTTCGTTCTGCTGCTGCAGCAGCGCCTTGACCGGAACCTTATACACCAGCTTCTGCTCGAAGGCGTGATTGTTGTTGACTACATATATGAAGTCATCCGTGATGATATCCTCGGTCCCCTCCGGGTCACCGGCTTCAGATCCCTCAGGCAGAGCAATAACTTCCCCCGTTGAATTCGTAGTAGAGGCAAGCACACGGTTACTCATGTCGGTCAGATAAATTTCCCCGTCCGGCAGGGAGATGGATTTCAGCGATTCACCGATCTTCGATTCCATCTTGGTCACAACGAGCACACCGATCGTCCCAGCACCTCTATAGATATTATTAACTGCCCGGACATAAGTGAGTGTCTTCAGATCCTCGGCCTGCGGGCTCAGCTTCTCGGTGAACATCAGATAACCGTGGCCCTTCTGCTGCACCACCTGCTCGAACCAATACGGCATTTCACCCTTGGAGAAAAAATAAACCCCCGCCTTCTTCACCTGAGGAAAATTGGGAGCGAAAAAGTAATAGTTATCCGGATCATACACATACAGCGAGTAATAGATCCCGTCGCCCCGCTCGGCTCCCTGGGAGTAGCTGCCCAGCAGCTTCTCAATGGTTTCGTACCGCTCAACGCGTTCAAGCACGGGATCATCCCCGCTCATATTGAGCTGCTGCAGGATCGGATTCTGGATGACGGTCGTTGTTATTTTGTTAACCGTATCAATATCTCTGTTAATGATGGCGAAATTCTGCTTGTTCAGCTCCACATAGGCATTGGTGACGTGGCGCTTAAGAATCTCTTCTGCCTTATAGTTGCCGTAGCTGTTCAAAATCAGGATGGGCGAGATCATAATCAGGAACAGCAGAATCAGCTGCTGCTTGACGTTCAGCTTCACGATAGGTTTAATAAGCATCGACAACATCTGGATACACCTCCAGTTTCAATAATATAACAAACCTACAAGCGCTTACATATGTTTATTTCAAAGTTCTTTATGTTCATTTGTATGGAGTTTCACCATTATTATATTTAAACAAAAACCAGCCATAACACGAAGCTACCGTGTCAGACTGGTTATTATCACAATCATTCTCTCTCGAGTTCGTTCTCTATCGTTCTCAAAAAAGCAAGCACAGCAACAATCATCTGCTCCAGCCCCCGTTGTTCAATCGGAAAATGACCCGCACCCTCTAAACTCACATACTCTTTTCTGCTTTTGAGATTATCATAAAACGGTTTACTGAAGCGGTAAGGAGTCATAGGGTCTAATTGAGGATGAACGAGCAATACCGGGCAAACCTCAAAGTTCTCAGGTTTAATCACAGGTTTCATATTTAAGAACGTTCTTAATAAGCGTAAGGGAATAGATGTGCCTGCCGCAAGAGGATCATTCATAATGAGTCTGGTCAGTTCAGCGTTGTTCGTGATCCATTTCATCCGGGATACTTTATTGACAGAGATCTGCAAGGAGTCTAATAGGGAAGGGAATTGATTCATACACCATCCCCCTAACCGGCTAATGAGTTTGTTAGGAGCTAACTGATCACGAACTTTTGAATCACTCGTATCCACAAATGTTGTTGCAATCAACCCTTTGACCCGTTTACTTTGTACAGCCGTGTGATAAGCTAACATGCCTCCAATACTGGAGCCCAGCAGAATGACAGGCTTGCCGTCCCGTTTCAGCTCCTGTTCGATCAATTCATTAAGGATGTCAATCCAGAGCTGATAATCCAATGATTCCGCTGAATCGGTATAGCTTAGACCATAAGGCGGCAGATCCGGCGACACTACTTCATAACCGTAGGTTTGCAGCATTCGTGCATAAGGAGCGAGCAACCTGCCATTGCCGCCAGCTCCATGAATGAAAATGATTTTCAATTGTGCATCAGGAACAGGCATACGATCCAGGTGAATATGAGCATTGTTCCAGGTCATCCACTCTTCTGTGGGTAAGTGACTTTCATTGATCTGCATGTCATCAGGGAAAAACTTTTGATATTGTTTCCAATAGGTCACCGATTGATTATAGGAAGAATCCTTGTTCATAAATATGCCGTCCCTCTCTCAGGGGACCGGAATTTCTTTTTCCATAATAAAATCATCCATGACGAATCCATTCCCGATATCCGCCATTTGTTCCCTTAGGGTCCGAAAGCCTTTTCTCTTATAGACTGCAATGCTGGATGCATTATCACGATTGACCGTTAGCCAAATATGAGTCAGGTTCCGCTCTTGGCACAGCTTCTCCAGGAAGGCCAACGCTTGGCTGGCATAGCTGCGACCCCTGTACTCCTTGCCTATATAGAACTTGCTCAAGAAGAGCTTTCCTTCCTCTTGTCTCGCCGACATATACCCCACCGTGGCGCCTTCCCCGTTATGGATTAAGTAATATTCATAACCCTGATGATGGATCTGCTGCGTAATTGCAGGAACCGACTGGTACTTGTCAAGCATATACTCGATCTGCTCGGCGGTAATAATGGAGACATAATATTCGCGCCATATTTCTGCCGCCAATCGGGCAACTTCAGCGGTTTCTTCCGCTGTATGCACATGTGGAAATCTAAGTTTCATTATATGTACCTCCTTTGGGCGCGGACATCGAAGCAGACGCTCATGCTTTGGTATAGCCGTTCAATTCCAGCCAGGAAGCACAGGCATCGGTCCAGGTCCGTGTATGCGGCTCATCGGCTCCTAAACCAATCCCGTGTATCCCATGTGCATAAATGTGCAGATCGAACGGAACACGGTGACGGCTCAGCCCTGCGGCGAACAGCAGGCTGTTCTCTACGGGAACGGAAGCGTCATCTGAGGTATGCCAGAGGAATGTTGGCGGAGTCTCTGCGCTCACCTGGAACTCACTGCTAAGCCGCAGCGGCAATTGCTCATCCGGGCTTACTCCCAGCAGGTTCTCCTTCGAGCCCTGATGCGTTACCCCTTCGGTCATGGAAATGACCGGGTAGCATAGAATCAGCCGGTCCGGCCGGCTGGACAGCCTCTCCAGCGGCTCCGGATGATCGGGATTTCCCAGATCATATAACACCCCGGCCGTCGAAGCCAGATGTCCACCGGCGGAGAAGCCCAGAATGGCCAGTCGGTCCGGGTCAATTCCGAATTCATCCGCCCGGAAGCGGATCGTCCGCAACGCTCTTTGCGCATCCTGTAGCGCACTCGGGTATTTATAAGGTGCAACACGGTAGCGCAGCACAAACGCTGAAATCCCGAGTGTGTTCAACCATTCTGCAACCGGCCCTCCCTCGTGATCGGCACGCATCGCATAGCCGCCTCCCGGACAAATCACAACAGCGGCATTCTGCTTGCCTTCAACTAAATAAGGTGTAATCGCGGGCCGGTCCTCATCACTGTTTCCCAGCGCTCCGGGCGCACCCTCAGGCCATAGCAATAACGTTTCCATCATCATCCCTCAAGCTTTCCTTCTATAATAGAATAGGTAGTAGAGGAAATAAGTTCCTCTAGGCAATTCTATCAAGGTCTTACAGATCATGCAATCCGGATACTACCAGATCTGCCTCCTTCAGCACTTCCCGTTTCCCGATGCCAACGACCTGCATTCCCGCAGCTTTCCCGGCGGCTACACCGGCCTCGGCATCCTCGAATACCACGCAGTCCTGCGGCTGCAGGCCCAGTTCCCGGCAGGCAGTCTGAAACACTTCCGGGTCCGGTTTTGCCCGGGATACCTTATTGCCGTCAACAACGGCATCGAACAGCCCAGCAATATTCAGCTTATCCAGTATAAATACGGCATTCTTACTGGCTGAACCGAGGGCAACCCCTACACCGCGCATTCTAAGACCGCTGAGGTATGTCATGACACCAGGCAGCAGCTCCGATTCATCCAGTCCGGAGATGTATTCCACGTAAAGGCGGTTTTTCTTATCTGCCATGACAAGCTTCTCCGCTTCACTGAATTCCAGCCTGCCAATCTCCAGCAGGATATCCAGTGACCTCATCCGGCTGACACCCTTGAGCCGTTCATTATGCTCTACCGTGAACTGGAATCCAAGCTCTTCTGCCAGCGAGCGCCACGCAAGATAGTGATATTTGGCGGTATCTACAATTACACCGTCCAGATCAAAAATAGCACCTTTCATTTGCTCCAGCATCTGTTATATGTCCTCCTTATTGCTTCTTGTTTGCTTGATTATTTTGTAGTGAAGATCCGGTAAATTATCTAATTCCTGCCCAGCATACAATATTAATTCTAATGTTGCCGAATTGTCGTGACTCCGGAGTCCGCATTCTCCTCTGCAGCCCCTTCCACTCTACCCTGAGCCCGCAGCCGCAGCTGTATGCCCGGACGGCACAGCTCCGGTTCGCCGCCGAAGCCGGCGAATGCTACAGCTTCACTGTTGTCCGGCGCCGCGGTGACGGTGATCTCTTCCCGGCTGATCTGCAGCCGGAAGCTGCCTCCTCGCAGCACAACCGGCAGCTCCACAGCTGTCCACGCCTTAGGCAGCGCCGGATTCATCACAGCGGTCACACCATCAAACTGAAGACCTCCGAAGCCGAGCACCGCTGCCATCCATGCGCCGCCGTTCGCAGCCGGATGGGTCCCGCCGATATAGAGATCGCCAACATACTGCTTCGATTCTCCGGTGAGATCTACAGTGGCTGTACGCATAAAGTACGGATATCCCCAGTCAGGTAAGCCGATATCGGCAGCGACAAGTGCGTAAATGCACGGACTAAGGCTGGAACCATGCTCGGTTCGCGGCTCATAGAATTCCCAGTTGGCCCTCTTCACTTCCTTACTGAATTTCTCTTTGAACAGGTTCAGCATCAGCACGATATCAGCCTGCTTCAATATTCTTGTGGAGGTGGCCAGCCCGTTGCCTCCGCCCCAGTATTCATGTTTGTTGATCACCCGTGATTTCAGCTCAGCCAGTGCAACCTCTTCCAGCTTCAGATAGCGGTCGAACTGTTCAATAACCAGGGTGTCCGGGTCCGGCTGCGGAACATAGAAATGCTCCAGCATATCTGTGAACTCAGCCAGGAACGGCCCCTCAGCAAACCGTCCTGCCAGCTCCGCATACACAGCCGGGTATTTGTCCTGCAGCAGACCCACTGTCCGCAGTGCAATTTCCAGTGTCTCCTGCACCAGAGCATTGGTGAACGCATTATTGTTGACCCGCTCATGATATTCATCCGGTCCGGTAACATCCAGAATCTCGTAACGTTTCTTCACCGGATTATAATAAGCATACGAGTACAAGAAACGTGCACACTCCCAGATGACTTCAGCTCCGCCGTCCGCAAGCATACTGTCATCTCCGGTGAACTGGATATACTGCCAGATCCCGTGCACGACATCTGCACTGATATGCACCTGCTTATCCCGGAAATAGGTCCGCATTGGCCGTCCGGTAAACACATCATTCACATTGAACAGTGTACAGGCATCATCTCCCGAATCCTGGCTCTCCCAGGCATAAAAAGCACCCAGATACCCATACTCTGCTGCCTTACGGCGGGCACCGTCCAGTGTATGGATGCGGTACATCATCAGATTGCGGGCAATGCCGGGATCACTATGCAGGAAGAACGGCAGCATGAACATTTCCGTATCCCAGAACACAGCTCCTTTATAGACTTGGCCGGATAGGCCGCGTGCAGGAATGGATACTTTCTCAGACAACGTTGGCGCAATAATCAGCAGCTGATAAATGCTGTACCGGAGAGCGAACTGCGCATCATTATCTCCTTCGATCACCACATCGCTGCTTAACCACCGCTCTTCCCATTTCCGGCAATGGGCTGCCAGCAGCTCTGCATAACCTGCCGCAGCCGCAGTCCTGACTGTTCGTACCGCCTGTACAGCAGCTTCCCCCTCCATGTCCAGCCCGGTGAAGACGGCCACATATTTGTACCATTCATAGATCTCTCCAGCCTTGGCGTCAAAAGAAACCGTCCGGAGCGCTGCCTCCCCATGGATACGCTGCTCCGCAAACGCGAAATCCGCCTGCTCAGCAACCGCGACCGGCAGCTGTAATTCACCCGTAACAGCCGTTGCCAGGAGCACGCCTTCCTTCAGCTGATTCCGCTGCTCAAACAGATGGGGGCCGTTGATATCCCAGACCTCACCGTCAATCCCTGTTTCAATCTCTATCCGGCAATCCACCGTACTATGAATTGTCCATTTACCGGCCAGCACATGCAGCTGATCCATGCTGACGAACCGCTCCGCTGTGAGGGTCAACTGTCCACCGTCCCGGACACTGAACACCGTCTCCCGCCGGTGGACTGCTGCGCGGAGTTCCAGGCTCTGTATATGAGCCTGCGGCTCCGTCTCCAGAACGCTAAGCACTTTCCCGTCACAGCTGATTACGGTGAACATACCGTTCGGGGCATTCACCGGCTCGCGCCATTTATCTCCCGCTCTGTCGTATACCCCGGCCAAAGTAACCGCCGTGAGCTGCTCCTTGCCGAACTCCTCGAGCACACCCCGGAAGCCCATATACCCGTTACCGGTCATATATTTATTCCCGTTGGTTGTAATCCTGCCAGGTTCGAAGCTGCTTTCGCTTACGGTCCAGTTCATTATGCCATCATCCCTTCACCCAGCGGAAGCTTCGTACCTGCAACATCCACCTTCACCAGCCGTCCGTAAATCATAACCTCAGTGCTTCCACCCTCTATGGCTCTGAAGCTAACCGAATCCTTGTTCACAATAATTCCGAGCAGCACGCCCTCAACCCTCACCTGGAAGCTATAGGAGGTCCAGCGCTGCGGCAGTGTAGGCTGGAAGGACAGACGGGTACCATCAGAACGCATGCCGCCGAAGCCGTACACAATGTTCATCCAGGCTGCTGCAATCGAAGTTGTATGCAATCCTTCTCTGGTATTTCGGTTGTAGTTATCCAGATCCAGCCGGGTAGCGAATTCGAAGAAATGATACGCTTCCTCATGTTTGCCGACTTCACTGGCCAGAATGGAATGAATGGACGGCGAGAGTGAAGATTCATGGATACATCTGGATTCGTAGTATTCATAATTCGCAAGCTTGGCTTCTCTGGAGAACTGTCCGTTATATAAGAACATGAACATCAGCACATCCGGCTGCTTGATCATGTCATAGCGGTACAGGCGGTCATAAGACCAATTCGAGTAGAGCGGGAATTCGGATACCGGAATCGAGTGAATATCAATATGAGGCATATCAAAAAATCCGTCATGCTCCTCATACACCCCGCTCTCCGTATCCAGCGGAATCTTCATATGCTCGTGTTTGTTGTCCCAATCCGCCAATTCCTCTTCGCGGAGCTCCGTTTTGGCAACAACGGCTGCATATGCTTCAGGCGTCTTCACCTTCATCTCGGCAATGGTTTCGAGTGTGAATTCAAATAATTTCTTAGCCATCAGATTGATATAGCAGTTATTGTTGACCATCAGCTGAAATTCGTCAGGTCCCATTACTCCGAAATAACCGTATTCTCCGCTGCGCTGACCCCACTGGCCGCGGGTTGCATAGAAGCGGCTGATCTGAATCAGCATCTCAGCACCTTTGCTGTAGAGGAATTCCCGGTCACCTGTATTCTTCACATAATGCCAGATGCCGTAGGAAACAGCTGTTCCAACATGCAGCTGAAGGTTAGAGTGCTGCCACAGATCACAGCTCTCAGTCCCGTCAATCGTGGCAATGGGATAAAAAGCACCTTCGCAATCCACATCCTTCCCGCGCTGCATGGCTTCCGGCAGTGACTTATAGCGGAACTCCAGCAGGCTGCGGGCCGCCTTCGGATTATTGAACATATAGAACGGCAGACAGTAGGATTCCGTATCCCAGAAGGCCAGACCGCGGTATGCTTCTCCCGTCAGCCCTTTGGCACCGATGTTATAGCCCGGATGATCTCCATGATAGGTCTGATACAGCTGGAAAATGCAGAACCTTATCCCCTGCTGATTCTCGGGATCGCCTTCAATAGTGATATCACTGGTTGCCCAGATACCACTCCAGTAAGAGGCTTGGTCAGCAAACACCTGTTGCTTTTCCAGCCCGCTTACCCCGGCCGCAAGCTCCATACCTTCAGCCCAGAGGCTATCCTCCGTACGGGAGGCTTTGTTGTCCGCCGCATTCACGACGAGCTTGGTGAAGGAAGCCGGTTCTCCTTGAGACAGTTCAAGAGAGAACTTCCGTCCGATGAACCGGTCACGCTCCACAAGCTCTGTATTTAGTGGCTGGGAGGACTGAAGTATAAACCCGGAGAAAAGCTTGTTCCCGGTTGTCAGCGTACTTCCCAGGATAGCTGTAACTGCCTCTACGTCTCCGCTGCGCAGCTGCTTCCACATGCTCTGGCCGTGTTCTTCGTGGATCATGTTGAAATCAAGACCCGTACAGATATCTACACTCCCCGTGAAGTTAAGCGGCTCAAAGGTGATCTGCTGCAGACCCAGATGAGACATTGTCATACTTACCAGGCGCGCGAAGCTGATCTGCAGCTGTTTGCCGTCCGGCAGATGCCAGATGAATTCCCTCCGGAATGTCCCGGTACGGAAATCCAGTCTGCGGGAGTAATTCGTAACCTTGCTATGAGCCAGATCGAGCTGTAAGCCATCAACGGATATTCGCGTATACAGCCAGTCCACCGCATTCACCATATAACGGAGTGTCCGGATAATGCCCTTATAATGGTTGCCGACATTCATCTGCTCGTTTAGCCCATTCAAGTAGCTGCCAGGCAGTGAATCTCCGCTGTACCCTTCTTCGGCATACCCCCGCACGCCCATATACTCATTGCCCAGTGAAAAAATCGATTCCGAGGTCCGGTTACGCTCCGGATCAAAGCCCTCTTCTATTATCGCCCACGGATCGACCTTCAGATATTTGTCCGCCACTTTTGCCATATTTGATTTCTCCTTCTCTAAGGGAATGTTCCGCCCTTCCCGCAGTTGTCCACGGAGGTACGGACGCTCAGTTCCAGAGTATCTCTAAGTACCTTCAGGACCAAGGTCTGCTTATAACGGAGTTATGTGCATTTTTACGGAAATGGGGAGATCCAGCAAAAACAAAAAAAGCCGCAAGCTCCCAGGATCTATCCAGAATAGGAGACAGCTGCTATAATATCCTGTAATACAGGTTATGGACCCACTTTTGGTGCGAAAACATATCATATTTCACACAAACGAAGTGAAAATTATCACAATGTAAAAAAATCGACACTTTTTCGCGAAATTTTTTAACCATAAAGAGGAATTAACATGTATAATTAATTTAAAATTTACTGAAAAACTGAGGGAATAAAGGGGATGTCGATTATGATAAAGGAACATTATAATGTTATCGAAGCCCGCGGCAATACAAACTGTTTCTCCGAACAGAACTTTAACCGGCTATTGGTCACAATGAAGGAGCGCATGGTCCCTGAAGGCTCTCACCTATTCTGGGAAGGCGACTATTCGGATAAATTGTTTTATATCAAACGTGGACGTGTGAAACTAACCAAATCAACTGACGAAGGCAAGGAACTAATCCTGTATATGTATCAGGCCGGTGACATGGTTGGTCAGGCAGACCCCTTCTTCAGCACGAAGCATAGCTTTACTGCCGAAGTAATTGAAGAAAGTGAAGTCGGCGTCATCGAGCAGAAGGATCTGGAGATTCTGATCTGCCAGCACTGTGATTTCGCGATTGACTTCATGAAATGGATGGGGATTCATCACCGTCTCACGCAGACGAAATTCCGCGATCTGATGATGTACGGCAAACCAGGTGCACTCTGCTCTACGCTGATCCGTCTGGGCAACACCTATGGCGAGAAGACAGGCGACAGCATTCTGATCAACAAAAAAATCACGCATACAGACCTGTCCAACATGATCGGCGCTACCCGTGAGAGTGTTAACCGCATGCTGAGTGATCTGCGTAAAAAAGACGCTGTAGAGTATGAGAACGGCATGATTGTCATTAAGGATCTGTCGATGCTTCAAGACATCTGCCATTGTGAATTGTGCCCTAACGAAATCTGCCGAATTTAATTCCTAATAATAATACCCTCTATTCACCTCAATGAAACATATATGACCCAATAAATTAATAGAGTGGTCGAAGGCGCCTTGTCCGGCGTCTTTTTTTCTTGTCTGCTGAAGAGATTCCCGCGCTGCCAGCAATTCTACAAGGTCTTTATTTCCCAAGAATCATAGTATTCCGTCCCCATAGTCAGCACATCCCCGCTAAGCCATTTCGCTGCCAGTACAGCTGCCGGTGAAGCCGAATCCAGCGTGATCCGTGCTAATTCCACCCATTCCATTCCGCTCGAATCCTGTTCCGCAAAAGCTGAAATAACTGCTGGCGTCTGCTCCCCGTCCAATTCAACCTGGTACAACGCTGCCAAATGATGCATATGCGTGAATTCTTCCTCCTGATAACGGACAAAAAAATCGAATATGCCCAGGTTTCGTTCTACCTTGACTGTGAATCCGGTCTCTTCCTTGAATTCTCTGACCAGGCCGTCAAGCAGTGATTCGTTCTCTTCGAGTCTTCCACCAGGCAGATCGTATCTTCCCGTGTATGGCCCTCTTCCCTTATGAATTACCAGCAGCTTGCGGTCACACTGGCAAATTCCATATACGCCAAAATGGTTAAAGCTCTTCATGACTGTCCACTCCCTGATTCGAGTCCTAAACAGCTTACCACAGATAGATGCTCCTTTCAGTGACAAAAAAGCCCCGCAGTAATTAAACTGCGGGGCTTCTAAATTAACTTATTTTCTTAGTCTGCATGGCAGTTGATACTTTACGGGGACTACGCACAGGTGAGATCAGCCAGTATGCCATGCCGACGAATACACCGCCGCCGATGATATTGCCGAGCGTAACAGGAATCATGTTATGCAGCCAGCCGGCAATGCTCACGGTCTCAGGGTGATTCGGCAGCAGCACTGCCACGCTGAGCAGCGTCATGTTCGCTACACTGTGTTCGTAGCCGCTTGCGATGAAGGCGAACAGGCACCACCAGATCAGCACCAGCTTCGCCGCTTCACTCTTGGCACGGGAGGACATCCACAGTGCGAGACAGACAAGCCAGTTACACAGAATACCGCGGAAGAACAGCTCCGAGAACGGCAGGCTCATCTTCTTGGCTGCTGCAGTGAAGATCAGATGATCCACCGGAGCTGCCTTGAACAGTCCCGAACCCTGAATGAGCAGGGCCAAGATTATTGCTCCGGCTACATTGCCAAAGAAGACGAGAACCCAGTTCTTCACGGTATCCCAGACCGTAGTTCTCCCGGCAAGCGTGCTTACCGTGAAGAACATATTATTTCCTGTGAACAACTCCGAGCCAGCGAATACAACCAGGGTCAAGGCAATCCCGAAGGATGCACCCATAATCAGCGGCTGGAACGGTGACTTGATCGCTGCCAGCGGCGCCCCCAGCGAGAAGATCAGAATAATACCAATACCTACATAAGCTCCTGCCAGGAGTGCCGCCAAGAAATATTTGGGCAGGCTCTCATTCATCTTGTCGCGTTTGCCTACGGCTGTCTCAACGATATTCTCTACGCTCTGCGTAAACATATCTACACCTGCTCTTCTTTTAATTTATAGCCTTGCCACTGCCGCAGGCAGACTAACCTTGACGACTCCGTCCTCCACAACAACCGGATGGACTACTGCCTGACCGCGGTCCGGAGCCTGAACTTCTCCGGTCCGCAGATCGATTTTCCAGTCATGAAGCGGGTCATACAAATAATAGCCGGATACAATCCCCTCAGCGAGCGGACCGCCCTTGGGGTGGGGACTGTGGTTCTCCACGGCATAGAAAGCGCCATCCGATGTGCGGAATATCGCTAACTCCACCTCGCCTGCATTTACTACCCGGCCAATCTGCAGCATGAAATCGTCTGCGGCTCCTACTGCATACTCTCGATTACTGAGTTCCATAATTTTCTCTCCCTCTCCCTTCAGGCTAGACCCGTGTCTGTTCGAACAGTGCTGTGCGGGTACTGTTGTCATCCAGCATCTTTTTCCATGGATCGCTGACTTGTGCCAGGGCGAAGTCGATCCGTGCAGCGAGTTCTTTCCGGTTGTCATCACTGCCCAGAATAACGTTCTGGATATGCTCAAGGCCCATACGTTCTACCCATTCTGAAGTTCTCTCCAGGTAATTTCCGGTTTCACGGTAATACTGCATTACGGCGGAGCAGACCTCGACCAGCTCTTCATCGGTTCTTACCTTGCAGAAGGCATCTGCGATCCGTGGCTTAATCCCGCCGTTGCCGCCGATGAATACTTCCCAGCCGCCGTCGTTGCCAACAATGCCGATATCCTTCGTGCAGGATTCTGCGCAGTTGCGCGGACAGCCGTTAACCGCCATTTTGAACTTGGCTGGCATATCCAGGCGCTCATACTTGCGCTCAAGCATAGCGCCCATGCCCATGGAATCCTGTGTGCCAAAGCGGCAGAACTGTGAACCAACGCAGGTCTTGACCGTACGTAAGGATTTCGCATAGGCATAGCCGGATGGCATATCCAGCTCCTCCCACACCTTCGGCACATCCTCTTTTTTGACACCGATCAGGTCCAGACGCTGCCCGCCGGTCACCTTCACAACCTTCACATCATACTTCAGGGAAACATCGGCGATGCGTTTCAAATCCTCTGGAGTGGTAACCCCGCCGTACATCCGCGGAACAACCGTATAAGTTCCGTCCTTCTGAATATTGGCGCTCATCCGTTCATTCACGAAGCGCGATTCCTTCTCGTCCTCATGGGTGTCCGGATAGATCATACCCAGATAATAGTTCACAGCAGGACGGCATTTAGAACAGCCTTCTGATTGCTTCCAGTCCAGCACATGCATAACTTCTTTGGTGGTTTTGAGGCCTTTAGCCGTAATTTCGGCTACAATCTCATCCCGGCTAAGCGGGGTACAGCTGCAGATCCCCTGCTTGGCGCTTTGCTGGAAGCTATCTCCCAGAACGAACTGCAGAATCTGCTCAACTACAGGCTTACAGCCGCCGCATGAGCGGGTTGCGCCTGTACAAGCCTTGATCTCATCCACTGTAGTGAATCCATTCTCCGTAACGGCATCAACAATCGCCTTTTTGGTTACCCCGTTGCAGCCG
Source organism: Paenibacillus sp. FSL R5-0912 (assembly GCF_000758605.1). Classification (NCBI taxonomy): domain Bacteria; kingdom Bacillati; phylum Bacillota; class Bacilli; order Caryophanales; family Paenibacillaceae; genus Paenibacillus; species Paenibacillus sp. FSL R5-0912. The sequence continues at coordinate 5,214,152 of NZ_CP009282.1, forward strand.
CAGACAATTTCTTCATCGGCCATCGCTTCAACCGATAGCCCTTTCTTGGCTCCGCCTCCGCCGCAGCAGCCTGTGCCCATGACCTCTCCATAGATCTCATCGGTCATTTCTGTTCCCTGCTTCACCAGCTTCTGCAGGCTCGCTGCTTCCGTTACATCACCGAACAGAACCGCGCCGACAATAATGTTGTTTTTGAGCAGAATCTTCTTATAGGTTCTCTTCCACTCATCCTTGGCGGATATGACGGTATGCTCCGCTGTTTCGGTGAACTCTCCGGCCGAGAAAACATCAACACCGGAAATCTTGAGCTTCGTCGCGACAACCGAACCTTCGTATCCCGGAGTCTGCACACCAGACAAATGCTTGGCCAGTACCATCCCCTGCTCGAAGAGAGGCGCTACCAGACCATAGCAGGTGCCCCGGTGCTCCGTACATTCACCGACAGAATACACATTAGCCATGGAGGTCTGCAGATAGTCATTGACGACAATCCCGCGGTTAACCTCGATGCCGCTATCCTTGGCAAGCTGAACATTAGGTTTAATTCCGACTGCCATTACCACAAATTCTGCGGGCAACTCACTGCCGTCACTGAAGCGCAGCCCCGTAACCCGCTTTTCTCCAGTCAATTCGACCGTCTGCTTACCCATGGCGAATTTCACACCTTGACGCGCAAGCTCCGCCTGCAGCATAGAAGATGCCGTACGGTCCAGTTGCCGTTCCATCAGATCCTCAAGCAGATGCACAACGGTAACGTCCATCCCCAGATTCACGAGGCCTTTGGCTGCTTCAAGACCAAGCAGACCTCCGCCGATCACAGCTGCCGTGCGGTACTGCTTCGCTGCAGCCAGCATGGCATCGCAATCTGCGATATCACGGAAGCCGACTACCCCGTCTTTTAAACTGCCAGGAACAGGTAATATAAACGAATTAGAACCCGTAGCAATGATAACCTTGTCGTAATGAACCGCCTGTCCGTTATCAGTAATCACCTGCCTGGTTTGTTCATCAATCCGGATCACAGTCGTTCCAGTATGCAGGGTAATATTGTTATCTTCATACCACTGGCGGTCATTCAGAATAATATCTTCAATGGTTTTACTGCCTTCGAGAACATAGGACAGCATAATCCGGTTGTAATTGGGATGCGGCTCACTGCCGATAATCGTGATATCATAAGCCCCGCCCAGCTTTAAAATCTGCTCAATAGTGCCTACACCCGCCATGCCATTGCCAATCAGCACTAACTTTTCTCTGTTCGCTGTCACTGGTAGAACCCTCCTTCGAAACTCAGATTTCTTCACAAACTTGCTTGATATTGAAATTATACTGTCCAAAATTCCCCGGCATTTGTGATTCCAGTCACATTAAATGTGAAACATTTCACATAAAGTAAAATACAAAAAAAGGACCCCTGCGCACTCGGCACAGAAATCCTTGTATCCGATAAAACGGATTCCGCTATCGTAATTACCTCAGAACCAGTGATATCTCCAGCTTGTCCTGCGGTCTGAGCTTCATATCCACACCATTTCCCAGCAGCGCTTTGTCATTAACCTTCAGTTTCCACTCCTCACTGCTGAGTGGTGTGTAATCCATTACGGTAAGAACCGTCTTGTTATTCTCTGCCAGCTTAATCATTCCGCTGTTCTTCATAAGTCCCTTCACTGACAAATCTTCCGTATAGGACAGCACATGCGAATGTGTCAGCTCAGGCTGTTCACTCCCGCCATTCACCATAAGGATAACCGGTTGAAATAACGCCCCGGCTGCGGCCGGCTGCGCTGAGAAGACAATCGCTGCTCCAGCCTCGATTTTACTGTTCCAGTCCGTAAGCTTCTTGCTGTTCACTTGTACTTCCCACATCATATCCTGACTGAGCGCAACCCTATTGACCTCAAGAATACTATAGCCGTCTGCTGCAAAAGTAACGATCCCGCTCTTTCTCAGCAGTTCTATAATGGAATTACCTTCAATATAAGCTTCGTTAAGCAGTCTGCCGGAGGTTCCGGCCATTTCACGTTCACCCACCAGAATTGAAAAAGATAGTCCTGTGCTGCCGCCCGTATTTCCCGGTCCCAGATCCGAGCTGCAGCCGCTGGCTGTGAGTATAAAAACAAGGCACAGTAGTAAGCGCCCCATCCATTTCGTGGACATTCCACGGCACCGCCTTCTTATGTAATATCCCTGACTCCTTTAAGGATACCGCATAGAAGACCTGTTCTCAAATTATTTCTGCTCTAAACCTAACGTTCTTTATAACAAAAAAGTCCCCGGAGGGACTTTCCGTAGCACTACATTTTATTGATAACGCAGGAACAGGATATTATTCTCCAGATGCACATGCTCAAAGGTCATACCCTCCAGCTCCTCAAGGCGTGCATAGGTCAGGCGGTAAGTCGTACAGGCGTGCGCAGGCGGTGTGTAATCGTTGGTTACCCTGCGGAGCTCGCGGAGGATCTCACCGGCACCGTCATGCTCAGCTTCAAGATTATGCAGCAGGCCGCGCAGCTCCGATAGGCCTTCTTCAGTCGGGTTCTGTGTGTAGGCCAGCATTTTAGGGAATTCGCTCTCTTCTTCCTTCGCCGTATGCTGAAGCAGATCTTCGCGCAAAAGATTAAACAGGCGGTGCATCTCACCCAGATGCGGAGAATCCTCGCCATGAACGCGGAAGACCTTGGTCACATTCTGGCTGATTAACGGAAGCTCTTCACGCAGGTAGCGGTGATGCTTGTTCACGATATAATTCACCAGCTCTTCAGAGGAGGCCTCGTTCCAGGCTGTATCCTCTTCCAGCACCGGATGCTCTTCCTGCAGCTTGTTCAGATCCTGAATCATCGCTTCCGGATCAAGCCCTTTCTCGGCAGCAGCTTCAGCCAGCGGCTTCGCGCCTCCACAGCAGAAATCAATGCGCTTAGCCTTGAAATAATCCGCAGACTTAGGGAACTGCAGGACGATGTCTCTGACCATTGCTTCAGAGGTAAAACCTGATTGAATTGTTATATCGTTTAATTGATTGGACGCCATTGTGGCCCCTCCTCATGTTATGGGTATAGGTTTTTGTTGCTGATCACCTTTACACCTTAACACCGGCAGGAAGTCGGACTAGTGATTGTACGCACTGGATATATAAAATTTTATTGAACGGAATGATTATGATAAAATCCACTGTGTATAATATAGTAGACATAATGTTAAATATATATTACAATCTACGCGAGGTGAGGGAATGGGGAAAAACCTGAGGCTTAAGGCCTCAAGAGCGGCAAAAGATATGTCGCAGAAGCAGCTGGCGGATGCTGTGGGGGTCACCAGACAGACGATTATTGCGATTGAGAACGGTGACTACAATCCCACAATCAGGTTATGTATTGATATTTGCCTAACACTGGGTAAGACGCTGGATCAACTTTTTTGGGAGGGAACTGAGCATGAGCAAAGCTAACCTGGACGAAAGACAACTGTTGAAGCGGAACAAAGCGGGGAATCAGTCATTTATTTTACTGGCCTTCCTGCTGTTGGCAGATATGGGCCTGCATAATTACGGAATAGACTGGCTCAAGTATCCATTGAGTAATTATGTTATTTTTATGATTGGTGTCGGCTCCTATTTGGTACGTCTGATCTGGAACGGTTCCTATGTAGGACCTGGACGGGAGGGCCTGACAGCTAATAGCAGAAGCGCAGCCGTTATCCTTCTAGCAATTCTGATTGCAGTATGCATCATTATTGCCGCGCGCATGAGTCCATCCCCGATAATACCAGACGGTAGTGCAAGCGGAAACGCAATTCTGATCATATCTGCAGCAGTTGGAGTGGTGATCTTAAGTTTGGTTTATTGGATCAGAAGAAGGAATAACCGTGATGAGGCATAAAAAGCACCTGGCGGATTCCTAATGATACTCAATCATTCCCAAAGTGCTGCCGCATCAAGGAGCTCAACAAATTATTCAGCAGCACTTTCCTTCTTGTTTGTCTTCTAAATCATTCTCAAAGCCAACCTTTAACCCTTCAATGTATGCATAGTATGATTTATTGAACAGTCGCCTGCATATATGTCCGCTTGCCTTGCGCATCCTTCAAATAGGGTCCAAGCCCGGCAAACCGCGAATGATCCACATACACTCCAGTCATCCACCTGCCTTCGGTCAGACCTCCATTCCACTGCAGCACCAGATCCGGGGCAGAGATCCATTCCTGATAGACTCTGATATTCTTATCCTTATATTCTTTGGCTTGTTTATTCATTTCCATTAACGGGGTCTGTGTCATATAGGTAGGCACGAAATATACAGAAATAAGCTCCAAATCATCTTCGCTAAGAAAAGCTTCTTCACCTAAGTAAGGCTGGAGCAGCAGCGTATTCTCATACATCGACCAGATTACCGCCTGCAGCACCATACTCTGACTAATGCCGTTATGAAAGGTGAAGCGGCGCGGCGGGCCGGAGGTATCGCTATCCGCAGCTGTCACAGGCTCCAGACAATGCCGTTCACAACCGATGCATTTCCAGCCGGAGGGGCTTTGAATCCACTTCTGAAACACACTGCCGCTATCATTGTCCCCTTTGTATAGAGAGGATATGATCTCATAAGGCACGCCAATCCAGGCATCCCATAATGAAGCGGGAAGATGGCTATGAAGCATATACAACACCTTGTCATAAATCAGCTGCACTCTAATTGACGCAGTCTCCAGTTCAGCGACATCCTTTTTTCCATAGGCTATTTCGCGGGAAAACAAGGTGATGGTCATGATCCTCGCCTCCTAAAAGTTTTGTGAGCGTTACTTCATAAGAGTCCACTACGGCAAAACTTGCATCGAAAGCATACGCTAGGTTTTGTGAGCCTAAACATCCCTGAATCAGCATCGTTCAAAACTTGCCTCGAAAGCATCGTCTTAGTTTACTTGCCTTAACTTCGGCTTATTCACATTCTCCTTAGGCTTTTCCCAGTTTTGTCAACGCTTCCACACATCCGTAACTTTAGTTTGTTCTATTATATTACACAGGTTTGGACACAGTGCAAGTTTTATTTAGCAAAACCGAAGCAAAAACCCCTTAAACCGGAGACCGGTAAGGGGCTGTCATTAGGAATATGAAACGTAACTACTCAACCCAGCTCTCGGCCCAGAACTGAATTTGCTGCATAACCGGCTCAAGCGCCCGGCCTTTGACCGTTAATTCATACTCAATGCGCACCGGTGTTTCCGGATATACATGACGTACCAGAATGCCTTCACATTCCAGATCCTTCATACGCTCGGACAGCATCTTGTCGCTCATTGTCGGAATCAGTCCGGAAATATCCTTGAACCGCTTAGGGCCGCTCATCAATGTCTGAATAATAAGTCCATTCCAACGTTTGCCTAAAAAAGAAAAGGCCGTCTCGAATCTCGGGCACATCGTCAGTTGATGTTCTTCCATTGTTTTTCACCTCTCACTTGTGAAACTTACTATTAGTTAGTATATATAATTTTACCACATTTATTCTGTAATGAACATCGTTTACCAAAAAAAAGTTCATTAACCATAACTATTATATCTTCGTTGTCAATCCCTTGTGTCTGCTTTCTGCTCCCGCTGATGAATCGCTTCAGTTACCACGTAAGCGAGGTCATCATTGCTATATAGCGACAGTACACCAAGTACGGTGTCATCGGAGATAAAACCGGCCTCTTCCTCGGATACAGTCAGTGCCAGCGCATTGCTCAGCGCCTGATTGCCCTCCTGCTGCGGATATGCCTGTAAATACAGTGCGTGCGGGTCCAGCTTGTTATTCACGCACCACTGGGCAAAAACAAGAATCATCATTTCCTCATCCCGTTTGTAGCTTTCGATAATTCTCTCTTCCATTGACTTGCCGTAATCCTGATCTTCCATGTTGTTCTCCTCTCTGCTGCTAATCTGAAAATTCAACGGCTGAGCTTCGCTGCCAGCTCATGGCTCGGCAATACGGCTGAAGCGGAAATGCCGCATTGCTCCGGGGTCGCGATATTACTCAGGTAATGGCTGACGGCTCCGCTGAAGCCTCTGCGCTCCAGTATAGTGTCCCAGCTGCCGAAATTCTGCGTGCGCGGCAGGGAACCCTGCTCATATAATGTCGCCCGTTCCATATCCGTCACTTCGACTGATCTGCCATTTCCGTGCAGCTCCAGCTTCTCCAGATCAGCACCGGCATCGCGCACCATACTGTATATTCCGGTTGCTCCGCTCTTCCAGTCCAGCTGCCCCAATGACTGCAGCAATCTGTCTTCTGTATCTGTCTTCAGGCTGCTGTGAAGCAATTCATAATCGCCGCCGCACAGCCATAGCAGCAGATCCAGCATATGGATCAGATCATCATGAATGGTTTCATGGCTTGTACCCTGCTGCAGCTTCGTCCGGTGCTTGATTGCGCTGCATTGGCTAATGCCACCGGCTTTCAGCAGCCAGGACTTGGCCGCCATATACATCGGAGCATAGCGGCGGTTGAAGCCAACCCCCAGCAGCAGTCCCTTGTTCTCTGCGAGCTCGGCCATCCGCCGGGATTCTTCCAGATCATAAGACAGCGGCTTGTCCACATATACGGAGACCCCATGCTCCAGGCAACGGGTTACAAGTTCATAATGTGTAGGTGTTGGACTATGCACGAATACAGCATCTATGTCCCAGGATAACAGCTCATTCAGTTCTGTTGTCCCTTTCTGAAGACGATAAGTCTGAACTGCCCGCTGCACCGTCGCAGAGGAATAGCTGAGTACCCCTACAATTTCTGCCTGATCATGACGGGAGAGCAGCGGCAAATAGACTTTACGGGCAATATCGCCGATGCCAATTAATGCTACTCTTTTGCGTACAGGTATATTCATTGAGGTATCTCCCTTAAATATTGGGGGATTTCTATCCCTTATAGGTGTATTATACCGTGACAAGCGGCTTCGACAATGATCTTTGCTTCAATAATCACTTTTTTTTCAGTATGATGAAATGTATGGAGTGAAGAAGGGGCATAGTAAAATGAGAAAATGGTTGACCGTAATTCTGTATGTTTCGTCTATAATCCTTGCGTTTATCTACAGGTATGACATTCTGGCCTGGCTCAAAGAGGACCATAATCTGCTGCTGTCCATGCTCGCCGCCACTGTTCTGGCCTTATTTCCGGTAATCCCCTACAAGCTGATCATCGGTCTGTTCGGATACGCCTATGGAAGCCTCGCGGGAGCGTTACTATGCTGGAGCGCAACCACATTGGCTGCAGCGATCGTGTATGGTCTAGTTAAATTTATGTTCCAGAATAAATCCATGACTTATCTGAACTCGATTTCGGCGCTGGATAAATTCACCGGGGCCGTACAGCGGCGTCCGTTTGCCTCTGTAGTCCTTGCCCGGCTGGCGCCTGTGATTCCACAAATGGCCGTAAATATCTACGCCGGTGCTGCCGGACTGCCCTTCTGGAGTTATCTTGCAGCAACCGGCATTGGTAAAATCCCGGGGATTACCCTGTACGCCTTCCTCGGCGGCCAGATGTTCCAGCATCCGCGCAGTGCTGCCATTGCCGTGATTCTATACGTTGCCGTGCTTGCAGCTGCCGGATTCTCCCTGCGTCCGCGGTCCGCTAAAATCTGAGCGTGACCCGTCAAGCTGGCAGAGTGCAGCTATTTGATTTATAATTAAATTGTGATCTATTTAATTGCATTCTATAGATGGAGGGATATTAATGAGTGAAGTTCAATCTGATTCTATAAACGTCAAGACGGAAAAAGCTACGTTCGCCGGCGGATGCTTCTGGTGCATGGTATCCCCGTTTGAAGAACTTCCCGGTATTGTCGAGGTAATCTCCGGCTATACAGGCGGTCATACCGCGAATCCGACTTACGAGGAAGTCTGCTCGGAAACGACCGGACATGTCGAGGCTGTGCAGATTACGTTTAATCCGGATATTTTCCCATATACCAAGCTGCTTGAGCTGTTCTGGCAGCAGATTGACCCTACTGATGCCGGAGGACAATTCCATGACCGTGGAACCTCCTACGGAACAGCGATTTTCACCCATTCGGAAGAACAGCGGCAGCAGGCTGAGGCATCTAAGGCAGCACTGCAAGCCAGCGGACGTTTCTCTGCTCCTATTGTGACTCCGATTCTTCCGGCTAAGCCATTCTATCCGGCTGAAGAATATCATCAGGGATATCACCACAAGAATCCCGGCCATTACAAGCGTTACCGCAAGGGCTCAGGAAGGGAAGCTTTTATCGAAACCCACTGGACCCACAAGGAAGACAAAAAAAGCCTGAAGGAGCGTCTGACTCCGCTGCAGTATGAAGTTACGCAGAACAGCGCTACCGAATCTCCTTTCCGCAACGAATTCTGGGATCATCACGGGGATGGAATCTATGTGGATATTGTTTCCGGTGAACCCCTGTTCAGCTCACAGGATAAATTCGATTCCGACTGCGGCTGGCCGAGCTTCATGCGTCCGATCCGCGATTATGCGGTCAAGGAGAAAACTGACCTCAGCCATCTGATGATCCGTACCGAAGTGCGCAGCAAAAAAGCCGATTCCCATCTCGGCCATGTCTTTAATGATGGTCCCGGGGCAAACGGGCTGCGCTATTGCATCAATTCTGCGGCCTTGCGTTTTGTTCCCAAAGAAGATTTGGAGAAGGAAGGCTACGGCGAGTACCGCGTTCTTTTTCAGCATGCCTGATGCAGGGGAATAAGGGCCGTCTCATCCACCCATAGACAGTTACAGCTACAGCACAAAGCCTCCAGCCCGGTTACAACGGGTTTGGAGGCTTTGTGTAATGACGCTATCGCTCCTATAAAAACAAAGTCATCCCCGGCGCCCCGGCAGGACGCTCCTGAAATCCGAACTGAGTATAGAAGCCCGATTTCCCCTGGGCGGATGACAACTGAATCCAGCGGATTCCCCGGCTGCGGCAATGATTGATCAGCTGATCCATAACTACGCGTCCCAGCCCCTGCTTCTGATAAGCCGGAAGCACAATCATATCGCATACATAACACTGGATTACACCATCGGACACGATCCGGCCGGAGGCCACCAGGCGGTTATCCTCATACACCGTGAGAACATGCCAGCTGTTCTTCAGCGCCATGTGCATATGCTCCTTCGTCCAGAGCCCGTCTGCATTCCAGCCGGTGGACTGATATAAGCTGTAATACTCATCCATGTCCGGAATATCTGTGCGGTAAGTAAAGCCCACTCTACATCCCCCTTAATCACTTCAAACTCTGAACATGACTATTCAACTGCTTATTTATTGTCTTTCTCAGTATCACTCTCTATTTCAGCTGGTGCGATAGGCGCCTCAACGTCACGGTTCAGCAGCTCCCGGTTCTGCTCCCGGTTGCCCTGACGTACCCCTGCCAGGTGCTCCCGCTCCCGACGCTTAAGGATTCTGCGGACCCAGATCACAACCGCCACAACCACTGCAGCCACGATCAGCACCGGAAGTGCAGCCGCCAGCACAACTACAAGCCACTGGAACATTACGGATAATGCCTTCATGCTGCCCTGCAGCGCCTCCGAAGCACGTTCACCCAGCGGTCCTTGTTTTGTCACTTGCGTGACGGCGATGCTCTCCTCTGTCTGGTAAAGGCGAAGCTCAACGGTTGAGAAGGATACGTTCTGGTCGATATAACGCATCCTGCCCTTGATCTGTTCGATTTGCTCCTGGATTGCACCCAGCTGGTTGGCAAACTGCACCAGATCTGCCGGCTTGGTCGCTTTTTTCATAAAATCGATATATTGCGTTTCCATCATCTGCTTAGCCTTGAGGCGTGACTCCAGATCAACGTACTCTTCCGAGACATCCTGCCCCTGAATACTTCTCTGCAGCTTCTCATGTTTGACCTTCTCCAGATTGTTCAGAAAAGAAGAGAAACCCGACGCCGGTACCTTGAGGATGAAGGTTCCGCCCTGTTCATACTCAGACATATTCTCTGAAAATTCAATAATGTAACCGCCTGCCAGTGTAATCATATTCCGTACTTCGGTCTGTGCCGCCCCGTAATCGGCCACCTCCATGTTGAGGTTAGCCTTATAGATCAGCTTTTTGTTCAGCCCTGCCACCACATCGGTTCCCGTGAACCCGGCTGACGCGTCTGCCACCTGCTCTGTTCCCGGATTAGGGACCGCAGGATTCGCACCTCTGACTTGCACTGCATTCTGATCATTCACAGCCACCGCGGTGGTGGAGTTGAAATTTTCGGTCATTTCCTTCGCTGCCGGCACACTGGCAGCTGAGCCGTCTTCCACTGCCGCCGCGGACTCAGCAGTCAGCGCATTACCCGCTGTATCTGCCGCCGAATTGGAATTGTTGTTACCAGCCCCGCAACCTGCCAGAACCACTGCCAAAACAATTAAACACAACAAAGAATGCAGACCCCATTTTCGCATGTTCATTCCTCCAAAAGTGTAATTGCGAAAGGCCGTTATATCTATAGATCTCTTCCGCACTTATACCTTTGACGTTCCAAAAGCTGGAAGGTTGCAGACAATTAGGAGGGTGGAAGCCTTTTTTTGTTTTTTTTCCCATATCGGTAAAAATGCCAAACAGAACCACTCAGCAGCTGAATGATCCCGTTTGCGTAATAGCTCTTTATTTGTTACAATTATAGTGTCTGTAAAAGACAAAAAACACCAAATACCCTCCATTCTCAAGGAATAAGGGTAAGGTGCTGTTCGGACAAGCTCCACCTTGCCGGACAGATCTATTCAATTGCTAACTGATTTATGATGCCAACTACTATAAGAGGAGGTGAACCCTCATGGCAAAAGACGTATTGTGTGCAGTTAACTCCTGTACCTACTGGGCTGAAGAAAACAAATGCAACGCTGAGTCCATCTTCGTTGCTTACCACAGCTCCAAAGAACCTACTCATTCTGAAGAAACAGATTGCAAAACCTTCGAAAGCAAATAAGGTCTGAAAAATATCGAAGGGACCCTCCACGGTTCCTTCTTTTCTTTTTCTCATTTTATCAATAATGATAATTATTATCAAGTGTTTCTTTCAAAAATGAAAATAAATCACTATAACCAGAGTGAATTACCCTGGATATAGTGATTTATTTGTGTCCGGCAGCTACCACAGATTAGCTAAAACGTTTATCGGCTGACTGCTCCGCTCTTCTCCCGTACAAGGACCGCAGCCCTCACCATATTACGAAGCGCGGCTGTGGTCTCTTCCCATCCGCGAGTCTTCAATCCGCAGTCCGGATTAATCCAGAACTGCTGCACATCAAGAGCGCGCAGCGCCCGCTCGATGGCCGAAGTCATCTCCTCTACGACCGGAACCCGCGGGCTGTGGATATCATACACTCCAAGTCCAATGCCCTTGTCATATTCCTGCTCCTCGAAGCTGACGATCAGCTCCCCGTGGCTGCGGGAGGTCTCAATCGAGATGACATCCGCATCCATTGCGGAGATCGAACCGATCATGTCGTTGAATTCGCTGTAGCACATATGCGTATGCACCTGGGTCGTATCCTTGACATGGTTCGTCGCGATCCGGAACGACTTCACAGCCCAGTTCAGGTAGTGCTCATGATCCCCCGCCTTCAGAGGCAAGCCTTCGCGGATGGCCGGTTCATCGACCTGGATCATCTCAATGCCCGCCTCCTCCAGGGCTGTTACCTCATGGCGCAGCGCAAGTGCGATTTGCCCTGCAACGGCTTCACGGCTGAGATCATCGCGGACAAAGGACCAGTTCAGGATCGTGACCGGGCCCGTCAGCATCCCCTTGACCGGCAGCTTCGTCAGCGACTGGGCATACAGGCTTTCTTTGACGGTCATCGGCTCGATAAAAGCAACATCGGCATAGATAACCGGCGGCTTCACGCAGCGTGAGCCATACGATTGAACCCAGCCGCCTCCGGTGAAGAGATAACCGGCCAGCTTCTCCCCGAAGAATTCGACCATATCTGTCCGCTCAAACTCCCCGTGTACCAGTACGTCAAGCCCAAGCTCCTCCTGAAGGGTGATAGCCTCAGCGATTTGACGCTTGATGAACCCGTCATAACGCTCCTGGGTCCATACCCCCTTGCGCCACTTCAGCCGGGCCTGGCGGACCTCAGCTGTCTGCGGGAAGCTGCCGATAGTGGTTGTAGGCAGCAGCGGTAACCGCCACTTCTCCTGCTGAACCTTCAACCGCTCTACAAAAGGAAGACTGCGGTTGTCCGGCAGCTTCTCCAATGAGCGCACCTGCTCAGCTACATCCTCACGCCCACGTTCCGGAAGGGCACGGAATACAGCAAGCATCTCACGATTTGCAGCGAGCTCCGCTGCATAACGTTCAGTCCCCCCGTTTGCAGCTGCCGCAATTAGAACCAGCTCTTTAAGCTTCTCATTGGCGAAGGCTAATGCATTCTTGACCGCGGATTTCAGTTTATTTTCCCCTTCGACTGTAACGGGCACATGCAGCAGGCTCGAGGCGGGCTGAAGAATCAGCTGCTCTTGTGGCACATATTTCTGCAGATCAGCAACCAGCTCCAGCTTGGCATCTATATCCGAAAGCCAGATATTGCGTCCGTCGATAATTCCGGCAGCCAAGGTCTTATCCTGCGGCCAGCCCAGCCGGGCAATGGACTCCAGGTTCTTGCCTCCATCATGGACGAAATCCAGGCCCAGACCTTGCACTGGCAATTCCAGCAAGGCTTCCAGCGGCTCGGCAGCTTCGAAATACGTCTGCACAATAACATTAAGGCCCGGTACTGAAGCGGCGATCTCCCCGTAGATTGTCTTAAGCAATGTGATGTCCTCTGCCGTTATACCCGTTACAATTGCCGGCTCATCGATCTGTACCCAGGCCACGCCTTCTTGCAGCAGCTCCTGCAATAGCTGCACGTATACCGGCAGGAAGCGGGCAGCAACTGCGGATATTTCGGCAGCCGGGAAGCCCTTGGACAGCTTGAGGAAGGTATAGAGCCCTACTATAACAGGCTTGCCTTGTATGCCCGCCCGCTCTTTAGCGAACCGGTAGGCTGCCAGCGGCTTATTCTCTGTCAGGACAGGTGTAATGCTGCCAATCTCAGGCACGATATAATGGTAGTTCGTATTGAACCATTTGGTCATCTCGCAGGCTGTAGCCCCTGCATTGCCGCGGGCCATGGCAAAGTACAAGTCGAGCGGAATCTCTCCACCCTGATAACCATAGCGCGCCGGTACAATTCCGAACATCGCTGCTGTATCCAGTACATGATCATAGAAGGTGAAGTCGCCCACCGGAATCAGCTCTATGCCAGCCTGCTGCTGGGTTTGTAAATGCTGTAGCTGAATTTCTTCCATCTGCGAGCGGAAATTCTGCTCATCTATTTTCCCGGCCCAGTAAGCCTCCAATGTTTTTTTCCATTCGCGGTTCTTGCCGATTCTCGGATAGCCGAGGCTGCTTGTCTTAATTCCTTTGCTCATTTATGTCCGCTCCTCTTGGGTTAAGTTAGGTGCTGCATCCTTAATCTGCTGCCATCTTACTTTACATTTTCCGCGGTCCGCAACAGATTCCGGGGAGTTTGGCTATACAGATTCCTTATAACAAAAGCAAATCCCCACACAAAGCGGGGGATAGCTTCGGGGATCACTCAGGTACTTTACGGGGACCCCGAACATAATAAAAGCCGCAGTCTCCAATGAAGGAGGTGCGGCTGTGGCAACCGTGCAGACGGCTCAGAACCAGATCAGATAGACTACACCGGCGAGAATAATCCGGTAGATGGCGAAGGGCAGCAGCTTAATTCTGTTAATCAGCTTCAGGAAGAAACGCATCGATAACAGCGCGAACAGGAAGGCGCTGATAAAGCCGGCAATGAAGAACGGCAGGGCATCCAGTGTGAAGTACTGCCAATTCTTCAGCAGCGAAATCAGGCTCGCTCCGGCCATAATCGGCACAGCCATAATGAAGGTGAAATCGGCAGCCGCGCGGTGGCTCATCCCCAGCAGAACACCGCCGGATATCGTCGAGCCGGACCGCGAGAACCCCGGCCACAGGGAGACACACTGGATCAATCCGACCGATAGCGCCTGCCTATATGTAATCTGGTCCACACTCTCTGTTGTGATGGTTTTGGGTGCAAACCGGTCGGCGCAGATCATAAATACAGCACCTACAACCAGTCCGATCAGCACTGTAGAAGTGGAAAATAAATGCTCATCAATGTAGTCCTCGAACAAAAAACCGAATATCCCGGCCGGAATCAGGCCTACGATTACCTGGGCTAACTTCAGACGGCCTTCGGCAGGTGCCTGCGGCTGCCCCTCAGGCACCACCGTAAGCTCCTTGCGGCTGAATTTCTTCAGTCCGAGCAGATCGATGAACCGGTTACGGAAAATAATTACTACAGCAAGGATGGAGCCCAGCTGAATAACAACCTTGAACGTGTTCGCCGTATATTTTCCCAGAAACTCCTGCGATTTAAGCCACATATCATCAACGATGATCATATGGCCTGTTGAGGATACCGGAGCAAATTCAGTTAGTCCTTCTACAATTCCCAGTATGATTGCTTTGACAATGGTCAGCAGCTCCATGGTTATCCTCCTTTGAATGTTGTTGGAAAATTATCCCCGGACCTTGCCGGCATTCAGTCTTTTACGGTAATACAGGAATCCGAGCAACAAAAGTCCTGCAGCAATGATGGCATATACTACACTGGAATAGGTGCCGATAATACCGGCAATATCCTCCCACGACTCTCCAAGCGCGGCCCCCAGCAGCACCAGCAGCACATTCCAGCCTAAGGTTCCGATCGTTGTAAACAGCATGAACACGCCGAATTTCATCCCGGACATCCCTGCGGGAATGGAGATCAGACTACGTACGAGCGGAATCATCCGGCAGAAAAGCACGGTCCAGTAGCCGTATTTGTCAAACCAGGCGTCCGCCTTGCGGATATCCTTCCCGCTGATCCGCAGCAGGCCGCCCCAGCGGTCTACGATCCGCTCCAGTCTGTCCACATCCAGCATCCGTCCGATCCAGTACAGAATCACTGCTCCCAGCAGTGAACCGGCGGTTGAAGCGATCAGCACTCCGGGAATCGTCATGTCAGTCGTAGTGGTCATGAATCCGCCGAAGGGGAGAATGACCTCTGAGGGAATGGGCGGAAAAACATTCTCCAGCGCCAGCATCAGAAAGATGCCGAAGTATCCGAACTGCTCCATAAAATCCGTAATCCATGTTTGCATATGCGGGCCTCCTGTTTAGAGCAGATTTTTCTTGAGATTACGTAAATAACGGCTGCGGATGAAGAAGAAATAGATTCCCTGGGCTGCCAGATATCCGGCCAGCACTGCCCCTGTCTCGGCCGCAATCGACAGATAGAACAGGCGCTGCAGGGCAATGAAAGCAAAGACGCTGTGCAATATGGCCAGCAGCACCGGAACGAAGAACATCAGGGCCAGCTGCTGGGTGACGCTGCGGTCCAGCTCCTGATCGGTGAAGCCCATTTTGGACAACGCAGAATACTGGAAACGGTCATGCTCCAGATCCATGTACAGCCGGAAATACAGGAAGCTTCCTGCCGCGATGAAGAAGACGGTCCCCACCAGGAGGGAAGCAAACAGCATGGTGCTGTACAGTGTCCGCTGAATCTCAAACAGTGTACCGCTGACCACGACAGCGTAATTTGCCTTCTGCTCATAGGCGACCTTGCCGCCGTCCGCAAGACTTGAAGCAATGCCTACCGTCTGGGGGAAATCCTCCATGTAAAAGCCGTAGTATATGTCCTGCTGGACCGGAACTATGGTGTTATAGAGACTGTCGCTGACCACCAGGCCGCTGAAATCTCCGCCCCCCCGCCCGTCCAGCTCCGGCAGCAGATATTCGGCAACCGGCACATGCTGTGTGTAGCCAATTTCCCGGATATCTGTTCCCTGCTCCAGCGTATAAGTGGCTTTGACACGCTCACTGATCAGGCTGCGGTCCCGCTGAGAGCCGATCATCACCAGACCGTCGTGTCCTGCCAGCGGAGGTTCAGAGGAATCGAAGCCGGCATATTGGAGAGCCAGCCTATAGTCACTGTAAGCCATGAGCGGCAACCGTTCGGTATGGTCCGGTCCGCTCTGCGCGGCCACATCGGCATATTTCACCGGGATCGACAAGGTATCATACGCTAGTCCCAACTGCTTCAGCTCCGACTCGATGCCGTCCAGATCCTGCACTGCCGTGGAACTGGCCGCTCCGCCTTTGGCGACGTAGCCTACGGCTGCGGGATAATCCAGCTTCAGCTCCCGGGACAGGGTATGGATTGAGGCGAAAACGCCCACCGAAGTGAAGGATACCGCCGAGACAATGGTCACCATGAAGAACATCCGCCCGTTATCCTTCCAGCGGTAGGATAAACCCGAGAAGGTGATAATCCGCATCCGCTGCCAATAGAAGCGCCGGATTCTTCTCAGCTGTTCCACCACGTGTAGACTCAGCTGTGTATAGAACAGGTAGGTACCCACAACCGTGATAGCCACTACCGGGAACATCATCACCTCAACCGTTGTGGCTGTAGTGAGCACTGCCAGCACATAACCGCCAAGCAGCAGCAGAGCGGCGAGCAGCGCCTGCCAGCGGCGAACGCGCGGCTCCGTATCTCCTCTGCGTCCGCCTTGGAACATTCCCCGCGGCGACTCATTGCCGATAAAAAAGAAGGTGCACAGCGAGATCAGTACGAACAGCAGCACAAAGCTGATAATAGTCAGCACGGGTGCCTGCCAGCTTAGATGGAAATCCAGCGGGGGAATGCCGAGAAAGGCGGAGCCGATCATCAGGAACAGCTTGCCGAGCAGCATCCCGAGCAGTGTGCCGGTGACGATGGCCGAGCCGCCGATCAGCATATTTTCCAGAAACACCATCTTGTTGAGCTGTTGCTTGGTCATGCCATGCATCAGCAGAATACCGAATTCCAGCTTGCGGGACTGCAGGAAGGAGCCGACGGATACCAGTACGAACAATGAGCAGAAAACATAGATGATCCCTTCCGCCATCATCATTGTCTTAGCCGCAGTATCCAGGATCAGATCTCCTGAGATTACCGGATGAAAGATGAACAGGGCACACAGAAAGAAAATCATCACCGAAAAGGCACTGCTGACGAAGTAGGCGGCATATTTGCGCTTGCTCCGGGTTACATTCCTATAGGCGAATTGCCGAAAGGTCATGGCCGGCTCCTCCCAGCAGCGACAGCATGTCGATGATATTCTGGAAGAATGCGGCTCTGCTGCTGCCCCGGTACATCTCGCTGTAGAAACGGCCGTCTTTGATAAAAATCACCCGGTGGCAAAAGCTCGCTGCCACCGCGTCATGCGTAACCATCAGCACAGTGGCCCCCTCGGCTTCATTCACTTCAGCCAGCAGCCCCATCACTTCTTCCGATGCCTTGGAATCCAGACTGCCGGTGGGTTCATCCGCCAGAATCAGCGAAGGGCGGTGGATCATCGCCCGGGCAATGGCTACACGCTGCATCTGGCCGCCGGAGATTTCATAGGTGCGTTTGTTCAGCAGCCCGGCAATATCCAGCCTGGAGGCCACTTCGGCCAGCCGCTTTTCCATTTCCGCAACGGAACTCCCGCTTAGCGTCAGCGGCAATACTACATTCTCTTCTACCGTGAGCGTGTCCAGCAGATTGAAATGCTGGAATACAAACCCCAGCTCCTTGCGGCGGAACAGCGCCTTCTCTTTACGGCCCAGCAGGTTAGGGTCCCGGCCGCTGATCATTACCTGGCCTGAGGTGGGTTCATCAATCGTCGCGATAACATTGAGCAGCGTGGTTTTGCCGCTGCCGGACGGGCCCATAATTCCGACGAATTCCCCCTTCTCTACGGCGAACCGGATATGGTTCAGCGCGTGAATGGATACCTTGCCTTCATATATTTTGGATAAATTGTGTACGTCTAATAGGGGCAAGGGCTACCGCTCCTCTTTCACCTGGATTGCTTTCATTATACAAACTGTAAACTAATGCTGCTATTTCTGAAACTTACAGCTACCTTACAGTATTGTAAGCACAGTTGTAGTTGATAGTTGACAGTGTAGAAATAAAGCCTTATATTTAAATGCATGAGCATGCATGTATTTTATGGAGAGCCGATTTTTACCATAATCCTCCCCCTGCCGCATGCCAATTCCAGATGGAACGAAGGAGCGCGACGAATAATGAAGGATCTGTTCACCCCCTATGAGTATAAGAGCCTGAAGCTGAAGAACCGGGTAGTTATGCCGCCTATGTGCCAGTATTCGGTCACCAATAAAGATGGAATCGCTACAGATTGGCATTATAACCATTATGTGAGCCGTGCAGTCGGCGGTGCCGGACTGATTATTGTAGAGATGGCTGATGTTGACCCGGATGGCCGTATCACCGACTATGATCTGGGACTCTGGTCCGATGAACAGATCCCTGCCCTGGCCCGGATCGTGGAGGCCAGCCATGCCTACGGTGCCAAAGTGGGGATTCAGGTCGCCCATGCCGGACGCAAGGCCGAGGATGCCGTGCTTCCTGTCTCCTCTTCCGCTATTCCTTTTGACGATAAGTCCACTACTCCGCATGCCTTGACTACGGAAGAAGTGAAAGCTATGGTAGGCAAATTCAAGCTGGGTGTGCAGCGGGCTGTTCAGGCCGGCTTCGATGTCATTGAACTGCATGGTGCCCACGGCTATCTGATTCACCAGTTCCACTCACCGCTGACCAACCAGAGAACGGATGAATACGGACAGGACCGGACGCTGTTCGGCCGGGAAGTGATTGCCGCCGCGAAGAGCGTAATGCCTGAGGGTATGCCGCTGATCATGCGCATTTCCGCGCAGGAATACGTTGAGGGCGGCTATGGACTCACCGAGAGCCTGGAAATCAGCAGAGCTTATAAGGAAGCCGGAGCGGATATCTTCCACATCAGTGCAGGCGGTGAAGGCCCGATAGCTGCAGCCGGCAGACCGGGCACCCATGCTGCCTATCAGGTGCCGCTGGCCAGAGCTATCAAGCAGGAGCTGAATGTTCCGGTGATTGCCGTCGGCCGGCTGGATGAAGCGGTACTCGCCAATGCGGTCATCGGTAATGAAGAGGCTGATCTCGTAGCGGTTGGACGGGGCATGCTGAGAAATCCTTACTGGACGCTGGAAGCTGGTGTAGTACTCGGCAAAGACGCGGGCGTTCCCACGCAGTATGAGTTCGGGTTTCCCCGCGCCGCCAAATAATTGAGTATTCCCTGCGGTGTCCTTCTCATCTTCCAGATGATATACTAAAGTGAAATTTATATTCATGAATGGCATGCACCGGGAGGATTGAAGACATGAAGAACACCCCTGCAAATGACCTGATATCCAGCTGGTTGTCACTCTCTCATATACAAATTAATGTTGCCGCTGCACTTGAAGCAAAGCTGGTGGAGAACTATCAGTTATCGCTCAAGGAGTTCTACGTACTGCTGTTTCTGTCCGAGGCACCCGAGAAGAAGCTGAAGCTCCAGCAGCTTGAGTCCATGGTCGGGCTGAGCCAGAGCGCCGTATCCCGGCTGGTCAGCCGGTTCGAAGCCAAAGGCTGCGGCGCGCTGGAGCGCAAGGTCTGTGATGATGACCGCAGAAGCATCTATACCTCTTTAACTGACATCGGTCAGAATAAGGTGGACCGGGCGCAGGTGACCGTAAATGAAGTGCTGCAGGAAGCCTTTCCTGTAGCCGATATACAGCAGCTGCTGGAACAGCTTGTGCAGCTGAAACAGCAATAGACCCGGGCAGAGCGCCTGCCGGGTGAACCCGCCGTCCCTTACAGGGGCGGCGGGTTTTTGATATGCAGCACCGAACCTGATACGCCCCCTGAGCATACAACGTACTAAACGAAGAATAGCGGGGTGTACGCATGTTGTTCACAGTAATGCAGCTGATTGGCGGTATCATTCTCTCTGTAGGCTGGGTTCCACAGATTCTGCAAATCATCAAGACCCGGTCTGTCACAGACCTTAGCTTGAAATCCTACCTGCTGATGCTGCTGGGCATCGCCCTGATGGAGGCTTATGCGGTAAATCTGGCCGCTCACGGGGTTGGGCTCGCTTTTCTGATCACCAATACCCTGTCGCTGGCGGTTGTAACAACGGTCGTCCTCCTGATTATCCGCTACCGGGCAAGCAGTAAATAGGCAGAAATGCCGCCCCCTGTGTCAAAAAACAATCCGCACTGCCGTCCCCTTGCCTACCTCAGAGCTTATCTCCACCTCATGCTCCAGCTTGCCGCAGATTTGCTTCACCAGATACAAGCCCATGCCTGTAGACTCCTGAAAGCTGCGCCCATTGACGCCGGTAAAATAAGGATCGAATACCCGCGGCAGGTCACCCGGAGGGATGCCCACGCCTTCATCGCGCACCTCCAGCACAGCCCTGCCCTGCTCCTGAAGATACCCATGGAAATGCACAAACTTCCCCTCCTCCACTGTATAGCGCAGGGCATTGGTTATCAGCTGGGTTATGACGAAGGACAGCCATTTCTCGTCCGAGGTAACCGAAATCCCGCTCTCCACAGAAATCACCGGAAACACCCGCTTGCGGATAAACAGCCGTTTCTGTTCCGAGGTTACGCTCCGCACCACGGCCGAGAGCTCCAGCCGCTCGACATAGAAATCATGCTCAAAGGTATCCAGCCGGGCGGTGTAGAGCACCGTTTCCAGCCCTTTCTTCAGCCGGTCCAGCTCATCGCCAATGGCCGTGAACGGAGCCCCGTCTTTATCCTGTATCATCAGATGAATCACTGAAAGCGGCGTCTTCATGCCATGCACCCACTGGTTGATGAAGTGAATATGCTCCTCCAGCTTGTGGCGGTAGTTGTGCAGGTCGTTCTGGTACAGCCGGAACTGCTGGGCCAGCAGCATACGCAGACTCCCGGCCAAAGGCGTGTTCTGCGCCGGCCCGCCGGATTCCTCGAGCGATGCCGGCACCGTCAAAAGCCGCTCATAGAATGTACGGTTTGTGAGATAACGGTAGGCCAGATAACCCAGCAGCAGAATTGTACTGAGCAGCGCCGCATACAGGCTCACTGTGACTCCACTCCCCCCGTCCAGCCGGTAGACAAGCGTAATTATGATAAGCTGGGCCAGATAGACGATGATCAAAGGCGATTGTTCCCGCATGAACAGCTTCATGTCACCCCTCCTCCCAATTCCCGGTGAGCCTGTACCCTTGACCGCGCACCGTCTGCAGCCCCTCCATAATGTCCAGCGCAGCCAGCTTCTTGCGTACCCGGGTTACGTAGACGTTCAGCGTGTTGTCATCCACAAAAGCTTCGGTATCCCAAATCTTCTCCAGCAGCCGGTCACGCGTAACGAGGGTACCGGATTTCTGCATCAGCTCATCGAGAATCTTGGCCTCGGTGTGGCTGAGGTCGATTCTGGCTCCGCCCCGTGTCAGGATCAGCCGTTCTACGTCCAGCATCAGTCCCGAGACGGTGAGGCTGCGTTCAGTGCCGCCCCCGGCGTAGGAGCCGTAAGCACGGCGCAGGTGGCTTTTGATTTTGGCCATCGCAATCTCGTAATCAAAGGGTTTCGTAATATAATCATCCGCGCCATTCTCCAGCGCCATGACCTGATCCATCTTCCCGTCTCGCGCGGAGATGAACAGAATGGGACAAGTCGAGACCGCACGGATCTGGCGGCACCAATAATATCCGTCGAATTTGGGCAGGTTCACGTCCAGCAGGACCAGCTGCGGGGCGAACGTCTCGAACTCGGTCCGTACCGCTTCAAAATCATGCACCGCCATTGTTTCGTATCCAAACTTATGTAAGTAGTCCTGGAGCAGGGTTACCAGTCCCTTGTCGTCCTCAATGATAAATATTTTGAACATCATAGCCCTCCGGTTGCCGCCTTAAGTAGTCTAAGGGGTTTGCCCCATAATATATACAGTACCTGCGTTCCAGTCAAATCTGCGGTATACTTTCCGGGAAGCGGTGAATGCCAGTACAATTCCTGTTTCGAAAAAATAACGGGCTTAAAGCCGTTAAGGAGGTACCCCGCATGAAGCAAAACAAATATGATGAGACCAGCTTTTTTGAAAATTACAGCCGGATGCCGCGCTCCACAGGCGGACTTGAGTCCGCCGGAGAATGGGGAACCTTCAGCACGCTTCTGCCTGACCTGCAGGGTCAGCGGATACTGGATCTGGGCTGCGGCTTCGGCTGGCACTGCCGGTATGCCCGTGAGCAGGGGGCCGTATCTGTAGTGGGCATCGATCTTTCCGCGAATATGCTGGAGCGGGCCAGGGCGATGACCCGCGATCCGAAGATTGAATACCTCCAGCTGGCAATTGAAGATGCCGCTTTCGGTGCGGATGAATTCGATACAGTCATCAGTTCACTTGCCATTCACTATGTAGAAGACATCGCCAGCCTCTGCCGCCAGGTCTACTATTGCCTGAAGCCTGGCGGAGCCTTCGTGTTCTCGGTCGAGCATCCCATCTTCACCGCGCTCGCCGCGCAGGATTGGCATTACGGTCCTGAAGGCGGGAAGCAGCATTGGCCTGTTGACAATTATCATCTCGAAGGACCGAGGCAAGCCAATTTCCTTGATCATGCAGTCACGAAGTACCACCGTAATACCGCCACCTACATTAATACGCTGATCGGTTCCGGCTTCACCCTGACCCGGATCTCCGAGCTGCAGCCGACTGCAGCTATGCTGGAGAATAATGCTGCCTGGCAGGAGGAAACCCGGCGTCCGATGTTCCTGCTGCTGTCTGCGGTGAAGAATTAGCCGGTATATAGCGTGCGTTTGAGAAACAAAATTGCTGGAGGGCGAGGCTGGGTGAGGCTTCGCGGGCGAGGCTGGCTGGAGCTTAGTATGCGCGTATTTGCTCCAGCAGTGGCCGGTGGGTTCTTCATAACTCACTCATCAGCTTGTGGGGAGGACTGAGATTCCGTTATTTGTGCAAATCGAGTGATTTCACAGGGTAAGCGGACTCAGATTCCGTTATGGGGCCGATTATCCCTCCTTTTGAGCTGAAATCAACAGGATAAAGGAATCTCAGTCCGTTTCATCAGCAAAAAAAAGGTCTTTCCAGGAAATAAGGGCATCTCAGTCCGCTTCCCTCCGCAGACCAAACAGCCGCCTCCCGGGGAATCCGGCGAGGCGGCTGTTGCACTTACCGGGGAATCCCGTGAAGCAGCGGCTGCATTCCGCTCAATCCCGCGAGGCGGCAATTTGTTACGGTTGAATTTGGAGCGGCGGCTTATTTCATCGCCGCTCCATTTACTTGCCGTCCAGCAGATTGCCCAATCCGCCAAGGATACTGCCCTCTTCCTTCCGCCCGGAAGGTCCGGCAGCCGACAGAATACGGTCAGCCATCCGGCTGAACGGCAGCGACTGCACCCACACCTTGCCCGGTCCGCGCAGGGTGGCGAAGAACAGGCCTTCGCCGCCGAAGAGCGCAGTTTTCACACCTTTGACCATCTCGATATTATAGTCGACATTGGATGTCATGGCGACGAGACAGCCGGTGTCGAGCTTGATGGTCTCTCCAGGCTGAAGTGTCCGCTCCAGCACATGACCTCCGGAGTGAACGAAGGAGAGTCCGTCACCTTCGAGCTTTTGCATGATGAAGCCTTCGCCGCCGAAGAAGCCCGCCCCCAGCCTGCGCTGGAATTCAATGCCGATCGACACGCCTTTGGCTGCGCAGAGGAAGGAATCCTTCTGGCAGATGATTTTGCCGCCGTATTGCTGAAGATCCAGCGGAATAATCTTGCCCGGGTATGGGGCGGCAAAGGTTACGCTTTTCCGTCCATATGCCCCGCTGTGCGTGAAGACGGTCATGAACAGGCTCTCCCCGGTCAGCAGCCGTTTGCCTGCACCCTTCAGCATGCCCATCAGTCCGCCGCCGCCCCGCGAATTGCCGCTGCCGTCACCAAAGATCGTCTCCATCGTAATCTCCGGGTCCATCATCATGAAGCTGCCCGCTTCGGCAATCACGCTCTCCCCCGGGTCGAGCTGCACCTCCACACACTGAATTTCCTCACCCATAATCGCATAGTCAATTTCGTGAGCACTCATTCCCTTACATCCTCCCTCTACATTCTGAGCATAGTGTAACCTTGGGCCTTGCAGTTTGAATGAAATATATACGCGCGCTCACGCCTCACGGTTTCAGTATCCAGGAACACCTGGGAGGTCAATGTGTGAATTGTGGCGCAAACGAAGAAATACACATTTTACCGAAAACAAACTAACAGAGGATGATATGTAAAATTGTTGCAATATTACAACTTCGATTCACTGATACCGGGGTGTGCGGAAGGATTGTTGTATGAAATACAAGAATCCTCTCGTTAATCGGCTTGGAGGGGGCAGAATGCTGCATTTCATAAAGCAATTTCCGGTTACGGTCGATATTACGGGCGGAATGTTGTATGAAATGCAGGATTTTTTCAAAAAAAAGACCAGCTGGACTTAAGTCCGCTGACCTTTCATCATCCCCGTATAGGGGTTCACATTGCATTGTTCACATTCACCGTGCCATCCTGAGTCTTGGCTAGTGGAGATGGAATCTTCGGAGCCTTGACCAGCTTCGGTCTGCCCAGAGAGGTTGTAAAAGTAATCACATATCCGGCCACAACTACAGCCATCACTGTGTACAGGGTCTCTTTTAACGGCATATAGAAGAGGGACAATGCCAGTACAATTACATCCATCAGGATAAATACGGTTCCTACCTTAATTCCCTTCCATTCACTAATCAATAGCGACAAAATATCATCACCGCCGCTCGCTCCGCCGCCTCGCAGAACCATTCCCGCTCCTAGACCTGTCAGTACACCGGACAACAGTGCCGCAAGCGGCAAGTTACCCTGCAGATCAATAACCCATCCGGAATAACGTTCCATCAATCCGTAGAATACCGTAAAGGCCGCTACAGAAATGAAGGTGTTCACAACGAACGATTTCCCTTTGAAGATAATTGCAATTAAGAGCACTGGAATGTCTAAGATCAGGATCGATAGTGATGGTGAAATCCCTAGTACATATTTGCCGAGCAGGGACAAGCCTACGAATCCGCCCTCGGTCAAATGGTTCTGATAATTAATGTGATAATACGTAAATGCAAGCAATAGTGTTCCGGACAAAATAACAGCTAGTCGGAGCGGCAAACTCATGCCACTGTCTTGTTTCCTCATTACTCGGTCTCCCCTTATCGTATATGGCGGCTAGACGTCCCACCAGCCTCTACGACGGGTTAAACCGGAGGTGTTGCTCCTTCGCATACAATACTCCCTTCCCTCGCAGAGGCGGTTCGTCAATTAACAACGGTTCGCGCACATTCTACAGGGAAGCTAAGTATAAGACAGATCATAACGTTTCCAAATCGTCCTTTGGGGAATCGTCCTTCGGGGACACATGGTATCCTGATCCTTTCTTTAGTTTGATATGTTCTGAATAGATTATACCACGCGGAACGGCCACTCTAAACAGTTTCCAGTAAAAATAAGCAATTAGCCCTGATTTCGCAATAAGCGGTTGACTGTTTCCCGGCGTACACCAATTAATTGTCCGATCTCTTCCTGTGTCAGCAGATCTGTCAACTGTGCGCCATGAGAGTATTCGTTCAGCCAGCGGATTAGCAGCGACATGCGCTCCCCGGGCGTTCCGACCGTGAGATGGTCGAGCCGTGTCTGCATGAACCGCACCTTCTCCTGGAGCAGAAGCGCGATCTCCATCACCTTCTCAGGGTCCTCCCGCAGCTCCCGGTACCATTCCGCAGCGGGAATGAGCTCGACCTCACTTTTCATCATCGCCACCGCTGTTCCATGCGCCTCCTTCGGCGAAATGAGGGAATGATGTGGAACTGTCTCACCCGGATACAGCAGGTTGAACAGCACCATGTTCCCGTTCTCATGCAGTCTTGTCACCTTGAATAGTCCGCTTTTCACCCGGTACAGGTTCTGGCCGCCGTCACCCTGACGGAACAAGACTTCCCCTTTGTGCAGAATCATTTCGCATTCTCCTTTGCCTTCTCTTTATATATATTTTTAATTATACCGAAATACGACATTGAATTCTCCCCCACTTAGCTAACGCTTGAAGTGGCGGATTCTTGCGAACAGAAGAGTACCCTCTTCTTATGGAGCAAGCGATCCCTGCGTTCCCGCAGTTTTACATTTTTGACGCAAGTGAAATGTTGAATTCTATCGTTTGGTTAGGTGGCGGTTAAACCGCTACTTGTTCAATATTGTGAGCGGCGTTTTCGTCACGGTCATGGATCGTCCCGCAGGCCGTACACGTCCATTCCCGAATGGACAGGTTCTTCACCTCGGGGTGGATCGTGCCACACACATGGCAACGCTGACTGGTCGGCTCAAACGTTTCGGCGATCCGAAGATTTCGTCCATACCATTTCGCTTTATACGTCAGCTGTCGCACCCACTCGCCCCAAGACGCATCAGCAATGGATTTTGAAAACTTGGGGTTCTGAATCATATTCGCCACACGCAGATGTTCGATACTGATCGTTTGGTTTTCACGAATCAGTCTCGTGGTCAGCTTGTGGAGGAAGTCATTTCGTTTATTGGCAATGCGTTCGTGAATACGAGCGATATGCTGCTTTGCTTTCTTCCAGTTGGAGCCGCCCGGAGTACGCCGAGCCATCCGCCGCTGCCAAAGCGCCAGCTTGTTCTCGTATTGACGGTAAAAGCGAGGATTGGCGATATGTTCGCCGTTTGAGCATACTGCATATTCTTTCAAGCCTAAGTCGATGCCAATAGGTGTATCCACTTGGGGCAGAGGGTTCTTTTGAACTTCGCAAACGAGCGAGACGAAAAATTTCCCGCTGGCGTTTTTACGAACGGTAGCGGACAATATCCGGCCTTCCAGCTTCTGGGAGTTTGCAAAACGTATCCAGCCGAGTTTTGGGAGCTTCAAGCGACTGCCCTCCATGGCGATATTCCCGTTGGTGAATTTGGTCGTGTAACTTTGAATCGGATGCTTTCGGCTCTTGAAGCGTGGCGCTTGATTTTGCTTCTTGAAAAAACGCTCAAAGCTATCCGCCACATGACGAGCAGCCGACTGCAAAGCGATGCTATCGACTTCTTTCAGCCAGTCGTATTGTGCTTTTAAACCGGGGAGTTGTGTTGCACAAGCGTGATAAGACAAGCCTTTTCCCGTTTCCGCATAGCTTTGATTCCAAGCTCCCAAGAAGTAATTGAACACAAAACGGCAGCAGCCAAACATTCGACGAATGAGTTGCTGTTGCTCTGTATTGGGGTAGATCCGATATTTATAGGCTTGATGAACCAGGTGTTTCGAAGAAACCTCCTGCGCAGACACGAGCATGGGCAACACCTCCTTTTAGTGATCTCATCCATATTATAGCACATACGTTCGTCTTGAAATCGAAAACTACTGATTCATCCCCACCCTATCGAGGGTGGGGTATTCTCAGCTTTTTTAGATAAAATGGAGCGTGCAAACAAAGAAACCGTATGAATGCAGAATGTTGCTCTGCTTCCATACGGTTAAGGACAGGAAATGATTACGTTACTTCAATGCGAGCGGCTTCTTCCAGAGACCCAGCATCAGCCCGGAAATAACGGAGCCGATCAGCACAGCCAGCAGGAACAGCAGCGCGCTGCTGGACAAGAAGGCTACGAACACACCTCCATGCGGTGCAGGTACATTGATATTCCACAGCTGGGTCAGTCCGCCGGCTACGGCTGAACCCACGATACAGGAAGTGAGCACCCGCAGCGGATCTGCTGCAGCAAACGGAATGGCACCTTCGGTGATGAACGACAAGCCCAGCACGTAGTTGGTTAATCCGGATTTGCGTTCAGTTTCAGTGAATTTATTCTTGAAGAACGTAGTTGCAAGGGCAATCGCCAGCGGAGGCACCATCCCTCCGGCCATGACGGCAGCCATCATCAGTCCGTTTGTATTGCCGCTTGAGGTGAACACACCGATAGCAAAGGTGTATGCTGCTTTATTGAACGGACCGCCCATATCGATAGCCATCATACCGCCAAGCACCAATCCCAGCAGTATTTTGTTGCCAGTACCCAGGTGGTTAAGCGCATCAATCATACCTTCATTAATCCAGCTGAATACCGGATTGAACAGATAGAACATGACCGCGCCGGTAATAAGCAAACTGAACACCGGATACAACAGAATCGGTTTCAGGCCGTCAAGCGTACGCGGCAGGCCAGAGAAGGCTTTGCGGAGCATAATCACCACATAACCGGCCAGGAAACCGGCAGCCAGGCCGCCCAGGAAGCCCGCATTGGCATTTAGAGCCATGATACCGCCGACCATACCAGGCATCAGCGCCGGGCGGTCGCCGATGCTAAGTGCGATAAATCCGGCCAGAATTGGAATCAGGAAGTGGAACGCCCCGTCTCCTCCGCCAATCGTCTGCAGCAGCTTCACCAGCGGATTATCGACACTGGCTACCTGTTCAATCAGGAAGGAGATCGCCAGCAGAATCCCGCCGCCGACTACGAACGGCAGCATGTGGGAGATGCCATTCATCAGGTCTTTATAAATTTTGCTTCCGATTGTACCGGACTTCGCCGATGCGGCACCATCCTCATTACGGCCGGAGCTGCGGTAGATTGGCGCATTGCCTTGGACCGCGATGCGGATTAATTCCTCTGACTTGCGGATTCCATCGCTTACGGGACGCTGAAGTACAGGCTTGCCGTTGAAGCGGTCCATCTCCACGTTCTTATCCGCAGCAATAATAACTCCGCTCGCCCGGGCAATCTCATCCGCAGTCAGCACATTCTGCGCACCTTCTGAACCGTTCGTTTCTACACGGATGTTAACTCCCATCTCTTTGGCTTTCTTCTTCAGGGCATCCT
Source organism: Paenibacillus sp. FSL R5-0912 (assembly GCF_000758605.1). Taxonomy (NCBI): domain Bacteria; kingdom Bacillati; phylum Bacillota; class Bacilli; order Caryophanales; family Paenibacillaceae; genus Paenibacillus; species Paenibacillus sp. FSL R5-0912. The sequence goes on from NZ_CP009282.1 coordinate 5,242,956, forward strand.
CAGCCATGAAGGTATGGGCAATTCCCGTAGGACATGCTGTCACAGCCACAACAAAGCTCTGCGAATCCGGGTTCCCGGTGATCATCCGTGCAGGTTCAGCCTGCGGCGCCGCTGTCTTCCGGGCTTCTTGCTCCGCAGCTGCCTTAGCTTCCGCTTCCGCCTGAGCTTCCGCCTCAGCTTGCTTGGCATCGAACAAGTGTGTTACTTCAGCAGGAGTCTTGGCACTCATGAGCTGCTCGATGAATTCGCTTTCAATGAGCAGCCTTGATAATGCAGCCAGTGTGCGCAGGTGCATATTTCCAGCTCCGTCCGGCGCTGCAATCATGAAGAACAAATGAGCCGGCGCTTCATCCAGTGAGGCAAAATCTAGTCCGGCGCTGCTCTTGGCGAACACAACCGTTGCTTCATTCACAGCTTTGGTCTTGGCATGAGGCATAGCGATGCCTCCGCCGATTCCCGTACTGGACTGGGCTTCACGGTCCAGTATCTTGTCTTTGAACAGCTTCACGTCATTAATGCGTCCGCTGGCTGCGAGGCTGGCAATCAGTTCGTCAATCGCCGCTTCCTTCGTTGTAGCCTTCAGCTCCATAATCATAGTTTCCTGTATCATCAAATCTGTAATTTTCATTAATCTCAACTCCCCGGTTTACTTAAAATCTTTCGTTATGTTGTTTACAGCTGGGAAATTACAACGAGCGGCCGAAGCTGATCTATCTTCTGTCTGTCCGCCAGATCGTCCGAGAATGCCGTTGCGCTTCCTGAGGCGACGCCGGCACGGAATGCCTCCAGCACATCTCCGGTCAGCGACAAGTTCCCCACAAACCCGGCGATCATGGAATCTCCTGCACCTACTGAATTCTTCACCTGCCCTGCAGGAGCAGCTGCATGGTAGACACCTTGCTCCGAAATAAACAATGCCCCTTCACCGGCCATCGATACCAGCACATGCCTGGCCCCTGCTTCCAGCAGCTTGCGTCCGTAGGTAATAATCTCCTCCCTGGTGCTGATCTGAACGCCGAACAGCTCTGCCAGCTCATGGTGATTCGGTTTGACAAGCAGCGGTCCCAAAGGCAACGCGTCTTTCAGCGCCTGTCCCGTTGTATCAATTACAAACTCTGCCCCCTTCTGTTTGCATACTGCGATCAGCCTGCTATAGAAATCTCCGCCAAGTGACGGTGGAGTACTTCCCGACAGAATAACAACATCACCCTGCTTCAGGGCATCCAGCTTGTGCAGCAGAGAAGCGATCTCAGGCTGCGAAATCTCCGGTCCGGCTCCGTTAATTTCCGTCTCTTCCCCGGCTTTCAGCTTGATATTGATCCGGGTATCATCTGTTATGTGAACGAAATCACTTGCAATCATCTCCTGACGCAGCCACTGTTCAATATATCCGCCCGTAAAACCGCCAAGGAATCCGGTTGCCGTATTCTCGACCCCCAGCTGCTTCAGTACGCGGGATACATTGATTCCCTTCCCACCAGGCAGCTTCATATCCCGCTTCATCCGGTTTAACCCGCCTAGTGTAAACTCTTCAACCTCCACGATATAATCGACGGAAGGATTAAGTGTCACTGTATAAATCATCATTCATCCCTCATTTATAATGTTTGTCTTCTTCTCACACTCACACCAATGTATAATCAACGTCCATCTTCTCCAGCTCCCGGCGGAAGTTATCCGGCGTATCCGTATCAAGAATGCAGTGATCCATCTCCTGCAGATCCGCGACTTTACAAAAGGAGATTTGCCCGATCTTGCTATGGTCTGCGAGCAGAATGGCTTGCTTTGCGACAGCAATCATTTTGCGCTTGGTTGCAGCCTCCAGCATATTGGGAGTCGTGATGCCTTCATGTATATCCAGCCCGTTGGTTCCAAGGAAGGCTTTGTCTACCCGAACCATATCCAGTGAGCGTTCTGTCATCGGTCCGACAAAAGCCATCGTGTCCGGCCGCAGCATTCCGCCTGTAATCGAGACTTCGATATGGCGGCAATCCTTCAGCTCATTAAGCGCCATAATCGAGTTGGTGATGACCTTGAGATTACGGAAGGATTTCAGCGCCCGGGCAATCTGCAGCGTAGTCGTTCCGCCATCCAGAAGAATTGCATCGCCTTCCTCAATCATCTCCACGGCCTTGCGGGCAATCCGCAGCTTCTCATCAAGGAACCGGTCTTCTTTATCCGGAACAGCCGCTTCAAAGTTCACACTCTGCAGGGATACCGCCCCGCCATGCGTACGTTTCAGCAGCCGTGCTTCCTCAAGCTCCTTGAGATCGCGGCGGACCGTTGATTCTGAAACGGACAGCTCCTGGCTCAGCTCCTGAACCGATGCTCTTGTATGATTCTCAATAAACTGCAGAATACTCAGCTTCCGTTCTTCTTCAAACATGCGCTTCACTCCTCGGACTTGCAGCACCTGCTGCCGGATTCCTTTTATACACAATCGTCTATCTGTGTTCGGGCTTATTGTTAATTGAATTTAAATAAAAGCTCATTCGTGACTGATATTGATCATTTCTGCTCATTTATGATTGTAACAGCGTTTTCATAAACTGTAAAGTGCTTTTTTATCCGCTTATTTTTTACGGAAAAAGCTTATACTATGCCTTATGCGGCGGCTTTTTTCGTTATCCGCTGATCGAATGGCTGAATGGATGCTCATCTCTGCTCATTTCATCCTGAAAGGGGCAAATACCGGTTGCAGCAAATTACCACCCGAACGCCTATTTCACAAACGCGGTCAGCGACATATTTTATATTACATATGGGGAAAAGCGGGTGAACAGGAGATGGCCTATAACAATAATAATTATGGATCCGGCTATACAGGCGGTAACAACAATAACACTAACGGAGGTGCGGGCAAATCCTCCCCTGCAGAAGCTGAAGAACTCAGTGCCGAAGACTATGCAATCATTGCCGCAGGTTTTGGGGCACTAGGTGAAATCTTTGCTTTTCTCTCCCTGGTCAAAGCCAAACAGGTCACCAAAGAAACCGGAGGACAGGCAGGCTTTGAAGTGGACCCTATCCTATTCGTACAGTCACGAAAAAAAAAAGCAGCCAGACGAAAATCCCGCCGGCCGCGTTGATATATTCTTGTGCTTAAGAAATCTTCAAAGGCAGAACCTGATGCTTCGCGAATATAGAGTCCACCTTCTCTCGCTGCTCCTCCTCATCAAGGAAAACAATGACTATAATATGCTCCAGCTCTACATGCCTGGCATAAGCCTCCGCATCCTCCTGCAGAATGCCAATACCGATCAGACTTACAGTAAGACCATCCGTTTCAATATCCGCTCCAGCCAGTTTGCGTGCAGCCGGACCCGCAGCCACAGCAGTATCGGCCAGCATGTCGAGTCCAACTCCTAACCCGCGGGCTGTACCGAATAATCCCTCATTGCCTTCCCCGGTCTGCGCAGTACCAATTCCGGTATCGTGGCTGATGATCTCCAGCGTATTTTTCTGCTTGGTTACTGCAGATATATTCTTCGAATTGATTCCATTCTCTTTCATTTCCCCAATCGCCAGTGCAGCATCGGTCCGATGGCCAAAAATCCCGAGTACCAATGTAGGCATCTAACATCCCTCCTGTTAGTGCGATATTACCACTCTGCCTGCAGCTTGAACCTGACGGCAAGACTCACCAGTAGTGAATCAATCTCTCCTAATTCGGTTATAAAGATAGAATCAGGCAAATTGATATACAGCAGTCTTATAAAATAAGATAGAACGCTGTTGCTCCTGATGCGTATACATAAACATAAATTATAAGATTGGAGGGGCTCCTGTGCTTCAAAGCAAATATTTCCGGACAAGCCTGGCCATTATCGCCTTTTTGACGATATTGTATCTGGGTTCCAAAGTTATCTTCTTATTCACGCCTCTCGTGTCCATCTTTAATCTTCTGCTTGTGCCAATGATGCTGTCGGGCTTCATGTTTTATCTGCTTCGCCCGCTCGTCAACTTTCTGGAGACCAAAAAACTTGGACGCGCACTCTCGATTCTCCTAATCTATCTCGTCTTTATCGGATTGTTCGTCCTGTTCTGGGTGCTGGTCTGGCCGACATTGCGCGAGCAAATCCAGAATTTCATTGACAACACGCCGTATCTGGTAGAGGGACTGCAGAATCAGTTCAACAAGCTGCAGAATGATCCGTCATTATCCCGTTTTTTCAAGGGCGATACCGATCTGGCTACCCGGCTCTCCGGGTACTTGAATGACGCTATTACCTGGGTGACCAATTCCATGTCCAATCTGATCGGTGTCATCTCCAGCATCGTAGTAGTCATCGCCACGCTGCCGATTATTCTCTATTACATGCTGAAGGATGGACATAAGCTGTCTCCGATTCTTCAGGGCCTGATACCGAGAAAGTTCCGCAAGGAAGGCCAGGATATGCTGAAGGATATCGACAGTGCGCTAAGCGGCTTCATCGTTACGCGCGTCCTGCTGAATGTGGTGCTGGGCATTATTCTCTACATCGGATTTCTGGTAATCGGCCTGCCTTATTCCCTGTTGCTGGCCGTCATATCCATTCCGCTTAACTTCATTCCGTATGTCGGCTCGCTGCTAGCGGCAATCCCGGTTATTATCGTAGGATTCATTGAATCACCTTCGATGGCGCTCTGGTCTCTGGTCATCATCGTCGTTGCCCAGCAGATTCAGGATAATGTTCTGTCACCGATTATCTACGGTAAATCCCTGGATGTACATCCGCTGACAACCGTTGTGCTTGTCCTGATAGGCGGCGACTTCTTCGGCATTATCGGTGTGCTCATTGCGCTGCCTGTATATATGATTCTCAAAATCCTCTTCTTGCGAATTTATGAAATCATTATCGCTGAGCGTGAGGATGATCCGGGCGGTCCCGGGCCTATAGCACCGGAAGGGATTGAGGTCGAGATAGTTAAGGAAGAGCAGTTGTAGTTCAGTTGTAGTTCAGTTAAACCTGGTTTGAGTGTTATATTTCAAGACTGAATTCGCCCAAAGGGCGAATTCTGCTGGAGCAGATGGGGCATGTGCAAACTAATATAAGCTCATACAGGCAATAAAGCTTATAAGGCAACCTCACATTGCTCCAAGTAGACTAATTCTGGGATACCAGGGGGTGGAATCAAGGGCATTAATGCCCCTCATTTGCTCATTTGGGTTGCGTCCGGTAGAATCAAGGGCATTAATGCCCCTCATTTGCTCATTTGGGTTGCGTCCGGGGGAATCAAGGGCATTAATGCCCCTCATTTGCTCATTTGGGTTGCGTCCGGTGGAATCAAGGGCATTAATGCCCCTCATTTGCTCATTTGGGTTGCGTCCGGGGGAATCAAGGGCATTAATGTCCCTCATTTGGTCATTTGGGTTGCGTCCGGTGGAATCAAGAGCACTAATGCCCCTCATTTGCTCATTTGGGTTGCGTCCGGTGAAATCAAGGGCATTAATGCCCCTCATTTGCTCATTTGGGTTGCGTCCGGTGGAATCAAGAGCACTAATGTTCCTCATTTGGTCATTTGCTCAAAGTTCGACGGAATTAGAGGGATTTATCCCCTTGATTTCTCCGTTCCGCCTACTTTCGGCGGGATTAGAGGAATTTATCCCTTTAATTTCCCTGTTCCGCTTACTATCGGCGGGAACAGAGGGATTTCTGATATAAGAATAAGAATTAATTCATTCTACAAACGGATCGCCACAATTCGAAAGCATCTTATCTATAACTAATACGCAGATCTTATCCACAACAGTCAAATATCATAATATCCAAATAACAAAAACAGCAAAACGGGCCAATCTCTAAATAAGAGATTGGCCCGTTTTGCTGTACCTTCCGAAGCCTTCCGTTTCGCAATCTCAGCCCCGCAGAGAGCGCACCACAAAAATGTGATTGCCCTTCAGCAGGTTCTGCCCGTCGCGGAGCGTGACTGAACCCTTAGTGTGCGCTACGATGGTCGTATTGAGGGCAACCAGCTGATCACCTTTCCAGATGGTGACCGCCGACTTGAAATATACTGCGTTGTCAAACTGCTGGCGTTCCCTCATCACGTACCCTACGGAATGGAGGACCGGGGGCAATGCCCTCTCCTTGGGAGCCAATGCCTTGATGAACACAATATCACGAAAAGGGACGGCAATCTCCTGATGTCCGATTACGGCTACCGAAGCTGCAGGGTCCCATCTGCGCAGCACGCCTTTCATGATCGTATATGGCTCTTCTCCGCAGTACATAATGACCGGTCTGCCTACCCAATGCTTCATGGCTCCACCCCCTTCGCTGTGTCCGTGCTACTTATACATTCGGTATGGACCAATCGATTCCTGTAAGCCCGTGCGACTCCAGATAGGAGTTAGCCTGTGAGAACGGATGGCTGCCGAGAAATCCGCGGTGGGCCGAGAACGGACTTGGATGCGGAGATTGAATAACCTTATGCCTGCTGCGGTCAATCGAAGCCCCTTTGAGCTGGGCATGACTGCCCCACAGGATGAACACCATCGGTTCTGTCCGTTCATTCAGCTTCTCCATGATGGCATCTGTAAACGTCTCCCAGCCCAGGCCTTTATGCGAGTTCGGCTGGCCTTCACGTACGGTCAGCACTGCGTTAAGCATCAGCACCCCTTCTTCTGCCCAGTGGAGCAGAGAACCATGGTTCGGCACAGGTACGCCCAGATCATTATGCAGCTCGGTATAAATATTGCGCAGTGACGGAGGAATCCGCACTCCCGGCTCGACCGAGAAACTCAGGCCATGAGCTTGTCCCGCCCCATGATACGGGTCCTGACCCAGAATGACCACCCGGGTCTTGCTGTAAGGCGTCAGCTTCAGCGCTGAGAACAGCTTGTCTTTTGGCGGATAGACTGTATATTGCTTATATTCACGTGCCAGCGCATAACGCAGCTCTTCAAAATAGGGCTTATGCGTTTCTTCCTGCAGTACCTCATCCCAATCATTGCCAAACATCCCGTTCTCCTCCTGCTTGCTTCCCTGTAGTATTCATTCATTACCTGTTATTAACCAGAACCCGCAGAATTTATTTGCGCCCGTAATCTGCTTTGATCTCGCCCCACACCTTAGTCTGCCATTTCAGCACCTTATTCTCATATGTATGGTTGCGCAGCCAGCTCTCCGCCCGGTCAATCAGCGTCCAGATTTCCGCTGTGGAAGCATCCCGGGGCAAGGTAGTAGCGACCTTCTTCTGCTTCACCCACTTCATAGCATTCACGGAGTCGGTATAGACCGTACGGCTGCTGCCTTCCTTCTTAAGCAGAGCCAGCGCATGGACAATCGCCAGAAATTCCCCGAGGTTATTCGTTCCCTTACTGATTGGACCGCAGGAAAAAATAATGTCACCGGTCTGCGTGTCTACGCCTTTGTATTCTACCGGTCCGGGATTGCCGCGGGTGCCGACATCTACAGAGATGCTGTCATAATCAATCTCCTCTGACGTTTCTACCGAGGCACTGCGGCTCCAGCTGTTTGCCGTTTTACTCTTGGCACCTGCGCCGGATGATGTAGGTCCTGTTCCCCAGTTGCCTTTCCAGCCCGCCTTATAGGCCGTATCCGCCGCCGCTTTGCTCTCATAGGATTTATATTTCGCTCCGGTATAGTGATCGGTCTGCGCCTGGCATTCTGCCCAAGTGCTGTACACTCCCGGCTGCTTGCCTTCCCACACCACATAGTATTTCTGCTTAGCCATGAATACGTCTCCTTCCTAAACGCTGATGAATCATCAAAAACATATTGTAATCCAAACAGCAGCGATATTGAAGTGAAAATAAGCTCAGCACCACTGCTGTGAGCCTAAATTAAAATTGGATAATTACCAGCAGGCGTGTTCATACTATTAGGGCCGCATTATTCCAATACGGCAAGCGTAGTGTTAACGATAGTCTGGAGCTTGTTAATATCCCGGGTGGTTTTGACCATGACCCGCAGCCCGACGAGGGCATTATGCAGATAAGCAGCAAGCGCGGAGGCCTGATACCGACCGGAGAGCTCACCGCTAGCCTGTCCGTGCTGAATCAGCCGTTCAATGAGACGTTCGGTATTCAGAAAAGCATCATTCGCTTTGGTTGCTGCTTCCGGATCATGATTGGACAGCTCCACTGCGGTATTCACCAGCAGACAACCCTTGGGCTCGTCTTCACTTCTGTGAATCGTTGCTTCGAACAGCAGGGTGATCGCAGCTTTAGCCGAGGAAATACCTTCGATCCGGCTCTCCATCCGGGAGGCGTTGATGGCTGCGAACCGCTCCAGTGCTTTTATATATAAAGTATGCTTGTCTCCAAATGTGTCATACATGCTTCTCTTGTGAATCCCCATGCCAGTTACAAGATCCTGCATCGAGGTTTTCTCATAGCCCTGCTGCCAGAAGATATTCATCGCCTTTAACAGTACATCATCAATGTCGAATTCTTTGCTTCTCGCCATCACCATGCTCCTTTCTGAGTCAATTTTACCATTTATAGAACGATCGGTAAATATAATTACCAATTGTGAATTGAATCACATTAATTCCGCACTAGTCATTCTATATTAATTTTAAAGGAAAAATAAATCTACAGCAACACACACCATAAGGAGGTTATTTACATGAGAAAGCTCGCAGCAATAGCAGCCGTATTCACTCTGACCCTGCTCGTCGGATGCGGCAACTCGGCCAACAACAATGCGGCAAATACAAACACGTCCGCAAATAACGGCAATACGGCCACGGCCACCGAAGCACCGGATGCTGTAACATCAGTCTCCGTCGTTGATAATAATGAAGCCTTCAAGAAGGCGATCAGCAAAGACGGCCACTGGATCGCCGCAGTCCTGAATGACCTGACCTTCACGGAAGAGCTTGTGGTAGACGGACAGTTCATCAATAAGGAAGAGCCGGCCCGCAAAATCGCGCTCTATACCCAGGATGCAGATCACAACATCACCAATTCCTTCACACTTACCGCTCCAAAAATGACAATCCGCAGTGAAAATGCCCGTATTCAGGGCGGTACCTTTGTTGGGGATGTCTACGTTGAAGCTGACGGCTTCGCTGTTGTGAATGCTACCATCGAAGGCAATGTCTATTTCTCGGATGCCAAATACCAGGCTACCTACACGGCAGCTGACCAAGGCAAGGTAACCGGTGTGACTGAAGTCAAGAAATAAGTTATTCTGTACAGGAGGTGTTCCCTTCAGGGCAATCTTGCCGGGGACACCTTTTTGCGGTTTCTACCAGGAAAAGAGGTGCAGAACCCATGTTATCCGTCCGTAAGTCCGTCATACTCTCCCTATTGCTGCTGCTGTTCTCATCCTGCAGCGGGCAAGAAGAGAATCAACAACCGCAATACCGTATACAGTCCGGCCATGATCTTAGTATTCTTACGACTACCGATACGCACTATTTATCTCAAAGCCTGCGGGATCTCGGGCCTGCCTTCAATCAGTTTCTGGCTGCCGGAGATGGTAAACAGCTGGGATACAGCAACGAAATGATGGAAGCCCTCGGATACGACATTGGCATCCGTAAGCCGGATGCCGTCATCATTAGCGGAGATCTCAGCAACAATGGTGAAGAAGCCAGCCATAAAGACCTGGCCAAACATCTGAAGACCATCGAACAGGAGACCGGGACCCGGGTATATGTGATACCCGGCAATCACGATATCCAGAATCCCTGGGCCCGTAAATTCAAGGGTAAGCGCCAATATGACACGGATTCCGTTACACCTAAACAGTTCCGCAAGATCTATGACAGCCTCGGTTACGATGAAGCGCTGCTGGAAGATGAGGATTCGCTGAGCTATCTCGCCGCCCCGTCGGATGATTTATGGCTGCTTATGCTCGACACCGCGCAGTACAAGAATAATAAAATTCTGGGAAATCCGCAGCTTGAGGGCAAGGTGAGCGCTTCGACCCTCAAATGGATTGATACCTGCGGTGAAATGGCTGCGGCACATGATGCTCAGATCGTAGCAGTCATGCATCACAGCCTGCTGGATCACAGCGATTTCATCCAGGAGGGCTTCACTGTCGATGATAACGGGCAGGTAATTGAAGCCCTGCTGCGCAATAATATCCATACCACACTGAGCGGCCACATCCATATTCAGGATATAAGTGAATATCAGAAGGACGGTAACAGCATCTTTGACATCGCAGACAGTGCCTTATCGGTATTCCCGCATCAATACGGCATCTTAAACTATTCAGCTGCCAATCAGACCCTGGATTACAATACGGCTAAATTAGGGATGGAGCTGTGGGCCGCAGCCTCGGGCAGCACAGATCAGAATCTGCTACAGTTCAACACTTACAGCGAAGCGAATTTCCGCAAGCGCTCCGCGACCCGCAGTTATTCCCGGCTGACCGCGGACACAGCCTATGCTAATTACACGGATACCGAGCTGAAAGCGATGGCGGATGTGGTCGGCCGGCTGAATGAGATTTATTTTGCAGGGACCGCCAGTACTGACAATGCGGCTGTAATCAACACGGAAGGCTACCGCCTCTGGCAGAAGGCCCCCGCCAGCGGGACTAGAAGTTATGTCCTGAGCATGGCTGCACGGGAGCAGAAGAACAACCACCAGCTGCATGTACAGCTTCCGGTCCGTTGATGTTTGAGCATGAAGGATTGCGTTTAATTTAGGGCTGTACAGCAATATCATGACTGCTGAAGCGCTAAGGAGGATGACAAGCCAATGTTCAAACGCATGGATGAGATTATGATTGAGATTCCGGACGTCGAGAAACCAGATCCGAATGCTGCTGCGGCTGTACAGGAACTGCTTGGCGGTAAATTTGGTGAGATGTCAACACTCAACAACTATCTGTATCAGTCCTTTAACTTCCGTTCCAAGGAGAAGCTGAAGCCCTTCTACGATCTGGTAATGAGCATTACCGCAGAGGAGTTAGGCCATGTCGAACTCGTCTCCCACGCGGTTAACAAATGTCTTAGAGGTTCCACGGATTATAAGAAGCCGGACTCTACTCCATTGGATGCTGTAAAAGATGCCCGGCTGTCCTATCACTTCCTGGCCGGAGCCCAGGGTGCCATGCCGTTCGATTCCATGGGTAACCCCTGGACCGGGGCCAATGTGTTCAACAGCGGCAACCTCGTGGAAGATCTGCTGCATAACTTCTTCCTGGAATGCGGGGCCAGAACACATAAAATGAAGGTCTACGAAATGACCGACCATCCGGCTGCACGTGCTGTTGTCGGCTTCCTCCTTGTCCGTGGAGGCGTTCATGTGGTCGCTTATGCCAAGGCACTGGAGATTGCCACAGGCGTCAATGTAACCAAGCTTGTGCCGATCCCTTCCCTTGACAACAAATCGTTCAATGAAGCTAGAAAGTATGAAGAAAAAGGCGTGCATACGAAGCTGTACACCTGGAGTGATAAGGATTTCAGCTCCATTGACCAGATCTGGAAGGGCACCCATCCAGAGGACGGGCTTCCGCTTGAGGTTATTCAAGGCGTGCCTGAAGGTGTACCGATTCCCGAGGCTCCCGAGTCCAAGGAGGAATTCGCACCGGGAATCTCGGCCGAGGAATTCAAGGAGATTGCCAAACGGCTTAAGATGGCAGGCAATATCAAAGATTAGACAGGGCTGGTGTTGACGTATATTTTATGCGGTGAACACAGGCTGGCTGAAATAAAGAAGCGGATGTTCCGGAAGCCCTGAGAGGGCTGCATGGACATCCGCTTTGTTGTGCAGGTTGGCGCAGGAGGAGGTTGCGGATAATCCGCATATCCCTCAAGATTCGCTGAATCCCTGACTTTTACCGAATCAGGATTCATAACAGAAGGAACCTGCCGACTGCAGAACACCAGTAATGTACTCCGAAACCCTGACATGCACCGGATGAACCAGATAGGCTTCCAGATCCGCCATGCTCTCATATTGCACAATCAGCATCAGATCGTAAGAGCCGCTGCGGACATCCACCTCCACCTTCAATTCATGGATTTGGCCGATTTGACCACGCATGCCCAGCAGCACTTCACGGGTTTCAGCAATGCGCTCCGGGCTGTTGTCCTTCAGCTTGATTAACAGATTATTCGTAATCATTAAACCGTTCCCCTTTCATTCTGAGGTTCGAGAAGCAGTGATGTGCTTGCCGCTTCGCGGCCATTTACCAGCAGCGTCACGGTATGTTGTCCGGGATAATGCCGGCGGGTGGTCAGGTCGGCCCAGCGGTGCGTCCGTACACCAGCCAGTCTGGAACCCCCGGGGACTGTTTTGTCTGACAACAGAAAGAGCTTGCGGGAGGTCTTTCCTCCTGCCTTCACGAAGTCTATCCCGTATTCGATGCGGATACGCACCGGTTCACCTTCCCGGATGGTGAGGGCATACTGCAGTTCGCAGTGGTCACCGATCCGCAGCTCAGCCGGTTCTGCCGCGAGGACAGCAGCGGTGACCAGCGGCGCACCGCTCTCTTCAGGAGCATAACCGAACAGCTCCATAATCTCCGGGGCCGCCTTACGGATCAGCGACCGGCAGCCATGCCGCACAATCCAGTCCGTATTCACATTGTTGCCTTTCCAGCGGCGGGCTGTGTCAATGACGACAGCCGGATGATCCTTCGCGATATCGTTCAGATTGTTGGCCACACTCTTGCGTACATAGAGCGACGGGTCCGCCTTCAGCTTCTCCAGCAGCGGCAGCACCGGGGACGGATCGCGCTTGAACATCGGCAGCGCCTGGCCCCATGGAAGACGGGGCCGGCTGCCTTCGCTGGCCAGACGCCGCACATGCTCATCCGGGTGCTCTGCCCAGGCCAGCATCTGAATCATCATCCGCTGCGGGTCCCGCAGCATGAACGGCCTGACGGCGAACTCTGCCGAGGATTTCGGCGTGAACCGTTCCAGCGCCGCCGTGGACAACTCCCAGTGCTCCTCCCTGCCGCCGAACACCTCGACGAAATCAGGGAAGATCAGATACGGAAACCCGACACAGTCTTTATCGATGGCGTACAAAATATCTAATGCTTCTTCATAACGCGATGGCAGGAATGCCCCCAGAGTCTCTGTGATCCGCCGCATCCGCGCCTTAAGCTCCAGTTCCTCCCAAGGCTCTTTCATTGCCGCAGCGGTGAAGTCCTCCGCATCAAATGAACCGTATACGGCATGGATCTTAGTGCCGAGGCTGCGCAGGAATTCCTTGTTGTACATTGCTTTTAATGGTTCCGCCATCCTATGATTCCTCCTGCTGATTGTGTTCAGATCACTTGTCAGAACAGCGTAACATAACAAACTGGACAGCCTTATGTCACGTTAAAATGATTCCCGTCCAATACCTTGGCACGGCTTAATAAAATATGCCCAACGACAGCGCCATCCTGCTCGGCAACAATGGACAGCTCCGGCACGAACTCCTCCGAAGCTCTGATCCGCTCAATCAGCCTGGATTCATCCTCCCGGTTCCGAATGCCTTGACATTCAGTTCAAATACTTGACTATAATCCTGCGCCGCTGTCTCGGTTCTTATCTGCATCTGAGTTTCCCCTTCCATAATAACGGTTATGCCGGTCAGTTAATCAGGCGCTCCACTTCTTCAATGCTTTTCTTCGCCCGGCTGTTCAGCGCCCGCTTGTCCTTGAGTCCGAGCTGCTGCAGCTCATGGCCGGGGTCTGTCACCAGCGGCTGTGTTACCACACTTTCTAGCAGTTGCACGGCGATCCGGCAGGCGCTGAAAAGCAGTTCGCGGGTAATTACTATTTTATGGGCGCGGATGATGTCTACCAGAGCTTCTGCATACATCAGTCTGACTATACTGTCTGCGCTCATCAGGTTGCGGGAGGCGAAAGAAGCTGTCTTGTCCACAATGACCGGGTCCTGATAGTTCTTGGACAAGGCTTCAAGCCCGGCAACAGCCTCCCAGTCCCTGATCGACAGACGCCCGCACCCTTCCGCGATCATCTCCTGAAACCATTGAAGCTCCATTTCCCGGACAATGCCATATTGTTTGTACTGCTTAAGGGCACCATCACGGTGCATTTGGGCCGGGCTGCCCAGATACCGGATGAATATCTCCCGTGCTTGCCGCGTTTCTGCTTCCATACTGCCCTCCACCTTATTTGCTATATTTTTTTGTTCACCATAACCATTAACGCCAGGGTAGTATAAACCGTCTTTCTCCCAACACTCACGAGGGAACAGCCACCTTCATCCTTCGTCCGGCCTTCAAGCACAATTCCGGGAAAATTTTCAACTATTTCAGAAAAGAAATCCTATTTTCAAAACCCGCTATGTGTCGTAGAATAGTGCTTAAGATTCTTCAACGTTATATTCATATTACAAATGGAAGGGGCTGGGATTATGCCGCAGACACTGGTCCAAAATGCTGATTTCTGGGTTGCCGCTTTATCGCAGACCTTCGTGTCCGCCTTGCAGCTTGACCCCGATGGAATGTACTCCCAGGTTGGAGTCGGAATTGTAGAGAAGTTCTCCGAGGAATATGTGCGGCTCAAAAGATTCGACGGCACTGTCTCGCATTATGCCCGCGATATTACCAAATTCCAGCACAATCAAGCCCCACGCCGCTAACAGGTCTATGCTGTACTTTCCCCTTTTGGCCGGAGTTCTCCTGCTTGGGGGAAGTGAATTCCAATTGGATTCCCCACAATGGGCCGATACCGCTACAGCCTGCCCGATGTCATTTCCTTGCCCTGCTCTGTTCGCTATAATCAGGTTCTCAAGCATCAGCTTCCGGCCGCCGAGGAACAGTGTAGGGTGTAGCAGCGCCTTGGCTTGTCTGTTCATGGTCATTACCACTTACCCGATGCCCACTATTAAGATTGGACCGGTATATTCTTACCGCCTCTTCATACACACCTGATATAATATACAGGGTCACCGGCTTCTCCAGCGGATCCCGTTCAAGTTCATCCACCGCTCCCTTGATACTCTGGTAATCGCAAAAGTCCCGCTTGCCCACCAGCATTGCTTCGTCCCCCCTGAAGAAACAGGTCCTGTTCAAACCGGCATTCTTTGTCACGTAAATTATACCGCCACTTCACAGTAATATTCCAGATAAATTTTAACGTGTGCATTTCAATAATGTCTTGACTTGATGCGGTTGTAGCACTAAACTGAAATCGTTAACAATTCTATTTTCCCGGAGAGATATTATGATTACTATCAAAGATATTGCACGCGTCGCCGGCGTCTCCCACACGACTGTATCCAGAGCGCTGAACGGCAGCCCGCTGATCAAGAAAGTCACCCGGGATAAGATTGAGCGAATCGCCGCGGAAATGAATTATGTACCGAATTACAGCGCCAAGAGTCTGGTTACGAAGAGATCATTCACCATCGGGCTGTTCTTCTCAAGCATTGAGCAGGGTACTTCAGCAAGCTTCCTGGTTGATGCGGTCAAAGGCATTACGCATATCCTGGATGAGAACTACAATCTGACCGTTAACGGAATAGACGGTGTCCATAATTTCAGCAATATTCAGCCCCAGCGTTTCGACGGCATTCTGGTCATGAGCCAGAGTGATGAGGATAATGCCTTCATCTATCATGTGAAGAAGATGGGCATACCGCTTGTGGTGCTGAACCGCCATCTGGAGGACCCGGGCATTATGAATGTTGTAGCCAATGACCGCGAAGGCGTAAAGGAAGCGATTGATTACGCTGTGCTTCAAGGGCACCGGAAGCTGGCCATTATTGAAGGGAAGCCCGGCTTCAAATCGTCAAGCGAACGCAAGCAAGGGTTCATGGACAGCCTGATTGCAGGCCGTCTGGCGCTTAATCCCGATTATTTCGCTTCAGGAGATTACAGCATCGAGAGCGGCTATGCGGCAATGACCGCGCTGCTCAGCCTTGAGGATCAGCCTACGGCTGTATTCTGCTCCAACGATGATATGGCCATTGGCGCGATGAACGCCTGTTATGCCCATAAGGTAGATGTGCCGGGACAGATATCCCTGATTGGATTCGACGATATTATGTTCGCCCGTTATACGAATCCTGCCCTGACCACCGTCCGCAAGCCCATTGCGGAGATCAGTGAGCTCGGTATGAAAATGCTGATTCAGCTGTTGCAGCAGCCCGAAACAGAGCCGCAGCAGCTATTCGTCAAGACCGGCCTCATGGTACGCGATACTGTCGCCAAGATCTGAGTTGAGTGCTGGTTCTGCGCAGTGAATTAACCCGCACGTGCCGGGCTCCCCGGCTTGCCCCGCTTTGTATTTTCAGCAGACACGAATAACGTCTTACAATGACGCATTTCAGGGTTTGCTCTAAATAAAATGTTAACGTGTGCATTTATGATATTATACTTTAAAAGGAGATCATGACCATTATGACAAACCGTTTATCCAGAAGTACCCACCCGGGGTTAACCCTGCATCCTGAACGGATGATCCAATTCGGCGAAGGCAACTTTATGCGCGCCTTCGTGGACTGGCAGCTGCAGCAAATGAACAATCTTGGCCTGTTTAACGGAAGCGCCGTACTGATTCAGCCGATTGAACAAGGACCCGGGGGAGTCGGCGGATTCATGGCCGCCCAGGACAATCTCTACACCGTGCTGCTGAACGGCATTATGGATAACCAGACGGTCAACACGCGGGAAATCATTTCTTCGGTCAGCCGCGTTATTAACCCTTATAGCGATTACGGGAGTTATCTTGCGCTTGCAGAGAATGATGAGCTGGAATTCATCACCTCTAACACTACGGAAGCCGGTATTGCCTATCTTCCGGGCGACCGTGCAGACGGCACGCCGCCGAAGAGCTTCCCTGGCAAGCTGACTGCGCTGCTCCACCGCCGTTTCGAGCTAGGCAAAAAAGGCTTCGTCATCATCCCCTGCGAGCTGATCGACCGCAACGGTGAGAAATTGCAGGAAATTGTTCAGCAATACGCCGCTGACTGGAATCTGGGCGGGGAATTCCTGCAATGGCTGAAGGAGGAGAATACCTTCTGCTGCAGTCTGGTTGACCGGATCGTTCCGGGTTATCCGTGCGATAAGGCCGCTGAGCTGGAAGCTGAACTGGGATATCTGGACTATGTGATGGTTACTTCCGAGCCTTTCCTGTTCTGGGTCATTGAAGGGCCGGAATCACTGGCTGAGCGGCTGCCGCTGGCCAAGGCCGGACTGAACGTTATAGTCACTCCTGATATGACGCCTTACCGCGAACGCAAGGTTCATCTGCTGAACGGGCCGCATACGGCAATGGTTCCACTGGGTTTGCTGGCGGGTCTGGAAACCGTTGAGGATGTTATGAATGACGAAACATTCTCCCGCTTCGTGAAGCAGCTGATCGAAGACGAACTGATTCCTATGCTGGATCTGCCTGCTGAAGAGCTGCTATCCTATGCGGATGCCGTGCAGGAACGGTTCAGAAATCCGTTCATCCGCCATGAGCTGACTTCCATCTCGCTGAACAGCATCTCCAAATTCAAAACCCGGCTACTTCCAGTGCTGCTCCGCTACCAGCAGGAACGCGGCAAGCTTCCGGAGCGGATTACGCTCGCCTTCGCCGCCCTCCTGCTCAGCTACCGCGGTGACCGGGTGCCGCTGCAGGACAGTCAGGAAATCCTGGAGACTTTCACACAGGCATGGAGTGATCCGGCAAGCTTCGCAGGCACCATTCTCAGCAACACCAGCCTGTGGGGACAGGATTTGTCCTTGCTGTCCGGACTCACAGCTGAGATTAACGCCCATCTTCAGCAGCTGGAGCAGCACGATTCCCGCGCCGCTC
This sequence comes from Paenibacillus sp. FSL R5-0912, assembly GCF_000758605.1. NCBI lineage: Bacteria > Bacillati > Bacillota > Bacilli > Caryophanales > Paenibacillaceae > Paenibacillus > Paenibacillus sp. FSL R5-0912. Next base: position 5,260,634 of record NZ_CP009282.1, read on the forward strand.
TGCAGCAGCTTGTCGGCTAGGAATAACTATCAAACTTAGGAGGGTCAACATGAAGCACTTAATGAAAATGAATCCCAGAGATACAGTAGCTGTAGCCCTGCGGCCGATATCGGCCGGGGAGCAGCTTACCATAGACGGCTTGACGCTTCAGGCAGCCCAGGATATTCCGCAGGGCCACAAGATTGCCCTGACCGGTTTCCAGACTGATGAGGTTATCACCAAATACGGTTATCCTATCGGCCATGCCATCGCTCCAATTGCCGCAGGGGACTGGATTCATACGCATAATATCAAGACCAATCTGTCCGGCGAAGAGGAATATGAGTATGTGCCGGATGTTCATCAGGTTACGTATCCCCGCCGTGATCTGACCTTCCAGGGCTATCGCCGGAGCAATGGCAAAGTCGGCATCCGTAATGACCTGTTCATTATCCCGACCGTCGGCTGTGTGAACGGGATTGCCGAGCAAATGCTGCAGGAGTTCAAGGCTGAGCATCCCGATCTCGGCGGCTTCGATAACTTCACGGTACTGAAGCATCCTTACGGCTGCTCGCAGCTCGGCGATGATCACCGCATGACCCGCAGTATTCTGCTCGACGCGGTCAACCATCCGAATGCCGGAGGGGTGCTCGTGTTCGGACTCGGCTGCGAGAACAACATCGTCTCCGAATTCCGCAGCATGCTGGGCGATTATGACGAGTCGCGGGTGAAATTCCTGGTTGCCCAGGAGGTGGGCAATGAGGTAGAAGCCGGTCTTGAGCTGCTGGAGCAGCTGTATGAAGCTGCGAAGAACGATGTACGTGAGCCTGTTCCGCTTAGCGAGCTGAACATCGGCCTGAAATGCGGCGGCTCTGACGGGTTCTCCGGGATCACAGCTAATCCGCTGCTGGGGGCGTTCTCCGACTTCATCATCTCCCAGGGCGGAACCTCGGTACTGACGGAAGTGCCGGAAATGTTCGGTGCAGAGAAAATGCTGATGGCGCGTGCAGAAAGCCATGAGGTCTATGAAGAGATCGTCTCGCTGATCAATAACTTCAAACAGTATTTCCTCTCCTACGGCGAACCTGTATACGAGAATCCTTCCCCCGGCAACAAAGCCGGCGGCATCAGCACTCTGGAGGACAAGTCGCTGGGCTGCACCCAGAAGGCTGGAACCTCGCCGGTGGTGGATGTGCTGCAATACGGCGTGAAGCTGCGCAAAAAAGGGCTGAGCCTCCTGCAGGCTCCCGGCAACGATCTGGTAGCCGCCTCCGCTCTCGCTGCTTCGGATTGCCAGCTGGTGCTGTTCACTACCGGACGCGGAACGCCGTTCGGCAGCTTCGTGCCTACGGTGAAGGTGGCCACCAACAACGATCTTTTTGCCAAAAAAGGCCACTGGATGGACTTCAACGCCGGTCCTCTGCTGGAAACACCGATGGCCGATGTACTGGAGGAATTCATCACTTATATCATTGATGTCGCCAGCGGCCAGAAAACACGGAACGAGCAGAACGAAGTGCGTGAGCTGGCTATTTTCAAAACCGGCGTTACGCTATAAACCCTGTCCAAATTCATGTAAGGGAGATCTTATCCATGTTTCTTAATGAAGATTTCATGTTATGCGGCGATACCGCACGCCAGCTCTTTCATCAGCATGCCAAAGCAATGCCGATTGTCGATTACCATTGCCATCTGGACCCGCGCGAAATCTATGAAGATCAACCGTTCGAGAACCTCACCGCAGCCTGGCTCTATGGAGATCATTACAAATGGCGGCTGATGCGCGCGAACGGTGTGCCGGAATCGCATATTACCGGGGACGCCTCCGATTATGATAAATTTCTGGCCTGGGCCCGTACACTCCCGAAAGCCATCGGCAACCCGCTGTACAGCTGGACCCATCTGGAGCTCCGCCGCTTCTTCGGAGTGAATGATCTCCTGAACGAAGCTTCAGCCCCGGCAATCTGGGAGAAGGTGAACCGCAAGCTGGCCGAACCGTCATTCACCCGGCGTGGTCTGATCCGCAGTTCGAACGTCAAGGTAATCTGTACTACGGATGATCCGGCAGACTCGCTGGAATACCACAAGCTGCTCAGAGACTCTGAGACTGCGTTCCAGGTGTTCCCGACCTTCCGTCCCGACAAGGCACTGAACATCGATGCCGAGGGCTTCAGCGCCTGGATCGGCAAGCTGGAGGAAGCTGCAGGCCAGCAGGTCAAGACCTATCAGGCACTGCTTGAGGCACTGAGTAACCGTGTGGACTTCTTCCATGAGAATGGCTGCCGCTTGTCGGACCATGCCCTCGATGTGCTGCGTTACGAGGATGGTGAACCGGAAGCTGCCCAGGCGGTCTTCGCCAAAAGACTTCAGGGCGCTTCCCTGTCACCGCAGGAAATTACCCTCTACCGTACAGAGCTGCTGACTGCACTGATCGGCTTCTACCAGGCCAAAGGCTGGACCATGCAGCTTCATTTGCATGCATACCGCAACAACAACACGCCGATGTTCCGGAAGCTCGGGCCGGATACCGGATACGACGGCATTAATGATCTGCCGCTCACCACACCGCTGTCGAAGCTGCTTGACCGTGCTGAGAGCGGCAGCGGACTGCCGAAGACGATTCTGTACTCGCTGAATCCCGGCGACTACCCAGCCCTGCTGGCCCTGCTGGGCTGTTACCAGAAGGATACCGCCGGCAAGCTCCAGCTCGGCTCCGGCTGGTGGTACAACGATACGCGCAGCGGTATGCGCCAGCAGTTGACCCTGCTGGCTGAGGGCAGCCTGCTGGGGAACTTCGTCGGCATGCTGACCGATTCACGCAGCTTCCTCTCTTATACTCGGCACGAATATTTCCGCCGGGTGCTCTGTGAGCTGCTCGGGGAACTGGTGGAACGCGGCGAGGCACCGGATGACATAGACTTACTGGGCGCTATGGTAGAGGATATCTCCTACAATAATGCAGCAGGCTATTTCGGCTTCCAGACCTCCGGCAGCTCTGTGGAGGTTACCACCCGGTGAAGGAGTGCTGAAGATGCCAACTATTTATATTGCCGGCGATTCTACCGCAGCCCGGAAGGCGGCCTCCGAATCGCCGATGACCGGATGGGGAGAATTTCTGCACAGGCATGTAGGACAGGAGATGCGGATTGAAAACCGGGCAGTGAACGGACGGAGCACACGCTCCTTCCTGGCTGAAGGCAGGCTTGCAAAGATCGAGCAGGACTTCCAGGCTGGAGACTTCCTGCTGATCCAGTTCGGGCATAATGACCAGAAGATCGAAGATCCGGCGCGTTATACGGATCCGGATACCGAATACCGCCAGAATCTCAAGGTGTTCATCGATTCCGCCCGCAGCCGCGGCGGGTTCCCGCTGCTGTTAACCTCTGTGAGCCGCCGCCGCTTCACAGCGGAGGGTGACCCTGATCCTGAGGCTGTTGGACCTTATCCGCAGGCCATGCGCGAAGTTGCAGCAGAGACCGGAACACCGCTGCTCGATATCTTCGCCTCCTCCCAGCAGCTCTATCGCTCAATGGGAGTACACGCTTCGATACAGCTGTTCATGCATCTGCCGCCGGGCAGTCATCCCAACTACCCGGACGGGATCGCGGATGACACTCATTTCTCGCAGGCTGGCGCACAGCGGATCGCCTCGCTGGTTGCGGAAGCAATGGAACAGACTGCGGGACTCTCAGCACTGCAGCCTTACTTGCGGGTATAGCGCAAGTAAGCCGCTTCACTTGATGACTCAAATTGGCCGCCATGTGCCTTTGCGGACACAGGCGGCCTTATTTGCGGGAAAATTGCAGAACAAAGGAGTAAACCATATGACCGTTCCGTTTCATCTCGGCGTCCGCGCCCATGATTTCAACCCGTGTCCTTTGCCGCAGCTGATTCAGAAGCTGGAAGAGTACAGCTTCTCCTCTGTTCAGTTCGCGCTGCATAAGTCCTTTCCGGAGAGTGCGCCCAGACTCAGCGCACTCAGTCCCGGAACGGCTGCCTATTATGGCGAAGCCTTCAGGCAGGCCGGCATCAGGATTGCCGTGCTCGGCTGCTATGTAAACATCATCGATCCTGATCCCGAACGGCGCGCACAGGCATTGAACGATTTTCATGCCCATCTGCGGCTGGCCCGTGATTTCGGGGCGAGTCTGGTAGGTACCGAGACAGGCAGTGTTGGAAATGGATATACGCCGGATAATTTCACGGAGGAAGCTTTTGAACAAGTTGTGGCTTCTGTTAAAGCAATGGTTGCGGAAGCAGAGCGTTTCGGGGTAACGGTCGGCATCGAGGCAGGGATTAACCACCCGCTTCATACGGCTCAGCTGACCAGAAGGCTGTTGGACGAAGTGGCCTCCAATAATCTGCAGGTTATATTCGATGCCGCTAATTTGATAACGCCGGATAACTATTTACAGCAGGAGAGTATTGTTGCAGAGGCTCTTGAGCTGCTGGGTGACCGGATTGCCGTTCTGCATCTGAAGGATTTCACGCTCAGGGACGGCAGGATTGAGATCGTCCCAGCAGGAGAGGGACAACTGAACTTCGCTCCGCTGCTCCATTACATGAAATATAAGCGTCCCCATATTCAGGGCCTGCTGGAGAGCACCCCCGAAGAGCATATGTGCGGCAGTGCAGAGCTGCTGCGGAGGATGTATAACGAAATATGAACAAGTGCCCCGGCCATATAGCGTACGGGGCACTTGTTTATATTGAATCCGGTTTAGGGGCTGGTTCAATACTAGAAATGAGCAATTAACAGTAATCGGTCGTTCGCTCCGGTCCTAAGTGTGTATCCTTTATCCTGCGACATTAAGCAGACTTGAACCTTTATACCCCGGCATCAGGCGGAATTACGCCTTTTTTGAGAATAATATTCCCGTACAGCGCCTCTTCTCCAGTAACTAAGATGGCATAACTCCGCTTCGAGCGGTCATAGAACTTAAAACGCTCTTCAAACTCTACCTGAGCCGCAGCGTCATGTTTGGCCAGGATCTCCTTATACGTCTCCCATATCACCGGAACCGTGGGGTCTCCCTCCACTACAGCCATGAATGCGGCCTGGGCCGGGGCATAATGATCCAGCGGGAGCAGCTCCAGGATGGCATCCAGCAGCCGGGGAATACCGATTCCGTCTGCTCTTAGCACTCTTGAATGAAGCCCATGGCCCGGGTAATTAGCATCTGCGAGAACCAGCTCATCCCCATGGCCCATTTCCATCAGGGTACGGACCAGTTCGGGGGAGAGCAGCTTGGGTATTTTTTTGAGCATAAGCATCCTCCTTCATTTCTGAGTCGAAGCAGCTTACATGCCGTAGAATGATCTCAAAGCTACCAGTTCCTCGATCCGGTGCTGTGGCAGCTCACGTTCCCCGCCAATCATCCGGGTCAGGAAGGTCAGCTTCGCTGTATACTCAAGCCGCTCCATATTCATGTATGCGCTCATTACGTCCTTGCCCCAGGTCAGGGCACCATGACTTTCCAGCAGTACAGCGGTTTTCTTGCCAAGGAAGGGGATTAGCGAATCCGGAATCTCTTCAGTTGAAGGCGTCCCGTATACCGCCAGTGGAATGTCCCCCATGGCAATCACAGACTCAGGCATCATCATCTTGTCGAGCGCTTCACCCTTGATGGCAAAAGCGGTCGCATATGGCGGATGTGCATGAACTACACCGCCCATCTGCGGCAGCTCATTGTAAATCTTCAGATGCATCTTCACTTCTGTGGATGGCCGGTAGCCTTCCGCAGCTTCAAGGATATCTCCCTGCAGATTCACTTTGACCAGCATATGCGGCTGCAGATAGCCTTTGCTGACTCCTGTTGGTGAGGTGATTACCTCTGTAGCCGACAGCCGTGCCGAGATGTTGCCGTCATTGGCGGCAATAAAGTCCTTATTAAACAGATTGCGGCCGATATCACAGATAAGCCGGCGCAATTCCTCTTCCTTCGTATTCATCATTGTCCTCCTTGATCGCTATGGATAATTGATAAAGCCGGCTGATACCGGACAGGGGCACTGGAACGGGCTACAATTGTTCTGGCTTCGGATGCTTCAATCGCTCCCAGTGCCGTCAATTGCACCAATACGTTGCCGATTGCACTTGCCTCTACCGGTCCGGCAATGATTTCTTTGCCTGTGGCATCCGCTGTAAGCTGGCACAGCAGCTTGTTCTGGATGCCTCCGCCGACCATATGAATGCAGCTGACCGGGCTGCCTGTAAGTGTCTCCAGTTCACGGATCGTGCTGGCGTAAGACTGGGCCAGACTCTCCAGAATGGTGCGGATGATCTCAGCCCGGCTCTGCGGTACAGGCTGGCCTGTGCGGATACAATACGATTCAATCCGCAGCGGCATATCCCCCGGGGTGCTGAAGAGGGGATCGTTCGGGTCCAGAACGGCTATGCGCGCTGTCGACCGGTCCAGCCCCTCAGCAAGCTCTGCCGCCTCCTGATGGCTGAGCGGTTCTCCCGCTTCTGCCCAGCCGCGCTGGGTCTCCTGCAGCAGCCACAGGCCGGTGATATTCTTCAGCAGGCGGTTCGTGCCGCCGAAGCAGCTCTCATTGGTGAAGCCGTAGGCGGCGGCCTCGGCGCTAAGTACGGGCTCCGCAGTCTCCAGCCCGGCCAGCGACCAGGTTCCGCAGCTGATGAAGGCGGCGGAACCTGCCGGACTGGAGAAGCCTCCAAGTCCGTAAGGGATGGAAGCCACAGCGGAAGCTGTGTCGTGCGAAGCCCCGGCAATGACCTTGAGCGGGCCGGAACCAAGCTCTTCCTGCAAGCCTGGCCGAAGTTCGCCAATTACAGTGCCTGCCGGCACCAGCCGGGGAACCAGCTCCACCGGGAGCTCCAGCCTGCGCAGCACTTCGCTTGCCGGAGCAGACGAATCCGGATTCAGCAGGCCGCTGGTGCTCCAGATGGTCTGCTCCGCCACAGCTGTGCCGCTGAACATATAATTGAACAGGTCAGGCATCATCAGCAGCTGACTCGCCTTCCCCCGGAGCTCCGGATTAGCCTGAAGATCGGCAAATAATTGATACACCGTATTAATCGGACTGGACTGGTTGCCCGTCAGCCTGAACTGCTCCTCAGGGGGCAGGGCAGTCTCCAACGCCAAAGCAATCCCCTCCATCCGCTGATCCCGGTAATGATGCGGGGAGTACAGCAGTTCTCCCTCTGCATCCAGGAAGCCATAGTCGACTCCCCAGGTGTCGACACTTATAGACTGCAATGGGCCGCGGGACTTCACGGCCTCCAGAATCCCCTGCTTCATCTCATGAAACAGCTGCTGGACATCCCAGTACAACTGCCCGTCAGCCTCTACGGGCCCGTTAGGGAAGCGGCGGATCTCTTCCACCTCCACCTTCCCTCCAGCATACGTTCCCAGCATGACCCTGCCGGAGCTGGCACCCAGATCGATGGCCAGCAGCTTGATTATCTCTTCGCCCATGTTCTCCGCACCCGCTTCATTTTGAAGATTTAGTAGAGCGGCCCAAAGTTACGGCAGGCTCTGTAGTCAGCACTTTCCAGATCCTCTGTGCCGAATAGCGACCAGACACGCGGCCGGAAAATACGCGATTCCTCCACGTTATGCATACTGACCGGAATCCGCAGGATCGAGGCCAGTGTAATCAGATCGGCTCCAATATGCCCGTAGCTGATCGCTCCGTGATTGGCGCCCCAATTGTTCATCACATCATATACAGACTGGAACGAGCCCTTGCCTGTCAGCTTAGGTGCGAACCAGGTTGTCGGCCAGGTAGGGTCCGTTCTCTGATCCAGCGTATCATGCACTTCTCCCGGCAGCTCCACCGTGAAGCCTTCCACCAGCTGGAGCACAGGCCCGAGGCCCTTAACCAGATTCAGCCTGGCCATGGTGACCGGCATTCCGCCCTTGGTCAGGTAGTCTGTCGAGAAGCCGCCCCCGCGGAAATATTCCTGCGAGGCCGGGCGGAACTGGGTCTGTGCGAGACAGGCAGCCGCTTCCTCATCCGTGATGTCCCAGAATGGCTTGATCGCCGGCTTGCCGTCAATGCTCTGCTCACCGGTTCCGTCCAGTGCCGCTGAACCGGAGTTAATCAGATGCAGCAGACCGCCTGCCGCTGCCCCCTCCAGCTCGTATCCGGTCACACGCTTCACTGCAGCCGGACTCCAGAAGGTACGGACATCGGCAAAAATCTGCGCCGTATTCGTCAGCAGATAATTGAACAGCATCGTGATCCCGTTCAGGCTGTCATTCTCGGTCGCGACAATATAAGGCGCCCGTCTGCCGTTCCAGTCGAACGAGGAGTTAAGAATCGTCTCCATGAAATCACCGTTCGGGAAATGGTCCGTCCATTGACGCTGGCCCTGGAAGCCGCCCAGCAGAGCGTTGTGACCGTTTGCTTCTTCCTCGAAGCCAAGCTTCGCAAGCTCCGGATTGCCGATCATCAGATCGCGGGCAATCAGCGCCATTTTGACACAGGTCTCCCATTGCTCTTCCTTCACTTCTTCGCTGAGCTGCAGATGCTGCGGGTTATTGTCCGCGCCCACCCGGCAGTTGTCCTTCACCCAGGCCAGCGCCCGCCCAAATTCCTCAGGATCATAGATCCCTTCCTCGAATCTCCGGACATATTCAGACATATCGATATACTCATTGCGCATGCCGAGGTACTCCTGGAAGAACTGCTCGTTGACGATGGAACCGGCGATCCCCATAGATACGGAGCCCATCGACAGATAAGACTTCCCTTTCATCAGTGCAGCTGCAAGTGCCGACTTCGCGAACTGGAGCAGCTTGGCCTGCACATCCGCCGGGATCTCTTCGCTGCTGGATTCCTGAACATCCTCGCCGTAGATGCCGAAGGCCGGAATACCCTTTTGCGCATAAGCAGACAGCACTGCTGCCAGATATACCGCCCCCGGGCGTTCCGTTCCGTTGAATCCCCAGACCGCATGCGGAATGGAGGCATCCATATCCATCGTTTCCGATCCGTAACACCAGCACGGTGTCACCGTAATCGATACGCCTACACCTGCACCCGCGAACTTCTGCGCCGCCGCAGCAGCTTCCTTCACACCGCCGATAGTAGAATCGGCAATAATACATTCCACATGCGAACCGTCCGGATAAAATAAATTCTTCTGTAGAAATGCTGCCACACGCTCCGCCATGCCCATCGTCTGGGCCTCAAGCGATTCACGCACCCCGCGTCTTCTGCCGTCAATCGTAGGCCGGATGCCAATCTTCGGATAATTTGCTGTCACTGCTGTTCCTCCCCGGAATGAATAATGGATAAAATAATTACATAGGAGCTGCATACTCCGATTAGTAAGCGCTATCAAATACAGCCCGCAAATGTCTGCAAACTATGGGCATCCTCCGCCGACTAATTATTTTCTTCTCCATCATAGATTTCTAAACCCATAAAGTCAACAATATTCCACACTTTTTATTTGATATTTATGTGGTATTGTGTGATATAATTCAAATGCAGTGTGGGATTATACCCGTTTTAATTATTTAAGTTTTGCAGAAATATGTAGTAAACTAGTTGATATACTATGGCTAGAACTATTTAATCAAGGGTGGGCAACGGGATGAAGGCTTTTGAACGGCGGGATCTGGTAATCAACGAGCTATACAGGCATAAGAAGGTTCACGTAGCGGACCTGGCGCAGAAATTTGGTGTATCGGAGGAGACCATCCGGCGTGATCTCGACCGGTTGGATAAAGAGGGTATTGCCAAGAAGAATTACGGCGGGGCGATTCTGAACGCCCATACCAACGAGGACCCCTCCTACTCCCATAGGCATCAGGTCAACATTGAAGCGAAGCGGATGATTGCCGCATGTCTGCTGGAGCTGATTAGTGACGGGGACAGTGTGATGACTGATACCAGCACAACAGCTTTTGAAGGCTTGCGGAGAATCGTGGAGGACAAAAAAAATCTGACAATCATCACCAATTCCCTGGCGGTATTGTCAGAGTTCCAGCATTCCGGACAGAAGCTCATTTCTACGGGAGGCATCCTGGGGCCGGAGACCAGCTCTTTTGTAGGGCCGACGGCGTCGCAGACGATCCTGAAATATAATGTGGATGTGGCCATCTTCAGCTGCAAGGCGCTCTCCATGACCGGCGGACTCAGTGATTCGAACGAAGCGGAGACCGAACTCAAGGTGCTGATGCAGCAGCAGGCGAACAAAGTTGTGCTCCTGGCCGACCATTCCAAGTTCGACCGGATCGCCTTCATCCGGCTGTTCAGCTTCGACAAGGTCGATTATATCGTCACCGATCAGCGGCCGTCCGAAGAATGGATTGAATTCTTAAGCAAATATCAGGTGTCTTTGCTCTATCCTGCGCTGCAGTAGTGCACACTCTGCACCGGAAGGAGGTGAACCACAGAATGGGGATGATCCAGATTGCTGCAACCTCCGCTCCACTGTGGTTTCCGCCGGTTCTCGCCGCCGTCGGTGTGTGTCTGATTTCGCTTTTGTGGATGGTATTCAAGAAATCGGGCTGATTTTATGAATGCGTTTACTTGGAGTCTGGAGTGCTGTTCTTAAAAGCCTGCGCCGATACATAGACAAACCGTTCGGCTCTGGCCATCATATGGAATTTCTGCTCCGGGAAGTGGCGGTACAGGTGATCGACGAAATATCCCGGATTCTCAGCGTTTCCGGCGAACAGGTCATAATGGAGTGGAATGACCGTCTCAAACCCGCTGGTCGCCGCAAACTCCGCCGCTTCCCGGTAGTTCATATTGCCGACAATATTGCGGCTTCCCCGGTAGTAGTCACGGCCGTTAATCGGCAGCAGCGCCAGATCAATCTTCCGGCTGCCGACTTCCTCAATCAGCTCAGGGAACAGAACCGTATCTCCGGCATGATACACCATGACCCCATTCAGCTGCAGGATGTAGCCGACATACTTGGGGTTTCCCTGTTCATCGCGCTCCAGCTGTTCATGCGCTGCGGCAACAGGGAACACCTGCAGGCCGGGTGCAGGCTCTGCTGCGTGAGCAGGCAATGCTGCGGTTAGGCGCTCCTTCTGTATTCCTAGTCCCTGCAATCGTTCCAGGCAGACCGCCGGAGCCATGAACCGGGCTGCGGGATTGTGCTCTGCAAGCATCGGCAATGCCCGCTCATCCAGATGATCCGAGTGGTCATGGGTGATCAGACATACGTCCATATTGGTAATCTCCGCAGGCGGAATCGGCGGTGGGAACGTCCGGTCCGGGTCAGGAGAGACATAAGGATCAATATAAACGGTCACCTCTGCCCCTTTGATAATCACACTGGCTTGTCCCAGAAACCAGACGGCCAGACAGCCATAGGGCACCTCGGTCGCCCGGACTTCCTCGATCAATTCTTTTCCTGTTAACGGCATGTACATGCCCTCCCTTCTTCTCGGCAAAATTCTACCCCAAAACCAGCGTGCACGCAAACGCAGCGAGCAGGCCCGTGGCTTCAATCGCGGATTTTGCTCCTCCGCCCGTTGTCTTACCGCTGCATAATCCCTTCCCTGACATCCCGCTTCTGTGGACCGGCGCTTGCTTCAAGCAGCTCTGACAGGCCGGTTCGTCCGCCAGGCTATACATCCGGATCATAGATACACTACTATAGATAAAGAATTAGATAATAAAATAGATAAATGAAATAGCAACATTCCAATCAAATGGAGGGAAAGTCATGAGTGAAATTGCCAACACACCAGAGCCCCCTTATTATGCCGTGATTTTCACATCTGAACGGACAGACGGGGATAACCAATATGCGGAGATGGCCGAGGAAATGGATAAACTCGCAGCCGCCCAGCCTGGATTTCTCGGAGCAGAAAGTGCCAGAGAAGGTCTAGGTATCACCGTCTCTTATTGGGATTCGCTCGAAGCTATCCAGCAATGGAAGCACAACGAACGGCATCTGGTCGCCCAGAGCAAAGGGATTGCGGACTGGTATCTGACCTATAAAACAAGAATCTGCAAGGTGGAAAGAGATTATGGATTTGAGAAGGGGAGCCCCCCGGTCCGTTAGTCCACCCCAAAAATTAATGGTAAGGTACCGGCTGAATCCCGCATTGAAATTAGCAGCTGCCCGGCAAATGCGCCTCCGTTCATGATCAAGTGGAGAAAATCCACCTATTGCCTGCCGCCAACGCCACCACACTCACTCCTGCCAACTGCCAATGCTGTGATTTCCTAATCTATCAAAAAGCGCGTCCCGTTCGGTTGCTGCTTATTGCTGCAAATCCCCGCTTGTTACCGATGCCATTTCATGGGTACAATATTTAGATAGTGTACTTCTACTAAAGGACAGGTAAAGGACAGGTGAAATGCATGCAGAATCACGGATTCGCGCGAGTCGCTGCCGCTTCCCCCGAGCTTAAGGTGGCCGACTGCGTATTCAATTCCGAACAAATTATTGAAGTGATAAATAATGCCGCGGCACAGGAGGTGGAGTACCTGGTACTCCCGGAACTATGCATCACGGGGTACACCTGTGCGGATCTGTTCCTGCAGCCCAAGCTGCTGGATGCCGCCACGGAGGCTCTGCTCCGGATTACTGCCGCAACGGCAGAATATACAATGATCGTTATTGCCGGTCTGCCTATCTCCATCAAGAGCCGACTGTTCAACTGCGCTGCTGTCATCCAGCAGGGTCATATTCTCGGGATTGTCGTGAAGACCTGCATTCCCGGTTATAGCGAATTCTATGAGCCGCGCTGGTTCGCGGGAGCTGAAGAGCTGGAAGTGGCAGAACTTCGGATCGGCGGAGCTGTAGTACCGATCGGTAATGATCTGATTTTTGCCTGCGAGAGTAACGGGAATTTGTCCTTCGGCGTTGAGATCTGCGAGGATCTCTGGGTTCCTGTTCCGCCAAGCAGTCTCCTGGCCCAGGCCGGGGCCACGCTGCTGTTCAACCCGTCTGCCAGCAATGAGCTGGTAGGCAAGGCCGATTACCGCCGCCAGCTGGTGGGCAGCCAGTCTGCTTCCTGTGTGGCCGGTTATGTCTATGCCGGCTGCAATACCGGTGAATCTACAACGGATGTTGTCTTCGGCGGGCACTCGCTGATCGCGGAGAACGGCCAGCTGCTGGCCGAGTCTGAACGCTTCACCCACGAGAGCCGGATGATCACCGCCGACATCGACCTGCCGCGGATTCAGTATTCCCGCACCGTGATGGGCACCTTCCGGGCCGGCAAAGGCGGCCGCAATTACCGCGAGCTGCTCTTCACTTCTCCAGTCCGCGAGAATAGTAAGCGGGAGCTGAAGCGTACAGTAGGTGTCAATCCGTTTGTCCCTGGCAATCCATTGCAGCGCGACGAACGCTGTCAGGAAATCCTCTCCATCCAGACCTCCGGCCTGATGAAGCGTATCCGTCACATCGGCACCAAGCAAGCCGTAATCGGCATCTCCGGCGGCCTTGACTCTACGCTTGCGCTGCTGGTAGCTGTGCGTGCTATGGAGCTGCTCGGGCGTCCGGCCAGCGATGTGCTTGCCGTCACGATGCCTGGCTTCGGCACGACGAACCGGACCTACGACAATGCCGTCGGCCTGATCAAAGCGCTCGGCGCCTCGCTTAAGGTCGTTGATATCAAGGCTGCCTGCCTCCAGCACTTCGAGGATATCGGCCATGACAAAGATGTGCATGACCTGACTTATGAGAATGTCCAGGCCCGGGAGCGTACGCAGATTCTGATGGATCTCGCCAACAAAAACGGCGGCATTGTCATCGGAACCGGCGATTTATCCGAGCTGGCGCTAGGATGGTGTACCTATAACGGCGACCACATGTCGATGTACAGCGTGAATTCAGGCATTCCGAAGACACTGATCCAATATGTCGTCGCCTGGTATGCGGATCATGAAGCCGATGAGACGGTGGGCAAGTTCCTGTACAGCATCATCGAGACCGGAATCAGCCCGGAGCTGCTGCCGCCATCGGCAACCGGAGAGATCGTCCAGCTCACCGAGAATATTCTGGGGCCCTACATTGTGCATGATTTCTTCCTGTATTACATGCTGCGCACAGGGGCTTCTCCCGGCAAAATGCTCTACCTTGCGCAGCACGCTTTCGGTGAGGCCTACCCTAAGGAGCAGCTGGTCGCTTGGCTGAAGGTGTTCATCACCCGCTTCTTCACCCAGCAGTTCAAGCGCTCCTGCCTGCCGGACGGACCGAAGGTGGGTACCGTCAGCCTCTCGCCGCGCGGCGACTGGCGCATGCCGAGTGATGCTTCCGCTGCACTCTGGCTGCGGGAAATCGAAGAATTGTAATCACCGCCCGGGCGCTGGTGAGGACGCTCCGCGAACAGACCGTTGTTCCAATCGCTGTTGTCCCCAGATTTTATTCATTCTCCTTAGCGGTGAAAATCCGGGGACAAAGGCGACCGCTGCCGCTTTTACACAATCGTTCTGTCCTCTCCGCTGTTTAAGCGGGAATCGTATCTTCAATCTTAAAACAGAGCAGCAATCCTCGCGTTATTGGAGGATCGCTGCTCTACTGATTTTCGCCTTTTTTTATTAACCGCCCTAGACAGTTACTGCACTTCCTGCCCGTTCAATCATACACATTATCCAGAATCAGCACTTCATCGCTGCCAAACGGGGTTTGGATTGTGACGGTATCGCCGGGACGTGCCAGAATCAGCCCCCTGCCCATCGGAGACCAGAGGGAGATGCAGAATTCATCCAGCTCGGCTTCACCGGGAATTACGATTCTATAGGCATCCTTCAGCGTTTCCTGACCGATCCGCAGCGATACCCGCGACCCGACCAGAACAGTGGATTGCTCCAGCGCTTCATCCCCGCCGGACAGAATCTGCTCCACCGCCTCCTGATACTTCCTGATCAGGGACTGAATCTCCGCCCGTTCGGCCGGTGACTCCCATGTTCCCCGGTCCAGAATAACAAATTTATGCTCATCGAGATAGACCAGCTGCTGCACCAGCTCCTGGCGCAGGGAAATCGTAACGAGACTATGGCTCATAGTAGATTTCACCCACTTTCTTCATCAGGTCATGCTCGAAAATACGCTTACTCAACCTCATAGCCCTCAGTCCTCCCAAATAATAAAATAGATCCCGCGTGGGGATCTACTCTCTATGATAGCATCTTTCTATGGAAAGACAATGTCATGTATATATGCTGTTGTGATTTACTGCTTGGCTGCAGCTGCTCTGCTGTACATATTGAGATCCTGCAGCTTAATCAGTACCTTGCCGAACCGTCCGCCTTGGCGTATCACTACCTTTTGATCAGAATAAGCAGTATGCAAATAATCCGTGACGACCTTCAGGGTAGCCTCTTTCCCGTCCAAATGATGCATAGGCAGCATCTCTATTACTTCAGCAAGCGCAGCTTCAACGGATAGCTCCTTGCTTTTCGTCTCGCGGGTCACAATCGATTCATAGGAATACCCCTTCAAATACAGCAGCTGCATCAGGTAGGCCATATCCGAAGATTCCGCATGCACTGCCCGGCCCGTCAGCAGAGGCAGCACTTCATTCATGAGGCTATGCTCCTGAACCCCCGCCGATGTGCTGATATAGCAGTATTGCCGGGCACAGCTAATGACCTTCTCCGTGCTCTCCCAGTCAAATACCGCCGGACACATGGACACAAATACAAGATCGAAGGCGTTCAGCCAGCCTTTTGCCGCAATATCAATATCCTCAAACGGTTCGCGCACCAGTTCCACTTGACCAGGGGCGTAGCCTGCGGTGTTGTGCAGAAACAGTTCAGACAGTGGAATGTTAGGCTCTACTGCTGTTACCTTGGCCCCTCTCTCGATAAAAGGTACGGTGAAGCCGCCAGAAGCCGCGCCCACATCCAGGACAGTCAGCCCTTTGAAATCTACTCCCTGGCCCTCCATCCAGCTGATAATCCGCTCACTTCTGTCTCTCCCCGCGCTGCTGAACACCTCTTCATTAAACACCTTCGCCTTATGATCGAAGCTGGTGTGCGGGTTCATTCCCATTGCTTTGAACTTGTTGGCCATTGCCTTGGGATCTTCCTTCCAGGCCTGTTCCCATACTTTTGCATCAAATAATCCGTTAATCATCTCTGATTCATCCTCTCTTATTTTACAGACTTTACAGACTTTGAATATCTACAAAACCCCCAAGAAGAAACGGCTTTGCCGTCCTTGAATAAGGACGATACCGTTTCAGACTTAGTGACTCTGCATCATCTTATCGGCAAGCTCCGACATCATCTTATTGCGCAAATACTCCTCCATCTGACCCTCGGCCTTCACCATCTCCTGCTGGATCAGACACTCGCTGGAATGATTAAGCGTGCAGTCAAACAGCGAAGCCGTGCCTTCGATCGCATGAATAATATCGAGGAACGATATTTCTTCCTTCCTGCGTCTCAGGCGGTACCCGCCGTTCGCACCGGATGCCGATTCAACCAGCCCCGCCTTTACCAGCTTCGTAAGGATCTTGGACAAATAAGTAGGCGATACATTCTGCCGCTCGGCAAGCTGCTGCACGCCTACCGGCTTATCAGGGGTGTGCGCTACCAGGAACAGCATCGTATGCAACGCATAGTTCGTTGCCTTTGAGTATTTCATCGTACATATCTCACCTCAATCACGGACTTTATTGATCTATAATAACCCTTATAAGGAGAGAATGCAAGCGGGTGCTACAAGAGGGCAGCCCTTTTCCATTTCCTTCTATGATCGCTGACCAAACAAATGGAAACGGCTTTACCGTCCTTTTTTAGGACGGTACCGTTTCAGCGAGAAAGATAAGGACAATTTATGCGCGGAGCATATCAATTTTGAAAAAAACAGAGCCCGTTGTCCCCTAGGAGCTCTGCATAATGTAATGTTATATCGTCCGCAGGGTATACTCAAATCTGTATTCACCGGACCCGAGCGTAATCTTCACAGCCTGCTCCAGCTGCTCTACGGCATGAATGCCGCGGACCTGCTGAAGCTCCTGCCCGTTCTCCAGTACACCCGCCAGCACAGAGTCCGGGAGATGCACAGTAGCCGAGGTATTCGGCGGAACTACGGCCACCAGCTCTATTTTGCCGGAAGCTATCGTCCATTCGGAGCGGATCTTCCCATACATGGATTCCAGCTCGGCAGCAGCCGAAGTCAGTCCGCCTCCCGGATGCGGCTGAATCAGAAACTGCTTATAGCCCGGATACTCTTCCAACTGCTCGATACCGGCGACACAGCGGTACAAAAAATCGCCAATCGCCCCATACGCATAATGATTGAAGGAATTCATATCCTTGCTCCAGAAGCTGCCGTCCTCCTTAATTCCGTCCCAATGCTCCCAGATGGTCGTTGCTCCCCTAGTTACCTGATACAGCCAGGAAGGGTAATCGGTCTGCAGCAGCAGCTTGTAGGCAGCATCATAATGGCCCGCCGCGGCCAGTACCAGATTCAGATAAGGTGTGCCGACGAAGCCCGTTGTAAGATGATATTTGCTCTCTTCCAGCAGTTCTATAAGCTTGGCGACTGTACGTTCCTCCGCCTTCCCCTCCACCAGTCCGAACATTAATGCCAGCACACAGGCCGTCTGTGTAGCTACACTTATCCGTCCGGCAGGCGTGATGAATTCCCGGTTAAAAGCTTGTTTGATCCGCGCATGCAGCTGCGAGTAATACTGCACGTCTTCTGTTCGGCCTAGCACTTCCGCCGTCTTCCCCATAAGCTCTACAGAATAGGCGTAGAAAGCCGTTGCGATATAATCCCTGTCCGTAGCGCCGATGTAGCTGTCCGGCTTGGCATCCAGGCCTAGCCAGTCTCCGAAATGGAAGCCGGTATTCCACAGGAATTCATCCGTCCCCTGCCGGCGGATATACTCCACCCAGCCCTGCATGCTGCTGTACTGCTGCTCCAGAATCCGCTTGTCGCCATAACACTGATAAATCGTCCACGGACAGATGACAGCCGCATCGCCCCAGGCAGCGGAAGAATGGGAATTCTCATCCAGCACGTGGGGAATTACGAACGGAACACCGCCGTTATCCAGCTGATCGGCAGCCAGATCCTTGAGCCATTTGCTGAAAAAGGGGGCCACATTCATCAGATACGCCGACGTACGGATGAACATCTGCGCATCCCCGGTCCAACCGAGCCGTTCATCGCGCTGCGGGCAGTCTGTCGGCACATCGACGAAATTGCCTTTTTGCCCCCAGAGAATGTTATGCTGCAGCTGATTCAGCAGCGGATTGGAACAGGTAAAGCTGCCGGTCGGCTCCATATCCGAATGTAAGACAATCCCTGCGAAATCCTGCAGATTGAGGTCCTCCGGGAAGCCTATCAGCTGAACATACCGGAAGCCTTGGAAGGTGAAACGCGGCTGGAAGCTCTCCCGTCCTCCGCCTCTGGCAATATAAGTAACTGTCTGTTTGGCTGCCCGCAGGTTGTCTGTGTACACATTACCTTCCTGATCCAGCACCTCGAAATGCCGCAGCTGAAATTCCTGTCCTGCCTGCCCTTCCATGGAGAACCGCATCCAGCCGACCATATTCTGACCCATATCCAGCACGGTCTCCCCGGCCGGAGTGCGCAGGAGTGCGATGGGTGACAGTTCTTCAATAGCTTTTACGGGAACATTCTCCTGGGCCAGCAGAATATCCTTGGTGTACGGAAGGATCTCCGCAGGCGTCCATAACTGGTCATCGTACTCTGCCCTGCTGAAACCGGTCTGCTCCAGACGGGCATCATAGGTTTCGCCGTGATAGATCTCCGACATCAGCAGCGGTCCGGGCGATACCATCCACTCTTGATCCGTCCGGATGATCTGCTCCACCCCGTCCGCATAGATGAGATGAATCTGCATCAGCAAGGCCGTGCGGTCGCCGAACACATGCTTTTTGTTATCCCAGGCCAGGTTTCCTTTGTACCAGCCGTTCCCCAGCCAGGCGCCAACCGCATTGTCCCCCACTGCCAGCTGCCCTGTGATGTCATAGGTCTGGAACTGCAGGCGGGTGCTGTAGCTGGTCCAGCCGGGGGTCAAATAATCCTCGCCGACTCTTGTACCGTTCAGCTCCACTTCATAGAGACCGAGACTGGTCACATACATTCTAGCCCGGGTGACCTGCCGGTCTACATGGAAGCTCCGCCGCAGCAGCGGAGCCTGCTCTGCCTGGACATCCAGGCAAGCCAGCGGCGCTGTAATCCACTCTGCCTCCCAATCCTCCGGCGAGAGCAGGCCCATCTCCCACCAGGCGGTATCCGACCACTCTGTAGGCCGGTTCTGCTGATCCCATACTCTGATCCGGTAATAATAGCGCTGCTTAGGCTGCAGCTGCAGCTCCTTCAGCTCAATATGCAGGGATTGTCCGGACTCCACTCTGCCCGAATCCCATACCGTGCTTCTGAAGTCCTGATCCATTGCTGCCTGAATCTGATACGCCTGCTGCAGCACATCCCGCTCATCCGCACTCAGCTGCCAGCTGATTCTTGGACAACGGACATCCAGTCCCAGCGGATTGTCTTTGTACTCCACACGTAATTTCCGGACTTCTATCATGGACTCCACCCCGTCTTTTCTAATAATGACCCTATAAATATGAAACGCTTTCTATTACAATTATAGAATTCCGCAGCATTTAAATGACCTGCAATATGGACATTTCACCGGGGTAAAAAGGACATCTTGTTGTTTGGAGGAGTGAGCTGATGCATTCGGCCAATCATACGCTAAAAGGAGAGTATTTCTTCCAGAACAATCTCCAGTTATATGTGAACCGCGCTACCGAGAACTATGATCTTCCGCTTCACACCCATGATTTCATAGAGCTGACGTTCGTTGCCGAAGGCAAGGGCTTTCATTATATCGGGCAGCAGGCTCAGCAGACCGGCAAGGGTCAGCTGTATTACATTCCCGTCGGAGTCTCCCATGTCTTCCGTCCGTCTTCACCCAGCCCGCTCCGGGAACCGCTCGTAGTCTACAATTGTCTGTTCAAGCCGGAGCTGCTGGACAGCCTTGCCTCCGTTGTTCCGGACCCGCCGATTGCCTCCTATCTGGAGCAGATCCGCAATCATCAGCTGCCCGCATTCTCCGTGACGGACCAGAACGGCTCCATCGAGAGCCTGTTTCTGGCGCTTCACCGGGAGGTTCATCTTCCGCAGACCGGCTCGGGCAGCTATTTGCTGACCTTGTTCATTCAACTGCTGATAAGTATCTACCGGCTCGTGCATGACGAGGTCCAGTTTCCGCTGAACAAGCAGACGCAATTCCTGCAGATTCTGAATTATGTCAACCAGGAGTATGTGCAGGAAATCACCCTGAAGCGTCTGTCACGCAGCTTTGACTGGAGTGAACGACATCTTCAGCGGTTGTTCAAGGCGCATACCGGGCAGACCTTCCACCATTACCTGCAGAATGTCCGGATTCAGCAAAGCTGTCTGCTGCTGGTCCAGCAGCCCAAGGCGCATGTTCAGCTCATTGCGGAGCAGGTCGGCTACCGTGACCCGAAGACCTTCAATCTGGTGTTCAAGCGGATTATCGGCACCACTCCGGGGAGCTACCGGCAGGCGTCCGGCAAGAAACATTTGGAGGGCCCGGAGCCGGGAGGAACAACTTTAACGCAGAATGATTGATGTTATTTGTAAATAGTGTTAGGCTATCAACGGTAAACTCAACATCTGTGCTCTTCAATACATCCTAAAATAGTCACAAATTTAGTTAGAAAGAAAGGTAACACTATGATAAAAGTAGAACACTTATCCTTCTCATTCCCGCAAAAAGAACTATATAAAGATATTTCCTTTACGCTTGAAGCCGCACAGCATTGTGCTTTCATTGGAACAAGCGGCAGCGGCAAAAGTACACTGACCGATATTCTGATGGACCCGGAAAGATATCTGTTTGAGGGCAGGTTAGAGATAGATCCTACTTGCAGCATCGGGTATGTAAGCCAGTTCTCCCAACCGGAAAAAACTAAAGATACAACCGTTTTTGAATATATCGGCGAAGAATTTATTAAGGTACAGACTGAAATAAATTCTATTTTGGCTGAAATGGAAACCTCCTCGGATATGGATTCGCTGCTGGAAAGATATCAGTTGGCGCTAGACGCCTTCGATGCTATGGACGGGAATGATTACGAAAGCAATATTAATAAGAAGCTAAATCTGGCAAACCTCATGAAGCTAAAGGATGTCAGGGTATCTGACCTGAGCGGCGGGGAATTCAAGCTCATTCAAGTAATGAAGGAAATGCTCAGCCGTCCGGAATTCATGATAATGGACGAGCCCGATGTATTTTTAGATTTTGACAACCTAAATTCGCTTAAGAATCTTATTAATGCCCACAAAGGCATACTGCTGGTGGTTACGCACAACCGCTATCTGCTCAATCATTGCTTCAACAAAATCCTGCACCTTGAAAACAAGGAGATCCAGGAGTTTGACGGGCGGTATATGGATTACAACTTCTCCTTGCTGCAAACCAAAATTGAGCTGCAGGAGCTCGCCATCGCTGAAGAGGAAGAAATTGCGAGAAACGAGAACATCGTCAATAACCTTAGAGCAATCGCAACTTATAATTCTGAGGCCTCCAGAGGGAGAGCGCTAAAAGCCAGAGTTAAATTTCAGGAAAGACTGGAAGCACGCAGAATTAAAGCTCCATTCGTAGAGATTAAGCAGCCGGATATCCGTTTCAGTATCGATCATGAACTGGAAGACACGACTGTTATAACTGTTAATAACTATAGCGTTTCCTTTGATGAGCTGCTGTTAGAAAATGTTAACTTTGAGATCAAATCTACGGATAAAGTAGCCCTTATCGGTGCAAACGGCACCGGGAAAACGACATTACTCCGGGAGATTTATAGGAATAATCATGATGCAATTGAAGTAAATCCGGATGCTAAAGTGACTTATTTATCTCAGCTTCAAGGTGAAATGCTGAAGGATTCTAATACCATCCTGGAGGAATTCATCGATGCCGGGTTCGCAACGTATGATGAGATTAGATCGCATCTTTCAAGCTACGGCTTTGAAGGGGAAATCCTTGAGCAAAGAATAGAATCCTTATCCGGCGGCGAAAAAAATATGCTTCAGTTAGCTAAAGATTCGGCCAGTAAAGCGAACGTACTGCTGCTTGATGAACCGACAAGCCATTTGGACACCTATACACAAATCGCACTGGAGAACGCTATCCAGAACTATAAAGGTGCGATTCTCATGATTTCGCATGATTTCTATTCGGTGGTAAACGGGATGGATTATGTTCTGATCATTGACGGCAAGACGATTAGAAAGATGACGATCAAGAAATTCAAAAAGATGATTTATGCCCGGCATTTCGATAAAGACTATCTGGAACTGGAACAAAATAAAAAAGCTGTTGAAACGAAAATCGAGTTGGCTTTGAAAGCTGCTAATTTCGAACTTGCACAAGGTTTGATGGATGAGCTGGAGGAGCTGATTAAACAGCTGTAAATGATAACTAAATAGGATTCACCTGTCAGAAAAAAACGACAAAAGAAGCCTTATATTTAGGGTTTCTTTTGCTGTTTTATGGAAAATATTTATTAAGATTCTCTGGTGTGATGCCGTTCCATAACCAAAATTGATCCCCTTGCGATACAAGTAATCGATCGAGCCATAGTTCAAAGCTTAAATTAAGCGGCTCACCATTATCACGAGCTGAGGTATAGATTGACTGGTCAAACAGATAGTCTTTTCTGCCTTGCTTTACATAATCGCTATTTACACATATTAAAGTCTCACTGAATTTTGCTATAACGTATACGTGCTCAGGGGTTGGAAACTTTTCCAATGCATCTAGAATTTCATCCACTCCAAAAATATGCCAATGAGGTGCCGATTCTTCAACATCCTTATATAATTCCATTCCGTTATGAAGAGACAAAAAGAACTTATAATCCTCAGGCAGCTTTAACTCCGTCTCCGCTTCAAAATCCTTGATTTCTTTCAATAAGACGGGCTTAGAAAATGAAAATCTACATGTAAGCTGAAATCCTAAATTTCTTTGTATAGAAAAATTTTTGTTATTGTAAATTACCTTCTTTAAAGCCTCTAAGGATGCGGTTATTAATTTTGACATTTGCCCTCCCCCTCATAAAAAAACCACCAATTGATTTGTAAAACCCATCATATCTAGGGTATTCGCTTAGTATTTAAACAATCCTGCGCTTAATGAAAGTACCCGCAATCTAATACTTTTGTCCTTTGAACATCAGGGGATCGCCTCTTTTCGGTTTGATTTGGTCCGGCTTACCATTATTCGGCAGGGCGGCTTTTCTCCCGCAAAAAAGCAAAAGATCCCCGGAGTCCGGGGATCTTTCGGTCAATCAATGCATAATTAACGCTCACATCAGGCAAAGACAACATGCAGCGTATGAATCTCATACGGTTTGAAATCAAGGCGGATGGCCGGTCCGTCCACCGCTTCAGTCTCCAGCGGACGCTCCATCAGATCGCGCAGCTGCCAGGAGACGGCGGAGTAATCGCTGCCGATATTCGCCGTGCTGCGTGTTCCCGTATACTCATGCAGTCTGACGATACATCCGCTGCCATCCTCGGCCAGCTTAACGGCATCGACGGCAATGTTCGGTACATCACAGGTGATCAGCGACTTGCCGTTACCGGCGGCATAACCCCCTTCTGCAGCGAGGAGCGGATTATTCAGCGCCCAGGCTTCCTGCACGGTGCCTGCCGCAGCCCAATCCCCTTTATGCGGAAGCAAGGCATACGTGAAGCGGTGCTCGCCCTGGTCAGCCAGCCGGTCCGGGCTGGTTGCCGATTTGATCAGCGACAGCCTCATCGTGTGATCTTTAATGTCGTATCCGTATTTGCAGTCGTTCAGCAGACTGACGCCATAGCCCCGCTCCGACAAGTCCGCCCACTGGTGGCCGACGCTCTCGAACCGCGCATAATCCCAGCTCGTATTCCAGTGGGTCGGCCGCTTCACATTCCCGAACTGGATATCATAGGTAGCTTCCGTCGCGCGAACCGCAACCGGGAAAGCTGCCTTCATCAGCTGATGCTGTTCATGCCAGTCCACCAGGGTCTCGAAATCAATCCGTGCACTTCCGGCATATACCCTAACCTTCTGAGTGATCGAGGAATCCATGTACTTCCAGGTGAACTCAAGCACCGCCTGCAGCAGGCCGCATTCGGTCAGCTCTACAGAGCGCAGATCGCTCACCACCAGCATTTTCTCCTGGTAATACAGATCGATATCCCAGGCATCATACATCTTCGGCTTATCCTCGAATACCTGCAGCAGGTTGCCGCATTCGCCCGGTGCCAGCACCTCACGGGCTTCTCTGCGGTCGAAGATCCGGCTCAGCTGTCCGGCTGCATTCCACTCCAGAATGTAATAAGGGGTAGTTAGCGTAGAATCCTGCCAGGTAAAAGGAACGGAGGGTTCCGTATTCTCTCCGGAAGCGGCGGGTTGTGCAGCGCGGATCACTGCACTGCCCATCGCCGGAACGGTTTCTACCTCAACCAGCCATTGGCCGCCGGAGCGCTGGGCGGACAGCGGGTTGCCGGCGGCATCACTCCAGACGGCATTCTCTGCGCTGTGTGGGACGGCTGCCAGACGAGGACCTCCAAAGAGGGAGCTGTTGAACAGCGTGTACTCCATGTGTGAATCGGTAGACGCCGGGTCATCCTCACCCGCTGATGCAGCATCAGGGCTGTTAAGGTTGATGAGTCCCGCAGCCGCAGCATTAAGCGCAGCCCGGCCCAGTTGCTCTGCTTCGGCATATTCCAGCCGTGAATCCTGGTAGACCTCATGGATCGAGGAGCCAGGGATAATATCATGGAACTGGTTGCGCAGAATAATCTGCCAGCCTTCCAGGAGCGACTCTGCAGGATATTGTGCATATCCGCCTGTCTCCGCAGCAAGGAGTATCTGCAGCCACTCCGCCTCGCGGTACAGCAGCTCCAGCTTGCGGTTCATTCTTTTGTTATAAGCCTGGCTGGTGTATGTCCCGCGGTGAAACTCCAGATACAACTCCCCGTCCCAGGTATGCACATATTGATCGGTGCCCTCTATAGTTTCATGCAGCCGCTCGAAATAGTCATCCGCCCGGCCCGGCTTCACTTGCGGCAGCCCCGGCATGGTATCCAGCCTCCGGCGCATCTCCAGCATCTCGCGGTTCACACCGCCGCCGCCATCTCCATACCCGTAGGAGAGCAGCAGCTCACGGTTCAGGTTCTTGTCGCGGTACTGGTCCCAGATTCCCTGCACAGAGAAAGGCTCGATAAGGCCGTTATACGTATAGTACCAGGCGCTGGAATCAGGAGCTTCGGGTGTGGTGATGAAGTGGGTCAGTACCTCGCTGCCGTCAATCCCTCTCCAGTGGAACGTATCATGCGGCATGCGGTTGTATTGGCTCCAGCTGATCTTGGTCGTCATAAAGGTGTCAATGCCCGACTTGCGCAGAATCTGCGGCAGCGCCCAGCTGTAGCCGAACACATCCGGCAGCCATAGGTACTTGCAGTCTACGCCAAATTCCTCGCGGAAGAATTTTGTCCCGTACAGAATCTGCCGCACCAGCGACTCGCCACTGGTCAGATTGCAGTCCGCTTCCAGCCACATTGCACCTCCGGCTTCCCAGCGCCCTTCCTCCACCCGCTGCTTAATTTCGCTATAAATCTCCGGATAATCCTGCTTGATGTAGGCATAGAGCTGCGGCTGGGTCTGCAGGAAGATGTACTCAGGGAACTCCTTCATCAGCCGGAGCACCGTAGAGAAGGAGCGGGCCGCTTTCTCCCGCGTATGGGTAAGCCGCCATAACCAGGCCACATCAATGTGGGTATGGCCGATTGCGGTTACCGTAACCGGATGCTGCTGTTCCAGCAAGACCAGGGACTCAAGCAGGCTCTTCTCGGCCTCCTGGACTGAAGCATAGAAATCCGCGCTGCCGGGCCTTGACCAGTCCAGCTTGTTAAACGAGCGGTTCAATGCCATCAGCAGCTCATGCTTCTCGATCTGGCTGTCGGCAAGCTGCTTGAAAGTACCCAGTGCCGCCCGGCCTGTATAATAGAGATTGTCGGCCGCTTCATCCAGATATGCCAGCTCAGCCTGCTTGATCCGGTGTTCCTGAGCAATCAGCTGGCCGTCTCCGTTCAGGCCTGACCATAAGCGGAAGGTGAAGTCCAGCTCCCTGCCAGCGGCATCCTCAAGAAACACCTCCTGGTGATTGGAATCCACGCCCTGATACGGCTTGCCATCCAGAAACAGCAGGGATTCGAAGCCGCTGTTGTTCCCTCCGCCTGTCCGGCCGAAATCGAATATACCTACAATACGTTTCCCCTGCCAAGCTGCGGGTACGGTTATTTTGCGGTGCAGCCACAAATACACATCACTGCCGGTCCAGTAATCCCCTATACGAAGCTTCTTGTCTCCTTCCGGGGCGGATGGATAGACACCATTGTCACCCTCCTGATCCTCTGTAACCAGCCATTCATCAAGCGTAATAACCTCACGGTACCGGTAACCCTCCAGCTCCTTCAACCGCAGTGCAAGCTTCTCTTCAGTCCAAAACATTCCCATTCCGATTTTCCTCCCTTTTGTATAACACGTGTTATAAAATGGGCAGAAAGACGGTCCATCCGTGTAAGGATGGTACCGTTCCCTGCTAATTAGGATAAGCTGCCACTACAAAGTGAATCGCTGCTTAAGGCATATTGCCTGTTAGCTCAGCCGGCTCAGACTATGTGCAAGCTAAAGCTACATCGTCCCCCAGCAGAAGCTGTTCAGGCTGTGCCGGCAGCAAGTGCAACACCCTAAATGGCTTAGCCTCCCCTTCATACCAAGCGCGGTTACGCGCTTTCTCCTGCCCTTAATACTGCTGGAAGCCAGATTTTGTCCGCCTGTCCTGCTTCGTTCCTGCCGTTCATCTGCGTAAGTAAGCAGCGTACCGCCTCTTCCCCCATACTCACATAAGGGATTTCTACGCAGCTTAGAGACGGCAGGCTAAGACGGTGACCCTGAATCGTATTATCTGCCGCCATGATCCGCACATCTTCACCGATACGCAGGCCAAGCTTGTGAGCCGCCCGGTACAGATCGGGAATTGCGCTTGACCAGTTGACCAGCAGCGGCACATGCTGCGGCCCGCTATCCGCCAGCCTCTGCAGGCACGCTGTCCAGTCGCCATGGTGTTCCTCCAGCCGGATCACGATTGGCTCCATCCCATGTGCGCTGCACCAGCCGGTATAGGCATCGCGGCGGTTCCGCTCCGCCCAGTTATCCGCGCTATGCTCATGGTATACCTCGGCATAGACCGGGCCGGGCTGCTGCGGTGTACCCTCCCGCAGCAAATAATTCAGCGCCGTCTCCACACTGCCCGAATAATCGGCCAGCACGGAAAACACACCAGGCACTTCTGCGTACCCTTCCACAGAAACATAGGGGATTCCGGCATTCCCTATGCGGGAAGCCCACTCCTCATCGTGGTAGCTGGTATGATCCAGCGTCACAATCCCGTCGATCTTCCGCCGGTGATAGAGCTCCAGCAGCTCGGTCCTGCCGTTGGCGTTCCCCTTATGGCGCGGAGAGCAGAGCAGAATATGATACCCGCTGAGCTCACACTCCCGCTGCATGCCTTCCAGTAGCCGGGTGAACAGCGGATGACGCGTATCACCGAAAGCGGCAAGCGTCATGCTTCTTCCCGTCTTCATGCTGCGCGCTCCGGCGTCCACATGGTAATTCAGCTCGCGGATGGCTTCCAGCACGGCTTCGCGCGTCTCCGCTCCAACCCCGATGCCGGGAGTATCATTCAGCACCGCAGATACCACACTGCGGGACACGCCTGCCCGCTTGGCTACGTCAAAGCTGGTCACTCTTTTTTTGCCCATATATCAGCACCTCACCGAGAGTATAACACGTGTTATCAAAAGTTGTATAGCGCTTTCTTTCATTTTTATGCCTGCTGACTTTTCGCCTTATGCATTGCGCAGATGAATTTGTGCTAGCTTTCGGAACGAATCGGACTTCTGCCTAAAGCAGAGGAGCTTTCGGGCTTTAACTGTATTTAGTGCAATTAAAACAGCAAGATTTTGTCAGACGAGTACTATAGTTGCACTCTCTCTCTCTGCAGTTATATTTAAAGTTATTCCTTAGAGCATCACCATTTGCCGGTTTTAGTTGTACAGAATACAGTTAGCGGAATAAAACCGGCTTTTCCCGGCTTTTAATTGTACGAAATACAGTTATTTGCTCGCTGCATACAATTATCTGCTATCCGCGTTCCATAACCACACTTCACTTAATTCGGTACCGGCTGAAAATCTACTCCCCCTGATGGAGACATCCAGGAAGCCCTGTAATCATAATTGTTGTATGTTTTACAACTTTGATTCACGGATAGTTCGGTGTTCGGGAGGATTGTTGTATAAAATAAGAAAAATCCGGCTAAGCCGTCTGAAACAGGAAAAATGTTGCATTTGATATAACAATATTGGATTTGAATCGATATTAGGCGGAAAATGTTGTATTTTGTGTAGGATTTCACAAAAAGTCACCCGCTACCTGCCACGGAAAGCGGATGAATGAGGAAATTCCTGAGGTAACAAAGGTAACAAAGTATTATTGCATACAAAAAGGCCCGTAAACTGCGGAAACGCAATTCACGAGCCTTATCACATTAGCTGAATGATCCTGTTAGCGCAGACGGGCATGCTTGTCTGCATTCCCATACTGTACCTTTACTGTACCTTCGCTGTACCTTCGCTGTACCTCTACTTTTCCTGCACTCTAACTATATTCTATTCTTACATTACCTCTACCCTACCATTTACTCTACTTTTACTGCACCCTCGCCGTTCCTTCTCTGCATCCATACTGTACCTTCATGTTGTACCTTTACAGCACCTTTGCACTACCGCAAATCCAGCCACTCCAGGGATGCCGCACCCGATGCAGCGCTGACTGTCAGCTCATGTGCTCCAGCTTCCAGCGGCTGACCACTCTGAATCCGCACCGTCTGCCAGTCCTGCCCGGAGTCCGAGGCATTACCGTGAATCCGGCCGATCTCCTGACCATCCAGCTTCACCATCAGCTCACTGTCCGAGCCGCTCATCAGGACCCGCAGCTCCAGAGCCAGCAAGCCCTCCAAGTCCCCCAGCTTCAGCAGCTCCATATCCCCAGCCGCAACCGCAACCGTAAATTCATACGCTGCCCAGTCCCCCTCCGCCAGATCCACACACAGCCTCTCCTCAGGCAGCCAGGCCTGGCCGCGGCCGTGCTGGAAATTGGGTACCGTCCGGTCTCCCTCCACGAAGCGGAAGTTCATTCCGTCCTCCTCCCGGAAGCCCGTGCCTACCGCAGCCTGTCTGCCGGAAGCTCTCCCGAAGCTGAGACCGCTCCCCTTGTAGCCATAAAATATAGCAGGAATCCTCACCGGCAGCCGCCGGAACAGCGAGTGGACCACCTCTGAATGGTACACACAGTTGTCCAGGCTCAGATTGAGCAAATATTCGTCCAGAATCTCTTGAGCCTCCACACGCTCCGGCTTCGCACCTCCCTCCAGATAGCGGACCAGCTTAGGCCAGCCCTCAGGAGGAACGATGGAGCAGGGGGAGTTATCCGTGTCGAGCTTCTTCCAGGTCCAGAAGTTCCAGGAGATGCCGTGATCCTCAAACAACTGGAAAGCGCCGGCATACCAGTCCTTATTATTCTCCCCGCCCTCCCCCATGAACAGCGGCACATTCAGCCGCTCTCTTACGTCGAGATACTTCTGAATGCTCTCCGTATCCGGGTTGTTCCAGTACTTGTGAAACTGCAGCATTACATTATCATCCGGCAACTTATTATCAGGCAATCCCTCGAAGATCGACCAGTCCGTCGCCCAGTGCACGCCCTCCAGAATAATCATATGCAGGGCATCGACCTCCCGGATAGCCGCAATAATCTCGCTGTACAGCGGCATCACCTGGTCATTGTATTGCGAGAACCAGTCCGGCAGCGGCTCGTTCAGCAAATCATAACCCGCTACGATCCACTCGTCCTTATACCGCTGCGCAAACATCCGCCAGATGGCGATGGTCAGCTGCTTGTTACGCTCATCTGTGAACAGCTCCGGCAGATCCCGCGCGGAGTCGTCGATATTCGTTCCGGTCTGGCCTCCGGGTGCTCCATGCAGATCCAGAATGGCGTAGATTCTGTGCTCCCTGCACCAGCCAATGATCTGATCCAGCCGCACCAGATGCTCCTCATGCCAGCCGGACACTCCCTCTTCTTCCCGCAGGATATAGCGGGCGTTAATCGGAATCCGGATCGAGTTGAAGCCTTCTGCGGCAATCCGCGCAATATCCGTTTCGGCCACATAGCGGTCATAATAGGTCTCCCAGAACGCCTCCGCCCCGTCAGCACCAATTAGCGCTGTAATCATCGCTTCGATCCGGCGCGGACGGTCTCCCTGTTCCGGGAAACGCCACATGTACCCTTCAGGCAGCAGCCAGCTGCCAAGCCCCACACCCCTCAGCAGCAGCTCGCGCCCTTCCCCGTTTCTTAAGCGGTGCCCGTCTGCATAGAGAAACCCGCTTACTTCATGATGGTCCGGGTGAATCATTTGTTTTTCCTCCCTTTACCCTTTGACGGCGCCTTCGGCAATGCCATTCAGAATGTATTTTTGCAGCAGCAGATATAGAATCACAACGGGCAGCATCGTCAGCACCAGCGAAGACAGAATCGCCGACCAGTCATTATTGCCATATTGCCCGAACAGCATATTGGTGGACAGCAGCAGCGTATATTGATCGGCATCCGTGAGCATGAGCAGCGGCAGCAGAAAGTCATTCCACATCCACAGCAGGTTGAGAATCGCCACAGTTGTCGTAATCGGTAGCAGAAGCGGAAAAATAATCGTAGTGAACAGCCTGACCTCCCCGCAGCCGTCGATTACCGCAGCCTCATCCAGATCCCGGGGGACCGATTTGACGAATCCGTGATACAGGAAGATGGCCATCGACACACCCAGCCCGATATAGATTAGGCCGAGGCCGACCGTGGTGCCCTGCACCGCCAGCTTCATGGAGATCCGGTTCAGCGAGATCATAATCGAATGAAACGGAATCAGCATCGACAGGACGAACAGGTTGAACAGGAACGTGCTCAGTCTGCCGGGTGTTCTGGACAGCTTATAGCCGGCCATGGACGAGAATAGAATAATACCGACGAGACCAGTAGCCGCGACTACCACCGTATTGCCGAGACTGCGCAGGAAATTGGTTTTCTCAAAAGCATCACTATAGTTGCCGAATTCCAGCTTACTCGGAATGGCCAGAATATTATTCATCATGTCCCCTTCCGTCTTCAGAGAGTTGAGCACCCCCATGTAGATTGGAAAGAGCGTAATTACGGCACCTGCCAGCAGGAAAAGAAAGACGATAA
Source organism: Paenibacillus sp. FSL R5-0912 (assembly GCF_000758605.1). Classification (NCBI taxonomy): domain Bacteria; kingdom Bacillati; phylum Bacillota; class Bacilli; order Caryophanales; family Paenibacillaceae; genus Paenibacillus; species Paenibacillus sp. FSL R5-0912. Next base: position 5,291,929 of record NZ_CP009282.1, read on the forward strand.
ACGAAGACAATCTGCGCCGCCCCGCAATACCGGACTTAGATGTGGAATTCAACCGGACGGTACTCATGCCTCCACCTCTCTTCGTTTCATAATGCTCAGCTGTATCAGCGTGATCACCAGGACCACCAGGAACAGGATCATCGCCTTGGCACTGGCGTAGCCGTAGCGGCCGCTCATCTTGAACGCTTCCTCAAAAATATTCAGCGCGAGCACCTGGGTCGCTCTTCCCGGTCCACCCCCGGTGAGCGCGAACACGGCGTCAAAAGCCTTGAACGAGCTGTTCAGCGTCACGAAGATACCGATCGTTACAGCCGGATAGACCATAGGCAGTGTAATGCTGCGGAAGGTCTGCCAGCTATTCGCGCCGTCAATGGCAGCCGCTTCCTTGAGCGCATCCGGCACCCCTTGCAGCGCCGCAATATAGATCACCATCAGGTAACCTACGCCGCCCCACAAGGAGACAATGACAATCGCCAGAAAAGAATATTTCGGGTCGCCGATCCACGACTGGTCCAGAAAAGCCAGGCCCGCATGCTCAGCGATATAAGGCAGTGCTTTGGTGAAAATAAACAGCCACATGAAGCCGCCGATAATCATGCTGATCATGTTCGGCATGAAGAAGATCGTCCGGAACCAGGTCTTGCTGCGGCGGCTGGATTCGATCAGCACAGCCAGCAGCACCGCCAGTACATTCTGCAGCACGACCATAAACACTACAAATTTCAGGGTAAACCAGACTGAATCGATGAAAAAAGCATCATCCGTCAGCGCTTCGATGTAATTGGCGAATCCCACCAGATGGTAGGCGGGATTCAATCCGTTCCAGTCCGTGAAGCTGTACCATGCCCCGCCGAAGGCGGGAGCAAGCATGAATACGGCGTAGAACAGCAGGGCGGGAAACACGAAGGCCAGCAGAATGAGCGACTGTTTGCTTTTACTGCTTCCACTCATCTCTATCACTCCTATGCTGTTTCTGGGTTTCCTTAGTTACCTGCTTTTACCGCATTGGCCCAGGTCTTGTCGAGCGTCTTAATGAATTCCTCCTGAGTTACACCCTTGGTGTAATAACTCTGAAGCAGCTTGGCCGTCTCATCGGTTACGCCGTTCGGGAGCGACAGATCCAGATAAGCCTTGCCTTCGGAGACATAAGAGCTGGCCTCGGTCACCCACGGATAGGTATTGTAGGTGTGCTGCTTCGCCACCGGATTAAATTTCAGCTCCTCGAACAGCGCCGAAGAATCCTGGTCATCCAGCACATAATTCACCAGATCCAGCGCCACAGCCTTGTTCTTGCTGTTAGGGGATACCGCCAGAGATGTCGAGGTCGCCAGATTAATCTGTGTAGCCGCGGGATCATTACTGACTGGCAGCGGAGCCACACCAAATTCCATATCAGGATTGGCTTTGAGGATGGATTCCGCCTGCCACGGTCCCTGCACCCACATTGCCGCTTTGCCGTTCGCAAAATCCGTGGACCCTGCCGCACTGCCCACCTCAAACGGTTTATCCGTGCCGTTAGCCATAATCAGATCAATAATGTTGAAGACATCCTTCACATCGGCATAGGAGGCTTCACCTTTGTTCATCTTCTCCACCCAGTCCGGATGCTCGGAGGATACGATGCCTCCAAGAGACAGCGCCATCATCAGCTGCGGAATCCACGATTCCTGGAAGCTCAGCTCGAACGGCTTAATCCCGGCTGCATTCAGCTTGTCAATCGCTGCCTGCATGTCATCCAGTGTCTGCGGCGGCTGAATCCCGAGCTCGCTGAAGATTTGCTTGTTGTACAGATATCCCCAGGACAGGCTCTCCAGCGGAAGGGCTACGACTTTATCATCATAGGTAACGGTCTGCCGGACACTGTCATACAGCTTCGGTACGAAGTCCTGATCCGACAGATCGCTTAGATAGCCGGCCTTGTAATACCGGGGCACATCCGCAATCGCATGGAGGGTGAATACATCCGGCGCATCATTTGAGGCCATCCGGGTCTCCAGAATCTGCTTGGCCTGATCCGGGTTCGGCATCTCCAGCTTGACGGTGACATCAATATTTTTCTCCGCCAGCTCCTTGGCCTTGAATTGCTCGAAATATTTATCGAATTGATCCTTGAAGCGCGGGAAGCTCATGAATACCTTCAGCTCCACTTTTTGGGCCGGACCTTCAGTCGCTGCTGCCGCACTTTCCGCCGGCTTGCTGCTTGCGCTCTCCCTTGGCGTATTTCCATTTGAACCGGAGCTGCACCCCGATACAATCCCCAGAACAAGCATCAGTGCCATTGCTGTATTAAGCGCTTTCTTCATTTCTGTTACCCCCTTCTGTTATGTCTGCCTCTTTAGTCTAGGGGATATAAGGGGCAGCGTCTTTTAAGGATATTAACATCGGGAGTTGCATTATATTGATACGCTTTCATTTTTATTTATCATCCGCAAAATTCACTTCTCGCTCCGCAGCTCTCCGGGGGTAATGCCGTAGTGCTTCTTGAAGACACGGTAAAAGTATGCCAGATCCTCGTACCCGCAGAGTCCAGCAGCATCTTTGATCGGCATGTCACGCCCTGCGATCAGCTCTCTGGCCCGCTCCATTCTCAGCCGGGTAATGCGGTCGAGTACTGTGTCTCCCGTTGCGGCCTTGAAAGCGCGGCTGAGATGCTCCTTCGTCACCAGGAAATGTGCGGCGATGCCCTCCAGCGACACCTGCTCCAGGTAATGATTCCGGATATAGTCCTCAACCTCCGCCAGATCAAGCTTAACGCGGTTCTTGCGCTGCTCCAGAAGCGTGTTGATCAGCTCTGTGAAGTGATCCCCAAGCCCCGTTACCATGGCCTGAACTGACGGCCATGGCTTATCGGGCCTATCGGACGTATCCGGCGCATCCGCTGCCGTCACACCCCCGTTTGTCTTCGCGGCTTCACCGGCCAGCAGAAGCAGGTCACGGGCAGTCCGCTCGATCATTGCTTCCAGCTGATGCTGCGGCACCGAGCGTTCCAGCTCCCGCCCCAGCTTCTCCAGCTCTTCTCTTGCCGCCGGCTTGTTCAGCGCCAGCAGCTGATCATAGATCCGCTGGCGGTAGGCGAGATAACGCTCCATCAGCGGCTGATCCATGAGCATCAGCGGTGATCCGGTTAAGCGCTGCCGTTCCCGCTCCTTCGCGCACTCCGAGAGCACGTTATTCAGCTCTTCCCGGTCCACCGGCTTCAGCAGATATTCAACCGCCTTCGAGCGGATCGCCTGCTTCAGGTAGACGAAGTCATCATATCCGCTCATCACAATAATCTGCACCTCCGGGTACTGATGCTTCAGTCTTTCCAGCAGCTCGACCCCGTCCAGTCCGGGCATCCGCATATCGGTAATTACTAGCCCCGGATGAAGCTTCTCCACCAGCTCAAGTCCTTCGATTCCGTCCTCCGCTTCGCCGATCACCTGCATTCCGTGTTCTTCCCAGGCGCCGAGCGACTTCACTACCTGTCTGGACCAGGGCTCATCGTCAATAATCAGAACCTTCAGCATTCCGCTCTCCCCCCTCTGCGGCCGCAGGCCACTGGATCACAACCAGTGTTCCCGCCCCGGCCTTGCTGTATATACGCATTCCATACTTCTCTCCAAATTGCAGCACCAGCCGTGAATGGACGTTGTGCAGGCCGATGCCCTTTCTCCGCCGGGGCTCTCCCGCTCCGGGATCGGCCAGCATCGTGACATTCCCCCGGAGTGCCGCACGGATCTCCTCGAGCCGCTCCGGCGTCATGCCTACGCCTTCGTCCTTAACCATGAATACAGTGCGGCTGCCAACGGTCCGGATCCGGATCAGCAGCCTCCATTGCCCGCGCTGTGGCTGCAAGCCATGCTCAAAAGCGTTCTCCACCAGCGGCTGCAGCGTGAAGCGCGGCAGCAGGCTGGCCCGGGAGAACTCATCCGCCTCAGTCACCACTGTACAACGCCCCAGGAAGCGGTTCTCCTGAATGAACACATAGTTGCGCACATGCTTAAGCTCTTCCTCCAGCTTCACCAGCCCGCCTTCATTGCTGATCGAATAACGCAGCAGGTCGCCAATCACCCGGGTGATGTTATAAATATCATCAGCATTCCTCGACAAAGCCATCCCCCCGATCAGCTGGAGCGTATTGTTCAGGAAATGCGGATTGATCTGGGCCTGAAGAGCGAGCAGCTGGGCATTCTTGACCTCAATCTCCTGGCGGTATTCCACCTCAATCAGCTCCCGTATCCGTTCCATCATCGAGTTGTAGCCGCGCTCCAGCAGCCCGATCTCATCACGGCTCTGCACCGAGTGCTGTTCGAAGTTGCTGACATGCGCCTTGCGCATCGACACCGCCAGACTGACAATCGGGCGGGTAATCCGCAGCGAGAACAGGATAGACAGCAGAATGGAGGCAATCATGAACAAGCCTCCGGTCAGAAAACCGGCAGCAATCGTAGGCCGTGCGCTCTTGGCGACAGTGGACAAGGGAATGGCTTTCACGACCGTAAGCTGACCATCGGCCACTTTTTTCATGAAGAAGAAATAGCCGTCCTCCTGCCGGAATTCAAGTTCATGCTCAGAGACGGCAAGATTCTGCAGCCGCCTGCCGATATCACCGGAGCTCTCGGAAATGCTCGAGCCGGAGAGCAGCTCGCCCTCATCATTCAGCAGGAAGACCGAGCTCTCGTCCTCGGACTGGAGTATATGGCTGACCTCCTCCCATACCTCCCGATTGATCCGCACGCCTATGCCTCCGAGCAGCCGGTGATCCTCGAACCGGTTAATGCCGTGGTAGGCATAGATGCCGGTGCCGTTCTGCTTGAAATACATATTGACCGGCCCGTAGGGCAGCCGGCTCCAGGGGCCCTCACCGATATCCAGCGGGGAAACGCTTCCACTATTCACGAAGTCAACGGAGATGGCTTTTAATTGGTCATGCATGTACAGTGTCAGCTCGTCTACCTTCCGGGAGTTCGTATAGAACTGCGAGGTTATGGCTTCGCGGATATTGTTCAGCGAACGGTACTGGACACTAATGTCCGGGCTGTCCGTACCCGTTAACCCCGCCATAAGCTGAGGGTTAATCTGCAGGGTGTAGAACAGGGTATCCAGCTGCTCAATCAGCTCATCCAGATACTGGTCCGCCCACTGCATCCGGGAGTTATTCGCATTGATCATTTCCTTCTCCACGGATTGCCGCGTATTGTACGTGGCAATGGTGGTAACAGTGAGCACCGGCAATGTGGTCAGGCAAATCATGATGACCAGGAGCCGGACCCGGAGACTTGTCCGCTTCATCATAGGCTGATTCCTTTCTGCGAAGCTGGATTGCTTTTACCGTCAAAATATAGCATGCCGGATCAGGCCAGACAATACGGTGCTGAGAATATTGCTGGCCGGGGAGTGGATATAGCGGCCGATTCAACTGCCACTTGTTAAATGACAATGATGTCATTATAATATTAATGACAAGCGTGTCATTATTTGAGAGGGGGAAGTGAGATGTCACCCAGAATATCCGACCAGCAAAAAGAACAGCGGAGGATGCAGATCCTCGGTGCCGCCAAAGTGGTGTTCACCGCCAAGGGCTATGAAGCAGCTACGTTCACAGATATCCTGGAGGAAACAGGGATGAGCCGGGGCTGGATCTATTTGTATTTCCAGACCAAGGAGGAAATATTTGAAGCGCTGCTCGATCAGCAGGATAGTGAATATGAGGCCTATACAGCAGCCCTGTTATCGGCACACCCTGGGGTGTGGGAAGTCATCCGGCAGATGTACGCCGATCAGCAGGCAGAGCTGCTGCGCATGCCGGGCGGAAGTTTCCTTCCGGCCTTCTATGAGTATTTCCTGGGCGGCTCCAGGGATGAACGGCGGCGAAGCCTGCTGCTGAAGCGGTACGAGACCGGAATTGCCCGGTTTGAGGCACTGCTGCACTCAGGCGTGGAGCGGGGGGAATTCAGCCCGCTTATGCCGCTTGCGCAGCTGGCGAGAATTACAGCCTCTTACCAGGAAGGAATCATGACCCACACTCTTGCCGTAGGCCCGGAGCTCGCTCACACGGAATTCCAGATTAACGCGCTGCTTAATTATCTGGAGCAATTACTGAAGCCCGGGCGCCGCCCGGCTGAAGAATAGGAGGCCCCGCCACATGTCCGCACTCTTCCGCAATCCCGTCTTTACCAGGCTGTTCCTGGCCGCCTTCGCTTCACAGCTCGGGACAGTTGTCGGGAACATGGCCTTTGCCTATTACCTTGTGGACCATTTCAGCACGCGTCCGGCACTGGCGGCAACGGCTGAACTGATGTATTCCTTGCCCACCCTTGCCGTGTTCTGGCTTGTCGGAGTCATCGCCGACCTGCTCGACCGCAAGAAGATTGCCGCTTACAGCGACTGGATCCGGGCCGGATTAACGCTGCTGCTCCTGGTATGCGTACATGGTCAATTGCTTACCTTATGCTTCCTGGTGTTGTTCCTGCGCAGCGCCATTGCGAAGTTCTTCGGCCCCGCCGAGATGGGCCTGCTGCAGGGCAGCATCGGGCAGGCGCAATATGTTCAGGCAGCGGGCCTGAACCAGATGATTATGGGGCTGTTTATGCTGTTCGGCATGAGCCTTGGCGCGGCGGCTTACCGCTTTCTCGGGATTGAAGGTGCTATCCTTATCGACGGGGCGAGCTTCCTCATCTCCGGACTCCTGATCCTAAGCTGCCGGTTCACAGCTGAAGTGCGGATGCCCAGCGGACACTACGCACTGCGGGATATCCGGTTTCCGCAGCTGCTTAAAGATTTCCGTGAAGGGCTGCGTTATATCCTCGGGCACAAGCTGCTCCTTACACTCATCTCCGGCTTCCTGTTCTTCGGCATCGTCAACGGCGTATTTGCCGTCCTGCCTATTTTTGCAATGAAATACAAGCTCAGCCCGGATAACTATATGCTTCACGCCTCGCTGATCACCCTCTGCCTGGGCACCGGCTTCCTGATCGGCAGCCTCGCCGGCTCCGCGCTGATCCGCCGGTTCACACGCCCCCGGGTGCTGATCTTCGGACTGCTGTTATCCAGCCTGCTGATTGTTGCCCTGGGCTCGGCGGACACCCTCTGGATCTATCTCCCGCTCGTTCTGATCGAAGGCATCTGCATTGCGCCGGTGAATATCGCGCTGGGCAGCTGGCTGCCGGAGCTGGTCATCCCGCAGAACATGGGGCGGGTGAATGCAATGATTGAGCCGGTGATGATGCTCGGCCATTCCCTGGCGCTTGGTTTTGTCGCTATTGCATTTCCGGCTGTCGTGTCGATCACTTGGCTTCACTACATTCTGGGCCTATGCACCCTGCTGGTCAGCGTGTATTACGGATTCGCCCTGCCTCCGCTCGTCCGCAGGCTGGCCCTGCCTAACGGGAATTCTTCAGCCGCTGAAAGAGCTGGCTAAGGCCGTACCAGATAACTGTTTATTCGATCGAATGCACAGCAAAAAGGATGCCCCAAGCCCATGATCCATTACATTCGGCTTTAGGGACATCCTGTCTCAATTTTTCCTGCTTCTTCATGCTTTTTCACAGCTGCCTCTGTTTATTTTTGCAGCTCCAGATCCTTTTGCTTCAGCAGATCAGCGTATTCCGCTTTGTACTGCTCCAGCTTCAGCTTCAAATCGGCGCTGTCCGGACTCGATTTCAGCAGGCTGCTGGTGGCCAGGATATTATTGACCGCCGTATCAATTTTAGCGTCGATAACTTCGATTCTGCTCTTGGTCACGCTCAAGGCGGGATCAGGCGTAACAATCGGCACAGGACCAAGAATGGCATTCTTATCGCTTGAGGAAGAAGCGCCTCCCTCTGTCTTTTCATCCAGACTGATCGTTTTACCTTCTACGGAAACCTTGAATCCGGCTAATTCTCCGATTGCACGGACGGGTGCATAGCTTTTGCCGTCAATTACGATGGCCGGATCGGCCAGCTTCTTGCCATACACCTTCACGGTATACTCCGCCTGAATTGCCTTTCCTACCAGTGTTGCCGAAGCGCCCAGCGCCTGCGCACCCACCATCAGTATCGCCCCGGCAATGAATCCGGCAGCAATCTTTTTCATAAGAAATTCACTCCCCGTCAAAGACTATGACTACTATTCTACCATTTCACAGCCGCCTGTGCCGACATTTGCCGGTGATTCCATTGGAAACGCCTGTCCGAAGAACCCTTTTAACCCAAATTTAAACCCGGCAGCTACCGGTATTTAACCTTCCATATGTACACTTTAGATAGGCTGAATCTATGAAACATGCGGTCTTACTGGGGATGTAAATATAGGAGGTACATATGAGAGTATTGGAGATTATTTTGACTGTGTCCGCATTATTATTAATGTTCAGCTTCGTGTCTGGCAAGGGCGTTCTCAAGGTGAAAATAGCTTTAACTGCGGTTAGCGGCACATTGTGCGCAGCACAGCTTGGGCTCGAAGGGTACCGCTGGCAAATGGCGGGCGTGTATGTAATTGTGCTGCTTGGCCTAATCATCCGCATTGCAGGAATAATTAGCGGCCGTTCGCGGAAGCTGTTGTCCACTGGCCAAAAAACCAGGAAATCTGCATTCCGCCGGTTGAAACGCGGCTGGGCAATAGCAGGTACCGCAGCAGGTATACTTATAGTGATCTGCTCGGCAGTGCTCTCTTCCATGATCCCGGTTGTGGAGTTACCCGCTCCTTCAGGGCCTTTTGCCGTTGGCATGCAGACTCTACATCTCACCGACAGCAGCCGGCCTGAATCTCAGACACCTGACCCCGGGGACTCACGGGAGCTGATGGTTTATGTCTGGTATCCGGCCCCGGCGGAGAAGGGTCACCAGACTGCACCTTTGCTGCCTGGTGATAAACAGAGCAACCGGAAGGTTATGTCCGCTTTTGCCGGATCATTAGGAATCCCATCCTTCTCCCTCGATTATTGGGCATATATTCATACGAATGCTTACCGGAATGCGGACTGGCTGCGCTCAGAGGGACCTTATCCGCTGATTCTGATCAATCACGGCCTCGGTACCTCAAGTCTGCTGCATACCACACTTGCAGAGAACCTGGCAGCGAACGGTTATATTGTAGCGGCCGTAGATCATACTTACAGTACAGCGGCTACTTTATTTCCAGACGGCACAGTTACCGAGTTCAGCGAGTCTTTAAGCAGTGATCATTTCATAGCAACAGGAAAGCAGCTGGGCAACGTATGGAACGACGATAACCGCTTTGTCCTCAGCCAATTGAAGCAGCAATTCGCAGATTACATAGATACTGATCTCATCGGGATAGCAGGACACTCCTTCGGTGGAGCAGCTGCGTACGAGGCGATGTTCTCCATTCCTGAGCTTAAAGCGGGAATTGATCTGGATGGAAGCTTGTATACCCTCACAGGTCCGTCCCTGGGTAAACCGTTTTTGTTCATAGAGTCAGAGGATTACAATAACCGGAAGAAGCAGATTTCAGATCCGGATATCGATGCCGAGGAAAAAATAATGAATAACGCCAGGCTAAGCGGGGGCGGCAAGCTCTATATCAAAGGCACAGCACACTTCAACTTTACAGATCTGCAGCTCTATTCAAGCCTGCTGAAGTACACCGGAATGACGGGCGGCATTGACGGCGGGCGAAGCAATGAAATTGTGAATCAGCTTGTGCTGGATTTCTTCAACAGCCATTTGAAGGGAAGCCATGAGGATGGAGAGGATGCCGGGACCGCTGCTGGGACCGCTGCCGGGACGGATGCCGGGACGGATGCCGGGACGGATGCCGGGACGGATGCCGGGACGGATGCCGGGACGGATGCCGGGACGGATGCCGGGACGGATGCCGGGACGGATGCCGGGACGGATGCCGGGACGGATGCCGGGTATGATGCCGGGACGGATGCCGGGACGGATGCCGGGACGGATGCCGGGACGGATGCCGGGACGGATGCCGGGACGGATGCCGGGACGGATGCCGGGACGAATGCCGGGTATGATGAGGTGGTTAGGCCTTAATCTCCTTGGAATACATATCGCTAGCTTGGCTGTTCACTTCTGGTTTGCTTCTGGTTTGCTTCTGGTTTGCTTCTGACTTGCTTAGGTCTTTCACCTGTTCCTTGCGGACTGTACCGCGCTTATTTTCAGTCCTGGGCACGATTCGCCAGGCCAACGGACTCCAGCGCGCTTATTGTCTCGCCACGGAGCCGATTTCAGGTGAATCCTGGCAAATAGCTGCATCTGAGTCCGTTAGCACAGAAAAAAGGTGCTTTTCGAGGAAATAAGGTCTCCTCAGTCCGTAACAGGTGTACCATGCGATAAAGCCGCTAATATATGCTAGAAACTGTTAGAATTTCCGTATCCACCTATCAGAATCTAATTCTCCATCCTGAATGCTCCACCTGTTCGGCTTCAAAAAGTCCCCCTGAGAATTCCCCGTTTATGCAGACGGGTAATTCTCAGGGGGACAACACTGAACGCTCCATGCTTCATGCTTATGTCTCATGCTCATACTCATACTCATACTTATGTTCATGCTGAATGCTTATGCTCAATACTCATGCCTCATGCTCCATGCTTCACATTTCGCGCTTCACGTTATACTCCTTGCTTCACATCCGGAGACGCAGGCCGCTTACAACCGGGCCGTCACAATCTCACATATCGCCCCATACAGCGCAGGCTCCAGCTCCAGCGAGGATAGCGCGGCAAGTGCCGCCGCAGGACCCGCGTTCTCCTTTACCAGCCGGTAGATTTGCTCCTTATGGTCGAACCGGATCTGCGCATGGTTTAGCAGCGCAAATACCTCCTCCTCCACCCGGTTCACCGCAACCCGTGCCGTAGTGAGCATTACCGCCAGCTCCTCAGTCACCTCAAGCTCCGGCACAGTAACGGTCAGGGTATGCGAAGCCTCATCATACTTAGTTTCGGCCGCAACCGCTCCTCCTCCAGCCATGACTGTCACCTCTGTCTCTGCACAGCCCATGAAGAGCAGCTTCCAGCTCCGCCGCTCCGGCACCATCGCAGTATTACCCTGCGCAGGCTGAATGGTGAAGACCGCCGACTGTCCGGCTTGTCCCCATGCCAGGGCCATCCCGGTAACACACCAGTTCCCGTCCAGGTCTTCCGCAGTGTCACCTGCGTCCTCCCAGAGCTGGAACTGGCCGTCCGCTCCGGCAAACACCCGTACCTCCAGCCGTTCCGGGTTGGCCACCGATGACGTATACTCCGTCAGATCGGCCAGCGGCACGATGGCCCCCGCCTTCGCCAGCACCGGAATATGCTCCAGCGTGCGGTACAAGGACAGCCTTCTGCCGCCGTCATAGACTCTTCCGCTGAAGAAGTCGGTCCACAGCCCTTCCGGCAGCCAGGCCTTGAACTCCGCCACGCCTGTCTTGGAATGTACAGGCCGGGTAATCGGACATGCGATCAGCTCGGTGCCGAAATAATACTGATTCGGCACCCCGTAAGCTTCCCGCTGCTCCGCGTGATGGTAATACATCGGCTGCACCAGCGGAAGTCCTTCCCGGCTGGCATAACGGTTCATCGTATACAGATAGGGCAGCAGGCGGTGCCGCAGACGCAGGGAATCCTTCATAGCCTCCCCGGCAATTCGATTGAACCGCCATGGCTCCTTGCTGTTGAACGGACTGGCTGAGCTGTGCAGCCGCAGCAGCGGGGAGAATACGCCGAACTGCACCCAGCGCAATGCCAGCTCATCATCCAGATACCCGCCCATATGGCCGCCGATATCATGACTCCACCAGCCATACCCGCTATTGGACGCCGTTGCCGTGAAATACGGCTGGAAGTCCAACGACTCCCAGGTGATGATCGTGTCGCCGGAGAACCCTACCGGATAACGGTGGCTGCCAAGACCTGCATAACGCGAGAAGGTAAGCCGCCGCTTCCCCCGCCGGCCGCTGTCCAGGTAATGATAGTGATTCAGCATCCAGAGCGGATCAAGACCCGGAACCTTAGTCATCCCGCCCTGCTGCCAGTCGATCCACCAGAAGTCAACGCCCTCTTCCTCCAGCGGATAATGCAGGAACTTGAAGTAGGCCTCCAGGAACTGCGGATCGGTAATATCAAACTCCACTGCCTCCCCTTGCTCCGGGTCCATGCCCAACTCCCCCGCAATTGCCAGATACGGCTCCTCGAAGGCCCGTACCCCGTCAGCGGGATGGACATTTAGCGTTACGCGCAAGCCCCTGCCATGCAGCCAGTCCAGGAAACGCTGCGGGTCCGGGAACAGCTCCCGGTTCCAGGTGTAGCCGGTCCAGCCGCTGCCGTACTTCGGATCAATATCGACCAGATGCCAGTCCATATCCATCACCGCTACGGAGAACGGAAGCTGCTCCTGTTCAAAACGTTCAATCAGCGTAATATACTCTTCCTCGGAATACCGGTAATACCGGCTCCACCAGTTGCCAAGCGCATACCGCGGCAGTAGCGGAGTGCTGCCGCACAGCCGGTAGAAATCCTTCAGGCACTTCAGGTATTCATGTCCATAGCCGAACAGGTACAGATCGATTCCCTCCTGCTCCCGCTGCTGCACCGTCCCGTCTGCTTCCAGGAGCAGAGAACGGCTGTCATCCACCACCGTAACGCCTCCACGCGACAGCAACCCCGGCTCCAGCGGAATGACACCGTCGGCATTATCCAGCGTGCGCGCGGTACCGCCGAGATCCTGCTCCTCATCCCCATAGTGCCAAACGCTCAGCAAATGTCCGGATTCATTCCTCACCTTCACACTCAGCCCATGCCGGGAGAAGGGCGCTTTGTCACAGGTGAGCTGCAGGCGGTCCGTCATAATTTCAAGCCTGTTCCCGAGATCGGTCACCCGGAAGTCAGGAACCGGGAACTTACGGTTCATCACCATCTGGGTCGCCCGGTCTTCGAAGCCTCCCTTAGGACTGTATTCCATCCGGATCAGCGCCGGAGTAAGCACTGTGAACCGGTAGCATTCGCCTTGAATGACTGCCCCTGCACTTGCGGCCGGTTCAGATGCGAACCGTAAGTGCTCCGGCAGCGGCAGCAGCTCTTGAGTTGTTGTTTTCATCGATAAACCTCATTTCTGCGTAGATAAGCAATCTGTCTATTCCTTCACGGCACCAATCATGACGCCTTGATTGAAATACTTCTGGACGAACGGATACACACACATAATGGGAACTGTAGCAATGATAATAACGGAATAGCGCATCATATTAGCCAGACGCAGGGCAATCTGTGCCGCTTCACCGCTGCCGATGCCCGACTGCATCTGATTCGTGATCAGAATGTTACGGAGAATCAGCTGCAGCGGATACATATTCGGATTCTTCAGATAGATTAGCGCGTTGAAGTAGGAGTTCCAATACCCGACGGCAATCCATAGGCCGAGCACGGCAATAATCGCTTTGGACAGCGGCAGCACCACCTGCAGGAAATAACGCAGATTCCCGCAGCCGTCAATCTGCGCCGCTTCCCACAGATCTCCGGGAAGGCTCGTCTGGAAGAAGGTCCGGGCTACGATAATGTTGTAGACGCCAACCGAGAACGGCAGCACCATAACCAGGAAGGTATCATACATGTGGAAGTCCCGGATCGTCAGGAAGGTCGGGATCAGCCCGCCGTTGAAGAACATGGTGAAGATGAAGAACAGCGAGAGGATTTTGCGTCCCGCCAGGTCTTTTCTGGACAGTGCGTAGGCTGCCGATATATTCACAACCAGACCAATGACCGTCCCCACCACCGTATAGAGGATGGTATTCCGGTAGCCAATCCAGATGTTTTTATGCCGCAGCAGCTCCTGGTAACCGTCAAGCGTGAACCCCCTCGGGAACAGCCAGACCTTGCCGCCCGCCACCGCAGACGGATCACTGAATGAAGCAATGACGATGAAATACAGCGGATAGATCAGGATGATCAGAAACAGGACAGCGATAACATACATAATAATTTCCATTACCGAATCCGAGGACCGGTTATTTTTGATTTTGCCAGTTCTCTTGCTGGCTGCAGGCTCTAGTACTCCCATTGTGCTGCTCCCCTTTCTACCACAGGCTGTTTTCACTAAGTTTTTTGGAAAGCTGGTTCACCATGATCAGCAGAATAAAGTTGATGACCGTATTGAACAGGTTGATCGCTGACGAGAAGCTGTATTGGCTGCTGAGCAGGCCGATTTTGTAAACATAGGTGGACAGAATCTCACTGGAGGTGATATTCAGATCATTCTGCATCAGATAGACCTTCTCAAATCCTACGCCCAGCAGACCGCCCACCCGGAGAATCAGCAGCGTGATCGCCGTCGGCATCAGCATCGGGATATCGATATAACGGACTTTATTCCAGCGGCTGGCCCCATCCACCGTAGCAGCTTCGTACAGGCTCGGATCGACCGACGAGAGCGCGGCAATGAAAATAATGCTGTCCCAGCCGACATGCTGCCACACATCCGACCAGACATACACACTGCTGAATAGCGAGGTCGAGCCCATCAGATCAGGAGCCTCCCCGCCGAACAGGCTGTACAGATTACCGACCAGCCCGGTGCTTGGCGAGAGCAGAATCATCATCAGGCCCACCATTACGACTGTGGAGATGAAATGCGGCATATATGACACGGTCTGGAAAAAACGTCTGAACCGGTTCGGCCGCATCTGATTGACCATTAGCGCAAGGATAATCGGGATCGGGAAGGTGATCAGGCTGTACACGCTAATAATCAGCGTATTCTTAATCGTGTTCGAGAATTGATAGGAATTGAAGAACTTGTCAAAATACTTGAATCCCGCCCACGGACTGCCGTCAATTCCCAGCGCCGGGCTGTAATTCTTGAAGGCGATGAGCACCCCGTACATCGGTTTGTATGCGAACAATAACGTAAGCACAACTGCGGGAAGCAGCAATAGATACAGTCCCCAGTTTCGTTTGATCTGTCCGATGGCTGCTGCCGGACTGGACTGACCGGATTTCATTGTGACCCCTCCTAAAAGTTTGAGTTTGTTAGCATAAGCTTCATGATCGACTTCGGCAAAACTCGCTCCGGTAGCCTACGCTTATCTATATTTTCATTCAGTATACCTGCCCCCCGCCGCGCCAGCCGGACCTCCTCACAGCGTAAACCGGACTTTCGTTGTCCGCAGGAGAGAACTTCGCGCGGCCCGTTACCCGGGAGACACTAAGCCAGACGGTATGCAGACTTCCGCTAACGTTATCCGGACTTTTGGGGCATAAACCCATATGTCGGACACCTGAGCAGGGAACGGATGCTTCCGGAAGGCAAATCCTGCAGCATACTGCGAATCAGGCTTAACCCATCCAGCGTTCACGGCGGAATTAAAGGGGTTTATCCCTTTATTCCCCTCTTTCCGCCCACTTCCGGAGGGAGCAAAGGGACTTTCCCTTCGTCAACAAAAATACCGCCCTGCAGCAGACATCGTTGCGGGACGGCATTTTATCAAAAGGCAGCCTGAAGCTTGCTCACACTGCTTATTTCATGCTTCGATGATCACCGGCCGGCCGCTGCAGTGCAATCTGCCCTCGGCCACGTTTACCGCGCTGCCGTCAATCAAATTGACATACGCTCCATCCGGAAGCTCCAGCTCCACATCTCCCTGCCTGCCTCTCAGGCTGAACACACCAGCCAGCTTCTGCTCACCCCAGGTATGCATGCCGCAGACCATTCCGTCTTCTTCATGTGCCGTAAACTGACAGACACCATGGGCCATAATTGCTTTGTGCTTAATGGGGTACAGCGCTTTGAACAGCCAGGACAGGTCCTTCCCCGTATTCCAGCTGACAGTACACTTGTCGAACAGATCGGGACAGACCTCATTCTCCGTCTCCTGCCCGCCGTAGATCAGCGGCATGCCCTTCTGGAAATACATGAATGCCGTCCAGTTGATCAGCTCATTCTCCTCCGGGAACAGTTGCTTGGCCCGCGGCCGGTCATGGTTCTCCAGAAACCGCAGCTTCACATAATTGCCCGGATAGATATACTCCTGCGCATTGATCTTCTCTATATAGCTGCCGAGCGTAACGCTGCCGTTCAGATAGCCCGTGAAATACGGGTACACATCATAGTCATAGCAGGCATCAAACGCCTGGAGCACCTCGCTGTCGGACAGACTGGCCATGCCCCGGGAACGCAGATGCATCGTGAAGTCCGGTTCGATGGATTCGGCAAGCCATAGGCAGCCGGGGTTAACCGCAGCCACCTCTTCCCTGGCGTTCAGCCAGAAGTCCAGCGGCAGCAGAGGGGCTACGTCACAGCGGAAGCCGTCTACCATTCCGGCCCACATTTTCAGCGATTCGATCTGATAATCCCACAGCTCCTGATTGTTATAGTCCAGATCCACAATGTCGCCCCAGTCGCCAACACGGTTACCAAGCTTGCCCTCCGGAGTCCTGTAGAAGAATTCAGGATGATGTTCCACCAGCCAGGAGTCGGGCGAAGTATGGTTATAGACCACATCAATGATGCATTTCATCCCGAGCCTATGAATGGCCTCCGTCAGACTCCGGAAATCCGCCAGACTGCCAAGCTCCGGATTCATCTCCCGGTAATCCTGATTGGCATAAGGACTGCCAAGCCCGCCCTTGCGGGCCACAAGGCCAATCGGGTGCACCGGCAGCAGCCAGATAATATCCACACCAAGCTCCTTGATGCGCTCCAGATCCTTCTCTACCGCCTTGAAGGTTCCTTCTTCGCTGTGATTGCGCACATAGATGGAATAGACCACTTGGTTCCGCAGGGTTACTTCCGTTAATTTAGCCATACTTACACTCCTATTGGTTACACGATTCTGCTTGCCTTGAGATGCTCTGGAAGCCTGATCTTCCCGGTTAATGCCCGGACAGCAAGAGTTCCCAGCTCATATCCCTCCCTGACCAGATGCTGCGCAGCCTCAAAATCTGCCATATTCTGCTGCGTACCCGCACTTATGATCCCTTCATCACCGCCGCAGCGGCCTGCCAAGACAAAAGGGTAGCCGCTGCTCTGCAAATACCCCATCACAGCCTCTTCCCCGCTGGATGGCAGCAGAATGACTCCGTCTGCGCGGTGCCCCTTCAAGAGACCGGAGACAGCCTTCAGTTCCTCCTGCTCATCCGCACCTGAACAGATGATCGTGTCATATCCTAAGCGGCCCGCCTCCGCTATAATTCCGCGCAGGGTCTCCATGAACATCAGACCTAAGATGGCCTGCTCTGAAGGTCCCGGCAGCAGAATGCAGAAGCAACGGGCTGACTTCAACACCAGGCTCTTCGCGATGATATTCGGCGTATACCCCAGCTCCTCCATCACCTGCTTCACCTTGCGGGAGACTTCCTCCCGGACCACCGGCCGACCGGACAGCACCCGGGAGACCGTGGAGATGGAGACTCCCGCTCTCCGGGCGACTTTTGCCATCGTAACCGTCATTATAGAAGCCTCCTTCCGCGGATCAGTGGAATCTTTAGAGCTATGGTCTTTATTTCACGCTGTTGTAACGTCCGTATGCATCCGTGCGGATCTTCACCAGCTTATCCAGACCCATATCGTTCAGCTTCTTCACATAAGCATCCCAGTTCCCGTCGATATCCCCTTTGCTGATAAACTGTGCACGCATGGTGTTCACATAAGTATCGATATCCGTGGTCAACGTCGGAAGCTCTTCGAACTCCTCGGAAGTGTACATTACGTTAGGGAACGGTGTCGTTACATATTCACTGCCCAGCTTGTCGAGCTCCAGCTTAAGACCGTCGCCCGCTTCCGGGTTAAGTACGATCTTCTGTTCAAAGGACGGGCTGACATATTTCGGTCCGAAGTCCCGCAGGGACTGATCCCAGTACCAGGCATCTGCGCTGGTTCCGCTTGGAGGGTCCATCAGTGTATAGGTGTCGTTATCATTCTTCTGGATAACCGTTCCGATTGCTCCCCAGAAGTTCTGAATGCTCGCTTCGTTCGTGTAGAACTGGTCCGCCCAGCGTGCGGCAATCTCCGGTGTTTTGCAGGAAGAAGTGATCAGCAGCTCGTTGCGGTTCAGACTCATCCCGATCGGATTGCCGATGGTGTAGCGGTTACCATCC
Organism: Paenibacillus sp. FSL R5-0912; assembly: GCF_000758605.1. Lineage (NCBI taxonomy): Bacteria > Bacillati > Bacillota > Bacilli > Caryophanales > Paenibacillaceae > Paenibacillus > Paenibacillus sp. FSL R5-0912. The sequence goes on from NZ_CP009282.1 coordinate 5,309,940, forward strand.
GGTCCGGCAACCGGCGGAATCGTTACATACTGGTCACTCCATTTGCCGAATACGGCATCCGGTGTCCACTGGTAGGTGAAGCCGACGATCGGCGCATCCGGGTTCTGGAACTTGGCTGAGATCATCGTAGCGTCCTGGGTGAACAGCTCTTTGTCGAGCAGACCTTCGGAATACAGCTTATTCTCCCATTTCATGCCTTCCTTGTACTCCTCCGTTATCGGGTAATACACAGCCTTGCCGTCTTTAACCAGCATGTTGTTGGTATTCAGATCGGCAATTCCAAACGGACTGATCATATCATTGCTTACTTCAATATACGGAATTTCATCCGCTTTGCCGTTTCCGTTCGGGTCCTGCTCCTTGAAGGCTTTGAGCACAGTGTAGAGCTCGTCAATCGTTTCCGGAACCTTCAGGCCCAGCTTGTCGAGCCAGGTTTTGTTGATGACCGGCTGGCGTGAGCTCTTCGGACGCGAAGGCAGCCGGGTCGGCATGGAGTAGATTTTACCGTCCGGGAAGGTGCTGATCTTCTTCATATCTGGTGTTTCTTCCATCGCGGCCTTGAGATTAGGCATATACTGATCAATATAATCGTCCAGCGGACGGAAATAGCTGAGATTGTTCACGATATCGGAGTCGGTGAAGGTCTGATCGCCCAGCACGACATCCGGCAGTGTGCCGCTGGCCAGCAGAATGGATTTCTGTTCGGCCCAGTCATTGGAGGACATGACCTGCCAGTCGATTTTGACATTGGTATTCTTCTCGAGATCGATCAGCCACTGGTTCTTGGTGAAGGTATCCCCCATGCTGCCCCAGCGTACCGTCAGTACCTTAAGCGTTACCGGCTCCTTGACGATCGGCAGGCCTTCTTTATTGAAGCTGTCCGTGTCTACAGCCGCCGTGTTATTCTCTTTGTTGCCGCTGCCGCATCCGGCCAGTCCGACAAGCATCGCTGCCGCCATTAGTGAGATCGCCCACGTCTTGGCCACCGGTTTCCTGTTCTGTTTAACCATTCATAATCCCCCGTTTCGATGTATTAGATCCTTTTGACATCCCTAATGATACCTTCTTGCTTCTCCGCATTCCGGACAATAACGCCCTGTTATTCGGACCTATGCATCCGCTTACATTATTTAGGGAAGCCAGCCCCCGGTTTTAGGCAGTTTTCATGACGCTATTCAGACTTTTACTTGCGGTATCCGGACTTTGGGGTGAAAAGCCGGGATTTCCCCATGTTTTTTTGATCCCGGGGTTTTATAATGACTGTGTTACCTACTCGCAAGTAGTACGTCCGGAAACGGACATACAGGAAAGGACTTCACCAGACAACTATGGTCAAAAAAACGGCACGAAACAAACCCTACCCGATACGCCATTATGTTAGAGTCACGATCCTGATCTCATTCATTGTGCTTATTCTGGATCTTGTCATCAGCGTTGCTTCCATTTCCATCGTCAAGCAGCAGTCCACCCGGTATTTGCAGGATACCGCCGATTTGTATATCAACCGGATTAATCATGATTTTGCCTACATTAATCATTATATGGGCTGGACGCTCGCGAACGATGAGAGCCTGAATATGATGAATGCCCACGACAAGACCAGCAAAGAGTTTATTAATTCAAACGAGGATTTGCACAAACGGTTTACAGAGCTCCAGAAGAATTACGGGCAGGAATATAACTTTTTCTACTATTTAAAAAACCAATCCTTCTTCCTGAATTGCGCCCCCATCAGCATCGATTATACCGTCTACCGGGAGCTGAAGAAGCAGATTATTTCTTTTATTGATGATAAAGAGGTGTATGAGAAGTTCTATTCCCGCTGGACCCCTATACTCGTGAACGGTAAATATTACATTATCAACATTGTTCCGTACCACAACCGTTATTTCATCGGGATGATCTCGGCCGATAATCTCATTACCCCGCTCCGCCAGATTAATTTGGGTGCGAACGGCTATGCTTCACTTGTTGATGAGAACGGGACAGACCTCTCCACTCTGGTCTCGAACAGCGGCAAGCCTCTGCAGGAAGAGGCGGGCATCCGGAACCTGTTCCAGTCGCGCACAACCATTGAGAGTGAGTTCTCCGGTACAGCCTTCAGCGCCAAGATGGTAATCAAATTCGGGGCTTTCGAGAAAATTATGATTGCCCAGCTGCTCATCATGCTGCTCTTCTTCATGGTCACCTCTACGCTCTGCGCCGTCATGCTGTTCTTCAACCGCAAGGTGCTCGGACCGATCCAGAGCTTCTCGGAGAGTCTGACGCACCTGAATGAAGACGGCCAGCCCGCCGGGTTCAAGAGCAGCACAATCATCGAGCTGGAAGAGGCCAGCGCGCAGTTCAAGGATTTGGCCCTGCAGATCCGCAATTACAAAATCGCCATGTACGAGCAGGAACTGGAGAAGCAGAGTATCCAGCTGGACTTCATGAAGCAGCAGATCAAGCCCCATTTCTTCCTGAATTGCCTGACCAGTATCTACAGCATGGCGCAGATTCAAATGTACGAGGAGATTGAGCAGATGGCGATGTCCACCTCGAAATATTTCAGATATATTTTTCAAGGCAGCGAGGACTTTGTCCTGCTTAAGGATGAGATTGAGCATGTGCGGATCTATCTCGATATTCAGAAAAGCAGGTACCGGGACGCTTTCATCTATCAGATTGAACAGGAAGCGCAGACTACAGACATGAAGATCCCTCCGCTGGTGCTGCAGACCTTTATCGAGAATTCAATCAAATACGCGATCTCCAGAGCTAACGAGGTGCAGATCAGGCTTACTGTGAAACGCCGCAGAATGGATAATGAAGAGATGACCATGATCCAGATTTCCGACACCGGTCCCGGATTCCCCGCAGAGGTGCTGGATAAGCTTGTGCAGGGTAAGCCGCTGGACCAGTCCAAAGGCAACCAGATTGGCATTATGAATACGCTTAAACGGCTGGAATACCTCTATTTGAGCAAAGCAGCCGTCAGCTTTTCCAATCCCGCAGAAGGCGGCGCATGCATCACCCTTTGCCTACCGGATCTGCCGGAACTCTCAACAGGAACGGAGCAACTCTTATGAATATTTTGCTGGTTGATGATGACTACTATGTAATTGCCGCGCTGCAAAAGAGAATGGACTGGGCGCTGCTTCAGATCGAAACCGTGTTCACTGCGAGCAATGTGTCACAGGCCCAGGACATCCTGGAGAACCATTCTGTGCAGATTCTCATCTCCGATATCGAGATGCCGCAGGGGAGCGGGCTGGAGCTGCTGGCCTGGATCAGAGAGCGGCAATACAGGATCCAGACGATCCTGCTGACTAACTATGCCGATTTCAACTATGCCCAGAAGGCGATTGAGCTGCAGAGCTTCGAGTACTTCCTGAAGCCGATCGAATTCGACAAGCTGATGCTGATTATCCAGAAAGCGATATTACGTGCCCGGGAGCAGCAGCATAACGAGAAGGCCATTCAGGAAGGGCAATACTGGCAAAAGAATCAGGCGAAAATTCTCGAGCACTTCTGGCGCAAGCTGGTCAATGACAGCACGGCCTTCCCTATCCGGACCTCTGCCATCTTCCAGGCCATGGAGGAGCAGAACCTGAGCTATCAGATGAATGAGATCATCCAGCCTGTGCTCTTCAATCTCTTCCCCCATAACGGCAGCATGGGCAAGGAAGAGAAGTACCTGTTTGATTTCGCACTGCTGAATGTGCTGTATGAGCTGTTCATGAGCCCGCTTTTCTCGATCGAGAGCATCCTTGAATATAAGGAATCGAACTGGATCGCCATTCTGAAATGGAACAGCGCACCTGAGCTTCACCTACTGGAAGGGCTGTGTAGTTCTTTTATTCAAAAAGCCAATCCGTATTTAAAATGCGATGCCTGCTGTACGATCGGCTTATCTGGTGAACTTGGCGAGGTCGGCAGTATCTTCAAATCCACCCTCACGATGGATGAGGAGATTACCCGCAGCCGCAACCATACCTTCCTGGTGGAGACCTATCTGCAGCATAGCAAAGCCGCCTATCTTCCGCCGGATCTGACGCAGCTGGAGGAGCTACTCAGCCAGAACAACCTTTCCGCCTTTCTGGCCGAGGTGACTGGATACCTGCGGGGGATGCTCCGGGGCCGGGCGCTGGATACCTCTGTCCTCAGCCTGTTCCGGCTTGATATCGTGCAGCTCGTCTACTCCTTCCTCAAAATGAAGGGCATTCAGGTTCACAAATTATATACTGGCAAAACCCATGACCAGCTGCTGCTGCACTCGCTGGCTTCCATTGAAGATATGGAGGAATACCTGAACTATCTGGTCAGCACGGCGATGAAATACCGGGACTTCACCTCGCAGCCCCAGTCGGTAGCCGAAGAGATCAAGCAATACATCCATACCCATTACGGCGATGATCTGACCCGGGGCGATCTGGCAGAGATTGTCTACCTGAATCCGGATTATCTGGCCCGGCTGTTCAAGAAGGAGACCGGCATTTCCTTAGGCAGCTATGTCATTCAGGTCCGAATCGCCGCTGCCAAGCACCTGCTCGAAACGACCCACCATTCCGTCTATACCATTGCGAACAAGGTAGGCTACTCTAACTACTCTTATTTCTCCAAGCTGTTCAAGCAGGAGGTCGGCCTGCCGCCGAATGAATATAAGAAGGATCAGCATTCTCAATCGGTGCTGTAGCCCCTACATTTCCAACTCTAGCACAAAGATGCCGCTGCACCACTTGGATGGTGCAGCGGCATCTTTGTGCTGTTGCTGATAGAGTGCGGGTATCGAGGAGTGACTTAATGAGTACCTTTGGGGAGTAGCTTGGATAAGTAACTTAATGAGTAGCTTTAGAGAGTACCTGTTGAGGATTGACAACTCTCTTGTTCCTCTCTATTATAATAAATTATAATCTAGTGATAATGATTATCATCTTCATTTAGGTGCAAGGGCATTTTCACAGTTGAGGACCGGCTGCGCTTACCTCCAACCTTTCCCACCGCCTCCAGCCTCTGCGAACCATTCAAATCCGTTGTAAATAGCGGGATGTGGTAGTTAGTGGGATATACCCCTTTAAGTTCACTACAAGTACACGGAGCAAAACCGCTGCGAGAGCTTCTACTTTTTTTGCCAAACGGCCAGTTAGCAACAAACAAGGTTGTTGCAAGAAATAAGATCTGCTCAGTCCGTTACAGGCCGGAACCCCTCTCCCGCAAGTCCAAAACAAACCATCATAAAGGAGCGTCACCCATGCTAAGCACAAAAAAGATATTTCTTCCATTAACCTTCCTTCTACTAATGTTAATCCTGGCCTCCTGCGGACAATCGAACAACAGTAACAACGCAGCTCCAGCTTCTGCGGCTGCAACGGCGGCTGCTACTGAAGCACCTGCTGCCACTCCGGAGGCAACTGAGCCCGCTACGGCTGCAACACGGCTGTACACGGATTATAAAAAGAGAGAGGTAGAAATCCCGACCGATCCGCAGCATATTGTATATGTCGGCAGCAATCCTGGTGACCTTCTGGCGCTTGGAATAAAGCCTATAGGGGCTTCGCTTAGCGTCATCGGGACGCAGGTTGCCTACCCCGATCTGCTCGAAGGCATTGAAGATATCGGATACCCTTTCTCTCCTGAGAAGATCCTGGCCCTATCACCGGACCTGATTATTTTTGACGACTGGGATGAGACCGGGATTGAGGCGTTAAGCCAAATTGCACCGACCGTAGTAGTCGGCCTTGACGGCACCTTCCCGACGGAAGAGCGTGTACGGCAGATTGCTGAATTGTTCGGCCGCACGGAACAGGCGGATACCTGGTTCAACGCTTATAAAGCAAAGGTTTCCTCCGTGAAGGAGCAGCTGAACTTAACAGAAGGCGAAACCGCTACGTCCCTGCTTGTCCTGGGCTCTGATCTGTATATCATGGGCAACAAAGGCCTGAACGAAACGCTGTACGGACAGCTCGGATTCAAACCGACAGAAGGTGTCCAGAAGCTGATTGATGCCGACGAACGGTTCGCGAACATCTCCGACGAGGTGCTGACGCAGTATATCGGCACACACATGTTCATTCTGACCGACAACAGCAGCGAAACCGTAGCGAGACAGACGGCACTTACAGATAGCGGCTTATGGAAAGCTATTCCTGCCGTCAAAGAAGGCCGCGTCTACACCTTCGACAGCAAGTACAACTTCGACGACCCGATTACGCTGGACAGGCTGCTGGATGAGATCACCAGTATCTTTAGTAGTCCGGGGACCAAATAACACAACTTTTCATCCAGATGCAGCCTATCAAGAAAGGGATGTCCTCCGCCAACTAACGGCCGGGACATCCCTTTGCTCATTCATCTAACCGGTTCAGCTTCATCAGCTTGCTGGTTCTTCGCCAGTTTAAGCCAGTGCCGATAAGATCAGATCGCATAATTCCATCGTCTGTACATTATCCCTTCCGCTGGACAGCGGAGCCTGACCCTTCCGGCAGCAGTCCATGAAATGCTCCATTTCCCCGACAAAACCCCGGAGATACAGATCTCTAAGACCGCCGGACATCGCCGAAGCCGAAGGTGTCAGGACGGTATCCTGCTCCTCCAGCGATTGCCACGGCAGCCTGCTGCCGGAATACGATCTGTGGATCTTAAGCGTGTTGAGCTCATCGGCAAGGGCAAACCCCTGGTCGAAAGTAACCAGCACACTCTCGCTCTCCCTGGACCATGCGCTCATGCCGGAGAAAGACAGGCTGCCCACTACACCGCTGGCAAACTTTATGGAGAGACTCTGCGAGATACACTCCCCGCTGCTGCCCGACATGCCTGACACCTGAGCGGCCTTTCCGAACAAATATCGGGTCAGATCGACCATATGAATGGCCGCCAGCTTAATGAACTGTTCCTCATCCTTACAGAAGGGGGTACTGTCCACGGCAAACTTCACCTGAAAAGATCTGGCGGCACCCAGACTTCCATCCTCAATAAGTGCTTTAAGTTTCTGATACACAGGAGCATACCGCTTCATAAAGCCGACCATCAGAACAACCCCTGCTTTCTCCGCAGCCTCTGCCATCACAAGCGCCTCCGTTGCATTCCAGCCCAGCGGTTTGTCTACATAGACATTTTTGCCTGCCCGGATGCAGTCCAGCACAAGTGAAGGCTGATCCCCGGGCTGGGCTACCACAACCACGCCGTCGCAGGCTTCATTCTGGAGCATCGCTCTATAATCCCCGTATGGTGTCCCGCTGCTCCCGAAACGCTGAAGCGCAGCTGCCGAACGCTCCAGGCTGCGGGTCGCAATAGCTTGAATGTCCGCCTTCGCTTCCACTGCCGCAGGATATATATTCGTGGCGGCATGGAAGCCTGCCCCGATGAAACAAAGCTTGATCGTACTCACTGGATGAATCGCTCCTTCTTCGTATGAGGCTTCTTAGTTGCTTATATCTTAACGCAGGCTGTGCCATTAGAAAAAGGACAGGTGTCCCTGTCCTTTCTCTGCATTCAATATACGCATGTGACCGGAGCTTAACGCCTGCCTACTCCCTATTGCCGTCCACCTTCAATGAAACAGCGCTTTTTGGTGCCATGGAGAAGGTCAGCACCTCTCCCCCCTGCAGCTTCACAGCTACCTTCTCTTGCGTATCCCCATTGTTGAACAAAACCGCCGCAACCGATCCGTCACTGTTGCGGAAGGCAACGGAGCGTACTTGCTCATTGCTCGCGGCAGAAGCAAGCCGCAGCGCCTTTGGCCGGATGACTTTGCTGAAATGTGCCAGCGCGTAATAATCCAGGGTATACGTAAGCTCCCCGGTCTGCTGGTTGACCGTCACTACTCCGCGGCAGGTACTCTTGCCGAAGCCGGGAACGGTGGGGCCATTCTGCTCATCCAGCGCCATATTCCACAGCACGAACGACTTGCTGTGATTCCTCAGGATCTCAATTCCCGTACGCATTACATTGGAGAACGCCTGCTCAAACGGCGGAATCCATTCCCCGCCCGAGCCTTCGGTGAAATGTACCTCTTTGCCGGGATAAGCCTTTAACACCTCGGACTGTGCGGCCGGTGCGCCGCCGTACCAGTGCCAGGCTACACCATCCACTTCAGTTGCAGCCTCCGCTAGAACAGACAGCGCATAGTCCGGCCGGTCCCAGTTGTGGTCATAGCAGAGGATTTTAGTCCCCAGTCCGTGCTTCTGGAAGCTTGGCTTCAGAAACCTGCGGATGAACTCCAGCTGCTCCTCCGGAAGCATCAGCATACTCGGATAGTGCTGCGGTTCATAGAGCGGCTCATTCTGCGCAGTGACGGCATAGGTAGGCAGACCGTGAGCCGCGAAGGCCTGGATATAGCGGACAAAATAATCCGCATACACCTGATAATGCTCAGGCTTCAATTGGCCGGCAATCATCGACCCGCTGGTCTTCATCCAGCCCGGCGCACTCCAGGGCGAAGCCATCAGCTTGATTTCCGGATTCAGCTTCAGCGCCTGCTGCAATAAAGGGATAATATCCGCTTCATCATGGGCAATGGAGAACCCGGACAATTCGGGATCGGTCTCGTTCTCAGGCAGATCGTTATAGCTGTAGACCGTTCTGGCATAATCCGATGCCCCCATCGGATTCCGCAGGAAGGACAACCCTATCCCGTCCTGCGGGTGGAACAGCTTGCTCATTACTTCCGTTCTTCGCTCCTCGTCAAGCACCTGATGAATCAGATAGGCGGCCGAATCCGTGAAAGAGGCCCCGAACCCATCCATCTCCTGGTAGGTTTGACTGGCATCTATCTCAACTGTGGCGGTAACCGCATCCGCTGAAATCTGCGGCAGCTGTGCAACAGACTGCTCCACAAACAGCTCGTCTTCTCCGTTAGACTGATACATGATAATCTCCCGCATGTGTTATCCCTCCATCCTTTTATAGAAAAGGGCCCAAAGCGGGCCCTTTCTTGTGCCTTGCTTATTTAATGCCCAGTTTATCCTTGTTGGCTTGCATCTTCCCGCTGCGGATCTCTACGATCTTATCCCAGCTGTTTTTGTCCAGGAAGGCTTTATAGTCAGCCAAGGTACTGTCAAAGGCTGCATCATCCTTGGCACGGATCATGCTTACCATTGTTGTATTCCAGGTGGTGTTAATCGCCGTCAGACCGCGGGCTTCAGCCGTACCCTGATCCGGATTAATGTTCTCCAGAATGAAATGCGGTTTCAGCTTGCCTTGGCCCCATTCCTGCATTTGCTTGATCGATTCAGGGAAGGCATCCTTGCTCAGCGCTTTGTGGCGGTCATGCCCGAAGAACATGAATTCGCCCATCCGGTAATCCTTCTTGAACTTATCCGCATTATTCAGCTGCAGATCCTTCACTTCCGGCAGCAATTCAACCGTACCGTCGCTATTTGCCTTGTAGGTCTCGCCTTCAATACCATAGTTCATCAGCTTCTGGCCTTCTTCACTCAGCAGGTACGTGAAGATTTGAATCGCTTTAGCCGGGTCCTTGCAGTCTTTGGTGATGTAGCTGATCATCCAGCCGGTAATTCCGGACTGATTGAGTGTAGGCTGATGTCCAACCGTGCTCTGCGGGCCATCGATGGCAATGTACTCTTTTCCCGGATTAGCACTCATGAAGATCTGCAGATTACCGCCCTGCTGTGGAGTCCCGTCGAGCAGCATCGTGGCATATTTACCGGACTTCACTTTCTCCTCAAAGCCTGTACCGTCATCGGCGAAGCTGTCGTCACTGATCGCCCCGTCTCTATATACGGCATTCAGCGTCCGGAGCCAGGTCAGGTAATCCTCATCCAGATTGCGGTTGTAGAACTTGCCGTCTTCCGTTTCAAGCGGAACGCCGATGAAATCCTGCAGCACATCCCCGAGCGATCCGGTGCCTTCCCCAATGGAGTTGAAGCCGAAAGGAATCATGTCAGGGAACTGTGTTTTGATCTGGTTCAGGACACTCTTGAATTCTTCCGGGGTCCCGAAGGATGGGCTGCCCAGTGCTTCATAGACATCCTTCCGGATGACAAAAGCGGTTTTGGCCGGAATGTTGCCGCTGTCGTAATCTGCCTGTGTATTGGAATAGTTAGGATAACCGTAGGTTTTGCCGTCTTTCAGTTGGAACCAGTTCAGTGTGTCGGCCGCAGCGACCTTGTTGAAGTACGGATCGTATTTCTCGGCCAGATCATTCAGCGGGAGCGCCCAGGTAGCGGCCTTTTGCACGACCGGGGAGTTCGAGTCGAAGATCGTCAGCAGATCCGGCATATCACCGCCCGCGAAGAACGTATTCAGCTTGGTGTCGTCCCCCGTAATGAACTTGATGTCAATGTTCAGATCCTCTTTGATCTTCTTGGTTACTACATCCTTGCCGAAATCGGTGTTCCACCAGTCCGCGTTGACATACCAGGTCAATTCCGTAGTCTCCGATTTCTTATCCAGCTGCCAGGCCGGGGTTTCCGGGTCCACCGTGTAGCGGTCTTCTATTGAGACATCGCTGCCCTTCTTCGAACCGCCGTTTGAGCTGCAGCCTGCCACCACCAGCATTGCCGCCATCAGCAGCAGCGCAAGCTTAACACCCTTATTCCCCAGGACTTTATTCATCTTAATCATTGATAAACCTCCTATAATATGATGTAGAAACCTTTTTTTAAAAAATACGCCCCCTCTTCTTCTCTACTCTTTGACCGCCCCCATCATCATGCCGGAGATAAAGTACCTTTGAAGAACTGGATACATCGCAACAATCGGCAGGGTAGTAATGACAATTGTTGCTAGTTGAACCCCTTTGGTGGTGGTTTCAATCACGGCGGAGCCCCCGATGTTCTGCATCGACTGGGTCTGTGACTGCACGATAATCTCATACAGCTTCATCTGTAGCGGATAGAGGGCCTGATTGGTGATATATAGCTTCGTTGTCATGAAGTCGTTCCATTGCCCCACCCCGTTGAACAGAGCGATTGTCGCCATCGCAGGCATGGAGAGCGGAATGAAGATTTTGAGGAAAATATGCCAGTCGCCTGCGCCGTCAATCTTGGCCGATTCTTCCAGCGAATCCGGGACATTCCGGAAAAAGTTCATCAGAATGACAACGTCGTAATAGCTGAATAATGCGGGTATGATATACACCCAGAAGCTGTTCAGAAGTCCAAGCGATTTAATGAGCAGGTAGGTCGGAATCATCCCGCCTGAGAAAAACATCGTAATCACGCCCATCGCCACATACAGCTTGCGGCCGCGGATGTATCTTTTGCTGAGACCGTAGCCGATCATGGCGCAGAAGAACACATGGGTGAAAACCCCGACAAAGGTTTTGGAGATGGAGACCAGGAAGGACTGCCCAATGCTGCTGTCATTGAATACGGCGCGGTAATTCTCCAGGGAGAATTCCTTGGACCAGAAGATAAATCCGCCTTCGGCAAGCGCCTTGCCTGAGCTCAAGGATGAAATAATGACGTTCCATAAGGGAACGAGAATAATAACCATGAAGATTATCAGCAGAACCATATTGACCGCGTCAAAGATCCGGCTGTCGATATCTTCTTTAACCACCTTTCGGTTCACAGCACATGCCTCCCTTTATAACACGGATTGATTATCATTCAATTTACTGGTGATTTTGTTCGCCGTAACCAGCAGGATCACCGATACGATGGAGACGCCTAAACCAACGGCGGTCGCATACGAGAAATCACCTTGCGTCATCCCCATACGGTATACATAAGAGTTGATAACTTCGGCTCTCGCCCGGTTCTGGGAGTTCATGAGGACCAGCGTCTGGTCCAGATTGGAGCCGAGTAAACCGCTTACAGTCAGAATCAGATTCAGGCTGATAATTGACTTCATGTTCGGAAGAGTGATATTCCAGATTTGCCGGAGCCGGCTGGCTCCATCTATTTTGGCCGCCTCGTAGTAGGTCGGATCGATTTTTGACATAATGGCCAGATACAGAATTGTGCCCCACCCGGCTTCTTTCCAGATATCGGACAACGTGGCAATCCACCAGTACTTTCCGGAATCCAGTAGAATGTTGGACGGCTTCGAGATCAGTCCCAGATTCAGCAGCAGCTCATTGAACAAGCCGGAAGTAGAGAACCAGGTGATCAGCATCCCGCCGAGTACGATCCATGACAGGAAATGCGGCAGGTAGGAGATGGTCTGGACGAATTTTTTGAAGCGCCCCATGTTCAGCTCGTAAATCATGATGGCGAGAATAATCGGAATGACGAACCCGATCCCAAGCTTCAGGAAGCTGATGCCCAGCGTGTTCACGACCGCATCCCAGAAGTATTCGTCAGACAGAATAATCTTGAAGTTATCCAGTCCCACCCAGGGTGCAGTAGACAGTGTGTCTATGACCGTGTAGTTCTTGAAGGCAATTGTCAGACCGTAAATCGGTATGTAGCAAAAAATAATCATAAAAATAATGCCCGGCAGAATCATGGATTGAATCTCCCACTGCCTTTTGTAATCGATTACAAATTCTTTGATCCGCTGCCCCATAGGCTTCTTGGCGTTCGGCGGCATTGAAGTTGCCGGTACTACAGCTGTTTTATTCACGTTCTTCTCCCCTCCAAATCAAGAAATCAGATATTCAAATCAATAAAAACGTTTTTATTTCTGCGCAAAAAAAAGCCCCCCTGCTGTGCATATTTTTATATAACAATGAAGTAGAAACAGAAGGAAACCTAATCGTGTGAAAACATATGGATGCTTATATCTGGAAACGACCACTTCTACTCTCTAAGGGCGGTCATTCCGGTCCATCTTTACATGGCTTGAGCCTCTTACAACAAGTTCACCCTGCAATTTCTGTACGGCGCCTTGCTCCTTCTCTTGAATCATGCGCACCAGATGGTCAATTGCCAGCATGCCCTGCCTTGCGATCTGATTCCGCACTGTCGTGAGCGGCGGCGAGTAGTATGGAGCGATATCAATATCATCGAAGCCCATTACGCTGACATCCTCCGGCACCTCATACCCGTAGCTCTTAAGCGCCTGGATACAGCCGATCGCACTGATATCATTACCGGCCAGGAAGGCATCAGGTAATTTCTCGGGATGCACGCGGATAAAGGACTTCACGGCATTATAGGTGCTGTCTTCCTCAAAATAACCCTGAAGAATATAATCCTCATCTTCCGGAAGCTGATATTGGCGGATCGCTGCCAGATAACCTTCCCGCCGCTGTACGCTGTCGAACATCGTATCTACGCCGGAGATATAGGCAATTTTCTTATGCCCCAGGCCGATTAAATACTTGGTAGCCTCATAGCCTGATTCAAAAGAATCAAAAATGATGCTCCCCATCCCTTCGTCCTCCAGCACCCGGTCCAGAAACACTGCCTTAATCTTGTCTTTCTTCATCGCGGCAATGTCCTTCTCATCGATGCCCAGCTCTTCATAGATAATGACACCGTCCACGCGCCGCCCGAGAATATTGCTCATGACCACTTGTTTGTCCTTGGTGACAAATACATTCAGCCCGTAGCCTAGGCGGTCGCACTGACGGGCCATGGATTCTACCAGCTTGTAGAAGTATGGACCTGACACACTTGTGGTGAAAAACCCCAGCATCTTGGTCGTACCGGACTTCAGCAGCTTACCGTTCAGGTTCGGAACATAATTCAGGCGCTGCGCTACCTTCAGCACATGGGATTTGGTCTCCGGGTTGAGTACATCCACGTCATTCAAGGCGTTGGAGACCGTGGAGATGGAGACGCCCGCTTCTCTGGCCACGTCTTTGATTGTTATCTTTCCCATATCATTGTTCCTCTGCAATAAAAACGTTTTTATAGTTTATAAAATAGCATGAAACCGTTTTAAATACAACACTTTTTCTCATGATCTTTCTCCAGCCACCTTTTCCGCTAGTTATTGCCCGCTGAACGCAAACATAATCTCTGCCTCGCACACCCGCTCACCCTCTACAGTGGCGGTCCCGGTTCCTTTTACAATCATCCCTTTGACGCGGGTGACCTCAAATTCAAGGCGCAGCTGATCTCCCGGCTTCACTTGACGTTTAAACCGGCAGTTGTCTATTCCCGTGAGCAGTCCGAGGGTGCTTCTGCTCTCTTCCTGCTTGGACATGGCTATACCGCCTACCTGAGCCAGCGCCTCTACAATCAATACACCCGGCATCACCGGGTATCCGGGGAAATGCCCCTGGAAGATCGGTTCGTTTATACTCACATTCTTAATTCCTACCGCCCGCTTGCCTTCTTCAAGCTCGGTGATCCGGTCTACCAGCAGAAACGGATAACGGTGGGGAACCCGCGCCTGAATTTCATTAACGTCCAGCATACAGTAACTCCTCTGTGATTAAATTTATCTCATTTTACTATAAAGCAGCGGGCTTTAGCTATGCAGGAGTTGGAGTGGCTGCGGCGGATGGGGCGGTGAGTGCGGGAGGGCGCGGCGGCGTGCAGCGCGGGGGCGAGGGAAGCGGTAAGTGCATAGGGCGGTATGTACAGCGGACGGTATGTGCGGCGGGCGGTATGTACAGCGGGCGGTATGTGCGGCGGGCGGTATGTACAGCGGGCGGTATGTACAGCGGGCGGTATGTACAGCGGGCGGTATGTACAGCGGGCGGTATGTTCGGCGGGCGGTATGTGCGGGAGGGCAGTGAAGGCGGATGGCATGTACTACTTATAGGTACAGGCGATGATGGGGCGAATTGAGGGACGCTGCACAACCCTTCGTTCCACTCACGAGCCCACTGCCAGCAGAATCAAAGGGATTTATCCCTCTAATATCCCTCGTCCCGCCTACTCTTGGCGTGTTTAATGGAATTTATCCCTCTATTCCCCTCATTCTGCCTACTTTCGGCGTAATTAGTAGGATTTATCCCTATATTTTTTCATCTGCGCCCTACTTCCACCACCTTAATCAGGGGCACTTTTGCCCCTCATTTCCCTCTACAACCTACTTCCACCGGAATCAGGGGCACTTTTGCCCCTCATTTACCTCTACAGGCCCACCTGCACCGGAACCAGGGGCACTTTTGCCCCTCATTTACCTCTCCACGCCCGCTTCCACCGGAACCAGGGGCACTTTTGCCCCTCATTTCCCACTTCACGCCCGCTTCCACCGGAACCAGGGGCACTTTTGCCCCTCATTTCCCACTTCAGGCCCACTTCCACCGGAACCAGGGGCACTTTTGCCCCTCATTTCCCTCTTCAGCCCCACTTCTACCGGAATCAGGGGCACTTTTACCCCTCATTTTCTCTCACAGCCGACTTCCACCGGAATCACTCTTACCCCTCATTCCCTCTCATTGCCTACTCTCGGGGGGGGGGGCCGATGGATTCATCGTATAATTTCCTAAACGACCAAAAAACCTTGTATATAGTTTAACTTAAGAATGTTGATCAGCCGATGGACGCCCCTCCTGCAGAGCAAGGGTTCGTCCATGCAGCAATTCAGATTCAAGGTTTTTAAAGAAATCTAAGTAATTCACTTAGGACTTCAGGGCTTCAAGCTTCAGGCGGCGTCACACCGACAACGCCGGAGCAGCAGCCTCCAGATCATCTACACTAGCCATGTTTCTCAGCTTCCGCTTGAAGCCGATGAACAGGATCGCGCCCAGAAGGCTTGTCGTCACCTCGGTAACGGTCATGGACCAGATCACGCCATGCAGTCCGAAGAAATAATGCAGCACGATAATCACCGGGATATAGAGCACTCCTTGCGTAACAGCCATAATCCCCGCCTGGGCGGCTTGGCCCGTGGCCTGGAAGATGCTCATGAACAGACCGGTAAAACCATTGAACAGCGCGGAGATGAGCATGGCTGCCAGGATATAAATCCCCATGCTGATCACTGAGTTATCGCTGGAGAATAAATGCAGGATAGGTCCCCGGAACACATAGACCAGACTGACAAATACCACCGCAATGCTGGCGATATAGCCAAAAGCATACTTTATGCTGGAGGTAAGTCTCGCTCTGTTCCTGCTGGCATAGTTAAAGGCGAAGAGCGGAATCAGGCCCAGGAACAGTCCCATCGACAGGAACTCGGGAATCTGCACAATTCTCAGGGCCACCCCAAACCCGGCTACGACATTATCACCATACTGGATGGAATAGTTATTAAGCAGTAGTGTGGTCACAATCAGAAAAGCGCATTGCAGCAGCTCAGTGATGCCGACTTTATAGATCTCCAGCTTATCCTGTAGGGATATTCTGAAATGCTTCAGGAACCCCCTGAGATTCTGACTCCGTTTCTCCAGATAATAGAGATAATAGAGTGCCGAACCAAGGTTAGCGAGACACATGGCCAGCGCCGCTCCGGCTACATGCCAGCCCAGAATCAGGATAAACAGCGGGTCAAAGATCAGGCTGAGCGCCGTGCTGATGAAAATGCCGTACATCGACTCCTTCGAGGCCCCCTCCGCGCGGACCAGCTGTTCAAGCGCAAAGTTAAGCACAATCGCGAAGCCGCCGGCGAACATCGTCAGGGCATAGGTCTTCGTGTAATCGAAGGTTGCCGCATCCGCACCGAGCAGGCGGGTGAGCGGATTAATCGCCAGCAGCGCCAGCAGGGCGATAACGATTCCGGCGATGATGCTTGCATAGAAGGTATATCCGGCGATCCGCTTACCCTTCTCCGTATTCTTCTCTCCGGCCAGCCGGGTGACGAAGGTTCCGCCGCCTACTCCAAACACATTGCCGAAGGCCATCAGGACGGTAAAAATCGGCAAGCCCAGCGTAATCGCCGTCAGCATCCCCGTATTATGCAGCAGGCCGATGAAATACGCGTTGATCACATTGTAGACCGTTCCGACCGACATGCCGATCATCATGGGAACTGACAAATGGAATATCGCCTTTTTCATTGGAGCGGATTCCAGGTAATATTGGTTGGATACTTCCTTGTTCATATTCATTCCTCCGAACGTGTATCTTCATAATCAAATTCATTCCATTACAAGCTTTGATTAACTTTGGACAGCAGCGACAATAGGGTTGCTGCCTCCTCCTTGCTGAGCTGCCGGGTAATACCGGCTTCGACATCCGAGAACATCAGGTTGAACTCCTCGACCAGGATGACTCCCTTCTCCAATACGGTCAGCTTCTTCTGACGCTCATCCTTCTCATGGGTGACGCGTGCGATGTAGCCTTTTTTCTCCAGGCCCTGGAGCATGCTGGTGATGCTGGCCCCTCGCCGCTTGAACTGCTCCGCCAGATCCTTCTGGATCACACCTTTGTCCTGATTCTCATAGATATATCCGATCATCCGGCCTTGTGCGGAGTTCAGTCCCAGCTCGTTCAGCCGGGCATCGGCAGAGCTCTTAAGCTTGAGTCCAATCTCACGGATCAAATCTGAATACGGTGTATGCAAAATGGGTTCGGCCATCTTCATTTCCCCTTGTCATTTTAGATAGAATTCTAAGTAATACAGTAAGCATATTAGATAGAATTCTAACTGTCAAGGTTCTAATTAACTGGATATCGAAGCAGCCCGGGCCTCTCCTCCTCTCGGCATAGCCATGATCCGCTGCAGACCTAATGTACTTAGGGAATGTAAACTGAGTTTAAACAGCGTCAATGACGAATCGGCCAAGCCGTCTGGTTGACTCCTGCTAGCTAAGCGTAAGCCTATATAAATAATTATTACAAAAGAAAGGCCTCGCACGCTGGCAGGCCTTCTTCGTATGCTCTATGGCTTCAGGCTAAAACGCCGGTACCTCATCACTCTGCGGTACATGGATTTATCCTTAAGCTGATTAAAAATATACGGGTCTGGATTCATGTTCACTTCAATAATCCACGGCTTGAGCGTCCGGTCAAGACCGATGTCTACACCGAATTGCCGGTGGTGAGGATAGGTCTTCTGCATTTGAACCGCGATGCGTGTGCCCAGACGGTTCAGTTCACCCTTCAGCTGTACGAGCTGGTGGGCCGACAGATGGGTAGAGAGCAACTGCTCCACTGCGGTCGGTTTGCCGCCGCTGTGGTAGTTGGTGACTATTTTGCGCGGATGGCCCAGCCGGCCAATGATCCCGGTAGCCTCCCAAACGCCCTTGGGGCTGAGCTGCACCATCACCCGGAGGTCAAAGCGGCGCCCGCCCTGCTTCAGCAGATGGATACCTTTTTGAACCAGATAGCTCTTTCTGCCGATCTTCTTCGCCAGACTTTTATGAAAAGCTTCAAACGCATCGAAATGGCGCCGCGTTTCCTCATACTGGTACGTATACCCCTGCCGTTCCCCCCGCTCAGCGCGGATCACTCCATTGCCATAGGTTCCCCGTTCCGGCTTGACATAAATCATTCCATAGCTGTGAATCATCTGCTCCAGATTTCGTCTGGTAAACCTCCGGGTATCCGGAATGAACGGGGAAATGGTTTGGTTCTTAAGCAATAATCGGGTCTTGTACCATTTGCTCTGACCTGACTGAACCTGCTTGGCTGTCACGCATACACTCTCCTGTCCGGGAAGGAGCTTTCCATCCTCCCTTGATTTGCATAGTCGCTGCATTCTATGCGGAAGAAGGCGTATTTGAATAAAGCATCTGCCCCCTACGGGAAGATTATCTTTCAGCAGGATCATTGCCCTGTCAACCGTTAATCCGCAGGCATACCCTAGTGCAGGCGCTCAAGTGTCAATATAGGTACGGAGATGAACCCATGTCAGATGCTTCGGAAAATGTAACGAAAAATGGTCCTCCAATCGATGTCCTGATCCCGGCTATTGAAAAGGATCTTGCCACCCTCCCCCATGTAATCGACAGTCTCCGCCGTTACGTCCGCCACCCTATCAGCCATATTTATATTGTCTCGCCGAACAGCAGCAAGATCAGAAGGCTATGCTCCCGCAAAAATTGTGTCTTTGTCGATGAAACCACCGTTCTGCCGTTCACTAAGAAAGCTATCCGCTACTCCTCTTCCCGCTGGAACCGTTCCGGCTGGCTGTACCAGCAGCTGCTTAAGATGAACGGGGATCATATTTGCCGCGAGAAATTCTTCCTGGTGGTTGATGCGGATACGGTGCTGATTCGCCCCCATCGTTTCCGTTCCGGCGGGAAAAGCATCTTTTACTGCCGCAGCTGGAGCCAGCCGGAATATTTCCGCACCTACCGGAAGCTGCTCGGCGCCGCCGCTCCTTCCCCTAAGTCTTTTGTTACACACTATATGCTGTTCGAGTCCGCGAAGCTGGCCAGTCTCAAAAGAATGATTGAAGCCCGGCACGGGATGCCCTGGCATGCCGCTATCCTCCGCTCCATCGACAAAACGAAGCAGTTCGGCTTCTCCGAATTCGAAACCTATGCCAACTATGTGTACAGCAGGAACAGCGCCGCTGTGCTGCTCAGGAACGCCAACAATAAAGCTCTGAAGACTCCGGCGGCCTCCCTGGGCAAAGCGCAGCTTCAGAAGTATGCCCGTACGTACCGTTCGCTGTCCTTCCATCAGCGCAAGGGATATTCCACTCCGCCCAAACCTTAAGGAGGCAGACCGCCTTGCATACTATTCTTCTAAGCGGGGGCTCCGGTATGCGGCTATGGCCCCTCTCCGGCAGCATCCGTTCCAAGATGTTCCTGCCGCTGCTTCCTGCACCTGACGGGGGCACAGAGTCCATGATCGGACGCGTATGCCGGCAGCTCGGTCAAGCGGGACTTGACGGATCCGTGCTGTTCGTTGCGCATCAGGAGCAGCTGGCCATCACCCGGCGCTATACCGGAAAAAAATTCCAGGTGATCGGGGAGCCTTACAAACGCGGCACATTTACGGCAGCCGCCTATGGCGCCCTGCATTTGTACTCCGCAGGAAAGGCTAAACTGGAGGACATCATCTGCATCGCTCCGGCTGATATGTATGCGGACGAAGACTTCTTCCGGCTGTTTCCTAAGTTTCCGGATATTCTGGCAGCCTCACAGGCAGAGCTCCTCCTGCTTGGAACTCAACCTGCCCATCCTTCGGATCAATACGGCTATATTGTCCCGGCACAAGGAGGCATGGAGGCGTATGCTCAGGTGCTCTCTTTTGCAGAGAAACCGGATATCGCCAAAGCGCGGGAGCTGATGCAGGAGCATGCCTTATGGAACTGCGGGGTATTCGCGTTTCGGCTAAGCTTCCTGCTGTCGCATCTGCAGAGGATGGGGCTGCCCACTGATCATGCGGCATTTGCTGCTCAATATGCCGGACTTCCGGTCCGCAGCTTTGACAAGGAAGTGGCGGAGCACAGCACCAAAGCAGTCGTTGTGCGGCATAAGGGGGAGTGGTCTGATCTGGGAAGCTGGGATATGCTGACTGCCCGGCTGGACTCCCCGTTGACTGGCGAAGGAGGCTTATGGGGGGAATGCCGGGATACCCATATCGTCAACGAGCTGAAGGTTCCGCTGCATGTAATCGGTGTACCCGGCATAGTCGCCATAGCGAGCCCCGAAGGCATCCTGGTTGCAGCCAGGAAGGAAGCAAACATGATCAAGGACATCCTGCAAGAGCATTCTGTTCAGGAACCGAGGTACGGTGAGACCGGCTGGGGCAGCTATACCCTTCTGGACCAGGCAGCAAATGGCATCCGCCTTGTACTTACGATGATGCTAACACTGCTGCCGGAGCATGACATCCCGGAAATGGACTGTCAGCATTCTGCCAAGACATGGATGATTGTATCGGGCCACGGTGAGGTCACGGTGAATGGAGCCGCAGCCGCAGCATCGGCAGGGGGAATATTCACTATAGCCCGTGGAGACCGGCATGCGGTCAGGGCTGTCAGCACCTTGAAGCTTATTGAGGTACGGATCAGTGATCCAGGCGATGAGAGGCGGGTATATGGCAGCTGATAAGAAGTTTCAAGGCTTGTTCTTCGCATCCGCCGCTACAGACAAAAAGGGATATCTCAAACGCCAGATGGTGGCTGTTTGGGATATCCCTGATTGCTATACGGACCGCAGGAACTGGAACCATTTGAAGTCAAACTGGCTGCCCGGCAGGAACAGGAAGGTGACCGTCTGGCTTCCGCTTACCGGCGGCTCCAGTGTGAATTCACGCTCCGTGTAGCTGTCGCTGCCAGCAAATTCAATCAGCTGCTTGCCTTCGCCAGCGGGTCCGCTGAACAGGATCTGCAGCGTGTTATTCGCAAGAGCGGAGCGGCCGCAGATTACAATCCGGGAGCATTCCGCCCCTCCAAAGTCCATCCCTGCAAAGATAAGCGAGACATTGTTGCCGATCCCCTCGATTGCGTTCTCCGTTACTGTGAAGGTATCCCCGTAAACCGCGCTATTGGTTAGGGCATCAAGACGCTCAAACGCCTT
This sequence comes from Paenibacillus sp. FSL R5-0912, assembly GCF_000758605.1. NCBI lineage: Bacteria > Bacillati > Bacillota > Bacilli > Caryophanales > Paenibacillaceae > Paenibacillus > Paenibacillus sp. FSL R5-0912. Next base: position 5,331,145 of record NZ_CP009282.1, read on the forward strand.
GTGCTTGCAGACAAACGAGAAGCCCTTCAGATGAATCTTCTTGAAGAGTACAAAAGTCAGCGAAGTCATACCCGTCAAACGCTTAGGCAGTGTGTAACGTTCCTCCTGATATACATTCCATAGGGAAGGCTTCTGATAAGTGACTGTGGTGAGCAGCTCGGCACCACTCTCCCCGGGAACGCCTTCCCAAATTTCAATCGGGAGCTCCTGATCATCAAGCGAGAAGATGGGCAGGATGATCTCATCAGCGCCATAATCCCCGAAGTCGATCCGTTCGAAGCAGATCCGGCTCTCCCCTTCCCGGGCTGTGGCGACACCCCGTTCATTGCCGTTAGTCAAATTCCGGCTGTGGCTGCTGTTAAACCCGGAAGAGACAAACTCATACGGATTCAGATAGGCTTGGCCAAGGCCTGTAAGCTTGAATTCCATTTGTGAATAGAGCCGTATGCCGTCAGCTCCATTGGCTGTACCGCAGCGGATATACACATCTCCATCGCCCAGAGCAGATATCACCGCTTCATGCCCACTAGCCTCAATGGTCGCGATATTCGCATCAATGCCAGCAGCATTGGTAATCCGCCACTCGACATCCTGCCAGGCAGCATCCGGCGGATGAAGCTTCACACGAACCGGAAGCGACGGTTGCTCCGGCGTCAGAACGTTGCCCGCAGGACAGATCAGCTCCAGCTTGCGGACCGGAATTTCCCGATTATGGCCAACCTCCGGCTCCGCAGAAGACGCATCTGCTTCCAGCGGATTATGCGCGTAGAGATACAGCTCGTCTTCATTGAAGGTTCCCGGTGCCGGAAGAGCTGACCTGAGGGTAAGCTCAGCGGAAGCTAAATTCGCCGAGGCCGCTCGCAAAGTAATCGTTCCAGGCTCCAGCGTACTGGCAATCACAGCAAGCAGTTTGCCGCTGAATAACTTGCGGCTTACGCCTTTATAGGAGTCATAATCCGTGCTGTCCCCATTATCCAGACCGATCAGCCGCCCCGGGCCTTCAATGCTCAGATGCACCTGATTATTCGCATTCGCTACCGGACGTCCCGACAGATCCAGTGTACTGATCGTTACAAATATAAGGTCCGTACCATCCGCTGCGATTTCCTGTTTGTCGGGGGTGAGGACCAGCGAATCCGCATCTCCGAAGGAGGAGATCTGATCCGTAGCGATTATATTCCCCTGCTCATCATAAGCAGCTGCGCGAAGAACCCCCTCCGCATAGGGCAGCTGCCATTCTCCAAGCAGCTTATGTCCATGGATATGGTCGATATCCACGCTTCCTTGCGAGACTTCATTTACGAACAATTCAATCCGCGGAGCATTAGAGCAAACACGGACATCAATCTGCTGCCCCTCCGAGAAATCCCAGTAAGGGAAGATGTGAACCATAGGATTCGTATGATAATCCGTCCATTCCGCCTGATAAATATAATAGGAATCCTTAGGGAAACCTGCGGTATCCAGCTGTCCGAAATACGAATTCTTGGTGTGATATGGAGTAGGCTCACCTATATAGTCAAAGCCGGTCCAGAGAAACTGTCCCAGCGAGAAAGAAGCATCCCGGTCTGCAGTGATGCAGGCCTCTGTGCTTTTGGCTCCCCAGCTGGTAGAGCTGTTCCCGAGGGAAGAACACTGAAGATCATCATCTGCCAGCACGGACTGGGCCAGCGGGAAATGATAGACTCCCCGGCTCTGCACGGTAGAGCAGGTCTCACTGCCGTAGATAATCCAATCCGGATGCTCCCGGTGATGCTGCCCGTAATATTTCTCTGCGTAGTTATAGCCGGCTACCTTCACGATATCAGCGCATTTCTGCGCATTCTCCCACGGCATGAAGTTCGAGCCGATGGTAACGAACGCATTGCCTCCCGGATCATGAACCAGCACTTCAGCCTGCAGCTCCCGGGTAAGCTCCTGACCCCGGCTATCCGCATGAGTGTCGTAAATCTCGTTGCCGATGCTCCACATCAGCAGGCTTGGGCGGTTGCGGTCACGCCGCACCCAGCTGGCAATATCGCGCTTCCACCACTCCGGATAGAACCTGGCATAATCATAGGCTGTCTTGCTGCGCTCCCACATGTCGAAGGCTTCTGAAACGATCAGCAATCCCATTTCATCGGCCAGCTCCATGAGTTCGACAGCAGGCATATTATGTGCTGTACGGATGGCATTCACGCCCATTTCCTGCAGCAGCACGAACTGGCGGCGTAGAGCCGCCTTGTTCACAGCAGCCCCCAGAGCACCCAGGTCGTGATGCTGGCAGACTCCGTATATTTTGACATGACGGCCGTTGAGGAAGAAGCCCTTGTTACTATCCAGTACCATGGTCCGGAAGCCGAAGCTCTCCTTCTCCACTTCAATTACCTCATCCTCTGCCAGCAGTTCGGATTGCAGGCTATAGAGTTGGGGACTCGTAATATCCCATAGCAGGGGCTGATCAACAGTCAGACGGCTGTGGCTATGGACTGTTAAACCGGCTTGTACAGGCACCTCTGTAATTTTCCCGGCAACAACGGTACCCTCCGCATCCAGAATGCTATGCCGCAGCTTCAGCTTCGTGCCTTCTGCAGCAGCTTCAGCAATATGCAGCTCAACACCCACATCCACTGTCCAGGCTTCACCTTCCGCTGCTCTGGCCACTATATAGATCCCGTCTGCCGCCATATGCGTCTTCGGCGTAGTCTTGAGCCAGACAGGCCGATAGATTCCGGCGCCGGAGTACCAGCGGGAATTGGGCGATTCATGGATGACACGCATATATATTTCATTCTCCCCCGCTGTCAGGTACGGGGTAATATCAAACTCAAAGGTAGAATATCCGTATTTCCACTCCCCCGCGACCTGGCCGTTCACGTATAGCGTAGAGTTCATATACACTCCCTCAAAACGCAGGGAAACGAGCTCCTTGGCAGGCACTTCACCGAATTCAAGGCCGGTGCGGTACCAGCCCTCTCCGTTCTCATAGAGATTATAAGTATCGTAAATCAGCCAATCATGCGGCAGCGTAACCGGCATCCAGTCCGTACCTGCGGCTACCTTGGCGAGCTCGGAATGAAGCGGCTGCTTGCTGAATTGCCAGCCCTTGCTGAGTTTCCTTTTTAGACTCATTGCTGCACTTCCCCCTTAGATCTCCATAGCTAAGCTTCCTGAATAACTTCATACCATACTGCAGCGGACGCATCCGCCAATTAACAAGAGTTTGAACTGTAAATACAACAATTAGATGAGAGCAACGGAGGTGAAGTTTGGAACTGTAGGAGCGGAAGCGTCCGCCTTTGTCGCCGGATTTCTACCGCGTAGAGCGGTTTAAATCAAGAAATCCGGGGACAACAGCGGCCGGAAGTCCAAACATTCACCGCAGTTGCAGCCGGAATCGATTTTGGACTTGCGTACGAACTCTCTACCTCACCCCTTTAGAGCCCCTACCATCACGCCTTTTACAAAATACTTCTGCAGGAACGGATACAGCACCAGGATTGGCGCTGTACTCACGATAATTGCCGCATACTTCAGCGTCTCAGTCACATCCCGGCTGTGGAGCAGCGTTGTGGTGCCCAGCATGCTGGCGTTATCGTTCTCAAGAATGATATTTCTGACCACAAGCTGGATCGGGAACAGGCTCTGGTCCCGCAGGAAGATCATCGCGTTGAACCAGCTGTTCCAGTGGCCTACGCCATAATACAGGATCAGCACGGCGACAACCGGCATGGACAACGGAAGGAAGATGCGGAACAGGATCGTGAAGTGGCCAGCACCGTCCAGAAAAGCGGACTCCTCCAGCTCCCTCGGAATCGCCATGAAATAAGTGCGCATGATGATTAAGTTGAACGTACTAACCGCGGTAGGCAGAATCAGCGCCCAGAGGCTGTCGAGCAGGCCATAGGATTTCACGATCAGATAGAAAGGCACGAGTCCCCCTTGGAAAAACATGGTGAATACGATGAAGAACATGATCGGCTTTTGCAGCAAGACCCCTTCCCGTGACAGGAAATAAGCGCCAAGGGAGGTAAGCGTCATGTTAATGACAAGTCCCACCACCAGAATGAACAGTGTATTTTTGAAGCCGCTCAGAATGACTGGGTTGTTAAGCACCGCCTTGTAAGCTGCCAGCGAGAAGCCTTGCGGCCAGAGCAGAATGCCATCGAAGGAGATCAGGCGGTTCCCGTCACTTAACGAGGAGAACAAAATATACAGCATAGGATAGAGTGTCAGAATAATCATAAGCACCATAATAATGGAATTGCAGATATCAAAGATTCGTTCGCCGAGCGACGCTTTAATCATCGTTGTCCACCCCTTACCAAAGACTGTTTTTACTTGCACGTTTACTGAAAGAGTTGGCGAGCAGCAGAATGGTGAAGTTGATGACGGAGTTGAACAGACCTACCGCCGCACTGTAGCTGTAGCTGAATTCCAGAATCCCTTTACGGTAAACAAAAGTGGATATGACATCAGCCGTCTCGTAAATACTGGCGCTGTATAACAGAATGATTTTCTCAAATCCGACATTCATAATATTTCCGAGTGCCAGGATCAGCATAATCATAATCGTAGGCAGAATGCCGGGCAGGGTAACGTGGCGGATCTGCTGAATCTTGGTCGCTCCGTCAATTTTGGCAGCCTCATACTGCTGCTGGTCAATACCGGTGATGGCGGCCAGATAGATGATTGTTCCCCAGCCGATTTGCTGCCAGATCTCACTGATGATATAAATGGGGCGGAAGGACTCGGGCTGTTGCAGAAATGAGATCCGGGCGCCGCCAAAAAAGGCAATGACATCGTTAATCAAACCATCCGATAAGGTGAAGTAGCGCACAATTCCCGCCACAACTACAAGTGTAATAAAATGCGGCATGTAGGTAATAGTCTGTGTGATCCGGCGGAAAATCGGGCTTTTCAATTCATTTAGCAGTAAGGCCAGAATGATCGGTGCCGGAAATCCGATGAGCAGATTGAAGAAGCTTAGCAGAACGGTGTTCTTAATTACGCGAAAAAAATAAATACTCGAAAAAAAAGCTTCAAAGTGCTTGAATCCCACCCATTCACTGCCCCATATTCCTTGGGAAGGGACAAATTGCTTGAAGGCAATAATCGTACCGTAAAGCGGAACATAGTGGAACAAAACATAATATAGGATGACAGGCAGAATCATCAGATACAGCCATTTATTGCGCAGGAAGTCTTTTCCCAGTCTGGTTTTCAGCATATTTCCCTCTCCTTTGCTGCAAGGCTTAAGGCCGGGACTGCCCGTATCTGTTCTTTGTAGCAGCCCCTGCCGTTATAAGTTTAGTTAGCGGTTCAAATAACGTTCGTAGGCCGCTTGTTGAATTTCCAGTGCGCGCTCAATGCCCAGATCCTTCATTTGCTGAACAGCTTGATCATATTTATCAACAGATTCGGTTCCCAGGATGATCTTGAGCTCCGTTTCTTTCACAAAGGCGTTGATATCGTTCATAATACTGCTCATTTCATCCGCTTCTTCGGCAGTTGGGGTTACCGGAGGAAGCAGGTGGCTCTCATGATTGGTTTGTTTCCAGATGCCGATGGATTCGGTAGTTGCCGGATATTTCGCCGGCAGGTTGTTGTCCTGCTGAATCATCGGGAAGTTGGTGCCGTGAGAATATTTGGACATGACCTGATCGCTGCCGAGGCCCTCCGGATTCTTAACTACAAGATCGGTATAGACGGGCTTGCCGTCTTCCAGATTGTAAGTCATTCCTTCAACACCATAGGTATTCAGCATGCTGCCTTCCATGGTAAAGGCATAATCCAGCCAGCGCATAGCCGCTTCGACATTCTTGGCGGTGGCAGAGATTGCTGCAGAGCTTGTCCCCGCATAAGCATTATCCAGCTGGCCAAATTCTGGAAGCTCGCCTTTGACAGCAGACGGATAAGGAGCGGCTACGAAGTCGGCCTTCGGATCGGTTTCCTGTACGGCTGAATTATATTTCTCAATATAGTACTGCCAGCCAATCGTTGCACCGCTAACATTAGAGGTCATTTTCTTATCGACTGTAGCTGCATCAATAGAGGCGAAATCCTTGTCGATCAGCCCTTCTTTGTACCACTGGCTCATCGTAGTCAGGTAATCCTTGTAGCCCGGCTCTAGATAGCCGTACACTACTTTTCCATCATTGACATAGAAGTTCCCCATCACGCCGAAGGCTCCGGCGAATCCGCCTGTCCGTTCACCGAGGAACATCGTGCGGAAGGTTACAGGGGAGGCAGCATTCTTCTTCTCTTTAAAAGCAGTCAGGACGGTATGCCACTCCTCAATCGTTTCCGGGATACTGAGATCCAGCTCATCCAGCCAATCCTGACGGATAATCGGCCCGCCATAGACACGTCCGGCTTCCGAGCGGATGAACGGAAAAGCATAGTAGGTGCCGTCATCCGTTTTGATCATTTTGTCAATTTCCGGGTGCTCCTGGAGGGTCTTCTTCAGGTTAGGCGCGTATTGATCAATCAGATCATTAAGCTTCAGAATATATCCCTGCTCTACAGCTTTGTCAGGACCGCCCGGATATTGCAGCCATGTATTCAGGAAGATATCCGGCAGTTCACCTGATGCCAGCAGCAGACTGAACTTCTGATCAGTCATGGGTGTTCCGCCCAGCTGTTTGATGGCGATTCCTGTACGTTTCTCGTATTCGTCATCGACCGGCAGACGTTCCGGCGTGCCTCCCAGCTGTTCGTTCATATAAGTCAGCTCTATTCCGCCCGACATCGGATAAGTGAAATCTGCAGCGGCTTCATTTGAAGCAGGGGCGTTCCCTGCAGATGTGTTTGGAGCGCTCTCATTGTTCACATTCTTGGAACTGCTGCAGCCTGAAGCCAGCAATGTGAGACCTAACAAAACGACAACCGGTTTGTGAAGCTTGTACGTTCCAAATAATTTCATCGCTAATTCGACCTCCGTTATATGTTTAGATGACGACTTGATGCCTCTACAATGTAAGCTGAATCTTGTATACAAACAATATTCAAAATGCGGAATCCATTGTTAAAAACGCAAAAGGAGGATAGAATCAGCCTGCTTCTATCCTCCTGTAGAGAAATTGAATATCCGGTTTGTTTATTGCAGAGTTTTGAACCGCCCCGGTGTGATGCCTTCATACTTTTTGAATACCCGGATGAACGCACTGCTGCTGGAGAAGCCCACACGGGAAGAAACCTCCTCAATGGTGACTCCTTCCTGAAGCAATTTTTTGGCCTCGGCTGTACGAACCTGACTGATGTAATCATGCAGACCCTGACCCATCTGTTCCTTGAACAACCGAGACACATATTGCGGAGTGATGCCGAAATTGGCACCAATCATGGACACACTAAGATTGATGTCCGCATAATGATTCTGCACATAGGCAGATACCTCGTCTCCGATTCCCGAATTTGACACCAGCGCAAGCTTCTCCGTGGCTTTGCTGCAGGCCATTTGGATCAGCTCTGTCAGCTCATGACGGAAATCTGCGCGTGTGGAGCAGGCCAAGAGCCTTTTCATCGGACGCCATTCCTCCCATAGCTTCGAGCGCTTCGTTTCCTGCGGGACGGCCTTCATAATGGAGCTGGTTAAATCAATCATGGCATATCTCACAAGCTCAATGGACACCTGGGAACCGAAGAAGCGGGCCAGAATCTCATCTGCCATCGCCGCAGCCTTCTCAAATTCACCGCTTTTGACCAGATTAATAAATACCACTTCATCATTGATTGTCAGATAATAATCCGTCTCCTGCGGTTCAATATCCCCATACCAGATTGATATATTCTCTTCCAGCACCAGCCGGTATTCCTGAGCCTCCAGCGCCTGCAGATATCCCTGATGCATACTGCCCATTCCGTGAAGCAGCTCGCTGCCGGCCATCGCAATCTGCAGACCGTATTTCCGCTGAATGAAATCCAGGGTTTGGCCCAGCGCATCTTCAATATCCTCTTTCCAGCTGACGGAGCGGCCGGTGTTAATATTCATAACCGCCGCCAGCATACCGTCCATTTCGGTAAAGCTCAGGCCGTGATCCGGACCTGTGAAATCCATAATGATGTTGGACACGATGAAATTGGAAAGGCTTGGCGACGGACTGCCTTCTCCGCCAGCCTGAATGTAGAATAGGAGTACCGCAAAATCCTCCGAATCCCACTGGAAGTGATGGACTCTCGCCGCTTCCTCCAGCGATAATCCGTCTTCCACCTGCCCTTTGAGCAGCCTTGATAAGTAGTAGGTCTGCAACACACGCAGCTGCCTGAATTGCCGGCTGTTAATGTCATCCCTCTCCCGGATGGTAGCCAGGGCGCTCTCCCGGATGAAGGAGAATTCATCCAACACCCGCTGCGTCTGCTCATCTGTGGAGGGCGTGAACATATTAACCAGCTCGCGGACAGGATTATAATTCTTGCGGGCAAAGTAGGAGATGACCACCGTCCCGATCAAAAAGCTGATAAATAGTCCCAGCAGGTTCAAATTGCGGATTTGCCGCGCTTTTTCCCAGAATACGCTTGAAGGAAACACACTGATATACTTCCATTTGGTGGTATCGGAATCGATGAAGGATACCATATTCTCCGTACCGGCGATATCCTGGAAAGAAGTGCCTGCAGTCTCATCCCCAGCCTGGGCGTCCGGCACTGCCAGCTGCGGGGAAGCATCGTTATTCTGAAATAAAATCTGATTATGATCATCGGCAATGTACACCTCACCGTTATTCACCCAATCCACATTCTTCAGCATGCTCTGAATCTTGCTGCCGTTCAGCGGCAGAACCAGCATCCCCTTCAGTCCATTGTCAGCAACGCTGCTGGTGAACGGCTTCATCATCACAACCTTATTCTCCCAGCGCTTGAATTCAATAAACGGCATGGGAGTCCCGCCATCGTCACTCCCACCGTTCAGCTGTGACAGCCATTCTTCATAGGACAAGCCGATCATCGTACTGTTCATCGCATAAAAGGTTTCGCTGTCCGTATACGTCTCATCCGTCAGTACCCTGTCCAGACTGCTAGAATACAGATAGATTCCATCAATGAAATCATTGGCGGATTTGTACCTGCTCAGCTCCTGCCGGGTTTGATAGATCTGAAAGGCCCCTGCTCCCTCTGCGTCAGGTGTGAGAGTTAAGTATTTGTTCACACTGCTATGAATGGATAATTGCATGGCCAGCTTCTCAGCCTGATTAATCTCGCTGTCTACTGTATTCTGCATCTGCTTAAGCATGGCGTTGCCTGCACGTTCAATCTCATACTCTACAATCTGTTTGGTCTGCAGATAGATGATAGCGCTAACAATAAGCGGGATAAGCATGATCACAGAATAGGAGACGATCCATTTAAAGGCAATACTTTTGCTGAACCTAAAGCGCTTATATTTCATCTGCTGTGCTCCCTTACTGTTGCTTGTCTGGATTCTGGATGGATCGGACTGAAAATCCCACTTGTTTTAGGCGAAGGGTAACTACGGTGAATGTTTGGACTTCCGGATACAAAGGCGGACGCTACCGCTCCTACAGTTCCAAACTTCCCTTTCGTTACATTGCCTTTTTTGTGAAGTTTTCAAGTTCACCTCATATAGAATTCCACTATATGATAATTGAGTCCAGCGGGCAATCCACAATATGAACCCGATCGACAATTTGTAAACAAGACCGCTGTACTGCGCAATCCGGCGGAACCATCCAGCTGAACATTAAAAACCCCTTTGCCGGCAGAAGACCTGAAGGGACAGCCATTGTCCCTTGATCTTCACACCTTCAAAGAGGCTTCTCCAGTTATACAATTTGAAATACAGGCTGTTCCTGAATATAATGCACCGGTACATCCGGAAACTGCAAGGCCAGCCGCTGCGCGAGCAGCTTCATCCCCGGCGCTTCACTCTCCGCATGGCCCAGCATAATTAATGCCTGGCTTCGGCCCTGCCGGACGGCATCCCGGATATATTCCGGGGTCTCCCATTCCGGGCCTTCACCGGCGATAATCAGATCAAGTGACTCCTGCTCAAATAGGGGAATGGTAGCTGCACCACCGCCTCTGTAGCCAACCAGCACGCCCACTCTGCTGCATACAGCGGATAAATTGCCTGCTGCGCGGACATAGGGGATATGCAGCTGCTGCTTCAAATATCCGGCAATCTCTGAAACTGACGCAGCAGGGACCGAGAGAATAGACACATGGGGCAGATGCCGTTCGACATACGGCTCCCATTCCAGCTCCCGCAGCAGCCCTTCTATGATCCCGTCCGGTGTATAGCGGTGCACATAGTCATGGAAGCGGTAGATACCTACCCCGGTGCTGGCGATCAATGCAGATTTCTGCCGGTATACAGGATCATTCTCCAATCCTTCCCGGTTGTCCTGATGGCTATAAAAAACACCTTCATGCGTAATGATCAGATTCGCACCAAGCAAGACCGCCTGTTCAATTACATACTGCGAAGCCGAGAAGGCGGTCACAATTCCCTGCACTTCCGACTCCGGAGCACCCGGCTCCAGCCTGTCTACCGTTCCATCCGGCTTGCGGATGCCTGCTGTTAAATGTCCGATAACCTGTCCGAAAGTGAGCGTCATGAACCTGCCCCTCCTAATAGTTCCCTATTAACTCTCAATAAATCTTGCGTGCTCCGGAATCTTCTATACCGCTCTTGCGGTAAAAGTAAGTATTGATCTGGTCGCGCCACTCCTTGGCATGCGCAGCCTGTCCCCGCAGACGTTCCTCTACCTGCACATACAACCCCTCTGCGATCCTTCCCTTCAATCCGTTCCAGGCAGCCAGCAGCCCGTCAGCACGTTCCGCACCTGCAAAATGGGTGTCGTAGATATGCTGAATCACAGTTTTGCCGGAATGCAGCACATGGGTGTAAGGCACATGATGGAAGAACAGCAGCAGTTCATCCGGACATTCTTCCAGCGAATCATAGCGCTGCGCATTGTTGCCCATATACTGGGCGCTGTATCCGGTGCCTGTAGCCACAGTCCGGTCTACACCGATTCCCTGATGATCGGCATAATGGTAGGTACCCCATTGTGAATATTCATAGCCGTCAACATTAGGTCCATAGTGATGCTCAGGGTTAATCATCCAGCCCACGCCAAGCGGTGCTGTATAGGACTCGTAAATCTCCCAGGAATCCAGTAGAATCCGGCTGATTACGCCGGCAACCGCAGCCTCTGCACCAAACGTCAGGGCGATCCACTCCGCAGCTATTTCTTCCGCGCTAAGCTCCGGGTTCCAGGCCAGCCGCCCGAATCCGTAAAGATTCGCCTGAGCCAGCAGATGACCGGTCCAATTCCGGTCATTGCCCACATTGGATACCGCGGCCACACCGCTGTAACGGTTGCCCCATAACGAGCCGTCAACGATATGCTTCACCGGAGCCGTTCCGCCTTGGGCCAGCGTATCAAATTCCATAATCTCTTTCCACTGCGGAACCAGGTAACAGACATGACGCTGCTGTCCGGTATACTCCTGGGCAATTTGAAATTCAATTACCTGATTGGTCTGTTCAAGCGCCCCGAACAGCGGAGATACCGGTTCTCTGACCTGGAAATCCATCGGGCCGTTCTTGATCTGCAGAATTACGTTATCATGGAACTTACCGTCAAGCGGCTTGAAATGATCATAGGCTGCTCTCGCCCGGTCCGTCTTGCGGTCACGCCAGTCCTGCTTGCAGTTGTACACGAAGCAGCGCCAGATAACGATGCCGCCGAACGGCTCCAGCGCCTCCGCCAGCATATTGGCGCCATCGGCATGATCCCGCCCGTACGTGAACGGGCCTGGCCGGTTCTCCGAATCGGCCTTGACCACGAATCCGCCGAAATCAGGAATCACCGTATAGATTTCAGCCGCTTTCGTCTTCCACCACTCCCGGACTCCGGTGTCCAGCGGATCTGCAGTTCCTACTTCACCTTCATGCATCGGGCCCGCGAAGTTCACGCTCAGGAACAGCCGGATACCATAGGTTCTGAATACATCAGCGATTCTCGCTACATCGGGCAGGTAGGTGGAGATAAACAATGTTTCCAGCGCATGAACGTTCACGTTATTGATCGCAATGGCATTAATCCCTGCGGTAGACATCAGCCGAGCGTAATCGGTAATTCTGTTAAAATCATCCGTGAAGCGGTTATTCTCATAGAGGAAGGATCTCCCCGAATATCCCCGCTCTACACTGCCGTCGAAATTATCCCAATGGTTGATCATGCGCAGCGCGTTCACCGGATTCACGGTTTCATCCAGACGCTCAATGTCTTTCAGACCTCCAATCAGGCGCAGGAGGTGGAAGACACCATACAGCACACCTGCCGGTGCGGAAGCCCCTACGGCAATGCACTTCTGGGTCAGGCTGGTGCGGATCGCGAATCCTTCCGGTCCTACCCCTTGAATCGTCTTCACATCAAATACATCCTGAATCAGCGGATTGCCACCATGGAAGGTGCCGAATGCTATGGTGAATCCGCCCGCAGCCGGTGAAGCCCCTGCCTCAATGTCCAGCATCGAGGCAATCCCTCTCTGCCATTCACGCAGCGCCGCTTGCACCGTCTCCTGCTCTTCCGTCACGGTTACGGCCCCGCACCATTTCACATATTGCGTATATAGATTGCCTTGCGGCAGCTTCGGGTAGCTTAACCAGGCGTCGTATCCGCTGCCGGCTACTACGGCAGTCTGATTGTCCGGTTGTTGTCTCATGCCAACATCTCCTCCAGTGTATTAATCATGTTTAGCGGGCGTATGACCGGGCAGGTATCGCTGAGCCACGGTTATTAACACAGCCGTGAAGCTCAGGCTTCTTCGCCCATCTTGTATACTAGTTCCTGTTCAGGTTCATCCTACCACGCTGCCGCCGGACGGGAACATTGTCAAATCAAGCAATTATTTACCCAAATCAAGCAGGTTTCAGCTATACTAAAAACGAGATAATGGATCGCGTAAAACGAATACACTCGTTAATTCTAACGCAAGTGTCAGGGGGAGAATCTATTGGTTTCCGCTTTTTTACCGCCTGTATTGGGTCAATGCCTTAGTGAAACGATCATCCCGGATGTGAAAACCACGCTTAACCTGTTTGGTATGCATCTGCGCAAGGTCAGCGGGGAATGGGATTATCCGCTGCACGCCCATCCGCAATATGAATTCAACTATGTGCTCGAAGGGGAGCAACTGTTTACCGTTAATAACCGCAGCTATATCCAACGGGCCGGAGACTTAGTACTGCTCCGGCCGGGAGATTCTCATGCCAGCCGCAGCGGAAACGGCCAGGCTTTTACGTATTTCTGCATTCATTTTGATATCGATGACAAGCTCCTGATCTCCTTGCTCAGCCGCCTGGATCACGTACTCTTCCCTTCCGCAAGCAATATTGCCCATAAGCTAGGGCCCATCCTCTCCAAATTGGTGGATATTTCAGGCTCTATCTCGGGAGACATCACCATGTCACAGCGCATGAGGCTGCAGTCCGCCGTCTTCGATCTGTTCGCCCAGCTGTGGGAAGCCTTCTCTATTGAAGCTGATCTGTCTTCCCCTGCCACCTATGAGAAGATTGAGCTGGCCCACCAGATCCGCGGCCGCCTTCAGGGGCTGGTCTACCAGCAATTCAAGCTGGAGCTGCCCTATGACAGCCATTACGGAATTGATGATATTGCCTCGGAGCTCGGGATCAGCGCCTCGCACTGCTACCGGGTGTTCCGCCAGGTGTTCGGCATCTCGCCCCGGGAGTTTCTGTCCGAACAGATGCTCCATGAAGCTAAGGTCCTGCTGGATGATCCCAGCCTGTCCGTCAGCCGGATATCAGGCATTCTCGGCTACCGCGATATTGCCCATTTCAGCCGGCAGTTCAAGCGCTGGCACGGCACCTCACCGCGCGAATACCGCGAGTCCGGACTATAGGCCTCCATGCCAAATATCCCTGCCTTCATGTCACATGAGTGCAGGGATATTTGGCATCTGCCAGACGGTCCAGAATACGGATTTATTGCTTGATATAAGTGGCAAAATGCTCCTGAAAGTTCGTCGAATCAATATCTGCCCGCAGATGATGATGCAGCAGCTCATCGATCCCCGCCGTGTCCCCCTGCAGGGTATAATCCAGCAGCTGCTGATGCTCCTGCTGAATCGTAGCCAGCTTCTCGTCCTTCAGCATATGCAGCTTCCGGTAGCGGATGTAATGCACATTGAACTGCTGCAGCACCCCCCACAGGAATTCTCGTCCGGCCAGGCCGAACATGGTGCGGTGAAATTGATCATCCAGCTGCAGGAAAACCTCGGCCCCCTCGGCCTGCTCAATACACTTCTGCTGCTGCGCAAGGTTGCCCCTCAGCTCATGCAGCCCCTTCAGCGGAATATTACCGGCCAGCGACTTCATAATTTCCTTCTCCAGCACATTGCGGAGATAGATTATCTGCTCCACCGACTCCAGATCTATGTACGAGACCAGATTGCCTTTTTTGGGATAGATGTCCACGTACTGCTCCAGGGACAATTGCTTCAGCACATCCCGGATCGGCGTCCGCGACAGCTGGAAGCGTTCGGAAAGCGCGGTCTCACTGATCATCGACCCGGGCTTCAGCGCAAGCGAGAGAATTTCCTGTTTCAGATACGACATTATTTCTTTCTTGGAAGTCATGGAATGGACCAACTTTCTGTACGATATTCTTCTCCACTCATTATATAGAAAACAGATAGGAATTACATTGACAAAGCATAAAGCTTATTCTATGATCAATACGAATCCTAGCTTGTATACAAGATAATCATATCACAAAACGTTTTATCCGTATGGTCAATTGTCACAAGGCTTCAGAATGATTGTATTTGTATTTATGTTTAATACCAAGGAGGAAATGACAATGAATATGACTTGGAGATGGTATGGCGAGGGCAACGACAATATTACCCTTGACCATGTACGTCAAATTCCCGGAGTAATGGGCATCGTCTGGTCGCTGCATCACAAGGTAGCGGGTGAAGTATGGGAAATGGAAGAAATCCAGAAGGTTGCCGATCAGATTACAGCCAAAGGCTTCAGCACAGCGGTTGTAGAAAGCGTTAACGTTCATGATGATATCAAGATCGGGCTGCCGTCCCGCGACAAATACATTGACATCTATATCGATACCATCCGCAAGCTGGCCAAGGTCGGCGTTAAGGTCATCTGCTACAACTTCATGCCGGTGTTCGACTGGACCCGTACTGAGCTGTATAAGGAGCTGCCGGACGGATCGAATGCACTCTTTTATGAAAAGGCTGCCATTACGGATAATCCGCGCGAAATGGTGGACCGGATTCTGAGGGGTGCCGGAGAATTCACAATGCCGGGCTGGGAGCCGGAGCGGCTGGAGAAGCTGGATGATCTGTTCGCGGCTTACGCCGATGTCACCGAGGATATCCTGTTCGACAACCTGAAGTATTTCCTGGAGCGCATTATTCCGGTGTGTGAAGAAGTGGATATCCGTATGGCGATTCACCCTGACGATCCGGCCTGGCCGATCTTCGGACTGCCGCGCATCATCCGCAGCCGCGATTCCATCCGCCGTTTCCTGGACATGGTCGACAGTCCGTATAACGGCCTTACCTTCTGTACAGGTTCGCTTGGAACCAACCCGCAGAATGATCTTCCGGCGATGATCCGCGAATTCCACGACCGGATTTATTTCGCCCATATTCGCAACGTGAAGGTATTCGACAATGGCGACTTCATTGAAGTATCCCACCGGGGGCAAGATGGCAGCGTGGATGTGGCTGAGGTTGTCAAAGCTTACCACGAGAACGGATACACTGGCTATGTGCGTCCGGACCACGGCAGACATCTCTGGGGCGAAGAGAAAAACTGCCGTCCGGGTTATGGCCTGTACGACAGAGCGATGGGCATTATGTATCTGCTGGGCGTATGGGACAGCCTGGAGAATGCCAAGGGGGCGAAATAAATGCTGAGCCTCACCAGAAGCAGCATTGCGGACCGTGAAGCCTGGGAAGCCGCAGGTGTAGAGCTGCCGCAGTTCGATTTCGCAGCGGTAGCACAGAATACACTGGATAAGCCGGAGTGGGTTCACTTTGGCGCCGGAAATATCTTCAGAGGCTTCGTGGCCAATGCCCACCAGAAGCTGCTCGACAGCGGCAAGGCAGATACCGGTATCATTGCTGCCGAGACCTTCGACTTCGAGATGATCGACAAGGTCTACAAGCCTTATGATAATCTGACTCTGCTGGTATTGATGAATGCGCGCGGCGACTTCCAGAAGAGAATCGTCAGCAGCATCGTGGAAGGTCTCACAGCGGATAAGACCCGCGAAGCGGATTACAGCCGCCTGACCGCAGTGTTCGAGAATCCCAGCCTGCAGATGGCCAGCTTCACGATTACGGAAAAAGGCTATTCCCTCACCGGACCGAACGGCCAGTATCTGGGTATCGTCGAGATGGATATCGCCGGCGGTCCGGAGCAGCCGGTCCATGCGATGAGCATCGTCTGCTCCTTCGCTTACCGGCGTTATCTGAAGGGACAGCATCCGATGACCTTCGTCAGCATGGACAACTGCTCGCATAACGGCGATAAGCTGAAGAACGGCATGGTTACGATCGCCAAAGAATGGGCGGCCAAAGGCCATGTAGAAGAAGGCTTCGTTGCTTATCTTGAGGATGAGCAGAAGATTACCTTTCCGCTGTCCATGATTGACAAAATCACGCCGCGCCCGTCCGAATCGGTGCAGGCGGCGCTGCTGGAGCAGGGAATCGGCGGCATGGATGTGATCGTCACCTCCAAGAATACGTACACCGCCCCCTTCGTCAACGCCGAGATCAGCGAGTACCTGGTGATTGAAGATAAATTCACCAACGGCCGCCCGGCGCTGGAAGAAGCCGGTGTCATCTTCACCGACCGGGATACGGTCAACAATGTCGAAACCATGAAGGTAACTACCTGCCTCAATCCGCTGCATACTGCGCTGGCAGTAACCGGCTGTCTGCTCGGTTACACGCTGATTGCCGATGAGATGAAGGATGATACCTTGCGGAAGCTCGTGGAGATTATTGGCTACAAAGAAGGCCTGCCGGTGGTTGTAGACCCGGGCATTCTGAGTCCGAAGCAGTTCCTCGATGAAGTGCTGCAGGAGCGCTTCGCCAATCCGTTCATTCCGGATACCCCCCAGCGGATTGCTACCGATACTTCGCAGAAGGTCGGCATCCGCTTCGGCGAGACGATCAAGTCGTACATCCGCCGTGAGGAGCTCGATCCGGCGCAGCTTACGGCCATTCCGCTGGCAATTGCAGCTTGGTGCCGGTATTTGCTCGGCGTGAACGATGAAGGCGGCGTGTTCGCGCTGAGTCCCGACCCGCTACTGGAAGCTTTACAGGCCCGGCTGGAAGGAATTACGCTAGGCGCGAATGCAGAGCAGGCAGCGAAGGTGCGGGCGGTTCTCGAGGATCAAGCCATCTTCGGCGTTGACCTGTACGCCATTGGACTGGGTGAAGTCATCCAAG
This sequence comes from Paenibacillus sp. FSL R5-0912, assembly GCF_000758605.1. Taxonomy (NCBI): domain Bacteria; kingdom Bacillati; phylum Bacillota; class Bacilli; order Caryophanales; family Paenibacillaceae; genus Paenibacillus; species Paenibacillus sp. FSL R5-0912. The sequence goes on from NZ_CP009282.1 coordinate 5,348,602, forward strand.
GGATGTTCACTGAGATGCTGGCGGGCCCCGGTGCTGTGCGGGCTACGCTGGAGAAATATATCGCCTGATGGGCAGGTGATACGAGATAGGTACTTACCGAAAGACCGGGACGGTTGGTCCCGGTCTTCTTTTATATCCAACCCCTCCGTTCTTCCTTCCACCCTTCACTTCAGCCTTGTTTACTAAGAAACAGTTCTATCTGCTCCATATAACCATCAACTGTAATCTTCCGAGGGGCAAAGAGACTGATCATCAATGCACGCAGAGCAGAATCAGCCGTTTGGACCCGAAGCATAGAATGCTCGGTGTCCGGGAACAGCCTAACCGTGAGCAGTGAGGCAGGGCTGATGTTCTCACGGTACACCGACTCCGTTTGCTCCACATCTACATTCAAGTCCTCTTCGCCAAGCAGCAGGAGCACCGGGGATTTGAAGTTCTGTAGCTCATTCGTAGCGTCTGACAGAAAGTTCCGGCGGACAAATGACCAGCGTTCTGCGGACATTGCCTCCTTCGGATGAGTCAATTGTGTATATTCTTCATAGTCTGCTCCCTGAAGCAAAAGCTCGTCCACTTGCTGCTCGTAGGTGATCTGACGCTTAATTTCCTCGGCGGTATACCCGTCCTTCTTCATCTGCTGCCGGGTATTATACGCCCCCTGCTGCAGCCAATTGATGGCCGGTGAGACCAGAATGCTGAATGCGAGCGTTTCTTGTGCCGCAAGCTTCGGAATCACCCAACCCGCTTGGCTGGCTCCCCATACACCAACCCGCCCGCTATCCACGAACGTCTGCGCTCTGGCCCAGGCCAGTGCCTGTCCGGCTTCCTCCACCCGATCCCCGATACTCTGCTCAAGCCAGCTGCCTGCGGATCCATTGATTCCTCTTTTATTAAGCGACAGAGAGGCATACCCCAGCGAGGCGAGCCGTTCCCAGAGTGGTTTGTATCCGTCATGATGTGAAGCATCGACCGGTCCGTCGCCATGGATGAATAGTACTAAACCCAGTCCGCCTGCGGCGTTCTTAGGGAGCGTCAGTATCCCCGTTAATTTGCCCTGCGGGGTGGGAATCTCAACGGACTGCTCTATCATTTCAAACGTATTCTGACGCACAATATAAAGACCCGCACCAAGCAGTATACCTAACACGATGATTAAGCTAATTACGATTTTCTTGTTCATATGAACCTCCATATTGCCTGCTGATCATATACTCCCACTTCACTTCACCGGACAGAAATTTGCTTAACAGGCTATACTCTTCCGCTTGGGTGCTGAATCCAAGCCGTTCATACAAACTCTTGGCAGCCCTGTTGTTTCCAGAGACATGCAGGCTTAAATATGTTAATCGCGGATGATCCTGCATAAATTGTTGTGCCCGGCCTATCAGCAGTTGCCCTACACCTTTACCCTGATGTTCAGGATGAACCGCAAGATCTGCGATATAGCATTCTCCCGGCAATGGGTCATAGTTCAAGCCATAGAGTGTGGCCAGCAGCAGCAGTGTATTTCTTGTGCCAATCGCTGTAATCTGCTTCCATGCAGAAAGCTTGGCGGATTCAGCCGCCTTTCCGGTGATACTTACAGAGTTCTTGTGCCACTTCAGGCTAAGGGTACCCGCCACTACCCCGCCTCGCAGCGCCACCACCCGTTTCGTGCACAGACCTTCCGCTGAATGCTCCAGCAGCTGCTCAAAAAACACGGCTAACTCCCCTGGATCAACCTTGGCTAGCGCCATAAACTTACTCTGGAATCCATGCACAATGATCCGGCTGACCTCAAGATTATGTTCCGGCTGTATGTCTACAGTGGTAATCGTTTTGGGAACAGAAGAATGGGTCATAAAGGATCTATGCCCGAAGCGGCTTCGGTTTCAATGCAGAGCAATATCTCATAATGGAGCATGCCCTGGCTGAACAAAGAGAGGTAGGATTTCTCGATAAGAATAAGCGGACCCGGAAGTTCACTATATTCATGCTCAGCATGGCGGCTGAATTGTTCAATAGCCTTCTCAAGCCCGGATTCATCTTTCACCTGTAACTTAAGAGAGAGATAGTTGCCCGCCGGTAAAATCCGTCCGATTCCTCTGCCCCGCTCCAGAGCCGTATACAATGAGACAGTATCCTTACGGTCATAAACATAATGAATATCAGTTTCGAACAAATGGTTTACGCCTGCAGACTGTTCCACCAGTGTTCTTGCATCAAGAGCGGCTGCCGAATCCATGTCAAACCACTTTTGCAGCTGCAATGCTTCACGCATTTTCACGCTGTAGCTCTGCTTGTCCATCTGAAAATCACGCTGCTCATGCAGAACCTTCAAGAGGAGCTGCTCCAGCTGCTGGAGCCTGGCAATCTCTCTGCCTACCTCCCCCAGCGAGTGATGCAGCTTCTCTTCCATTACCTGCTCTCCGTCCTCCGCCATACTTTCTTTTATCGCCTGCACGGGCATCCCCAGCTTGCGCAGCAGCATAATTTGCGAGAGCTGATAGATCTGGTCTATGCCATACTTGCGATACTGGTTCGTATCCGTATAGGAAGGGAGAAGCACCCCTTTTTCCTCAAAATACCTGATCTGATGAACCGACACCTGCATCAGCTCGGCCAATTCGCCAATTGTAATTTCCGCCCCCAACACTCATCCCTCCTCACTTCCCTGCCTATGCTTCAATGATATACCTTAGGCCAGACCTAAGGTCAATGACTTAGTCAGAAATGTAAAAAAGACGGCACGAAAGAACGATGTAATGGATATACAACCGCTCTTTCAGTGACGCCTGGTCCTATCGTATTTCAATCAATATTAACTACGCTTACACATCAAACTCCTGGTACTCAAAATAATCAAAATCCGCCGCATGAAGCGTTCCGCTCAAATCCTGCACACACATTCCGATGAAAGTCCCGGTAAAGCGGATGTAGGCCGGGAAATCATCGGACAGATGATAGATTTCCATGGGCCCGCCGATTTTCTCCCAAGCGGATTCCCCCGACTGATAGTGGAATTGGGCGAATTCCCGGTCGATCACTACCTTCAATGCTACGCTTGCTCCCGTCGGCAGCGGGACATCCGCAGTTAGGGTATCCTCATAGACCCCGTCCCGCGAGCGGATGATGCCCACGCATTTCCCGAGGGTCTCATCATGAGTAATCCGCAAGTAGAGATAATCCTTCGTATCATAATAGACAATTAATCCGGCCATCTGCTGGAAGTGCTGCGGCTCGAATTCAATGGCGGTTTCGGCGCTGCAGCTGAAAGCCTGCTGGCGCAGGGCAACCAGACTCTGGCGGTGCATGGAGCTCATGGATTCTCTGCCCCGGAGGCGCAAATACCCGGGGCGCTCCTGTAGCGATAGCCACGCTTCCTCAGCAGGCACACGCAGGGTGCTCCAGCGGACATCCAGCTGCGGGGCATCGAAATCATCACGGGGAGCCGGAGCGGAGAATGGATGCTCCGGAATGGCCGGACCGGGCACAGTAAGCGCCGGGGCGTTCCCGCCGCCGGCCAGGGCGAGCCAGCCTTCATCCGTGAATTCGCAGCGCTGAATAGCCGTCTCCCGGCCCAGATTACAATAATTGTCCTTCACGGGACGGCCGCATAAATGCACCATATACCATTCATCTGTATGCGTGTGGACAAGACTGGCGTGTCCTGCCTTCTGCAGCTCCAATTCACGATTTCCGGCAGAAGTAAGCAGCGGATGATTAGGGGCCGTTTCGTAAGGCCCTTCGATTTGCCGTGACCGCGCCACGGTTACCGCATGATTATACTGTGTGCCGCCCTCAGCCGTAATGAGATAATACCAGCCGTCCTTCCGGTACAGATGCGGTCCTTCCGTGAGCTTCAGCTCCGTTCCCTTATAAATGGGAATGACCGGACCGGTAAGCCGCTGCTCAGTTGCCGAATACTCCTGCAGCACAATGCCGGCGAAGCTGTTATTCCCGGTGCGGTGATCCCACAGCATATTAACCAGCCATTTGCGCCCGTCTTCATCATGGAACAGCGAAGGGTCGAAGCCACTGCTGTTCAGATACACAGGCTCAGACCAGGGACCTTCGATATTCTTAGCAGTTACCAGATAGTTAGGCGTATCCTTGAACGCCCCCTGTCTGCTTTTGACATCGGTATAGATCAGATAAAAGAGTCCCGCATCATAAGTGAGACAAGGCGCCCATACGCCTCCGGAATCCGGATCACCTTCCATATTCAACTGCGATTTGCGGGTCAGCGCATACGTAAGCGGGCGCCAGTTTAACAGATCGCGTGAATGATGAATCCGTACGCCGGGAAACCATTCGAAGGTGGAGGTGGCAATGTAGTAGTCCTCCCCCGCCCGGCAGATCGACGGGTCCGGATGAAACCCGCGGAGAATCGGATTATGAATCAGATTTCTGCTCATGCTTTCTCCCCCAATGCTTGCCGTCCTGCTTCCAGTAAGGCAATGATTTTGTCGGTATCGTAGACACAGCCCTGCCAGGTCCCTCCGCTTGCTGCCTGCAGTGCGGCCCATAGCCGGGTGTCATCGGGCAGTCCCGGATCAACGGCAAGACCCGGATGCGGAGTCCGCGAAGCCAGAATCAAGGTGCCTGCTTCCTTCGACAGCGGCTGTCCCCCTTCTCCGCCTTCCCCGACCAGATTCACGCTCCCATCCAGCTTCACAGTATCGATCAGCACCTCTACCCAGTCATTATCCCGCAGCTTCCCGAGGGGACCGCCCGCCAGCGCTTCCGGTCCCATATGCCCGATGCAGGCACCGGTGGACACACCGGAGAAACGGGCATCCGTGATCAGCGTGACATATTTGCCGTAAGGCAGATGCTTGAGCGCGGATGTCAGCTGGTAGGTCTCTTCCATTCCTGTTCCGCTCGGCCCACGGCCGATAATGGCTAGGATATCGCCAGCCTTCACCTTGCCGTCCTTAATGCTACGGATAGCATCCTTCTCGGCAGTGAACACCTTCACTCTTCCCGTATGCCTATAGACTCCTTCGCTGTCCAAGACGGAAGGGTCAATCGCTGCCGATTTGATCACCGCCCCTTCAGGGCAGAGGTTCCCGGTGGGAAACGTCATCGTGGAAGCCATACCCTGCCGCTTGGCCTCTTCCGGGCTCATGATCACAGAATCCGGGTCAATACCGTCCGCTTCCTGTAATCTCCTGCGCATGTCCGTCCGTCTCTGCGAAGTCTCCCACCAGTCGAGATTCTCGCCCAGTGTCCGCCCCGTTACCGTCAGTACGGATTCATCAATCAGTCCTAGGCGCCGTAAATGCAGCATGACTTCAGGGACACCGCCTGCCAGGAACACGCGGATCGTAGGATGCGGCACCGGACCGTTCGGAAGCACACTGACCAGCCGGGGAACCTGGCGGTTCACCTCGTTCCAGTCATCTACTGTAGGAATCTTCAACCCGGCGGCATGGGCAACGGCCGGCAGATGCAGCAACAGATTCGTGGAGCCTCCGAACGCAGCATGCAGTACCATCGCGTTCTTAATAGCCTGATCTGTAAGAATATCACTCATCACTATCCCGCTATGCTCCATATGCTGAAGTGCGCGGGCCGACTGGCGGCCGATATTCTTCCAGACCGGCTGCCCCGATGGTGACAGAGCCGAATGTGGCAGTGACATGCCCAGTGCTTCAGCAATCACCTGGGCCGTTGCGGCGGTGCCGAGGAATTGACAGCCGCCTCCCGGGGTCGCGCAGGCCCGGCAGCCCAGATCTGCTGCATCCTCGAGCGAAAGTTCACCATTGCTGAACCGCGCTCCGATGCTCTGCACCTTGCCGGCATCCTCGCCGTTAACCGGCGGCAGTGTAACGCCGCCAGGCACGATAATCCCCGGAAGCTGATGCCGCATTCCGGCCAGCGCCAGCATCATGGCGGGCAGACCTTTATCGCAGGTGGCTACGCCCAGAACTCCTTTGCGGGTAGGCAGGGAACGAATCAGCCGCCGTAGAACCACGGCAGCATCATTCCGGTAAGGAAGAGAATCGAACATGCCCGTGGTCCCCTGGGAACGCCCGTCACAGGGATCACTGACATAACCGGCAAACGGTATCCCCTGATTGGCGGTGAGCTCCTCAGCAATTTCTTCCATCATCACGCCGATTTCCCAGTGTCCGGTATGGTAACCGAGCGCTAGCGGACTGCCGTCCTCCCGCCGGATTCCGCCCATTGTGCCGAGAATCAGATATTGCGGTCTGTTCAGCAGCAGCGGATTCCAGCCCATGCCCGCATTCTGAGTCATGCCGAAGATTTCTCCGCTTGGTGCACTTCGCAGCTGCTCTCCTGTAATCGGCAGCTTGCCTGCGGGACCCTCCGCAGCGGTATGTACAGGAATAGTATCATCTATGGCTTCCTTCATAATCTCATGCAATGTCAGCTTCACACTTAACCCTTCTTTCCTTCAGAATGAACTTGCCCAGACGATTAACACGAGGATAGTTTCCTCGCCAGCTCTATCACTTCCCGGACCGCAGCCTCCTGTTTATCGGCAAAAGCATGCTGCAGCATCGTGGTGCTTACAGCGGCAACGGCATTTCCTGTAGCATCCAGAATCGGCGCAGCCACACAGCTGATGCCCTGAATAATTTCTTCCCGGTCCACGGCGTAACCGGCCTCACGAATCTCAGACAATGCAGCCGTGAATTCCGCCCAACTCGTCAACGTGTGAGACGTAACCGCAGTTAAGGTTTTGCCGGAATAACGTCTTAGGAGCTCGGCTTCCGGCAGCAATGCCAGCATCATCTTGCCCATGGCGGTCGCATGTGCCGGGAACCGCATCCCTGGGCTGGACTCCAGCCTCACAAGTGAGGGCCCTTCCTGCTTGGCCAGATAGATAATCTCATCCCGGTCAAGAACCGATAACTGAAAGGTTTCCCCGATTACCCTGACACTCTGTGCAGAGCTTACCAGGAACCGCTCCACCAGATTCGTATTCTGCTTAAGGGATTCGTTGTAAACCGTATTATAGTAGGAAACCCCAGCCCCCAGTGCGTAAGCCTCCCTGTCATCCTTCACCACCCATTGCAGGGTTTCCATCGTGCGTAGCAGCGAGAACATGGAGCTTTTGTTAATGCCCGTTTCATCGCACAGGTCGGTCATCTTATGTTCTCCGGGCTTCCTGGAGATTGCCGTAAGAATCAGATCGGCCCGTTCTAAAGCTGGAACCCAATATTTCCGGTCCAAACCTTCATTCCCCTCTCATAAATCAATTGATTAAGCCGCCTTAGTTCACTATAATAATCTTATGTTTATAATAACAAACTTGGAGGCGGAATAAAATGAAAATTTCTAACATGACCGTGAGACCGCATCATACAGGCATCATCCCCCCGGTTCCGACGATTCTGGATCAATCCGGAAAATTCGACCCTAGCGGAATGAAGCTGCTGATCGACAGCCTGATCCGGCAAGGAGTTCAGGGACTCTTTTTCCTCGGGACAGCCGGAGAATTCAGCTTGTTCAGCACCGAGCAGCGCGAGGAAATCGCTGAGGTATGCGTTAAATACACGAATGGCCGTCTTCCCGTATGGATTGGTACCGGCAGCAATACGACAGCAGAGACCCTCCGCCTTACCAAGCATGCTGCGGAGCAAGGAGCAACAGGCGTCGTTGTCATTAATCCTTATTATTACAAGCTTAGCGAGGAGGCTTTGTTCTCGCATTATGCCTCAATTCTGGAAGCCGTTGATGTGCCGCTGATGCTGTACAACTTCCCGGCACTGACTGGCCAGGATCTGAGTCCGGCCTTCGTCAGCCGCCTTGCCGCCAAATACACAAATGTAACTGGAATTAAGGAAACCGTAGACCAGCTCAGCCATATCCGGCAGATGATTATGCAGGTGAAGGCGGTCAAACCGGACTTCTCGGTATTTTGCGGTTTCGATGAATATCTGCTGCCCACGCTTGCTGCCGGTGGAGACGGGGCGATTGCCGCCAGTGCCAACTTCGCACCGCAGCTGATGCTCGGGTTACTCAGCAGCTTCCTGAAGAATGATCTGGCAGAGGTGCATGAGCTGCACCGGAGAATCATAGAGATCCCTGCGCTGTATAGCATTGATGATCCTTTCATTCCTTCAATAAAAGAAGCCATTCGTCTGGCTGGTGTGCCGGTGTCCACCTTCTGTCTTGCACCCGTAACCCCCTGGAATGCTGACAAGGAGGTTAGATTGAAAGAGATTTTCAGCCGGGCGGGAATCTCCCAAGTCTCTATCTAGTCCATAGTCCCCATAACCGTAAAACACCGCTGCGCTACTCTGCCTGGACCGTTTGGCCGCCCCCTTAGCTCCGGTACACCGGTTCAGTCTTTATTCTCCGTGCAGAAGCTCTATACTTTTGTTCAGATGCACAATGAAAGAGACTGAGGCTGCCTAGGCAGCCCTCCGGGCACGGCGAAGGGGGAAATTCCGGTTGTTTCAGCTATCCGAGAAGCAGGCACAGGAAATTGTAAAATGATGATGGATATTCCTTATAACATCATCATCATGAATCATCAGGGGATTATTGTCGGCAGTGGAAAGAAAGAACGGGTCGGCACCGTTCACCAGGGTGCAGTCAAGGCATTGTCCACCGGGCAAATGGTCGAGGTGCTGGAGGATGGTCTGTATGAGAAAAAAGGACCAACGAACCGATTGTCATCGGCAACACCCGCGTTGGTGTGATCGGAATTTCCGGGAGCCCTGAGGAAGTCCGGCCTTTTTGCAACATCGTAAGAACAACGGTATCCCTCCTGCTCATCGAACAGCGGAACACACTGGAGAATCTCGCGAATGAGGCAAACCGCAAGAAGGCTATGCTGGAAATGCGGCTCGCCCATCAGGGAGCGTATTCCCAGAAATTAAGAAAAGAAGCTGCTGCATAACCAGCCGCTCCTGCTGCTGGCCTCCGGCAGACTGGAACCCAGCATTGCCGAGGGATACCTCAGGCCAAATTGGCCTTGGGTATACAGCTTGCGCTGAAGCCTGCTTCACAAGCCATTACCTTCGAAGAAGCTGAATTTCTGGTGAAGCTCAGCCATGCGAAGCTGTCGGACAAACCCGGCAGGGCGATCAAGCTGGAGGATACCGCCGATCTGCTGGAGACACTTAGAAGCTTCATCAACCATAACTGCAGCTCTTCGAGCTTACGTATGAATTGCTAGCGCTCTATAAGTAGAGCGGCTTCTCGTGTTGTTATGCCCGGGCGAGGATGCGGGCGAGGGAGGGGGTGCGGGTTGCGCGGGCGTCCCGTGCGGGTGTCGGTGCCGGTACGGGTGCTGGTGCGGGTGCGAGGGGGCGGATGCGGGTGTAGGCAGGCGGGTGCTCGGGCTCGGGTGCGGGCGGGTGCGGATTGCGGGGCCTCCCGTGCGTTGAATTACTGCCCCGCGTTTCCAAATGTTGTACGTAATACAACTCGGAAGCGTAAATTCAGGCGGTTTCGTAACGATTGTTGTATGAAATACAACAATCTGTGATTAGACCCGATATCACGGGAAGAATGTTGTATTTCGTGCAGGATTTCACCTCTGCGGGGATTATTTATAGTCTTATCTCCCGCACAAAATCAATAGCCCCTGGGAATTATCCCAGGGGCTATTCAATCAGGCTCAATTCAACTCAACTCAATCCAATTCAACTCAGCTATTCGCCCAGCTCCACTATTCACCTCGCTGCACTACCCGTCCAGCTCCACTATTCGCTAAGCTTCAGCAACCTCGCAATATTCTCGCAGGTCCGCTCAACATTAGCCGGGCCTTCAGCCAATAACTGCTCCAGGCTGGAAGCGCCCGGGACTATGCCGAAGATGGCATCAATGCCTTCTGCATACAGCGTTTCAATTCCTTCGCCGATGTAGCCGGCCAGGGCAATCACCTTCTTGCCGTTGGCCTTGGCGGTACGGGCTACACCATATGGTGTTTTGCCGAATTTCGTCTGGAAATCGATTCCGCCTTCACCGGTTAATACGAAATCCGCATCCGCCAGCTTCCGGCCTAGACCCGTGTATTCAATCACGATCTCGATCCCCTTCTGGAGTGTGGCCTGCGTGAAGATCATAAGGCCTGCCCCCAGACCGCCGGCCGCACCGGCACCGGGAAGATCCCGCACATCCTTGCCAAGCTGCTGCTTCACCACCGCCGCATAATGAGCGAGATTGGCATCAAGCTGCTGCACCATTTCAGGTGTAGCGCCTTTTTGCGGGCCGAATACCGCCGATGCCCCGTGATCACCGCAGAGCGGATTCGTCACATCACAAGCCACAATCAGCTGAATCTGCTGCAGTCTTGCATCAAGTGAGCTGATGTCGACGCTGCTCAGTCGGCCCAGACTGCCGCCGCCGCGCGGCAGCAACTTCCCCGCCTCATCGATGAATCTCGCACCCAGCGCCTCGGCCATGCCTGCGCCGCCGTCATTGGTCGCACTCCCGCCGATGCCGATGATAATCTTGCGGATTCCCCGTTCCAGACATTCCATAATCAGCTCACCCGTACCGTAAGTCGTTGTGATCAGCGGATTCCGTTCCGCCTTGTCCACCAGCTGAATGCCGCTGGCAGAAGCCATTTCGATCGCCGCAGTCTCTCCGTCGCCCAGAATCCCGTATTTCGCCGTAACCGGCTGTCCCAGCGGCCCCACGACTTTTTTATAATGAATCTCCCCGCCGGAAGCATCGACAAGAGACTGTACCGTCCCCTCTCCGCCGTCTGCCATGGGAACATGGATATAAGCCGCTTCCGGATAAATCTTCCGCAGTCCGCTCTCCATCGCAAGACAGACTTCCTTCGCAGTCATACTCTCCTTAAAGGAATCCGGTGCCAGTACAAAGGTTTTCTCTCTCATTTCCACACCCCGTATATGATATTGATATTAGAATGAAAATCCGTAAACCAGCGTAGCCACAATCGTCATCGTTCCGCCGACAAGCGCTTCGTAAGAGATGAGCCCCATACGCTGTTTGATCGTCATCTTCATACTGTCCGCAGTAACGTGATAAGTAAGTGCCCTGCCCTGCGGCAGCGAGTCGATGAACGTCGCCCCGGTATGGACCATAACGGCTGCCGCCAGCGGAGCCGTGTCCATATCCAGAATGGCCTGTCCGAAGGAACCGGTCGCCACAATAACCCCAGTCGAAGTGTACGCAGTTGCCGCTGCTATCAGAATACCGGAGATCGGTGTCAGGAACGTGCCGGAGATTCCGGACAGCTCAATGAGATGAACCACCTGATTCGATAAATCCGAAGCAGAGATCAAGCCGGCAATTCCGCCTGCCCCGATCAGGATCAGGACGGTGGCTGTCATTTTACGGAGACCGGAGGAAGTATACTGCAGAACCTTGTTCCCCTGCCCCATCGCCAGCATACCGATAATTCCGGCCAGCGGCAGAATATAAAGCGCATCCACTTTAAGTCTGGCCAGTGGCTTCAGCCGCCCCCGATTCCATCATGACACCAGCCAGGACTCCGGCGGCCAGCACCCGCAGAACCATGCCCATTACGCTTTGTGTACCGCTTACAAGAACGCTTACCGTCTGTTCCAGATTGGCTCCGCCAATAAGCGCCCCTACAATGGCTCCCAGGAACAGTGCGTATACCGGATTCAATTTTCTAAGGATCAGAATAATGGCAATAGCCTGTCCTGCCACTGCTCCGTACCAATCAATGATTACTCCTTCGATTTCGAATATCCCCCTAAGTACTTGTTGAACACACTCTCATAATTATACGGTCCCGGGGCAGTAAACGAATATTGAGGATCGGACGAAATGCATTGTGCAAGTGACCAATAGAAACCAGCTATATTTGTACTCCATTGTTAAAAGAGGACCTCCGGCAACTGCCGGAAATCCCCTTATGAACTCTCGAATATTAGGAAGCCGTCTGCCGTCTTGGCGTATCCGGCTGTGCTGCAGCATGACTGTGAACGATACTCCGTCTCACGAAGAATCCGGCAATCACACCAATCAGCGTGATGACTGCCGCCAGAATGAACGCATTATGCACGCCTGCCGCCAGACTTAGTGATCCCATATCCGCTGCTGCGGTATCCAAATGAGTACTGATGTAAGTACTTTGGCCGGCAGTCATCACACTTACAATCAGAGCTGTCCCGACTGCACTGGCTAACTGCTGCAGGGTATTCATGATGGCTGTACCATGCGGATGCAGTTCCCGTGGCAGCTGATTCAGCCCGTTCGTCTGCGCCGGCATCAGGGTAAGCGCCAGACCCACTGTCATGCAGCAGTGCATAAGAATGATCATGTAGACTGGAGTATTTACGTCAACGCTGGTGAACATCCACATGGCAGCGGACAGAATGATCATACCCGGAATAACCAGTACCCGGGGGCCGACTTTATCAAAGCTCCGTCCGATAATGGGTGACAGTATGGCATTGACCAGCCCTGCGGGAAGCATGAGCAGTCCGGCATACAGCGCTGACAATCTCAGTGAGCCCTGCATAAAGATCGGCAGCAAATACGATGTAGCGAAAATCGTCAGGAAGCCGATCACAATAAACAACGTACCTGCTGTGAACATAGGATATTTGAACGCCCGCAGATTCATGATCGGCTGCTTCATCGTGAGCTGGCGCAAGATAAACAGTAAGAGCGCTGCAAGTCCGATAACAAGGCAGGCAATAACCTTCGGACTGCCCCAGCCTCCGTCTCCTTCGCCCACAACACTAAGCCCGTATACGATACCTCCAAAGGCGATGGTGGACAGGACAAGCGACAAAATATCAATCTTCGGTTTGGTGATCGTTGCCACGTTCTCAATATTAAGCAGCCCGATAATAAAGTCGATCACCAGGAAAGGAACCAGCACCCAGAACATCCAGTGCCAATCCAGCTTGTCGATGATCAGCCCGGACACGGTAGGTCCAAGCGCCGGAGCTACCATCATCACGAGACCTACCATACCCATAGCCGCCCCGCGTTTAGCGGGTGGAATAATAGTCAGGATCGTATTGAAGATGACCGGCATCAAGATTGCGGTACCCGCTGCTTGAACCAAACGCCCGATAAGCAGCATCCCAAAGCCCGGGGCAAGCCCTGCGGCCAAGGTTCCGAGCATAAATAAGCTGATCGCTGTCACAAATAGTTTTCTAGTTGTGAACCACTGCAGCAGTAAGGCTGAGACCGGCATAATGATGCTGATGACCAGAATGTAACCTGTGGTGATCCATTGTGCGGTTGAAGCGGAAAGATTCCACTCCGCCATAAGCACGGGCAGGGCCACGTTCATCATGGTCTCACTTAACAACCCGATGAATCCCCCTAATAATAGCGCAACGAGCACAGGGATTACCTTGTATTTCACCTTGATTTGTGTTGCCTCATTCATGTACTAACGTTCTCCTCTCGAATTGCCTAACCATATTATCTATATGTTCGATTATTATATGTTCACTTATTAAATGGAGTCAAGGTTTTTCTTTAAACTTTCTTTTGGCAAATTCATTCCAGAGCTATGTCGACAACGTCTTTAAGCGGGCAATGAAATCATGCATATCCGGCCCCAGTCTGGAGAAAAACATCTGGTCCGCGCTCATAACAATCCGGCTGGCACGTTCCATAACAGCTACACCGGATTCGGTCAGTGAGATCAGCTTGGCTCTGGTATCCTGCGGATGCGGCACACGGCTGATATACCCTTTTTTCTCCAATGTTCTCAGCACTTCTGAAGCCATCATCGGATCGATATCAGAATTGTGGGCAATCTGAATCTGCGTCACACCGGACGCGCTTTCCCGCTCATTCAGTGCATGGCAGGACCGCAGAAGCGCAAACTGGACATGTGTCAGATCCACCTCCCGCAGCTCAGCTTTCATTAACTTTTGCCAATTGTTCGTGACTCTCCACATGATATAACCTATATCTTCCGTATATTGATCCATTCCGCGTCTCCCGTCGTTGTTGCTGCGTTATATTTGTTCATTATAAGCAGGAGAAGAAGCGCCGTCAAAAAATATAGATGCTCCCCATTCCGATTATTTTGCTGCTAAATTACAACATCCTGATATCCAACATCAACTACAGCTTCATCCAATAAACGAAGTCCCAGGCCATTTTCCTGATCCCATGTACTCTTAAATAGAATCCCAATATCTCGTCCTTCCCTTTTTAAATCTCTCCCTACTATTTATCCGCAAATCCTTCAGGTTCAAACGCACCCGCGTTCCACCAACACCACCAAGATGTTCAAATGTATTGTTTATCTTTGTTGGGACAAGCTGCATTGTTTTAACATCATTTAATTCGTGCCATGTTAATTTGTATTTATCTCTTTTGTTCTGATGCCTGACGAAAAAACAGGTCAACTTTGGTGGAATCCACTTATAGTCGGTCTGTAAATGAAATAGAAATATTTTGACAAAGAATACTTTGCTGAATAGCCCCCCAATTTTCTTTCAAAGTATTAAAAGTATTATATGAAGCATACTGTTTTTCACTAAATTCGCCATCTTCTTCACCATCTACCATCAAAGCAATATTGACTTCTCCTCCGAAAAACTCAATTGTAGTATCCTTGCTTGATTAACAAATCTGTTGTCAACGGTTTTAATAAGACCATTAAGAATGAATATTATCTTTTCTTCTTAACCGGTACTGCCGAACCCCTATGAGAAACGAAAACAACAAAAACAAGTCAATCATGGGGGCATCTGACCACAATTGACCTGTCCTGTGTAATAGAATAGCGACACTTTCTTCATCATAAAAGAATACTTCAAGTAATTGACTTAGGTCATAACTTGACTCTTCCTCCTAATTGAACGAACATAATTTCTGTTTCATTTGCAATTAGGCAGTTTGGTGACCAACGTTAGTCACTTCCAAAAAAGAAACAAAATCATTGGGTTCAGACTTTATTATTAGTTAGTCCCATTTTAATTTGTTCAAACCATTCCATAGAAATGTCATCTGCAGTTTTAACAGGATCATTAGTATGTATCAAATCATATTTATATTCAGCATTAAGACTATTCTTATCTACTTTGTAAACTAGTTTAATTTCAGTGGGCATTTCTCTGTTGTAATCATTGCATAATTTATATATTTTTTCGATGTCTCCATTTATTATTCTCATTACTCCTCTTTGCCGGTCTACAGATGTATTATATTGAAATTTATTTTCATTTTTTTCCAAAGCATCATTTAATTTATTTTTTCTAACAACTTTCCCATTAATCAAGAAGAAAAAATCACTGGAAATGACCTTTTCCTCAAATGAGCAATAGATAAATATTGTATCAGCATTATTACTAACATACTCCAAACATATAGAGACCATATCCGCTTGCAATTCACTAAAAAAATCTTCAAACACCTTATTCATTGATTGATCATCCTTTCAATTCAATAAATCCTTAGAAAAAAATTCTCCATCTATCTCGTAATCTATAATAAACTTAGATGGTCGTAAGTTATCTCCCTCATATTTCACTTCAACATTTACTTTTACTTGCTTTCCTTCCTTTATTGCTGCCGCCCACTGATTTTCAATTTTTTTATACTTACTCAAATTCACATTACTTGACTGAGATACAAGGTTATCAATCTCTGGTGACCCTCCAAATCTGTCTCCTGCCAAATGACCTGCATGGTCTCCAGTTACTTTGCCTGGTGTATTTGCATCATGCGGTAATCTTTCATCTCTTGCCGTTAATTTTAGCTCATCCGTACTAAACTTTTCAATTCTACCCAACTGATCTGTTTCATAATTATATTGGTGCTCACCGGCCTTATACTTCGCATTAGGTATTAGTTTCCCTGTATCATCAAAAGGATTATCAGCAAAAGTCTTTTCAGGTACTTCACCCGGCCCCTCAACCCTACCGCCGTTGCCACCCATTTCATCCATCGCATCAATATATTGCTGCTGCACCGGCGTCTTCGGCAACGCTGGGGTATCGGGTATTTCCCCTGCCTTGAAGGCAAACCCCTCCGGTGTCTGTAAGACTGGACCCAGCTCCGGGAGCTTCGACTTGATTCCTTTCAGGGCATCCTTCGCCGCCTGGCTGACGACGTCTTCCACCCCGCTGAACACTTTCCCAGCTTTGCCAATTTTGGTGACCTGCAGTCCCGGAACCAGTATGGACGCTACCGAGCCCAGCATCGCTGCCTTCTCTTCCGGGGTTCCTTCGTCAAAATTATGATAAGCCATCTTGGCCGCTTCCACCAGTACTTCCGGATGCTCCATGATATACACCGCTTGATTCTTCATTTCCGTTGTTGTTTTGACCGGGTGGACCACAAGCTTGAAGGCAAATGTAGCCGTATCCGCCACACCCATGATGACCTCTGTGATCAAGCCTTCCCCAAAAGCCCTTACTACCGCGTCTGCTTGTACGACTTTTTTCCGCCATTCCGTCATACCGTACGTGTCTTCCAGCCACATTTCATAGGCCAGCACCTGATTGGTTACTTTGGGATCAGAAATCCGCTCCATATAATAGTTAAAGGTCGTCTCATTTCGTTTGTTGCTAGCGGTAATCGGAGTGCCATCCGGCAGTTCCAGCGGCGGACCGTTCAGCCGTCTTGCAGCTTCGATCTGCTCCTGGACCTGCCTCACAGCCTCAGCGATCCTGATCTCCTCCCGCTTCACTTCCAGCTGGCTTCGCGCATAGTTCCCAGCGGCACTCTTCTCCATCGCCAGCCGCAGCTGCAGCAGATATTCTTCGTTATGTATGAGCGGTACACTCTCCGCCGTGATCGACGGATCATAATCGCAGGCTTTGACAGCCGGCTGCTTGAAATAGCCGCTTAGATCCTTCCCTGGTTCATATTGAACCTTGGCTACACCCAGCGAAACCAGCTTCCGGCGTGCTTCCTCGGCCTGCGCATGGACAGCCTCCATCTGCGTCTTGTTCCCGAACGCTTCATAGACCTTGAAGGCCATCTGCGCCTTCGCGATCCCATCCCGCGCCGCGAAGATATCCTTCAGCTTGCTTACGGCCGCAATACCCTCTACGGTCAAAAGCCCGGACGTTTGGATGATATTCCGCAGCTTCTGCACTGCCGGATCGTTATTCAGCTCATCCTTTCCCAGCAGGACGGTAACCGAAGTGATCAGATGCGATACACTCTTCTGCACAAAGGCTGGAATGGAAACCCGCCCGGCAGGACCTTGTGTCCCAAAGCTTCCGAATACACCCGCGAGAAGACTAAACTGCTGCGTGAGCTTGTCGGCCTGCCGTTTATTCTCCTCCTGGAGTCCTGCAACCCCCTTCAGGGCGGTCCGGATAATATCCTCCAATTTCTCTGCTTCTACGGTTAATTCATTGATCATGACCTGGGACTTCACGAGGTGGTCTCCCAGGGGAATTCCGCCCCAGCCGCTGGACTGGCCCTTCAGCTGCAAATACAGCCGGTTAGTGTCCTGGCTTACCTGGCCTATTCTGGTCTGCAGGCGCTGGACTTCATTCTCATTAAATATAAGCTTCCTGGAAGACAATATCATCCCTGCTTCCTTGTCAATATATATCCATTATTGTTATGCAGATTCCTTCTTTATCGGATTAATCTTCCATAAATTTAAGAGATAACCATTGAGATGAAAGAGTAAGGGATGGTAAACACTTCGGCTATTAATCTATTGACGCAGACAGTACTTTTTGCTGATTACGGTATTCTACCGGACTCACACCTTCACTTTCTTTAAACACCCGGTTGAAGTTCTTCGTGTTCTCAAACCCGGATTTCTTGGCGATCTCGTAAATCATATCATCTGTTGTTTGGAGCAGCTGCTTGGCCTTACCGATCCGGACTTTCTTCAAATAGTTCACAAAATTCTCTCCCGTGTATTCCCGGAAGACCTGGCTAAAATAAGAATAGTTAAAGGACACTAGATTAGAAATAATGGTCATATTAATATTCTGCGCATAGTTCTCGTGAATGTATTGGATCGCCTTCTTCATTTCTTTATTATCGATCTGCACGGATTTCAGGGTTTGGAGGTTGCCATCCAGCAGCAGGAACAGGCTCTCTACTTCACAGGAATAGTCTTGGAAACAGCTGAACTGATATAAATCGCTAACCTTGCTGTACTGTTGGAGTATTTCCGTTGATTCTTCTTTACCATACGATTGAAAGGTTTGATCAAATACAAGTTCGTTCAAGGCTCTGCTAATTCCCTCAAGATACCCGATATTCTTCGGGCTGATATCCGCAGCGTCCAATATTTCACGCAGCAGGCCCAGCAGCTCCTTCTCCCGCCCTGAACCCAGCATATTTGCAACCCTTTTGATTGTATCAGCCGGCACCTGATAGGCGTTATCCTTAAGGCAAACCTCTTCGAATGTTACGATACCGGGTGCGGGCAGCATGAAAGTATGCTTCAAAGAAACAGCCGCCTCCTCATAAGCAGAGTACAGCTTCTCCATCCCATAATTCAGCCCGCTTACGGAGATATTCAGGTGAGAATCTGCCTGCATCAGCAGCCTTGTTACTATCCGAGCAGCATGCATCCCTTCCGTCAGGATAACAGCCTGCGTATTCCGGTCAAAAAACCGCACAAAGCGAAAATGAAATGCAGGCTGAAGCTGTTCTATTAACGCTTGAAACTGCGCCTTAAAGGTCATCGACCCTAGTGCCTGCAAATCCCCGGCATGTTTAATCATTACTGCATGAAAACCGTGATCCATCCAAACCAGCTCCAGCTGGGCCAGCCGCTCTCTAACCTCTTCCGGCTCCGCTGATGAATGGCCCGCGTAGTAATTCAGCTGGCTCTCCATGTACTCCTCCCGCTGCTCAGAGGGCGCGGACCGTGCAACTATCACTTCCTCTCTTCGTCCAAGCTCATCTTCAGCACGCTTGATCGTAGCAGCCAATTCCTCGCGGATCACCGGTTTGAGCAGATATTCCTTCACTTCATAACGGATAGCCGCTCTGGCATAAGAGAAATCATCATAGCCGCTGACTATTACAATTACAGGCTTCAGATGGAAGTCTTGAATCGATTTTATTAATCCGATCCCATCCATCTCCGGCATACGAATATCTGTAATCAGAAGATCTATATTCACAGCTTTCAGTATGTCCAGCGCTTCAAATGCATCGCAAGCCAAGTGAATGTCATAGACATCTTTATACTCCCGCTCAATCATGGCCTGGAGCCCGCGGCGGATATTCTTTTCATCATCCACAATCAGGAGCTTTCTCATATAATCTGCGTTCCTCCTCTACTTGATATGATTAAAGGTAGCTTAACGGTCACTTGGGTATAGCTCCCCCGCTTGCTCTCTATCCTGAGTCCATGTTCATTACCATACACCATCTGAATCCGCTGATTCACATTTCGCAGCCCGATGCCGCTGCCCTTATTCAGCTCCGTTGTTTCCGCCTTCTCCCGGGGCAATGCATTGAATTCCTCTTCACTCATAATCTGCTTACGATTCAGCTCCTGCAGCTTATCCTCTGCAATTCCGATACCGTTGTCAGTCACCTCAATATAGAAGAACCCCCCGTCTTCAAAAGCATGGATAGCCACAATCAGGCCGTCACTTTTCATCAGAGCGGAATAAACTCCGTGCTTCAAGGCATTCTCGACAATAGGCTGCAGCGACATCTTCAATATTTCGTGATCCCAAAATTCGTCCTCCACCTCAATCTCCAGTTTCAGCTTCTCATCATACCGGATGCTCATAATAGCTATGTAATGCTGAATATGCCCCATTTCATCTCTCAGCTGCACCCGGTCACCTGTCCATCGGAGATTGTAACGCATCATACTGCCCAGGGAAGTGAGCGCATCCGATACGGTATACTGCCCCTCAACCTCTGCAAGCATTTTCAAATTCTCCAGGGTGTTGTATAAAAAATGGGCGTCAATCTGATTGTGCAACGCCTGGAGCTCAGCTTCTTTCGTGGCTGCGCTGCGCTTCACCGCATCGGCGATCATTCCGTTGATCGTATTCAGCATCTGCCGGAAATGGTGGGCCAGCTCTCCGATCTCATCGCCGCCTTTGACATCAATATCTACGCCAAAGTCACCGCCGCGCACTTGTTTCATGGAGTCCCGCAGAATATTCAGTTTGTTCAGTATGATGGACTGCATGAAGAAGGTTGTAATTGCCAGAAGTATCAGCAGGATTATAATAACCACAATGACGGTGTTTCGGGTTTGATCTATCTTGGAATATGTAGTGTGTAATGAAATCACATTGATAAGCTCTGCATTTATTTTATCGATATGTTCGACGAGGTATAGGAAATCCTCCCCCTTGTGGGAGAGCAGCAATGATGACTTGCCTGCTTCCTTG
Organism: Paenibacillus sp. FSL R5-0912; assembly: GCF_000758605.1. NCBI lineage: Bacteria > Bacillati > Bacillota > Bacilli > Caryophanales > Paenibacillaceae > Paenibacillus > Paenibacillus sp. FSL R5-0912. The sequence continues at coordinate 5,368,833 of NZ_CP009282.1, forward strand.
TACTTAGCGACGGCCGGCTGAATATCAGCTTCATCCAATCCCGCTAGCGGGTCTGTGCTGTTGGCATGCAGGTTGCCCTGCTGATCAAGTATGTAGAACCGGGAGTCCCGGTCACTGCTGTTGTTATATGCCTTTTTGAAGAAATTCCCGATGGGCATATCGACTTTGACGATTCCAAGATGCTGGAAGAGATTCTGGCTGTTCATTTGATTAACTCCCGCCATCAAGGAGACTATGGAGCTTAAGCTTTGGTTCACAGCAGCGTTGCTGTCCTGTAATATTGCATCTTCAGATTGAATCTCCCATAGAACGTTTCCGGTTTGATTCAACATTTTAGTATAAAATGGCTTGTCCTTAATCCTTTCTTCATGATAAATGATCGGCCAGAGCTCACTAATCCATGGATTGTTCACGAAAAAGTGAATATTTGCGATATCCGAATTATTGAACAACACGGTTTGTAAATAGGTGAAGGAGTATTCCTGAAACCGCTTGATATCGTTCAACCCGGGCTCCGATTCAACGGTTACATACTCTCTCAGCTGCCGATCCGAAACCAGTAATCCGATTGACTGCTCCATGACTCCGATCCTGCTCATAATCTCTTGTTTCTCATTATCGGTCTGGTATCGGTTCTCCTTGATGATGTCTTTGATCGTATTCTGATAGAACCCGGTAAACAAATAGTTGGAAATTACAATAACCGGAACCAGAATAATCACGATATAAGCCCCAATCAGCTTGATTTGGATGGATAGATCCGCAAGCCACCTCTTAAGCTTCTCTGCTGTGCTCCTAACCCTGGCCATCTCCCGCCCCTTTTCTTCAACTGCTTCTGTTATCACAATTATATTTCATCATGTTTGAATTCATAAGGCAGCAAATTTCAGTCAGGGTTGCAGAATTTTAGTTATTTGTCTCAATCGCTGCCGATTGATTGGATTGAACTATATTCCATAGCAAAAAAGCCGGCTCCTTTATAGGTAGCCAGCCTCTTTTATTGAATAGCCTAGCCTTCTCTTTATGGGGTTAACCCCCTGGTGAAGGTCTGCACACTTTCCTTAATGAATGCCTCAAGTGAGATTGTACCAATATCCAGGTTGTTGGCGAATACCCCGTAATTCATCGAGATGAAGGAATAAGCCTGAATCTCCGGAATTATATCGGTCAGCTTCCCCTTGCCGGCCATCACCGTGAAATAATTCGTCAAAATATTTATAAATTGTCTGGGATGCTTCAATGTTCTTTCCCTGAACCCCGGTAGATTATCCGCTTCCTTCACGCTGATCATAATCATTTTGCGGTTGCGGTTCATAATTTCATGGTAGGTCCGGCTGATCAGCAGCAAGTCTGTCTGCAAATCCCAGATAGCCAAACTTGGCTGAGAATGAAGGAAATTTCGTGCCAGCCCCCCCAAAGCTTCTAGCTGCTGCCTAAAGTTCTCCTGAATCGGTTTATCGGCGTCAAAATTTGAATCAAAGCTAATGCCTATGAATAAACGAAACGATACGTCAGAAAACAAGTGGAAGTTAAGCTCCATCAACAAGCTTATGTGTGTGAGGAGTAGATTTACCGGCTGAGTGTAAACGAACACGTCCTCCCGCAGAGCTATCCGGACTCAGATGACCTTATTTCGTGGAAAAATAAATTACATATATTGCTTTGCAGTTTGCAGATACACTCTTATGTAAGCGTCAACAATAAAGGACTGACGGAGGGGATTGTATTCGTGTATACCCGTATCATCACCCTGATGAACAATCTGAAGCTCAGGACCAAGCTCTTTCTATCCTTTGGTTGTGTTGTCCTGATTCCGGTGCTGATTGTGGGGGTGTTCCTGACAAGTGAACTGCAGAATATGGCTCTGGATAACGCACTGGAGCAGATTACAGCCAATGTAGACCGGGTCAAAAAAAGAACCGGCGAGATGCTGAATGTCCCGCTCGATATCGCCTACCGGCTGTCCAATGACAGCCGGCTGGAGGAGGCTGCCAACCACCGTTATGAATCGGTCTATGATGTGGTGCAGGCTTACCGGGACTATCCGGACTTCCGGGAATTCGTCCGGCTATACAAAGAAATCTCGAGCATCCGGCTGTACATTGACAACCCGACGGTGCTGGACAACTGGGAGTTCCTCCAGGCAGATGCCGCAGTAACGCAGGAGTCCTGGTATCAGACCGCCCTTGCCCAGAAAGGGCTGGTCTGCTGGAATTATATCCGCGACAACCGTAACGGCAAGTATTATCTCAGCCTGATCCGCAAGATCGATTTCCTGAAGCAGCGGACGACCGGCGTGCTGATTGTGAATGTGAATACGGAGAGGCTCAACTCCATTCTGGATCAGGAGACCTTCGAGACCATTATCGTTGATGAGAACGACAACATTGTTGCCTCGAACCGTGCAGATACGCTGGGCAAGACGCTGGAGGACATCGACTTCAAACCGCTGTCTCCCCTTCCCGGACAAGGGCCGGCCGATGTAAGGATTGACGGCAAGCCCTCCAAAATGCTGATCGATGACTGGCACCCCGGGGGCAGCCTGAACAGCCTGCGGATTATCTCCATCTTCTCGGTAGAGAGCATTGTGGGTGAGCCCAACCGGATTATCTCACTGGCGTCTATGGTCATTATCTCGGCTCTGATTCTGGCAATTATCCTGATCTATTACTTCTCACGGCTGCTCACCGGACGCATGCTGCACTTAAGCAAGCATATCTCCAAGGTCGCGTCCGGGAATCTGGAGGCGAGGCTGGTGATAGACGGCAAGGATGAGATCGGCCAGCTGGCAAGGCAATTCAATCATATGGTAAGGAATATCAACGATCTGATGAGCGAGGTGCAGGAATCGAACCGCCAGAAGAACGCCACCCTGCTGAAGCAGAATGAGATTAAATTCAAGATGATGGCCAGCCAGATCAACCCTCATTTTCTGTTCAACGCCCTGGAATCGATCCGGATGAAAGCCCATTCCCGGGGCCAGACCGACATCTCCCAGGTGGTAAGGCTGCTGGGTAAGATGATGCGCAAGAATCTGGAGGTAGGCAACGGGAGAATAGCGCTGCAAAGTGAGCTGGAGACCGTAAGCTGCTACCTGATCATCCAGAAATTCCGCTATAATGACCGGCTCGCCTATGAGCTGTATGTAGATCCGGCAGCGAATGCCATACAAATACCTCCGCTGATTATTCAGCCGCTGGTAGAGAACTGCGTCATTCACGGATTGGAAAACCGGATGGACGGCGGAATGGTCAGAGTAGACATCAGGGTCGAGAATGCCCTGCTCAAGGTTGAGGTATCGGATAACGGAATAGGGATCTCAGCTGCCCGGATCGCTGAAATCCGGCAAATGCTGGACAACAAGGATGATTATGAAACCAATAATATCGGAATGCGCAATATCCACCTGCGTCTTCAGCTGACCTATGGCCCGGAATGCGGCCTGAACCTGGCCAGTCAGAGCGGATACGGCACGCAGATCAGCTTCGCCATCCCCCTAAGGAGTGATTCTTATGTATAGTGTATTAATTGTTGATGATGAATTGTCTATCCGTGAAGGGCTTGTCACGCTGCTGGACTGGGAGAGCCTTGGCTACCGGGTGGTGGATACGGCGGCCAACGCGATTGAAGCGCGGTATAAGGTTGAGCTGTATTCCCCGGATCTGATGATTATCGATATACGCATGCCCGGGAAGGACGGACTGGAGCTGATCCGGGAGCTGCGGGAGGATGACGAGGCGGATATGCATATGGTCATCCTGAGCGGCTATGCCGACTTCAGCTATGCCAAGCGTGCGCTGTCTTACGGCATCGATAACTATCTGCTTAAGCCTGTCGATGAAGATGAACTGCAGCAGTATCTGTCCAGCCTGTCTGACGTGCTGAATGCACGGACTATAGACCGCAGGAATCATGCCGCCGTCAAGGTATGGAGCCGGGAGATGCTCGTCCAGTCCCTGCTGATGGAGAGCCGCCTGCACCCAGCAGCGCCAGCACTGATGGACCCGGCAATGGAATCCGGCCTGCTCTGGGATTCCTATCAGGTAGTCCTGATCCGGCTGCTGCTCCAGGATCATGCGGATAACGGACCTTCCACCGCCGTCAAGGCCAGGCTGACGGCAAGCTTCGAGAACAACAGCTGGGGCATTGTCTTCTCGCTGGATTCTTATCTGGGCGTGCTGCTGCAGCCCTCTTATCAGAAGGAGCTGGTCCGCAAATTAATCGTGCAGAATATCCGCGAAGCATCCGCCGCCGAGGGACTGGAATGTATTATTACCGCCGGAGACATGGTGGACAGCCTGGATGAGCTCTCCGTCTCCCATCAATCGGCGCTGGCCCGGATGAAGGATCATTTCTTCTATGATGAGCCGGGGATGATCGGTCCGGACTCGCTGAAGATGAAGACGGGACTTCCGGCTAAGCTCCCGGATGCGGAGAGCAGCCTCGCACCGGTGATGGACCGGCTGTATTTTGCCATGGATACCGGGAACCTCACCGTAATCCCTTCCCTGATCCAGGAAGCCGGGGATATCATGACTGCCGCAGGCTTATCGGAGATGGCTGTGAAATCCTATTACGTCCGGACGGTTACGGCACTTTTCAATAAGCTCTCTCTGGAATTTAAGGAGCTGGGCCAGGCGCAGAGCCGGGTGGACGGGCAAATCCAGCAAATCTACAGGCATACCTCGCTTCCCCAATTGCAGCGCTATATCACGGATCTGCTGGAGCAATATGCAGGCGGAATTATCCGCGATGAGATGGATGTATTAATGAAGCGGATGCTGGACCTCATTCAAAGGCATTATGACGAGAATCTGAAGCTGGAAACCCTGGCTGACGTGTTCTCTTACAGCAGTGCGTACCTCGGCAAGCTATTCAAGAGCAGTACAGGCAGCTCCTTCAACAGTTATCTGGACAAAGTACGCATCGAGAGAGCCAAGGAACTGCTGGATCAGGGCTGCAAAATCCATCAGGCCGCAAGCGAAGTCGGGTTCAGCGATGTGGATTATTTCCGTGAGAAGTTCAAAAAAATCACAGGCCTCTCCCCCTCTGTCTACCGCCGGAAGGATTCACTGCAGGAGGATGATTTTTCAGAAAGCGCTTACGAAAAGAACTGATTTCCCCCTGTTTTCCCGCTTAAATCTTCGGGTGTTTCCCCGTTTCCCGGAAGATTATGATAAAGCCATATCGAAGGAGGGACATAAATGAAAGCGATTACCCCCGCAATGAAGCCGGAGCTCAAGAAACCCGCTTCACGCTTCTGGGCCAAATTCCGGCAGCAGAAATATCTCTATATGATGGCGGTTCCTTTTGTCCTGTGGGCCTTTGTCTTCAGCTATCTGCCGTTATGGGGATGGATGATGGCCTTCCAGAAGTACAAGCCGGGCAAATCTTTTTTTGAGCAGAAATGGGTCGGCCTGCAGTATTTCAGGGAGCTCTTCCAGGATGAGCAATTCTTCAATGCCCTGCGCAACACTCTGGCGATGAGCCTCATGGGGCTGCTGGCCGGATTCATCATTCCTATCCTGTTCGCCATTCTCCTGAATGAGGTCAGATTGCAGGTGCTGAAACGGTTCGTCCAGACGGTGTCTTATCTGCCCCACTTTGTGTCCTGGGTGGTAGCCGCCGGGATCATTACCAAGATGCTCTCCACCGACAACGGCGCAGTGAATGACCTGCTGCTGAGTCTCCATATTATTAGTGAACCGGTCCAGTTCATGGCCAAAGGCAATCTGTTCTGGGGAATCGTGACCGCCTCTGATGTCTGGAAGGAAACGGGCTGGAACACAATCATCTATCTCGCCGCAATATCGGGGATCGGCCCTGAGCTGTATGAAGCCGCCAGAGTGGACGGGGCAAGCCGGCTGCAGCAGGTGCGGAACATTACACTGCCGGGCATCCGGGCGACGATCGTCATCCTGCTGATCATTTCCATCGGCCATCTCATCAGCATCGGGTTCGAGAAGCAATTCCTGCTCGGCAACAATCTGGTACGCGACTATTCGCAGACACTGGATTTATATGCGCTGAACTACGGGCTCGGTATGGGACGGTTCTCCTTCGGGACGGCCATTAATATTTTCAACTCGGTGGTCAGTGTGATTCTGCTGTTTACGGCCAATGGTATCTTCAAAAAAATAACCAAGGAAAGCATCATTTAGGAGGCCCTTATGCTGATCAAAAAACTGGCCGCCGCGTCCTGGTCGGACCGCATCTTCGATTTGGTAGTCTATATTGCGATTACGGTGGTGACTGTGGCCACACTGTACCCTTTTCTCAATGTGCTGGCGATTTCATTCAATGACTCCACGGATAGCATCAAGGGCGGGATTACGGTCTACCCCCGGATGTTCACCTTCAAGAACTATGAGACGATCTTCGCCTTCTCCGGTCTCATTACCGGATTCAAGATCTCTGTCCTGCGTACCCTTATCGGAACCCTGCTCGGACTGATTAGCGCCTCGATGCTGGCCTTCACCTTAAGCCGGGCGGACTTTCAGGGCCGCAGGTTCGTCTCCACCTTTCTGGCGCTGACGATGTATGTATCCGGTGGACTGATTCCCTTCTATATTCTGATCAAGAATCTGCATATGATGGGCACCTTCGGCGTGTATGTCCTGCCCGGCTTGGTCAGTGCATTTAATGTGTTCGTCATCCGCTCCTTCATCGACGGCCTGCCTTACGCCCTGCAGGAATCTGCCAAGCTGGACGGGGCCAATGACTTCACCATCTACTGGCGGGTGATTCTGCCGCTGACCAAACCTGCGCTGGCAACCATCGCCCTGTTCCTGGCTGTCGGCCAGTGGAATGCCTGGATTGACACCTACCTGTATAACGGCTCGAATGACGCACTGACGACGCTGCAGTTTGAGCTGATGAAGGTCATTCAGAGCACCACCACCAATGCGGATAACTTCCGTGGCCGGAATATGACCGAAGTGATGGCGCAGATCTCCCCGGAATCGGTCAAAATGGCAATCACGATTGTTGTCACCGTACCTATTCTGATTGTTTATCCGTTCCTGCAGCGCTACTTCGTCAAAGGCATGACGCTGGGCTCGGTCAAAAGCTAGTCCGCTCACCGGTATCATCAGGCTGACGCCTGTGTATACAATATGTTCTCACCAGACAAAGGGAGGGTTTCTATTCATGACAAGAAAGACAGCGAAACCGTATGTGGCGCTAATGGTCTTGACCTTGCTGCTCAGTGTACTGGCCGGCTGCGGCGGGGGCAATAATAACAGCAAGAATACGGCTGGGAATACCGGTACTGAAGCTACCAATAGCACTAATGCGGCGGCCACAGCAGAAGCTACGGCAGCAGCCGAAGATTTAAGTCCATTGACACTTTCCTTCTTCGCGGAAGATCCCAATCCGAACTGGAATAATATGAAGGATGAAGTCAGTACCGTCCTTACGGAGAAAACAGGCGTCACTCTCGATGCCGAATTCGCCGTAGGCGATCCGCAGCAGAAGATCGCGCTGATTGCTGCCGGCGGGGAATATCCCGACATCATCTCGGCCAAAGCGGATATCGGGAAGCTGGTGGATGCCGGCGCTGTCATTGACCTGACCGAACTGATCGACAAATACGCGCCTAATATCAAGCGGGTGCTTGGAGACAATCTGGCCCGGGCCAAATACACGAACGAAGACCAGTCCATCTATGCCATCCCTACCTGGGCTGCTGTGAATGAGAAGAAATTCGTTGCCGGCGGAGGCTTTGAGCTGCAGCACAGGGTGCTGAAGGAAGCCGGATATCCGGAGATCAAGACGGTACAGGATTATGAGAATGTAATCAAGGCCTACCTGGAGAAACACCCGACCGATGAGAACGGCAACAAGAATATCGGCGTATCGCTGAACGCAGATGACTGGCATATGTACATTTCCGTAACCAATCCTGCAGTGGCGACTACCGGCGGTTCCGATGACGGGGAATATTTCATTGATCAGGAGACGCATGAAGCGATCTACCACTTCCGCCGTCCCGAAGAGAAAGAATATTTCCGCTGGCTGAACCATATGAATGACATTGGCCTGCTGGATAAAGAAAGCTTCGTGCAGAAATACGACCAGTACAAAGCGAAAGTGGCCACTGGACGTGTGCTTGGCCTGATTGACCAGGATTGGGACTACAATGACGCGCAGCAGGCTCTGAAGACTGCCGGTAAATTCGATCAAACCTACGGCCATTATCCTGTGACCTTGACCAGTGAATACAAAGAAACCAGCTTCTGGCCTACCGGCTTCATGGGCGGCTACGGAATCTCCATCTCGACCACCAACCCTGATCCGGTCCGGACGATTAAGTTCCTGGATTACCTGGCTTCCGATGAAGGACAGATCCTGAACAACTGGGGCATTGAGGGCAAACATTATGTAGTAGAGAACGGCAAACGCGTTGTCCCTGCCGAAGTGCAGGACCGCATTAACAATGATAACACGGCCTTCACGAAGGAGACCGGCATCGGCTTCTACTGGAATATGATGGTTCACTATGGCGACGGAGCCAAGGATTCTACCGGCAACTATTACACCAAGAACTTCCCTGAGCAGCTGGTGCTCGGTTACAGCGACGTCGAGAAAGAAACGCTGGCAGCTTACAATGCCACTACCTGGAAGGATCTGTTCCCTAAAGAGGAGGAGTTCGCTGAGAAAGCGTACGGGGCAGCCTGGAACATTGCCCTCCCCGGTGAAGATGAAGTCTCCATTCTGGGCAATAAAATGAGAGATATTACGTGGAAACGCATCCCGCAGGCTATTCTGGCCAAACCGGCTGAATTCGATAAAATCTGGGATGACTACATGGCCGACCTCGAGAAAGCCGGTGTTAAGAAGATGGAAGCAGGCTACACCAAATACGTGCAGGACCGCGTGGAGCTGTGGAGCTCAAAATAGGGTGTTCGTTATTGCTTGAGCCACAAATGATTAAAGATATGGAGCCTGTACTATTTAAGAGATGGACTTAAAGCTTATTCGTTACTGCGGTGAACATTTGGACTTCCGGCCGCTGTTGTCCCCAGATATCTTCAATTTCCACCGCTGTTAGCGGTTGATATCCGGGGACAAAGGCGTACGCTATCGCTCCTACAGTTCCAAATTTCCCCTTCGCTCCTTTTCGCTTTTTGTTAATCTCAATAGTACTTTTTCCTTTCTCTAAAGATTTAGAGTTCAACCAATAGTTCACATGCAGAACCAACCGTGCGGGAAGCTGCACGGTTGGTTTTTGTTTGTGATTGTTTAGTTTTGGTGATCGTGGAGTTCGTGGTAAGTCTGTCTAATTAGTTCCGCATATTCAGAAGGCGGATAATCCTTTACCTGATCATAGGCAAACTCCACCTCGTGGCGGGCTTCCTCCATCCGGCCTTGCATAGCGAAGATCTTCGCTTTGTAGGCATAGGCAGTGAGCAGGTCGACCCGGTCAAGCGGATGATAGACCTGGTCGTTCAAGACTACTTTGGACAAGTCCGCCAGTGCCTCTTCATTCCTCTCCAGATGGTAGAGAGCGGTCCCCGTCATCATATGGACAAAAGGCATGAACTGGCTGTCTTTCGCCGGATAATGCTCCGCCAGTATCAGCACCTCCCCGTAATTCCGCTTCGCAAGAGCCAGTCTAATTTCGCCAAGATGCACCAGCTCCAGTGACTCCGCAGCTTCCGTGAACTGTGCGAACAGCTTTGCCTTGCTTAGGTACGCCTCTGCCTGCTCAAGGTCATTGTGAAGCAGGGCCAGATGGGAGAGTAGACGGTACAGATGATCCGACAATGAGTAGACCCCTTCTTCGTGCGACAGCTTAAGTGCCGCCAAGGCAGCTTCCCGGCTGCCGGAGTACTCTGCCAGTGCAGACAACGTAACACTTTCCGCATAATAAAGATCGATTTCAAATAAAAAATCGTTGCCTACCTTATTGTTCACATATTCCTTACGGACACGGCGAATCAGCTCCAGGCCATCCTGGTATCTGCTTTTGGCGAACAATAAAGCATAAGCCAAATACTGAATCTTGGCACGCTCTACAAATAAACCGAAACGCTCATAGATTTCAACAGCCCGTTCGATTCCTTCTTCTCCGCCCTCTATTCCGGTATGGTAGCAGGAGCCCACATAAAACTCCATCAGCCGTGCGGCATCCACTGCCATCGGAAGCGTATCCTTCATCAGCGGCTGGATTTCCGTGACAATCTCCTTATACTGCTTCGCCTTGTACTGCTGCTCAATCTTACGGACCAGCGGACCCAGCTCCGCTTCGTGTTCGCCCTCCAGGAAATAACCGGCATCTGTACCCAGACGCCCGGCAAGGAATTGCAGCGTATTCATCGAAGGCAGAGCCCGTCCGTTCTCGATTTGGCTGAGCATGCTTTTGGTCATATGTTCCCCGGCCAGGTCAGTCTGCGTAAGGCCCTTGGCTTTACGTAACTGCTTGACTTTATCGCCGATCGTCTGTTTGGTGGTCATCTGCTGTGCCAACTTTCTTTGGTTGCTTTTCTTCCAGTATAGCCTAATATTCAAGCGAGAAAAAGCCGCACTATGGAAAAAGTTAAATTTAATTAAACTTTTTGTTGCAATAATCAGATCCAACATCTACAATAAGTTTAATATAATTTAACTTTTTTCAGAAAAGGGAGTGCTTGTAATGTCTGAACCAACGCCGGTGGCAGCAGCATCCAACCGCAATATCATTCTTTTCTTCAGCGGAAAATTCGCTTCTGTTCTCGGCTCCAGTATGTACACCTTTGTTGTCGGCCTGTATATTCTGCAGCTCACCGGTTCAGGAAGCAGCTTTGCAGTTACGTTGCTGTGCGGTATGCTGCCCAGTATTATTCTGTCGCCCTTCGCCGGCGTGGTGGCTGATATGGTGAACCGCCGCAAGCTGCTGATCGGCTCAGATGCTGCAAGTGTTTTGATTATGCTGCTTTCCTTTGCCGCCGTCTCCATTGGGGGAATGTCCCTCTTACCGATTTATATCTCACTGATCCTTCTGTCAATATGCGCTACCTTCTACAGTATCTCCGCCTCCTCTTCCATGATGATGCTCGTTGACCGTGATTCCATCCAGCGTACCGGCTCCCTGAATCAAATTGCCAGTTCTGTCGGCCACCTGCTGGCTCCCATTCTTGCCGGTATGCTCTACGCCTTCCTCCCGCTTGAAGAATTCATGCTGCTGAACGCGGCAGGGCTTACCATCTCGACCGTGATGGGCTGCATGCTGAAGTTTAGACCGGTTCCAGAAGCCTTATCTGAAGCTGGGCTTGCAGATGGGGATGCCGAAACCGGAAATCCGCCCTTTCGCGAACGCCTGGGCAACGTGGCTGCCGAGGTCCGCACGAATCTGAAAGAAGGCTTCTCCTATGTAATCCGCCGTCCCGTTATCCGCTCCCTCCTAATTATCGTGTTCTGGATTAATTTCTTTGTAGTCGCGCTGAATGTAGTGCTGCCCTTTGTGGCCGTACAGACCCTGGGGCTGTCTTCGAAGCAATACGGTGTACTTGAAGCCATGCTGGCAGCGGGCATGCTGCTGATGTCCCTGCTCCTCACCGTTCTCCGCCAGAGCAACAATCCGGTAAATACAATTATCGGAGGTCTAAGTGCACTGGGGCTGCTGTTCCTAGCGATGGCGCTTCCGCTGCTGCTTCATTTCACCGCTGCCGTTACCTTCTTTTTCTTCCTGCCGCTATTGATTCTGGTCGGTGTCGTCATTATGATCATCAATATTCCGATTCAAGTGTACTTACAGCAGAGTATAGAAGAAGAGTATCGCGGGCGGGTATTCGGGCTGGTTGAAGGTATCGCCGGTTCCATCGCTCCGCTGGGCATGCTGCTCTACGGAGTGCTCCTAGACTGGATTCCGGGCTCCATTATTCTGCTGGCCTCCGGAGCGGCTATTCTGGCGGTAACTCTGATCGGGCGGAGAGGCTTAATCAGCAGTAATGCTGATGAGCAGCAAGGAATTCATGCAGAGGTGGAGCAGGCCGGGGCGTAACTCCTTGAGGAGACATAGCAGGTATAGTAACTTGTACCATCAATGATGCTACCTTTCCAGAGATAAAGAAACATTTTTAGACAATAAAATACTAAATTTTCATTTTATCGTTAAAAATATTTATAATTTTAGAAATTAATAGATAATGTAACGGATAAAGTAACTTCTACAGCTTCCCCAAAAGAGGTTGTAGAATATCATGGAGACCTGGCCGAAAATTTCAATACAGTGTCTAAACTCACTTATGGTTCAGATGCTATTTATGAAGTTGAGGTGAATGATTCTAAATCTTTTGAATATGAGGGTGTAATATTTACCGTATCAAATGCCAATGCCAATGTAAATGAACATTATAAAGGCGGTTCCATTGACACAGTGAATATTCTGGAAACTGGTGGTAATTACAACAATACGGAATATGTGTTCGAGGATTCAAGTGTTTTGAAAATTGGAGATAAAGCTATAGTTTATTTGGAGAAATATGAAGGACCCATCCCCGAAGCACAAGGAACATATGTAGTTACAGGTGCCTATCAAGGGAAATTTGAAATTGATGAAGCTAATGGTTCATTGATTCCTGCTGCCGTAGATCAAGAGGAACTAAAAGAAGTCAGAGCACTAACAGATTTGAATTTGGAATAGGATAAATTAGTACAATTTTACGGTAGAACGTCAGAAACATTCTTTGACGTTCTATCGTCTTTTTGTTAAACGGTTTAATGGAGGGCTACAGAATGAAGATGTTAAGAGTATGTATATGTATGTTGCTGATGTCGTTAATTATAGTAGCTTGCTCAAATTCAATGCATTATGAAGCGGCTGCAAAGAAAGGTTATGTTGTATATGTTCAAGGTGAGATTATTAACTATACGTATTTCGAACAATTCGTGGAAAATTACAACAATGGTCAGGATGCCACTGTTAAAATCGCAAAATATACAGATGAAGGAGATCCTATCTTCCACACGCTTGAATATAAACGGGATCAGAAAAAAATCAGTTATACCTATGACAACAGCGAGGATGAAAATGGAGATAAATTGCAGGCAAATACTCTGTGCAGCAGTATCACAAATGTCGATGGTGTCTATCACTTAGCCGATTGCGCTGACGATGAAACGGGTAAGTGGTTTAGTGCAAAGCAGCCATCTAAGTAAGCCATGCAAGTGCTGGAGGCATGGACTAAGACAAAGGGACTGACCCGTATTCCTATGGGCAGTCCCTTTGCAGCTATATCATGCTATTTCTGCACCGAGAGCACGAACCTCTCCAGCGAGCTTATATTGGTGATACTCTGATTACATCCATGATTATCTATGCAGACGTATTGCCCCACAGAAGCAATGTTATCGGCTGAAGCAAGCTCAGGTTTGGTCTTGACTGTAAGGAAGGCAAGATCCTGCTGTCGGTTGCAGAACAGGCAATAGCCTTTCTTGTGGGTCGGTATTATTCTGCCCTCTACACCGATGAATTGTCCTTCGTACGGATAGACAATGAACAGCTTATTCGTGGCAATGTCTGCCCAGGCCAGATACGTTACATAACGGAAATCAAACGATGCAAGATCAGGTAGCTTCATCTTCTTATTCTTGGGAAACAGCTTCTGAATCTGCTTCAGTGTAATCGGCGGAAATGGCTCCAGATAAGGCTCGAAGCCGCTGATATACTGCTGGAAATCCTCGGCTTTCTCCAGGGTGGAGATAGGCTTCAGCATCTGCTCCTGCTCGGTAGTCAGCGAAGAAAATGCCTCCGTCACATTCACCTCAGCACTGTACCTTACGGTCTCCAGGACACGGCGATCTGCTACAGACCGCAGTGTTTTGAGCACGAAATCCGATTGTTTCTTAATATAATTATATTGATGGTTTCTAATAAATGTTGTAGTCACAGCTCTTCAGCCCCTTATTCATATTGGTCAATCCAATAAGGTGCAGAGCCTGCTAATTAGAAACGATAAAATCAGTTTGGGCGATCAAGATCTTCCTGCCGCACCCCACGCAAAGTATCGCCCCAGATCAGGCTCTGCATGAGGACTTCCTAGCTAATGAGCAATTCGTTGCCATCAGTGTAACCCCCTATCCAATAACATGCAAAAAGTATAGCAGGAAATTGCGGAGCCTACAATTGATAATCTCTTATCTATCATTCCCCTTAATTAAAGATCTGGCGGAGTGGATCGGACTGAATCCCGTCTACCTGGGTAAGCTGTTCAAACAGAATACCGGCTCCACCCGCAAAGAATTCCTGAACAGGGTCAGGGTCAATAATGCCGAGATGATTCTGTCTGCGGGCGGGTTCAATGTGTCTGAGGTGGCGGAGCACTGCGGATATCATGATGTGGCGTAATTCAGCAATGTGTTCAAAAGCATGAAGGGGTATCCGCCGTCAGCTGCTTTGAAATGACGGCGAATGGAGTCATATTAGTCTATTTTACAGAACAATGGTATTAAAAGATTCTGCATCCAAATTGAGCTTATATTGCGTTTCATCGTTAGCCAAAAGAATCGTTCTTGCTTCCGTGAACGGATTCGCGATCACCAGCACCCGCCTGCCTTCCGGCGTCCCGAATGCCAGCGCGTTGCCTGTCCATCTGCGCTTCAGTCCGATTCTGCGGGAGCCGGGGCCAATGAAATGAGCGAAATGCTTCATGACGTAGAACTCGGGATTATGCACGGCCTTCGGTTCATCCGGATCTACAGTAATCATGGAGTTCTGCTCCCATCCCCAAATACTGCGGCCTTTCGGCTGAAGCACCATGTTCCAGTAGATATAGGCGTTCACGCCATTGGTGAAGTAATGTTGATACAGGTTAAACACATATTTGGCATAAAACCAGGTGTTCACCCCATCCCCGCACTCATTCTCCGTCTGCATGTAGCGCAGTTCAGGATAAGCCTGCACCGTACGCTGAATGCCATATTTGCCCGCCCATTGGTAGCCAACGCCTTGCACATATTTGTATGCTTCAGGATCGCTTAACACCGTGTGCGCATAGGCATCGAATCCGCTGTCCTTCTGCTTCATCCACTCATCCCAAGGCTCCGGCGCATTAATCGTACCCAGCCAAATCTCTGTATCCAGGCCATGCTGTTCAAAAGCCGGTCCCAGATAATCACGGATAAATTCACGCAGCTGCTCGCCCGTCCATACGCACGAAGGAAATTTCTGATCTGCTACGGTAGATGCCATAAATTGTCCCGCGTTTATCGCTGCCGGCAATGACAAGCGCCCGGTCCACGACAGGCATTGGAGCTTCAACCAGCTACAGCCGGTAGCATTCCCGCTTGCCTTAAATCGATGTGACGTTGAGGACGCCTTCTGCAATCAGCTTGTCGATCAGTTCATTTCCGCCTATGGGGCCGGCGATGACTGCTGTTTCCGCCAACTGCTCCAGCTGCAAGCATTACCGGTGCTATCCCGCTCACCAGCTTATAACCCGTTGAACTGCTTGAGCATGTAAATGAACTGATGCAGCTCGTCGTCATTCCATACCGCAGTCCGCCCGAAGAACACGGAACCTTTCTCGTTCAGGGCTGATATTGTCTGCTGCTGTCCCTGCTCCGTCAGCGAGAGGAGGATGGCCCGGCCGTCATCGGGTGAGGCTTCCCGGCTCACATAGCCCAGAGACTCCAGCTGTTTGATCAGACGGCTGACCGCGCTGCGGTCCATAGCCGTTGCTTCCGCAATGGCGGCAGCACTTGCCGGCCCATAGGAATAGAGCCAGCGGACAATATGGAAGGCAGCCGGCTGCAACGAGGAATCGAAGCGCGCGGCGGCTTTGACATTCAGCGCATGCGCTGCGCTGATCAGTGCGTTAAGCTGCTCTCCCAGCGCCAGCTCCAGCTGTTCTCTTGAGTCAAGCTTTGATTGATTAATGTTTATCGGGTCATTGTT
This sequence comes from Paenibacillus sp. FSL R5-0912, assembly GCF_000758605.1. Lineage (NCBI taxonomy): Bacteria > Bacillati > Bacillota > Bacilli > Caryophanales > Paenibacillaceae > Paenibacillus > Paenibacillus sp. FSL R5-0912. Next base: position 5,384,710 of record NZ_CP009282.1, read on the forward strand.
TACTTGGTTATCGTTTATGGGGCCCTGCTTCATATTCATTCACCTGTCCTTATCTTCAAAGATAACAGTTACTGATATAGTTGACATATATCCATCATATAATTATAGTGGACATATATCAATTATACGTCACTTAAAGGAGAATAACCATGCCTAAACAACCAACCGTTGTCATCACCGGAGCCACTAGCGGACTGGGACAGCTTGTTGCCATCCAATTGGCGGAAAGAGGCTATGCGCTTGTCCTGACTGCCCGCAGTGAAGAACGTGCCGCGGCTACCAGAACCATCATTGAGGCCCGTCAGCCTGCTGCAAATATCCGTTTTGTCTATGGGGATCTGTCGCTGATGCAGGATGTGAACCGGGTTAGCGCTGAAATTACTGCCGCCTGCCCTTCCATCGACGTACTTTTGAACAATGCAGGAATCCACGCCTTCGAGCCCCGCACCACTACCGAAGGTTTGCCAGAGATGATGGCTGTGAACTATCTGGCACCGTGGCTGCTGACTCATAGACTGGAGACTTCACTGCGCAATGCAGGCAAGGCCAGAGTAGTCAACGTAGCCTCAGAGGCTTCGCGCCGTCATGGTATACTCCGCCTGCCCGGGGACTTAACGGATACTGCTGCTTTTACTGCCCGGGGCTCCTCTCCTGTCTACGGCAAAACCAAACTGCTAAACATCATGTTCACGGCAGAAGTGGCCCGGCAATGGGCAGGCAGCGGAATAACCGTCAATGCCCTGAATCCGGGCTTCAATGTAACCGGACTGGGACGCGAGCTGCGGTTCGCTTCTGTGATCGAGCGGATCCTGAAGCTCATCCGGCTCGGAGACCCGCGAAGAGGAGCAGAGATTATCACCCGGTTAATCGTGGACCCGTTTTATGGGACAGTAACCGGAGGTTATTTTAACGTGGGCACAGGAAAGTCCATTGTACCGGTATCCCCTGGCGGCGATGAAGCGATGCAGCGCAGGTTGTGGGCAGATACACGGGAGCTGCTGGGGGAGATACTGGTACAGCATCAGAACTAAAGAAGTGAGTTAGTGCATTTAAGCCTATCTCATACCGTAATGTGGTCACTGCAAACCCTCAGCAAACATTTGGCCAAAGTGGTTTTCACCAGTTAATATCAGTAATATAGAATAATACAGGTACACACAAGATGATCTATTACTTGAATTGGAGGGTGCTAAGAAATGATTCAGTCTATTATACACATCGCTTTGGTTGTAAAAGATTACGATGAAGCAATAGATTTTTATACAAAAAAGCTGCGCTTCACATTGATTGAGGATACATATCAGCCAGAGCAAGATAAACGGTGGGTAGTGGTTGCACCCCCCGGCTCTTCCGGTACGACAATTTTACTTGCCAGAGCGTCGAAAACTGAACAAGAACAGTTTATAGGCAATCAGACAGGCGGTCGTGTATTTCTATTTCTGAACACCGACGACTTTTGGAGAGATTATAAGGAAATGGTCTCTGAAGGCATCGAATTTGTTAGAGAGCCCAAAGAACAATCCTACGGAATGGTTGCTGTGTTCAAGGACTTATATGGTAATTTGTGGGACTTGCTGCAGATGAATGAAGCTCACTCGATTTCCAAACGCGTTAGATGAGGTCATATGAGATGCATATAATCAAATAAGGCTGCACCCTCACAATCACTTGAAGATGCAGCCCTTTTCTATTGTATCGGGATAAAAATTTCTGCTTCGCCCGTAGTTTGAACCGTGATGCCATCCTCAGCAAAAGTAACCGTCAGCAAGGACTCGGGAGATTGCTCCAGAATATTACTGACTCCGTTCGCCTGCCGATCTGAAGGATCCGCTGACGGATCACCGTAGACGGCCGAAGCCAGCCAGTGAATTCCGGGCTCAAGTGTAGCCGTCAATGTGGGCAGTACCGTCCGGGGACGAAGTACATTCGTGTTGGCATTGGGCCAGATCAGCTCTGCCTTCCCGTAACCCTTCAACCCCTTGATTCCGCTGGTTCCCCAAGCTGTAGACGCAACTGCACCAGATCGGCTAATCTGCTGCGCAAGCTCCGTTTCCTGGCCCAGGGCGAACCCGCCTTCTGCGGCGTCTAGTGCCCGGCCTGTCTCGATCCGGTGAATCCGGATATGCCACGGCAGTCCCGCTACAACCCAGGTTCTGACCTCCACATTGGCCCAAGGTTTCCAGACAGACCGCAGAACATTGTCCGTAATCTCAGATTCCACATTCCGGCGCCGCACGCGATACAGATTGTCCCCGCCTTCGCTAAGCGCAAGCATGGAATCGAATGCTCCCTGTGACAGTCCCCACTCGGAACGGGGCACGCTGAACCCGAAGCCTGTGGAATAGACGAATTTCTCGTATTTGGCCGAGGTATGGGTATGCTCATTCGTGTACTGGTGGCCGCTGTTGAACGCCGCCACATGACCGGAGGCCGGCTCGCGGACTAGGACAAGATGTGCAGGCTTCTGAACCATAACTGCCGGGATTTCCGGCAGGGGAAGCTCCTCTTCGTTCCAGAACGGATGCTCTTCACCAAGTGCGAGCGGCAGGAAGGTCTTCAGGGCCCAGTAGGGTGAGCCGGGAGCATTATAATTCTCCGCCATGACCAGATTCGGATACGTGTATCCGATGGTCAATACGCCTGCCGCATCAAAGATCGGCTGGCTGAACCACCAGCGCAGATTGCGCAGAACAACGCCTTTCACCACACCGGCAGGGAAGCCTTCAACATCCGCATAAGCCAAGGCACTCCAGAACGCCGATTGGGCGAAGCGGTATGCCAGGCTGCGCCCGTAAGGAAGCGCGGAGCCGTCCGGGGCGAACCAGCCTAGGAAACCGGCGGCGAACAACCGGGCCCGTTCTTTGAACAATCGGGAACGCTCTGGATCCTCCTGCTCCATCAGCTTCGCATAGAGCAGCGAATAGTAATGGATCGCAAACGGCCCGTAATAATCGCAGTGCCCGTCAACACCGTCACTGTACCAGCCCTCGCCCAGGTAGAAAGCATCCATCCGCTGCAGATTGTTCTCCAGCTGCACCGCATCATACGGGCGGCCGATGGTGCGGAATCCAACATTAACAAGTACATTGAAGAACAGCCAGTTGCAGTCATAACAGGGATGGGAGTTAATCTGATTCAGCCAGTTGTACAGGTGATGCTGCTCCTGAGGAGCAAGCGGTGACCAGATCTGCTCCGGAACCGCTGCAAGCGCGAAGCCGAAGGCCGCCATCTCGACCAGACGCTGGTCGTAATCCCGTACATCTCCCCAATATTCTTCATGGGCAGGGTCGGTGCCATGCCGGATACCCTCCAGCACGATGTCCCGGATTTCGCTGCTTCCGCCTCCAGCGAGCAAGGGAACCAGCCCCCATAACACCCGGGAAAAACCTTCCATCCCGGCAGTTGCTGCCGGATAGCTCGCTCCGGTTCTGCCGATCTCAAGTCTTGCGCCGCCTTTGCTGTAGAGCGGACACAGCGGACCCGTAAGCTGTTCAAGTGCAGTCACCAGGTCCGCCCGCGTCTTCAGCGGATTGTCTGCAATCCGCGAGGATAATATTTCGGATGCTGCTTTGCCGTTAGTCATCATAATCTCCCTACTCCCAGTAGAACGGGCCGGCTTCTTTGATCCGTGCCAGCGCTTCGACATAGAAGAAATCACCGTAGATCAGCGGAACATCGATATTCCGGTTCTCCGGGTAGTTGCTTGTACCATGAAGCAGCAGCCCCTCTTCCTCCGAATTATCCCAGGTCCCATAATTCCGGTAGAGGGATTCCGTAATTCTTAGCGCGCCGTTCCGGTACACATGCGCCTCCGATTCATCCACCTGGCTTGCCAGCAGCAGCAAGCCGCTCGCCGCGCAGGAACCGGCGGAGCTGTCACGAATCTCTCCGATCTCACCAGGAGCCCGGAAATCCCAATGCGGAACCTGATCCTCGGGGAGATGCGTCAGGAAGAAATGGGCAACCTGCTTGGATGCATCAAGGTAGCTCTGCTTGCCGGTATGATGATAGGCCAGCGACAACCCGTAAAGTGCCCAAGCCGCGCCGCGCGACCAGGCCGACTCCGGTGCGTAACCCTGACCGCCGCGCTTCTCTACCACTTCGCCTGTTTCCGGGTTGAAATTGACAATGTGATAGACAGAGCCGTCCGGCCGGATGAAATGTTCCAGCACCGTGTCCATATGGGCCTCGGCGATATGCCGGTAGCGCGGGTCTCCGGTTACTTCAGAAGCCCAGAAGAGCAGGCTGGTATTCATGCTGCAGTCGATAATAGCGACCCCGCTGTTGTCCTCTCCTTCTCTCCATGGATTCCACGCGCGGATATAGCGGCCTTTGAGGTTGAAGCGGGCAGCCAGATAGTTGGCAGCCTTAAGCGCCCGGACCCGTGATTCCTCGGTGCCCGTGAGCTTGTAGTTGGCTACACTGGTCAATAGCCACATGAACCCTAAGTCATGATCCAGCTTCCCATATCCATCCAGTACCTCGTCCAGCCGCTCCTCGCAGCGTTCGGCAATCTCCTTCAGGCTCTCGTCTCCGCTCCCGGCGTAGAGCTGCCAGAGCATGCCCGGCCAGAAGCCGGCGGTCCACCAGCTCGGTGTCTCCAGTACATACTTGCCGCCTTGGCTGGCATGGGGGAATTCCGCGCCGATTCTCAAGCTGTTTGCTCGCGTTTTCTCCAGTGCCTTGCTCCAAGCCTCATCTACCCATGCCTGCTGTATTGTTCCACTCATCTGAATCCCGCCTTTGTTTGAATTGAATTGCATATCTATATAAGCTAAACGAAACACATCTGCCAAAGAATTAGCTTTCACCAGGGCAAATCAGGGGGCTTTCGGCGCTTTCCGATGGGGGCGCAGGAGCTCCGGCGGCGTGCGCCGCAGCTTTCCGGCGGCGTGCGCTGCTGCTTCCCGGCGGCGTACGCGGCAGCTTTCCGGCGCTGCTGTTGCCGCAAAAATCACCCGGTTCCCCGCCCCATTGTACAATCCTGCATAAAATACAACATTTTGACCTAGTCCGTCTGAACACCAGCGATGGACCGGCCGCTTTGTTGGAATCGTCTACTATGCGGGTTATATGCCCCACCAGAGAAGCGGTAACTGCGGCGGATGCGGGTACCTGGAATTCGGGCCGCCTGATTCAATCTTCACAGAAATTGAAAAGTGAATGCTAATGTGCCCTCCGCCCCGGGCTGTAGAACATGGAAGTCCAGACTATGCCACAGCGTCTCCTGGCCATAGTGATCCCGGTACACATGCGCGGTAATCTCCGGCCGGACTGCCTCCGGTTCATAAGTGACCTCAACACCGTGACCCGCCGCAGTGCCCGGCAGCAGTACGCTGCCCGGGTGAAGAAGCTTGGGTCTACGCGAGGTTACAAACCGCTCTGTCCAACCCGCCGGAGCTCCCTCATACCGGTAGGTGTCTGTCAATTCCAGACGGGGCAGGTCCTCTTTATGCCAGACCAGCGAACGCACTAAGGACTGCAAGCCTGACACCGGATAAGCCTGTGCCATCTCCAGTGTCAGCTCATCCTTCTCCGCCGCCGCAGATGCATGCAGCACTGCGGTGCTGAACTCCCGGCCTGCACCCTGGTACTGGCCGCCTACGATTGGCACCGAATGTCCCTGTGATCCATTGCAGTCATAGCTGTAGCGTCCGGCACCGAAATAATCAGCGGTATATTCTCCACTGCCCAGGTCAGAAGCGAAGATCTCTCCCCGGCCGCTTAGAATGAAGTGGCCCAGATCATTGTGATTGTGCGGCTCATCATTGTGGCCGGCTTTGGCTGCGAACCCAAAGGAGCCTGCTGCCGGCACATGACGCGAGACAATCCATGCGGCATCCGGAAGATAATAACTGGCAGCCTCCCAGGCTTCGTTCTCCCGTCCCGCTCTGGTCCAGATCAGATTCCGCAGAGCCGGTGCGAAGCGGCTGCAATGATCTTCAGTGAACGGAGCGCGGAGCCCAGACGGGGGACGCAGGACATTCGTGCAGGCCTCAGCCAGATAATGGGACAAGCCCATATGCACACGTACCTGAGGCACCGAATCCGAGAAATTGGCGACATGACTTTCGTCAATGAAGCATTTTTGCTGGAAACGGGCAATCTGCGATACCTTCTCCTGCTTGAACCAGTCCAGCCTGCCTCCGGTTCTTGCCCGGAGCAGATCGCTATAATAAGTGAAATAGCCAAAACCATAATTCCAATAGCCCAGCCCTTCCAGACAAGCGCCGTCGTCCCCGAAGCCTTCCAGATAATAACTCATGCTGCTCTCTGTCTTCAGCAGAATATCCGTCAGCATGGCCGGTTCCTTCACCAGCAGCAGCGCAGCTGCCCCGATGGAGCCCGCACAGACTGCCGCCCAGTTATGGCGTGATGTCTCCCAGAAATATGGCCCCTGCTCAAGAAAAGGCCGGAAGATTCTGCGCTCTACCTCATGCCGTATCCGGGACTGGAGCAGCAGCGAAAGCCGGTCCCCCAGCAGCAATAATACTTCACTTAAAGTGAATCCCGTCTCGGAGGAGAACAGGTCAATATGCCGGCTGATCTCAGCAGCGTCAGGGTCTGCGGGAAGATGGGCCGGAAGACACCAGGTGTACTCATCGCAAATGACCCAGAGGATATCCTCCAGCTTCTCCAGAGCCCCCGTATTATCCGGCTCCAGCAGGCTTAGGAATGCATAGGTATTCAGTCTTCTTCTCCGTTCGAAATAGACCCGTTCATATTCCAGTCTCGAGCCTGTACGCGCAAAAATAGAAAATAACGTATACGTCAGCGCGGATATAGGCTGACCGTCCAGCCTTTGCGCTTCTGCGCGAATCTCGCTAATGTCTGCCTGTAATCCTCCGGATGATATCGCCCTGGTCCAAAAAGCAGACGAATCGCCCTGCGGATAATATAAGCTCCAATCCGCCGGCTTCATGTCCTGCACAATTCCGGCAAGCTCCTGTCTGTTCATGCCCGTTATCTCCTCCTTATGGGTGCACCTTCTGATCAGAGCCGCACCTCATTCTCGCTAAAGCACCTAAAGCGGGTGAATATCCATTATTCCAGCGCATGATCCCGCATGACATTCTCACCGTCTGCTATTCTCAGCGCAGTCCATTTCAGCGCTTCACCCGACCAGAAGGGATCTGCCGGAAGCAGCCCCAGCGGAAGGAATACAGCAGCGCATAAATAGAGGCTGCCTGTATTGATGTAGCTCTCCGCAAGCTCCGGCTGATAGCCGTAGATCCCCGGCCGCAGCCAGCCGTTCTCATTCAGTGTACCCGGAGCATTCATGATCCGCTCTATCACGGCGGTCAAAGCACTGCGCACCTGTGCCGGAGGCAGTGCCTCCTCCAGGAAATGCTGCAGCGCCGCCTGCGACAGCAGCTGAAAGGCGCCGAAGCGATACACGATCGAGCGCCCGAGGAACGGATAGGTGCCGTCCGGGGCAATGCTGCGTTCAAGCACGGAGGCATATCTCTGCGCCCGTTCCATAATCACCGGCTGAAGTGCAGCATATTGCGCCGATTCCTGTTCAAAGACAGCCACGACATCAACCAGCATCGGCTGAATCACGAAGCTGTTGTAATAATCCCAGTGAAAATCCTTGCCGTCCCCGTAAACCCCATCACCCTTGTACCAGTCCATGAACATATGAACCGCATAACCGACACGCATCCGGTCATAGTCGGCATCACCCAATATATACAAAGCCGCTTCCACCATTGCACTGAACAGCAGCCAGTTGCTGCCGCTTGGAGCAGTCCGGCGCGTCTGCTTCAGCGCCAGTATCAGATTGCCTTTGACACGCTCATCCAGCCGGCCTGTAATCGCTTTCGGTGCGCGCACCAATGCATGGGCCAGGAAGGCCGCATCGACCAGCGGCTGGCCTTCGGTCCTGAACTCCATATAGTCAGGCGACTGCGGATCTACAGCCGCATCGAGGGCTTCCAGCATCAGCGCGGTATAACGGGCTCTAAGCTGTTCTTCTTCTCCCTCCAGGCCCTCAAGCTCCAGCCATGGGGCCATCCCGCAGGCCAGTCTCGCAAAGGCTTCCAGATGGGCAAACTGGCTCCGGTCACTGTGAAACTCCGTAGGCAGCTGTTCTTTCAGCTGCCGCTTGGCCAAAGCCTCCAGCACAGGCCCTCCGATCAGCAGCATCGTGTCCAGCCAGTATTTTCGCTGTTCCTTACCCTTCATTCACAATTCCACCCTTTCAGGTATTCTTCTTCTCTAGTGTAGTGTGGTATTATTGCAATGTCTTTGCGAATAATGATGTTTTATTGCGTTTGTTGCGATTAATCTGAAAGGGGCAATGACTATGAAGCATGCCCGGTATCATCAAACATTCAACGGCGATATTCTGGCCGGAATCGGCAATTCCCCGATCTCCCCGACCAGGGACTTCCATATCCATGACCACTATGAAATCTTCCTGTTTCTCGGCGGCAGTGTGAACGGATTCGTCGACCAATACAGCTATCCGTTGCAGCGGGGCAATGTTCTCTTGTTCAACAATCACGAGATTCATAAGATCATCAATCTATCCCCAGAGCCTTATGAACGGCTCACGATTCATTTCAAAGCTCCGCTGATCTATCCCTTCTGCACGGCAACGACCAATCTGCTCGCCTGTTTCCAGAACCGTCAGCCCGGAGAGAATAATCTGGCACAGATGGAGGAACCGCTGCTAACCGAATATATGACACTAGCTTCACTTCTTATTGCGGCACTGGAGAGTGAGCAATACGGCAGCGAGGTGCTGGCTCTGACTTACCTGATTCAGATTCTGGTAATCGTTAATGAGCTATACAGCCGGACCCGCTCTGCCGTACCCAGCATTATTTCCTCACATATTCAATCGGCCATGAGCTACATCGACAACCACCTGCATCTGAATCTGTCCCTGGAGCATATAGCCGGAGAACTGAACGTCAATAAATATTATCTGAGCCACTTGTTCAAGCAGCAGACCGGAGGAACCATCTACCGTTACGTCCTGCTCAAAAAGATAGCGTTATCCAAGCAGCTGCTGGCTGCCGGAAACTCCGTATCTGATACCTGCTACCTGTCCGGCTTCAATGACTACGCCAACTTTATCCGCACCTTCAAGAACATCACGGGCACCCCGCCCGGCAAATACAGCCAATAGCAAAGGTACCGTTCTTTTAGAGAATCAGTACCTTTGGGGTTTGGAACATATTCTTATCAAAATCACCGACCCATCAGGACAGCCACGCCCTCCTAGCTCCCGCCCGTCTGTCCTTCCTTGTACTCTGTGGGACTTGCGCCCGTGTATTCCTTGAATACTTTGGAGAAATAGTGCTGGTCTCCGAACGACAGCACCTCCGACAGCTCCTTCACCTTCATCTCCGGCCTCACTGTAAGGAGCCGGCAGGCTTCGGCAATCTTCAGCTGCATATAGTAATGCACGAAGGTCCTATTCGAATATTTTTTAATGACCCTGCTGATATAAGATGGACTCACATGAAATTTGAGCGCCACCTCGGCAATGGAAATCTGGGAGTAGATATGCTCCTGCAGGTATTGATCCAGCTGCCGGAACAGCTCCTCGCCACTTTTCTTCCTCTGCTGGTTCAGCCAGTCAAAGCATTGCTCCGTCCAGTCCAGCACCGCTTCCGTGAAAGCATCATAGTCCTCACTCTCCAGCATCTGCCAGACATCCTCCTCCAGCTTCAGCCCGTCCTCTGAATCCTGATCGGAGCTTATGCTGCCAAAGGCTTCTGCCAGCGACCAGATGAACCTTTCCAGCTCGGCAATCCGGATATTGGCCGTTCTAAAATGCATCAGCTGCTGTTCCAGCAGCAGCATACAGCGCTCCTTCTGCCGCTGTGCAATCATGTCTGTGAATTGCGCCGTCAAGCGCACAAAGTCACCGCCGGGCAGTATTCCCTTTGGCAATGTGTACGCCGTGTCCATAAGGCGGCTGGACACAGACAGCTGCTCATTCATCAACTGATCCAGCCTCTCATAGACCTTGCCCAGCGCCCGGTTCACTGCAGGCTGTGGCTCCACCGCTATGGACACCTCTATGCCCTGAAGCTGCAGCAGCGTATAGATTCTCTTCATCCATTCATGAACAGGCGGGTGTGCTTCCAGCACCTGGTTGCTTAAAACAACGAGATACTGAGCGGGCTTCAGGGCAGGAAATACCAGGCATTCATAGGGTGCACAGGCCTCGTTCAGAGAAGACCGAATGACCTGCGGATTCCAGCGGTCCGGTCCCGGCCAGGGTGTGAACGGCTGTCTGCGGAGGATCAGCATAATTTTGTCCCCGGCAGCGAAGCAGGTCTCAGGCGCTAGCGCCATGAGGAACCTCGGCTCGGCGATTCCTTCCAGAAGCTCCTTGATACTGCCCTGCTGCTCCTGCAGATGGGCAATCAGCCGCTGCATAACCTCGGCCAGCTGATGGCGCTCGACAGGCTTCAGCAGGTAATCGAATACCTGCAGGTTCAGGGCTTTGCGCGTATATTCGAAATCACTGTACCCGCTGATAAGTACTGCCTTCAAATTCGGATTCACCAGTTTGCACTGTTCGATCAGCGCAAGCCCGTCCAGCTTGGGCATACGGATATCGGTCAGCAGGATATCGACAGAATGAGCCTTGATATATTCCAATGCCTCCAGCCCGTTCGACGCCGTGGCGGTGATGACGATGGGCAGCTCCATTGACTGCATCAGAGCCCTGATATTCCGCAGGATCGGCTTGCTGTCTTCTGCAATAATAGCGGTATACATTGCGGTCCCTCCCGGTTTAGTAGAAGTCTTTACTCATGGATGCAATAATCTGAACCGTGGCTCCCCGGCCCTCCTCTGAATGGTTGTAGATGTTGAAGAACAGCCGGTTCTTGTACATCAGCTTCAACCGGTTCACTGTATTCACAATGCCCATATTGCCGATCCCCGAAGTATTATGCTGAAGCTCGTACACCCCTGAATCCGAGCCGTCGATTTTATCCAGAATTTCCTTGATTCTGCCTGGCTCGAAGCCCTCTCCGTTATCCCGGATTTCGATGGCCCACAGGCCGTTGTACACCTTCACCCTTACCTTGATATTCCATGGCGGATCCGTGTTCCTGAAAGCATGTTCAATGCAATTCTCCACGAACGGCTGTATGACAAGACGGGGTAGCTCGATCCGGTCAAACACCTCATCCTCATCGATCTCCCATTCAAGGTCGTCCTCGAAATTGTGCTGAATCAGAGACAAATAATGCTGGGTATGCTTCAGCTCCTCCGTTAACGTGACATGCTGATAGGGGGAGGACACAATATAGCGTAGGCTGTCCGACAGATGCTTGCACATATCGGTTACCACCACATTTTTCCCCTCCTGTGCGGCGATACTGATAAGATACAGAACATTGTGGATGAAATGAGGGGCAATCTGCGCTTGAAGGGCTGAATTCCGCGACTTCACCTCTTCGTGCAGCGCAAGTTTCTCCCGTTCGATGGATTCCTGCAGCCGTTCAAGCAGCTCCTGAAAAGCCCCGTTCAATTGAATCAGCTCATTGTTGTGGGTGCGCGTATCCGCCTTCACATTCATATTGCTGTAATTAATCCGCAGAATCTGGCTGCGCAGCTTACGGATGGGAAGCAGCAGGTTCTTCGTAGAGAAGTAGATGAAGATGAAAGAGAACAGAATCAGCGCTGTAATCAGCAGGATAGAGATGTATTTCACCGAATTGACAGAGCCCAGCACCACATGCTTCGAGGTCACAACATAGGTGGTCCAGCCCGTCTCGGCAGATCTATGATAGGCGACATAGCTCTGGCTGCTGCTTAGATAGATTCCGCTCGCCGCTGAAGCCGGGGCAAATTCCGGAGCCTCTTCCCCTTCCTGAAGCACCGGAGAGCTTGAGATCAGCTGATCGTCCGGATCAACAATGTATACCTTGCCGCCTGCAATGCCGGCCGCCGATCTTGTCAGATATTCCTGATCCAGCTGAATCGCCAGATAGCCGAACACCTGACCGTTCTGGTTCCTGATTGCCCGCACAAAGGAGATAACATCCGCCCCCTGACGGTACACGGCGTAACCGCTTGCATTCCAAGTCGCCAGCCTCCCGCTCTCCTCCAGGAATGGGACAAGTGAGGTCTGGTTGCCGGCATATCCGATATAGGAGGCTACCTCTGCCCCCTTCAGGTCATAGATAATCATATCTTCAATGTTCAGACTCGGGCCAAGTGCCTGGAACATGATATCCTTGAGCCTGCGGCTGCGGGTCAGTCCCTCAAGGGTAAGCTGCGAGTAATCACCGGCGGACAGCAGCGTGAAGACGTCTTTGTTCGACAGAATCCGCTGGGACAGCTGGTTCTGGTTATTGATATAGAGATTGAGCTGATCGCTGACTTTGGCGGCGGCCATCTTCATTTCATTCTCGGTCTTGTCCTTCAGCGGCTTGATGACCATGATGTTGACATAGACCAGGAAGCAGCCCAGCACAATCAGCAGGAGCAGCATGAAGGTTAAGAAAAACTTCGTTTGCAGACTGGCCTGAACCCTGCCTCTGCCGAATTTGTTGAGAAGGTTAGCCAAGTTGAATCCTCCCTGAACCGTTTGATGTCCCTACTTTACAACCAAACCGGCAATTGGACAAGCGGCCCACGAGTTCAGAATATTACACAGAAAGAGTCACGTACAAACATGTACCTTGCACAGGCATCAATCTATAATCAGAAATGTAAACGGATTCAAAGGCACCAGAAAAAAATCACTACGGGGGCGATCACATGAATGGCAAAATGAAAAAAATCGCAACAGGCGTGTTGGCGGGTGTAATGACCCTATCCCTGGCGGCATGCGGCTCTGACAATTCAGGCTCCGGCAATGCTGCGGCTACCAACAGCGGTGGAAATGGGAACAGCGGCAGTGGCAGCGGTGGCGGCAAAAAGGTAACCATTGAGCTGGCCATCTCCAAAAGCTCGCAGGATTCGGCGTTTGTGGCCCAGGATGTACTGGATGAGTTCGAACAGAAAACCAATATCAAAATCAATCTCCAGCTGCTTCCGGCAGAACAGACCGCCACCGTGCTGCAGACCAAGCTGGCGGTTGACGAGGTTCCCGACCTTATTCAGTACAATCTGGCCAGTGCCACCACGGATCTCAATCTGGAGCGTAACTTCGAGATTCTGGACAATGAGCCTTGGGTGAGCCGGCTGCTGAATAAGGACGTTCTCTCCGCCTATGGTCATGTATACAGCTTCCACTATAGCCAGGATACAGGCATGCAGGGAGTGGTCTACAACAAGGATATCTTCAAGGAGCTTGGGCTGAGTATTCCGAATACCTACGAGGAATTCCTGGCCGTATGCGAGAAGATCAAGGCCAGCGGGATTACACCGGTCTTCATGCCGTTCAAGGATAACTGGGCGGCGAATATTTGGCCGGCTGCCGCTTTTGCCGACTGGGCGGCCAAGAACGAACCTTCCCTGTTCGAGGACATCAATGCCGGCCGCAAGAAGTGGTCCGATGTTCCGGAATTCGCTACCTTCCTGGAGCAGCAATACGAGGTCTACAAGAAAGGCTACACCAACGCTGACATCCTCAGCGACAGCTACGATATGGCCGTGGGCAAATTCCTGAACAAGGAAACCGCGATGATGTTCATGGGAGACTGGCTGATTGTGAACGTGGCCGAAAAAGATCCGAATGTGCATCTGGGCCTGTTCGCCATCCCTTCTTCTGAAGATGCAAGTCTGGGCGCAAGCCCGCTGGGCGGCCAGTTGTTCATTCCGAAGAAAGCCAAGCATATGGATGAAGCGAAGAAATTCCTGGAGTTCCTCGCCACCAAAGAAGTCGCACAGAAAATGGTTGACAGCCAAGGCTCCGTCTCCAACTTCAGCGATGTCACTACGCCGAAGCTTCCGGAATACAAGCAGGAGATTGTCGATCAATATATCACACCGAAGAAGACTACACTGACTACCGATGCTTACATGATCGTAGACCGCAGCGAGCTGTACCGTCTGCTTCAGGATGAGTTCGCCGGCGGTCTGGACGCTGCGGGCGTACTCAAGGCCTGGGATGAGAAATTCAGCCAGCTGATGAAGGACAAAGGCGTCGAAGGCTTTTAATGTACAGCAAATAACCATTACAACAGGCAGAATAAAGTCCGGCCAGGGCTTTATTCTGTCCTGGGCTATATAGGAGTGTGAAGAGATGAAAATATCAAAGAAACTATACTCGTATTACCTCATCTGGCCTGCGCTGCTGATCTATTCCATTTTTTTCGTGCTCCCGGCGCTAACGGGTCTCTTCTATTCCTTCACGGATTGGCGCCTGGACCGGGAAGCGATCAAGTTCATCGGCTGGGACAACTTTGAACGTATCTTCACCGACAGAACCCTGCTGCTCGCCATCAAGAATACGGCAATCTTCGCTGTAGTCACCGTCATCGGCAAAAACCTGCTCGGGATCGCGCTGGCAGTCGGCTTAAATATGAAGCTGAAATCCAAAAATCTGCTGCGGGCTATTTTCTACTCTCCGTCGATCTTAAGCGTTCTGGTCATCAGCATTGTCTTTACGCCCATGCTGCGCTCCGACGGAACGATTAACCGTATCTTCGAGGCTGTGGGTCTGCCTTCACTGAGCCAGGCCTGGCTGACCAATCCGGCGATTGTTATCTGGACCGTCGCCGCAGTCTCCATCTGGCAGCATACCGGCTTCCAGATGGCGATTTATCTGGCGGGGCTCCAGTCGATCTCCAAAGAATATTATGAAGCCGCTACGATTGACGGTGCCGGATCATGGCGGAGCTTCCGCAGCATCACCATTCCGCTCCTGCTCCCTGCGATCAACATCAATCTGATGCTCACCCTGATCGGCGGCCTCAAAGTGTTCTCCGAGGTATTCGTGCTCACCGGCGGGGGCCCGGGCAATGCATCCCAGGTCGTAGGCACCATCATCCTGCGCTCGTTCGGGGAAGGCAGCTGGGGGCTGGGTACAGCAGTCAACACCCTGCTATTCGCTGCAGTAACCATCATCGCCATTCCACTGCTGATCTTCATGCGGCGCAAGGAGGTATCGGAATAATGAGCTTTTCACGTAAAATGGCCTGGCGCAACTATCTGGTCGAAGGGTTCCTGATCCTGGCCTCCCTGCTGATTATCCTGCCGCTGCTGATCATGATTTTTGGCAGCTTCATGACCAGCACGGAGGTGCTGAAGTTCTCCCTTCGTCTCCCGGACAAATGGGTATTCTCCAACTATTCCACGGTCTTCCGTGAGGGCGGTCTGGGGCGCGCGTTCCTGAACGGGCTGCTGATTACCGGCGTGTCTTCGATTCTGAATATTTTCACCTCGTCGGCGGCCTCCTTCATTCTGGTCCGCAGGGAGACCAAATGGTCCAATTTCCTGTACATGTTCTTCTTCATGGGCCTGATTGCCCCGATGTCCACCATCACCACAATCCGTGTGGTCCAGTGGATGGGCTTCTATGGCAGCATCACCAGCGTAATCCTGATCTATGCTTCGCTCAACACCGCGTTCAGCGTGTTTCTCTACAGCGGATTTATCCGCTCCATTCCCAAAGCGCTGGATGAGGTGGCTTTCCTGGAGGGTGCGAATACGTTCGATGTGTTCTTCCGAATCGTCACCCCGTTGATCGTTCCGGTCAACGCGACCGTAGCAATTATGGTCTTCATGTCCGTCTGGAACGATATTACCATTCCGCTCTACTTCCTGACCGACAGCTCGGACTGGACCATGCCTCTGTCAGTATACAATTTCTACGGCAAGTATAGCCGGGATTGGAATCTGATCTTTGCGGATCTGGTGCTGACCTCGCTGCCCGTACTCATCCTGTACGTATTCTGCCAGAAGTATATTGTAAGCGGCCTTACCGCAGGTGCGGTCAAGGGGTAACCCGTGGCAGAATACCTAGCGGTTCCGGCAACCCATTGTGCAGCAAGAGCTGCCCCTTAGCCATGAGATGGCTTGGGGCAGCTCTTGTTTTTTTTGATGCAGGATTTAGGTTAGAGGCACTCAGCCAATGGACTCCGCACAATTCCTGATGTAGCAACATATTTAAACAACAAAAGACAGATATAATCCAACAAACGACTATCATCATTATCTAAGGCAACGACTTTGAATTCTCCCCCACTTAGCTAACGCTTGAAGTGGCGGATTCTTGCGAACAGAAGAGTACCCTCTTCTTATGGAGCAAGCGATCCCTGCGTTCCCGCAGTTTTACATTTTTGACGCTAGTGAAATCTTGAATTCTATCGTTTGGTTAGGTGGGGGTTAAACCGCTACTTGTTCAATATTGTGAGCGGCGTTTTCGTCACGGTCATGGATCGTCCCGCAGGCCGTACACGTCCATTCCCGAATGGACAGGTTCTTCACCTCGGGGTGGATTGTGCCACACACATGGCAACGCTGACTGGTCGGCTCAAACGTGTCGGCGATCCGAAGATTTCGTCCATACCATTTCGCTTTATACGTCAGCTGTCGCACCCACTCGCCCCAAGACGCATCAGCAATGGATTTTGAAAACTTGGGGTTCTGAATCATATTCGCCACACGCAGATGTTCGATACTAATCGTTTGGTTTTCACGAATCAGTCTCGTGGTCAGCTTGTGGAGGAAGTCATTTCGTTTATTGGCAATGCGTTCGTGAATACGAGCGATATGCTGCCTTGCTTTCTTCCAGTTGGAGCCGCCCGGAGTACGCCGAGCCATCCGCCGCTGCCAAAGCGCCAGCTTGTTCTCGTATTGACGGTAAAAGCGAGGATTGGCGATATGTTCGCCGTTTGAGCATACTGCATATTCTTTCAAGCCTAAGTCGATGCCAATAGGTGTATCCACTTGGGGCAGAGGGTTCTTTTGAACTTCGCAAACGAGCGAGACGAAAAATTTCCCGCTGGCGTTTTTACGAACGGTAGCGGACAATATCCGGCCTTCCAGCTTCCGGGAGTTTGCAAAACGTATCCAGCCGAGTTTGGGGAGCTTCAAGCGACTGCCCTCCATGGCGATATTCCCGTTGGTGAATTTGGTCGTGTAACTTTGAATCGGATGCTTTCGGCTCTTGAAGCGTGGCGCTTGATTTTGCTTCTTGAAAAAACGATCAAAGCTATCCGCCACATGACGGGCAGCCGACTGCAAAGCGATGCTATCGACTTCTTTCAGCCAGTCGTATTGTGCTTTTAAACCGGGGAGTTGTGTCGCACAAGCGTGATAAGACAAGTCTTTTCCCGTTTCCGCATAGCTTTGATTCCAAGCTCCCAAGAAGTAATTGAACACAAAACGGCAGCAGCCAAACATTCGACGAATGAGTTGCTGTTGCTCTGTATTGGGGTAGATCCGATATTTATAGGCTTGATGAACCAGGGGTTTCGAAGAAACCTCCTGCGCAGACACGAGCATGTGCAACACCTCCTTTTAGTGATCTCATCCATATTATAGCACATATGTTCGTCTTGAAATCGAAAACTACTGATTCATCCCCACCCTATCGAGGGTGGAGTATTCTCAGCTTTTTTAGATAAACGTAGAGCAGCGGATCTCCATTAACTGGAGATCCGCTGCTCTGTTTGAACGATATGGTGTGGGGCATGAACCGCCTCGCTGGTGTTACAGCTGCCCCATTAAATTAGCGATGACTTGGGCACTCTCGGCGCGGGTCATGCTCCCCTGCGGCGCGAATTGCTGATTGCCGCGGCCCTTGATCAGCCCCGCCTGTAGGGCGATGCCGGCTGCGTTCTTCGCCCAGCTATGAATCTGGGAGTAATCACTGAACGCGCCTGCAGCTGTATCACTTGCCTGGCTTACCCGGCTTCCCTGTAAGTACTCATAAGCGCGGACGATCATGACCGCCATTTCCTCCCGGGTAATGCGCTCATTCGGAGCGAAGGCATCCTTGCTGTGTCCGAGCACGATCCCCGCTTCATTTACAGCCGCAACAGCTCCGGCATACCAGGACTTGGAATCCACATCAGCAAATGACGGTGTACTTCCCGCCTTAAGGCCAAGTGCCCGTGTAATTATAGCGGCGAATTGCGCCCTGGTTACTTCACTTTGCGGATTGAATTCTGTAGCCGAAATGCCTTCGAGAATATGCTTCGCAGCCATAGACTTAATGACACCGCTGGCCCAGCTGGTGCTGCTGACATCCGAGAATGTCTTGTCATACTCCAGCACTGCATACTGGCTGAAATGATTGATTTCGGCGGTGAATTTACCATCTGTCAATGTTCCGCCCATGTATTCAAGGGCACCGCTGGCAGCAATATAGTAGACACCGAGCAAGCTGCGGTTCGCATTAGGATCTACAGTGAATGTAAGGGTCAGCGGCTTGTCAAAAGCGGTTACCGGCATGGCCGTGCCGTCCGCAGCAAGTACCTCCAGGCTGAAGCTGATTACATCACTTGCCGCCGATAGCTGAACGGAACCGTTGACAGCCGGATTCTTCATCAGCTGCTCCGCAGCAGCCTTCGCAGTCTTCACGGCTGAAAGCTTAATTCTCGCCCCCTCCGGTTGTCCTCCGGCACCCGCAGCCTTCTGCTGAATGCTCTTCAGCACTTCCGGTGTCAGGTCGACCGCAACCGTACTCCAGGCGAGACGCAGGGTATTCTCTCCTGTAATTCCCGATAATCCTGCCGGAAGCAGCACGGATTCTGTAGCATCCGTGAGCTGAACCGTTATTGTCCCGCCAGCCGGGGCCGCGAAATCACCAGGGGCAAGAACCTTCTCGGTCTGCGGCTGCGGAGCCGGTGATGGCGTAGCCGCTGGTGTTGGTGCTACCGTAGACACTGGCGCATCTGTAGGGGCCGGTGTTGCCGTTGGTGCTGTTGTCGGCTCCGGTTCCGGCGTCGGCGTAGGTGTTGGTGTCACCGGCGGCTGTTCTGCTTCGCCTACAGTCACCGTCCGGGTCACCTCAGCAGCGGCGTTGCCCGCTGTATCCGTCACATTATAATGGTACAAATAGGTGCCTGCAGCCGATGTATCCAGCGTCAATACTGACTCCCCATCCTTCGTAATCGTCTCCACGATGCGCTCCGTAATGTCGCCGTCACGGTCATCTGCCGCAGTAGCTCCGGCATCGGTATAGCTTGCGCCATTCTCCAGTTGAACGGATGCTTCCCCAAGCAGGGTTATCACCGGCTTCGTTACATCCGGATCAATGGCAACCACTACGGTTCTTGTTACTTCCTCCGCTGCATTCCCTGCGGTATCGCTGACGTTATAATGGAAGGTATAAATATCCTCTACCGCCGTATCCAGCTCTGTCAGGCCGTATACTTCACTGGTCACTGTTGTAACGATACGGCCCGTTATATCGCCGTCCTGATCATCAACAGCCGTGGCTCCGGCATCCGTATATTCCGAACCAACCGGCAGATTAACGGTCGCCTCGCCACTCAGGGTAATTACCGGCAGAACCGTATCCGGTACCGGCAGCGTAATTGCTCCGCTGGCCGAGCTATCCGCCTTCGCCTCTCCCTTGCTCAGCGTAACAGAGAAGGTGAAGCTGCCATCCGTATCCTTCGTTGCTTCCTGGAATGGCGACAAAATGATGTCACCCATGGCAACTCCGGTAGCACTGAAGCCGGGCAGTGTGTTTATGGTTTGCTGCAGCCAGGTCTGGACAGCCTCCTCACTATTCGCTGTCTCCTTCTTCACATTGTAGGCCGCACCTTCAATGATGCTCTTCGCCTCATGGACAGCCTGCTCATTGGCAACGCTGACCTTATCTCTGGCTACAGCTACATAGCTGATTACTGCAGCCTGACTGAACGTATTGTACACTGCATAGGTCACGGTACCGCTCACCGGCAGCGTGAAGTCATGATTGACCGCTGTACCCGCAGAACCTGCAACCAGGCCGGTACGAACCTTCTCAGATACGGCTTTCCCCTCAGCATCAGAATAGCTAAGAGTAACATCCATCGTCCGGCTGCTGTTGTTCCACCAGTCCAGATGATAGGACGAAATCGTATATTTGCCTGCATTCAGAGGCAGCTTGTAGACCAGAGGCGTATTCTTCGTATTCAAGCTGTATACTCCAGTCTGTGCTTTGTCTGTAGCAACTACTGCTCCGCCAAGTCCCTTTGGACTGTAGTTAGCCGTACTGTTGGTATGTCCCCAGACCGCATCCCCTGTCGACAATTGATCCGCCTTGTCATTCAGCAGGCTGTCGCCGAAGAAATTCTTGATGGTTGTATATGGCGGTGTTACCCCGTCAGCGGAGACACCAGGGTCCAGGAAATATACGAGGCCAGCAGGTACCACTTCCACATACGCTGTTGTCTTCAAATTTCCGAAAGTACCGGTTACAGCTACCCGCTCATATGGAGTGTCGAAGCTGACTGCGTCTACATTCCATTTCACAGCCACCTGCACCTTGGAGCCGTCAGCACGCGTTGCTTCCAGCATGGCCGGCAGGTTAGGCTTCTTCCCGGCATAAGTGGCCGTATCCTGAGGAGCGGCAAGCTCCCTCACATCGCCTACAACCAGTCCGATATAGGCCGAGGTCAAGCGCGCTTCAAGGTGCGTTGCTCCTTCCTGATCCAATCTGTACAGCACAGGATTATTCAGTGCTGCCTCAGCTGCACCTAGCGCATCTGCGAACAACTTCCAGTCACTCTCCGGAAATTCATCCTGCCGGGTAATTTCCTGCGCGTCCTTCACCGCCTGCTGAAGCGCAGCAGTATTCACGTTTCCTGCAGCTCCGCCGGAGATAGTTCCCACGGAATCCACTGCCAGTGTCCCGCTCAGCACCTTGATCTGGACCGTGTGCTCTCCGTATTCCAGCCCGCGCAGCATGAAGGTCTGATACAGCTCCTTCGATGCCGCAGCAGCGCCAGAGAGCACTACAGTCCGGCCGTCCACACTCGCCTCCAGCTTGGCGGAGCCGTCATTAGGCCCGAGAATATCCAATCCGGTGCCGGTAAAAGTATACTTTAGCACCGCACCAGCAGCCTGACTGGTCGAAAGGGAACGCTGGTACACATACATCCCTTTGCCATTCTCATGGGCCCATGCCCCCTCGTACACCAGCTTGGATTGCGGAACCGCAGCCAGATCGTGCATCTCCAGATTATCCAGCAGCTCTGAATAATAAGGAGTATAGCCGTCTACCTTCTCCACCTTTAGATTATCGAAGCGGACATGATAGAAGCCGCTCGCGAGCTGCACGCGTCCGGACAGCTTCGGATTCGGGTCGGTATAAGTTGTAAGTTCAACATGATCCAGATAGGCAGTGATTCTATCACCTGCAACCTGAAGAGCAATGTTATGCCATGCGTCGTGTGCGGTATCGTAACCCTCAAGCTTCACACCGCCGGTGCCAGTGGCGGCATTGCCGCTGGCGACAACAGTACCGCTGGACAGCAGCTGCCAGCCGCCATCGAACCAGAACTTCAGCGCATATGGCGTTCCGCTTAGCGTCTGTGACCCGCCCTGATAGCGGGCTCCGACTGCTGCGTAATTGTTGCCGCTATAAGTACTGTTCTGCTCAAAAGACACATCGGCACTGACCTTATAGTTGGTCCAGCGGTTATCACCGATCGCTGTGACCGGGTCTCCGCCGTTCCAGGCACCGCCAACTCCTGTTGTAATCTGATCCAGCTGCTGGCGCAGGACATAATTATCCGTATCGCCGATACGATACCCCTCGAAGGCTCCGTTAAGGTCCTGGGTATAACGCGGAATGACGCTCTGCTCACCGCCGCGGGAGCTGACATAGCTCTGCTCGCCGGCAATCCCTCCGTCTTTGCCGATGACGGGAACGGTTTTGCTGCCGTAATTGAAGTCATCCGCATACAGAATTCCGTCTTCCATATTCTGTACGGAACCTGTTGCATCGGTATCCAGCACCGTACGTTCTCCCTCAACCGGAAGCGGTGCCGGCGACTCTGCTGTAGCGTGATTATCCAATGTGCTTACAGTTACAATCGAGAACGGCTTCACTCTCACCGTGTATACACCGCTGCCGTCTGCAGCCGCATCGCCTAGATATTTCATATAATTGCTGTTAAAAGCCTGACCCTCATCAGCCGCACGGGTCTCCCATACTTCCAGGGAAGGGTTTCCTGTATAGCCCATGTTCACCGCCTGAAGCTTGTAGATCTTCTCATACTCGCTGTCATTGATGATGACTGTCGAGAATTCCTGCTTGCCCGGAGCAGCAAGTGTCATGTAGCTCGGAGTTCCGTTCCGTCCGCTGACCGGGTTCGTGCCGGATGCACCGGTGTAGCTGGCCTTGGGAACCGCTCTCCAGACTCCTGCTGTATTATCCCCATTCTCCCAGCCCGTCTTGGCAAACCCGTTGAAATGCTGGAGAATAACCAGCCCTGCGTCATAGTGTATGAAGCCCGACCACGGGTCCCGCGCGCTGACCAGCTCCTTGAAGGAATACTGTCCGCCTTCATAGAAAGAGCCGATCGCCGGCTGGTAGATGAAGTGTGTCCGGCGGGAATTCACGAAGCCCTTAATGATGGTATTGCCCATCTCCAGCGGACCGCCGGTGCCGCCGATGCCCGTTCCGGCCGTTGACGGGTCCTTCATATTGTTGTTCGGGCGGAAGGCCGAGTTGCTGAAGGTCGCCTGCGCCTCACTGTTCCAGATTTCCTTGTCGAATTCTTCGGCCAGCCGTTTGAAGTTGCCTTTGCTGTCATCATCAGTGTTGTAATGATAGCCTGCGGCCGTTACCGCCTCCCGCAGCGAAAGATCGCTCACCATAGCATCGCCGAAGGTGCCGATTCCGACCTCGTCGGAAATAATCAGCTTGATGTCGTGATACAGCGCCTCCTCCTCAGTGCTCTCGAAGCCTTCAGTATCCGCTTTAACCTTGGCGCTGTATTGCTTGATCCAGTTCAAATCGGATGCATGCTCATTGACATCAGGATTGACATAATCCACCATATAACCGTATTCACGGTAAGCGGACAGAATCGTATTTTTGTACCAGGTATATATTTTGTCGTTGTTATTCGCCCAGGCCGGAGCGTTCCAGCGCAGGAAGCTTACCTTAACCGCAGGATTGATGGCCTTGGCATCAGCCGCAAGCTGGAAACCGGGATGCCGGGTAACATTGGCCTCTTCATTCTCCGTACGCATCGTCGAAGGGTCGGGACCTGTCGAGTTGTTGCGGTCATTCCCCATCTCAATCTTGACATGGTCGATCAGCGGACGGTCGCCGCCGAACAGAACCTGCAGCAGCTGCGCATAAGCCTCTGGCTGCTCAGACTTATAGTCCATCAGCAGGGCGCTGGTACTGTTGCCGCTCAGCACGCCGAAGCCTTTGAACGTCAGGCCGTTAACATTGTCTTCCTTAATATCGTTGCCGTCGAGCAGAACTTTGACCGTAGAGGCTGCGGTCTGCCGGGCATCCTCAAGCTCTTGCTTGATCGCACCTTCGGCAACAGCGAACCAGCTCAGGATCGGCTTCTCCCCGGATACTGAAGCATAGGTCAAGGTCATAGGACTGCTGACATCAACATCTCCAGGAATGGTGAATTCACCGGAAATAAACTTGGTCGTATAGGTGTCCAATTGCGTGAACGTGATCGTCTTGCTGTCCCCGGCGGTATTCTTATACTCCAGGCGTGGCTCTATCCCGCGGTTGCGCGTGCCGGAGTACCATTCATAGAAACCGCTGCTGAGTGTATACGTGCCCGCATTAAGCGCTTTCAATTTATAAACGATATTAGCGCCGGACGGATCTGCCCGCAGGCCAACCTTCCATACCGATGGCTCAGTGGCAGGGTCGGCCAGCTCTCCGGCCTTGGAGTTCTTCACCATATTGCCCGTATCATCGAAGCCCCAGTCTGTCGTTCCGCTGACGTATTTCTGATCCGGTAACCCGTTAAGCAGGCTGCTGCCGGACAAGGTTTTGACCGCCTCGTACAGGGGCGAGTCTCCAGGAGGATTCCCCAAGGAATCGCCGCCTCTGCCGCTGTCCACGAAGTAGACGAGCGGACTATCGGCCGGCGGAATTACTTCCACATTCGCCACCACCGGCCCGCCGTTCGCGGTTCCGTTCACGGTTACGGTGTCATACGGCACATCAAAGGTATCTTCGCCAATGCTCCAGTTCACAAGTGCACTCTGGCCGCCAACATCGACGCTTGCAGGCAGAGTCGTACCTGCCGTTGTCTTTGCCCCCATATGGGCCGCTGCATAGACCGTATTTACAGTGGCCGCAGATACGGCCGGCATACCTAGTGCCGGAAACATTCCGGCTACAAGTGCCCCTGACATCAACACAGAGAATAGCCTTTTCTTGACACGGGTTGTGCTGTTCATTCATTCATCCTCCTCTTATTCAACAAATAATCGTATACATTGCGTTGTTAGAAGAATATTTACTTGGACAGACCTTTGCCTTACCTCCATAGTGGTTATAAAAAACCCGGCAGCCACGAAAAGATGCAACTGCCAGGCGCGTTACTTGTTCTAGCCTTTAATCCCCGATGCTGCAACACCTTGCACGAAGTACTTCTGCAGGGCCAGGAATACAATCACTACCGGAATAATGGAAACCACACTTGCTGCCATGATCAGACCGTACTCCGCAGAATACTGCGAGATGAACATCCGCAGACCGATCTGAATGGTCTTGAGCTTCGTATCTGTCAGATAAATCATCGGCCCCAGGAAGTCATTCCAGGTGGCGACGAAGGTGAAGATTGTGAGTGTAGACAATGCCGGCTTGGACAGCGGCAGCATGATTCTTGCCCAGATGCCGTATTCACTGAGTCCGTCGATCCGGGCTGCTTCACATAATTCATCAGGTACTCCCTGATAGAACTGGCGCATCATGAACACACCGAATGCCGAGAACGCCTGCAGCAGAATGATAGCCAGGTGGGTATTGTTCAGTCCCATGTAACGCATCAGGATAAACTGCGGCACCATGTAAGCCTGCCAAGGGATCGCAATCGTTGCGATATACCCCAGGAAGATAAAGTTCTTGCCCCGGAAATGCAGCTTCGAGAACGCATAGGCCGCAAAGCTTGAAGTCAGCAATTGCAGAATCGTTACGATAATCGATAATTTCGCAGTGTTAAAAATAAACCGTCCGAGCGGAATCCGCGTCCAGATATCCGTGAAATTCTCCCAGCGGGGGTTCGCCGGAATCCACTGCATCGGGAAGGAGAAGACATCCTTGTTCAGCTTGAGCGATGAGGACAGCATCCATATATACGGAACCAGCATCGCCAGCACGGTCGCAAACAACAACATATACACATGAACCATGAGGCTGATTCTGAGTCCTTTACTTTTTCCAACCATATCTTTTGAATCCTCCTATTGTCCGTATTTCTTCTCGCCGCGGAACTGGACGATGGTGATGCCAAGTACCAGCAGAAAGAGTACAATCGCCATGGCACTGGCATATCCGTAATCAAGTGAACGGAATGCCGTATTGTAGATTTGATAGACCATAACCCTCGTAGAGTCGTTGAGCTGGTTATCGGCGCCGGCAAATAGGTTGATAAAGATATCGTAGACCTTGAACGAGTTAATGACCAGAATCATCAGAACAAAGAAGGTTGTAGGTGCCAGCTGTGGCACGGTGACATTGCGGAATCTTCTCCACGGGCCTGCGCCGTCCAGCTCAGCAGCCTCGTAGAGCTCAGGGTTAATTCCCTGGAGTCCTGCCAGATAGATGACCATATAATAACCCATATTTTTCCACACTGTGAAAAGAACTACGGTAAACATGGCCCACTGCTTATCCGCCGCCCAGCGGGGAAGATCCTCCAGCGGGATACCGGTAAGGGTATGCAGAATGTTGTTGATCGGACCCATGGTAGGGCTGAAGATGAAGTTCCATACCGCCGCAACGGCTACCAGGGAGGCTACATAAGGGAAGAAGAACACGGTTCTCATGAAATTACGGCCCATAATCTTCTGGTTCAGCAGAATGGCCAGCGCCAGCGCCACAATCATGGTCAGCGGTACGACTCCGATGGTGTAGACAATGGTGTTCCACAAGGCTTTGTGGAAGGTTGAATCTTTGAGCAGCCGGGTGAAATTGTCCAGCCCGATGAACTTCATCGGATTGGCCCCGTCCCATTTCACAAACGCAAGGACAAAGGCAAATATCATGGGTACCAGTGTAAACAGGGCAAATCCGATAAAGTTCGGCGCAATGAAGCTGTAGGCAATCAGGTTATCTTTAACCCCTCTTGACATACGTCTTTTTGGGCTCTTATTTGTATGCAATATGGTTTCGTTCTGCATTGTTTCTCCTCCAAACCTTATATAACATCCCCGCAAAGTATGAATTACTGTGATGCCTGTTCAGGTACTTTGCGGGAACCCCAAAGCTGTCCTTTGTCATATAGAGGGCGGGCCTTCGCCCGCCCTTACTAGCGACCGCCCTACTCAGAACGGTTAATTGTTCAAGAGCTCTCCTACACGTTTGTTCATATCCTTCAGGCCTTCATCAATCGAAGCGTTCTTCGTCATGATGTTATCGTGTGCTTCATTCAGGATAACCTCGATGTCTGCACTCTTTTCATGTATAGGCATTTCCAGATAAGTCTGAACAGTATTTAGTGCAGCCTTACTGTTCTCGTCTGCAGGGAAACCGTCGATGGAAGTAATGGAATTGATAACTTCATCGTTCTTGATGGCCGGAATGGTTCCGGTAGAAGCAATAACCTTCGCGCCTTCTTCACCAGTTACGAAGTTCATGAACTCCAGTGCGGCTTCTTTGTGCTTGGATTTCTGGTTTACAGCCAGGGAAGTAATCGTACCCAGAGTTGTACCGGCTTCCACACCGTCAGGGTGAGGGTATTTCACAATGCCCCATTCTGTTGATTGGGATTCGCCGCTCTTCACTTTCTCGATCTGGGTAGCAATGAACCAGCTGCCCATGTTCATCATGGCAACGGAGTTGTTGTAGAATACGCCGGAATAATGCGTGCTGGAAGTCTTCAATGTAGCGTAATCCATCACGATACCGTCTTCCTGCTCTTTCAGAATCCGTTCATAGGTAGGCTTCAGGAAGTCATAGTTGCCGCCGACCACCGTATTCTTGCCGTCAAGAATACCGAACAGTTGAACCGCGCTCCGCCAAGTGTGGTAGTGGGCACCGTATACTTTTTCGGAACCGCTGCCGGAGGTCATTTTGCGGGCGAGCTCATCATATTGGTCGAAGGTCATATCATTACTCGGGTATTCCACGCCTGCTTTGTCGAACAAAGCTTTGTTGTAATAAACCACCCAGAAGTCACTGCGGAAAGGAAGCGCATACACCTCGCCGCCCACTTCAATCTGCTCCACAGTACCGCCATACAAGGAAGGATCAATGGAATTTGTGCTCATGTAGCTCTTAAGCGGCTCCAGATGATTCTGCTTCACCAGGTTCGAATAACCGGGAATATCTTTAATGGTAAGAACGTCCAGGTCTGCACCGCCGGAGAGCTGTGTGCTGAGCATGGTCATATAGTCCGTGGAGCCAAGATCTACATATTCAATCGTTACATTCGGATGTGCAGCTTTATAAGCATCGATCAGCGGCTTGTAGTAAGCGGTTGCTTCCCAGTCCCACAGCGCCCATTTCAAAGTCACAGGCTCCTGACTTGGTTCAGCGGAAGCGTTTGCAGCGTTACCCGCCGCAGGTGCGGTAGTTGCAGCAGCTTCATTATTGGCGTTGTTCCCGGAACATCCGGCCAGCATGCTCACGGAGAGCGCTGCGCTAAGGGTCATGCCATAGAATCTTTTTAAGTTCATTTAAATATCCCCTTTTCCTTCTTATGGTCAATCCGCGACCGGCTCAACCGGCCTTAGTTCAAAGTGTAAGCCTTTTCAGACGGGATTGGGATGCAATATCAAACACAGAACATTCACTTTTCTGTGCTCTTCTTCCCCTCGTCCGGCCTAAACCTGTAATATCCTATCCGAAACATGTAAAATTCTTAGCTTCTTCTCCTTGGTCTGTATTGAACGGCAGGAATATGATAAGGTAGATGAAAACGCTTAATATGTTTTCAACATTTACAAAGGAGTGTTCTCAACGGTAAGAAAATCTACTATTAAAAGCCGCATCATTCTGCTCATGGCCGTATTCGCACTGCTGATTGCGTCGCTGCTGTCTTTTTTCAGCTATGAATTGATTACGTATTATCAGCGTAAAACAACCATTCAGGCGACCGAGTTCAATCTGCAGCTGGTTTCCCATATTATTGAACAGGATTTGATTAACCTGTCTGGCCTGGCAATGACCTGCAGCACCAACTCGTCCACCAATACCCTGATCACGAATTATTTCGCGTCCAAGAACCCCAGCTCCAAGGAAGC
Organism: Paenibacillus sp. FSL R5-0912; assembly: GCF_000758605.1. Lineage (NCBI taxonomy): Bacteria > Bacillati > Bacillota > Bacilli > Caryophanales > Paenibacillaceae > Paenibacillus > Paenibacillus sp. FSL R5-0912. Next base: position 5,412,976 of record NZ_CP009282.1, read on the forward strand.
CATTAACGTCTTCAACTCGATGCAACAGGAATTCCTGAATAACCGCTCGAACAGCTATGCCCGCCGCCTGATTGTTACGGATAACAACGGAAAGTTTCTGCAGGTGGATAACACCGGCACCTCCGTTCCGCTTACCATACACAATATCGGTCATATCGCCGGTCTTAATGCAGATGCCGAGGAGCAATGGGATCAGGTGATCAAGGACCCGCTCTCCAACACGAATGGAATCCCGTTTGTGTTTCCGATTTACGGCAAAGGAGCTATACGGGTTGGAACGGTATATATGTTAGCCAATACCTCTGTTATCACCGACAAGCTGAAGGGATACTCCCTGCCGAAGAATTCCCGGCTGCTGCTCACGCTCGGCAATCATCATTATCAGCTTACCGGCGATCAGGTCACAGCCATTACAGAACCTTATGTACCGGTAGCCTATACCAATGACAAACCTGTCGGCCCGCAAACCGAGCTGTCCATGGTCAAGCTTACGGATGATGAAGAAAGACATATTGTGGTATCTTATCCCGTACGCAGCGGAGTCATTCTGTCACAGACTTTATCGAACGACCAGTTCGCGCCCAAGGCAAACATATGGATTCTGGTGATGCTTGGCGTTGTCCTTCTGGTTATTGTCTTAAGCGCTATCATTACGCTGTATTTGACCCGTACGATCAGTCTTCCAGTAGAGAAGCTCAAGAAGCGCATCGATAAGATTGCCCAGGGTAATTTCCTGATTGACCGCAATATTGAGTGGAAAAGCGAGCTCGGCGACGTCGGACGCGGCATTAACCGCCTGTCTCAGGATATCGTGGCCCTCATGGACAGCCGGCTCGCGGACGAGAAGCAGAAGCAGGAGCTGGAATACCGGATGCTGCAGAGCCAGATCAATCCGCATTTTCTCTACAACACACTGAATTCAATCAAATGGATGGCCACGATCCAGAATGCTACAGGCATTGCAGAGATGACGACTTCACTGTCCAGACTGCTCCGCAGCATCGCCAAGGATAACCGGCGGCTGATGCCGCTGAAGGATGAGCTGAGCCTGCTCGATGACTATTTCCTGATCCAGAAATACCGCTATGGCAGCACGGTCACCATGGTCAAAGACATTGAGAATGAAGAGCTGCTCACCGGCCTGATTCCCCGCTTCACGCTTCAGCCGCTGGTGGAGAATGCGATCTTCCATGGCATTGAGCCCAAGGGCCGTGGCAATATTATCATCACGGTCTCCAAAAGCGGATTCGCCGATATCCTGGTCACGATCGAAGACAATGGTGTCGGCATGAAGGAAGAGCAAATCTCCACAATTCTATCCGTTCCTGAGGATGAATCCAAGGGGATGCTCGAGAATGTCGGACTGCGCAGCGTGAATGAACGCCTGCAGCTGGCTTTTGGCGGGAATTACGGCCTATCTATTGAGAGTGAGCTTGGACAATATACCATCATGAAGCTGCTCCTGCCCTTCCTGCAGAGAGAGTAGCTAAGTACAGACTGCGTTACCGTCCCTTTTAGGACTATACCTCATCCGCCCGACGTTGCCCAGTAACAGTAACTGTATATAAAAGTGCCGCTATGCTTAAGCAGAACCGCCCTGGCTGTGAAGCTGGGGAGCTGCTGTAGATTCGGGGGCTGGCGGCTGGAGCTGACTGCTGACTGAAGAGCTGGCGGCTGGCTGAAGAGCTAGAAACCAGCGGTTCCCTCAAGCAAGTGGAAAAATGTATCTTAATTGTTCGGTTTCGCAGGATTAGGGGCAATTAAGTGGAAAAATGACATCTACGACTTGAGGTTTCAGCTACTTTGAAAGAAATGAGATCATTTAAGTGCTTTTTATCCAACTGCTGTAATTGCAAGGCTCCCTCGCTCCTCAGCAAGTGGAGAAAATCCAACTGCTATCATACGTATGAACCATATAAACTCTTATATTTCAGCAGACTGAGCAAGGATGTGATGAGCTTGATCAAATTATTAATCGCAGATGACGAGGCCCTGGTCTGTATCGGCCTGCAGTCCATGCTGAAGTGGGACCAGTACAATATTGAGATTGTAGGCATTGCCCACAACGGCGCCCAGGAAGAGGAGATGATCGATACACTCCGCCCTGACATCGTCATCAGCGATATCAAAATGCCGATTAAAAGCGGTCTCGAGGTTGCCGGCTCGGTACGCAAAAAGTATGGCCGGCTGCCGCTCTTCATAATGCTGACCAGCTATGAAGAATTTCAATACGCCCGCGGAGCGATTGAAGTGCAGGCCACGGATTATCTGGTTAAGCTGGAGCTGACCCCGGAGGCGCTGTCCGAATCCATCCGCAGAGCGATCGGCATGCTTGAGACTTACCAGACGATGGAGAGCTACCCGAAGCTGGTCCACCGCGGGAATATCCAGGGCCAGCGCGATAAATTCTTCATCCGCCTGTTCAACAACCTGTTCGAGAACAAGAACCAGTATCTCCTGCAGAAAGAGGATCTGGACCTGGATTTGCCAGGGGCCGCCTATCTCGTCTGCACCTGCCGCATTCTGGGTCCAGATACGGTTCCACCGCGCGGCGATAAGCTGGTTGCCTTATGCTCCAGTACCGTACAAATGGCTAAGGATACACTCTCTTCCGTCAGCCCGTGTTATGTAACCAGTCTGGATCTACGCAATTTCGCCGTAGCACTGCCTCTCCCGGGCACCGATCCACAGCTCTGGATGCCTGACATCCAGAAGCTGCTTGGAGACATGGCCTCTGTGCTGCACAACTACTTCAATGTGACGATCATCGGTGCCATCGGCTTTGCCGTCGAAGATCCTTATCTGCTGCGGGAGAGTTATCTTGCCGCCCGGAAGGCACTTCCGGCCGCGGTTAAAGAGCGCTCCTTCGTCTTCTTCACAGAGGGCGAGACACTTCTGCAGGAGCATCTGATGTTCGATTTCTCCGAATCACGTTCGGAGATCCGCCGTGCTTTTGAAGAGATGGATACCCGGGCCTTGTACACCATTATCTCCAGAATGATCGAAATCTTCGACGGCCGGTCCGACCTGCTGGTTCCCGCCACCGATGCCGCCTGCAATATCCTGTATATGGCCACTTCCCTGCTTGCGGACGGGGAGAACATTGTGGAGCAGATATTTGAGAATGAGCCGGAGGGCTACCGGGCCATTTATCAGATGCATACTATAGAAGAAATCGCCGGCTGGCTGATCCAGTTCCGGGACGGATGCGAAGGTATCCTCTCCACCCGCAGACAGAGCTACAAGGAGCAGGTCGTGAAGAATGTCCAGGAATATATCAAAAGAAATCTTGGCAGTAAGCTGTCGCTCAATCAGGTGGCGGATGTGTTCAATTTCAGTCCTAACTATCTGAGCCATCTGTTCTCCAAGGTCGCCAAGGTAAACTATGTAGAGTATATCACAGAGATCAAAATCACCACCGCCAAGGAAATGATGGTCCGCGGGGAAGGCCGGATCTACGAGATCTCGCAGAAGCTCGGCTACGAGAGCGCCTTTTACTTCAGCAAGGTATTCAAGAAGGTCACCGGTCTCTCCCCCCGGGATTACATGCAGCAGATTGAATCAGGTACGGAGGATGTGCGGAGTCATTGAGCTGAACTTGGTTAGGCGGATGACGGAGTTGAAGTACATGAAGCGATCTGAGTCCGTATGCCTGCCGAATGGCGATATTCATGCAAATAACGGCTCTCCAATCCGCCAGGAATCTGCTGTGTAGCGTGACATAACATAAAACTGCTTCATGAGGGCTCATGTCCATCATGTCTCATAACGAGCCTGCTCCTGAAAGAGATTGCCCAAAAGCCATGTAATGGCGCCTTGGGGCAATCTCTTATTTTATAGTTAACGAAACTTTTACCCGGTTAAGGCACAAACTACGGCCATTGCACAGTTGAGGCAGGAGGAGCTCTCATCGACGCCCTCCTAATGTAAGCGCCTCAAAAATCCACTTGAAAGAACATGAAAGTAGTGGTAGGATAAAAGCGAAGTTTTAGTAAATATATTAACTAAAAAGGCGTGAAGCAGCTTGGCAACGATTAAAGACATCGCCCGTGAGGCGGGTGTATCAGCCGCAACCGTATCGAGAGTGCTAAATAATGACCTGTCCCTGGCTGTCAGTGACGACACGCGGAGCCGTGTGTTTGCAGTCGCAGAGCAGCTTGGCTACAAGCCCTCACGGTTAAGGCAGCTGAAGCGGGAGACTGAGCTGAGCAGCAAAGCTATTACGCTTCTGCTCTGGTGCTCGGCGGAAGAAGAACGGGAAGATCCGTATTACGGCTCAATCCGCCGCGGGGTTGAGCTGCGCTGTGAGGAGCTGGGGATTGTGCTCGGCCAGACGCTGCGCGGACGTAACCTCCTGCCCCCGCTCCGGGCCGATGATGGACTTATCGTCGTAGGCGGCTTCGACCCCAAGGAATTCGAGAGGCTGCATGCCGACAAAAGCACGACCGTACTGGTCGACCAGTACGAGGAACACCTGGAGTACGACTCCGTGCAGACGCATTTCCGTCAGGCTGTCGGTCAGGCGCTTACTCATCTGCTGGACCTTGGCCACCGGGATATTGCCTTCATCGGCGGCGGCAGTGAAGGCGAGCGCCGGGCGCATCACTTCAGCCGTATGATGCAGAGCCAGGGCTGCTACGATCCGGAACTGGTCCGCAAGGGCAGCTGGAGCAGTGCTGACGGTTACCGGATGATGGACGAGCTGCTGGCAGGTGGCAAGCGGCCAACCGCCTGCTTCGCGGCCAGTGACCCGCTGGCGGTCGGCGCCCTCCGCGCCCTGCACGACCACGGCGTGCAGGTGCCTGCAGAGATGGCCATTGTCGGCTTCGATGATATCGAGATGGCCGCCTACGTCCAGCCCCCGCTGACAACGGTGCGCGCCTATCCCGAACAGATGGGCAAAGCGGCTGTCCAGCTGCTCGCCGAGCGGTTCGAAGGACGCGAAGTGCCATCGCATACGATTATCGGCACGAAGCTGATCGTCAGGGAGACCAGCGGCGGGACACCAGAGTAACAGTAGCCCGGTACACACAGAAATCATGTAATGCATATCACCAGTACAGAAGGTTCTGACGGTTCAGACATCCGGACCGTATCTCACTTCACAAGGAGAGTATATGAATATGAACATTTATGCAGACGAAACACTGGGATTGTTCCACCTTCAATCCAAAGATACCAGCTATATTATCCAACTGGTGGAAGGCTATCCCGCCCATGTATACTGGGGTCCACAGCTCCGCCATGACAACAGCCTGACCGGGGCGCTAGAGCTGCGCGAGCGCGCATCCTTCTCCCCAACCCCGCTGCTGCAGAAGCCCACCCTTTCTCTGGATGCTCTGCCCCAGGAATATCCGCAGTATGGAACAAGCGACTTCCGCCGCCCTGCCTATCAGGTTCAGCTGGCTGACGGCACGCGGATCTCTGAACTCCAATATGCCGGCTATGCCATTACACCGGGCAAGCCTGTACTCGAAGGACTGCCTGCCGTCTATGTCGAGAATGAAGCAGAAGCACAGTCTCTGGAGCTTACACTGAAGGATGATTACGCGGGTCTGAGCGTTAAGCTGATGTATACCGTCTTCGCTGACCATAGCGCGATTACCCGTTCTGTCCGCTTTGAGCATAACGGTGAGGCACCGCTACGGCTGGAACAGGCGCTTAGCGCATCCGTTGATTTCGCCGATTCCTCCTACGATACCCTGCACCTGAGCGGTGCATGGGCGAGAGAACGCCATGTTCAGCGCCGTCCGCTTACCCCGGGCGCAGCCTTGTCGCTGGAGAGCCGCCGCGGCTCAAGCAGTCACCAGACCAACCCGTTTCTCGCCCTGCTCCGACCGGGTGCGGATGAAGATCAGGGTGATGTGTTCGGCTTCAATCTGGTCTACAGCGGCAGCTTCGCCGCAACTGCAGAGGTTGAACAGTTCGGACAAACCCGGGTAAGCATCGGGATTAACCCGTTCGACTTCTCCTGGCTGCTGGAACCGGGCCAATCGTTCCAGACCCCGGAGGCTGTGCTCGTCTATTCCAGTGAAGGACTCGGCGGCATGTCACGCACCTATCACCGTCTGTACCGGACCCGGCTGTGCCGCGGCGTTCACCGCGACCAAGCCCGTCCGATTCTCGTCAATAACTGGGAAGCGACCTATTTCGATTTCGACGCTGACAAAATCGCGGCGATCGCCAAAGAAGCAGGCCCGCTCGGGATTGAACTGTTCGTACTCGACGACGGCTGGTTCGGCACACGTGACCGGGACAACAGCTCGCTCGGCGACTGGTTCGAGGACCGCCGCAAGCTGCCTGAAGGTCTGGCCGATCTCGCCAGCCGTGTTAACAGCGAAGGCCTTCAGTTCGGACTGTGGGTCGAACCGGAGATGGTCTCACCGGACAGCGATCTGTACCGGAAGCATCCGGACTGGTGCCTGCATGCCGCAGGACGCCGCCGCACGGAAGGCCGCAACCAGCTGATCCTGGATCTCTCCCGCCCGGAAGTATGCGATTATCTGTATGAGACACTCAGCGCAGTCTTTTCCAGCGCACCCATCACCTACGTCAAATGGGATATGAACCGCAACATGACGGAGATCGCCTCCGCCAAAGCCAGCCCTGAGCGGCAAAAAGAAACCGCGCACCGCTATATGCTCGGTCTGTATCATTTGCTGGAGCGCCTGACCTCCCGCTTCCCTCACATTCTGTTCGAGAGCTGCTCCGGCGGCGGCGGCCGGTTCGATCCGGGAATCCTGTTCTATATGCCGCAAACCTGGACCAGTGACAACACCGATGCGATTGAACGCCTGGCTATTCAATATGGTACAAGTATGGTCTATCCGGCCAGCAGCATGGGAGCTCACGTGTCAGCGGTACCGAACCATCAGGTGGACCGCATCACTTCCCTTGCCACCCGCGGGGATGTAGCGATGAGCGGCAACTTCGGCTATGAGATGGATCTTACCAAGTTCACGGAAGCCGAGAAGGATCTGGCTGCCCGGCAGATTGCCCAGTACAAGGAGATCCGCACGCTAGTGCAGCAGGGTGATATGTACCGTCTGCTGAGTCCGTTTGAGGGCAGCGGTGATACCGCCTGGATGTTCGTCAGTGAAGATAAGACAGAAGCTTTCGTAGCCTATTTCCGGGTGCTTGCCATACCTAACGCACCGATCTCCCGCCTTACGCTCAAAGGACTCCATCCGGAGCTGGATTATGTCATTGAGACGGGTGCAAAAGGCAGTATCGCGCATGTCCACGGCGGCGCAGAAGCCTCTGCACCTGCAGAAGGCGACAGCTCCGCTCCATTCCAGACCGCCTTCGACGGCACACCGCTCGGCGGCGACCGTCTGATGCAAATAGGTCTTGTGGTCTCCGACCTGCGCGGGGATTACGCCAGCTGCACCTATCGATTAAGAGCGGTACAGCGCCAATCCTAAACTTTGAAAAGGCTTCAGTCTCCCCGGGGACTGAAGCCTTTTGGTTATATGGGTCGGCGAGGCTCCCGCAATATCTCATCCATCAACTGAAATTGTTGTACGAAATGCAGCATTTCTGCTCCCTCAGTAGTAACTAACCAGGTGAGGGAAAGCGATTTTTTTGTAAAATTTTAAATATTCACTATTCAGACACTAATTGCTCATTGTGCAATCTTTCTCTTTGGGCAATAATATAGACTATAGATGATATCAATAGCCAAGTGGAAATGGCATGGCTGCCTTCCATAGGGGCAGCACCGTTTCAGCGGGAAAGATAAGGAGGAAGCATAGAACTTGAATCCCAAACTGACACTGCGGGACAAAAAAAAAGAAGCCACCGCCTACGCTTTAGCTATTGCCGCCTTCGAGCTTGCGGTTGAGCAAGGCATGGACGGCTTCATCGTTGATGACATTGTCCATAAAGCTGGTTATTCCCGGCGGACCTTTGCGAATTACTTCTCCTGTAAAGAGGAGGCAGTGGCGGCCTATTTCATCAGCAGCGCTGCCCATGAGCATGACAACCAGCTGTTCGACATTCTGCCTCAGGATGCTACACCTCTGGAAGCCATGTACAATCTGCTCAAGCTGCAGTTCACCTCCGAGTTTCTGCATAAGCTGCGGCAGTTCGTATCCCTGGCGAATCAGTACCCTTCACTGGAGCCTTACATCCTGAGCGTATTCCGCCGCCTGCAGATCGCAGCCGAGGAAGTGCTGGAGCTGTTCTCCCGGGGCCGTTACGATGACGGATATACCCACCTTCTCGCCGGTGCTGTCTACGGGGCATTCGTCCCTATTCTGGACGGACGCCTCAACGTCATGCTGCCGGGCGAAACACAGGATGAGCCCTCCAGTGCCATGCCGTTTGATCAATATTTGAATTCCATGTTTGCTTACTTACGCAACGGCTTCTAATTAAATTCACAGATAAAGAGGAGAAACCATTACATGTCAACATTTCTGTACCGCCTAGGAAAGTCGGCCTATTCCAAGCCCTGGTATTTCATCGCGGCGTGGATCGTCGTGCTCGGTGTTATAGGAGCCCTGCTTGGTGTCAATGGCATCCAGTCCAGCTCCGAAATGAAAATTGAAGGCACCGAATCGCAAAAAGTGCTGGATAAGCTCACCCAGGAGCTCCCTGCTGCTGCCGGCGGCCAGGCGAGCGTCGCCTTCACCGCACCAGACGGAGAACGTTTGGATACGCCGGAGCGTGCAGCTCTGCTCCAGAAAGCTATCAATGACGTCTACAATATGGAATACGTCATCAATCCTATGGAACTGGCAGCACAGGCTGCCGCCGCCGCTCAAGCCGCTGCTGCTGATCCTTCCGCTGCTGCCGGCCAAGCCGCCGCTGCTGATCCTTCCGCCGCTGCCGATCCTTCTGCTGCCGCCGCCGCGGGCCAAGCTGCCGCTGCACAGTCCGCTCCTTACGGCCCGCTGATGGCAGACGGCGCTCCTGTTCCCGGCGTGATGCTGTCTGCGGACGGGAATATTGCGCTGTTCCAGTTCCAGTTCACCGTGCAGCAGACCTCTCTGCCGTCGGATGTACCGGATAACATCATCGATACCGTGACTGAAGTCGAACAGTCTGGCTCCGGCATCACTGCGATTCCGAGCGATTCGCTGAAGAGTATGCCGGCCATCGGCTCCACTGAAGCTGTCGGTGTTGTCGTTGCGGCCGTTGTACTGTTCATGACGCTGGGCTCGGTCGTTGCCGCCGGCTTGCCGCTGATTACCGCCCTCCTCGGTGTCGGAATCAGTGTCGGAGGCGCGTTTGCCCTCGGCAGCCTGATCCAGATGAATGACATTACACCGGTTCTTGCCGTGATGATCGGCCTGGCCGTAGGTATCGACTACTCGCTGTTTATTGTCAACCGTCAGCGTCGCCTGATTCTCGATGAGAAATTAAGCGCCGGTGAATCCGCCAGCCGGGCACTGGGTACTGCCGGCAGCGCCGTATTCTTCGCCGGTCTGACCGTCATTATTGCCCTATGCGGCATGCTCGTTATCGGCATCGGCTTCTTGTCGACCATGGCCCTTGTCGCCGCAGCCAGCGTGCTGATCAACGTTCTGCTGGCGCTGACTCTGCTGCCTGCGCTGCTGGGACTGGTCGGCGAGCGGATTGTCACCGCCAAAGCCCGCACGAAGAATACCACAGCAGGCAAAAAAGCAAAGCACAGCTTCTCTCACCGCTGGGCCAATGCTACCGTGAAATACCGCTGGGCCATCATTATTCTTGTGATACTGGTGCTTGGAACAGCAGCGATTCCGGTAACCAAGATGGAGCTGGGCATTCCGTCCGGCGCCTCGGCGAACCTGGACACTCCGGCACGCCAGAGCTATGATGTGATCTCCAAAGGGTTCGGCGAAGGCTTCAATGGACCGCTGCTGCTGGTAGCGGAGCCGAAGAACCCGTCTGACAAAATCTCAATGGAACTGCTGGGCAAGCTGACCCAGGAGCTGCAAATGCATGATAACGTAACACAGGTGTCTCCGTTGGGGGTAAATGCCACCGGTGAACTCGCCATTATCAGCCTGATCCCGAAGACAGGTCCGACCGATACAGCAACAAGAGATCTCGTGCAGGAGCTGCGCGATCCGTCTTCCAGCCTGACCTCGGGCAACAATATTAACCTGGGCGTGACCGGCTTCACCGCCATCAATATTGATATGTCCTCCAAGCTGTCTGATGCCTTCCCTGTCTACATCGGCATCATTGTTATTCTCTCGCTGATCATCCTGCTGCTGGTCTTCCGGTCGATTATTGTACCGATTAAGGCAACCATCGGTTTTGTTCTCAGTATCCTTGCCACCTTCGGTGTGACCACTGCTGTCTATCAATGGGGATGGCTGCATTCCCTGTTCGGCTTCGATACAGGAGGACCACTGCTCAGCTTCATGCCGATTCTGGTCACCGGCATTCTGTACGGTCTGGCCATGGATTATCAGGTGTTCCTGGTCAGCTCCATGCGTGAAGCTTATGTCCACGGCCGCCGCGGCAATGACAGCGTCGTTCACGGCTACGATCTCGCCAGCCGCGTTGTACTTGCCGCAGGCGTAATCATGGTTTCCGTCTTCTTCGGCTTCATCTTCGCCCCTGATGCGATGATTAAGCAGATCGGCTTCGCACTTGCCTTCGGCATCCTGATCGATGCCTTCATCATCCGCATGACGCTCGTTCCTGCTGTCATGGCCGTCTTCGGCGACAAGGCCTGGTGGCTGCCGAAATGGCTGGACCGCCTGCTGCCGAATCTCGATGTTGAAGGCGATAAGCTGATCGCCAGGCTGAATGCCGAGAGCGGACAGAACAAGTAGAAACGGCTTGACCGTCCTTTCCAGGACGGTACCGTTTCAGCGGGAAGGGCGGCATCCCCGCCGTCCGCCCCGAAATACACAGAGCCTGCGGGATTGTCCGCAGGCTCTGTTTCACTTGCTAAACGTAAGCTGACCGCGTTCTCCGCTTCAAGCCTGTGCTTGTGACGCTCAGACAGACTTACCGGCTCAGACACGATATACATACATTATTCCCTCCGGTTTCGTGCAAAATTTGGACACTGCCAGCCTTGTTCTGCCGCTTCCGTCAGCCATGCCTGCATCCCGAGCACCTGCTGCAGATAACCGTCAGCTATACGCTCTTCCCGGAGCTGTTCAACTTCCTCACGGGTCCAGGGCTCACAGAAGATTCGCTCGGCCCGGATGACATTCTGCCAACCTTCTTCACCGTACCCCATACCAAATATTCGTGAAGCACACTGACCCAGCCCCCGCTGCTCTGGCTTACGTACATAACCGCCTTACGCTCCGGCGCCTCCAGATCAGGATAACCCAATACTTCGCCATACTTGCTGGCCAGCTCTCTTAAGGGTTATGAGATCTTCGGGGAAATTAAAGATTGTCCGCAGGAAGGCCACACGAAATATTGTCTCCAGAAAAGCCTGAAGACCGGGTCCTCTCCTTCCTGAGACGGCCCGGCGCTTCACGCGATCGGATTTCAGACTATACTGAAGATGACATGCTTCCCGGCGGCCAGCGCCTTCCTGTAGAAGTCCAGTAGCCTGGCTCCATCCATCTCCATCATACGCTCCAGGGTGTCCTCATCTACCATGACATATTGGCCCAGCATCCCCATTAGCTATTCCTTCTTCTACGAAGTGCAGTTGCTTACTCTTCACTCTCTTTACAGAATCGGCGACAGCAGCCGGGAGATTCCCTCCTTCAGCTTAATCATCAGCGACCGCTCCCTGTAGCGCTCAAGCGTAAGCTCAGAGCTTAGCTTGCTGTCGCTCAGGAACATATCCTGGAGCTGTGCAGCAATCTTCCGGTCATACACAATGGCATTGACCTCGAAGTTCAATCTGAAGCTGCGCGAATCGATATTCATCGTCCCTACGGAAGCCACCTCCCCGTCTGCCACAATGGTCTTGGCATGCAGGAAGCCGTTCTCATAGAGCAGGATCGTGGCTCCATAATTAAGCAAATCCCCGGCATACGCCCAGGTCGCCCAATACACGAACGGGTGGTCAGGCTTGTCAGGAATCATGATCCGCAGATCCACACCGGAGAGCAGGGCGATTTTGCAGGCATCCATGAAGCTCGTGTCCGGAATGAAGTAGGGGGTCTGGATAAATATGCTTTGTTTGGCCGACAGAATGAGCTTGATGTACATGTTCTTCAGATGCTCAGTTTCTGAATTGGGGCCGCTTGTAATGATCTGGACCGGGCTTGTCCCGGAATGCTGCTCAGTGTAAAAGGCGAATTCCTCGTAATCCCCTCGCGTATGCTTCCCGGCCTGATGCCAGTCCAGAACAAATCTGCCTTGAATATGATTGACTGCATTCCCGGTGATCCTGAGGTGGGTGTCCCGCCAATAGCCGAATTTCTTGTCCAGCCCAAGGTATTCATCCCCTACATTGAACCCCCCGATATACGCAATTCTTCCGTCGATAATGCACAGCTTACGGTGATTTCTGTTGTTGATCCGGAAATTCAGCGGCTTCAGCACAGACGGGAAGAACACCTCAACCTCTCCTCCGGCTGCACGCAATTCCTGAAAAAAACGCCTGGAGATCCGCTTGGATCCAACCTCATCGTAGAGCAGACGTACCTTCACGCCTTCCAGTGCTTTTGCCGTTAATTCATCCCTAAGCCTCGTCCCCAGCGCATCCGGCTGAATGATGTAATACTGAATATTGATCTCTGTCCTGGCCGAGCGGATATCCTCGAATAAAGCGGCGAATTTCTGATGGCCGTCACTGTAGATGACCAGCTCATTATCACTGGACAAAAGGCCATGCGACGATCTGATGTTCATGGTGATCAGCTCTGCATATTTCTGCAGCAGCGGCGGCGCATCGTCAGCCTCCTGGTTCAGGACCGCCAGCTGCTTGTCCGCTTCCGCCTGGACATATTCCTGCTCTTCGATAAACAGATTATAGAAATTCTTCTTCTTCAGATTACGCCCGAAAAAGATATACAGGATAAATCCCAAAATAGGAATGAAGAATAGAACCATCAGCCAGGCCCAGGTATATCCCGCCTCCCTGCGTTCAATGAACAGAAAGCCCAATGCCAGAATGATATTGATCAATGTAACCACTGTCGTTATATTTGCAAATTCCATGACTTGTCCCCTTTCGTACGTCCGTGAAGTCCGGCCTAGAACTCCTCCAGCACTCTGGATTTGTCGCCATACACCTTGTCCAGATGCTCCTCACCCCAATAGCAGAGCAGATCCAGGGCAGGCTTCAGTCCCCAGCCGTAGGCCGTCAGCTCATATTCCACCCGGGGCGGGATTTCCTGATACATCTTCCGCGAGATAATCTCATCCTTCTCCAGGCCTCTTAGCTGGGTGGTGAGCATTTTTTGCGTAATACCGGGGATCAGCCGCATCAGCTCGGAGGTGCGTTTGTGTCCGGTCATAAGATGGTAGATAATCAGCGGCTTCCATTTGCCGCCCATCACTTCCAATGCCGCCTCAACGCCCACCTTATATTTCTTCGGCGCATTAGTTATCTTTTCCCCGCTCAGTTCACGATTTCCACTCTGTTCAGTCATTTCCGATTCCTCCGTTACTGCGGTTATTAATGCCGGGACAAGATTAGCCTATGTAGGGAACTTCAATGTTCCTGGGGCACTTCGAGCTTCCTATAGCACATGAAAGTGCGTACTTCCGGATTATTAGATTCCTGTCTATAATAGCATCAGCCACTGAACATGGCTACAAACCTGCAGCTTAAGAAAGGTAGTGAAGATAGAGATGAACGTATTAATTGTTGTTTCGCACCCGAGGCAGGATTCCCTGACCTTCCAGGTTGCCCGCCGCTTTGCACAAGGTCTGACCGCAGCCGGACACGGCTATGAGATATTGGATTTGCACGAAATCGGGTTTGACCCTATTTTAAGAGAAAGAGACGAACCTGACTTGTCCCTTGCGGAGCAATCCTTCTCACCTGAGGTAGAACGGGAAATGCAGCGGATGAAGGAGCATGATGCCCTGGCGTTTGTGTTTCCGGTGTGGTGGTGGCATCTGCCTGCAATGCTGAAGGGATATGTGGACCGTGTGCTCAATAACGGATTCGCTTACGGCACAAGCCAGCTTCCCCATCAGCATGCCCTGTGGCTGGCTCTGGCAGGCGTAACGCAGGAGCAGATGAAGAAGCGTAATTATGATGAAGCCATCATGCAGCTGCTTAACGTGGGCATTGCCGATTATTGCGGAATCACAGACTCCAGGGTGGAGTTCCTCTACGAGACTACGAGTTCCGACCCGTCGCATTATGGGGTGCTGCTGGAGCAGGCTTATCAGGCGGGGTTGAATTACGGTAAGGGAGAGCACAGTCAGAAGTTCTTGTGAAAAATTGTCACATAGAAAAACAACCCAATCAAGCGAATTAAGGTATCCTCAAGATTCACTCTAAAAGGATGATTCGTTGTATGGGTTATAATTAACTGCCTAAAATTAGCTGACTTTATTATGTCTCCGACGAATATATTGGACATATGCTTTAAAACAACTAAACAAAATAGTAGTTACGTTTGCTATTAGCATCCCAATATATACATCTGATGCTCTAGTTCGAAACACCCATTTTTTAACTCCTTGTCCGGTTACTCCTAATTTCATTAGATATGGTTCTAGTTCTTTTGTTGTAAGTTTATCAACGTATACTAACGGAATGTCAGTAATGTCATTTGTACCAATTTCAGGAGTGAATTCAACCCATAATTGTTTGGTCCATCTATCATATTTATAGGTGAATATCTCATCTGATTCGCGGTATTCCCACCTGAAATTCCCCATAACAATTAATATACAAAATGTAAGTATGCTAATTAACAAAATTTTATAGTTCATAGGATCACCACCTTAAAGATCAAAAAGTATATCCATGTAACACTGGATATACTTTTTGTTAATTATAATTAATCCGTTAATTCCTTTTTTATATTATCAATAAAAGCTTCCGCATCCAAACTCTTAAATTCTTGAAGAGCCTGAGCTTCTGAACCAGAATGAACACTTCCATTTATACGGTTCCATTTGGGCAAAAACAGTAGTACTTACATAAAGACAGCTAAACAAACCAATGAAAGGCTAATTATAAACCTTTTATTCTTTTTCATTTATAAACCTCGTAATTAATAAAACAAATCACCTCAATTACATTTGCCGATCATTTTTCCAAATTATAACATTCCATCGCTTTTTACAACCATTTTTTTACTATTGTTGAAAATCCAAGATGGGAATACTCTGTTTTCACCATCTCTGCCTCCCTCCATTAAAAAAGCTGCCCCGACAAGCCTTGGTGGCTTGTGGGACAGCACTTAGCTTCAAACTATTAACTTCGTTCGCTAACCTCCGCGTCACCGTGCGGCTTCTGCTTCCCCAGCCACGCTAACTCCGCCATCGCGCCAAGCGGCCCGCGGATGCCTTGCGCCACTTCGGCTTCGCTCTGCGTTTCCGGCTTATCGCTCCAGATAGAGAACGTGCAGCCGATGAATTCACGCGGATAATCTCCGGTGTATTCCTGCTTGGCTTCCCCGGTACGGGCCGAGAATAATCCCGGATGCCAGGAAGCGCGGATTTTCTCTGCCGTCGGGTACGTGTAGCCCGCATGCTCGCCCAGCACGTAATACAAATAACCGTCGTTGAAGTTAATCACCTGATGGCCTTTGGCCACAATCGCGTCCAGCGGGGCCATCATAGGGTGCCACTTCGTCCAATACGTAATTTGAATGGAGGGTTTGGGTGCCACTCTCTGGGTCTGGTCGCCGCGGTACAACCCGTCATTCCAGGCGCGGACAATCCACCCCATGGACTCCAGATGCTCAGCAACTCCGTTGAGGTAGTCAATGTAGGCATCCACGCCTGTTCCGCCGCTGATGTTCAGTACATTCCGCGCATATTCGGCGAGCTGCGGATACTTGTCGAACTCCGCAAAGTCGATGAATTCATCCCCGCCGATATGAAAATAGCGGCTGCCCGCAAACAATTCCGCATATTCGTCCATCAGGTCCAGAACGAACCTGCGGGCTGCCGGGCTCGTAATATCCAGCGCCCCCCGAGCAGCATTACCTGCCGAGTCTTTGAGCAGCCAGTCCGGATGTGTAAGCAGCGCTTGGGCCAGATGCCCCGGTGAATCCAGTGAAGGAATGATATCCACATGATATCGCTGGGCCGCAAGGATAATGGCCTTCATCTCTGTCTTGGTTAAAGCTTGATCCGACATCACCTCAGGATGGCTCTCACTCATCAGCCGGAAGCCTTCGTTCTCGGAGAAATGCAGCTGCAGCGTATTCAGCCGGAGCCGGGACATCTCCCTGACCCGGTCCATGATCCATTCTTCGGTATAGAACTTCCGCCCGATGTCAATATGCAGCGACCGCTCCGCCACCGCAGGATAATCGGTAATGGTTCCGCAGGGCACGAAACCTTCAGCCTCCAGTATCTGTAGCAACGTCCGCAGTCCATACATCACTGCACGTTCACTTGGCGCGGTAATCCTCGCATAGCTCCCGATGTCAATGACATAACCTTCCAGGCTGTCCATACCTCTGCTCTGTCCGCTGCTGTTCAGGTCAATGACAATGTCTCCTGAATCCGGTGTCTCACCTTCTCCATATACTACAGGCATGAGCCGCTCAGATTGCGTCAGACTGCCCGCATATTCCGAGAGAACAATAAAAATTGTGTCATACAGAACCTTGTTTCCATCCGAACTGGCATTGTCTGCGATCCTGACCCGGGATTGTCCCGACAGTCTCCATTGCCCCTGAGAGGCCCTGATATACTGCTGCACACCCGGGAACGGGCTTGGATCACCGGTTAGCTTCTCCATCTGCGGTTCACCTCTCCACTACAGCTTTATCTTCTGCATCTTCGTTATCCATGGATCAGCCAAGCCGGATGCCGACCGTTGTAATCTCATGTCCGCCAAGCTGAAGCTTGAGCGCGGCAGCGTCCCGGTCAGTCTCCAGCAATTCACCCTCGGCTTCCAGCACATTGGATGTATAGAAGGCGGCAACCGGCAGCGGGGTATCCAGTTCCAGTATACTGGACTCGCCGGTCATATTGAACCAGCGGAGCAGCAGGTCTCCGCTGTCTTCGTTCAGCTTCAGTGAGGAGAACGCTGCGTTGTTACCGCTCCAGCGGGCCAGCGAATACACGGCGGGAATGGTTCCGGCGTGAAGCTCCGCCTGCGAGCAGGTCCATGGAATCTGGAACTGGTAGGCCATAGCCGCCGCACCAGAGGCCACAACATCTCCATGATGCGGAATAAGCAGCATCTCGGCAGTCTGTTCACCCAGGCACTGGGCTTCCGGCGTAGGGAACCAGCCCCAGTCGCCCATCTCGCCGACACTGCGGAGCAGAGTCACGGCGATGGTATTGCGGCCGTCGCGCAGGATCTCGTATTCATGAAGTCCGAGATTGGCGGCCGTAAGTCCCGCCTGCTCCCCGGACACATCTACGAAGCACTGCTGATGCTGCGCATTGCTCGGGTTCAGCCACTCCGGCGCCGGTTCATTCGGACGCTCGGCCAGCTCGAACATCGAGTCCACACGGTGGGATGCCGCTTCAAGGTCGGTAGGGAACAGCATCCGCAGACGGTGGTCCTTCGCTGTATTGTCGATGTAGCTCTTCACTTCCAGGCCTTGGCCGCTGCGCTCCAGCCTTAATACCGTCCGCAGCTTAAGCAGCACTGTTTCCGAGGAGCGCTGCGCCTGCCGCTCCGGATAATAGACCAGCGCACGCTGCTCTTCTTCCAGCATGGCGTCAGCGGAAGCGGGAATCTCCCATTCATGGACTATCTCTACGGAGGCCCGGTATGGTGTATCTTCAATGACGCTGACCGCAGCCGTCAGCCCCCGGGTAGTCAGCGGAACTTCACCCGCAGGCTGTCTGTACATATACTCATTGCCGATGTCACCTGTGTTCTCATAGACGCCGAGATCGCGGTAGACTCTGCCGCTTGGCTTATGCTCCAGTGTGAAGGAACCGTCTGCCATCACCTCAACCCGCAGCGTGGCATTCTCCAGAATACGCCCGCCGTGGACAAGCGTCGCTGAGGCTCCGGCCACTGCCGGGTCTTGGCCGGACCGCCCGGCAGCAGCCTCCGCCAGCGGGTGAACCCAGGCATAGGTGCGGAGGCCCAGCGCAGGCACTGCCGCCGCTTCGAAGGTCAGCTGCACCTTGCGGCAGCTGTAAGGCTGCCGGAACCGGTCATCCGGCAGATCATAGCCGAACGACAGGCCCAGATCCTGAACCGTACAAGGAATCTCATTGCCTTGTTCATCGATTAGAATCCGTCCGCCCAGGTCAACCGCCTTCATCCGGCGGGCGGTCTCTTCAAGCGTGTGGCCGTCGCGCAGATACAGCCGGGCCGCGTCCAGCTCCACGCTGACTGTACCCGTGCGGCTCCAGCCGCTTGTATTGGTCACAACGAGCGGAATTGCAGCTTCACCATAGGCGGCGAAGCCCGAGGTGTCCACCGCTGCGGTGATGGCCTGCATGCTGTCCGCCACAATGCCCTCGGCGGTGTGGTAGCTCTTGTCGAACCGGGTAACCATCTCCCGGTGCACCTCATCCACACTGCAGCCGCAGATGGAATCATGCGGATGGTTCTGCATCAGCGTCTTCCACGCATAGGTAAACAGATGATGCGGATACTCCCCGCCGTGCAGCTTGGCGATAACAGCCAGAGGCTCAGCCACCTTCTCCAGCAGCGCCTGGCCCCGCTGGTTCAGCTGCTTCAGGTACACCCGGGCGGAGGCGGTATTGACCAGTGTGCCCCAGCCGTCAGTGCGCTGGCTTCTCAGCTCGCCCTTAACGGTGGAGAGGCTACGGCCGGCAAGAGAGTTCTGCACAGCCTTAATATAATCGGCAAAGTTCGAATGAACGAAGGATATCTCCGGGTGCAGCTGCTCCGCAGTCCGGATCGCTTCCGGCAGATCGGTCTGCAGCGGCTGATGATCGCAGCCGTTCATGAACAGCAGCTGATCCGTGGCCGCATACTGCTTCGCATCTGCCAGCTTGCGCTCCCAGAAGCTCTTCGCCTCCTCTAAGCCTGCCGGAATCTCATTCCCGTTAGAATACCAATTGGCGAACAGGATACCCAGCACCTGCGACCCGTCCGGTCCTTCCCAGACCAGCTCCGAGAAGGAGGATTCATAGCCGTCGCTGGAGACCGTATTGTTGAAGCCTGTCGGCTTCACCCCGCGCCCGAAGAAGGCATTGGTAATTCCCGCCTGCACCATGAGCTGCGGAATCTGTCCGGTCAGGCCGAAGGTGTCAGGGAAATAACCGATCTTGGAGACTTCCCCGTACACACCGGCATCCTTATGGCCGATCTGCAGATTGCGCACATTGGCTTCCGGACTGGTCAGGAACGCATCCTGCAGGATGTACCATGGCCCGATATAGATCCGGCCTTCACGGATATGGCGCTCCAGCCGTTCCCGGTTCTCCGGGCGGACCTGGAGGTAATCCTCGATGATAATGGTCTGTCCGTCGAAGAAGAAGCTCCGGAAATCCGGGTTCTGCTCCAGTGTGTCCAGCAGGCTGTCCACCAGCCGGATAAGCCGGAGGTGATGGCGTTCATACGGGAGGTACCATTCCCGGTCCCAGTGCGTATGCGAGATAATATGCGCTGTCTGTTGTTTTGTCATAGCTGTTTACCCCTCAATCTCCAGCGGATATTCCTCCATATAGCTAATCAGCTCATCCACAGTGGTGAAGGCCAGACCTGTAACTGTATCTGCACAGCCATAATAGATGGCAATACGTCCAGTAGCCGCATCTGTCAATGCCGCGCAAGGGAAAGTTACGTTCGGCACATCGCCTACACATTCGTACAACGTCTCCGGGCCGAGAATATAGTTGCGCGAGCGGGCCTTCACCTTCCAAGGCTGATCCAGATCCAGCAGCGCACAGCCCATGCGGTAGACGAACCCGTTACAGGTGTTAATTACGCCATGGTAGATGAGCAGCCAGCCTTTGTCGGTTTCAATCGGAATCGGACCGGGGCCAATCTTCTTGGACTGCCAGGCGGAGGCATCGCCGTTCACTGTGCCCATTACATAACGATGTTTACCCCAGAAGGTAAGGTCAGGACTTTCGCTGTAAAAGATATCGCCAAACGGCGTATGTCCAGTATCGCTTGGACGGCTGAGCATGGCATAATTCCCGCCAATCTTGCGGGGTAACAGTACGCCGTTACGGTTATACGGCAGGAAGGCATTCTCCAGCTGATGAAACGTCTTGAAATCAAACGTATATGCAAGTCCAATTGTAGGCCCGTGATAGCCGTTGCACCAGGAGATATAATAACGGTCGTCAATCTTGCATACGCGCGGATCATAGCGGTATTCCCGCTTGATGATCTCTTCATCGCCCTCGAATACGATAGGCTCATGGTTGATCTTCCAGTTCACACCGTCTTCGCTGAAGCCGGCAAAGATATCCATGCTGACCGACCTGGAATCACAGCGGAACACACCTGCGAAGCCGCCTTCAAAAGGGATAACCGCCGAATTGAACACACTGTTCGAGTTCGGGATGGCATCGCGGTTAATGATCGGGTTAGCAGAATATCTCCATACAGGCGAATGGCTGCCCGCCGGTTTTTCCTGCCAAGGGATGTTTGCTAAGGGTTCTCCAATAATTGTATTCATGATCAGGTCTCCTTTGTATATGAAAAGTGCTTTTACACAATAATTAGCATCCTGTATTCTCTATGCTTTCTGTATGCAGGCCGGACCTAGAGAATCCCTTCCTGCAGCGCCCGCCAGACCAGCTGGGAGAACAGGCTGTTCGACCAGGCGAACCACTTGCGGGTGAAGACCGACGGATCGTCGGCGAGGAAGCCTTCGTGCATATATCCGGTATCGGCGTCGGTTGCTTCAAGCATAGCGATAAGTGCAAGCCGTTCTTCCTTGTTGTCCGCCGTGATTCCCTGCATGGACAACGCCATATGCCAGATATAGCCCGGAGGGGTATGCGGGCTGCCAATTCCCTTGGCGGCTTTGCCCTCGAAGTAGAACGGATTCTCGCTGCTCAGCGCAAAACGTCTTGTATTCTGGTAGACCGGATCGTCATTCGTCACGTAGCCCAGATACGGAATGGACATGAGGCCCGGTGTTCCGGCATCATCCATCAGGCTGTAGTTGCCATAGCCGTCTGTCTCGTATGCGTAGATCGGCCCGAATTCCGGGTGGCGGTAGGTGCCGTACAGCTTGATGCCGTGGTCCACCTCCTGCTCCAGTTCCTTCAGCTCGGCCAGGAAATCCAGGTCCCGGAATACCCACTCGGCGAAATCCTGCATCTGGCGCAGTGCCACCACAGCGAACATATTCCCTGGAATGTTGTAGTGGAAATCGCAGGCATCGTCGCTGGAGCGGAAGCCGGACCAGATCATTCCGGTGTAATTCACCGGCATCCCAAGGCCGCCATTTCGGATTGAATCCTCCATAATCCCGTTGTTCCGCGTGAAGCGGTAAGGGGACTGCTCGGCGTGATGCTGCTCCCGCTTGAACAGATCGGTGATGACACGCAGCATTTTTTTGAAATCCGCGGTGAAGAAGTCGGTCTGCTTCGTCTCTTCCCAGTACGCATGGGCCAGCCGGATCACGAAGCACAGCGAGTCAATCTCGAACTTGCGCTCCCACACCCAGGGCGACATCTCCGTCACATCCCCGGCATTCCAGTGCCAGTCATTAGCCGTCTCATTGAACGCGTTGGCGTAAGGATCAATCAGCACATACTGCGTATGACGTTTGATCAGCCCGCCAATAATACGCTGCAACTCCGGGTCCTCTGCGGCAAAAGGCACATAATGAATGACCTGCTCCACGGAATCGCGCAGCCAGCAGGCCGGAATATCGCCCGTAATGACAAAGGTGGTTCCATCGTCAAGCAGCTTGGTGGTAGTCTCCAGCGTATTCGGGAAGCAGTTGCGGAACAGGCGTTGCAGCTTGGGCCGGTGGGCCAGCTTCTGTTCGGCTTCGGCCAATACGGCCTGAATGGATGACGGAAGCGGCAGCTCCGGCATCTGAATGCGGGGAAGTCTGAATTGTTCCAAGATGATAGTCTCCTTCGGCTTAATCTATAGTGTAGCTGAACTGAAGCTATTAACTTAAAGCTCGCTCGTCACTGCGGTGAATATTTGGACTTTCGGCCGCTGTTGTCCCCAGATTTCTTGATTTAACCTGCTTTTCGCAGTTGAAATCCGGCGACAAAGGCGGTCGCTATCGCTCCTACAGTTCCAAAATCCCCCTCCGTTCCTTCTAGCTTTTGTTATCTTCAATTATTCAGCTTATTTAGAATGAATAACTTTCAGGGTCTTGATTTCAAAAGGTTGGAAGTCTAGCGTCAGCTCTCCAGCCTCACCCGGCAGCAGCTCTGTCTCTTCTTCCAGTGCGTTGGACAGATAGATCGCCGAATGCGGCAGCGGCCAGCCGAGCTTGACGGTCTCGCGTCCGCCAGCGGATTCATACAGCCGCAGAATACTGCCGCTTCCGTCTTCCGCAAGCTTGACCGTATCCAGCACAACCTGCTTCCCTTCATAGGGAAGGAAGGTGCCGACCGGCGGGCGCTGGCCCGTACTTGAATCACAGGCGACCGCATAGGAATTGTGATTCAACTCAGCGGCTTTGCGGAGGGTATGCGCCCCGCGCCAGTCACCGGTATGCGGATACAGTGAATACGTGAATTCATGTGTGCCCTGATCCGCCGAATGATCCGGCCAGCGCGGCGCGCGCAGCAGCGACAGACGGATCGTGCTGCCCTGCGTGTCATAGCCGTATTTGCAGTCGTTCAGCAGACTTACGCCGTAATCATACTCCGACACATCGGCATAGCGGTGCCCGCAGACTTCATATTGCGCCTGCTCCCAGCTTGTGTTGCGGTGCGTTGACCGTTCCAGCGCGCCGAACGGAATCTCATAGGTCGCCTTGCTGGTCACTACATCTACCGGGAAGCCGACCTTGAGCAGCTTATGGGCTTCATGCCACTCCACCTTCGTCTTGAAGTCGATCCGCCGGTCACTGTGATACAGGATCAGCTCCTGCACTATTTCGGATTGACCGATGCTCCAGCGGAAGTACAGCACATCGCTGACGGAGCCTGAGGACAACAGCTTCTTCTCCAGCAGTACTGCTTCTCCGGCAGGCTGCTCTTCATAACGGCTGTCTATATCCCAGGCATCCCATAGGATAGGGCGGTCATGGAAGAAATGCAGCCGGTTCAGGCGCTCTCCGGACTTGACAATCTCACGCCCGGCTTCCTTGTCGTACAGGCTGATGATCTCGCCCAGAGCATTGAACCGGAGACGGTAATAACCGGTCTCCCATTCCAGATCGAACGATGCTGCGGCTGCCGATATTGGCTCATCTCCGCTGTTTCCGCTGTTTCCGCTGTTTCCGCTGTTTCCGCTGTTTCCACCGTTACCGTGAACTCCGCTGTTTTCACTGTTACCGCGAACTCCACCGTTCCCCGCCGGTTCCGTCTGCTCCTCTGGTCTCAGCCACACCGTAACATACCCGAAGGCCGGAACCGCCGGCACCCGGACACGGAGAACGGCTTGCTCTCCAGCAGTAACCTGCTCTGATTCCAGCCGTATTCCGCTCTTGTCATATACGGCTGAAGCGGTATGCTCCACACCGGTCTGCTCCAGCTCTACCACCATATCCCGGGTCCAGCCCAGACCATTCAGAATGACATAAGGCTGTCCCTCTCCACGGGTATCAATATCCGTTACGGCAGCCTCCATGACCGACTTCAGGCTGCCCCCTCCAAGGGCGAAGATGCTCTGGTACTCCTTATCCGAGGTCTGATAGACCTCGGGGATCGACGAGCCGGGAATAATATCATGGAACTGGTTGAGCAGAATCAGCTTCCAGCCTTCATGCAAGGCATGAAAGATCTCTTCCCGCCGCTGCGGCTGCAGATGATGTCCGGCCAGCGTCTGCCATAATTCCGCCTCCCTATACAGAATCTCGGCCTTGCGGTTATTGCGCTTGTTCCGGGCATGTGTGGTATAGGTTCCCCGGTGCAGCTCCAGATAGAGGTCGCCCTGCCAGACCGGCAGCTCAGGCTTCGCTTGCTCAATGCCTGCGAAGAAATCAGCCGCCGTGCTGTAGCCGGAGGCTGGCTGGCCCACCATCAGCTCGGAGCGTGAGAGATATTCGAGCATCTCCCGGGTCACTCCGCCGCCTCCGTCGCCGTGTCCATAGAGCAGCATTTGTTCGCTGTGCACGGCTTTTTCACGGTAAGATTGCCAGTGCTCATGAATATCCTTCGGCAGCGTACTCTCATTCACTCCGTGGTTCATATAAGACAGAAGTTCGGTTCCGTCGATGCCTACCCAGTGGAACAAATCATAAGGGAACAGATTCGTATCATTCCAGCCCAGCTTGGTCGTCATGAAATAACGGACCTTGCCGTGCTTCAGGATCTGCGGCAGGGAAGCGCAATACCCGAAGGTATCCGGCAGCCATTCAATCTCGGACTGCCGTCCGAACTCCTCCTGGTAGAACCGCTGCCCGTACAGCATCTGCCGCATCAGGGATTCGCCGCTTGGAATATTCAGATCCGGCTCCACCCACATACCGCCAACCAGCTCCCAGCGCCCTTCAAGAATCCGCGCCTTCACCTTCCCGTACAATTCAGGATCATTGTCTTTCAGATAAGCGAATAGCTGCGGCTGGCTCTGGGCATAACGGTAATCGGGATATTCCTCCATCAAGGCATGAACCGTCGAGAAGGTCCGACTGGTCTTCCGCACCGTTTCCCTCGTGGGCCATAACCAGGCAATATCAATATGTGACTGCCCGATCATATGAATGAAGCCCTCGCTGTTACCGCCGATGGCCCGCACACTTGCGGTCAGCGCCTGCTCAATGTCTCTGATCCTGCCGCTGCTGCCCCCATCTTCAGGTCGTCCCAAAGACACATACGCATCCATCGCCTGGTGTAGCGCTTCAAGGATACGGACACGCCGGAAGTCCTGCTCCGGCAGCAGCAGCGCCGAATCCCGGATGACGGTCACTGTATACATCAGCGACTGTACCGGCTGGTTAACCCTGACGAGCGCAGCAGTGATGGACCGGATTGGCGCCTGAATAACCGCCTGCTTGTTCAGCGGATCATCCGGCTCGGGAACCGGATCGTAGAGCTCGATCTCAAGCTCCGGGCTTCTTCCGTCGGAGGCAGGGTCAAGTGAAACGAAGGTATGATTGCGGTCAAGCCCCTGGCGGGAAGCTCCGCCTACACGCAGCAGCCCTTCTCCGCCGGAGTGGAAGATGATCCCTGTATCCGCACCGGTCCAGTCCGCCGGAATATCAAGCGTGGTGCGGAAGAAATAAGTCGTTCCTTGCACACTGGGAAACAATCCGAAGGATTCGCTGCCCGCATAAGGCTGTAATTCGTCATAATGCCCCGGCTGGCGGTAGGTTGTGGAGAAGACCTTCCAGTCTTCAATCGCCCGGTATTCCAGCCATTGCGCTTGCGAACATTCGCGGATAAATCTATCTATTCGTTCCGTATTCAATCGTTCCATATCTAACCCTCCATCACCGCAAGATCTGTACCCAGCGTATCGGTCACATTCCGGCCGACTCCGATCCGGAAGATCCCCGGCTCAACCACCAGCTTGTACTCCGGTCCGATATAGCTCAGGTGCTCTGCACTCAGCTTGAACGTAACGGTCTGCTTCTCACCCGGCTCCAGAACAATCTTGCGGAAGCCCTTGAGTTCCTTGGCCGGCCGGGTGACCTTGCTGACCCGGTCAGATATATAGAGCTGCACGACCTCTGCACCGCTGCGGGTGCCTGTGTTCTCTACTTCAACCGTAACCTCAGCCGTCCCGTCCGCCTGGATTTCAGCAGGCTCTACCTTCAGTCCGCTATAGCTGAATTCGGTATAGCTGAGTCCGAAGCCGAAGGGATACAGCGGCTGCGAATCTCTTTCAAGATAACGTGCGCCGCGTGAACGTTTGCCCAGATAATATACGGGTAGTTGTCCTACATCCGCAGGAAGGGAGAGCGTTAATCTGCCGGACGGATTCACATCGCCGAACAGGATGTCCGCAATGGCATGACCGCCCTCCTGCCCGGGATACCAGGCTTCCAGAATGGCATCCGCCTGTTCGTCAATCCAAGGTTCAGCAATAGGACGGCCGTTGATATACACGACAACTACCGGCTTGCCGAGCGTCTTCAGCTCCTTCAGCAGCTCCAGCTGAACGCCGGACAGATGTAGCGACATCCGGTCAATGCCTTCACCGCAGTCCATATCGCTAAGGCCATTCTCCGTTACCTTCGAGGCTCCGGTCCGCAGATCAATGCTGCCCTCGCCGAAGTCTCTGGCGCTCGACCCGCCCAGCGCCAGCACAATCGTATCCGCTTCGGCTGCCGCCTGGCGCGCCAGCTCGAAGCCCTCGGTGGAGCTGTCTTTGATCCGGCAGCCCGGCGCATAACGTACCCGTTCCGGTTCAGCGGCGAGCTTGGCCCGTATTCCGGCCAGTACCGTTGCTACCCGGTCACGCGGCTGCGGCGAGGTGTAATCCCCAAGCTGATTGTAGCCGATATCTGCGTTGGGGCCGATCACGGCAACCGTGCCTTTGTTTTTCGATAATGGAAGGATACCGTTATTCTTCAGCAGTACAATTCCTTCTGCCGCAATGCTCCGTGCCAGCTCCGCATGTTCCGGATTGCCGATCACCTGCTCTGCCCGGCCCGGATCGGCAAACGGCTGTTCAAACAGGCCCAGCCGGAACTTCAGCTCCAGCACACGTGCAGCCGCTTGATCCACCAGCTTCTCATCCAGCCGCCCGGAACGGAGCGCCTCCAGCAGATATCCTCCGAACATGACGCCGGACATCTCCATATCAATCCCGGCGGTGAGCGCCTGCACTGCCGCATCTTCTCCGCCGTCCGCTGTATCATGGCCCGAGGCCAGCATATCAATAGCGCCGCAATCGGTAATGACCATGCCCTTGAAGCCCCATTCGCCGCGCAGGATATCCTCTAGCAGCTCCTGATTGGTTGTGCAAGGCACTCCGTCAATCTCGTTATAAGCCGGCATGATGGATACCGCACCGGCTTCCACCGCTTTGCGGAACGGGTACATATCGACCTCCAGCAGCTCCCGTTTGCCGATATGCGCCGGACCGGCATTCCTGCCGCCTTCCGAGCTGCCGTAAGCGACAAAATGCTTCAGTGTCGCCCCCACACTGGACCCGCTGTCAAGCCGGTCGCCCTGCAGTCCTTCCACAGAAGCTACAGCGAATTCACCGATGAGATACGGATCTTCGCCGAAGCACTCCTCGGTTCGGCCCCAGCGCGGATCACGCACCACATCAAGCACAGGGGAATACGTTACCGCTCCCCCCTGTGCCCGGGTCTCCAGCGCTACCGCGCGGGACATCTCCCGGTAGAGGTCTACATTCCATGTGCTGCCGATCAGCAGGGGAACCGGAAATACTGTCGCCCCGATCGCCATATGCCCATGCGAGCATTCCTCGCCGATCAGCAGGGGGATACCCAGCCTGGAATGCTCCAGCACATAACGCTGGATGGTATTCACCGCTTCGGCTCCGGCCCGCGCTCCAAGTCCGCTCTCCAGGGTGACCCCTGTCCAGGGATCTGCCCGCAATGTGCCGTATAATGCACCGATGCCGCCTTCGCGGATCTGGCGTTTGAAGTCTTCTGTAAGTTCTATCGTTCCTTCTGTATGATCATAGGTCTGCCACCCGAACAGCTGAACGAGCTGGCCTACCTTCTCTTCCGGCGTCATCAGCCCAAGCAGATGTTCAGTCCGTTCCTTGACGGGCTTCGCAGAGTCTTTATATAACATTACGGCTCCCACACCCTTTCTCCTGTTGTACTCCTCTAGACCCCTACTCTTTAACCGCACCCACGGTAAGACCCTGGATGAAGTAACGCTGGAAGAACGGATACGCAAAAATAATCGGCCCGGTAGCCAGTACCACCATCGCCATACGCGAGGTATCCTGCGGCATATTGCGGAGTGCCTCCAGGCTGAGCGAGCTGTTCTGCGAGTTCTGCATAATGAACTGCATACTGGTCTCAATCCGCATCAGCATCGACTGCAGCGGCACCAGATTCGGATTATCAATATAGAGCAGGGCATTGAACCAGTCATTCCAGTACCCCAGGGTGCTGAACAGCCCGATTGTAGCGAGGCCCGGCAAGGACAGCGGCAGCACGATTCCCAGGAAGGTGCGGAACTCTCCGGCGCCGTCGATTTTGGCCGACTCAATCAGGGCATCCGGCACGCTGGTGATGTAGAAGGTACGCAGGATCATAATGTAAAAAGCATTGACGGCCAGCGGCAGCACCAGTGCCCAGATGGTGTCCTTCAAACCGAGCATCTGTGTCACTACAATATAGGTAGGAACCAGCCCTCCGTTAAACAGCATGGTGAAAAACGCGAAAAACGCGAAGAAATTGCGGTATTTGAAGCTTTTACGTGAAATGGCATAGGCATAAAGTGAAATAATGATCAGGCTGACAAGCGTGCCAATGACGGTTACGGCAATGGTCACCCCATAGGAACGGAGCAGCGTGTCCCCAGAGCCGAATACATATTTGTAGGCTTCCAGACTCCATTTGGCCGGGATTAATTGATAGCCGTCCCGCGCAAGCGCCCCTTCGTCCGTGAACGAGATGAGTACGACGAACAGGAACGGGAAGATACACAGGATGGCAAAGCCCCCGGCGATACAATTGAAGATAATATTCCACACCGGCGACAGCTTGTGGAAATCGCGCGATTTCACTGGATTAGCAGACATTTGGATGACCTCACTTTCCTTCTTTTTCCCTAGAATAATGCACTGTCCTTATCGAATTTACGCACGATGTAATTAGAGGTAATGACCAGCACGAACCCTACAACGGATTGATATAAGCCCGCAGCCGTACTCATTCCGATCTCGCCGGTAGTCTTGAGTCCACGGTACACATACGTATCAATTACGTTGGTCACGCTGTAGAGCGTCCCCGAATCTCTCGGCACCTGATAGAACAGTCCGAAGTCGGCATAAAATATCTTCCCTATAGCAAGCAAGGTCATAATGGTGATGATCGGCTTCAGCATCGGCAGCGTAATCCCGCGGATCTGCTGGAATTTGCTGGCCCCGTCGATCATGGCCGCTTCGTAGAGGGACTTGTCTATACCCATAATTGCGGCGAGATAGACCACGCTGTTATAGCCGACGGCTTTCCATAGAAACACGAATATAATAATGAACGGCCAGTATTTCGATTCAGAGTACCAGGAGATATTGCTGCCGAACATGGCGTTGAGCAGCCCCCGCTCCGAGCTAAGGAAGCTGAATGCGAAGTATCCCACAACGACCCAGGACAGAAAGTATGGCAGGAACATGCCTGTTTGATAGAACTTGGCAAGCTTCTTGTTGGCAATCTCGGACAGCACCACCGCCATCACCACCGACAGGATCAGGCCAAGGATGATGAAGGCTAAATTATACAAAAGAGTATTACGTGTGATCAGATAGGCATCATTGGTGCTGAACAGAAACTTGAAATTATCCCAGCCGACCCATTTGCTATTGATGATGCTGGCCCAGAAGCCATCCCGGCTGAAGCGGTACTCCTTAAAGGCAATGACCGTACCCACCATCGGCAGGTAGGAGAAGAATAAAAACCACAGCGTGCCCGGCAGAACCATAAACAGCAGCACTTTATTTCTCAACACATCTTTGGCGGACTTTCCTATTTTCCCCATACTCCTAGTTCCTCCTATACCGGAAAATTCTTCCGTTGATACAAAAAGACCGGGCAAAGTCTAATCACCCGCCCGATCCTTGAATAGAATGCTACTTATTGTTCGCTGCTTTCCAGGCGTCGATCTGTGATTGGGCTTCGGCAATGATTTTATCCAGACCGGCGGCTTTTAGTTTCTCATTGGCCTTGGTCAGGTATTCTTCCGAATCTACAGATCCGGTCATCAGCGGTGCCCAGAATTCTTCCTTCACGTTCTGAACGGCGGCGATTTCATTCGTCACCTTGGAAGTATCGAAGTTGAAGCCGAGCAGCGGTGCATTGATACCGGCATCATTGAACTTCTTGAATTCTTCCCATTTGTTCTCAGGGTCGCCTTCATTCAGATAGTTGATCATAATGTTACCCAGGGAGAACGTCGGCATATCGTAGTTCTTCGCATCCGGGAGGTTCTTGATCATGTTGTCGCTGATTTTCTCGTAATGTACGCCTTCGATGCCTGAGTCAATCATGTTGCGCAGCTTAGGGTCTGTATTCAGCAGGTTCAGGAATTCCATGGCTTTCTCAGGATACTCGGAGTTGGCGGAGATCGCCTGCATGGAGCCCATGACGGACCAGTTGTAGATATAAGGCTGACTGGCTGGTGTTGACACAACCGGATACCCGTAGCTTACTGACCACAGATTGTCGGCCATCGGCTGGGTAGATGCGCGGTCAGTGAACCATTTGCCGGCTTTGTACAAGTCATCCACCGATGATGTAGTGGCTACTTCAGGAGAGATGTAACCCGCCTGATAGAATTTGCGGACCGTCTTAAGCGCTTCCTTGATCTCAGGAGTTTCAAGGATGTTGACCACTTTGTAGTCCTTGGTGTCCATATATACTGCCATCGGCATCTTCTCGATCACATAGTCAAATGGCATAATCGGCATGAAGTCTTTGACCATAGCGTACGGGGTCACTCCAGGCTCGTTTTCCTTGATGGTTTTGAGCAGCGGCTCCAGATCGGCCATCGTTTTCACGCTGGTCAGATCAAGCTTGTATTTGTCCAGCAGCTCTTTATTGAAGCGGAAGACTTCTTGAGCCGGAAGCTCTTTATTGGCCGGAATGGCATAGTTATGGCCGTCAACCTTGGAGCCTTCCATGAATGCCGGATCAATCGTATCTACAATGCCCTTGCCCTGGTTCTTCAGCAGATCATCGAGCTGCAGGAAGGCGCCCTTACGTGCATTCTGCACATAATCGAAGGCCCAGGAAGAGGTGAACAGGATATCCATAGGCTCGCCCGAAGCAGCCATGACCTGCATTTTTTGCGTATAGTCCCCGAAGTCGAGCATTTTGATATCGAGTGTTGCGTTGATTTTTTCAAGCGTGTATTTATTGACTTCTGCAAGCACCTTATCCATATCCTTCTGCGGCGGCCCGATAGTGTACCAGATCAGCTCTACAGGCTTCTCCGTAGACTCCGTAGCTTTGTTGCCTCCTGAAGCCGTTTCCCCGCCTGCATTGTTCTTAGTGTTCCCCCCACATGCGCTAAGCGCAAGTGAAACGGTTAAAAGCGTTGTCAACAACAAGGAGAAGTGTTTCTTTTTCTTACTCATTTGCCGTACCCCCTTTTAATTAGCCGTCCGGAAATTCAGGCCTGCCGGGCATTCCCGGCTGCAGGTTTCCATGAGCTATACCTTTACTTTATAAGATGAAAGCATTTTCAAATAGAAGAGAAACTATATATATTCAGGTATGAAATAAAGAAATTAAACCCCAAACATAACATATATCTATCAATAAGGAGCTGCTTAGAGCAGCCCCTTGAATTCTGTCGGTGAGATGCCAACGTATTTCTTAAATTGTTTATAAAAATAGCCCATTTCCCAGTAGCCGACACTTCGTGCGATCTCATGTACCTTGTTGTTTGTCGAGCGGAGCTGCTCCTTTGCTTTCTCAATCCGGTAACGGTTCATATATTCCGCAAACGATTCACCGGTCATTTTGTGAAATAGCTGGCCCAGGTACACCGGGTGAATATTGAACATGAAGCCCAGCTTCTTCAGTGACAGATCCTCACTGTAGGATTTCTCTATGTAATTCAGCACCTGGTTCACAACTGGACTCTTCAGCTCACGGTCCAGCAGCTCGATGATGCTTCCGGCCGTCTGCATGACTGCGGCGGACAGCCCGGGCAGCGAATTCGTCCTGTGGATCGCGGTCAGCCCCTGTGCAATAAGCTCCCGTTCCATTTCACTGCGGATTTCCTTAATCAGCATGCGGAAATACAGAATCCATTCCAGGGAAATCTCCCGGAGCAGCTCGGGTGTTAGGGACTCCATAGCTTTCCCGGAGAAATACAATTCAATTCTCTCTGTCAATGCTGGAAGATTCTTGCCCATAATCAGCTTGGAATATTCGCTCCAGTCCTCCGGCAAAACCGCCCCCAGATCCTCCTTCCGGTCCTTCAGCTGCTCATAATAAATGAGGCTCCGTGCCGGATGGATCTCCATGAATTCCTGGGTCTGCTTCGCCTGCTCATAGCTGAAGGGTGCAGCATCCACTCCCTCCACAGCCGAGCCTACGGCCGCCCGCACACCTTGGCCTGTAGCGCATAGGCCGGTGATCTCCTGGAGCATGACTGCCATCTGCTCCGCTCCCTTGGAGGCTTCTTCATAATTATGTATGAGCACCAGATCATTGTCGGAATCCCAGAACATGAAGAATGAGGTCTGTGCGCCGACCAGCTCCTCCACGTTCTTCCTGAAGGCTTCCGTAGCCGGTTCTGCCTGCACCAGGGCAACTTGAACATAACGCCCGCCGAGCGGCAGGCCGATCAGATTCAGCCGTTCGGACCGCTCTTCAGGATCAATCTGCCCCCGCATCCAGCGCAGCAGCACATTATCCTTCAGCACAGAGTTCGTATATTCCCACCACTGCGTACCCAGCCTGGAGACATCAAGCTTCTCCACAATCGTTTCCAGCGTGCTCCGGAATTCCTCCAGATTGATCGGCTTGAGCAGATAATTCTCAATCCCCAGTGACAGGCCTTCTTTGACATATATGAATTCATCATATCCGCTCAGCACAACCACCTTCAGCTCCGGACGGAATTCCCGGACCGCACGGATCAGCTCTAGGCCGGTCATCACGGGCATTGAAATGTCGGTAATGAGAATATCGGCAGGCACCTCCCGCAGCTGCTCCAGCGCCTCCTGCCCGTTCTCGGCTTGTCCCACAATCGCAAGGCCCAGCTGCTCCCAGTCCAATATATCCTGCAGGCCGCTAAGAATGAACGGCTCATCATCAACAATAAACACCTTATACATGATCTGTCTCCTCCTTGACGGGATATGGAAAAGTTATAGTGACCTCGGTTCCGGCTCCTGCTTCACTGGCCAGCTCAACCCCGTACGGCTTGCCGTACATCAGCCTTAACCGCTCATGAATGCTCCGCAGCCCGAATGACTCTGATCCGGACAATTCACGGTTATCCTCCAGGCCCAGCCGGAGCTGGTTCAGCTTCTCCCCGGCAATCCCCAGGCCGTTGTCCGAGACAACAACCCTTATATTGTTGTGATCATCCGGATGGACCCTGATGCTGATCACATTACCGGTTTGTCCGGTGCGCATGCCGTGCAGAATATAGTTTTCAATCACGGGCTGAAGGGACATTTTGAGTACAGGAATAGGCTCCAGCTCTTTACTGCATTCAATGGTATAGGAGAACCGGTCCTTGTAACGGATCCGGAACAACTCCAGATACATACGGCAGGCTTCGAGTTCATCCTTGAACGTATATTTCGCCTTCGGACGAACATACGATTTGAACAGCACAGACAGGCTGTAGATCATCTCGCCCACATCCTTCGCCCCGCTTGAAATCGCCCGCATCCGTATAACCTCCAGCGTATTGTAGAGAAAATGCGGATTCACCCTTGCCTCCAACGTAGCGATTTCCGTATGCTTCTGCTTGATTTCAGCTTTGTACACCTGATCAATGTACTGGTTCAGTTCATCCAGCATGCTGTTGAAGCTCTTGGCAATCTGGCCCAGTTCATCCTCACGGTTGTCTATAATCCGGGTGTTCAAATCCCCGTTTTTCACTTTCCGGGTGAAGCGGATAATACGGTGCGTCCGTTTGGCAAAATTCGAAATAAACATCGCCGGCAGCAGCACGGCGAACAGGATACAGACGAGGGCAATCGTAACAATAGTATTGCGTGCGCTGCTATAGGTTTCGGCAAGCTCCTTCTTGGAGATCAGACTGACCACCGTGTAGCCGGCCTGGCTCTGGGTCAGGCTGGTGACCACCATTCCGTCCATAGAGATTTCCTCCCCGGAGTTCGCCCCCTGCAGCTTCATATATTTCCGGCCGTACCCTTGACCCGAAGTGTCAAAGATGACTTCATTCTGGGCGGAGAGCACAAGAATCTCGCCTTTGAAATCCTGCTTATAGTTATGCATGGACTGCCAGATGGATTCGGAGTCGAAGTAGACCAGCATCTGGCCGATATTGAGCAGCGACGACTTATTGTTAATGGGAATCTTCACCGAGAACATAGGGGCTCTCGGCATGCCGATGCTCTTCAGCACCCATATATTCGGCACGGAAACCAGGCTCTCTTCATCCAGAACCATCGAATCCGGGACAAAGGAATGGGCCGCATTGGTGGATACCCGGTCAAATTGCCTGCGGTTGTCGTAATAGTACATCACCTGCTGATTGGCGCTGTACAGCATCAGGCTGCGGATATCCGGATCATCGTCGATCTTGTTCTGGAAATACTGTACGGCGTTAGAGGTCGTCTGATCCCCGAGCAGGTAGCGGTCCAGCCTGTGCTCGACATATTCGCCGAAGGGGTGCTCCAGCAGAAAGGTGGTATTGCTCGCCAGGCTGCCGTCCCGGTACACATCACGGATCATATCCTGGACGGACTGGTATTTGTTCTCCACATAGTTGCTGATACTCTCCATCGTCTTGCGCTGGATATCCATCTGCCGCTGCACCGCAGAATCCGAGATCAGCATCAGCACCAGATACGAGAAGGCAATAATCGTTGCAATGAAGATACAGGAGACAATAAGAGTGAAGCGCATAAACATATTATCTTTAAAATACTTGCGGTACAGGGAATTACTCCGCATAGTCCACCTCCTTAAAGTATGTCAGCTTACGCTTATCATTATGATACACAAGAAGCGCTCCCCCCTAAATGCTGTTCAGGGGGTGAGCGCCTTGTTTATGGCTTGAGCCGGCGGTATTTCCTTACCGCCCGCCAGGCTTAATTCAAATAATTCAGCAGCATCTGCGCAGCTTCTGCCCGGGTGGCGGGAGCTTTGGGTGCAAAAGTTCCATCAGCCCGCCCTTTCACGAGGCCAAGCGCAGCGGCTTCAGCCACCTGATCCGCTGCCCAGCCGGAGATGTCTCCAGCATCCTTAATAGACAGGCTGCCCGCTGCGGCCGGGATTGAACCCTGCTGCAGCCGGTAAGCGCGCATCAGAATGACGGTCATCTCTTCCCGGCTGATTGCTGCAGCCGGCTGGAAGGACTCCGGCGTACGGCCGGTAATCAGACCGGCCTGGACCATGCCAGAGAGTGCCTGCTGATACCAGGCGCCTGCCGGAACATCAGCGAAGGAAGTGGTGCCGTTACCGCTTAGCTGCAGCGTACCGGCCATCAGCTGCACGAATTCAGCCCGGGTAATATTCCGGCCCGGCTGATAAGCCTGCTCCGATATCCCCTTGATCAGATGCTTCGCAGACAGCTCACGCAGGGCTTCAAAGGCCCAGTGCGTAACCGGAACATCGTTGAACTGCTTCGTATACTCCAGCAGTGCGTACCTGCCGCTGCCGTCAAGAAGTCCCGTAAATCCACCGTCTTCAGCCGCTCCGCCCAGATAGGCGAGTGCGCCGTCACCTCCTACACGGTACAGGCCAAGCAGCTTCGGATGAAGTCCTTCACCGGCTGGCCAGCTTATCCTAACAGGAGAAGCGTAACTGCCGGGACGCTTAACGGTTCCATCTGCAAGGGACAGGCTCAGATCATAGTCCAGGAGTTGTCCCTTAAGCGATACACCGGCTTCCGTCTTCAGCGAAGCTTGTGCAAGTGCCTTGAATTCTGCTTGCAGCACGATCTTTGCACCGTTGCCCTGGGCAGCAGGCACGGCTTCGGCCAGCTGCTTCAGCAGGTCTGGTGTCAGCATCAGCCCGATTCTGTCTCCTTGCACACGCAGGGAATTCGTTCCCAGCAGCTCACCGGCGTTAACCGGAAGCTCAACTCTAACCGCTTGCTGTATCTGCACGGTAACTACACCGTTCACGGCCGGACTGCCCAACTGTGCGGCTGATATCACTGCAGCTGCAGTCGCAGGCGCCGGTGTTACAGCCGGTACAGGTGTTGCTGTTGGCAGAGCAGCCACCGGAGGATAGGTTGCCGTCAACGGGGGATTCGTCGGCGTCACCGGCTGACGGTTTACAGTCAGAGTAATAACCTCTGTATCCGCCGCGTCCACATAAGGGCGGCCGCCAACGATGCGGGTATTCTCTACACGCGCCTTATAAACGCCCGTATCAGAAAGTTGTGCCTTGGCAAGGGTCAGGCTGCTGCCAAGAGCACCCTCTATAACCAGATCATCTTTGAACCAGCTGTAGCCCATTTCACCATAAACGGAATCGGCAACAACTGTAAAGGTCACATCGTTACCTTCCATTACCGACTGGCTTGTCGCCGTAAATGAAGCAATCGCTGGAGCTTCATGCTGCGGATAGACCTTCAGTGCCAGCGGTGAGCCAACGATACGCGCCGGGTCTGTGGCCTCTTTGCCGGTCAGCACAACACGATAATTCGTTCCATCCTCTTCAAATAATGGATTGAACCGGTATACCGCACCGGTAACGCCCGGAACCGTCTGCCATTCCTCATCGGCAGCACGCTTTCTTTCCCACTCAATCGAGGCAATATCTCCTGATGTATCGACGGCAAGCGCGATCGGCTCCCCGCCAACAGTCTCAAGTACCGATGGCAAGTCCATCACAAAGGCCGGGGTCATCCATTGGATTTCCGCCGGAAGCACCTGCAGGTTATATTCCTTCTCTGCGGTCAAGCCTCCTTCGCCGGTCACAATGACCTTATAGCGGTAACCGCTCATATCTTCTGTCAGATCTGTAAGTGTCAGCGTGTCGCCAGCGGCAATAACTTCACCGTATCCTTCTCCCTGATCGACATACCAGGCATAGACTAATGTGCCGGAACCTTTACCAACAGCGCGAAGCACCCCATCCTGTCCTGCCCGGAACGAGCCTTCACTGACCACCTGTACATCCGGCGGCAGCGCGGTCCATTTCGCCTGAAGCGTAAGCGGACCATTCACCGTGTCAGAGGCAAAGTGCCATCTCACATTACCGTTATACCAGCCTTCCAGCACATAACCTTCTCTCGCCACATTCGGTGCAGTCACAAGCGCACCGTTCATAACCTGAACAACCTTCGCATTCGGCTGGCCGCCGTTACTGTTAAGGGTTACATTGTACCGCTTATCCAGCTGCAGCGGCTGGGATTTGTTTCCGCTGTAATCCTCCATCACCACTGTTACTGCTTTGGTCGACGTAAAGCTAAGACTCGCCTTCGTGGTGCGGCCGCGGATAATCATCGGCTTTTGCGCTGCTGCCCCTGAGAAATAGGTTACCGCAAAAGATTTAGGAACTCCGTCTTCATAGACGTACATGTACCTCCAGTCCCGTGTGTTCGGCATTGGCAGGCTCAGTGTATTTCCATTCCAGGACCATGCTTCGGCATAAGGCTCCGACAGCTTGTCAATGAACGTACCATTATAGGTTACAATGTCGGAGTTGCCTGCCTGGATGGTTACAGTGTACTCGTCCCCATTAATTGGCATATCGCTGAACAATGCCGAGGTTGTCCCTTGCGGCAGGATCAATTGTCTGGAGACAGGTTCTGCGGTTGTAATCCAGTTTACCGATTTCACCGTCACCTTAACGTTCCCGGCAGCGTCTGAACCGGACCACTTGACCAGGAGATCGCCGTTCTCGCTTGATTCGGCTTCAATACCCGATACCGCCGAGTCCAAATTAAAGGACACTGTAGCCGCTTCCCCTTCTACTCCGTCCGCTCCTACAGGAATGACTTTAATTATACCGGATTTGGCTGGCAGCTGTTTGATGTAGAACGTTTCGTCATATTTGCCGCCCATAAAGATGTCGTTCACATATACATTGTATTGCTTCACCTTGGAATAATCGCTGTTTAGATCCCACTTCAAAATCATTTCATTCGTATTCGGCAAGGCCTGCGCAACCACCAGATGGGTTGGCGCGGCCGGCTTCACGGCTGAACCGTCCGAGATGCGGATTTGACCGATGTTTACCTGATAATCGGCGATTGTGCTTGCCCCCGGTGTAAACACCAGGCCAAAGGCCGCAATTTCTTTACCTGCGTAAGCCCCCAGATCTACCTCTGCCGTTACCCAGCCCATGGTTTGTTTACCGCTGATCTCCACAGGAACCTTGACTACCTTGGACGGATTGTCCTTGAAGATCAGGCCTGCACTCAAGACAGAAGCATCGTCGGCTGAAGTCTTATTATAAGCAATCGACAGTTGGGACGTTGCCTGTACAGACAGGTTGCTCTTGTACAAACGGAGAAAATTCTCCTTGTCCAGCGCCCCGTTCACAACCAGTGAACTGCCTCCGTTGAAGCCGCCGATCTGCTTATAGCTCATACGTGAATTGTCTGTCATTGTATATTCCGGACCGTAGTCATAATCAACCGTCAAGCGGTTGCCCAGGGTATCCTGCCACCACTGCCACGTTACAGGAATATCCTGAAGGCTCATGTTGGACCATTCTTCCTGATTTGACTTCTCCCCGTTAACATAATAGGAGATACCATGTCCGGTATTGAAATTCGTATAGAAGTTGGAATTCTGTACCACTGAGCGTTCCGCAATGACCGAAGAAATTCCCGGCCAGTAGCGGTTATCCGCATAGACATCCGCCACCGTATTCGCGGGCGAAACAGTTGTATTGCCGGGATTCACATTCGGACCTGACCACCAGAGCTGCTCCCGCAGATTGGCCATCCACTGGTAATCATTGTCTGTACGCCTCGAGACAGGCCACGCTTGTCCCATATCCTCGTCAAGACCGGCATGGACGAAATCGGCTCCGAGCGTAGCGATGCTTAAACGCGGAGCTCCGCCTGCTGTCAACTTGTCTTTCAGAGCTGTTCCCTGTACGCTCTTGAAACGGTCACGGCCTGCTTCAAGTCCTGCAAAGCCAATATCATACAGATTGTAATTTGTCCCTTCATCCTCATTCATTCCAGTCAAATAGCCTATCGCTGTATTAATATGGGTACTATTCACTCCGTAATCGAAGAAAAAGGAGTTTGAAACCGGCTCTTTTGCCGTTTTATCATACAGCATCGAAATATTGTTATTACTAAAGGTCCTTGTAAAGGTATTGGAACCGTTGTTCGTAGTTAAAGAATCGTACCACTGGACGTATAACCCGCCTTTTTGCAGCACCTTCATGAAAGCAATGTAATCGGGAATATCGGCTGGAGCAACGTTCGGATTCAGCTCTTCCTGATTAAGGAAATAGCCGTCGAAGCCGAAGTAATTGGCCATTTCAATCATTTTCCTGGCCACCGGGAAGTCACCGTTCTCATCCTTCACAATCATTTGTTTGTACGTTTGCTGTCCGCGGTCATTGTTGGAGAAAAACACACCGGCCAGCGACATGACCCCATTCTTGTGCGCGGCATCCGTATAGGTTGGATTGGGAATATTCAGCATGCCGAACTCAAACCACTTCTGCTGCCAGTCGGACTGGGCCAGATCATCGTAATATTCCGGCGGTGTATATGCCGTTGCCGTACCATGCCAATACGAATAATAATCAACATACTGCCAGAAATTGAAGTGATATTGGGCAAACTTGTTGGTATAAGGAGCATTTTCAATGAAAGCATTTCCATAATCGCCTGCGACATTCATCATTTTGACATCCGGACTCAGCTTTGGATTAGCCTGTGTAGCCGTGAAAGATGCAATCCGCTTCTGTAAAGGCACGCGGGAACGAAGCAGTTCCGCATCCGGATCGGTCTCAGGACTCCAACCCGCAATTTGATTGCTGGTGTAGCCATGTACACTCGGCTGGTTAGCTCCATGCGCGCTGCCCCCTTTGAACGGCCAGGTATCTCCGGCCAGGACAGTCTGCGGCAGCAAGCCTGCAAGTAGCGCCGCACTTATTACGGTTGAAGTCAGCCTGCGAAGTTTTCGTGTTTGGGTATGAGATATCATGGTCCACTCTCCTCATGTAATGGGGATGTTCTTGGATTCTGCTTGCTCAAACGGCGCAATATTGGAAACGCATTCATAAAAACCCTGCTGTACCCCCCTTCTATTCTCTGTCCAAATTTAATATATAGCAGGAACTACCAGTCCAAGTAGAAGCGAAATTAAAGATACACTGGTCAAATTAAAGGAAAGTCTGCAACGGCCCATAACCAAATAGAGCACATCTCCAATAGTCCTGAGGCATGCTCTGATAAATTGTTCACTCTACATACAGCAAAAAAGCAGCCTCCGCGGGGAAGCTGCCGTTTGTTCTGCTGTCATACAGGCTGCTGTACTGCATGCTGCTGGGCTTGCGGATTACTCCGCTGATTCAGTAGAGGCCGGGTATGGATCAATCTTCTGAATTGTTCCGTCTTCATTATACTTAAGCTCGGTATATTTCACGCTGCGCTTATGGTTCACACCGCCCGATAACGAGCTGTCGTGATAGAACAGATACCACTTGTCCTCGAATTGAACGATGGAGTGATGAGTGGTCCAGCCAATGACCGGGGAGAGAATTTCTCCCTTAAAGGTAAATGGACCCTGTGGATTCCGGCTGACGGCATATACCAGCGTGTGCTGAGTTCCAGTCGAGTAAGAGAGATAGTAATAATCATTGTATTTGTGAACCCACGGTCCTTCGAAATATCTCCGCTGCTCGTCACCGGCAAGAATCGGGTTCCCCTCTTCATCTACAATTGAGATCTCAGAAGGCTGCTCCTGAAAAGACAGCATATCCTCACTCAGCAGCGCCACACGCGGCCCAATCGCCGGCGCATCCAGCGCAGGCCCTTCCGCATCCGCCACGAATGTGCCTGTCTGCCATTTCTCCAGCTGCCCTCCCCAAAGACCGCCGAAATAGATATAAGCCCGGTTATCGTCATCCACCAATACAGCCGGATCAATACTATAGCTGCCGGCGATGTAATCGGGCTGCGGCTCAAACGGGCCTGCCGGTGAAGCAGAGGTTGCCACACCCAACCGGAATATTCCGTCGTGATCACGAGCCGGGAA
The DNA here is from genome assembly GCF_000758605.1 of Paenibacillus sp. FSL R5-0912. Taxonomy (NCBI): domain Bacteria; kingdom Bacillati; phylum Bacillota; class Bacilli; order Caryophanales; family Paenibacillaceae; genus Paenibacillus; species Paenibacillus sp. FSL R5-0912. The sequence goes on from NZ_CP009282.1 coordinate 5,454,065, forward strand.
GAACAGATAATAGGTATTATTCTTATAGGCTGCGTCCGGAGCCCAGAGCTGCTTCGAGGCCCAGGGGATCTGATCCAGATGGAGCGCCTGGCCGTGATCCACTACCGGTGACTCAAAATTATCCAGTGACAGAATATGATAGTCTTCCATCGCATACTGGTCCCCGTTATCATTATCCGGTCCATCGTGATCCAGGTCATGGGAAGGATAAATATAGATTTTTCCTTCATAGACATGGGCGGACGGGTCCGCAGTATAGATGTGGGTAACGAGCGCTTCATTAGGTTTCGGCAAATGTGTCATAAGACATCTCCTTTTGTATTTGTGTAATAGAATTCGGCAAAATAACCTGGAGCCGCAGCATCCGCACCCTCTCCCGAGGCGTGAAGTCCCAGGCAGACACCGGTGAATCCGCCGTTCACCTCAGGTGACAGGACAGATACATGTACCTTCTGCTCTGCGTCATGCCAGGAGAGGCCATCCTCAGAATACGAGCAGGTATAGACCTCACCGTCCGAACGGAGGCGGAGCCGAATCTCTCCCGAGCTCCCAACCGGGTAATGATATATCTGCTTCTGATCCCCGTCCTTGACGGTAAGCTCCATAACCCGTCTGCCACTCCGGCCCGAGAGTCCCCAGAAGAGATAGCCCCGGTTGTTCAGGCGGGCGGCCAGTCCGGCATATTCCCCATCCTTCGCCGGATCAAATTCCAGACTTACGCCCATCTCCATCCGGTGATGCTTCTGGCGGATACAGGCCAACACTGCCGGCGCCTCGTCATCCAGCGTATAGGCATTCCCCAGGATAGCGAGTTTACCTTCATGCTCCGTCCAGGAATACCGTTCCTCCTCATAGCTGCGCAGAAAAGCCCATTCCGGGCCGAAGCTGCCGCTCAGCTCCAAACGCTGAACAATGTCATCCGGACTGGAATTTTCAGCGGAGACAACGGTTCCTTCATTGTTGTCAATCACCGGCCAGCCTTCTTCGGTCCAGGTCACCGGAGCCAGGAAGGTCTCTCTGCCCAGCGGAGAGTATTTGCCGTCCACCGGACGCATGCCCAGAAAGACGGCCCACCACTTCCCGGACGTATCCTCTACCAGATCCGCATGGCCCAGGCATTGAACCGGATGCTCCTTCAGCCCGCGGTGGGTCAGTATAGGTTCAGGCTTATCCTCAAACGGCCCGTAAGGGTTGCTGCTGCGGGCAATGATCTCCCGGTGATCCCGGGCGGTGCCGCCCGATGCCGTCATCAGGTAGTAGACGCCCTTGATTTTATACAGATGCGGCCCTTCTACCCATGGACCCTCATCCCCACGCCAGATCTCCACAGGCTCAGACAGCACTTCACCGGACTCCGGATGAATCTCGTACTGGATAATATGGGATTCATAGCCGGCTCCATTCTGCACAGTCACGTAAGCGCGCCCATCCTCATCGAAGAACAGGGACGGATCGATCCCCCCATAATGCAGCAGGACCGGCTCCGACCAGGGACCTTCCGGTTTGTCCGCGGTCACGAAGAAATTACCGATCCCCCTCACATCCGTAGTAATCATATAATAACGGCCCGCATGATGGCGTATCGTAGCGGCATATATACCGCTAGAGCTACGGCATGTCCGCAGGTTCACCTGGGAATTCCGGGTCAATACATGTCCTATGGGCGTCCAGTGGATCAGATCCTTGCTATGGAAGATAGGGACGCCGGGAAAATACTCAAAAGAGCTGTTAATCAGATAGAAATCATCATTTACACGGACTACACTCGGATCTGGATAGTAGCCGGAGATCACGGGGTTCCTGACATTTGTTGAGTACATAATAGCCTCCCTGAAATGGTGCGCAAGCGTTTACAAATCCTCAGTACCATTCTACAAGCCGAAATTATTTTATCCCATACGCAGAATAAAGGACTTCCCCCGAAAATTATGAGAATTGCCATCCTATTGAAATTGTAATTCAAACTGGGGACCACTGCTCGCCATTTTATTTGAAGGATTGGTCATTTTTTGCTGAATGTTTATCAAATGTTAATGAAATCTTTATGGACTGTTCAGATTAGCTGCGGTGAACGTTTATAACGCGCCGCTAGAATGAGAGAAAGCCGGCAGATAATTTAAGTACGTAGAAATCAAATGAGGTGGGAGAACGCATGAGCGAATATGTGCTTCAGGCACGCCAATTATCCAAGCATTACAAGCATCACCCTGCACTGGACCGTGTCGACCTGTCGATACGCCGGGGCAGCATCTATGGATTCATAGGCCAGAACGGTGCCGGGAAATCAACCCTTATGCGGATAGCGGCGGGACTTTCCAGGCCAACCTCAGGTCAAATCGAATTATTCGGATATAAGGAAGGCGCACAGCTTGTACAGGCGAGAAAAAGGATGGGCACGACTATTGAGACACCCGCCCTTTTCCCTCATCTATCAGCCGCAGAGAACCTGGAGGTATTCCGGCTGCAAAAGGGAATCCGCGACAAGGCGCAGATCCGCCAAACCTTATCACTGGTAGGACTGGAGCAGGCCGGCAGCAAAATCGCTGCCAACTTCTCCTTGGGTATGAAGCAGCGGCTGGGACTAGCGGTTTCACTGCTCGGCCACCCTGAGCTGCTTATTCTTGACGAGCCTACCAATGGACTCGATCCTGTGGGAGTTGTTGAATTAAGGGAACTATTGCTTCATTTAAACAGGGACAAGGGCATTAGTATTCTGATATCCAGCCATATTCTGAGCGAGCTTCATTTGCTGGCAACGGATTACGGGATTATTCATAACGGGCGAATGCTGGAGCAGTTGTCTGTAAGCGAGCTTCAGGCCAAGTGCAGGCAATACCTGCACATTAAGGTAGACTCACCAGAGAAGGCCATAGGAATTATACAAGAAGAATGGCAGACAACGGAATATGAAGTAGATGCTGACGGTATCATCCGCTTGTATGAACCGTTCGGCCCTCCCGGCGCACTCTCGGCTAAGCTGTTTGCAGCAGGTCTGGAAGTCCAGCAGCTCATGCCGAAGGGCGAAATGCTGGAACGGTATTATACCAAGCTGATTGGAGGGGCGGCAAATGGCAAATCTGTTACGGTCTGAGCTGTACAAATTATACAAAGAGCCCTCGTTCCGGATTCTCTGTTTCACTTTTATCTTCGTGGCGGTCATCTTATCCGGAGTTATCCATTATATGGGCTCAGATCAGAAGGTTTTCAGCGGGATATCCGGGCTAGGCCAAGGTGTACAAGTGAATGTGATTGTGCTTAAAATCTCATTAGCCGTAGTAGGAGGCTTCTTTCTCTCAGGTGAGCATGGCCTTGGGATTATGAAAATCTCGGTTGCTTCAGGGTACAGCCGCAGACAGATTTATACTGCCAAGCTGACGGCCTACTCTATCGGAATCATCATTTTATCTTTAATCGTCCCTGTCATATGTGTGATAGCCGGCAGTTTGCTGAATGGCTTCGGCAGCCTCCCGGAAATTCCTGCCGCCCTATATTTATTTCGTACACTTGCCTTCACGATACTGTATGCAGCTGCCTTTGCCTCCATGGTTGCCGTGTTCGCTGTCACAACAACAATAAGCGGCATAACGATTGGCGCGGTGCTGCTGGTAATGCTTTTCTTCGACACCCTCTCAGAGTGGCTGAGCGGCAAATGGGCTGTGTACAGAGAATTTTATGAGCATTCCGTATTTAAGCTTAGTATGGATATCGCCACCCCAACGCCGACAACGTATGAGCTTACTCTCTTAATCCTGATTCCCGTTGCGACTATTCTCGTATTTGCCTGGCTTGGGATCATGAGCTTCCGGAACATGGAAATCAAATAATCAATACATTAAATCCTAGGAGACCTGACTATGAAAAAACGCATTCTCTATCTGTTGATCATTGTTGCTGGCGCAGTTTTAATCTTATTATCCATGATCGGTTTTGAAACGTCCTGATTTACGGAAATATCCAAATCATATATGATGGTCACTAGAACAACAATCCTATGAAAACGGGTGTGTCCTTACTATGGCAAGTGAACGGATTATGATTGTCGAAGATGAGCTGGAGATCGCCGAGCTGATCAAGGATTATTTGGAGATCGAGCGGTATGAGGTGATCATCTGTCCTGACGGTGAAGAAGCGCTCCGGGCTTTCGGACAGTTTCATCCGCAGCTGGTAGTCCTTGATATTATGCTGCCGCTGCTTGATGGAATGGAGGTATGCCGCAGAATACGTACGGAGTCCGATGTTCCCATCATTATGCTCAGCGCAAAAAAACGGGATTCCGATAAAATTCTGGGCCTAGGTCTGGGAGCGGATGATTATGTGGTGAAGCCTTTCAGTCCAGGTGAGATTGTAGCCAGAGTTAAAGCTCAGCTGAGGCGTTTCAACGGGTTAACCCTACCTTCAAAGCAACAAAGCACAGTCGTATATCCCGGCCTGGAGCTTGATCTCAAAGCCTATGAGGTCCGGGTACGCAAGGAGACCGTTCATTTCTCAGCGCGGGAATTCGAGGTGCTCCGCTTTCTTGCGATCCATCCCAATCAGGTGTTTACCCGTGAACAGATCTTCGGAAGTGCCTGGGGAATACACGAATACGGAGATCTGAATACGGTAACAGTGCATGTCAAAAAGATACGGGAAAAAATCGAAATAGATCCGGCCAATCCCCGGTACATTCTTACTGTTCGAGGTATAGGCTATAAATTTTACGGGGGGACATAAATATGAAGAAACCGGGCCTCCGCTTTCAAATGGTTACTTCGATGTTTATCATTATCCTGCTTCCGCTGCTTCTCTTTTCTATATTTATCGGTACCAGTTACAGTAATAACGCACCTGCAGATAAAGCTTACACTGGAATGATCCCTGTGGTCATCCTGGTGTCTCTCCCGCTGATCTGCTGTACAATTTGGATGACCCGAACGATAACCCGCAAAATTCTACTGCCTCTCCGGGAGCTTACGCTCGCGGCTGAACAGATTGTGCAGGGCAACATGGATTGCCCGATCACTTACCGGGCCAACGACGAAATGGGCCAGTTCAGCACTGTGTTCGAGCTAATGAGAACCCGTCTGCTGGAATCCAAGGTGAACCAGGACGCTTATGAACAAGCACGCAATGAACTCATAGCGAGCATCTCCCATGATCTCCGAACCCCTCTTTCCTCCATCAGGGGATATGTGGAAGGTCTGCAGGATGGCGTCGCACAGGATAGAGTCAAATTCGAGCGTTATTTATCGATCATCCGGGACAAGACAGACAAGCTAAACGATCTGATTGAGGATTTGTTCCGCTTCTCGGAGCTGGAGTCGGGGCAGCTGCAAATGAACTACGAAGAGATCGAATGCGATCTTCTGCTGGAGTCCATCGTGCGGCCGCTGGAATATGAATTTGCTGAGGGCAGGGCCAGATTAAGTGTGGTCCGTCCCTTTCCGTCTGGAAGGGTGCGGGCAGACGCGGTCCGCCTCACACAGGTATTTAACAACTTAGTCGGCAATGCCACCAAATATGCAGGTGAAGAGGCACATATAACCATAGCCGCTTCCCGTACCGGGAAGCGGCTGAATGTGAGTGTGAGTGATAACGGTACAGAAATCGCACCCGAGCACTTGCCCCATCTCTTTGAGCGGTTCTACCGCGGGGATAAATCACGCTCCAGCCAATGGGGGGGAGCCGGCCTGGGGCTTGCCATCTGCAAATACATTATTGAAGCACATGGCGGGGACATCGGAGTTCACACCCTGCCGGGTGCCGGCAATGTTTTTTTCTTTTCGTTGCCGCTTACCTCATAGTATTACCGCCGCACCCGTCTGGCAAAATCCACGAACTGAAACTTATCCAGCCGGTGTCTGGATTCGGTATATTGGAACAGCACCGTATTCTCCAGATACACATAGTTCCGCACTACGACAATATGCGTATATTTCTTCAGATCAAGCAGGCGGTGATCCTCCTCCGTCGCAGGCTCAACGGATATCAGCTTCTTCGCATAACTGATTTTCAGCCCCAGCTCCACTTCCAGATATTCATAGATCGAGCCTGCCGCGATCTCTGCGCTTAAGAACGGCACAATATCTGCCCGGAAATAATCCTTGTCCAGAATGATCCGTTCTTCTTCTATCTCTCTGGCGCGGATCACCTTCCATACCGGAGTATCCTCCGGAACCTGCAGCTGTCTGGCAAGCGCAGAGCCGGCCTGCTCCATCACCGTTTCCTCTACCAGTGTCCGTGAGGGAGCACCGAGTGTACCTGCCATTTCCTTGAACGAGATCAGACCGGTAACGGGAAAATCCATCCGGGTCATATCCAGCACAAACGAGCCCCTGCCCTTGATTTTGTGAATATAGCCCTCACGGAACAGCAGATTCAGCGCTTTGCGCACCGTTTCCCGCGAAGTGCAGTACGCCTCGGCCAGCTCACTTTCAGAAGGCAGCTTGGTCCCCGGCAGCAGCTGGCCGGAATGGATCTGGTTACTGTATTCATTGTAGATTTGCAAATATATATTTTCTCTCATTATAGATCACCGCCCTATATTGTATCACGCCATGGCTCTGGACGCATGGATTCAATTCGGGGGCGGGTCCGGTCAACCCTTAAGATGAATAGTCAGAATACTGGTCTGCTTCGCCGCCGCTGGTCCTATCTTCTCCTCAATCTTCTCCACCATCTCCTGCCCCGCAGGAATGATGATAGGGGTAATCACCGGGTAACCGGCTGCACGGATAGCATCCATATCGAATTCCAGCAGAAGCTCGCCGGCCTTCACCTTATCGCCAATATTCTTAAGCTGGGTGAACCCGCTGCCCTTGAGCGACACCGTATTAATCCCTACGTGGATAAGTACCTGCACGCCGCTGGCATGCTCCAGTATAAGCGCATGTTTGCTCTTGATTACATGGGCGACTGTCGCATCAAACGGTGCATATACTTTCCCTTCGGAGGGTTCAATCGCAACCCCCTGACCCATCTGCCCCTCGGCAAAAGCAGGATCGGGTACCTGCGCAAGCGGTACTGCCGTCCCGTTGAGCGGTGCAGCCAGCTCTAATATGTTCACCGGCTCCTGTGAGCCTTGAACGGACCGGCGGCGGCTGAGTTCATCTTTTCCAGCCGGGGGGCTGAGCGTTGTTGGTGCGGTTGCAGCTGCTGCTGCCCCTGAACTCTTCTCGGCACGGCCGACGACGGAACGGCCATATAGCACAGTAGCCACAAACGGTACGATCAGCACAATCGCCATACCCACGAAGAATACACCCCACTGGTTCGGGAAGATGGACAGGAAGCCGGGAACCCCGCCAACGCCAATGGAAGAGGCGCGGACCTGGTTAATCGTGAGCAGAACCCCACCCAGTGCAGAGCCGATCATCCCGAAGATGAACGGATAGCGGTAGCGGATATTGACCCCGAAGATCGCAGGTTCCGTAACTCCGAGGAAGGCAGAGATCGATGACGTCACCGCAAGTCCCTTGGTCTTCTGTTCTTTGATGACGAACATCATCGCCAGTGCCGCAGCCCCCTGTGCAATGTTGGAGAGAGCGAGCATCGGCCAGAGGAATGTGCCGCCTTCACTGCCGATAAGCTGAACGTCAACGGCCAGGAAGGTATGATGCATCCCCGTGATGACCAGCAGCGCATAGAATCCGCCATAGATTAAGCCGCCTAGAATCGCGAAATGATCGAACACGTAGACCAGTCCGGAAGTGATCGCATTGGCTATGCCGAAGGTAACCGGTCCAATGATTGTGAACGCCAGAAAACCTGTAATCAGCAGAGTCACTGGCGCAACAACCAGCAGCTTCATCGAGTCATGTACCCTCTTGTTCAGGAACTTCTCAATGCCGGCCAGAATATAGGCCGAGACCAGCACCGGCAATACCTGACCCTGATAACCGATTTTCTCCAGATGCCAGCCGAACAAATTCCAGGTCGGAACTGTTCCTTCCGTGGAAGCACTGGCATAACCGTAGGCACTTAATAAATCCGGATGAACGAGAATGAGTCCGAGCACAATCCCGAGCAGCGGACTGCCGCCGAACCGGGTCACTGCCGCCCAGCCGATCAGGGCCGGCAAGAACGTGAAGGCCGTACTGGCAATCGTATTGATTATCGCCGCAATATCTTTCCACTGCGGATAGACATCTACCAGCGACTGGCTGAAGAAGATACCCGGGCCGGTCAGTATATTATTGATCCCGAGCAGCAAACCTGCGGTCACGATGGCCGGAAGGATCGGAATAAAAATATCGGCGAGCGTCTTGATCGCCCGCTGCAGAGGATTCTGCTTACGGGCCGCTGCCGATTTCACCTCATCCTTAGAAGAACGGGCACCGCCGGTCAGCTGAATCATTTCGTCATACACTTTATCAACGGTTCCCGGACCGATGACGATCTGGAACTGGCCTTGGCTGGAAAATTGTCCTTTGACAAGGTCATTGGCGTCCAGTGCTGCTGAATCGACCTTGCTCTCGTCATAGAGCGAGAATCTTAGCCTGGTTACGCAATGCGTCGCGACCTCAATATTCTCCTTGCCCCCAACCGCCCGTACAATATCCTCTACATTCTTGCGGTCAATAGCCATATCATCACTCCTTAAGTATTAGATGTTGTTAACCACATATAGGAAGCATATGGACTGAGCTGAAGCTCTTGTGTTAATGCAGGGGCATCGGCTGTATTACCGATTAGAGGCTTGTCCGTGCCAGCTTGGCTTAAGTCTGCCCAATACTTGTCCTCGAACCGGAAGCTAATTTCCTTACTGCTGAAGTTCGAGACCACCACAAGTGTCTCCCCGGTCCCTGTCCGGGCATAAGCGAACACCTCGGGATGACCTTCATCCAATCTGCGGAATACGCCTCGGGTGAATACAGCATGCTCTTTGCGCAGCGCAATCAGCTTGCGGTAATGATGGAGGATCGAATCCGGCCGCTCCAGCTCCTTCTGTACATTAATGTCCCGGTACCGCTCGTCGACCTTCAGCCATGGTGTACCGCTGGTGAATCCGGCATTTGGGCTGTCATCCCACTGCATCGGCGTACGTGAATTGTCGCGCGAACGTTCCTGCAGGATGCTGAGGGCCACTTCCGGGCTCTTGCCCTGTTCCTGCAGAATGCGGTACATGTTCAGGGACTCAATATCGCGGAATTCTTCGATGCCCTTCCACTTCGGATTCGGCATGCCGATCTCCTCGCCCTGATAGACATAAGGCGTTCCTTGAAGACCATGCAGCGTTGTAGCCAGGAGTTTCGCGCTAGCTTCACGGTAAACATCATCATCTGTGAATCTGGAGAGAGCCCGCGGCTGATCATGATTGTTGAAGAATAGAGCATTCCAGCCACCGCCCTGCTGCATCCCGGTCTGCCACTCACTGAACAGTCGTTTCAATGCCTCGAAATCATAGGGCATCAGCTCCCACTTCCGGCCGTCCGGATAATCCACCTTCAGATGGTGGAAATTGAAGGTCATGGAGAACTCCCGCTCTGCAGGGTTCGAGTAGCGTATACAATGCGCAAGGGTAGTGGAGGACATCTCCCCGACCGTCACCAGCTCAAACGGGCCGAACACCTCATCATACATGTCTTTGATATATTCATGAACGCGCGGTCCGTCTGTATAGAACTTCCGTCCATCCCCCGGCGGCACACTTCCGTCATCATTAGGGAACTGCTGGTCCTTGGAGATTAGATTAATAACGTCCATCCGGAAGCCGTCCACACCCTTGCGTGCCCAGAACAGCAGCATATCGTTAACCGCTCTGCGGACCTCTGCATTCTCCCAATTCAGATCGGCCTGAGTCTTGTCGAACAAGGTAAGATAATATTGTCCTGAAGCTTCATCGAACTGCCAGGCAGGCCCCCCGAACTTCGATTGCCAGTTATTCGGCAGGCCGCCGCCTGGTGCCGGGTCTTTCCAGATATAATAATTACGATACGGGTTGTCCTTGCCTGAAATCGAATGTTTGAACCATTCATGCTCCGTCGAGGTATGATTGACCACGATATCGGTCATCAGCTTCATGCCGCGCCGGTGCAGCTCCTCTATCAGCTCATCGAAATCCTCCATCGTGCCATAATCAGGGTTAATATTCTCATAATCCGCAACATCGTAACCGTTATCATATTGGGGCGAGACATAGACCGGCTGCAGCCAGACGATATCAATCCCAAGCTCCTGCAAATAATCCAATTTCTCAGTAAGGCCTCTTATATCGCCTGTTCCATTGCCTGTCGTGTCCTTGAAGCTCTTCGGATACACCTGATACACTGTGGACCGGCGCCACCATTCTGAATACCGGGACTGGGTCAAATTAAGCACCTCCAAAAGAATTGCTGTCTTTCAATCATTAAACTTGTATATACAAGCTCAAACACTCCACACAGTTTAAACCTGTATATACAGGTTGTCAATAGGGGTAATCCTCCAATAGCTTGTGTAGGACAAATGTTTGCGTAGCACGGGTAAGCGAAGTACGGATGTAAGCGAAGTACAGCTGTTTGTGCAGTATTGGTGTTTGCGCAGTACAGATAAATGATATTAAGACAGGCGATAATGTGTATCGGGGGGGGGGTGCAGCAGCAACGCCATGATTGCGGTAACTGCGTTAACAGAAGCGTAGCGGTAACTGCGTTAACAGAAGCGTAGCGGTAACTGCGGTAACTGCATTAATAGCGGTGTTAGTTACTGTAATAGTAGCTTTAGCCACTGATTGACCGCATTGCGCTGGAAAGTCCCTCGTTATGCATAAATAACAGTAATATTTGGTTAAATCAAGGGTGCGTGAGCAATCTGCAGCGGGGAATTGGACATTTATCGCAGTAATGGCCCGTTTTGATAGGTTTGTCTCTAGCCCAGTATTAATTAAGTGGAAAATGTACAATTAAATTTCAATAACCAAACTGATTATTAACAATAAGTGGATAAAGGGCATCTAATTCACTCCATTCTCTGCGGAAGGTATATTCGGCAGAATTAGTTGTTGTTTTTCCACTTATTATCCTCTTTTTAGTATTGGATGAGATATTAAATGTTCTTTTTCCACTTATTTCGATTGGCCAGCATCGGGTCGGCGCGCGGGATCGCTCGGGATGAGCTGCGGGGCGGATTAGTCAGATTGCTGGCGCGGAGAGGTACGGAGCAGATTAATCGGATTGCTGGAGCGACGAGGTACGGGGCGGATTGGCCAGACTGCTGGCGCGGCGGCGGCGAGCGGGGTAGATGAACCACGCACAAAAACAGCGGCCTATCCCTGGTAACCCGGGAACAGACCGCTGCTTTCAAACCCGTATATTAACTACTCCAAATACCCCTTAACCAAACCCAGCGGCAGCAGCTTCGGCTGCTCGCAGCTGGTGGACAGCTCCGCGTAACGCTTAGTGTCCGAGCTGGTATGGAACGCATGCATGATCTCTAGGACATGATTCGCCAGCTCGCCGTTAGCGCGCGGGGTGTCTCCTGTCCCGATGCAGCGGGCCATATCCGCTACGCCAATGCCGCGGCTGTTCCCGGCATAATTGTAGATCAGCGGAATCTCCTGGAATTCCGTGCTGTGCGCCGGACGCAGCAAGACCGGACCGCCGAAGGTGTTCGGATCAGGCACGATCAAGGTGCCTAGTGATCCGTAGATTTCGATCCGTGGCAGCGTACTGTGCCAGACATCGAAGCTCGTAATCATCGTAGCCACGGCACCGCTGGCGAATTCGATGGTTCCGGCCACATGTGTAGGGACTTCAACGTCAACTACCTTGCCGAACTTCTTCTCACTGGTGATCGTCCGCGATGCGAATGAGGTTTTGGTGATCCCGCATACCGTCTTCGCCGGGCCAAGCAAGGATACCAGCGCCGTAAGATAATACGGCCCCATATCAAACATCGGGCCACCGCCCGCCTGATAGTAGAACTCAGGGTCCGGATGCCAGCTCTCGTGACCATGACAGAGCATGAAGGCGGTTGCAGCAACCGGCTCTCCGATATAGCCGTCCGCTATCAGCTTGGCGCAGGTTTGCAGGCCGCCTCCGAGGAAGGTGTCCGGTGCGCAGCCGACGAACAGATTCTTTTCTTTTGCCAGCTTAACAAGCTCGGTTCCATTCTCTAGCGTCAGTGATAGCGGCTTCTCCACGTACACATGCTTTCCGGCCAGCAGAGCCTGCTTACAGACATCGAAGTGGAAATTAGGCGTCGTCAGATTCACGACAATCTCTATCTCTTCCGAAGCCAGCAATTCCTCTGTCGTCCATACATGAGGAACTCCATATTTCTCCGCTGCCTGCGCGGCCCGCTCAGGGTCCAGATCAGCACAGGCGTAGACCTCTGTATTCACAAAGGTTCCGGTCAAATTCTCAAAATAAATGCCGCTGATATTCCCGCAGCCGACGATGCCTACCTTCACTTTACGCACAATGAGTCCCACCTTATCCCGGTTTATTTTGCTGCCCAGATGAAGCCTTTACGCATCAGTTCCTTGGCTTCAGGAATATCGAAGATATCCGCATGATGTCCAAGCGAATTATAGAATACCTTGCCCTGGCCCCAGCGTTTCGTATAAACCACAGGCATAGTGATCACACCGTTCGCCGAATGGTCGCCTTCACTCAGCACAAATGTAGTTGTCGCCAGTACATCAACCGCCGGATCCACATGCAGGTAATACTGCTCGGACTTCACCTTGAAATCAGGGATGCCTTCCACAATCGGGCTGGAGCCGGATCTTACGATATTCACTTCATAATCCACTCCGTCGTTGAAGGGATGAGCCACCCACTGTGACCCGGTCAAAAATTGCCATTCTGTATTGTTACGGAAGGAGTCGCACATCCCGCCGTGACAACCGGCAATGCCTACCCCGGAAGCCACTGCTGCAAGCACCGATGCCACCTGTTCACCCGCAATTTCACCCATTGTCCATACCGGCACAATCAGGCTCAATTCCTTAAGCGCCTCGGCGTTGTTGAAGCTGTCCAGCGTATCCGACACCTCTACCTCGAACCCTTCAGCCTCCAGAATACCGGCAAAAATAGCTGCAACCTCATTCGGTTCATGACCATCCCATCCGCCTTTTACAATCAATGCCTTCTTCGCCATATCAAGTTCTCCTTTTTATCCTGAAATCAAATTTGGTTTTGGAATGAATAGCACGTCTATACCCTGAAGAAATTGTAATCCAAACCGGTGGCGGATGCTCGCCAATTTGCTTGTATGAATGGTCATTTTTTGCTATGTTTAAATCTAAATAGCGGAAGATCAGAACAGGAGATATCATGAGAGCTTTTCACGAGAACAGAACGTATGGAACAGCTTTTCCCTTCACTGCATTTGTGTGTCAAAATATAGATTTCCTGGCCCACTGGCATAATGATCTGGAGATCATCTATGTACTGGAAGGCTCAATCCGGATGGGGATCAACTCGGAGACACGGGTACTGCATGCAGGCGATCTGGCCGTATGCAGCAGCGGAGATATTCACTACTATGACAGCAAGGACAACACATCGAAGCTTATTCTTGTCATCTTTAACCCGGCGCTGATCGGCTTCCCTGCAGGCTGGCCCCTGAATCTGCAGCTCACCTCCCCTTTCCGGGAGAACCGGCCGTCTACACCGGAGGATGAGGTCATTAACCGGCGTCTGTCCGCGATTATGCAGGAGCTGCTGCAGGAGCATCTTCTGAAGCCTCCGCATCACGAGCAGCTGATGACCGGCCTTTTGCACGAGCTGTGCGCATTGATTCTGCGGCATATGCCGCTGGGAGTAGTCAATCCTCATAAGGATAAACGGCGCATTACGAATATGAAGATCATGCAGGAGGTTCTGGAATATCTTGACGTCAATTACATGCATCCCATCACCCTGGCCGACGCAGCCAATCACGCCAACATGAGCCTGTTCTATTTCTCCCGCTTCTTCAAAAGCATCTCGGGCATGAGCTACGTCGCCTATCTCAATAGTATCAGGGTCAACCAGGCCGAGCGGCTGCTGCTGAATACCGGCAAAAGCATACTCGATATCGCGCTGGAATGCGGTTTCTCCAACATCCGCACCTTCAACCGTGTATTTAAACAGGTCAAGCAGCGGACACCGAGTGAACTGCGTTGATCATGAGTGAATGCTGCGGTTCTGCTAATCATCGCTTGCTTATTTACCGGGAAGTCACTACAATACACTTATTACAACTCTTTTAATAATAGAATTATAATCATCCGGGAGGAAGGTTACGATATGGTAAATCCGTCTCATAACACACAGCTGGTCAAGAAAATAAACGTGGAACTGGTTAAAAATATACTCCGCACATCCGGCACAGGCACCAAAGCATCCATCGCCGGGCAGACCCGGCTGAGTGTAGCCACCTGCGGCACCATTCTCAATGAACTGGTTCAGACCGGGGAGATTCTGGAGCTTGGGTGGGAGGAATCCAGCGGAGGCAGACCGGCACGGAAATATCAGTTCAACGCCAATTATTCCCTTATGATCTGTATGATCGTGCGTTCGGAGGGCGGGATTCAATCCATTAGCTATGCGCTGGCGAATCTGAATGGTGAGATCCTGGAGCAAACGGATAAGGTACATGAGCAAATTACCGTAGACACCCTCACGGACTGGCTGGATCAGATTATTGAGGTTCACCCGAATGTTCAGGCGGTCGGCATCGGCATTCCCGGTGTAGTCCAGCAGGACCGGATTGGGATCTGTGATGTTCCGGCGCTCGCAGATCAGCCTCTTGGCATTCTGCTGAAGGAGCGCTATGAAGAGGTTGAGATTATTATCGAGAACGATATGAATCTGACGGTTTACGGCTTGTATCAGCGGCTGTTTCCGGATGAGGAGAGACATTTTGCCGTGCTGACCTTCCCCAAGAACCATTTCCCGGGGGCCGGCTTTATGGTGAATGGACGATTGCTTAACGGGAACAGCTTTTTCAGCGGAGAAGTGTCTTACCTGCCTTATGGCATTCCGAGGGAGCAACAGCTGCAGCTCCTGCAGAAGGGCGGAGATCCCGGCAAGCTGGCTATACATGCACTGGTATCCATTATCAGCATCATTAACCCTGCTGCGATCGTTGTCACCGGTGACAATATATCCCCAGAGATGCTGGAGGATCTGCGCAGCGGGTGCCGGGAGATTATTCCGACCGAGCATATGCCTGAGCTGATCATCCAGAATGACACCCGCCGGGAATACATGGCAGGACTGATTACAACAACCATGGAAAGCCTGACCTACCGGTTCCAGCTGGTGGAACGGAAGTAAGCCAAACATTATTTTATCATCATTCAGGAGGCATCCCTTTGAAGGCTCAAGCACGCAATTCTACAGGCAAGCGCAACACGATCTATATCATGCAGCTCGTAACGATCTTTCTGGGCTTTGTCGTCTTCGGGATCTCGGAGAATATTAAAGGACCTGCAATCCCGCGGATTCAGCTCGCTTTCAATCTGGATGAAGGACAGCTGGGTACACTGCTCTCGCTGAATGCGCTGGGCTACCTGATCGCCTGTTCGTTCACTGCTATTCTCGTCCGCAAATGGGGCATCAAGGCGGTCAGCATTATTTCATTCGGTTCTATGGTTCTCTCCGGAGTACTGATTTTCCTGTCGCATACCTACCCTTTATTCGCTTCCTCCTACTTCCTGATGTACATCGGCAACGGGATGCTGGAGATTGGCCTGGCGATTCTGGGGGCACGTATTTTTGTAAAAAACACGGGGATGATGATGAATTTATCCCACTTCTTCTATGGACTGAGTTCGACTGTAGCGCCGCTACTGGCCACCGGGGTTATGTCACTAAGTGTGTTTGGACATATGCTGGACTGGCGCGGAATGTATCTGGTGATGCTGTCGCTCTGCCTGTTGCCGATTGTGTCGGCGCTGCGCAGTACGTTTCCCGGAGATGATCTGCCGCACGAGGACCGTACCTCCTTCAAGACCTTAATGCGCGATCCTGCGCTCTGGATGATGGTGATGATCCTGTCCTTCGGGGTTGTCTCCGAGCTCGCCGTGGGCGGCTGGCTGGTTAATTTTCTGGAAAAAGCCTACGCCTGGGATACCGTCAAGGCCTCCGGCATGCTGTCCGCCTTCTTCCTGCTATTCTCGCTGGGAAGACTCGTAATCGGACCGCTGACCGACCGGATCGGCTTCGTGCTCTCGCTGATTATCTTCTCAATGTTCTCGGCAGGCTGTACCTTTGTAGCGCTGGCCGGCGGGGAAAGCCTGGCTTTTCTGTTCGCCTTGTCCGGGGCAGGGATCGCGATCATCTACCCTACCGTCATGGCCTTTATTGCCCGCCGCTATCCTAACGGGAGTGACACCGCCATTACTTTTGTAGTGACGCTAATGGGTCTCGGCAGTGTTATCGGGAACTATATTATCGGCTGGGTGATTGAACTCGTTAAGACGGTCTATGGCCGTTCAAGCGAGCTTGGTCTGCTGCGCGGCCTGCAGGCGGGCTATGGCTTCATCGGGTTATGTGCTGCGGTCTGCTCCGTGTCGGGAATTGTGCTGTATGTGTATTTGAAGCGGAGAGGGGAACTGATCTGAGGGCAGTTGTATAACTAAGCAGCGGCTCTCCTGCTCCGGAGGACCGCTGCTCTGCATTGTGTCAGGCGCTTATAGATATTCTTTTAGATTATTAAGTACCACCATGTACCCATTCGCATACATATGAATCCCGTCCATCGTGTACTCTTCCTTCAGATTCCCTTCCTCATCCGTCAACCCTTCATTCACATTAATGAACGTATATCCATGCTGCGCTGCTAATTTCTCCACTTCGGCATTGGCTTCGAGTAACGCGGCATTTGTTCTGGTGCTGAACATTCCTGCCTTCATCTCTTGATCCACTCCGCTGAAATCAGCCTTAGCATTCACCGGATAGTACGCCATGACATACACCTTGCATGCCGGCAGCCTTGCTCCGATCTGCGTCAGAATCTCATTATAGTTCGCAAGCAGATGCCCGACTTGATATTCGCCGTCTGCTGAGCTGATGTCATTGGTGCCAATATTAATGAACAGCTTAGAAGGCTCCAACTCAACAATACATTCCTCCAGGGAATGTAACAGCTCACTGGTTACATACCCTGCAATTCCGCGGTTGTAAATAATCGTCTGCTTCTCCAGCGTCTGCTGTAATTCATTCACCGGAAAGTACTCCATCAGTGAGGAGCCAGCCATTACGGTCTGTCCTTTCTTGGCATATGTATTCAGAATCTTAACCTTTTTGACTTTCTCTTCTTTCTCTTTTCTCATATTATTGTTCATAATCTCGTGGATAAGGTCTTCCTGCGTCAATGTAATCTCCTCCATTCTACTATTGTTATACACTATAACTGAGCTTACAGCTCCCTCCAAATTGTGTCGGAAATATGGTAATTGATCTCAGTAAAACTAATTTGTTCTATGCACACGTGTTCCGAATATCCTATATATCGGGTGCGGGCAGAGGTGCACATCTGGTCAGGACACCTGCAAGATACCGGTTCACCGGATCTATACTCTACAGTTGAAGGGCGGAATATTATTGAAAAAGGTTGTGGGCTTACTCCTGTCGGTTGTTATGTTGTCTTCGTTCTATGTTGCCAGTCCGGCCAAGGTATCCGCTGCAACGCCAATTGTTGTCAGTACAACGATTGTAGTTCCAGCAGGAGAGACCTTTAACGGCAATGGCCAGACTTATATCGCCAATGCCAGTACACTTGGAGATGGCAGCCAGGCAGAGAACCAGAAGCCAATCTTCCGGCTGGAGAAGAATGCTACACTCAAAAATGTAATTATCGGTGCTCCCGGCGCAGACGGGGTGCACTGTTATGGAAACGCTACAATCTCTAATGTGACCTGGCAGGATGTGGGCGAGGATGCATTGACACTGAAAGCCTCCGGTACAGTCAATATTACTGGTGGAGGTGCATATAAAGCTTACGATAAAGTGTTCCAGGCAAACGCTGCGGGCACAATCAACATTAAGAACTTCAGAGCCGACGACATCGGCAAGCTGGCCCGCCAGAACGGTGGAACCTCCTACGCCGTGAACTTCACACTGGACAGCTCTGACATCTCGAATGTCAAGGATTCCATCTTCCGTACAGACAGCAGCAACAGCGCCGCAAAAATCACCAACACCCGCTATCACAATGTACCCACCCTGTTTAAGGGCTTCGCCTCAGGTAAAACCAGCCAGTCGGGCAACACCCAATATTAAGGTGAAGTAAGCTGGCATAAGTACAACCGAATAATCAATCCAACACTTACCTCCTCTATCCATAGAAGCCAAGCGCTATAATTGGATGAGGAGGTTGATTATATGTGTGGACGCTTTACCATTACAGTCACCCTGGAAGAACTAATTACGCATTACTTAATCGATGACAGCAAATTAGCTACGCTGAAACCCAATTATAATGTAGCTCCTATGCATAATGTTCCGGCGGTAATTGCCAGTGACGCGGGAACACGCTTGGGGGAACTGCGTTGGGGGCTGGTACCGTTTTGGGCCAAAGATGAGAAGATCGGCAGTAAGATGATCAATGCACGCGCGGAGACGGTATCCGAAAAACCTGCCTTTAAACGGCTGCTTAAATCTAAGCGCTGTATCATTCCTGCTGATGGATTTTATGAGTGGAAAAAGGACGGGACCAGCAAGCAGCCATATCGGATCCTCATGAGTGATGGCAGCCTCTTCTCCTTCGCCGGATTGTATGACACTTGGGAAGATCCAGAAGGAAAGAAACTAAGCACCTGCACTATCATCACCACTACTCCGAACAGTTTGATGGAGGGTATTCATGACCGAATGCCGGTTATATTGAGACCTGAAGATGAAGCTGATTGGCTGGGGAGAGACAATGACGATGTCGCGTCCTTATTAAAACTGCTGAAGCCTTACGATGCAGCGAAAATGCGGGCTTATAAAGTCCCTTCGGCTGTTGGAAATGTACGGAATAACTCTAAGGATCTGCTTGAGGATATTGGATGAAAAGCAAACCCGTCGGATCATACCTGACGGGTTTGTTTACGTTTTGTAACGAAAAGAAACCATTGAAGATTTAGATCCTTTATTTAAAAGCAAGAACCTTTACTCGGGATGGGTTTCAGCTTTTTATTTATATACATCGGTATTTATATGGCTTGCACAAAAAAAGCACACGAAAGATAATCTTCGCATGCCTTCTTTATATACAGGTAACAGAAATTGCGGGTTGCGCTGCTTCCTACTCCTGCTGCCCGCCCTGATATTCGGTTTCATCCTTGCGTATTTCCCGGCCCTCCGCCTTCGCCTGTTCGAGTAGCTCCGCCGCATCATCCTGAGGCTTGTATCCGATCAGCTCCTCCAGGTAACCGATGGTATAATAGTTGTCACTATTCGCCGAGGTCCCGTACAGATTCAAATATTGCAGTTCCTCATCCGCCTGGATACAGCAGTTGACCAGCTGCAGCAAATCACGCTCCGAGATCCAGATATGCCCTGCCCGCTCCGAATGGGGCCGGTCATCCCCGGGGAAGTTGCCAATCCGGATATTCAGTGAAGAAATCTTGCCTTGATCCGAGTACAGACGGCCGAGCAGCTCGATATAACATTTGCTTAATCCATAGAAGCTGTCCGGCCGGTAAGGGTCTGAAGGTCCCGTTGTCTCATCCGACTTATAATAGCCGGTCGCATGATTGGAGCTGGCGAATATAATGCGCCGTACCCCATTCTGCACAGCTGCCTCAAATAACTTATATGCACCCGCTACATTCCCCTGAAGCACTTTACCGAGGAAATCGTCTTCATCCTTAATCCAGGCAAAGTGGAGCACCGTATCGACATCCTTAGTAAGCTCCGCCAGCCGTGCTTCATCATTAATGTCCAGTTGAACGATTCCTTGCTCTTCATCCGCTTCTATATCCGCTCCGGTAACCTCGTATCTGCTGTCCTCGTTCAGCCCTTTGAAGAGTGCATTGCCGATTCTTCCAGCCGCTCCGGTCAGTAAAAGTTTGCGTTTCATTCATCCCATGCCCCTGGGGAAAAGATTACAAACAGCTTGAATTTTACAGTACTAATGCAGTATTCGTCACTTGATGATTATCGTATAAATTATAAACAGCCAGGATGCTAAAAATAATCAGCATACCCAGGACTCCAAATTTCCTGCCTCTATTAAGAACAAATTTTACAATAAAGACCAGTCAAAATAACATAAGAAAGCCAAAAATATAGCAAGAAAACCGTGTTCCGGTCCCCGCCCCCTCTCCGGCTCAGCCAATCCCTCAAAATATCGCAAAACATGATGCGGAAAAACAGTTCCGCTCTTATTTTATAATGGATGCGAAGCGCTGCAATTAATGGTAAGCGGTTTCAAGAAAAGCGGGGTTCATATCTTTGCGGAGGAGGGCAAGTGAACATATTTATTGTCAAAATGATCAGAAATTGCTTAGAAAAGGAGATTCATATGAGGAAAAAAAGCTTAAAGCTGCTCCCCCTGGTGTTGATACTTTCATTACTGCTGTCAGGCATCTCTTACGCGGATGTAACATCTAATTACGTTAACCCGCTGATGGGCGGTGCTGATCCTACCGTGGCTAGGGCTGCTGACGGTTATTACTATTCTGCATCTTCAGGCGATAATAACATCACCTTGAAGAGGCATGAAACCATTCTCGGCGTATCTACGGCCAAAAGCAAAGTGGTCTGGAAGAAACCCGATAACTTCGGCTATGTGTGGGGTCCTTATATCTACCGGCTGGACGGCAAGTGGTATCTGTATTTCTCTTCCGGCCCGGAGAACAGCTTCGGATATGGGCATCCAAGCTCCTATGTTCTGGAGAACGCATCACCCGATCCTTTTGAAGGAACCTGGGAGCTGAAGGGCGAATCCGCCAATGAAGACAGCAACGGGCAGGTTACGGTCAAGCAGGGGCTGCTGAACACGCAGGGATATGGTTTGGCCTGCGGCGTAGTCTCCATTAAAGGGGAACCCTACTTCACCTATACCAAATACTATTATTTCAAGGACCCGCAGAATCCGGATAATACGAAATTCGATGAGAGTCCGACGATTGTCAAAATGAAGAACCCGTGGACCCTGGAGGGGCCGGAAGGCACGGTGGCCAAACCGGAATATGATTGGGAAAAGAAAAACGATAATATCAACGAAGGCGCTGCGGTAGTCGAAAGAAACGGTAAAATCTATTTTGCCTACTCGGCCAGCAGCTTCATGAATGATAACTATGCGGTAGGCGTATCCGTTGCGGATGCATCCTCGGATGTGATGAATGCGGATTCATGGGTCAAATATCCTGAGCCTGCGATGAAAAGATCGGACGAGAACAGCTCGTATGGCCCCGGCTCTCCCCTGTTCCTGAAGTCCGAAGACGACAGCGAGGATTGGATTCTGTATCACGGGATACCGACCCACGGGCAAGGCGGCGGGAACAGAGGAATCAGAGCGCAGCGGATCCATTGGGATGATAATGATTTCATCAATCTTGGCATTCCTTCCAATCCCGGCACAGTCCTGAACAGACCTTCCGGAGAAGAGAGAAGCGAAATCTATGAAGCCGAGGAGGCAAAGCTGTCGGGAGTAGCAAGAATTTCCGGAGCAACCGCTTATGCTTCGGGCGGCGTATACGAAAAATACAATAACAGCAGCGCTAATGACTATATAGAATTTACAGTTAACACTACCGCTGGCGGGACCTACTCGCTGGATTTCCGATACAACAATAATACGGCGAATCCGGTTACTATGAAATTAGGCGTTAACGGGGGAGCAACCCGCGATCTGTCCTTCCCTTCGAATGCCGGATTTGAGGCGAATTTCGATCTGAAATCCGTTTATAACCTTCCGCTTAACGCCGGAAGCAACACAATCCGCCTGTCCGGCAAGAGTGCTTTGGCTCTGGATGCCATGATTATCAAGCGCAGCACCTTGTATGAAGCAGAAAATGCCATACTGTCCGGAAATGCAAAGGCTGATGCAGATCATCCGGGTTACAGCGGAACGGGATTTGCCGGAGGGCTCTGGACCTCTAGCTCTGCAGTTACCTTCAAGGTAAATGCCGCTGCTGCCGGCAGCTATTCGGTTAAGCTGGGCTACAGCCTGGGATTCAACGATGACCGGACGCTGACTATGTATGTGAACGGGCAAAAGCTTAAGCAGGTCGATTTCTTCAGCCTAAAAAGCTGGGACCGCTGGGCCGACCGCTATGACAATGTTTTCCTTCAAGAAGGGGAAAATACGATCACATATAAATATGACGAAGGCGACACCGGCAACGTCAATCTGGACTTTATAACCGTAACGGAAGCAACTACCTGGCATTATGGAGCTGAAGATGCCAAGCTGGCTGGCGGGAACGATGCTGCAGTTGTTTACGCCAAAGACGGAAATCTGGGAACCGGTTATGTTACCGGGCTGTCCAAAGCGGGTTCGTCCGTAGAGTTCGCGGTAAATGTTGAGAATGCGGCATCCTATGATGTGAAGCTGAGATATGCCAAAGAAGCTGCAGGTTCAACCTATAGCCTGTATTTGAACGGCACGAAGATTAAGAATATTACCCTCCCTTCTACCGGCGGACTTACGGCCTGGAAGGAGCAGCTTGACACGTTAAGCCTGAAGGCGGGTAAAAACACGATTACTTATAAGAATGAAACAGGAAACTCCGGCATGCTAAATATGGACAGTATTCATCTTAACAAGCGTACTCCGTGGAGGTACCAGGCCGAAGATGCCACCCGGCAAGGAAGCCTCAAGGTAGTCAGGGATCATTTATGGTATGAGGGCAACGGGTTCGTAGGCGGATTTGAGCAGACCGGGGACACGCTGAAGTTTGAAGTAAATGTCCCTAATACGGCTGATTATACATCGACTTTGCGGTATTCCGGTGTACAAAGCTCGAATATCACCATGTCGATGGTGGTTAACGGACAGAGAATCAAGCAAGTGTCCTTAACTCCGACAGCGAATTGGGATGTCTGGGCTAACAGTACGGAGTCCTTAAATCTCATAGCCGGTAAGAATACGATTGAATTCATCCGCGAACAAGGAGATACCGGCAGATTCAATGTCGACAGTCTCACGATTGATAAGACGAGCGGCGGATTCATGAGCTCGATTGCGGGGAAGATCATCCCGGAGAAAATGGTCAAAATCCAGCCCAAGCACAGTGGAAAAGCATTAGATGTGGACAGAGTGTCCAGCGATCCATTAGCGGTGATTAACCAGTGGTCGAATGGCGACGGCAACAATCAGCTGTGGAGATTCCTGGATCTCGGTACAGGCTATTATCAGATCCAATCGGTCCAAAGCGGCCACGTGCTCGATATTCTTCCCGGTTCAGCAATCCAGCAGCTGTGTCAGAATACGAAAGCTTCCGGAACGATACCGGATACACAGCAGTGGAAGCTGGAGAAAGACGGAGATTACTACAAGATCGTTAACAAAAGCAATAATAAGGTAATCACTGTAGAAGGAGCGTCAAAGAGTGACGGTGCAGCAGTGAGAGTAGCGGATGATCAGGCAAAGGATAACCAGCGGATGAAAATTGAAGTCCGCAACCTCAGCAATAGTGAAATTAGTGCTCTGACCGAGCTGAACGGGCGCTATGATATTACTTTTGACGCAAATGGCGGAAGTCCGGCACAGACAGTCGTTCAGGCTGCATACGGCGAACAGTTAACTGCTCCGGCCGTAATGAATAAAGGCTATGTGCTGGAGGGCTGGTACAACGATTCAGAAAAATGGAATTTTGCCAATCAGACCGTGCCGGGTGTAATGACGCTGACGGCGAAATGGACCCAAAAGGCGCCGGAGGTACAGATTGTCAGTGAGGGCTTGATGCGGGCGGGGCAGGACGGTATGCTCCGCGCCGCTGGTAAAGGTGAAGGAACACTCTCCTTCACCTGGTACCTCGACAAGGGCGATGGCTATGGTTATGGCGAGCCGGTCGGTTCGGGTGATAGCCTGACGCTGGCGGCGTTGACGGAAGCAATGAGCGGCTACCGCTATAAGGCGGTTGTGGCAGACGATAGCGGCTTAACCGGCGAGCAGGAATATATATTGCAAGTGCTCCCGGCTGCAGTAGAGTGGATTACCCCTGCCTTCGCGGTAGATTTACCTTCTGCGATGGACGCCGTTGAGGGCGAACCCTTGACGCTGCTTGTTGATGCAACAGGTGACGTGGAGTCTATCGGCTGGGAAATGAAGCGGCCAGACAGCGTCGATTGGCTGCCGCTAACGAGTGTTACCGGTGCAGTATACCGTTTCACACCGGGAATGGAAGAGAACGGGACAGCTTACCGAGTTGTGCTGACCGGCAAATCGGAGGTGCATCCGGAACGTATCACCGGAACAGAGCTGGTGCTCAAGGTCTATCCGGCACATGAAATTCCGGTGATCCAGTCGTTCACGGCAAGTGTAAATCCGGTAAAGGAAGGGGATTCCGTTACCTTTAACGTTGTAGCCCATTCTGTGTATGGAGAGCTGAGCTACCGCTGGCTGAAGGACGACCTTGTCCTGAACGGTGCCGCCAGCAGCAGTCTGACACTGGATAAGGCCGCTATATCTGATGCGGGGGCATACAAGGTTGAGGTTATGAACACCCGTATGATCGGGGAGTATGCTTATGTGGATGCGGTCCCTACAGAGACGATTGAGCTGACTGTCAGCCGTCAGCCGGTAACGCCAACAGATCCTCCGGTGACACCAACGGACCCGCCGGTGACAACCAGTCCGCCGTCATCTACGGCGAAGCCTGCGGCAACACCACAGCCTACCGCAACGCCGGGTCCTTCGGCTGCAGTCATTACTGCCGCTCAGTTGAGCAGTCCAGCGGTGAACGGTGTAGTTACTGTCCAGGTAGGGCAAGCGGCGGCGGTTGAGCTTCCGGTGAATGCCGGGACGCTGCTGGGAACCCATTCCCTCCGTGTACAGGGAGACGGAATAGAGCTTGTGCTGGCGCCGGAGCTGCTGAAGCAGCTGGCCAAAGCCGTGCCTGCTGCTGGGAGCAGCGGCGCTAAGATTGTGCTGAAGGTGCAGCCTAAGATATTAGAAGCTGCGAAGCTGAAGACAGAAGCTGGCGTAGCGCTGAAAGGCAAGCTGATGGATTATGACCTGAGTCTGGTAAGCGCAGACGGGACAGCGCTCCATCTGGAGGATTATCCGGTTCCGGTAAGCGTCAGCTGGCCAGCGGATGGGCTTGATTCGAGGCTGCTTGGCCTGTACCGTGTGAGCAGTGACGGTACACTCACTTATCTGGGCGGGGCAGCCGAAGCGGGCGGGCTGAAGGGACTTCTTGACGGCAGCGGTACGTACGCGCTGCTGGAGTATTCCAAGCAATTCAGTGATGTTCCGCTTACACACTGGGCCTTCGAAGCCTTGCATGAGCTGTCTGCGAAACATCTGATCCGGGGAGTGACGGAGCAGGCTTACCAGCCTGGACGGAACATTACCCGGGCTGAATTCGTGCAGTTGATGTCCGGTGCGCTGCAACTGGGCGGCGGCAACAGCGGTGGCGGTGGCAGCGGAAACGTTGGCAGCAACAGCGGGAACGATAGTAGCGGTGCCAGCGGGAACGATAGTAGCGGTGCCAGCGGGAACATCAGCGGGAACGGCGCCAGCAGTGGCAGCATCGCATTCGCTGATGTTCCGCAAGATGCCTGGTACAGGGATGCTCTTTCCGGCATGGTGCAGGCAGGGCTGATTGCCGGACGGAGTCCGGTGTCCTTCCAGCCGAATGCAGAGATCAGCCGTGAAGAGATGACCGTCATTCTGATGCGGGCTTACAAGCTCCAGCATGGTGCAGGTGCAATCCCGGCCGCTGTAGACATCACTTCTATGAAGGATGCAGCGGAGATCTCCGGCTGGGCAGCAGAACAGGTAGCCTCAGCCGCTTCACTGGGCTTCGTGAACGGACGGGCGGACGGGACCTTTGCTCCAAAGGCTGCTGCCACCCGTGCAGAAGCTGCACAGCTTCTGCTGAATTATTTGAAGTAAGGAAATGAGAGGCGGATATTACCGGTTCTGCTGCAAGGCATAAACAAGGCGCTTCCCTGGAACATTGTCCGGGGAAGCGCCTTTTGTTTACCCTGTAATTATTCACCTGTAGCTTATTCGGGCTGTACAGCGACCTTCCATTTGGCCCGTTTACCCTCGTTTAAGCACATTGTGTTCGGTTTTTCGCTTACATTTGGTCTAGTTACCTTCGCTGTAGCACATTGTATTCGGTTTTTCGCTTACATTTCGGTGCGACCCCCTTATCCCGGAGTCCTCCGTATAAAATCGGTACTTGTCGTAGCCTTGCTCTTTATTTCGCTTTTTCTCTCGGCCAGAAGAAGCAGGACTGGTCTTCTAGGGTCAGCACCCACTCCGCAAAGGTAGCTGGCGGCATGTTGCGAAGACTCGTATGCATTCTGCGGTTATTGTAAAAGTCCATGTACCGGTCCACGGCTTCATAGGCCTCTTCGAACGTGTCGAAGGCCTCTTTGCGGAACAAATCCCGATCGATATTGCTGTGGAACGATTCAATAAAAGCATTTAAATCCGGCGTTCGAGGCGGAATGCGTTCATGGGTCATCTCCCAGCTTTCACACATGTCGCCAAACAGATGGCTGATGAACTGGGGGCCGTTGTCGGTGCGGATCACCGGGCGCGCGCTGCCAGGGGCGCAGTGTTGCTCCATGGCGCGTCCCAGCGTCTGGCAGGCGTGCTTGGCCTCACACGACGATCCTCGGTGATACCCGACGATAACCCGGGTAAACACATCGATAATGCTCAGGACGAAGAAATGCCGGTCCCGGCCCGCCACATACCCGTATTTAATGTCCATCTGCCAGAGCTGGCCCGCTCCGGTAATGACTCGGTTCTCCGGCAGCTTCCGGGGATGCTTAAAGCGCTTCTGACGCTGGGGCTGCAGGATCTCCAGCGCCTGACACAGCCGGTAGCTTTTCTTGTGGTTGAGCCTCAGCCCGTGCTGGTTCCACAAGCACTTGGCCAGCAGTTTGTACCCGTACACGTGCTCTTCTCCAGCGACCAGTTCCAGGAGCATTTCCTGGATCTGCTCGTCGCTAATCTTCTCTCCCGACTCGGTCAGGGAGTAGCCGGGTAGGGGTCTTCCACGCCCCTGGGGGACGGCCTGTGCCTCCTGCTTCTTGCGTTTCTTACGGTCGTAGTACGTAGACTCTGCTAGCCCCACGAGACGGAGCACCAAGGCTGCGGTATTCCCCTGCTTAATGAACATATCGGCTACCTCGATTTTTTCGGATAAGCAGGGGTTGGCTTTTTTAGCAGTTCACGCAGAATCTCAATCTCTAACTCCTTTTCACCGAGCATCTTGACGGCCTTCTCATATTTCTGCTCGACGTCCAGCAGGCGCTTCCGTTCCTCCACCTGGTCCTGGGGATACGGATGATCTTGCTCCCCATGGGCTTCCCGGTAATCCCTCACCCACTGATTCACCGTTGATGGAGTCACCCCATACTTTCGGGCAACCACCGCCGCCTTAATGCCAGACAACACCTCTTGCGCTGCCTTCTCTCTTGTTCCTGTTAAGTGTCCCATTCCGTTCATCCT
This sequence comes from Paenibacillus sp. FSL R5-0912, assembly GCF_000758605.1. Lineage (NCBI taxonomy): Bacteria > Bacillati > Bacillota > Bacilli > Caryophanales > Paenibacillaceae > Paenibacillus > Paenibacillus sp. FSL R5-0912. The sequence continues at coordinate 5,481,590 of NZ_CP009282.1, forward strand.
CCTCCTGTATCTAGTCTACATTTTTGTGGGGGAGGACTCCAACTTCTTTAGGGGGCTGTGGAGATTTGGCCCTGATACCTTCGCTGTAGCACATTGTGTTCGGTTTTTCGCATACAGTTGGCCCTGATACCTTCGCTATAACACATTGTGTTCAGTTTTTCACTTACATTTGGTCTAGTTACCTTCGCTGTAGCACATTGTATTCGGTTTTTCGCTTACATTTGGCCCGGTTACCTTCGTGGAAGCACATTGTATTCGGTTTTTCGCATACATTTGGCCTGACATACCTCGCAGCAGCTGGCAAAGCAAGCAACCTTTGATCAGAAGCCCAACCCGGCAGAAACCAAAAGAAAATAACCAGCCGCCGGTAGATTTCCGGCGGCTGGTTATTTGTAGTTTCATTTGAATGTGGATGGTGTCCGCGCTACTGGCATACATCAATTAATTTGCTGCGCTACGGATCATGTGCGTAAGGGTTGTGATTTCCTGCGGATCACGTGTTGCCCCTATGATGATCCAGCCGGTGCTCTGGCCGTGGGGGCCGATATAGACCACTTCACCATCGATCGTTTTTTGCTCCAGTGAATTGGGTCTGGTCTTGCAAGGCTCCAGCGCATACATCCGGTCACTGACCGCCCGCTTGGCGATTAGTGACCGGGGATAACATTGCAGCGAACGAATGACATAGGCTGCCGTATCCTGCCCGGCGTTCACCAGCATCTCGGCTGTCAGCTGCTCACCGCCCCCGTCTGCGCAATAGTCGCGGACCTGCGGCAGATCCGCAAGCCCCTCTACCGGCTCAGGAACGTATTGATAACAGCGGATCGGGTCCAGCCTCGTTTCGGCATCGTAGATGATTAACGGGTCCACCTCAGGCGGGGCAGAGTCGCGGAGCAGCATTTTTGCGGTGGAGACCGGCAGGACATAACTCCCCCCACCCGACATATAAGCTCCTGCCAGCTGAATATGATACCCGTCATCCACTGGCTGGGCGACATCCGTTAAATTCAGCACCGTATCCTCCCGGAACAGCGTAGCTGCCCCGTAACGGATTACGATCCGGACTGTTTTGGCATATACAGGCAGCGGCCCGTATCCTCTCACCGGAACATTACCTTCCAGGCAGATCTGCTGCTCATCCCAGGTCAGCCTCACCGATCCCGGCTGCGCGGAGGAGTAAGACCCCGTCCCGTGGACGGTTCTTACCTCATCCGGAGTGCCGAAGATTTCTGGCCCAATGGCAGCTACCGCTGCATAGAAGCCTGAATCCCAGCCCGAATGCTCATTGTCGGATAGATCTACATGATCCGGATGGAGCAGATACCGTTCGTCACGCTCCCAGCTGATTTTCTCCGCTTCCAGCCAGATTTCCCCAATGTCCATCCCCCGCTCCAGTATCACCGTAAAGACCAGCCGGCCATTGGATATAGTCAACAGGTGTATGTGCGAGCCGAAGGAGTCTGTAACAAGCGTCAGGGTGACAAAGCCTCCTCCAGGCAGCACCTGGCGAGTGCCCGGCTGCAGCTGCTCCAGCGTCAATTCGCTTACTCGCTGATTGCTATTTAGCTCATTGCCGTTCTGCTCATTGCTTACTCGCCCATTACTTATACTCTCATCGCTTTTCCGCTCGTTGTCTACTTGCTCACCGTTCATTCATCCACCTCCCCCCTTCCGCTGTCACCGTTTAAGTCAATGTGGCTAAGCAGAAACACGGGTTCGAGCTGTTCGAAGCTGGCGATGGTTAGATGAGCACGGGCAAGCAGTGCCCCGTCTCCGATGCCAACCACGCGCATGCCCGCCCGGATCGCCCCTTCTACACCGGCGGCCGCATCTTCAAACACAAAACAAGCGGCCGGCGCTACTCCAAGCAGCCTGGCTGCTTGCAGGAACACCTCCGGGTCTGGCTTCGCCCTGCCGATGGTGTTCCCGTCCGCCACTGCGTCAAACAGCGGTCTGATGTTCACCTTCTCCAGAATCAGCGGAGCATTTTTGCTGGCCGAGGCAATCGCTGTTCTGACTCCGTGTGAGCGCAACAGCCCAAGAAAGCTGCTTACACCGGGTAATACATCGTCCGGAGTAAGTGTCTCCAGTAGCTCCTTGTACCACTCATTTTTGCGGGAGGCCAGCTCCTCCTTACGTTCCGCTGTCAGATCTGTTATTCCGCCGGACCGCAGCAGAAGTTCAAGCGATTCCATACGGCTAACGCCCTTCAGCTGCTCATTGGTGCTCTCGCTGAAATCGAAGCCGAGCTCACCGGCAAGACGCTTCCAGGCCTGATAGTGAAATTTCGCGGTATCGACAATGACACCGTCCAGATCAAAGATAGCTGCCTCAAAGGGTTGTGCCCGCAACATAGCCCCTCCCTTCCAGCTTGTGCACTGCATGAGCATCCGGATGAATCGTGATCCGGTAGCGCTCCCCCTGCCAGGCAAGCTGGAAGCTCAGCTTCGTCCAGCCCTTAGGCAGCCGCGGCTCCAGCTTAATGTCCTTGCTCCACATCGCACTCTTCAGTCCGGCTAACCCGTATACGATCAGCTGCCACAAGCCGCCGCAATTCGCGATATGTATTCCCTCGGCAGCACCCTTCTTCTCCAGCGAAAGGTCGATATCCATCACCCGCTGCAGGAAATTTGCCGCCGCTTTCGGCTGATTCAGCCAGGAGGCCACAATGCCGTGAACTGCCACGGACAAGGAGGAATCATGGGTTGTAATCGGCTCATAATAGTCATAGGCCGCTTTCAGCTGCTCCCGGGAGAATTCATGCGGGAACAGCAGCATCAGTTCCAGCACATCCGCCTGCTTAAGCGCCTTGGACCGGTAATTGCGCTCCTGGGAGATGAAATGGCCGAAGGGTCTGGATCTGTCGGTCCAGATGCTATCGAAATCTAAATCCGCGTAAGAAGCAAAATCGTCAGACTGCGGAACAATATCCGTTCTGCTGTCATAGGGCAGCCGCAGCTTCTCCGCCGTGTGCCGGAACAGCTCCCGTTCCTCCGGAAGAATGTTCAGGCGCTCTGCCGCAGCCGCATAGCTGTCCGGTTTGCTGCCTTGCAGGCTGTCCAGGCAGGCAATCGTCTGCTCCAGACTGAACTTGACCATGCGGTTGGTGAAGGCATTGTTGCGGGTAAAGGGCAGATATTCGTCCGGTCCCATCACGCCGAGCAGCTCGCCCACTCCTTCCCGGTTCCAGTCTACCCGGTCACACCAGTACCGTGCCGTCTCCACCAGAATATCAATGCCGTAGTGCTCCAGGAAATCTTCATCGCCTGTTGCCCGCACATAATGGTAGAGAGCATACACTATATCCGCTGTTATATGAATTTCATGGTCGGCGTACTGCCAGTTGGCACATTGTTCATCCCCGCTTAACGAGGACTCCCAGGCATATCTTGCTCCCCGGTAGCCATAATTCTGCGCATTGCGTCTGGCTCCGTCCAGCGTATTGTAGCGGAACAGAAGCAGATTGCGGGCCGCCTGCGGGTTGGTATGCAGGTAGAAGGGCAGCAGGTTGATCTCCGTGTCCCAGAAATACCTGCCGAAATAGGCCTCACCGGCATACCCCTTAGCACAAATCGCCACCCGGGCATCCTCCGGTGCATTGGCACGAAGCAGATGATAGAGTGAAGCCCGGACATTTAATTGCGCCAGATCATCTCCCTTGATGAGGATATCGGCCCCCTGCCACTTGCTCTTCCAGCAAGCTGCATGCCGTTCATATAGCTGGTCCCAGCCTATCTCACGTGCACGGCTAAGCTGCGCAAGCGCTCTGCTGCCTGCTTCGCCTTCCTCCATATCCCGGTCCGTGGTCACCGCCGTCAGCTTGCTGACAGTCAGCCGGTCCCCGGTCTGCACAGCGAATTCACCCCGGAGCGCAGCCGTCACCTGGCTATTCTCCTCCTGCCAGATCACCGCTTCAGAGGCTTCCAGCGCAGAGTGCATAAAGATCCGGTTCCCCTGTTCCGTCAGCGTTTTAAGCGACAGGCTGCCCCCAACTTCCGCCGTGGGAACTACACTATCAAAATGATTCATCCCATTGGTGCGTACATCTCCCCGGAGAGAAGCAGCAGCCTCCAGCCTGCCTTCGCCTGCCAGCACCTCAACCTGTATGCGCTGGATACACAGATGGGTATCCGCCATACTGATGTAGCGCTCGAAGGTGCACTGTAGCTGCATGCCCTCTGCTGTCTCCCAGATCAATGTACGATGAAGGCTTCCATCGCGCAGATCCAGCCAGCGTCTGTAGCCGCTGATCCGGGAGCGGTCCATATCCAGGCTCTCGCCTGCAGAGCGCAATTCAAGCCCCAGCATATAAGGAAGATTAACAATCTCCTCCTTCAGCAGCGGATGCCGGGCGACAATGCCCGGGATGAATGTCCCCTGCTTGGACTTCGGATGCCGCGGCTTCTCCAGCGTGACGTTATCCGGAAAACGCAGATATTCCTCATCCTGAGGGGCATCGCTGCATCCCTCTTCAAAGCTTCCACGGGCATGCATATAGCCGTTCCCCTGGGTGAACAGCCCCTCATAATGCTTATGCAGTCCGGCCTCATACCCGTTTTCTTTCAGGCACCACAGGTGTTCCTCATTCATCTGCAACCCCTCAATTCTCCGGTATCTTTCCATGGCGTTCCCGTCAACTCCGTCATCCCTTGACCGCTCCCGCAGCAAGTCCGGATACTACCTGCTCCTGCAGCAGGATATAGACTACAATACTCGGAATGATGACGACCATCGTAGCGGCAAACATGACGCCGTAATCACTGGCAAACTGGCTTTTGAAATAATAGAGCGCCAGCGGCAGGGTCCGGCTCTGATTGCCTGTCGTCAGAATGATCGCGAATTGAAATTCATTCCAGCAGAGCAGGAACTGCATGACTCCCGCCGTGCCGAAGCCCGGCTTCGAGATCGGCAGTATAATCCGGAAGAAGGTCTGAATGAAGCTGGCACCATCCAGGTAAGCTGATTCCTCCATCTCCTTGGGTATCGTAAGGAAGTAGCTGGATAGAATGTAGAGCGAGACCGGCAACCCAAAGCCGGTATAGACAATAATAAGTCCGATCAGCTTGTCATATAGCCCGAGCGCGTTAACTGTTAAGTACAGCGGCTGCAGCATCGCAGCGCCGGGAATCAGCAGCGAGAGGGAGAAGGCTCCCATCAGCAGCTTTTTACCGCGGAATTGAAAGCGCGCCAGTACATAAGCTGCCATTCCGAGCAGAAGCAGATTGAGCAGTGTTCCAAAAATCCCTACAATTACACTGTTGATGTAGAACCGGGAAATCGGCGCGATCTGGAAGGCCTTCGTGTAATTGGAGAAGCGGAAGCTGCTTGGCCAGCCGAGGGAATTGCTCAGAATCTCGGCATTCGTCTTAAACGATGCCAGCAGCACCCACAGGAACGGACCCAGCGACAACAGGACAATCAGGATTACAAATCCATACTTAAGTACACCCAAACTTTTTTTCAACATTCTCACCCCATCCGCTCCATTCAGTTTTGGGAGCTGCCTATTCTGAACAGATTTCGGCATAGCAGGACAAAGATCAAGCCAAAGCCGATTAGGAAAACGCCCACTGAGTTGGAATAACCGAAGTTATTGTCCATGAGAGCGGTTTTGTAAATGTAAATGGGTAAATTCATCGTTTGATTGCCGGGTCCGCCGCCTGTTGTCATTAGAATAATATCCATCTTCTGCAGCATGCTTGTTCCCGACAGAATCACGCAGGTCCCGATAATGTTGCGCAGCATAGGAATGATGATGTACAGGTTGATCTTGAAATTGCTGGCCCCGTCGATACGTGCCGATTCGAACAGACTTTCCGGAATGGCCGCAATCTCGGCCAGAATAAGAATCGTGACAACTGCCGCATAAGGCAGCCAGGTCATCGTGACGGATAGAAAAGCCGTGGCATAATCCATGAACCAGTTCTGGGAGTAATCCGCATTGCCGAATAAACGGACGATACTGTTCACCGCACCGAATTCAGGATTGAGCATGCACAGGAACAGCATACCTACGGCTGCACCCGAGATAATATTAGGAAACATGTACACCGTGCGGGCAAACTTCCAGTAGAATTCCTTCATACTGAGAATAACCGCGAACAGGGTGCCGATGGCCACGTGGACCGTAGATTGCAGCACGACCCAGATCCCCGTATTCAGAGCGCTTTGGCGAAAATCGGCATCGTCCGTAAACAGCTTGATATAGTTAGCGAGACCGGTAAACACCGGGCTGCGTCCGGCCGACCATTCCGTAAAGGATGTGCCGAACAAAATGACAAGTGAGACGGCATAGACAATAATAAACAATGCTACAGTCGGCAACAGGAAAAGCGTGATATACCCTCTATTTTTCCTAACCATCCATATGGTCCTCCCCAATCCTCAGCTTACATTACTCTTTATTTATTCTTAGCAGCAATCTCAGTCAGTTCCTTGGCAATCTCTTCAGCCGTTGCCCGGCCCGCTGCCAGCTTCGGATACAGGTTCTTCCAGGCATCTGTTACGTTCGGATAGACGATGGAGTCCAGGGTCCGGTAATGCAGCTGTGACTTTTGAGCGACTGTGATCGATTCGACCATGATCGGATATTTCTCTTTCAGTGCATCTGATGGCTGAACTTCACTCGATACCGGCATAACATTGCCGTATTCAAGAGCGAGGGTCTGACCTTCAAGCCCTGTTTTGAACTTGATGAATTTCTCCGCAGCATCGCGGGTTTCCGGCGTTTTGGCTCCGATCATATAGCCAACCTCATAAGTGGAAATCAGGCTGTTATTCGGATACGCGGCGACACCCACTTTTGCATCGAAACCTTCACTGGATTTGGTCGGATCGCTGAAGTCTCCAATCATCCAGGGACCGTTGGCAATCATCGCAGCCTTGCCCTGGCTGAACGCGTTCGCTGCATTGGCATACCCCGCCCCAAGCGCATCCTTCGTCGTATACTTCTCCAGCAGCTCCTTCATCATATTAAGCGCCTGAATCATTTCGGGCGTATTGAAGTCGGTAGGGTGCAGGGTGTTCATGAACGTCTTGCCGTTCTCCCCGTTCGTACCGATCATCGCGGCAAGAATCAGGTTGGATGTCCAGGCATTCTCCCCGGTCATCAGTGCGAGGGGAACGAAGCCTGCAGCCTTCAGCTTCTCGTTGTTGCTCATGAATTCATCCCAAGTCTCCGCCGGCTTAATGCCTGCCTTCTCAAACATTTCTTTATTGTAAAAGTAGCCGATATTCTGCTTCTGATCGCTGATCGACCAGATCTTCCCGTCCCGGGTATTGGAAGCAAGTGCATCTTCTCCGATAGCTGCCTTCCATTCCGCATCCTTGTCTAAATAATCATTGAAAGGGGTTGCAAGATTCCCTTTGATCAGGACATCATTAATTCCGTCCTTGCCCATTACGACATCCGGCACATCCCCGGAGGCTGCCAGAATCTTAATCTTATCCACGTATGCGGCATCACTTGGAATCTCTTCAACCACAACCTCCACTTCATTGCCATATTTGGCATTGAACTGCTTGATCTGCTCTTCCTCCATCTTGGCTGATGCATGCGTGCCGACCCGGAACGTAAGATAAGAAATTTTGACCGGCGCTTTAGCCGCAGGTGCTGCTGCATTTCCTGAGCCTGCCGTTGCGGCCGCTCCATTATTCTCTGCTGAATTCCCTGATCCGCATGCCGTAATGGACATGGTCAGCATCAGCATGCCTGCTAAGGTACAGCCCGCTTTGTACAAAGACTTTTGCACAATAAATCCCCCTTTAGAATGATGGCTTAAGCCAGGGTATCCCCCTGCAGCCAATTACAGTTGTTTACAGCTCTCATTGTAGACCAAAGAAAAAAAGGATAGAATTCGTTTTTCTGCATGATCTTTTATAATATCTTGAGCAAATGTGATTTGGCAGCGAGGTTGGTGTAAGGGTTTTCAGATTTCTTTAACTCTGTATCGTTATCTTTACCATCTGGCCGGAAACGGCACGATTTCACCCGGCTCTGCTATTCGCTGTCAAGAAATGAATATATAATGGCTGTACTACAGACTCATCAGCAAGGAGCAACCAACATGTCCAATCAGCATATCCTGAAGCGGATCAGCCTTCGTCCCCTACTCGGACGTTTCTCCCTAATTCCGGTACGAAATAAAATGGTCATTATTATCTTCCTGCTAATTCTGCTTCCGATGACGTTCGCCGGCTGCTACTTCTATTGGAGCATCTCCCAGATTCTAACGAGGAATGCCAATGATAATCTGTCCCTGCTGATCCGCCAGACCAACGACAATATCGAGAAGTCCTTTCAGATTATTGATAATACCTCCCTGCATTTCCTCTCTACTAAAATGTTAAGAAGCTGGTTAATCGACGATATGTCGCTAAGCGATGACTTCTACAAGAAATTCGTCAATAAAAGTGAAATGGAAGAGGATTTGAAGTACAGCCTTATGTTCAACAATGCTTGGAATATCAGCCTGCTGTCAACGGCCTATGTATTTTTTGATAACGACAACTATGTATCCGTTCTGAAGTCCCCGCCAAACATTGAGCAGATTAACCGGAATAATCTCGCAGTCTATCAGTCGGTTAACGGCAGAATGGTCCGCGGCAAAGAAATATTGACACCAAGTCCCGGCGATCCCACGCTCTATTTCACCCGGGTGATGTCCAATATTAATCTTCCCGAGCAACGCCTGGTGCTGATCTTCGGCACGAATGAAGCTGATTTAGCGGAGAAATATTCCGGACTGCTCGAATACCCGGGCGCCATGGCCTACATCATTGATAACCAGGGAGTCATCTATTCTAGTGCGGGTAAGCAGGAATTAGGTTCAACTGCTCCTCCCGATGTGCTTGCGCTGAGGGATCATACGGAAGTAAGTGAGGTCAAGCTTAATCAAGAGACTTATCTAGCCGCTTCCCGCAGCATCGGTACGACCGGGCTCACCTTCATTGCCGGTATTCCGAGGAAGCAGGTACTCGCCAAATTATCCGGCAGCATGCACAATTATATTTGGTTTATCGCGCTGATCGCGTTCGTCTCGCTTGCAGCAGGTGTGTTGCTATCGCTTCGCTTCACCCGGATTATCCGCGATCTGCTGCGGAGTATCCGTAAGGTCAAGAAAGGGGATTACAACACCAGAATGCCCGCTTTCAAGGATGCAGAGCTCAACCAGCTCAGTTCCACCTTCAACAACATGACTGACGAGATCAACTATCTGATCAAGGAAGTCTATGAGAAGCATCTGCTGGTCAAAGAGTCAGAGTTCAAATTTCTGCAGGCTCAGATGAATCCTCACTTTCTGTTCAATACGCTGATTACCATCGGCTACAAGGCAAAACTGTCCAAAGATGAGACCGTTTACAAGATGGTAACGTCCCTTACCGAGCTGCTGCAGGCAAGCATCTATTCGAGCAGTCTGGCCAAAATCCCGATCCGGCAGGAGCTGGATTTCATCCGATTCTATCTGTATCTGCAGAAGGAAAGGTTCGAGGACAAAATGGAATACACGATCCAGATCGAGGATGAGGCCATACTGGATCTGCTGCTACCCAAGCTGAGTGTCGAACCGCTGGTCGAGAATGCTGTCGTGCACGGGGTGGAGCGGAAGCTCGGCAAAGGAAACATCAACATCCGCATATACCGCGAGAACGATTCGGTCTATTTCGAGATCACCGATAATGGCAACGGGTTTGAGCATATGCCCAAGAATTGGAGTCATTTCGAGAGCGACACGATGCGCAAGCAGGGCCACAACAATATCGGCCTGATCAACACGCATAAACGGGTTAAGTTGCTCTACGGCGAGCCTTATGGAATTGAGGTCGAGAGCGAGCCTGGGGCAGGCGCGAGAGTCACTCTACATATACCGGAAGATCAGGGGGAACTAACACATGTATAAGGTTATGATTGTAGACGATGAGCCTGTGATCAAAAAAGGGCTGCAGTGCTTCATCGATTGGAGTATTCTTGAGTGCGAGGTTGTTTGTGAGGCGTCGAACGGCCTGGAGGCGGTCGAGCTGCTGGGCTATTACGATGTCGATATCGTTGTTACGGATATTCGCATGCCGGGAATGGATGGCCTTGCCTTATCGGATTATCTGCACCAGCACTTTCCGCAGACGAAGGTTATTATTCTTACGGCCTTCGCAGACTTCTCCTATGCCCAAACGGCTATTCAATATGAAGTTGTAGACTTTGTAGTCAAGACCAATCCCACAGAGCAGATTCCCCGGGCGATTGAGAAAGCCACGCTGCTGCTGGAAAAAGAACGGGAGCAGAAGCAGAAGGTCCGGCAGCTGGAGAGTAAAATCAACGATAATCTGTCCGAAATCAGCGAAAAATTCCTACGGGAAGCCGTCTATGGCCTGATTAGCGATGAAGCCGGTCTATTCAGCCGCTCAAGCGAGCTGGGGCTGCAGCTGGAGGACTATTTCGCTATCTATATGGAGGTAAAAGATATACCTGGACCCCATGGCTCTGCCGTGAACCCGGCGAATGACCATTACCGCTTCCTGGCCTCCATCCGCCAATTCCTTGCCCTGGCCTTCGGGGAGCATCCCTCTTATATTATGGCCATGGAGAAAAACACCCTGCTGGCGCTTGTCTCCATGACCGGCGGCAATACCGCGGTCTCCACCCAGGCCCTGCTCACGATCAGCAATGAAATTCTCGCCATGGCGGAGAACTTCAGGCAGTATCATGTCAATATCGGCATCAGCCTGCTGCACCGGGATATATCGACGCTGTCAACGGCCTATTTTGAAGCGAGAGAGGCGCTGCAGGGCAGCTTTTATAATGATAATTATGTGGCTGTATATATCCCTCATGCGAACCAAGCCCTTACGCCTGCAGCCCCTCCCCATCATGCCGCCGAGCAGATTGCCGGACATCTGCAGCAGGGAGACAGCGAGTCGGCCATCCGGCAGTTGGACCAGCTGCTGGAGAACTACAGAAGCATTAAAGAGCCGATTGAGAATGTGAAGGTAGCCTGTCTGCTGATCAGCTCCTATTGCTTCCGCTTGCTGAGCACAAGCCAGCCCTTCGCACCGGAGATGGAGGAGAGCCAATCCGCCGTGTATAAGCAGATTCAGGAGAGCAAAAGCATCCAGCTGCTGGCAGATATCCTGGGGCGCCTGATTCTGAGCTGCTCCAGGGCAGTGGCAATGAGTGACAGACAGCCTAATTACATCGTAATTGAATGCCAGAAATATATCAGAGAGCACTACAATCAGAATCTGAGCCTGCAGATTATTGCCGACCATATCCATATCAACAGCAGCTACCTCAGCCGCCTGTATAAGAAGGTCACCGGTGAGTCCATCATCGATGTGATCAACAAGTACCGGATTGACATGGCCAAGAAGCTGCTCCGGAATCCGGCGAGTAAAGTATTCGAAGTCGCGGAAGCCGTTGGCATTGAGACACCCGCCTATTTCACTCATGTGTTCTCCAAATACACAGGGATGAGCCCCAAGGAATATAAGCTGAATTATTCACAGAGCGAATTGGGATAAACGGAAGAAGTACACCAGACGTTGATCATATCGTCCGCTCCGGAGCCTTGAAGGCCGAACATAATCCTTCGCTCCGGTAGTACGCAATGGCTCCGTTCAATTCTTCCAGATCGCATTCAATCTCTGCCTTAGTCATTTCCCGCACGATTTCTTGTGCCTTCTCCACGGCATTTGCCTTGATGTAACAGTGCAGGCACTCCAGGTACAGCCGGGGCTCTTTCTGTGAAGCCTGCTGCAGATAAGCCCCCCACTCATACCAGCCGTCATCATTAAGATCCGCAAAATTCTCAATTGGAGCATAGGAGGTGAAAGAGGGATAGGTATCCGCCAGCATGAAGCCTACCCGTTCCGCTACGGCCCGCTTTTTCCGCAGCTCCGGCAAATCTATCTTCTCCAGCACATACCCCTCAGGCAGCGATAGTTCGATTGGCGTGAACGTCTCACAGGTTACAATGTACCGGTGTCTTGTATACTCCCGTATGTATTTGTTGGGATGAACCTCTGGTATCTTCAATCTCCACTCTTCATTATCCGGTGTGACCTGATCCCAGAACCCCAGTGATTCTGTGAGCGCCTGGTTAAAGGCATCGTTGCCCGTTATTCAATTCTATCACCTATGACATTCCTCCTTATTTCAGGCCGCCTGTGTACCTGTTACAGGATTTTTATTCGATTACGAATTGAGATAAAATGGAAAAAATAAATAAAATAAGAGTCTGCGGAGCGGCATGCTTTGATTTATTTTCGACACAATTGTGTTCCCCTACTCTATCGACAGTAACTCACATGATATGTTATTATGATAAACTGATAACGTATTAACGAACTAAAGCACAGGCTGCTGCGTGTAATCTACTAGGGGGAATAGAGAGATGAAGAGACAAGGGATATTGGGTTTATTGGTAATTATGGCGATTGCTATAATAGCCGGCTGCTCCAGTTCTGGAGGCAATGACGGTAAGCTGGTGATCGGTATAGATGATAAGTTTGCCCCGATGGGCTTCCGGGATGATAACAATGAAATTGTCGGGTTCGATATTGACTATGCGAAAGCGGCTGCTGAGAAAATGGGCAAAGAGGTTACCTTCCTGCCGATTGACTGGTCTGCCAAGGAATCTGAGCTGAATAGCGGACGCATTGATATGATCTGGAACGGCTACACCATCACGGACGAGCGCAAGGATAAAGTGTTATTCACCAAACCTTATCTGGAGAATAGCCAGGTTGTAGTCGTGCTTGCGGATTCAGCGCTGTCTACGCTTAAGGATCTGGCCGGCAAAGAGGTCGGACTGCAAAGCCTCTCCTCTGCTGCCGATGCCCTGGATGCTAATCCGATTAAGGCGGAGCTTAAAGGTGTCTCCGAATTCACCGATAATGTGCTTGCCCTGACAGACCTGAAGTCGGGACGTCTGGATGGAGTAGTCATTGATGAAGTGGTGGCCAGATACTACATATCCAAGGAGCCGGAGACTTACAAGCTGATGGATGAATCGCTGGCCCCAGAGCAATATGGTATCGGGATTAAGAAGGGCAATGAGGACCTGCTGACGGAGCTGCAGAAGGCATTGGATGCGCTGAGCAGTGACGGAACGGCGGCCGAGATTTCCACGAAATGGTTCGGAGAGAACAAAGTACTTAACTAGATGGTTTCCTTTAGGAGTCGGGTGAAGACATGAATATTGACTATATTATTAAAATTTCCGGACCGATGCTGGAGGGGGCACGGACAACGGTATTGCTGTTCCTGATCGTGATCGTATTGTCCATTCCGCTCGGGATGGTGGTTACCCTGATGGCCAAAAGCTCCGTCAAGCCGCTGGCCTGGATCGCACATACTTATATTTATGTGATGCGCGGCACTCCGCTGCTCTTGCAGCTGTTGTTCTTCTGCTTCGGCCTGCCGCAGATCCCCGTGATTGGGCAATATCTGGTCATGGACCGTTTCGTTGCGGCCAGCACTGGATTTATTCTGAATTATGGTGCCTATTTCGCTGAGATCTTCCGCGGGGGAATGCTCTCGATTGATAAAGGCCAGCATGAGGCGGCCAAGGTACTCGGGCTTAGCAAATGGCAGACCCTGCGCAAGGTGATACTGGCCCAAATGTTCCGGGTGGCGCTGCCTGCGGTAGCCAATGAATCCATTACCCTGGTTAAAGATACTGCCTTGCTGTATGCCGTAGCGGTACCTGAGCTGCTCAATTTCGCCAAAACGGCGGTAAACCGTGATTTCACGGTCACCCCTTTTGTCGTAGCGGGCGTAATTTATTTGCTGATGACACTGGTGCTTACGCTATTCTTCAAGACACTGGAGAAACGTTTCAAATTTGAGTAGAAGGGCTGTTTCGCTATGAGTAGTATGATTGAAGTATCGCAATTGCAGAAATCCTTCGGCAGCCTCGATGTGCTGAAACAGATTACCTTTGACGTTAACCCCGGAGAAGTCGTTGCGGTGATTGGACCTTCCGGTTCCGGCAAAAGCACCATGCTGCGCAGTCTTGTGCATCTGGAAGAGGTTACCGGCGGAAGTATCCTGATCTGCGGCCGGGCGCTCGTGGACAAAGGCAAATATGCCAGCGGTGCGGAGATTAGGGAAATCACCTCAACCATGGGGATGGTATTTCAGCACTTTAATCTGTTTCCGCATCTCACCGTAAGGGGAAACCTGGAGCTTGCCCCAAGAACGCTGAAGCGGGAGAGTATTCAGGATATCACGGCCAAAAGCGAGGCGCTGCTCTCCAAAGTAGGTCTTGCCGATAAAGCAGACGTCTACCCCTCCATGCTGTCAGGCGGGCAGAAGCAGCGGGTTGCCATCGCCCGGGCGATGATGCTCAGTCCGGACATTCTCCTGTTCGACGAGCCGACCTCGGCGCTCGATCCCGAGCTCACCGGCGAGGTGCTGCGGGTCATCCGCCAGCTTGCGGACGAGCACATGACGATGATTATCGTCACGCATGAGATGAATTTTGCCCGCGATGTGGCCGACCGCGTCTTCTTCATGGATAACGGCGAAATCGCCGAATCCGGCACACCGGAGCAGATCTTCGGCAACCCGCAGCTGGAGCGGACCCGGACATTTCTGAACCGGGAGTAACGGGAGTGGATTCAGGAAAGGGACTGCCCACTAGCCATACAATGGCTACTTGGGGCGGTCCCTTTTTTCTTATCGTTTGCCTTCGCAGTGGCATATTGTATTCGGTTTTTCGCATACATCTGGGTCGTTTGCCTTCGCAGTGGCATATTGTATTCGGTTTTTCTGTGAAAATACGTCTGGCACTGCGATAAACGCACGGCCTACGCGGCGCACCCAGTCCAATTGTGTTCGGTTTTTCGATTACATTTGGCCTACGCGGCGCACCCAGTCCAATTGTGTTCGGTTTTTCGATTACATTCGGCTTAAGCGGCGTACCCAGTCCAATTGTGTTCGGTTTTTCGATTACATTCGGCTTAAGCGGCGTACCCAGTCCAATTGTGTTCGGTTTTTCGATTACATTCGGCTTAAGCGGCGTACCCAGTCCAATTGTGTTCGGTTTTTCGATTACATTCGGCTTAAGCGGCGTACCCAGTCCAATTGTGTTCGGTTTTTCGATTACATTTGGCCTACGCGGTGCACCCAGTCCAATTGTGTTCGGTTTTTCGATTACATTTGGCCTACGTGGCACGTCCAGTCCAATTGTGTTCGGTTTTTCGATTACATTCGGTGCGACCCCCTTATCCCGGAGTCCTCCGTATAAAATCGGTACTTGTCGTAGCCTTGCTCTTTATTTCGCTTTTTCTCTCGGCCAGAAGAAGCAGGACTGGTCTTCTAGGGTCAGCACCCACTCCGCAAAGGTAGCTGGCGGCATGTTGCGAAGACTCGTATGCATTCTGCGGTTATTGTAAAAGTCCATGTACCGGTCCACGGCTTCATAGGCCTCTTCGAACGTGTCGAAGGCCTCTTTGCGGAACAAATCCCGATCGATATTGCTGTGGAACGATTCAATAAAAGCATTTAAATCCGGCGTTCGAGGCGGAATGCGTTCATGGGTCATCTCCCAGCTTTCACACATGTCGCCAAACAGATGGCTGATGAACTGGGGGCCGTTGTCGGTGCGGATCACCGGACGTGCGCTGTCAGGGGCGCAGTGTTGCTCCATGGCGCGTCCCAGCGTCTGGCAGGCGTGCTTGGCCTCACACGACGATCCTCGGTGATACCCGACGATAACCCGGGTAAACACATCGATAATGCTCAGGACGAAGAAATGCCGGTCCCGGCCCGCCACATACCCGTATTTAATGTCCATCTGCCAGAGCTGGCCCGCTCCGGTAATGACTCGGTTCTCCGGCAGCTTCCGGGGATGCTTAAAGCGCTTCTGACGCTGGGGCTGCAGGATCTCCAGCGCCTGACACAGCCGGTAGCTTTTCTTGTGGTTGAGCCTCAGCCCGTGCTGGTTCCACAAGCACTTGGCCAGCAGTTTGTACCCGTACACGTGCTCTTCTCCAGCGACCAGTTCCAGGAGCATTTCCTGGATCTGCTCGTCGCTAATCTTCTCTCCCGACTCGGTCAGGGAGTAGCCGGGTAGGGGTCTTCCACGCCCCTGGGGGACGGCCTGTGCCTCCTGCTTCTTGCGTTTCTTACGGTCGTAGTACGTAGACTCTGCTAGCCCCACGAGACGGAGCACCAAGGCTGCGGTATTCCCCTGCTTAATGAACATATCGGCTACCTCGATTTTTTCGGATAAGCAGGGGTTGGCTTTTTTAGCAGTTCACGCAGAATCTCAATCTCTAACTCCTTTTCACCGAGCATCTTGACGGCCTTCTCATATTTCTGCTCGACGTCCAGCAGGCGCTTCCGTTCCTCCACCTGGTCCTGGGGATACGGATGATCTTGCTCCCCATGGGCTTCCCGGTAATCCCTCACCCACTGATTCACCGTTGATGGAGTCACCCCATACTTTCGGGCAACCACCGCCGCCTTAATGCCAGACAACACCTCTTGCGCTGCCTTCTCTCTTGTTCCTGTTAAGTGTCCCATTCCGTTCATCCTCCTCCTGTATCTAGTCTACATTTTTGTGGGGGAGGACTCCAACTTCTTTAGGGGGCTGTGGAGCATTCGGCCTACGCTACCCACCCGGTCTAATTGTGTTCGGTTTTCCGTTAAAATTTGTTAAATAGATGAACAGACGACGTTCTGTTTTTTAGCCACGCTGCTCATTTTCATGCTGGAGTTGTGCCTTGAAAGACATGTTTGTTTTCGCATACATCTGGGTCGTTTCACTCCGCAGTGGCACATTGTATTCGGTTTTCCGCATACATCTGGGTCGTTTCACTCCGCAGTGGCACATTGTATTCGGTTTTTCGCATACATTTTGCTCGTTTACCTCCGCATATTTCCCACTTCCGGCCGATTCAGAGTCAGATTTGGCTTGTATATTTGGACCCGGAGAGACAGCATTTCGCCCCTATTTTTCATTTATTCCCTCGGGACAAATCAGAGGGGTTTACACCTTAAATTGGTGCTATGAGCCACTTTCGATGGATTCAGAGGGAGCCCTCTATTTTCACCATTTGGGCCATTCATTTCCGGCTCGGTTAATAAGCATCATCAAATCCAAAAGGACCGGAAAGCCTAATGACGGCCTCCCGGTCCTTCCCGTATTCCATTTAATCCCCCGCTTCCGCAGGGACTTCCGCTTCCTTATCCCAGCGCTGCCGGACAAACAGCTGATAGAGCTTGACCGTTATAATCTTCAGCATCATGTAGACGGGAATAATCAGCAGAATGCCGATAATTCCGCCGAAATCGCCGCCCGCCAGGACCAGAATGATCGTGGTCAGCGGATGGATATCCATGCTTTTCCCGAAGATATAAGGCGCCACCAGGTTATCCTGAATCTGCTGCGCCACCAGCACAACTACAATCGACCAGATGGCCGTGGACGGCGACTCGATCAGACCGAAGATGAAGATCGGCACCGTGGACAGAATCGCCCCGATAAATGGAATGAAGTTCATCAGCACAGCCACCAGTGTCAGCAGCAGCGCATACGGCAGCCTAATCAGCAGAAAACCGAAATACATCAGCACGCCCAGCGCCAGATTGACCAGCACCCTGCCGACGATGAAGCTGCTCATCACCCCGTCGATTTCAGCAACAACGGACGCACCTTCCTCATGATAACGTTTTGGAAAGAAGCTCACGAGCTTGTCGCCGAACTTCCCGCCTTCCTTGAGCATGTAGAACAGCAGGATCGGAAAGGTAAAGAGTACAATGGCGAAATTGGAGACGAAGGAGAATAGCCCCGACACATAGACCGTCAATAGCGAAAAGCCTTTATTCAAATAATCCATCAGCTGGCTGGCCGGATTCATATCCGCAGGAATCAGCTTCGACAACAAATCGCTGTCCTCCAGCTTCGTCAGCTGCTCTCCCACGGCATTGAATACGCCAGGCATATTATTAGCCAGATTCACCAGCTGATTCTGCAGCGACGGCCAGACGCCTACCGTGAATCCCAGCAGCAGCACCGCGATAACCAGATAGACCAGCAAGATAGCAACTGTCCTGTTCAGCCTGCGGGAGGCCAGGTAATCAATCAAGGGACGCAGCAGATAATAGAAGAAGACGGCCAGCATTAACGGCACAATGACAACACTGAACAGCGAGATAATAGGTGTGAAAATAAAGTCCACCAGTGAGCTTACATAGATAATTCCCAGCACCAGCAGCACTGCAATACAAATGCGGATAAACAAATTCAGTTTGGCCATGAGTGACTCCCGTTTTCATATTTGAACCGGCGGTTCTTTTCCCTATAATATAGTGCGTCATTCTTAATTCAGACTAAATCGAGTCTAAAGAAAAGCTAAAGATTTTGTCTTTAGCCTTTTTTTACATTAGAATGATGGGGAAACGCGGTCAAATCCGACAACCTTTGGAGTGAAACCATGATAAAGATCCTTGTTGTAGAAGACGATAAGCATGTACGCAAGCTGATGAACGCTGTGCTGAAACGGGAAGGTTATGACGTGGTAACGGCTGAGAATGGAAGAGAAGCACTGGAGGTTCTTGAAGTC
Organism: Paenibacillus sp. FSL R5-0912; assembly: GCF_000758605.1. Lineage (NCBI taxonomy): Bacteria > Bacillati > Bacillota > Bacilli > Caryophanales > Paenibacillaceae > Paenibacillus > Paenibacillus sp. FSL R5-0912. Next base: position 5,500,157 of record NZ_CP009282.1, read on the forward strand.
CAGCATATCGATCTGATTATTCTGGATATTATGATGCCGGAGATGGACGGGTATGAATTTGCCGAAGAGCTCAAGGAAGCGGACAATCGAATTCCCATCCTAATGGCCACAGCCAAACAGCTACCTGAGGATAAGAAAAAAGGCTTCCGGCTCGGAACCGATGATTATATGACCAAGCCTGTGGATACAGAAGAAATGCTGCTGAGAATCCAGGCCCTTCTCCGCCGCTCGCAGATTGCGAGTGCCCGTAAGCTGGTGATCGGCAGGGTTCATCTGGACTATGACACATTAACCGTGACCCGGGACGAGGACAAGCAGACGCTTCCGCAGAAGGAATTCTATCTGCTCTATAAGCTTTTATCCTATCCGGAGCGCATCTTCACCCGCATCCAGCTGATGGACGAGATTTGGGGGATGGACAGCGAAAGCACGGATACTACGGTGAATGTGCATATCAACCGCCTGCGCAAACGTTTTGAAGCCTATCCGGAGTTCGAGCTGGTCTCTGTCCGCGGCCTCGGATATAAGGCGGTGAGAACATGAACATGATCAAGAGGCTGACGGGTAAAATCGGCCTGTCGCTCTACTTCTCGCTTGCTGTATTTATCATCTTCCTCATTACCGTGCTGATTACCGGTGTATTGGTCTATCTGTTGACGGTCTTCGGTGTGCTCAATGAACGTATCATTCAGGATTTCAAAGTCCTTACCTTTATCACATTGATTGCCTGCATCATGATCGGCACCGTCACCTCGGGTCTGGCCAGCCGGAGGATGCTGAAATCCATCCGTACCTTCATCGATGCCACCAACCAGCTGGCAGGAGGAGATTTCACCACCCGGCTGCGGCTCAATAATCCGCCAGAATTCAAGATTCTCTCCGCTAATTTCAACCGGATGGCGGATGAGCTGGGCGGCATTGAGATTCTGCGCACGGATTTCATCAACAATTTCTCGCATGAGTTCCGCACCCCGATTGTGTCGATCAAAGGGTTCGCCGAAATCCTCAAGGATGATGAGCTGAGCAAGGAAGAACGGAATGAATATCTGGATATTGTCATTGAGGAATCCACCCGTCTGGCCGCCCTCGCCTCCAACGTCCTGAGCCTGTCCAAAGTGGAGGCTCAGACGATATTAACGGGCCGCGAGCCCTTCAACGTTGGCGAACAGATCCGCCAATGTGTCTTACTTCTGCATCCCAAAATGGAGAAAAAGCATATATCCATCACAGCCAACGTACAGGACTATGAGGTGCCGGGAAATAAAGAGATGCTGAATCAGGTCTGGCTGAATCTGCTAGACAATGCCATTAAGTTCACTCCGGAGCATGGCGAAATTGAAGTTTCGATGAGGCAGGCCGAAGACATGATTGAAATCAGCTTCCGGGATAACGGTGCCGGGATCAGTGCGGCTGCACTTCCCAGGGTGTTCGACAAGTTCTATCAGCAGGATACTTCCCACTCCACCGCCGGTAATGGGCTGGGGCTTACCATTGTCCGTAAAATCACTGAGCTGCACGGCGGAACCGTCACCTGTGATAGTGTTCCGCTGCAAGGAACCACCTTTACCCTGCTGCTCCCTGCCTCAAAGAAGCTGCCGTCCACCAAATAAAACATCCCCACAAAGTGGGGCCTTATCTTCGATGATTACTCAACAAAGGGCGGTCCACATGACCGCCCCCCTATTAGCCGATGGTATCCACTACCTTGCCCTCCTGGTCTTTGATATACGTCTTTCTCACCCGTATCATCAGTTCTTTGGCAGTGGACAGCTTGAACTCGCTTTCCTTAGGCTTAAGCTTCGATTCCAGCTCCAGAACAGCAGCTTCACTTAGGCTGATGCGGATGTTCCCGCCGTCTTCCTTGCAGCCAGTCTCTTGTGCCGGTTCCAGCACAACCTGCAGCTTAGGGCTGGTGAGCGTCAGCTTCCTGCCCTTCAGCAGACGGCCGCGCAGCAGCCTGGCTACCGTCGCTGCCTGCTGTGCCCCCATAGCCAGGACGGCCGGTGCTTTGCTGAGCAGACGATTTCTGCCAGGCTCGAAGTCCAATTGATCCACATACAGGATGCCTGTCTGGGACCCGTCACGTTCAATCCCCTGCCGCACTGCATCCTCTATTACCGGAAGCCGCAGCAGTGAATCCCGTCCAAGATCGGTGATAAATGCAGGTAGTACTTCTTGGCTGGCCTGCAGGAATGCGTTGGTATTCCAAGACATCATGGCTTCAAGTTCATCGGCGGTAATCCCCACCATTTGCAGAAACTCTACCCGTCCATTCGGGGTATCCATAGCCGGAAGCTCCGGATCACCGGTAAAAGCCAGAGCGGTCAGCCTCGTGTCTGCACCCAGACAGATAGGACCGTTCGCATCCAGGTAATGCCCGGAAGCAAAAATATTACCGCTGCTGAACACATATCTGGCCATATTCTGCAGCAGATTCATCGCCCAGGCCGGAGGCTCCTCTTCTCCGGCAGTACGTGCCAGCCGGAAGGTCAGCTCAAATCCGTAGCCGCTGTATTCCGGGTCCTCTGATTCCTTGTCATATAGCTCAGAGAATCCGAAGGTTACAAAGTGCCAATGGGGATAAGGCAGCTCTGCCTTATAGGCACTGATTCCGTTCAGCGGGTCCTTTCCCCCCAGCATGTAAGGCAACAAGGCAGCATAATGCTTCGGCTCCTGTTGTCCATACAAACCCGACATCTGTTCCTCAATGGCATCCCAACCGGTTGCTTCCACTTCTTCTTCGCTCATTATGTTCCCTCCGGATTCAAATTTATGTATAACTGGCCCATTCAAGCCCTTAATCTCCCGTTCATTACCCGGAATTTCTTGATCATAACCAGCTATGACCAGTACAAGATTTATCTGCCTCCAGGTGATTGCTCTGATTAACCCACCCTCTTATTCATGTTACACTAAATGTACGAGACTTAAGGGGGCTACCAGAAGATGAATGTAGAATCGCTGCAACAATTTCGAATTATGGCCGATTTAAATGAGGGAATTGTTGTATTTTGTACAGGATTTTGATGACTCTTACCAGACCAGAGGCTATCCCAAGCTGAACGGCCACCTCATGGCTGCTTGCGGGTTGGCCTCTTTGTCATAGCAAGTCTCATGGCTGCTCTCGGGACGGTCTCTTTTTCATAGTATTTTCAGCTTGTTTCAGCAAAAGTTAATTTTCAGTTTATCATTCTCCGGTACGATCATAGCAACAAACATGCAAAGGAGTCATTCTTATGTTGAAATTACTGAAGAACCTGGAGCCCAAAGAATGGTTCTTATTCGGCATCAGCCTCATGTTCATTATCGCGCAGGTCTGGCTGGATCTGGAGCTGCCTGACTACATGAGTGATATTACCCGGCTGATCCAGACCCCGGGCAGCCAAATGAGTGAGATCCTGACCGCCGGAGCCTGGATGCTGCTCTGTGCACTCGGCAGTCTGGCCACCTCGATTGTCGTGGCAGGGATTGCCGCCAGAATCGCGGCCGACCTGTCAGCCAGATTACGCGCTAATTTGTTTGATAAGGTGCAGTCTTTCTCAATGGAGGAGATCAGCAACTTCTCCACCGCCAGCCTGATTACCCGGTCCACGAATGATATCACCCAGGTGCAGATGCTGATTGTCATCGGCTTGCAATTGCTGGTCAAAGCACCCATCCTTGCCGTATGGGCGATCCTCAAGATTACGGGAAAAAGCTGGCAGTGGACGCTGGCGACCGGCGCCTCTGTTGGGCTGCTGGTGCTGATTGTCGCCGTCTGCATCACTCTCGTTCTTCCTAAATTCAAGAAACTGCAGCAGTTAACCGACAATCTGAACCGTGTCTCCAGAGAGAATCTGAACGGTCTGCGGGTCATCCGGGCTTACAATGCCGAGAAATACCAGGAAGGGAAATTTGCCTCCGCCAACAACGAGCTAACCCGCACCAATTTGTTTGCCAACAATGTAATGACAACGCTGATGCCGAGTATTTCCCTGATTATGAGCGGACTCAGCCTCTCCATCTATTGGATTGGTGCTGTAATTATTCAAGCGGCTGACGGCACCGCCAAGATGGGCTTGTTCTCAGATATGATTGTCTTCTCATCGTACGCGATACAGGTGGTTATGGCCTTCATGATGCTGATCATGATCTTCATTCTGCTGCCCCGCGCCCAGGTATCGGCCAAACGTATTAATGAGGTGCTGGAAACCGTGCCTAGCCTGAAGAACGGATCAGTTACTCATTTCCCTGTGAAGCGTGTGGATGAGCTTGAATTCAGAGGGGTTAGCTTCAAATATCCGGACGCAGAGGATTATGTGCTGGAGAACATCAGCTTCACGGCGAAGCAGGGGGAGACGGTTGCTTTTATCGGCTCAACAGGCTGCGGCAAGAGTACGCTTGTTAATCTCATTCCCCGTTTCTATGATGCTACCGAAGGCGAAGTGCTCGTGAATGGCATCAATGTCAAAGAATACGACCAGCAGGCGCTGCGGAATAAAATGGGCTATGTCTCCCAGAAGGCGGTACTGTTCGGCGGAACGGTAACTTCGAATATTGCTTTTGGCGAGAATGGTGCCGGTCAGGTGCTCAGCTCCGATATTGTAGATGCGGTTTACACGTCCCAATCCTCTGAATTTGTGGAAAAGCTGGAGGGCAGCTACGATGCCCACATCGCCCAAGGGGGCTCCAATCTGTCCGGCGGACAGAAGCAGCGGCTCTCGATTGCCAGAGCAATTGCCCGGCGCCCGGAAATTCTGATCTTCGATGATTCGTTCTCGGCGCTTGACTATAAGACGGACCGCAAGCTGCGCAGCGAGTTGAAGAAGGTTGCTTCTGCATCCACGATGCTGATCGTTGCCCAGCGCATTGGTACGATTAAAGACGCCGACAAAATCATCGTACTGGAAGCCGGACAAATTGCCGGAATGGGCACGCATGACGAATTAATGCACACCTGCAGCGTCTATCAGGAAATTGCTTACTCACAGCTGACCAAGGAGGAGCTTGCCTAATGAAGATGAAAACCAAGACCAAAGGACAGAATACCTGGAGCAAGCTGCTCCGTTACTGCCGGAAATACGTTCCGGTGATCATCATTGCGCTGATCTGCGCGGCGGCGGGAACCGTGCTCACCCTGCTCGGTCCGGATATGCTCTCCGAGATTACGGACAAAATCACTGCCGGTCTCGCAGGCGGGATCGATATGGACGGCATTGCTGCCATCGGCATCACCCTCGTCGTGATTTACGCCATCAGTGCGGTATTATCGCTCTCCCAGGGCCTGATCATGTCGAATATTACCCAGAAGGTCTCCAAGAAATTAAGAACCGATCTGGCTCATAAGATGAACCGGCTTCCAATCTCCTACTATAATAAGTCAGCCACAGGGGATATCCTCTCCCGGGTAACGAATGATGTGGATACCATCGGCCAGGCGATGAATCAGAGCATAGGTACAGTGGTAACCGCCATAGCCATGTTCATCGGTTCAATCCTCATGATGCTCCGGACCAATGTAATTATGACCCTTACCGCTATCGTGGCAACAATCATCGGCTTCGGCCTGATGGCGGTTATTATGAAGAAATCGCAGAAGTATTTTGCCAGCCAGCAGGAATTCTTGGGCAAAATCAACGGTCATGTTGAGGAAGTCTATACCGGACATAATGTTGTAAAAGCCTATAACGGTGAAGCGCAGATGCGCAGCACCTTCCAGGAACTGAATCAGGGGCTGAAGAACAGCGCCTTCAAAGCGCAATTCCTCTCCGGACTGATGCCGCCGCTAATGGGCTTTATCGGTAATCTTGGTTTCGTTGCCGTCTGTGTCGTTGGTGCTGTACTGGCCTTAGATGGAACTATTTCCTTCGGGGTTATCGTCGCCTTCATTATGTATGTACGTTACTTCACCCAGCCGTTATCCCAGATCGCCCAGGCCGCGCAGAACCTGCAATCGGCATCGGCCGCAGGCGGACGTGTGTTTGAATTCCTCGAAGAAGCAGAATTGGAAGACGAGAGCCGCAAAGAGAACACACTGGCAACTGCGGCAGGTAAAGTAAGCTTTGACCAGGTGAAATTCGCTTATGAGAATTCCGGGAACCTGGTGATCAAGAACTTCTCGGCCGATGTGAAGCCAGGGCAAAAGGTGGCCATTGTCGGACCGACCGGCGCAGGCAAAACCACGCTCGTCAATCTGCTCATCCGCTTCAACGAGCTGACCGGCGGAGAAATCTACATCGATGACACACCGATCAGTAGTCTGACGAGGGAGAACATCCACGATTTGTTCTGCATGGTGCTGCAGGAAACCTGGCTGTTTGAAGGCACAATCAGGGAGAACCTGATCTACAATCAGCAGAATATCACGGACGAGAAGCTCGTAGAAGCCTGCAAGGCTGTTGGGCTGCACCGCTTCATTCAGAGCCTTAGCGACGGATATGATACCGTCCTGAACGATAAGGTCAACCTGTCCGCCGGACAAAAGCAGCAGCTGACCATTGCCCGTGCGATGCTGAAGGATGCGCCGATGCTCATTCTTGACGAAGCTACAAGCTCCGTGGATACCCGGACTGAGCTGCTGATCCAGCAGGCGATGGATCAGCTGATGGAGGGCAGAACTTCCTTCGTCATCGCCCACCGGCTGTCCACAATCAAGAATGCCGATGTGATTCTCGTCCTGAAGGACGGCGATATCCTGGAAAGCGGCAGTCATACAGAATTGCTGGCGAAGAACGGATTCTACGCGGAGCTGTACAACAGCCAGTTTGAGCAGGCTTCCTAATCGTACGAACAAAGGCAGGCCCAGATGAATACCCGAGGTTAGCAGAATTACACTCAAGGTCATCCTAAATTTAAAAAGGGCTATCCCAAGCAGCCATTCTTGGCTTTCTGGGTTAGCCCCTTATAGCAGATGCAGTCAACGGCTATTGCCGTGCCTGCAAAATTTCATCCACCCGCTCCTTCGCCCCCTGCCAGGAGGTCATCAGCGGAAAGGCATATTCCTCCCGGGCCCGCAGGTTCCAGGGATGCGGGATACAGAGCACCTTCCTCCCTGCCTGTACAGCGGGCAGCAAATTATGCGGACCGTCATCAATCAGCAGATCGAAGCCGATCAGATGCTTGCGCTTGCAGGTGAAGAAGTTCTCGGCCGGGATATACGGCATGTGCTTTTGCATCCAGTTCCATTTCTCAAGCACTGTTTTGGGAACAGCGGCTGTAACAATAATGACATCATAAGCGTTGTGAAGCTTCTCCATCTCTTCGACCACATATTCATCGAACAGCTCCAGCTCTTCGTACAGGCCGGGTCTGCCGAAGAAAAGGTCCATCGTGCTGTCCGGATGGCGAAGGTGGTCTGTATTCCAGTCCATCATATCCTCGTAGCGGAGCGGATGCGTAGGAAACTCAATGTTGTTGTGGTATATCGCACGTTTGACGAGATGACAGATGGTATCATCCATATCGACGGCGATGATCGGTTTATTCATTGATTCTCCTCCAGGTTGCATAGTGATTACATTATAGGCATCCGGAGGGAACGTGTCCAGACTTGCCGGAAGCAGGACTAATCCTTAAAGTCTCCCCTGCGGGAGAATTCAAGGATTACGCACGAAAGCACGCGTCCCTATGAGGGTGCCGCGTGCTTGTGTGTTAACTGTTTAATTAAGTATTTGAACCCGCTCTTGTTTATGTCCTGTTAACTCCGGGATCGTCCCCGGAACAGGTTAATCACAAACAGTACCGCAGCGACAAATAGCAGAAGGTGAATCAGATTGCCCATAACATCAAAGATAAAGCCGAACAGCCATACTACGACAACAAGTCCGATTAATCCCCACAGCATAAGCTTACCGCCTTTCTCCTCGAGGGGTGTTTCTCTCTTTTTACCCTTCTGGAAGGAGGTTCAAACGGCTGTTCAGCAGACTGGAGGCCGTGATCCTGTGCCCAACCGGCAGCTGCCGTTCCGGCTGGTACAATGCCCATGGCTTCGGAGCTTACTAGAATAGCGGGCCGGCTGCACAAGCGGCAGGGCGATCCGGCTAAAGATCGTCCAGTGGCCGGCAGCATCAATACGGGCGGATTCAATAATCTCATCATGAATGCCGAGGAAAAACTGTCTCAGCAAAAAGGTTCCCAGCACACCTGAAGCGGCAAGCAGCACATGCCCGATATGACTGTCAAACAGTCCAAGCCAGCGGTACATAATAAATTGCGGAACGAGAATGGCTTGGGTTGGAATCATAAAGGTGGCTAAGACAACCAGGAACAGCATATCCCGTCCCTTAAAAATAACCTTCGAGAATCCATAGGCTGCCATGGCGGAAATAATCAATGACAGCGCTGTCGACATCAACGTTACCTTCGTACTATTCCAGTAATAAAGTGAGAACGGTACGGCTCCAGCCCATACCTGCCTGTAATTCTCCACCATATTCCATTTCGTTGGAAGCCATTGTTGGGATGGTACAGTACTCTCCATAATAGGGCTATAGCAACAAAGCTCGAAATGAAGGGCATGAAATAAATCACTTTGAAAAAGGTTTTGAAATACGTTGCTTTGTTAATTAATGCTGCCAGCACCAACGCCAGAAACATCGCTACTGGGACCACGGCAATCATAATAAGGTTGTTAATCAGCGAACGGTGAAAGGATTCATCCTGCACCAGCCTGGTGTAGTTGTCCAGGCCGACAAAATGAAACCCTTCCAGCCCGGACACAAAATCCCCATCCGAGAAGCTAATCACACCGGATAAGAGAATCGGAATGATCACCAGGGTTATGGTCAGAATTATCCGGGAGCACTCTCTGGAAAAAGCCACGCAATCCTTAACGATTGTGCAGTCACAGATTGATGTGATCTTCGAAGAGATGGTCTCGGTCTCGAATTTTGTCCACTTTGATCCGGAGATCAAGACCCTGCTTGAGGATGCCAAGACCAATCCGGTCGCCGCAAGAACCTTGACCAGCCGGCTGGAGCAGGTGGCTGGCGATACCCTCGACTTACGCATCACGCTTCTGGACAAGGAAGGACATGCCTATTCTGATTATTCCTTCTACGACTATGATCCGCGTCAATTTATTGGACAAGGCTGGTTCCCAACCCTGGAGAAGCTCTCCCCGTATGACACTTTATTCATGGGGCAGAAGCTAATTATCTGAACTCCCTTGAGCCTGAGAAGCCGTTTGTATTCATGAGAGCCCGGGCATTAAGAGAAGGGATTGCCGCTCCGCCCTATGCATACCTTATTGTCAGCCGCAGTGAAGCCTCCATTCGTGAGCGGTTTGCTTCATTAGAGGAAGATGTTTATCTGCTGAATGATAAGGATACGATTCTGTCCAACCGGAACCAGGCCCTGATAGGATCTGATTTCAATACCCTTTTGCCGATCGATGAGCTGGCGTTCCCGGATATCGTAGAATTTAAGAACGAGAACCAGCTTCTCCTCTCGCTGCCGCTTAAATATGCCAAATGGAGGTTAGTCAGCGTAGCCCCCTATGAACAGCTGACGGAAAGATTGAATGGGATCAACCGGACCGGCCTGATCTTTCAAACCGTATTTGCGGTCAGTTTTTTGTTCGCGTTAACGTATTTACTGCGAAGATTTACCAAGCCTGTACTTGTCATGTGAATAAAGACTTGCTGCTGGAGACCGTTCCGCGGTTTATTCTCCAGCCGATTATTGAGAATGCTTATAAGCACGGATTCGTACAAGGCGGGGGCAATATTGAGAGCCTTCACGGACACCGTACAATCGTACAATTAGTACTGCCTGTGAAGCGGATTGGAGTGGATTAACGTGTTATACAAAGTAGTATTAGCCGATGATCACTATCCCGTACTGGAATATCTGAGCGCCAGTATTCCCTGGGATACCTTAGGCCTGGAGCTGTCAGCTTCTTGCTCTGACGGCAAACAAGCCTGGGAAGCCTGCCAGCTGCATCAGCCTGATATTCTGCTCACAGATATCGGCATGCCGGCGATGGACGGACTGGAATTAATCCGGAAGGCCCGGGAAGTAAATCCCCAGCTCCAGGCGATTATCCTGTCCTGCCACGGGGAATTCGAATATGCCCAACAGGCAGTGAAATTGAATGTTGCCGAATATATATTGAAAGAAAGCCTGCAAATTGATCAGGTCATTTCAGTATTGACTGAGGCGGTTTCCCGGCTGGAGATCAGAATGATCTCCCAGAATAATTACCTCCAGATGCAGAAGCTGGTCTCGCAGAACCACTCTGCAATCCGGACGAGATTTATCCGTATGTTCCTCGAGCAGCCAGTCTGGGATGAGGCTGAATGGGTATGACTCCGGTAGAATACCGGAAATTGATCTAAGCCCCTCTTTTTGGCAAAGCCAACCATTGTGATTCAATAAGAAACCAAAGGGGTAAATTTAATCCGAAGTTATATCCATTAAATTTTAAGTATCGAAAAGACCTTCAAAGCGGAAGGTCTATTTTTCACGACAATAAAAACTTACTTAAGGAGGACGCCATGCATCGAGTAAACCTGAATCAGGAACGGTTCAACCAGCAGGTCATAGATAATGCCTCCTTTGGAATCGCACTGGTTGGATCAGAAGGTGTGATATTGACTGTTAACCCCGCCATGGAACGGATCTTTGGCTATTCCAAGGCTGAGTTTGACGGAATGAAGCTGCAAGAACTTTTCAATCCCGATGATGAATTCGGAAATATACATGATCTTAGGGAGCTCTTGGGTGACCGAACGGATATACAGCTTGAAACGCGGTTTCTTTCAAAAAAAAGGGATCAGATGTGGGGAATGCTCACTCTCAAGTTTTTCAGCGAGGCGGATCATCCATCGTATTACATTTGTCAAATCGTTGACATCACTAAGCAAAAGGAATCCGAGCAGCGCCTTCAGGAGTCCGTAGAGCGGTACACATCGCTAAAAAAATACAACCATGACTCCGTCATTTCCTTTGGCCTGGACGGCCGGATTATTAACGCCAACCGTATGGCTGAAAAAATAACCGGCTACTCCATCGAGTCTGATCTGATCGGAATGGAACTGGCCCTTCTGATTGGACAGGAGAGTGTCCAGAACATTCTGGACAGATCTCTATATGATGAATCGGTTGATCAGCATATCAATACGCTTTATACCAAAAATGGAGAAGTCATAGAAGTGCTTACCAGTATTGCACCGATTTACGTGAATAATCAAAATATCGGATTCTACCTTATATGCAAAGACATTTCCGAGCAGAGACAGCTGCTGCTTGCCAAGGAAGCCGCCGAATCCACAAACAGGGCAAAAAGCGAGTTTCTGGCTATGATGAGCCATGAAATCCGCACTCCGATGAACGGGGTTGTAGGCATGACGGATATCCTGCTCGATACCACGGAGCTTACCGGAGAGCAGCAGAGCTATGTGGAAATTATCCGTAAAAGCGGAGAAACCCTGCTCAATATTATCAATGACATCCTTGATTTGTCCAAAATCGAGGCAGGCCGTACTGAACTGCAGGAGCATACATTTGATCTGCGCAAATGCATCAAGGACAGCTTTGCTGTCATTTCCATAAGTGCTGCCCAAAAGAACCTGGAACTCTCCAGCACCATAAATCATGATGTTCCCGACCATATATACGGCGACAGCGAACGGTTAAAGCAGGTACTTCTGAACCTGCTCGGCAATGCTGTTAAATTCACGCAGAGCGGCAGTATATCGGTAAAAGTGAAGCTTGTCCGGGAAACTCCGTTCATGTTGGCCTTCACGGTGACAGATACAGGCATTGGAATTAATCCCTCCCGGCTTAACGAGATCTTTGAGCCCTTCGCGCAGATTGACAGTTTTATGTCACGCCAACATGAAGGCACCGGCCTCGGACTTGCTATCAGCCGCAGAATTATCGGTATGATGGGCGGCGAGATCTATGCAGAGAGTGACGGCAAAAGAGGCTCCTCCTTCACCTTCACGATCAAGCCCAAGAAAGCTGAAGACAGTTACAGCCAAGAGACTCCCTTGAACAAACTTCCTGCCACACGCGAGGTGAGCATCCTCCTTGCGGAAGACAATTATATTAACCAGCTGGTGATGACCAAGACACTTGAAAAAATAGGTCACAGGATTACTACCGTAACAAACGGGATAGATGCAGTCGAAGCAGCATGTAAACAGCCGTTTGATCTCATATTAATGGATCTGCATATGCCGATTATGAACGGCTTCGAGGCGGTAAAGAGGATCAGAGAGGAGCTTAAGGAGAAGAGTCCGCCTATCATCGCGGTTACAGCCAATGCGCTGAAGGGGGACCGGGAAAAGTGCCTGGCTGCAGGGATGGACGAGTATGTCAGTAAGCCTGTAAAGCGTGAAGTCATTCTGAAGCTTATAAACCAGTTTGTGCAAAAATAGGATATGGATGCGCAGACCTTCACAGAATATACCGGAGGTCTGCTAATGCGTCTAGTATATGAATAGATATCTGGATAATATCCTGCACACCCAAACATAATAAAGATGATTTATATATGGAAGGGGTGCTCACAATGTCAAAAGAACGGCTACGGATTGCTGCATTAGGCGGTGTACACGAGATAGGCAAAAATATGTATTTCCTGCAATATGGGGATGATATCGTGGCTATTGATTGCGGGTCCAAATTTCCTGACGAGAGCCTGCTTGGGATCGACTTAATTATTCCGGATGTAGCTTTTTTATTAGAAAATATCGATAAGGTACGGGCCCTGGTTGTAACTCACGGACATGAGGATCATATCGGAGGTATCCCTTACCTGCTGAAGCAATTAAATATTCCTCTCTACGCCTCCCGCCTGACCCTGGGATTAATCGAGAATAAGCTCAAAGAACACGGGCTTCTACGTCAAGCCAGCCTGAATTGCATCAATTCGGACTCCATCCTCACGTTCGGCCAAATCACCACTAGCTTCTTTAATACCAATCACAGTATTCCGGACTGCCTGGGTATTGTCTTTGATACCCCCGAAGGAACTGTTGTCCACACGGGCGATTTCAAATTCGATATGACCCCGGTGAACAAACAATATCCGGATATACATAAAATGGCGGACATTGGAAAAAAAGGTGTCCGGTTTCTGCTCTCGGAGAGCACGAATGCTGAACGTCCCGGATTTACTCCATCCGAGCAGCTGGTGGGCGCCCATTTGGAAGAGGCCTTCAAGAAAGCAGAGCGCAGAATCTTTGTCTCCACCTTCGCCTCCAATGTACACAGGCTGCAGCAAATCGTTGATGCCGCTATCCTCACGGGGCGGAAGCTTGCCTTGCTTGGACGGAGTATGGTGAACGTTGTTGCTGTGTCTAGGGAGCTGGGTTACTTGACCATTCCTGAGGGAATGCTGGTCGAACCTGCGGAGGCTGCCAAGCTGCCGCTGCATGAAATAGCTGTCCTGTGTACGGGAAGTCAAGGCGAGCCTATGGCGGCATTATCCCGCTTGGCGAATTCAAGCAACCGGCAGATGGAAATCGGTGCCGGAGATACCGTGCTCCTTGCAGCCAATCCGATTCCGGGCAATGAACGCAATGTATCCAGGATTGTAGACAATCTGTATCTCCTCGGCGCACGGGTGATTTATGGATCGCGCAGCGAGCTTCACGTGTCCGGCCACGGCAGCCAGGAGGAATTAAAGCTGATGCTGACCTTAATGAAGCCGGAGTACTTCATTCCGATTCATGGGGAATACCGGATGCTGCATCACCACCGCTTATTGGCCGAAGCTGTCGGGGTACAGGGAGATCATATCTTCCTGCTCAAAAATGGCGAGCTGGTGGAGTCGGCAGAAGGAGTTGTCCGCCAATCAGGAAGGGTGACTGCCGGGCAGATTTTTGTGGATGGCCTTGGAATTGGCGACATTGGCAATGTAGTCTTGCGGGACCGGCGCCAATTATCTGCTGACGGGGTACTGATCACGGTTATTACTCTTAGTCAATCGGATGGGCGGCTGTTGAACGAGCCGGATACGATTTCGCGGGGATTCATTTATGTCCGCAATTCAGACAATCTGATGGATGAGATCAATCAGTTGGTCAAGGCAACTCTTCAGAAGATGAGCGAGGCTGACTTAGGTCAGTGGAATATTATTAAGCAGACCCTAAAGGTCACATTAAGCAAATTTCTTTATGAGAAGACGAAACGCCGTCCCATGATTCTCCCTATCATTATTGAAGTGTAAACGGAATTTCAAAGGGGTAATATTTCTGTAATTTTTGCAGATTATCGGGAATGCTAACCCTGTTTCCATTTCAAAGATAAAGGAGCTTACTTATAACTTCTTGTTACCCCTCTCAATGGATTGGATTCTCCAAAACTGATTTTACAAATTTAAGGCCTGCGGATTCCGCAGGCCTTTCATTTTGGTTGTCCTACAAACTACTTTATCAGAATAAACTAACGGTATAACGGGGGTGGACAATATTAACATTTTTGTAGGTTATATCTTTCTGGGTTTATCCCTTTCGGCGCCCATCGGTCCCATTAACGCAGCACAGCTGGACAAGGGTCTCCGCGGAGGATTTCTGCACGCCTGGGCGGTTGGCCTTGGTGCAGTCAGCGCAGATATTATTTACATGCTGCTCGTCTATTTCGGCATGATTCATTTGCTGGATGCTCCGTTTGTCAAGGCTTTTCTGTGGCTGTTCGGATTCTTTGTCCTTGTCTACACAGGGGTGGAGAGCATCAAGAGTTCGGGTGAAGTTTCGGTAGCAGAACTGAGAGGAAGTGAAGCCTCCCTGTTCAAATCCTTTCTATCCGGGTTTCTGATGTCACTGTTCAATCCCCTCTCTATTCTGTTCTGGCTAGGCATTTACGGATCAATATTGGCCGAAGCGGCAAGCCAGTACCCGATGCACCAGCTGCTGCTGTACAGCGGAGCCATCGTGCTGGGGATACTGCTCTGGGATGTCACCATGGCAGCGGCCTCCAGCATTTTCCGCAAATTCCTGACCGTCCGGGTGCTAAAAGCAATCTCTGTATGCTCCGGTCTGTCACTGGTCGGATTTGGTTTCTATTTTGGTGTACAGGCTGTTCAGCTGCTCTTTCTCTAGAGCATTCAGCATCCGCGAAGTGAGCGGACTTCCCGGAATGCGTTTCTGGACTTTTATCACATTTTTCAACAATCAAAATTTGTTCATTTTTTGTTCAGTTAAGACGTTTACACTGTTTCAATACTCTCACACGTATATGCAGATGAGAAAAGATTATCCCAATTAAGTATACGGAGCAAGGAGAGATTATTATTGAAGCCTCTACTGTTGGTGACCGGGTTAAGGTCAGTATTACGGATACAGGAGTAGGAAGGGATGATGAAACCACGGCCCGAATATTCAATCCGAATGAACAGGGGCAACAAACTGTTGAAGGTGGAATAGTCCCTTCATCACAGCAGCAGATGCACTTGATACCAGAAGATGCTTCATCCAATTGAACAATACTACCTCCAGGCTGTTGGAAGAGATCACGCGGGGGGCAGTGGCTGAGTCTAACATTCGAGAAAGGTTTTTTGGGTATTCAAAAAGGCACCCTGAGGTGCCTTTCATATCGGTGTTTGAAGAGTGCTTTGTCATTTCTCAGCACAGATCATGAACATCGGCGTTGACCGGTTCAGGACCTGCTGTTTCTCGTCCAGTACTTTGGCGTTCAGATTCTCTTCAGCATAGATAACGGAGTACCCTTCTTCCTTGAGAGTCAGTATATCCCATTCTGGACGCCACTCTCTGGTCAGGGGCAAAACAAGGCTCAGACGGTCAGTTTCCTCTATATCCTTATGATGCGGAAGCTCACCGAAACCCTTATCCACATAGGCTTGCTGATCCTCTGCGTGCTTCCGCTTCATCTCTTCGTCCCAAAGATGACGATTCCAGTTGGCATCAAAGACCAGCAGCCGTCCTCCCGGCTTAAGGACTCTTCTCCACTCTTTGTAGGCTGACTGCGGATGGGTGAGGCTCCAGGTGACATTGCGGCACACGATCAGATCGAAGCTCTCCGCAGCAAAGTCAAGCCTGTGCGAATCCATCTTGCGGAAAGTAACCGTCACACCCTCCCGGCTGGTGTGGGCCCGCGCTTCTTCCAGCATATTGTCGGTGCAATCAATCGCAGTAACCAGATGCCCGGCACTTGAGAGAATCACCGAGAAGAAGCCGGGGCCACAGCCTATATCAAGAACATGCAATCTTTCCTTCTGTGGTGCATGGGCGAGGATAAGCTTCAGCCAGGCTTCCCGCTGGAATCCGTTAAGCTCCTTTTGAATACCTTCACTATACAGCCCCGCTTCGCCTTCCCAATACATTTCCACCTCTTGTTGTATACTCATCTATCATTCACTCCTTCTTGGCAAGTATCATGAACCGGTTTACATTCTGATAGCCGTATTTCAAATAATTCAGCGGCATCGCACGGGCAGGGATAAAGTTCCGCTGAACATCAATACTGCGGAACTCGGCCAGTCTTAGTGCGGCCTCATCAGCTTCAGGCCGCAGTACATTAACAAAGGGCAGCCCGCTTAACAGCTCCTTATCTTGACTGCTCCGCTGGCGGATTCTTTGTTCTGTAAGCAGGATCAGTGTCCAGGATAAGGCATACCAAAGTCTGCGGAATACAGTCTTGCTCTCTTTATATAAATAGTTGCCGTCAAAAATAATCAAGGTCCCGCCCGGTTTCAGCACCCGGTACCATTCGGCATAAGCCCGCTGCGGATCAGGCAGCGTCCATACCACATCCCTGCAGACCACTGCATCGAAGCTATCTTCTAGCTCCATATCCAAGCCGGCAGCATCACCGACATAAGCCGGAACCTGGTATCCGTAACTTTTGAAATTCCGTGAAGCTCTTTCAATCATTCCCGGAGAAGCATCCAAGGCTGTAGGCAGATGACCCATCTGTGATAAGAGGATGGAGAAAAATCCGGGGCCTGTTCCTACATCCAGCACCTTTTGCCCGGGTTTTGTCCCCAGCCCTTTCATAAGCAGCTGCTTCCAGAGGCTGATGGTTTTTGGGCTGCGGAATTGCGTCTGTATGACTTTGTCATAACTCTCCGAGCTTGAAGTCCAGTATTTCGAGATCTCTTTCAGCATCATTCTTCACCTATGTCCAGCTGGTTCCAGAAGATTGGCGTAAAGGTGGTGTACCCCGGCCGGAATCCGGTTACTCTATTATTTACTGCCAATATATCATCAGGGAAATATATAGCTGCAAACATAGCCTCCTGATACATTTTGGAGAAAATAGAGTCATATGCGCTCTGACGTTCCTGAAGGCCGGTTGCTTCTACTGCGGTGTCAATTTGTGATTCCAATGCAGCATCAGACCATACCACTGCAGGGGCTTCAGCTGTTGCATGGAACAGGGACAACAGGAACGCATGCGGATTATAGGCATCATCATAAGTCCGGTACATGATCAGATCATAGGCTTTGCTTGTCCACAACGCATCGTAGTAGGCATTCGGCTCAAGCACCTGAAGATTGACGGCAATGCCAATCTCCCTTAGCTCAGACTGAATCAGCTCACTGATGGATTTCCATTCCGGATATTCAGCCTGCTGGAGCACGAAGTTAAGCTCTAGCGGTAATCCGTCCTTCTCGGCAATCCCGTCTCCGTCCGTATCCGTGTAGCCGGCAGATGCCAGCAGCTGCTCCGCTTCCTGCGGATCGAAGCCGTACCAGGTATTATTGGACTCCGTTACATAAGGGACCGTCAGCGGGAACAAGCCTTGGGCTTCACTGCCGATGCCGTCCATGAGATCTTCGACTATGCTTTTTTTATTGATTGCCAGATTGATCGCTTTGCGCACATTCAGATCCTGAAGAGCAGGCGTATTATAATTAAAGATCATGAAATGAGAGTTAGTTCCTGGTGCTTTTTGCAGACTTAATGAGGGAGCTGCTTCGATTACCGGCACACTTTCCACCGGGATTTTACCCAATTGGCCTCCAGCAATGTCAACATCCCCGCTTTGCAGTGCCAGTACTCTGGACTGCGGGTCAGGGACGACCTTCAGGATAATTTTGGAGAGCTTCGGCATTTCTCCCCAATAATTCGGATTCCGGACAAGTACGGCTTCCTGATCTGTTGTGTAGCTCTCTGCCATCCAGGCGCCAGTTCCGATCGCTTTGATAAATGTACCCGTAATATCCCCGGCAGGCTCCACAGCAGAAGGGCTGATCATCCGTACCGGTCTGGCAAAGGATAACTCCGTTAAGAACGGATAATAGGCTTTGTTGAATGTCATTGTAATCGTATGTTCGTCCACAACGTCAAGGGACTCCATTGCCGTAGCCACATTTAATGAATTGGCCGGATCCTTGATCCAGCGTTCGAAGGAGAATTTAACCGCAGCGGCATTAAACGCCGTACCGTCAGAGAACTTGACGTCCTTTCGGAGCTGGAACGTATATACTTTTCCGTCTTCAGAAATATCCCAAGACTCCGCAAGCGCTGGCAGAATTTCGCCCCTTTCACCATACTCCACTAATCCGTCATAGATCATCGCGTGCACATTCATCGAACCGTCATAGGCCCCGGCATCCAAGCGGTCTATACCGGGATCAGAGGATATGGCAACAGTGACAACCTTCTCCTGGATAGCAAGATCTTGTGCGGCCTCGTTATTCGCAGGCTGATTGGCATCAGCTGTAGACGGGCTGTTACTGTTGCTACACCCGGATATCACCATAATTATTACAAGAAGCAGGAAGAATAATGATTTGGATAATAGGCTTGTTGTCTTAGGATTCTTTCTCATTCATGGTACACCCTTTCTTTACTTAACATCAAAGTCATGGCTGGTATGCCACTCTGTCCCCGGTCTCTTCTTCCTTAAGCGTGGGTCCTGCACAGGTACCGAAGAGAGCAATACTCTTGTATACGGGTGGTCTGCTTGACGCAACATTTGTGCGCCTGATTGCTTCTCCACAATTGCTCCTTGATGCATCACAGCCACACTGTCACAAAACCGGTTTACAACGGACAAGTCATGCGTAATGAATACATAGGATAATCCCAGCTCGCGCTTCAACGCCAGCAGCAGATCCATCATTTGCTTCCGTAAGGTGACATCAAGACTCGAGAACGGCTCATCACAGATGATCAGCTCCGGCCGCAGCGCGATCGCCCGCGCAATTCCAACCCTCTGCTGCTGCCCGCCGCTGAGTTCATGCGGATAACGGTGAATATGCTGCCGTTCAAGTCCCACCAGCTCAAGGGTGTCTGCTACCGTGACCCTGCGGGCTCCGGCCTTACACTCTCCGTAATTCCGAAGAGGCTCCCCGATAATCTGCTCCACTGTAAACAATGGATTAAATGAAGCCAGACTGTTCTGAAATACCATCTGCATCTTCCTGCGGATCATGCGCATTCCGCTGAAGCTCCAATCCGTATAATCCTCATTCTTGTATAGAACTCTTCCGGAGGACGGTTTCTCCAGTCCCAGCAGGAGTCTGGCCAAAGTGCTCTTACCGCAGCCGCTTTCCCCTACTAGTCCAAGGGTCTCACCGCTCTCTAGACTGATTGACAAGTTGTTGACGGCATGGACATTCCTGGCATTACGTGTGAACCACCCCCTTTCCGTGCCGTATTTTTTATTCAAATTCACCGCCTCCAACAGCCTCAAGTTCACCACATCCAATTCATTAATGTAATATTATCGTTGTTATCTGCAATCCATTAAGTATTTAGTATAGGGATTCACCGGATTTGAGAAAATGTCAAACACATTGCCCGATTCAACAATCTTCCCGGACTTCATCACATACACATAATCCGCAAGCTCTGCAACCACGCCGAGATCATGCGTAATTAATAGAATGCCGACCTCGTTCATACATCTGATTCTGTCCAGTTCTTCAAGAATCTGGGCTTGAATGGTTACATCCAGGGCCGTTGTAGGCTCATCGGCAATAAGCAAGTGTGCACCGGTAACCAGTGCGATGGCGATCATTACCCTTTGACACATCCCCCCGCTAATTTGAAAAGGATACTGATTGAAAAGCTGCTCCGGATCGCCAATACCCGCCTGCTGCATCTGCCTCATGGCAAGCCGCTTCGCCTCTTTTCCCGATACCCGCTTATGCAGTTTAATCGTCTCCATGATCTGCCTGCCGATGGTAAGCACCGGATTCAGTGCATTCATAGGATCTTGAAAGATAGCAGCCATCCCGGTTCCCCGGAGCTTCCTTAGCTGACGGCTGGAGCACTCCCGAAGATTGTTGCCCTTAAGCCAGATTTCCCCGCTCTCAACGATGCCCGGAGGATCTACTAAGCCTAGGATGGACATTGCCGTAACACTTTTACCGCTCCCGCTCTCGCCTACCAGCGCGACAATCTGCCGGGATCTCACCTCGATACTGACATCATCTACCGCCGCAAGGGTATGACTCCCTGTGTGGAAGCAGGTGCGTAGATGACTGACCTTCAGCAGCGCAGTCTCTGCACTCATGTTCTGGACCCCCGCTTCCCTGCAGAATTGATATTATGCTCTGAGCTCTGCAAGCCTTCTCCCAACAGATTAAAGCCCAGAACCGCCAGCATGATCATCACACCCGGGAAGAGCATCAGCCGCGGCTCTGTCTGAATATAGGCACGGCTGTCGTTCAGCATAACTCCCCATTCCGGTGCAGGCGGCTGAGTTCCCAAACCCAGAAAGGACAAACCTGCAATGGAGAGCATAATCGTACCCACTTCCATAGAAGCAAGAACCAGAATAGGCCGGGCAGCGTTCAGCAGAATATGCCTGAGTATAATTTGTGAATGAGAAGTGCCTGACGCTTTGGCGGCGGTAATATATTCACTTTCCTTGATTTGAAGCACCATGCTGCGTATCACTCTGGCATACCCGGTCCACCAGACTGCAGCGAATGCGATTAACAGATTCTTCATACTGGGACCCAGCATGGCAGTAATGGCAAGGGATAGAATTAAGCTGGGAAAGGCAAGCAATATATCTATGATACGCATAATCAAATGATCGATCCGGCCGCCGGCGTAGCCTGCCAGGAGCCCGACAGGGATGCTAATTGCAAAAACAACGATCAACACCATGAACGAATAATACAGGGACGTTCGGGTCCCATAGATTAACCGGGATAACACACAGCGTCCCAGATGATCGGTACCGAGCGGGTATTGCCAGGAAGGCATACCCAATTTATGTTCCATATGTATCTGCAGCGGATCAGAGGGAGACAGCCACGGGGCAAAGAGCCCGGCACATATGAACACAAGTACGATACCCGCTCCTACCTTTGCTCCGTTATTCTTAAATAAGGGAATACGAAATATGATCATCCGCTCCTTCTACAGCGTCACCGCAGCCTGATTCGCGGATCCAGCAGGAGATGTAACAAATCTACTGTCAGGTTAATCAGGACAACGACAACAGCCATCCATAATACGTAACCCTGAATGACAATATAGTCTTTGGCAAAAATCGCCTCGATGGCATACTTGCCCATTCCCGGCCAGGAAAAAATAGTTTCAACAATAACAGAACCGCCCAATAATCCCGCTATATTAACCCCAAGGAGGGTAAGACTCGGAAGAAGCGCATTACGCAGTGCATGCCGAAGGATGATTCTCCATTCCTGGAGTCCCTTAGCCCTGGCTGCTGTGATGTAACGCTTGCCCATAACGTCCAGGAGACTAGAACGGATCAAGCGGATGTAGACGCCTGCCATTCCAAACCCCAATGTAAATGCAGGCAGAATGACACTGGCTGCCCCATCCATTCCCATCACAGGAAACAGCTTAAACTTCACCGCACCATAATAAATCAGGAGCAGACTAAGCCAATATCCCGGCATGGAGACACTGAGCAGTGCACAACCTCTTCCCAGCCGGTCAAACATTCTACCGGGATAAAGTGCAGATCCCACTCCAAGAGGCAGGGCAATAAGAATAGCAGACAATACAGAACAGCTACTTAGCAGTACCGTAGCCGGAAATCTGCTTATCAGCTCTGTGAACACTGGACGGCTGCTGCTGTAAGATATACCTAAATCGAGATGGAGCACCCGGTTCAACCACTGAAAATATTGCATATGTATAGGCCCATCCAGACCCAGAGCATGTCTGGTTGCCTCAATAGCTTCATGTGTAGGCTTAATGCCGTCAGCACGCAGCATGATCTCCGCCGGATCCCCGGGTGTTAAGTGCATCAGCGCAAAGGTAATGGCAGAGATGCCCAGCAGCACGGGAATGAGCTGCAATACGCGTTGTAAGAGATATTGTTTAATGGCGTTCAACTCCAAAGCCTTAATCGTAATATTTACGATTATATCATAAATGTTTTAAATTAATAGTCTTAAAATTATTTAATTCAATTCGCATATGATAAATTGTGTATATCTTCTAATAAAAAACAGCGGCAGACCAAGACTTAATAAATAAAGTCTTAGACTGCCGCTGTTGTCATCTATGCTATTGATTCAGTTCCAGATACTCCATCTTTCTATACCCGACATCCCTTATTTTCGAACGATTCATCAGTTAACGGGGAAAGAGGGTTCCGGAACCACCTCTGTCCTCCGGGGAGCAGTCCGCTCATAAGTAACAGGATAGCTCTGGCTTCCCAGCAGAATCCGCTTCCCTTGGAACTCATCATAGATATTCACCCGCACCGTTCCGCCGGTAAGGGTCTTATACGCTTTGTTGTTCAGCGAGAAGGACAAGCTGCCTAAGGCTCCGGCCGGTTCTTCGCCCAGAGAGAGAAGCTTCTCCGAGGGCTGTCCGAACGGATCGATCAGCTGGACCACAAGCTTATGTTCGTTCGCTGCAGTAACATACTGCTCACTGCGGGTTACGCGGTAGTTCATCTGTGCCTCTATGGACTCCCGGTCTTCGGGCATCGTGGCTGTAGCCTGGGTCACGGACAGGGAGTACGGGAACAGCTCCAGCTTCTGAAGGGACGGCTGCGGTGCGGGATTCGCCGGGTTAAGCTCAAGGCCCACGGTATGAATGTAGGCGGTCGGCGCTCCCCCGGGTGCGGTCAGCTTGCCTCCAGAGATTCCTTCCCCGAGATAGAGGGTTAGCTCCGAAGCATTGATCTCCGGCGGAAGCTTGCTCCAGACAGTCACGAGACTTTTCTCCTTGGCATTCAAGGCCGCGGCGGACTGCGAGATTACCGCTTCGAAATACTGATGATCCGGGGTCCGGTAATAGCCCACCAATTGCGCGGGCTGGGTTCTCCGTAATTCCTCGTTTGTCATCACCAGCTCGGTATAGACCAGCTTGGAATCCGCGCCGGGATATATCCGTGTCTGTCTCTCCAGAACCTCTGCTTTCTTCCCGGTCAGCTCAAACTGGAACGGCTCTCCGGCCGCAACGGTTCTTAAGGTATTACCCAACTGGCTGGTGAAAAGTGTAAGGAAATTCGCCTTGGCCTCTCCCGAAGCATACTGGAGGATAATCTTCAGCTTCGTGAGATTATAGGAATAAGGAAGGTTCCCTGCGATATACAGCACCGCTGTTTCCTGCGGAGCCAACTGGCTCTTTGAACCGTCGATCACCATCTGCGAAGTGCCGCTGATATCCATATCTCCCGCCTTTAGAAGAGCTGTAAGCGCCGGGAGTTGTACACTCGCCACACCTGTGTTCCGGAGGCTGACCTTGGTCACTATCTGATCCTGGTCCGACCACGGCAGGCGTTCTACCGATTCGAGCTTCACTACGAAGCTACCCAGACTATTCTGCACAGGATATTCAGTCGCCAGCAGGTGATCCGGCTGCAAGGAATACGGAATCTGAAAATAGGCCGCCGGGAAGGCGATCCGGTTCGCTTCAGCCGGCTCAGTCATCTGTAGCTGGAGAACGCCCTGATTCAGCTTCAGAGGCAACTCTGCGCTGAGTTCTACCGTCTGCTCTTCCAGTGGCTTAAGCGTCAGACCCGTAAGCGCTTCATTACTCACAGGATAGCTATATCCCTCGGAAGCGATTAGGCTGAACGGGTAATCCGGCAGGGTCACCGCCTGGTTGCCTGTGTTCCGCACACGGAACTTCAGGCTCCATTTTGCCAAATTGTCCTCTGCATACACCGCCGCGCTTGCCAGTCCGGTCTCAATCGTATGGTTACCCACCTTGAGCTTGGCGACTGCGTTAACGGGTACGGTGAAGTTAGGCAATTCCGCTGCGGGCAGCTTATATTGAGCAACTGGAAGTTTCACTTGCAGCGTGCTGTCTTCCTGGACAAATTGCAGGGACATATTATCCAGCTTCGTATAGGAAGGGAGGTCTGCCAGATAGTACAGGGTTCTTTTCTCCTTGGGCTGAATCGGGTAATCAGCATGGTCAGCGTTCAGCTCAAACCTGGAACCGCCCGAGGATACCAGATATCCCTTGAGGCCTGTATCCTTAAGAACCTTGGCACCCAAATTGGACAAGGTCATCCCAACCCTGGCGTACACTTTTCCGTTCGTTTTAACAATCTGCAGGCTTTCCGCCTTGCTGATAACCGGCATCTCTCCCAGGACCAGCTTCTTGCTCTGGCCTCTGGCGATTACCGTGGAGTAGGAGCCCGGAATTGTAAACATCCCGAGCTTCTTCTGGTAATTCGCCTGACTGAAGTCCCAGCCGAATAGGGAGATGCGGACTCCGTTTATTTTGGCAGCCTGACCCGCATTGACGTAATACGTCACCGGCTGGCTGCTATTCGCCGGAATGGACTTGATTGCAGCACTGCTTGTCACCGGTTTGCCCTGAATAACAGCGCCGCCTGAAGTGGTGACCTTGGAGAAATAATCGATTAAGCTTACGTTGCTGCTGCTCCCGTTGTGGTAATTCAAGGTGTACGTAAGAATATTCCCGCTCTCCTGGGGCTGAAGAGATGCGTCCAGCAGCTTCACACTCACGCCACTCTTCAATGAGACCGCCCCCAGTCCCTCCAGCGTGGACACGGCGGCTGAAGCCGCGGTTCCCGCTGAAGGTCCGGCCGCTGCCGTATAGGCTCCGAAGGCGATGGATTGGCTAAGAACCGCCAGGCTTAGCATGGCGACAGCATATTTTCTCGTGGAATGATACATGATTCTCTCCTCCCTTAACTTCGCTTAAGCTTGCGGCAGCCGCATCTCGAACCTTGTCCATATTTCATTACTCTCTACAGACAAACTCCCCTCATGCTGCTCTACGATATTGCGTGCAATGAACAGACCGAGACCGGTGCCGCCCTCCTGATGTGTCCGCGCCCGGTCCCCCGAATAATACATCTCGAAGATATGCGGCTGCTCTTCCGGCGGAATGGGATTTCCATAATTGATCACCTCAACCACTACTACGCCTGAATCGAGACGGCCTTTAATATCCACATACACACCTTCTTGTCCATAACGGGCGGCATTGGTCAGCAGATTCCCTAGTACACGTACCAGCAGATCCCCATCTCCATAGACGCTTAAGCCCGGAGTAACATTCAGCCGGGAGGTCAGGCCATTCCGCTCGAATACCGGGTACAGCTCCTCGTTCAATTGTCTCAGCAGCTCGCTGAGATCCAGGTGTGTCTTCACCATAGGCAGCGTGCCATAGTTCATCCTGGTGATCTCGAACAGCCCGTCAATCAGCTTCTCCAGCCGCTGGGACTTGGTGAAGGCAATGGTAGCGAAATGTCTGATCGTCTCAATAGGCAATTGCTTATCCTTAAGAATCAGATCCAGATACCCGAGCACGGAGGTGAGCGGTGTACGCAGATCATGCGCCAAATTGACGACAAGCTGGTCCTTGCTGCTCTCGGCGAAATCGCCCCTCTTGACCGCCTCCTGCAGTTTAGCCCCTGCCACATTCAGATCCTCGGCGATTGCGCTGAACTCATCCCTGGAGGCGATCTGCACCTGATTCTGAAATTCTCCGTTAGCCAGATGATGAATGCCCTTGGATATCTCGTCAAGATAGCGGATGTACGGCTGGGTGAACTTGAAGAAGAATATCAGCATCAAGGGGATAAACAGCATCAGGAACACATTGAAATCTCCGATCCTGAAGATCATCCGGCGTAATTCTGCCTCCGGGTCCTCCCACCGGACCCCGGCGTAATAGAGCTGGAGCAGCTTAAACAGTCCATAGATCATACTGCCTGACAAGAGCATGCTTACACCCAGTAACTGGACCAATCTGGCTCTGAAGCCCCGGAGTCTCTTAGGCATTGAATGTGTACCCGACACCCCAGATGGTTTTGATGAACCGGTCCTTATTCTGATCCTCTCCCAGCTTCCTGCGCAGGGTGCGGATATGTACCATCACGGTATTGCCGCTTTCATAGTACGCTTCGCCCCATACCCGCTGAAATATGCTCTCTGCACTAAACACCTGCTTGGAGTGGCTCGCCAGCAAATAGAGGATGTCGAATTCCTTGGGTGTGAGGTCAATCTCTTCTCCATACAGCGTAACGGTGTGCCGGTCAGGGGAGATGATGAGCCCGCCCAGCTCCAGAACTGAAGTCAGATGGGCCGCCGGAGGCTGGCTGAACTGCAGGGAACGCCGCAATTGAGAATTGACACGGGCCAACAGCTCCATAGGATTGAAGGGCTTAATCATATAATCGTCAGCTCCCATCACTAGACCGGTAATCTTATCGAAATCAGAGGTCTTGGCACTCAAAAAAATAATCGGCAGATTATGCTTCACCCGCACCTGGCGGGTGACCTCGTACCCGTCCAGCTCCGGCATCATAATATCCAGGATCGCCAGGTCGATGGACTGTGATTGAATTGCCTGCACCGCCGCTTGGCCATCAGATACTTTGATACAGTGATACCCTTCCTTCTGCAAATGCAGGGCCACCAGGTCGGCAATATCTTTCTCGTCCTCTGCGATCAGAATAGTGACTCTCTTCATACCGGAACCCTCCTAGGCCTAGATCTATTCGTTCAGGTATGTGGTCGCCTTATTCTGAATCAGCTTCGCCACTTCCTCCGCTGTTTTCTGTCCGCTGAAGAAGGCGCCCATCTCTTCTCCGAGAATGGAGAGAATCTTGAAATCCAGCATGGCGAAGTTATCCGCAGTATTCATCAGCTCTTGAAACTCCTTGAACTGCCCTTCAGGCACACTTACAGGCATGCCGCTTGGGAGCTTATACGTTCCGCTCTTCACCTGCTGCTGAAGCTCACTGAGCTGCTTGTCATTCACCGATTGGAGCAGGGAGAAGCCTTCTCTGCTCTGGAGGGACTGCGCTTCCTCAGAGAGCAGGAACTCTATGAACTTCCAGGCATGATCTGCAACCGGCGATTTGGCCTGTATCGCAAATGTGGAGGTCGGAATAATCCGCATGGCGCCGGAGCTTCCGCTATGTGGCTTATGCAGCAGCTTTGGATTGGCAAAATAAGTATACGGAACATTGACGAAATCGGCCGGGGTTTGCAGAACGGCGGAATAGAACAATTGATTCCCGGCTTCCGCCGGCTTCGAGGTCATCACTTTATCGTCATACATCTCTTTAATTTGCCTCATCATAAATATGAATGCAGGGGAATCAAACTTGGCTGTCCGCGCAGCAGAATCTACAAACTGGTTATAGCCGTCCACCACCATCTCCTGAAGAAGGACCTCCGGCGGATTCTCCGAGATCGCATAGCGATGACCGGAGCCTGCCTTCTCCTCGGCTTCAATCATTGATTTGACAATCGCATTGAATTCCTGCCAAGTCCAGCTCTTATCGTCTACGTTCGTGTGCTTGAGCGCTTCCCCATCTCCAATGAACGCTCTCAGATTGTACCCCGAAGGAATGATATAGGTGCCGCCATTCAGCTTCAGGGCATTCAATACATTCATTGCAAGATTATCCTGCTTCAGGGTTTGCGACTGCTTCAAGTAATCCTCCATATTAAGAAATAGCTGCTTGTTCACATATTCACTGACAGGCAGGCTGCCGGTTTCATAAATGTCGGCTCCTTTTCCCGAGAGCAGGGCCGTAGCGGTGCTTTTCAAATATTTCTCATAATCCGGCCCTTCCATAGTCTCGCCGATCCCCTTGTAAGCCTGAATCTGCAAATCAATCTCAGGATAGACCTTTTCAAACTTCTGCTCTACAGCACGGTAGAATTCAGTGTCCAGCTCAACGGATAACGTAACGACCGTCTTCCCGCCTGTGCTCGAAGCTTCCCCGCTGCTCCCAGGGCTGCATGCAGTCATTAGGGTGGTAAAAGCAAGGCTCATGCCCAGCCAACTCTTCTTCATCTTCATTTATCAATACCTCCTAAGATTCTTCGTATTGTATGTCGTACAACTGCTGCTTACTGGAGACGTACGCGATTCCCGTCCTGTAAGGGCTCACTGCTCTCCAGAATAATCATTTCATCTTCATACAGGCTATCCGTTTGGATGACGCTGTCTATACCATTGGTGGTACTGGACCGGATCTGAACTTCGCGGGCAACAAACACATTGCCTAATGCCCCCCTCTGCTCCTCGATTTTGTACACATAGCTGCGCTCCCCTGTCTGGTGGATAGCCTTACTCGGGACCACCAGCCCCTCTTGAAGAGACGGCTTGTTCAGCTTGATCTGAACCTGCTCACCCCCCTTAAGCGAATCATCCTCCAGCACCATAAAAACATTCTTTTGAGGGATTTCCTCCGTCTTGCCGTTCTCCTCAGCAGGTGAGCTGCCGATACGCGCCTGAACATCCTTGATCTCCGTAACCTTCCCCTGTTCGGAGCGGACCTGTGGCCCCTCCGAACTCTGAACCTCCACCTCTAGCTTCTCTCCTAAGGAGACCCCGAGACTGGATAACAGCTCCGCATCCGCCGTAAAATCAAATTGATACCCCTTGCTGCTATTGGAGATGACCAGATCCGGCTCCCCCGCAGACAGCATCTCCGGAATGGCATTCACCGTGGTTACAATCCCGTCGAATGGAGCCTTCAGTTGCTGCTCACTGGTTAACTTTTCTCTCAGATCAGCAATTTTACGCGTCTGCATGGCCTGATCAATCTTGCCCGCCTCAATCTCTCGTCTGGCCCTGCGAATCTGAAGCTCATCCCCCTCCAGGTACGTCTGAATGAACTGATCCTGCAGAGTTTGCTGTTCGATCTTCTGCTTGTCCAGGAGCGTGATTTCATCCTGCAGCTCTGATTCAGCAGTCTGGCTGTCATAGAGAATCAGCTTCTGCCCCTTCTTGACCTTGTCCCCCTCCTTCACAAGAATCTGCCGGACCTTCCATCCGCTGGAATTCAGAAGCTGCGCTTCGCTCACAGGCCGCAGCATCCCGCTGCCCTCCAGCGTGAATTCAAGGCTACGGCTCTCCGGTTTGACCGTCGTCACTTTGGGCAAGGTCAAGGACTGCAGCGTATTGCTGAAAAAGGTGAAGAAGAGCAGCACGCCCAAGAGCAGAAGGAAGGCCTTTCTGATTATTTTTTTGCGCCTGCGGTCTGCCGGCACCCCTGTAATCTCCATATCCCGTCTTTCTCCTCCTTCCTTAAAAGTTCCCTCACACGCGGGCATTACCCCTTAATCCCAGACAATTGGACACCTTCAATGAAATACGTCTCCGCATACAGAAAGAGAAGGACCATCGGAGCCATATAGATGGCAGAAGCGGCAAAGGCAAGCCCCTTCTCGCTGCTGACATTGGACAGATAGACCGAGAGGGGCTGCCTTAACGGGTCGTCCAGGAAGATCAGCGGCTGCTCCACCATATTCCAGTAATCGACGAATAACAGAATCGTGAGTGCGGCCAGGCCCGGCTGAACCATTGGAATAATAATGGTATAGAAAATCCGTAAATGTCCGGCGCCATCCATCTTGGCCGCTTCGATATAGGCATACGGAATGTCCAGCATGAACTGCCTGAGCATGAATACACCGAAGGCCGCAAAAATACCGGGCAGGATAATGGCAACTGAGCTATTCAGCAGCCCCAGCCGTTCCGCCATGATGTAATTGGGCACAAGAGTCACCTGAAAGGGCATGAGCATCGTCAGGACATAGATAAGAAACATGAATTCCCGACCCCGGAATCTCAGCTTGGAGAACGCATAGGCAGCAAGCGCAGCTATAAGCGTCTGTCCGGCAATGATGGGCACCACCAGGAATACCGAATTCCAGAACAACGACAGGTACAACGGGCTGTCCATCAACACCTTGCCGTATTGCTCCAGGGATACCTGATCCGGCAGCCATTTCAAATTTGCAAAGAGATCATTTCTCCCCTCCATAACCTTGTTCATTTGTCCGACAGGACCGTAATTGATCCCTATTTCACGGGTACTCATGAATGAATTAATGAGGGTCACCCCAATCGGGAACAACATTACGAGAGCAATCGCCCCCATCATGACGGTTAACGCTAGCTTGTGTATGACTTTACCAACTGGCAAGACCTCTCCACCTCTATTCCATATATCGCCGGTAGCGGCGTTCCATGGCGAACAACCCGAGTACGATGATAAGAATGCCGCCAACCATTAAGGTGGACGCAGCCGTCATCTTCGGGAGGTCGAGCGACAGGAACATATTGTTCATAAAGTGCTGCAGCATATAGATGCTGTCATGCGGATAGGGTCCGGCAATCAGATATGTCTCCCGAAATACCTTGAAGGAATTAATGATCGACATAATGACGACAAAAAACATCGTGGAGGTTAAATAGACCAGCGTAATGCTCCGGAACTGCCTTAGTCGGCCAGCCCCTTCAATCTGGGCGGTTTCGTAGTAATCCTTCGGGATCTGCTGCAGTCCGGCCAAGAACAGGATCACGTTATACCCGATGTTTTTCCATATATACATCGTTATGATTACATTCCGCGCTGCCTCTGTCTTCATCCAATCCACCCGCGCCAGACCGAAGCCGCTCAGCCAGGCATTCAGCGCCCCGTTCCAGTCAAACAGGATCTGCCAGACCAGGATAATGGAGGCGACAGGAACGACAAGAGGGAGTACATAGGCAGTTCTCAGCCATTTTTGACCATACAAGCTTCTATTGAGCAGCAGCGCCAACCCAAGCGACAGTACAATCAGCAGCGGAACACTCACCAGGCTGAAGTAGAAAGTACCCGAGGCTGCCTTGCGAAAGGAATCGCCCGCAATCAGCTCCCGGTAATTCTGCAGTCCCACATACTGCCCGCCCACCGTGCGGTCCATGAAGGAGTAGAACACGCCCATCCCAAACGGAATCAGGTAGAACAGTGCAAACCCTGCCACACTGGGTGCCAGAAATAACCATGCAATCGATGAATCCTTACGGGCCCAATTCTTCAAGCTACTCCCTCCCTGTCCTCAAGAATAGGAAAAACTGTTTAAGAAGAAGTCGGGTAAAGATTAAAACTTTCTTAAATTCTCTGATATTCCCAAAGCAAACTACCGCAGCCCGCCACATAGCAAAAAAGCCGCAAACGGATGCCTCATCCATTCGCAGCTATTTGTGCACAAATTCTTTGGCGGTAGATGCCTTTCCGCAAAACGAATCAGGAATTCTCAAATGACATACTTTGCCTATTCTTTACTTTTCCCTCCTGGGGATTCTCACCTCAACTGTTGTACCCTGGCCGATTTCACTTTTGATCGTAATCCCGTAGGTTTCGCCAAAATAAATACGGATTCTCTCCTGGGCGTTGAACAGTCCGTACGATTTGGATTGCCTGTTTAATACCGTATCCATGGTTTCCCGGGTCATTCCCGGACCGTTGTCTTCAATGCCGAATACAATGGTGTCTTCCTCAAAGCAAGCCCGCAGGCTTATCCTGCCGCGTCCTTCCCGTTTGTTATCTACACCGTGTTCAATCGCATTCTCCACAATAGGCTGCATAATCAGCTTAATCATTTGACAGCCCAGAACTTCCGGATCCACCTCGTACACCACATCAAAGCTGTGGTCATGCATAATCAGCTGCAGATCAATATAAGATTTCGTATTTTCCAGTTCATCATGAACGCTGATTACATCTTGCCCTCTGTTCAGGGTCGTCCGGTAAAATTTGGAGAGGGTCGTGGTGATTTTACTGATGTCATAGGCTTTGATAGCTATAGCTTTCCAGTTGATCAGCGACAGGGAGTTATAGAGAAAATGAGGATTAATCTGGGCCTGCAGCGCTTTCAGCTCCGCGTCCTTCTGCACAACCTTGCTGCGGTAGACTTCATTGAACAGCTCATTCAGGCTTTGCAGCATATCCTTGAAACGCGACGTCAGCTCACCGATTTCGTCATTCGAATCCACAATAATGTCTACATGCAGATCCCCGCGGGTCACCCTTTTCATCGTGCGGTTCAAGCGGTAGATCCTTCGCACAAAAGCATTCGATAACAGCCAGACCGCCGGCACCAGAATCAGCAGGCATATCCCGACCGTGAGTATGGTGGCGCGGAGAATTGTCTTGGCGTCGACGCCGATCGAGTCCTTGGGCATATAAAAGACAAGCTTCCAGCCCGTTGCGCTAAGCTCTTGGGAGATCACGATGAAATCATTCGCTCTGCCTTCCGCCGCCTGGGCCGATTCAAAGGGCGGCAGCCCATTCTGATAAGCAAAAACAGGCTCCTCCGCTCCATTCTCCACCAGAACGCCGTAATCACCGGAGACTACATTGGTCAGGCCCGCAAAAATATCCTGGCTGTCAAATCTTAAATAAATCAGGTTGTCATACTGCGTTCCCGAACCACCCACCATTCTCCGCACGGCGGACAACGCCGGACCTTCCTTGATCCATTGTGTCTGCCCGCTTGCCATCGCTGCTTCAAACCAAGGCTCCCCGGATACGTTGCCGATTGGCAGAATCGTATTTTTCCGTTCCGTAATATTATTTCCTGTATAAACCGTCAGCTGCCTGATTTCTTCGTTCAGAAACATAAGCGTATTGAACAACGGCTCCACGATGGTATTCAGATCATTGTACATATAATAATAATTATCGGAGTAATCATTGTTGAAGACGGACACCACACTGGAGTTAAAAGTGAACGAGTCCAGCGCGGCACTTAGCTTGCCGAACTTATAATCCAGATTGGCGGCGATTTCCGACACATTGTCGGTTAAGGTCAGCCGGGCCTGCTGAACAAGCAGATTCCTGGATTGATCATACGAATACCAGCCAAGCACACTGAGCGGAACAATGATAACGAGTAAATAAGAGACAAACAGCTTATGCTTAATTCTTAGATCCCTGATGAACCGGCCCAAGCGCTCCAGATCTACCCCTCCTGTCTTAAGCTCTTTTCCTTATAAAGTAGCATTGCCCCCGTCAAATAACAATCCACAGGCCGAAACAACAAAGGGGTGTCCCCTGCCATTTCCGGCTTAAGGGACACCCGTTTACATGCAATTTCCGCTTACTCTTTGACGGCACCAAGTACGATTCCGCTGACGAAATACCGCTGCAGAAACGGATAAATGAGCATAATCGGTATCATCGAGACCATGACCTTGGCGGCATTCAGCAGTTGGCTGGACATATTGGACAGACGCTTGATCTCTTCCGGATCGGTGGTGTTCATGATCGAATTCATGCTGATGATCAATTGCTGGATATAGGTTTGCAGCGGCCAATTCTCCTTGTGGTTCATCAGGATCATCCCGTCAAAGAATGAATTCCAGTGTCCGACGACCGAGAACAGGGTGACTGTTGCAAGTGAGGGAAGGGAAATGGGGATAAAAATCGTCACCAGCGTTCTCCATGCCCCTGCCCCGTCCATTCCGGCAGCCTCCTCCAGCTCCTTCGGAACGCCCTTGAAGAAATTCATCAGTAAGATCACATTAAATACAGGAACCGCGGTAGGCAGCACAAGCGCCCAGATGGAATCGAGCAGCCCGTACGTATTGATCGTCATATACCATGGGATCAGCCCGCCGTTGAACAGCATACAGAAGATTACGAACCACATATAGATATTTCTGCCGGGAAAATGTTTGTTCGATTTGGATAACGGATAGGCCATCAGCACCGTAACCAGCAGGTTGATGACCCCGCCCAGCAGCACTCTTTGTACGGATACACCAAACGATATAAAAAAGTTCCGGTCCCTGATTACGGATTCATAGGCGGCCAGATTGAAATCAACCGGCCAGAAGAAGACCTCCCCCGACATGGCCGCCACTTTGCCGCTGAACGAAATAGCCAAGGTGTTCAGTACCGGGGCCAATGAAAGAAAAGCAATCACGGTTAGAATACAATAAATCACAATATCAACAGTCCGGCTGGTTCCTCGGATCACAGCAAATCACCTCTGTCAGAAAATACGGTAGTTGGCAAACCGGGCGGCCAGACCATAGGACGCGGCAATCAATATAAAGCTTACTACCGATTTGAGCAGACCTACCGCTGTTGCCAGGCCGTACTGGATTTCAAGCAATCCTGAACGGTATACATAAGTATCAATGATATCTCCCGATTCATAGACAATCGGATTATATAAGTTGAGAATTTGCTCAAAGCCTGCATTAAGCACATTACCTAGGCTTAAGGTCGCCAGCAGAATAACTGTTGTCATTAAACCCGGAATCGTAATATTGGTTAACCGCTGAAATCTGTTCGCTCCATCGATGGCGGCCGCTTCGTAGAGATTGGTGTTGATTGAAGTCAGGGCAGCGATATAGATAATCGTATTGAATCCGAATTCCTTCCATACATCGCTTGACACGACAACGACGCGGAACCAATGATTGCTCTGGAGGAACATAATCGGATCGCCGCCGAACCACCCGATCATCTGATTGACAATGCCGTCCAGACTTAGCAGGTTAATCAAAACTCCTGAGAGAATGACCCAGGACATAAAATGGGGCAGGTACACAATCGTTTGGATGGTCCGTTTGAATTTCACGTTGGCCACTTCATGGAACATGAGCGCAAATACAAAGGGAACAGCCAATCCGGCAATAATTTTCAGCAAAGCAATGGTTAAGGTGTTTCCGAGAATCAGCCTGCTGTCAGGCAGGCTGAACATGTAAGCGAAATTCTCCCATCCCACCCACTCAGAGTGGAATATGCCAAGCGTAGGCTGGAAATCCTGAAAGGCAATCACAATCCCGAACATAGGAATTACACTAAACGCTACAAGCAACAATATGCCGGGCAGCAGCATGATGTGGTAATTCCAGATAGAAGCTCTGTTTCTCATGGTGTCTCAACTGCCTCAGCAACTTCTTTGGTGATTTCTTCTCCTCCGATGCTTTTCCAGGTCTCGACGAACTTGTCGAACTCTTCAAGCGGAGAAGTACCGGTGATGATTTTCAAAAAGGTTTCGTTTTCGAGTTTTTCCAGATTGGCTCCCTTTTTGAGCATGGCATCCGTCTTGCCGTAGAAAATAGGCTCCACCTTCACAATTTCTTTCGCTCCGGTGATGGAGGCCGCTGTATAGAAGGCGAGTGAATCCGCATAAGCGGGAATGTCCTGTTTCGGATTTTCATTATTCTTCAATACGGCCTTGACTCTTGGCAGGATACGGGCCGGCAAACCGTCCAGCTTCTTATCCTGAATCGCCTTCTCATAAATCGGAACATCGCGTGCCAGGGAATCCTGATAATCCAGCTGCACATTGATCGGGTAATTGAGCCAGCCCACACCCAAATCCTTATACAGCTCCTGCGCCACCGGATCAATCAGGCGGATACCTTCATACTCCACACTGAGCATTTTCAAGGCGGCTTCCGGATGCTCTGCCTTTTTGTTCACCACAAGGAAGGTTCCGGACGGTGTGGAAGGCACGATATTCCGTTTGCCGTCCCCGTCCAGCGGTACTGCCAGCGGAACCCAGTCCGCTTCCGGATTGGCTTTCACTGCATCAGACAACGCCCAGCCTCCGAACCAGGGGGCAAACAGGATGCCTGCCCGGCCGCCGGACACCAGCCCGGCATTATCCTCGTATTTCCGGGTCAAAAACTCTTTGTCGATCAACCCGTCCGCATACATCTCTCTCAGCTCGGAGAGCGCCTGCTTGGTCTCTGGAGTCGTGGAACCGTAAATGATGTTTCCGCCCTCATCCTTGAACCAATTCTTTGGATAGGCATGATTGGCATTAAAGATCGGATCGAAGGTGAAGAAGCCACCGTCTGCGACCACCGTTTTATCGCCAAGAAGACCAACGGTATCCGCTTTCCCGT
Source organism: Paenibacillus sp. FSL R5-0912 (assembly GCF_000758605.1). Classification (NCBI taxonomy): domain Bacteria; kingdom Bacillati; phylum Bacillota; class Bacilli; order Caryophanales; family Paenibacillaceae; genus Paenibacillus; species Paenibacillus sp. FSL R5-0912. The sequence goes on from NZ_CP009282.1 coordinate 5,536,142, forward strand.
TTCCGTCAGGGTCCTGCTCCTTGAACGCTTTAATAACAGTCTTAACCTCATCCATCGTACGAGGCGCCTCAAGCTTCAGCTTGGTCAGCCAATCCTGGCGTATCCACAGGAGCTGGTAATTACCGTCGATATTGGTATTGGGCAGTGCCATCAGCTTGCCGTCAATTCTTCCCGTATTCAGCACCCGGTCTCCCGTATAGGAGCTGTAATAATCTTTGATCAGCGGAGAGGCATATTGATCGTATAATTCGGTCAGATCAGCCAGCATACCCGCTTTGGCCATTCTCTTGAACTGCTGCTCATCCACCACCAGAATGTCAGGCAGGGAATTGCTTGAGATTGCCAGGGTAACCTTCTGGTTGTAGGCGTCCAGGTCCTCCACCGAGAAATCGTATTTCACTTTTACGTTCAGGCGGTCCTCAACATATTTCAGATACTTGTTATTCTCAAGCGTATCTCCTGCCGGCAGATTGTTCCCTGATACCCCCTGTCTCCCCAGAGACACGGTAACGGGTTCTTCATATTTGCTGAAGGGTCCATCGTTCTCCTTGGCGGTGGCGGATGGTTCATTGCCTCCGGCATTCGTGGATTCACTGCCGGCGGGCGCAGCAGCCTTCTCCTCCTTTGGACTGCTGCCGCAAGCTGCCAGCAATCCAAGCATCATCACCATGGACAGCAGCAAAGCCATAACACGAATTTTCTTCAATCTCATAGATGCCCCTCCCGAATCTTTATTATAAAACGCTTTCATGCTTACAGTTAAATTGTAAATTAGCGCGGGATGGAGTGATATCATAATTTTTTTGGATTTGCGTCAAATAATTTGGAACAACAAGCAGACCGGTTAGATCCATAAGCAAAATTCACACCAAACAGCCCTACAAACTAGGGCTGCAGCTTCGGTGATTACTCCTGAAATGATCCTATTCGTCCAGCATTTCACGGTATTTCTGCGGACTGATTCCGTAATATTTCTTAAAGGTCAGGCAGAAGTAGGAGGAGCTCCAATAGCCGACATTCTCAGCGATATCGACGATCTTCATATTGGTGCTGCCCAGTAGATGCTGTGCACGTTCCAGACGCTGCAGGGTGATGAATTTGATCAGGCTTTGCCCGGTTTCTTTCTTGAACACATGGCTCAGATAGGTCGGATTGAGCGATACCCGTCCGGCGATGGCCTCCAGACTGAGATCATCCCTGAAATCCTTCTCCACAATTCTGATGACTTGCTGTACAAGATGGCGTTTGCTTTCACCTTGAGCGCCGCCCTCCGGTTCAATCTCAGAGAGTGCCTGCAGCAGCACTTCCTTCACATCGAGAATGGAATCGCTTTTGAAAATACGCTCCACCGTTTGCTGAAAATCGGTTTTCTGCCTGCGGCCCGATTGTTCAAACGCATTTCTCACCAGGTCGGAACATAGATACTTGACGTATATCGCGGAGGAGCTTCCATTTCTGCTCAAGTGATTGAACAGAAGCTCAATGCTTCTGGAAGCGCCCGCATGCTCTCCGAGATTAATAAACTGGTTGATGTCCGCAATCAGCGTCTCGGCGCTGACAATATCCGGGATACGGCCTGCAAAGTCATCCCCGGCAAACAGTACCACCGTATCCTCAAAAAAGAATTTATAGTCCAAGGTTTGCTCCATCTGCTCGTAGCAGGCTGAAATCTCCTGCCAATCGGAGATCACCGGACTGAATACGATGCAGCAATGCCGGTAAAACCGTTCCGCGATCCGCTCTGCCATCCGTTCGCTCATGCCCCTGATCTTCTCCCGGCCGCCACTGGGCGGGCAAGGGACAATCAGCACACTTTGATATTCATTCAAATTCAGCAGTTCATATTCACCGGCTGTGAGCTGTTGCACCGTTTCCTCAAAAGCCTCGTAATTGCGGTCAAAATAACGCTCTTTGAAATCAATCAGCATTAGCGCAGCCGTCCCCCCTCCAAAGGGCAGCGTGCCAGCATCGCTGATGACATTAACCCCGTTCAGCAAATCTGTCAGCCACTTCTCCTTCTCATATTCCAGACCCTTTTGATACCCCTGCATAATTTCGGCAGTGCGCAGCTGCTGCGTTGCCTTATCGGCACATTTCTGCATCACACCGGACATGACCCCGGCGAACTCATCCATATCAATCGGCTTCAGCAGATAACTGGAAGCATTGGTGTACAAAGCCCGCCTTGCATAGTCAAATTCCCCGTAAGCACTGTATATAATTATTTCCAGGGATGGCTGCGCCAGGCTTGCCTGCTCTGCCAGCTCCAGTCCGCCCATAAATGGCATTTTGATATCTGTGAGCAGAATGTCCACCGGGTTCAGGCGAAGATACTCCAGCGCCTTCTCCCCGTTCTCTGCTTCGATGACGTGAAGCTCATACTTCATTTCGGCTATCAGCCCTCTGATACCGTCCCGTTCAATTTTCTCATCATCCACAATCAATATGGTATACATAGAGTTCCCTCCTGATCTCTGATAGAATCAAAAGCAAACGTTTTCTATTCGTTGAAGCCTTTCATGATGAGGAGGTCCCGCCATGCGTCAGGCGTACCGGAAAGCCAATGCACTTCTCAATCAGCATATCTCAAATCTCAGTGACGGACAAACCTCATTTCATATCCACTACTGGGGCTTCATGCCGAATCATTATAATAATTCCCTCCACCGCCATTCTTTTTTTGAAATCTGCTATGTCCAGCAAGGCACGGGCTCTTACCTGGATGACGATGTCCTCTACCCCCTGGAGCCGGGAGCCCTGTTCTGCTCGCGCCCAGGTATCTGGCACCAGATCCGCAGCGAGCAGGGGCTCGTTCTGTTCTTCATCGCCTTTGAAATTGACGAATCCCGGACCCCTGCGGCTTGCCGCAAGCTGTTTCAGGATATCACCGCCAGTGGACAAGCCATAGCCTCGCATGAGAATGCCGCGCTTTCTGCCCGAATCTGGCTTACCCTCTTCAGTCTTGCCGAAAGCGAGGCTGCAGTGTCCAGGCTGCCGATGAACCATCTGGCGCTTGCCCTGCTGCATTCTTTCACGCAGGCGTTCTCTCCCGAATCTAATCCGCAGGCCGGAGCCATGGAGGAAGTCAGCGGGGAGCACCGCCATTTTGAGCGGGCCAAGCTTTATATCCGCGACAATTTGTCCTCCCCACTGCAGATGGCCCAGGTTGCCCGGGAACTGGATATTTCCCCGCGCCATCTGTCGAGAATCTTCCAGGTTCGGCTGGGCCAGACTTTTGTCCATTATATTCAGGAACGGAGAATCCAACAAGCCAAGGATTTGCTGCTGCACACCGATCTCCCCATCAAAGACATCGCCGAGCGCTGCGGCTTCGAATCTGTGCACTATTTTACACGCGTGTTCACCAAACAGCTGGGTGTCTCCCCCGCCCGGTTCCGCAGACTGCAGTTTGCGGACGGAAGGCAAAACCTGTAGCCAAACCGCCAAATGTCCGGATTGTACAAAAAATCAGACGCCCTTTCCAAAGAAAAACCCAGCCTTACTCCTTACAATGGTTGTAAACCTTTAGAAGGAGTGAGTGCCAAAATGTTTGAGAAACGACCGGTCAACCTTGTACGCAGTCCCCTCCCTGTTCCGCAGGATGGCTTACACTTGCCTGAACCCCCTGCGGTGCTCCGGGAAGGTTATTCCGCAATTGCCGCCTCCCTGCTTCAACTCGCCGGTGAGAAGGGAAGCGGCAGGCGGTATGTTGCTTTTGACGGAACACATGGCGCCCCGTTTCAGGCTGTTCTGCAAAAAGCCGTCGATGCCCTGGAGCAAGGGGGCCATTCGGTGACCCTCATTGGCTCGGGCAGCTATCTCAAGACGAGCGAAGAGCTGCGGACACATTTTGCCGCCAATATTACGGATAACCGCGCCTTTGGTTATTTTACAGAGGGTAGCCTGGAGGACTATTTCCGGGCCGGGGCCAGGGAAGAAGCCGCCCGCAGGCTGGATGAAGCGGCGCCGGGTACGGATCGGGCTTCATTCTGCATTGTTTTTGGCCCGGGGGCTTACTGGCTTGGAGAGGGCCGGTTCGATCTTTCCTATTATCTGGATGTCTCGCGTGAATACCAGCAGGCCGGCCACCGGCAGGAGCTGCTCAATTTCGGACTCAACTGGAACCGGGATGCCGTGGAGAAATATAAAATCGCCCTTTTCGTAGAATGGCCCATTCTGGAAACGTACCGTAAACAAATCTTGGAGCAAATGGACTATTATATTGACCTGAATCAGCCGAAAAATCCGGTCATGACACCAGTGCCGGCCTTGCGCCATATGATTTCGGAGATCGCTAAGTCGCCGCTGCGGGTGAAGCCCTTTTATGCACCGGGAGTATGGGGCGGGCAATTCCTCAAACAACTGGCTGATCTGCCGGAAGAATGGGTGAATTGTGCCTGGAGCTTTGAGCCGATTGCCCCGGAGAATTCAATCCTTTTGGATTATGAAGGCAAGCAGATAGAGATTCCCTTTCTGCTGGTCATGCAGAATGAACATACAACGATCCTGGGGGAACGGCTGACCGGCTTGTTCGGAGATTATTTCCCGATCCGCTTCAACTATCTGGACACGATGGACGGGGACAACTTATCCTGCCAGGTCCACCCCACCCAGGACTATATCCGCAGCCGGTTCAATGAATTCATGGCCCAGCAGGAATCCTATTACATCATGGAGCAGCAGGGAGATTCCGGAGTATATCTGGGACTTACGGAGGCCTGCTCACCGGAGCAGTTCCGCCATGATGTGCTTAAGGCCCAGCAGACGGGTATCCCGCTGCCGCTGACCGATTATGTGAACCGTTACGAATCACGGAAGGGAGATCTGTTCCTGATCCCTCCCGGAACGGTTCATTCCGCTGGAAAAGACAATCTGGTGCTGGAGGTTTCTTCGACCACCTGGTGGTTTACCTTTAAAATCTATGACTTTCTGCGCAAGGACCTGGATGGCAAACCCCGCCCGATCAATATGGACTACGCCTTCGATAATATTGACTTCACCAAGAAGACCGCCTGGGTTGAAGATCAGCTCATGCCCTCACCGGTACTTCTCCACCAGCAGGGTGAGAATGAAGAATATGTCCTGGGCCAACGCGCCGATTTGCTGTTCTATGTTCACCGGCTCCACCTGCGGGACCGGTGGCGCGATCATACACATGGCGAAATGACCATGTATAATCTGGTTGAAGGAGAGGCCGTGCGGATTGTCTCTGCTGCGGACGAAGCGGTGTTTGTTGAACTGCACTACGCCGAATCTTATATTCTCCCGGCTGTGCTTGGCGGATATACGATCATCAATCTGGGCTCAGCCCCCTGCAGACTGATCAAAGCTGGTGTCTCCAAAGCATGGGATGTGAGTTTCCTTGAGCCGTAATATTGTACTTGCGCTGGATGTGGGCGGAACCTTTATTAAGACCTGCGTGCTGGAGGACGGCCTTCCACTGCAAGGCAGTGAAATGGAGTTTCCCGCCCTGGCTGACCGGGACCGGGAAACGATCCTTGACCATTTTATATCTATCTTTCAGGCCCAGTACGACCTGTATCAGCACCAGCGCCGGGACGCGGTAACGGACTGCCTCTATCATATCGGGATGGCCTTTCCCGGCCCCTTCGATTACAGGCAGGGTATTTGCCTTATTCAGGGGCTCGGCAAATTCGAGGCGATTTACGGGCTGAATCTGCTCCATGCCTTCCGTGAACGCTGGCCCGCAGGCAGCTCCGGGAAGGCCGGCCCGCTGCCGGACATGGATATCCGCTTCGAGAATGACGCCCGCCTGTTTGCGCTTGGTGTCAGCGCCGAGTTCCCCCGGGCGCGGTTCATTGCCTTGACGCTCGGAACCGGCCTGGGCTCCGCCTTCATCGACAGCTCCCGGATCATGGAATCCGGACCGGGTATCCCGCCGAACGGCTGGTTGTATGACCAGCCCTATCTTGACGGCAGGGCGGATGACCTGTTCTCCAGGAGAGGCATCCTGAAGCTGGCCCGTGAAGCGGGCATTCTGGAGACGGCTACGGATGTGAAGGAGCTTGCTCATGAAGCCAGGCAGGGGAACGCTTCCGCGCGCGGGGTATTCGCCGAATTCGGAGCCCGGCTCGGAGAGCTGCTCCAGCCTTATGTGGACGGCTACCGTCCTGACTTCATCATGCTGGGCGGGCAAATCTCCAAAAGCCATGACCTGTTCGGCCCTGCCTTGCTGAACCGCTTGCAGAGCTCTTCTTCCCCTGCCTTGACGGTCCGCACGGCAGAGCATGTGCTTGCCTATACCTTCCGCGGCATTGCCCGGATGTTCAGCGAGGTATAGGCGAGGGCTTCGCCATTGCTTCGTCATGTGCTTCGCCGGGCGTTTCGCCATGTGCATTCGCCATGTGCTTTCGCTGTGCGCTTTCGCCATGCCCTTCGTCGTTGCACCCGTCCAGCTCAGGATCACAAGTGGAAAAACGTATCTTAATTTGTCCATTTCCAGGGAATATACGGAAGCAAGTGGATAAACTACATCTGCTATTGTGCGTTTTCGCTGCTTGGGGTGAAATCGGAGAATTTAAGTGCTGTTTATCCAACTACTGCCGCCGCAGGGCTCCATCGTCCATCAGCAAGTGTACAAAATCCAACTATTTCCGGTATCCGTTACAGCGAGAAATAGTTGGATCATGGTGAGGGCGCTAACCTACGGAGAGCCTTCCCTGAACTTGGCCGGAGTGACTCCATGATAATTACGAAAGGTCTGGATAAAGTAGGTCGAGCTTCTGTAGCCCAGCTTCTTATAGATATCGACGATCTTCATATTCGTTGTATTCAGCAGCTCGACAGCTTTGTCCATTCTCACCTGCGTGATGTACCGAATGAGACTCTGGCCCGTCTCCTTCTTGAACAAATAGCTCAGATAACTGGGGGTCAAATAGACCCTCTCCGCGATGCCCTCCAAAGAGAGGTCCTGATCGTATTCCTTGTCGATTACATCTGTAATGGTCCGGATCAGCTTGAGATTGGCGGCCTTCTTGGGGCTCGCTCCGCTGCCGGTTTCCATGAGGGACAGGATCGCAAACATATGATCCTTCAGATCCTGAAGGGAAACGGTCTTATGAATTTGCTCCAAGTAATGATTCATTTCCACAGGCTCATGGTTTTTCTCTCTCGTCACCACCTTTTTCATAATTTCCGAACAGATGAACTTGGTGTACAGGGACGAGAATTGCCCTTTGGTTCTCAGGTAGGTAAACAGCAGCTCTATACTGTATTTCGCACCGGTAAAATCGTTATACTCCAGACACTGGTAGACCTTATCCAGAATCGGCTTCAATTCGATCTCATTGAAGCCCGCTTGCTCAAAGGGTTCATCGGCAAATAGAAGAGTATACTCATCCATGAAAAATTTGAATTCCAGCATCTGCTCCATCTCGGTATAGGCCTCATACAACTGTTCCGGCTGATTCACCGCTCTCCCGATCACCAGACCCACATTCAGATCCAGGCTCCCGGCGGTGCTGCGGATGATCTGATCTCCAAGCATGCGCAGCGTCTCTTTGGGGATGGGGCGGGGGTGCTTGACGAACAGCATACTTTGATGCTCGCTCAAGTTCACATAATCGAAGGCGTAGCTGAGGTTATCGTGTAACAGCCTAATGAATTCATCATTGTGAATATCAAAAAACTTCCGGCGGCAATCCACCAGAATCATATGCAGCCAATGCTTGTGATGGACATATTCCAGCAGTTCCGGAGACATGCATGCCTCCGCATTTATTTTCACTCCGTTTAGAGAGTCCAGCAGCATTTTTTCCTTCTCATACAGAAGTCCCCGGTTATACCCCTCCACCAGCTGTTCGTTCCGCAATTTCTCTGCCGCTTTGTCTTCACAGGCCTGGATCGCCTCGCTTACCACACTGAGAAACTCCGGGATATGAACCGGCTTGAGCAAATAATTCGATATGTTGGTCCGCAAGGCTCTTCTCGCATATTCAAACTCATGGTAAGCGCTGAAGATGATCATTTCAATATCCTGGCCCAGGCTGCTGACCTTCTCCGACAATTCCAGCCCGTCCATAAAGGGCATCTTGATATCTGTAATCAGAATATCGATCTTGTGCTTCCCAAGGATCTCCAGCGCAATCTCGCCATTCGCCGCAAGGAGTGTCTCCAGCTCCAGATGGTGTTCCTGTATTAATTGCTGAATGCCCTCTCTCTCAATGCGTTCGTCATCCACAATCAGAATACGGTACACAGCGCACACCTCCCTTTTTTACACAAGGCTCTCTTCTATATAGAGTGAACTTGTATTTCTTCTGATCCGGGATTGCCGTGACTCCAGAGAATGTTTGGCCCTCCGGCCGCTGTTGTCCCCAGATTTCTCGATTTTAAACTGCTCTTCGCGGTGGAAATCCGGTGACAAAGGCGGACGCTGTCGCTCCTACAGTTCCAAAATTCTCCTCCGTCACTTTTCCCTGTCTGTATTTTTTCCAAGTTCAATCTATATTGCTTGAAGCCTATTAACTAGACAAAAAAAGGGCTTCTCTATTAAAGATTCAGCCCTTCTTATGCCCGCCGGAATTTATGTGGTTCTGAATGCAACCGTGCCTGCATTGGCACTGTGGCACAACTGAATAGCTTGTTCTGCCGTATCTGCTTCGCTTCCCCATTGCAGCATATACCGGAATTCGTAGAATCCCCCGAGGGTCGCCTTGAAGTTCGTCTCCCAATAATTGGTCAGCACCCAGGCATACAATGAGGTATGGGCGTTCTCTTCTTGTTGGCCCTGCACGAGTCTTGGGCCATATTCCAAAGGTCCGGTCTGCATCAGCGGCGTATCCGGGGTCGCAATGGACAGCCCGCCATGAGGGGATATAACCGCAAGCCCTTCCTGAATACAATAGAAATCTGTACAGGTGCCCGGGATCTGATCCACTCCCGGCCTTAGGACAGCCCCGGCCTTCTCGAACCACAGTTCACTGCTGCCGCCTGCACTAAAGGGGAGGGCGACGTACACATTCTCCGGGTCCCACACACTATCCTTATGGATGCGGACGGAGACATCGACTCTCTTCCGGTCCTTGAACACCTTCAGGAATAATGAATAGTGGCTCATTCCTTGAACCTGATATTTCAATTCAATGATGCCATATACCGGTCCATTCGTTATTTCCTTCACACCTGAGAGGACACCCTCAGAACGCTGAACATTCATGCCTTTACGGTTCCTGCCCATGATTCTCCGCACGGTCATCTGGTCGTCTCCGCCGCCGGGGGTCACTTCATACACCGGTGTGAAGGCTCCGTGCGTCTGACGGGGATCAATGAATTCCTGGCCGGTTTGCTTATCTATCCAGGAGACGATGCCTTCACCGGCTCTCCACGCAATACGTACGCAAGGCGATTCAATATGATTCTCCGTGATGAACAGCCGTGGGGTCTCCTCTTGCACAGGAGGGTAGATATCCCGTATATCATGAATCCGGTCGGCTCCCCGCAAGCGGGTGCTGCTTGTCGTCACCGGGACGGTCTTCGAGGCTTCCCGGATACGGAACCGCTTCTCTTCCTTCGCGCCAAGCTTGACCATGACCGCAATCTGGTATCCTCTGCTTACCTTCTCCTGCTGATGGCTGACCACTTCTCCGCTCTGCTCATCGACCACCTCGAGCCCCTGCCGGAAATAATCCGCTTCCCACTGCTCCTCCAGATAGAAATGAGCCAGATCCTCTACGGGGTAATCGAAGGAATTGATTACTTTATAGGTGAATGCCCGGTCTGCCCGTAGCAGCACATCGCCCCGCGCCTTCAGAACCGCATCCAGCGAGGCATGAACCAGTCTGCTGGCATTGGCGGCATACGCCTCTTTGCGGACTGCCAGCTCCTGCACCATGATGTGCCAGGGCTCCGAGATGGAGGAGTGATATCCCCAGGTATGCTCGGCATACATCATTAACTGCTGCTCTGCCTGGGCAATATCGCTTGATGCCGCCATCTTGCGCTCCGGGTCCAGCCGCTTAACTACGTCCAGGGTTCGCTGGGCATTCCTGAAGATCTGGGTGTGCATCGCGGTCGAAGCCACGCCATCGGACCACCAGTCCGGCCAGTCACCGCTATAGACAGGAATCTCGGCCTCCTGCTGCCGCAACCGCTCGAAGTACCGGTTAAGCGTTGTCATTTCAAGCTCTACATGGTCCCCGTGCTTCTGATTCCATTCCTTGATGAAGGTCATGATTCTTGGATTTGGCGCCGAGTTATCCCGCAGCAGCCCCATGACATTCACCAATACAAAATCGTATGGATACTGCTCCTTCTCCAGCTGATCCAGATAGCGGGCAATCCGGGTCTCGGCCAGCTTCCAGTGATCTTTAGAGATCCCCCATACCGGGTCTTCGTCTTTGATGGTATAAGATAATGCCCCATCCGGATTGATCCCCAGATCATTCCCCATCATGTAATGCTCGCCGCTCCATACCAGCAGGCGGTTGCCTTTGGGTGTCTCCCAATAAAAGGGGAATTGCTTGCGCCCGATGGCAAACATCCCGTGATGTGTGTGGATACTGGACAGCAAATTCTCGACTCCTGCGTCTGCCAAAGCCTGTGCATAACCCCAGCTGTATCCATTAATATCTGCGGTCATGGCCGACTTCACCTGAAGCCCCAGCGGCCGGGCGAATTGCCCTGCCCGTGCAAGCATACTGCCCAGCAGCTCAAAATTGATCAGTTCCGTCATATTCAAGTAGGTGCCCGATAACTCGATATCCCCGCGTCTGAGCGCGGCTGCAAATTGTTCCTTCTCTGCTTCCGTGGCTTCCTCCAGAAACTTCTCCACGGCCCAGAAGGTTTCGCAGGTCCACTTAAAGCCCGCCCATTCTTTGCGGGCCTCCGTATGAGAAGCCTCGCATATAGCAACAGCCTGCCGGATAAAATCTACGTGATACTGCTCTATCTTCTCCTGCCGCTCGGTGTAACCAATATCCGTATGGGAATGATGAATAACAAATATTTTCCATTTTTTCTTGTTGTTCATTGTAGATTCTCCATTCAATATGGCATGTATTTTTTACATTTTTATTATAGCTACCAGGCTAAATCCAAAGATATATTACATTCTTTTGAATCATGTCAGTTTTTTGTGGCGTGGGTTACAGCTGGCCCCCATACCTCAAGCTCAAAAATCCGAGCCTGAAAATCATTCTGGGCCGGATAAGTGATATATAGCCTGATGTATCTGAACGAACAGCCGTCAGCCTCATGCGCGGTTAAGACAGACTCATTATTCCGTACAGCCGCTATTTGCTCCCATTGCTCCTTGTCGTTGCTGCCCTGAAGCTCATAATCCATCGTGATATAGCCGGGGGCAGGCGAATGCCTGATCACAAATCTCAGAAGTTCTCTCTGCTTCAGCAGATCCAGCATCAGCCAATGGACTGGCTGGGATTTGTCTGAATGCCAGGAATCCGTGATCCAATTCTCCCGCCTGCCATTTACGGCTTGGCTTGCTCTACATACGGTTTCCGGATCAGGGCTATACTCACTATCTGCCGATACCTCGGCGCAAGCCGCATAGTTAATTAAAGCCTGTGCGGCATTGCCAAGAACCTGCTGATTATGGTGCTGTGAGTGATGTAGGATCAGTTCCTCCAATAGAGAGAACAACTCCGTATCCAGTTGTCTAATCTCCTCTGTAAGCTGAAGAATTCTATCCGGCGGCATCAGCTTCCGTCTCAGCGTATCCGCATGGAGACTGGAGATCAGATGGTATCTGAATTTGATATATTGATCCCGGAACCCGCCGAATATCTGCCCCCATTCTTCATGAGCGGATACCCAGGGCAGCGCCTTCTCGAAGATATCAAACATAATGATCGCCGAGCCGTGATAACTCCTGCGCATGCCTTCAAATTCAACCGCAATGGCATTTGCATCATTAAGCCCCTCCATAAGAGAGACATTGTCATTGAACCGTTCCACAGATTCTATTAAATGGCTGGAACGGTTCTTATAGCACTGTGCGAAATCCTCAACCAGCTCCAGATAGCTGTGAACCTCCGATTCGCCTATTTTCGCTACGCTAAACAGCTTGTTATAACAATAATTCCTGATTTCCTTGAAAGAAGCATTGGATTTATTCCAGATATCCGCTATCATCTCCTCGGTCAGCTGCAGCTTGAAAAAAGGCTCCCCCTTCATCACATTCAAGGTTACCTCTTTGTTCAGCTGATTCTCCCGGATCACGATCAGCCTTCTGGCTGAATCATATTCCGTGATTAACACGGCATGATCATCAATGACCGTCCCGTATTGGCTCAAAAAAAACAGATAGTTGTAGTTGGCAATCATCACGACCGGGCACTGCTGATCAATGTTCATGTGAATCACAGACAGCAGCCCAGCAGCATCCAGAACCTCAGTTACCTTAAGGGTCAAGCCCAGCTTGTTAAGAATGCTGCGTCTGGAGGCCACCCAGTCCCCGCCCGCTGCCTCTCCCCAATTCATCATGATGGCATACAGGAAGGTATAGTAGAAATAGTTCTCATACTGATGAAAGCCTGCGGCACCTGCCATGGGCAAATCCACACAATTGGAGTGCATGGTCCGGTAGCCCTCGCTGAAATAGTCCATCTCCAGGGCTACTAACATACAAGATCCTGTGAATCAATATATTCTCTCCACTTCTGAAGACTGTATAGTTTATCTATATCGAGAAATTCCGGGCTCACCTCTATTGAGAAATGCTCTTCCAGGACCACCGCAAAATGAATAAACAACAAAGAATCCATGCCATAACCTCGCAAATCCGCGTCCATACCTGCATTCTTCAGGTGGGGAGAACCGCCGGGCAATTGAGCGAGTAGCTTACGAATCTCCTGTTCTCTGTCATCCATAATTCACAGCCTCCCCGTCCGGTCTATCTTCCAGGGTAGGCTGCCCAGCATGCTTTTTCCTGGCAATCTCATAGATGGCGTTCATAGTTGCCACCCGTTCATAGGATTCGGATAAGGGGATATTCTCTCTGGTGCCCCCAAGAACCTCTGCCAAGAACCGGAGCTGGTTCACATAGTAATTCTGCGGAGAGTATACAAGCTTGTCTGTTGTTCCTTCTTCCGTATGTTCAACCTGAATGATGATCTTGTAATCCCCATAGCAAGGCTTAAAAAAGCCGCTGATCCTTACCCTAGCCCGCTCAAACTCCAGCCAGTGGGTGGCATTGTTCGGCATTTCAAAGGAACCCAGGAACTCTGCCTCGACGCCCCCCTCATATTGCAGCGCCGCATGAAAGGTCCAGTCGCATTGATTGATGCCGGAGAATGTCGAGAATCCGTCCAGTGTCTGCGGCTTCAAGCCGATAATCTTTTGGATAAACTGCAGCCAGTACGAGCATTCGTCGATGAAGCAGCCACCGCCGTACTCAGGCTTGAACCGGTAATTATCCGCGCTGTAGTTGCTTTGCAGAATTTCAAAGGAGATCCGGGTTTTGATTTTTTTCAATTTGCCGTAGGTTTCAGCTGTAATCATGTCCGTTATATCCTGCTGCCACGAATGATGCTGCACCATTAGCGCTTCAAGGACATGCACACCCTGTTCCCTGGCCCGTTCATTGATGAACAGAACCTCATCGGCAAGCAAGGCTATCGGTTTTTCAATCAAGACATGCTTGCCAGCCTCAATCGCCCTCAGCGTCCATTCCTTATGCAGGAAATTGGATAACGGAATATAGACCACATCAATGTCCGCCGACGCCAGCAGCTTATCGTAGCTTTCAAAAACATGCGGAATCTGATGCTTCAGCGCATAGGCTGCAGACCGGTCCAAATCACGCGACGCTACACCATACGTTACAAATTGATCAAGCTCCCTGACCGGGTTAATGATCGAGAACGGAGCGATTGTGGAGCAGCCCAAAATACCAATCCGATATGGCTTCTGAGTATTCATATCCTTACCTCCTGTGATTCCGGATATCTAGCCGCCAGAGCTGTTGTAATTACGAATCGCTTTGGACCAGATCCATCTCGTGATTCCCAGCAACAGGATGGGAGACAGAATAGCCCAGAGGAAGAGGCCCGGATGTAACCGGTCCAGCACGAATAAGGGTGAGAAGTTAGTAATCAATAGAACAGGGACAACAAATATCCCTATTCGCTGTATCCATTTGGAGTAAATCATCATTGGCATGTTATTCAGCTCGAACAGGCCATTTGAGATGTCATTGACAGCAGCAATCTGAATAAACCAGAACGATAATAATTGCGGGATCAGGAACAAGGTGTAGGTCATGAGCAGCCCCAGTACAAGGAAGCAGATGAACCCGCCTATTGAAGCGGCATCAGCCGGAAGCCCCAGTCTTCTCCAGCCCACCACAACCATGGTCATGCCGCCCAGCACATTCGGAATCGCCAGACCAAAGTCCACATTCCGTAACGTCATCATAAATTGCAGGGAAATCGGCTTCGTTAACAAAATATCAAGTGACCCGGTTCTTACATGCTCCGGGATCTGCACGAAGTTGATGGCAAACAGTCCCCAATATAACCCCGTCATCAAGGTGTAAGTGCCAATAAACAGCAATATCGCATCAATGGGCACTCCATCCAGCGTTAATCCCGCCTCATAGACAATAATCACATACAGGAATTTGGCGAACAGATAGGAGGTCTCCACCAGCAGGCCCATCAGGAAATTAACTCTATACTCCATTTGGGACATCAGGGAATTTTTGATGAACAAGGTATATATGAAACCGTACTTCCGAAGTGATCTGAGCATCGGGTTCACTTAACCCCCTACGGCAATATATTTCTTGATCGCCACTTTCCAAATATAGCGCGTAAGCAACATAATGAGTCCAATCCATAGCAGTTGCAGCTCTATCACATGCAGCGCCTGAAGCAGGGTCAGCTTGCCGTTGATTACATTCACCGGCATGTAGATCGTATACTTGAACGGCAGGTAATCGAAGACAGCCAGCCATGTCGCCCCAAAAATATCGAGCGGGAAAATCCCGCCGCTAAATATCTGAATCAATAACGCTGTAACATGAAAAAAGTAAGAGACATCGGTTAACCAGAAGGCAATCGCGCTGACCGCGAATGAGATCATGAAATTAAGCACAACCGCCAGCATAAGCACGACACCAAAAACCAGTATACGCGATACGCTGATTGGCGCCTTGAAGTAATAAACCATGAACAGCACCACGCCCAGCAGCATGATTAACGTAATGGCAAACGAGAGGACCTTCCCCCCAAGGTAGACACATATTTTATAAGGAAAATAACCGACCGGCCGCACCAGATATTTATTGAGCCCCCCGCTCTTGATATCATGGTTAATGTCATATTCCAGACCCGTAGCCACCAGCCGCGAGATCAGGGCAGCTACGATGGTATAGACGATCATCTGGTGGTAAGTATAGCCATACAAGTTCATATTGGAGGCATGGCTATAGACCGCCTTCCACAGGAAGAGCTGGATGAAGATAGGGAAAAAGAGACTGGCAAAACCCATAAAAAAGTTAAAGCGGTATTCCATGGAGTTCTGGATTCCCAGCGAAAAGCTGACGGCAAATTTATTGTTCATCCGCGCGGCTCCGGCTGTTCATATAAACGTGCAATGGCTTCCTCCAGGGGAATGTCCTCCAGATTCAGATCAATGACGGGAAAGTGATCCATGGCCATTCTGGAATACTCTTTGAACTTCGCGCGCTCCACTTCGAGAATGACGTCATAGCCGCTATATTCTTTAATAGAACCCATAACGGCCAGATCCTTCCGGTCGACGATGGCCGAGAAGGTCAGCTTCATTCGTTTTTTCTCATTCATGACCTCGTTGATTTTGCGGATCTCCCCGTCATACACCAGCTTGCCCTGATTGATCACGATGGTCCGCTTACACAGATCTTCAATATCCTTCATATAGTGGCTCGTCAGCAGCAGCGTTGTGCGGAATTCATGATTGTAAGCCTTGAGGAACTCGCGGATGTTCTTCTGTGACACCAGATCCAGGCCAATCGTCGGCTCATCCAGAAATATAATCCTGGGCCGGTGCAGCAAAGCAGCGATCAGCTCCATCTTCATCCGTTCACCCAAGGACAGTCTTCGGACCTGTACATGCAGCAGGTGCCTGACATCCATCAGCGTCACTAATTCGTCAAGGGTATCCTTATACTTCTGATCGCTGATTTCATAAATACATTTGTTCAGATACAGGGAATCACTTGCCGGCAGATCCAGCCACAGCTGGTTTTTTTGGCCCATGACAATGGAAAATTGCTTCTTGAAGTCATTTTCCCGATCCCAAGGCGTGTAGCCCAGTACCTCAGCACTGCCGCCACTCGGATACAGGATGCCGGAGAGCATTTTCAAAGTGGTGGTTTTGCCTGCTCCGTTCGGCCCCAGAAACGCAACCATCTCGCCTTCATGAATATCGAACGAGACCTTGTTCACGGCATCCTTGGTTAATTTCTCCCTGTGGAACAGATTCTTGATGGAGTTTCGGATTCCCGTTTCTTTTTTGTAGTAGTCAAAGGACTTGCTTAATTGATCCACATGAATGACCATACCGGCATCCCTACTTTGCAATGGTTATCAATCTGATGAACGGGCTGTATATCCGGATATGCTCCGGCTGAAGACCAAATATATTCTGTGCCGTAAGCTCCGCAGCACTGTCCAGCTCCACAAGCTCCTCTGCGGCCAGTTGAAAGAGCTGATACTGATACTGCTGCAAAAACCGGAACAGATCACTTATCGAATTTCCGAACCGCATTGCCAGAGCCTCCGTCGCTTCCAGCATGAGCATGGGCTTCTCATGATGCTGCTGCAAATACTGTTCAAATCCCTTTAATGCTTTTAATTCGCCGCCTTCAATATCGATTTTCATCAGGTCAATGTGACTGATATGCTGCTGCTCAATGTACGTATCCAGAGTTTGCACCCGGCAACGGTAGGTTTCATGCTGCAAGGCCCGGTCAATCACCAACGCAGCATCCTCCGATCCGCTTCGTACAGGCAGGTAGATCTCCGCTTCCCCGTTATAGTCAGACAGCGCAAGCTGATTGAGAACTACATTCTGCAGGTTATTTAATTGGATGTTTCTTGCCAGTTCAGCGAAGGTGGGGCTTACCGGCTCAAAGCTATGAACTCTGCCCCCCTGCCCTACCGCTTGTGCGAATAACGTGGAATACCATCCATAATTCGCCCCGATATCCAATACTTCAAATCCTTCACGGATCAGAATGGACAATAACCGGCTCTCTTCGCGCTCCACAAATCCATCCCGCATGAGAAAACCAAGACTGTTCAAGTGCCCGGTATCCCAAAGAAACCGTCTCCCGTCCGTCAGCCTGATCCGGGTCTCCGCTTGATGAATTTCAATCTGCTCCACCTGCTCTTTAAGCACCCGTCTAAGCAATTGGACAGCCTCGACCCTCTTCTCCCAAAACATCCGCTGGATCTGCTCGTACCTGGTTTCTTCCGGCATCATCGGCCTCCTGTTGCATAGGAATGTAAATAAGCTAGCTCATCCTCCGCAATCTGCTTCAGATGATTCACGGTAGCCGTTACCCCTCTGTCCAAGCTTATCGTCATCTTCATGAAGCTCACTTCAAGCTTCCTCCAGGCTGAGCCGAGATGAGCGTAATCCATGGTGCTGCAGGTGCCGAAATGCCTTAACCGCGATAGAGCAATCGTGCGGATGCAGCCAAACTGTTGTTTGAACACAGGATTATCCATTAAATTCTCCGCCCCCCTATAAGCTCCAACATCCATGATCCGTTCCGAAATTTGGGCATAGGTGCGGGTGACCAACTCTTCATAGGGCTGTGTAGTTAAGTACGGCCGGATAGAGTTCAGGTCAGGATTCAGGCTGAGGGGCGGGCTGATTTCCATAACCGGTTCGCTGAAGGTGCGCCATGCCTGCTCCACACAAGTTCTGTCTGCCAATAGGCTGATTTTGAAATAAGGATCTGTAACTCTCAGGCTCTGATCGTCTGCCGCTTCAGCAAGCACATAATGCAGCATATGGCCGTTCCCGTAAAATTCCTTCATGTAGGGCACATAGTGGGCATCCACCGGCAGCAAATACATACGTCCACTAACCATCGAGTCTAAACGGCAAGGCTCCAATCTAACTCCATAAGCACGCCGGATAAAGCTAAACAGTTCATTCACCGGCACCGTACTGTCGAACCAGTCATAGCCTGCATAATAATTAATGGAGAAATTATACCTGTACAGCGGATTCGGATCGGCATGATGCCTAGACAGCCAGAATGTAACCGTATTCAATAAACAATCATAAGGACCCAGGGGAACCACCCAATCCATCAGCTCGCGGCTTACAGCAGAATTCTTCGTTGTAGCCTCCATCCTTACTTCCCGTGAAGATACAGCAGAATGCATTTGGAGCATACCGGCATCAGGCCGCATTGCAGGGTTTCCCGGACTCTTTCGAAATTCTCGCCATCCCATATCTCTTTAAGATCCTGATCCGCCAGATTCCCCAAGGAGAACTCTGGAAATAATTTGCAGGCACTGACTTCACCGTCAGCCAGCACATCCAGTCTGGTGCGGATCGACAAGCATTGCGTTTTATTCTGGGCGGGCTTCTCTGAACCCAATACAAAGTCCCGTACTTCATCCATTTCAAGCGCAGGCTGATACCGTGTTCTTAAGTTCCAGGTTCGCTGGTTAATCCTCTCCATCTGCGCAAGCAGCGGATCAATCCTGTCAGGGGAGATGCGATACTTGAACGAATGCCAGCTGTTGCGGTGCCCTTCCTCCAGATCATCTGCCAGCCACTTGAAATGCTCGTTGAAATAGCGGTCCATATTACTGGACACTTCGTCCGGCAAATACCACGGGAAGGTAATATACACCGAGTCAATCCCCTTTTGTTCAAAAAACTCAACAAAATCATACAGCTTATCGATCATGACATCGCTAATGGTCAGATGGATGGAGATTTTCCCTTGATAGATACCCTCCTTCTCCAGCTCCAGCAGCTTATCAATGCCCGCCATAACCTTCTTGAAGGTGCCTTTTCCCCGGATCGCATCATTCTCCGCTTCGAAGCCTTCCAGGCTGATCAGACAGACCAGACTTTTGGACATTTTGAGGATGGAATCCAGCTTCTCTATGATTTGAATTCCGTTGGTGCATAACACCGTCCATCTGGGGTCCTGCTCCAGCAGGTCGGCCAGTTCATTGAACCGGCTGTAGTATAGAGGCTCGCCTCCCCAAAGGAACATATTGGCGTTCGTTTCCCTTGTTTGCCGGAACACTTTTTCAATCACTGCAAAATCCAGTTCTTCTCTCTGCTCGGCTCTGCCTAAATCCCGGTGATACCCCTCAGAGTTCCATTCAAAGCAATGCTTGCAGCGCAGATTGCAGCCATTGGTTAATTTAAGCCCGACCTCGACCGGAAGATTCGTAGAATACGTTGGGTCAAGATGAACCTGCTTGTGCGTTACCGACATATGTTTAATGGTTTTCTTCAAGCGCTCAAAGGAATCCCGGTCCAGAACTACGGATGTTTGCGGCTGTCTCATGAAAGCACCTCCCGTAATGTAACACCTGAGTCTTATAGCTTCTTAAGTTCTCACTACATAACTCCAACATCTCAAGCGGACAACCCATACTCATCCAGCGCTCATACCTTATTCCAAAACCCAGCCGCTCCCATAGCTCCGCGTTGCAGGCTTCATGCTCACCCAGCGGCTCCAGGAAAATAACCGGCGTGAAGGATTCCAGCGAATCCAGCAGGGTTCCTCCCCCCGGCTTGCTGATAATAGCCTTCGAGTTACAGATCAGCTGATAGAAGCTATGCTTCACCCCGGTATCCTCGCAAAAACAATGATTGATAACTTCACCGAACGGCGGCAGGGTATATTCATGCTCTTCGTTCTTCATCCAGGGCGACCAGCCCGGCTTCACCATGTAATAACGGTGCTCTTCTCCATAAGCCTGATCATCCGTGAGCTCGTGAATGACGATGTTCAATTCCAGGGAGTGCTTCAGCTCTGCTGCCGTCTCCTTGTAGGTCCCCATTCCCCAGCCGCCGCCATGGATAACGAACCGGTTGTCACGTTCCTTATAGTCCTTAGGGGCAGCATGACCCATCGAAATACTGTAATTCACCCGCCCAGCCGCCCCGTCAAAAAACCAGACATCGTTCACCGTAAACAGATCATTACGGATATTGTTGGAATACAGCTTCCACGAAGGAGATATAAACGCATCCATATGAATCAGCTCTGCATGGACATCCTTGCGGTAATTCCTCGCATACTCCTCTACGACGGGCATCCAGAATCCTGAGAAAACCATAAACACCCTCCGGTTCTCTTCAGCCCACTTGCCTAAAAGCCGGGTTACCAGATGCGGGTCCAGATTCGGTGTGATATCCCTGATCATTCTGTGACCCAGCTTGGCTACTTCAAACCTCGTAGAGAAAACCTTCTTGTTTTCGGTTAATTTCAGTCTTGTTTCGGGCGGATACAGGCTTTCCAGCACTTCCAGATCGGCCTCATATGACCTGCTTAGCTCGTCACGTAACAGGACCGCAGGCGTATAGACTCCCAAAGCGACAGATGAGCATAAAATGGTAATCATTTGTCAGCTCCCTCGTTTTACAATAAAGACTGGTCAGTTATAAATCTTAATCGCCAGAGACTTCAAGACATCCTTTACCCGGTGGATTAGAGTTAATGCTTCACTCACATTAGAGGCATAGGGAGCAGCTACATAAAACTTCCCCTTCCGCCATTCAGACTCCGCGTCAGGAAATGCTGTATTGCCGGAGCCGAAAAGCGTGTTTGCACCCAGTGGTATAATTCCTTGCCTGTTCTCTTCCGTAAACAACAATCCGCCTGCTCTCAGAACCTCTAGAATCTGCAGCATGGTCACTTCCGTGGAGCAGCCTGCCGAGATAAAGGTCAAAAAGCTGGACAAGGAATACTGCTGTAAATAGTTATTGAGATGATGATTAATCAGCCCCATGGACTTTCTGGCATTAATCTCAACGATGGGCACCAGCTCACCGCTTGCCAGCAGCATGGAATCTATACACACCTCGCCGTGATAGCCTGTCTCGAACAAGTCCTTGCAGGCATCTTCCATAATGCTGAAATAACCCTTGTCCCGGAGCATCCGGGTAAACCCGGAACCGGCAGGATAGGAGCCTACATAAGAGAAGGCTTCATTCACCATTCGTTGAACAGACAACAATTCCACTTCCCCCTGCTCTGTTAGGAACAGCTGACAGGAGAAATCCTCCGTTTTATCAAGCAGGGGTTCGATAATGAACTGTGTTTGTTTGCCTCTATTCTCTTGCTCTTGCAGATAGGCCGCAATTCTTCTCAGCATTCTCTCGCTTGAAATTAACATATTGCCTTTGCCTGAGACACCCAGCGGGTCCTTCACCAGCACTTGTCCGGTCCGTAGCAGCTGAAGCCCGTAGGTCAGCAGTTCCTCAGAACTTTCAGCTATCGAGGAACTATTGCGAATGCCCAATCTTTGTCTTAGTTCATGAGAATAAATCTTTGAATTCACAGCTCGAACTGTATCTAAGGAGGGAAACTGATTACCGAAATTGAACCTGCGCACTAACTCACTGGTATCAGAAAGAATAGAATAGGGAGAGATCAGAGCATCTTGCGGGAGTAGCTGCTGGTAGTAGCTTGCATCAGCCATTAGAAGATCAAACACATGCAGCCTGTAGTCATCCGCATGAACGGGATTTCTGCAATGAACATTGGTGAAGGTATAGCCGAGCAGCGATAAATAGCTTCTAAGAAGCTCGTCCATGGGCTGCCGGGTGAACAGAATGTCCTGCTCCTTGCATAACGGAAACAACAATTCATCCATACCCATCGTCACAGCTTGGCTGCTGTTCATAGAAGGAAGCATAGATCCATGCGGACTCCGCCACCACGCCTCTGAATCAAAGGTGCCTAGAACCACGGTTGACTTCATCCATGAAGCCCCCTTAAGAAGCGGTTTGCGTGGCTGTGATGAACCCCATGAAATCCCCGATAGACTGGAAATCCTCATAGGCAAAATGATCAAAATCAAACTCAATTTCGAATTCGTCTTCGATTCGGAGAATGAAATTAATCATTTGCAAGGAATCCAGACCTACATCATTCACAATATCGGTGGCTTCAGTGGCTGTGAGCAACAGCTCCGGATTGTTCTTAATTTCACTCAAGATCCGCACAATGGTATCCTGCATATCACAATTCCCCTCGCATGATGAATTTTAATAAGGAATTCCTTACCAATAATCATACAATCCTACGGCTCCAGCTTCTAACTCACATTTTTATGAAATGTATAGGTTTTTTATTGGATTAAAAAAAGCGTGCCTTAATAGGCAGACTTCATATAAATCAAATTAGGCAGATCAATGAACTCCCGGCTAGGACACGGCAATGTCTGCACAGCAATTCTTGAATTTCCGGCCGCTGCCGCATGCACAAGGATCATTGCGGCCCGGAAGACGACCTTTAAAGTATCGCTGTACATTCTCCGCGAACAGCTGCCGCCGTAGCGATGCTCCCAGCGTCTTCATATGCTCATCGGCATAAGCATAAATGCGCTTGTAGCCGGCGCAGAAATAATCCGGGTCCGATACACTCAGATCATCTGCCCATTTGCGGTTGCGCGGACAGCCTCCGTGGCACAGCGGCTTGTATTCACAGCTGCGGCAAGCTTCAGGCAGCGTCTGCTTCATTCCAAGAAATAACTTCCGTGCGGGATGCGACAGCAATTCGTTCAAGCTGTCCTCGGCCACATTGCCGAGCCTCCAGTCATCGTGAATATAGAAGTCGCAGGGATAGGCGTCCCCGTTCTGTTCCAGTACCAGCATGGTGCTGCATCCGGAGCGGTGAACACATAACTCAGCCTCTCGGCCCGTATAGACACTAAGCATATTGTCGAAGATTCGAATTGATGTCCGCGGCTGCCCGTCATTATACCAGTAATCAAAAGCTTCACACAGGAATTGTCCATACTCCTCGGGTGTGATATCATAGCTGCCAGGCATGCCTGTTTCCTGAGAACGGAAGTCCATACAAGGAATAAATTGTACATATGTAAATTCTTCACGCTCATAGAATTCAATCAGCTCTCTGGCCTTATTGATATTCCCCCGGTGAAGCACTGTAAGAATATTAAAATCCACTTGATGCCGACGCAGGCAATCAATACCCTTCATAACCCGATCAAAGCTCCCTTGCCCTCGGGAATCCTCCCTCCGCTCATCATGAATATCTCTAGGTCCGTCCACGCTAATGCCAATCAAAAACTGGTATTCCCGGAAAAAAGCAGCCCATTTATCTGTGATCAGCGTGCCGTTCGTTTGCAGGGCATTACTGATTTCTGTATGTGCAGGGGCATACGCCGCTTGAAGCATCACGACCTCTTCAAAAAAATCCAGCCCGGCGAGCAGAGGTTCTCCTCCCTGCCAAGCAAAGGAGGCACTTCCCTTGCTCATTTCCATATATTCTTGGATAAATGTATTCAGGACAGCGGAATCAATCCGGTTGATCCGTGGACCGGGCTTCCCTCCACAGGTGCTGTAATAACAATAATCGCAGGCCAAATTACAATCCTCTGAAACGGTCTTCCACAATACGCCAACGTTCCCGTTATTTCCGTAATCGGTTGTTGAACATGTACCGGTCATAATACCCTCCTATACTCATTTGGAAATAATCTTCGGTATTTCAGGTGCCATTATCCAAAAAAATCCTCCATGTCCAGCGGCTGGCCTATAGCGATAAATTCACTTGGCGACATGGAGGTCAGTTGCTTAAACATACGAAAAAAATAGGAGCCATCATAGTGCCTGCGGAGATGCTTGCCAAATACGCCGGACCTGATAATCCCTTTGCGGTATTTATTGCCGTCGTTCTAGGAATCCCCCTTTATTCCAACGCTTTAGGTACAATCCCAATTGCAGAAGCTTTAATTCATAAAGGGGTGGGAATGGGAACCGCACTCGCCTTTATGATGGCGGTCACTGCGCTGTCATTACCTGAGATGATTTTGCTGCGAAAGGTGATCAAACCGAAACTAATCGCCGCTTTTGTACTGATAACTGGTATTGGTATTATTCTGGTCGGTTATTTGTTCAATCTTATTGTTTAGAACAGTAGAAACAAGAACAAGTAATATTATTATCTAACATGGGAGGAATTTATTAATGATTATCAAGATTCTAGGGTCTGGATGCGCAAACTGCAAGAAACTGGAGGGGCATGCTAGAGAAGCAGTTAAACAACTTGGATTGGATGTGACTTTCGAAAAGGTTCAGAATTATAAGGAGATTGTGTCATACGGAGTCATGAAAACACCAGCACTGGTTGTTGACAATCAAGTGAAAATTATGGGCAGAGTGGCATCGGTTGAGGAAATTAAGAAGCTGCTGTAAGTGCATGTATTTCAACTCCATAACAAAAAAGCCATCCCCCTTAGGAAATAGCTCTTTTGAATATGAATTTCACTTTACTTGGATGAATAAAAGCCCTTCAGTATATCACGCATATCCTGCTTGATGTTGATATCCGGACGCTTTTCTTTGGCCAAGGCTTCCGCCTCTTCTACATTCGCAGCATGGCCAAGTTCAAGCAGGACTCCTGTGGCCACAGTTCCTGTACGGTTCCGTCCGCCGGCACAATGGAAATACACAGTTTTCCCATCATTTACTGCTGCCGTAACTGCCTGGATTGCCGCTTGAACAGAATCTTCCTGTCCGCCCTCATCCTCCACGATCGGAAAATGATGACGGGTTACATGCTCAGGGAAGCCTTCTGCCTTCGTTCCGGTATCCCTTAAGTCAAACACATCGGTAATCTCTTGCTCCTGCAGGGCTTCTAGTAGCGCATTCTCCCCGCCGATGTATACTTTACCTTCGATCAATTCATGATAATTCGCCATTATAGTTCTCCCCTATCTCTATTCTCTAGCAGCAGTTGCTTTCCGCCACGAGAGTTCTTTAAGCTGCTCATACCCGGTTACTTCATTAGACTTCCAAGGGATGATTACCACATGCCCCTCAGCATTTTGTTCTACCTTCTGAATCCAATTCAGTTCTGCATGAGCCCGCCCGCTAAGCACTGGATCTGTTGTCCCTGCAGCAGCAAAGCTTTGATTAATCGCCCACCATTTCGTTGGTATACCCGCACGCTTCAGATCCTGTTCCAGGCGGGAGGCTTCATAGACCGGCGTTGCCTCCGCCAGCGTGACAATAACGACGCTTGTCTCCTTCGGATCACGAAGTCTCGGCAGTAAATGCTGCACGGAATCCGGAATGACGCCGGAAGAACGGGCGATTTCCTTATGGTATTCCTGAGTCGCATCCAGCAATAACAGCGTATGTCCGGTTGGTGCTGTATCTATAACTACAATCTCTTCCTCAGAGCGCTCTACCAAGTCAGCAAATGCACGAAACACGGCGATCTCTTCGGTACATGGCGATCTTAAATCCTCTTCCAGGAAGGCAAGCCCCTCTTCATCCAGGGAATCTGCATTCTGGCGGATCACCTCTTGCTGATATTTCTCTAGTTCCACCTTCGGATCCACCCGGCTTACGGAAATCTGATCGGAATGATCACCGAATACATATTCCAGATGAGCCGCCGGATCTGTTGTACTGAGATGAACCCGGTGTCCCCGTTCGGCCAGGCCGACAGCTATAGCAGAGGCTACAGTTGTTTTCCCCACACCGCCTTTACCCATCGTAAAAATCACCCGAATCCCGCTACCCTCCAAATCGGAGATCAAGGCTTCAAGTGAGGGGATGTCAGCGTTTACCTCTACCTGTTGTACATGATCTGGATTCCCTTGGACTGGAGCGAAGAATGCACGCAAGCTTGCGATGCCTGTAACATTAAAGGGAGCTAAGGGGATTGTGTAGCTTGCTAGAGCCTGTAGTTCAGCAGGCATATGTGACAGCGCCTTCTGTTGCCGCTCTACAAAGCTCTTCCCAACTTCATCTTCGTTGATAGATGAAGTAAGTACCCCATTAACCACAAGCAGCTGATTTTTTATCCCGGTTTCTTTTAGTTCAGATGATGCACGTGCGGCTTCCCTTAAGGGAGAAAGCTCCGGACGGGTAACCAGGATTAGGGTAGTCAGATCCTTGTCCGATAAGGATTTAACCGCTTCATGATATAGAACTTTTTTACCTTCCAGACCCGCCAGTGGACCCAGACATGAGGCACCATGCGTACTTTCATCCAGGAAGCCGCTCCAGGCTGAAGGCAGCTGCAACAGCCGCAGCGTGTGTCCTGTTGGCGCAGTGTCAAACAGAATATGATCGAACTGTGCCTTCAATTTCTCATCCGTCAACAGGGTTGTAAACTCATCAAAAGCAGCAATTTCCACCGTACATGCTCCTGATAACTGTTCTTCCATCGACGCGACGACCGAATCAGGCAATACTCCCCGGTAAGGAGCAACCACTTTTGCCTTATATTCTTCGGCGGCAGTCTCCGGATCTAAATTAGCCGCAAAAAGATTGGGAACCTCTTCAATGGGAGTGGGATGGTTAAACAGCTCTACACCGAAAACATCCTGTAGATTGGAGGCGGGGTCTGTGCTCACCAGCAGAACCCGTTTGCCGGAGTCTGCCAGCGCAACTGCTGCCGCACAGGCTGTTGAGGTCTTACCCACCCCGCCTTTCCCTGTAAAGAACAGGTAAGGTGTCGGCAGCATAGTCAGTGGATCAAAGAGTTTAGACATGGTATGCCTTCTTTCTTTCATTATGACTTCGTCTTGATTTCAAGACGGATGCGGGGCTTGGCTGTCAATTCAGCTGCGGCAATCCCTGTCCACTGCTCTAACTCTTCATTCGTGGGGTAGCCCTGTTTCTTAACCACTTTCCCGTCTACAAAAGTAACAGGCAATACTTCAGGACCTTCATCAGCCAGCAATTGTCTGACTTCACCATTCGTAACAAAGGCATCCGGTTCACTGGTCAGATTATATCTGGATACATCTACAGCCTGCTTCTTCAAGTTATGAACTACAGCAGATATACGAATTAATTCAGGATCAGCTACAGGCCCACATACACCGGTGGAGCAGCACATCGCCGGATCATAGATTTCAATTCTTTTCATGAACTCCATCTCCTCCTTAGAAATACAGCCGGGAAGCCCCGGCTGTTACTCTGTCTTATTTTCCTGTTTCAGCGAATTGCTTGATGCGCTCGCCCACTTGATCACGAACCCGCTGGAAGACTGCCCACTTCTCTTCATCTGTTCCTTGCGCTTTCGCAGGGTCATCAAATCCCCAGTGCTCACGTTTCACTTGGGGCGGAGTAATTGGACATTTATCTGCAGCGTCTCCGCACAATGTAATCACAAGGTCAGCATTATTAAGCAGCTGCGGATCAATAATATCAGACGTTTGAGCTGAGATGTCAATTCCTACTTCGTTCATCGCTTGAACAGCTTTCGGATTCAGACCGTGAGCCTCTATACCTGCACTGTACACATTCCATTCCTCGCTCAAGTATTTCTTAGCCCAGCCTTCGGCCATCTGGCTCCGGCAGGAGTTTCCTGTACACAAAAAGTAAATGGTTTTCTTATCCATGAGTTGTAATCTCCTTTGATTTTAAAATAGATTTAACGTTATATAGAGGCCAAGCAGTGTGATAAACAGTGTAGGGATCGTCAGGATAATACCTGTTTTGAAATACGTTCCCCAGGATATCTTCACCCCTTTGGTCGAAAGCACATGCAGCCACAGCAAGGTAGCCAGTGAACCAATCGGTGTAATCTTCGGTCCCAAGTCAGAGCCGATGACATTCGCATATATCAAGGCTTCCTTAATCAGTCCCGAGGTATGCGTAGCATCAATGGCCAGCGCATCAATCATCACCGTAGGCATGTTATTCATTATGGAAGAGATGATTGCAGCAATAAAGCCCATCCCCATCGTTGCGGCGAACAGCCCCTGATCAGCCACAGCCTGGATGACATCGGCAAGGACGTCCGTCAGCCCCGCATTGCGCAGGCCATATACGACGACATACATCCCGATGGAAAAGAATACAATCGCCCAGGGCGCACCCTTCACGACTTCCATCGTGGGAACATTCGGGCTTCTTCTTGCCATGAGAAGGAAGAAAATTGCGATAACCCCGGCTACCACAGACACCGGAATATTCAGGAACTCACTCACAAAGTATCCTACCAGCAGAACCGCTAATACCCACCAGGACAGTTTGAACATCTTCTTATCTTTGATCGCTTCCTGCGGATTTTTCAGCTGGGAGCTGTCGAATTTCTTAGGGATGCTTTTACGGAAAAAGAAGTACAGAACCAGAATACTTGCCCCCAAGGAAAACAGAGTAGGCATCAGCATCCGTCCAGCGTATTCCATAAAGGTAATCCCGAAAAAGTCCGCCGATACGATGTTCACCAGATTACTTACAACCAGCGGCAAAGACGTAGTATCCGCAATGAACCCGCTGGCAATGATAAACGGAAAGACCTTCTTCTCATCAAAATTCAGCGCACGGACCATAGCCAGCACAATTGGAGTCAGAATGAGCGCCGCTCCGTCGTTGGCAAAGAACGCGGCTACAATCGCACCAAGAATGGTGACATAGATGAACATCCGGGTTCCATTCCCCCGGGCAGCTCTGGCCATATGTAGGGCAGCCCATTCGAAGAATCCGATTTTATCGAGGATGAGCGAGATCAGAATGATCGCAACAAAGGCCAATGTGGCATTCCATACAATCAAGGTAACGTCCTTAACATCACTAAAGCTGACTACTCCGGCAAGTAAAGCGAGTACCGCTCCGCCGCAGGCAGACCAGCCAATGGACAAGTTTTTAGGCTGCCAAATGACAAATACTAAGGTAACAATGAAAATGAAACCCGCTAAGAATACAGAAACCAATCCGCTAACCTCCATTTAGTCACATGAAATTCTTAAGCCTTTCTTATCGAGCTCTTCTAATTCATGATCTTGTGAAGGAACGAAGGCAATCAGATTCTGAATTAATTCATGCTGGATGCTGTTTGGATTCACCGAGTAAAAAATCCACTGGCCTTTCCGGTTCTCCTTGACCAGCCCCGCATCCTTGAGCTTCCGCAAGTGCTGGCTCACAGATGGCTGACTAGTCTTGAAAATATCAACAAGCTCGCATACACAGCACTCCTGCTTCTCCAGAAGCTTCATCATCGTCAGCCTAGTTTTATCCCCCAGTAGCTTCAACGTCTGTGATACTTCATCCAGCTCATCCAGATCAAAACTCATCTTCAGCCCCCCTTTCACCACATCATTATATAACTATACGCTTATATAATCAAGTGAGAATATGATTCCCTTCTGTTCAATCCTTAATCACAAGCACATTCCGTGTACTCCCCTTTTAACAAGGACAGTAGCGTTTGGGTGTCAGGCAATGCACTTAGAACGGGTTGAATAAAGGAACCCTCTTCAATATTCAAGGAATAGTATACCCATTGAGCGCGTTTCGTCTCCTTCACTAGTCCCTGTGCCTTTAATTTCCTCAAGTGCTGGCTCACACCAGGTTGAGACATATTTAAGATTTCGACTAAATCACATACACACCATTCTTTATCTTTAAGCAATCCAAGTATCGTTAGCCTGGTTTTGTCACCCAATAATTTCAGCTTCTCTGCCATTTCACTATTGAACATAGGCACAGTCCTCTCCAGAGTACAAACCAAATGATACATAAATATATAATCATATATTAAAGTTCATTTCGTTTAAAATCAAGAAAGGCGAAAGTAGTTTGGCAAGAAAGCCTTATTCGTTAACAGGGACATTCATTTCCTTTAGTAACTGAAGCACCCGCAGCTGGATGTGGTCACGTGCAGCCCTCACATCTTCCAGACGGCCCTCATGGGTTAATGGATCCGTAATATCCCATTGTACATTCTTGATGGCAAAAGGAACAATCGGGCATTTTTCATTAACTTGTTCACATAATTTAATAATGACTTTCGATTGCATAAATGTTGTCATATCAATCGTTTTGGAGCTGTTGCCTGAAATATCAATCCCTACTTCTTTCATGACTTTGACCGTATAGGGATGAATCTCTCCGGATTCAAGTCCTGCACTTTCAGCGATCACATGCTCACCGCCATAATGTCTGGCAAAAGCCTCGGCAATTTGACTGCGGCAACGATTCTGGATACAGAGGAAATACAGACGAATGGGTTGTTCCATTTTCTCAGGCCCCTTTCTATTTATAGTTCATTATATAATTGAATGTTTATATTCAAGTCATTCTTTTTGTTTCCGTAATGTAAAACTTCCAATCAGATGATATTTAACTTGCAATTTGCAAGTATCTGAGTTATAACTAATACATGAGGTGAAAACAATGGAAACTCCACGAGAATTACTCCAAATCATGAGCAGGCGTTTGGGACTACTCAATAAGGATTGCTGCAGCGTAGGCGGATGTGATCTTTCTGCGACCCAAAGCCATCTATTGTATGAAATTGATCGAAGCCACAATCCCTCTATGCAACAGGTCGCCGAAACACTCGGGACAGATATTACTACCTTTAGCAGACAAGTCCAGTCTTTGGTGAAAATGAATTTAGTTAAGAAGACACCTGACCCTGCGGATCGAAGAGTCTATAACCTGTCGCTTACTCCCGAAGGGAAAATGGTGGCTACAACGATTGATCAACAAATGAATGAATACCTGAATGAAGCCTTCTCACACATGAGCGAATTTGAAGTAGAAACATTACTACGATCCATTAAGCTTTTCAATGAAGCCATGGGGAAATCCAGCAATTGCTGCGCACCTGTAAAAGGGTGATTTCTCTAGTCTTATATTTGCAATTTGCAAGTTATTCCACTATACAAGGAGTGTTTAATCATGAACAAACTTACTAATGACCAGATCCGCCAGAATGTACGGGGGCGCTATCAGACAATCGCTGTAAAAAAGGTCGAAGCTGCCTCTTCCTGCTGCGGACCTGCTGACAGCAGCTGCTGTGACTCCCCATCTGATTTTGATGCCATATCCGCTAAGCTGGGTTATTCCAGCGAGGATCTGTCTGCAGCTCCTGAAGGCGCAAATTTAGGCCTTGGATGCGGTAACCCTCAGGCTATTGCTGAACTGCAGGCGGGTGAACATGTTCTGGACCTTGGGAGCGGTGGTGGATTCGATTGTTTCCTCGCTTCCCGGCAGGTAGGTGAGCAAGGCCATGTTATCGGTGTGGATATGACACCTGAAATGATCAGCCGCGCAAGAGATAATGCCATTAAAGGAAAATTCAACAACACGGAATTCAGATTGGGCGAAATTGAACATCTCCCCGTCGCTGACAATTCAATAAACGTGATTATCTCTAACTGCGTGATTAACCTCTCACCAGACAAACAGCAAGTATTCCGTGAGGCCTATCGTGCCCTTCAGCCTGGCGGGCGTCTGGCGATCTCTGATATTGTAACTACAGCTGAGCTTCCCCCTGAGATCAAAAATGACCTGGGCGAACTATATTCTGGTTGTATCTCCGGAGCCTCTTCCATCGCTGATGTAGAGCAGATGCTTCGGGAAAGCGGCTTCTCTGAGATTAGCATTGAGCCCAAAGATGAATCCAGAGCATTCATCAAAGATTGGGTTCCCGGTGCGAACGTTGACCAATTCATTGTATCTGCTGTAATTAAAGCGAGAAAGTAAGCATTTGGAGGCTGTTCATATGATCACTACATTAACTGTTCGTCAGGCCACTTCAAAGGATACGGAAAGCATCCTTCGTATCTACAACCAGGGGATCGAGGACCGGATCGCTACGCTCGAAACGGAGACGAAAGACTCCTCCTATATGAAGGCATGGTTCAACGATCACCAAGGCCGCTTTAGTGTTGTGGTCGCTGAACTAGAGGGTGAAGTCATTGGCTGGGCCTCCCTAAATCCTTATTCGCACCGCTGTGCCTATCATGGAGTCGCTGACCTCTCCGTTTACATTGACCGCAGCTTTCGTGGGCAGGGTGTGGGTAGTTTTCTCCTAGAGTCCTTACACAAGATAGCCAAGGAAAACAGCTTTTATAAAATTGTTCTCTTTACTTTTCCGTTCAACCAAAGCGGTCAAGGGCTATACAAGAAAATGGGTTATCGGCAGGTTGGTGTATTTGAGAAGCAGGGGATTCTGAATGGAGAGTTTATTGACGTGATGATTATGGAGAAACTGCTTTAATTGTACCGTTCTCCCGGTGTTTAATAACCAACTTATCGATCACTCCAATGGCAGAAACATAATAGATATGAGCATTTTTCACTTCTCCATTACATTATCCTGGGTCAAATCCAGTTTCTTTACCAGCGGCTTGATGGTCAACCCTTGAACCAGCAGGGAGAACAAGACAATACTGAAGGTTAAGACCAGGATATTCTCCCTGCCTTCAAATGATGCCGGCAGACTCAATGCGAGTGCAATGGAGAGACTTCCCTTTAATCCGCCCCAATTCAAAACAATCTTCCAGGAGGCCGGAAAATTCTTCAGAAACCTGAGACTGGCATACAACGCAATGGTCCGTCCTGCCAGTACGATAAGAATCGAAGCGACAATAAGCAGCCATTTATCAGTAAAATCAATATTTCTAATCTCAAGTCCAATCATCAGGAAGATCAATGAGTTAGCCACCAGGGTGATGACATCCCAAAATGAATTGATATTTACCTTCGTGGTCTCTGACATACCTATCCGCGAACCGTAATTTCCAAAGATCAGCCCGCTTACCGCGACAGCAATAACTCCGGATACATGAAAGTGCTCCGCGATAAAATAGCTTCCAAAAAACAGCAGCATGGAGAATCCGATCTCCAATGGGAAATCATCATAAAGACGAATTAATTGCGAGAACAAATATCCCATTATCGCTCCGATAAGGATACCGCCTAAAGAAAATTTTAGGAACAGCAGAATTCCGCTGCCAACCCCTACCCAGCCCATTTCCATATAAGACAGCAGGTACACCGAAGAGATTTGAAACAGCACTACAGCAATCCCATCATTAAAAAGAGATTCTCCTTCTATAATAGTAACAATATTCTTCGGGACACCCAAAGATTTAAAAATCGAAATCACACTAATGGGGTCTGTCGCACTCATCAGCGCAGCAAAGGTGAAGGAAACAATAAGCGGAAGGCCCAGCCCCCAATACACAGCCAAGCCGATGATGAGAAATGACAACAAGGTTCCTCCAAAAGCCAAAGCCAGCACCGGCTTATGTTGCTCCCGAAGATGGGAGAAAGGAAGCTTTAAGGTGGCATCCCCCAAGAGAATCGGTAAGAATAATGAGATGATGATCGCCTGAAAGACATGCGACTGGGTGATGAAAGCCTCTGCTTCCACCAAAATAGGAATATGCACAAACCCCAGCAGCAGCCCCACCACTACAAGCGCGATGGAATAGGGCTGATTCATTTTTTTGGCAACTGCAATGACTCCCATGGATATGGCAAGCAGAATTAATATCTGAATAAATACATCATCAAACTGATTCATATAACACCCCATATATTGTTTTTTAGAGGAAAGATTTCTTCAGCGAATCAGTATCCACATCTATTCTATTATTAGCAAATCAGCTGGCAATAATCATCTATCTCCCTCCTACTTGCCGGCCGCCGCCCGCTGAAAACTATGCTGTTCCCTAAGATAATCCAGCAATATACGGTTGAAGAGCTGGGGTTGACACAAGTGACTCGGATACATGGCATCTTCAAGGATCGCTAGGCGGGCAGACGGATACTTGCCGGCTGTTCTTTTCACCTGCTCCAATGCCCATTCATTCTGATTCCCGGATACAACAAGAACAGGAACCTGCAGCCGTAACGCGAATCCGTAGCTGTCCGTTTGTCTAAGTGCCAGCCGCTGCATAATTAATTCAGTGGTCCGTTCATGCACAAGCTCTTTCCTGAGAATATGATAAGCTGAGAGCCATTTATTGTAGGTGATGCGTAAAGAACGGATAAACATTTCGGCAGGAAGATAATGGGCGGCCCATGCGCAGACCTCGAAGATTCCTTTCACTTTCCCGCCTCTAGCTGTGTATTCTCCCTGGAAATAGCTGTCCACCAATACCATATTAATCACCCGCTCAGGGTACAGATAGGCGAATTTCTGGGCGAGCACAGCACCACTGGAACAAGCTACGATAACAGCCCTCTCTACAGCCAAAGCGTCCAACAACAGCTTCAAATCTTCACATTGTGTGTCTACGATCCGGCTAATCTCCACATCCATTTTCCCCGATTGTCCGTTCCCTCTTAAATCGAATACGACCACTTTCGCACGCTTGCTGAAATAATCCGCTTGCGGGTCAAACAGATGATGGGAGGTCGAATAATCATGAATAAAAACAATGGGCAGACCGCTGCCCGACATCTCGTAATACAGCGACGTTCCATTCACTTCAATATGCGGCATAACCAATGCATCCTCTCATGAACGCTTGCGGGGTTAGCTGCCGGATTCGGGCCCTGAAAGTAGCCCTACTCGTTTATCCGAGATTCACCCCATATAACCTGGTTCCCCCGCTTCCTATAAGGAATTCAGCGATTAAGTATTATTTTGCAGACGTTTCCTGACTTTCTTCCCCCAGGACCTTCAGATCATCCTGTATGCTCCCCTTCCACAAGGGGACTCCGGAACGGTAGGCTGCCCGGCCATTTAAATGGCCTGCCACCGGTGAAGTGATGAATACAAAAACAATCGCCAGCAGCAGCTTGACATTAACCGTTCCGTCTTTAAACCAAAAGTACAGGAAGCCTCCTGTCAGCAAGCACAGTACCCCGAAGGTTGCACTTTTGGTAGCCGCATGTGAACGCAGGTACACATCAGGCAGCCGGACTAAGCCGAAGGCACTTAAACCGCAGAAGACTGCACCAATTACCACAATAATGGAGCTAATCAGTTCACCTGTCATTCGGGTTCCCTCCATCTTCTATAACGGCTCCCCGTTCAATATATCTGGCCAGTGCCGTTGTTCCAATAAACGTAAGAATACCGATAACCAGAATGACTTCTAGAAAATCCTGGGTATCCAGCAGCATACAGAAAACGGTGATCATAGCGAGTATATGAATGCCTATCGTATCGAGTGCGGTAACCCTGTCTGAACGGGTTGGCCCTTTCAGGAGACGGAACAGGCATGCCAGCATCGCCAGCGCCAGAATGATCATGGCCACAGTTAGTATAACTTGGATCATTACCGGGTCACCTCCATAATTGCCTGTTCGAAAGTGCCTCTAATCTGCGTGACCAACAGCTCTGCATCTTTAATATCAATAGCATGAATGTACAGCGTCTTGCCATCCTTCGAAACATCAAGGGTCAGGGTTCCCGGTGTCAGACAGATCAGGCACGATAACAGCGTAACCTCCCAAGCCGAGGTCAAGGCAGTCTCATAAGCAAAGATGCCGGGACGTATAGCCAGCTTCGGACGGATGATATGGCCGATGACCACGAAATTCGAGACCGTAAGTTCACGGGCAAAGATCAGCAGAAGCTTCAGTATAGCC
The DNA here is from genome assembly GCF_000758605.1 of Paenibacillus sp. FSL R5-0912. Taxonomy (NCBI): domain Bacteria; kingdom Bacillati; phylum Bacillota; class Bacilli; order Caryophanales; family Paenibacillaceae; genus Paenibacillus; species Paenibacillus sp. FSL R5-0912. Next base: position 5,571,650 of record NZ_CP009282.1, read on the forward strand.
CATATACGTATGAGATAGAATGGCCGGGTCCGGGCCAGGGATTTCGTCAAAATCAGCAATAATATAATACCGAGCACATAGCCTACGATGAAGCTTGAACCAGAGCCATTGTTATTTATCGCCATCCACAGAAAGGCAATCAACAGATTTAACAGGAATTGTAGGGCCATCTTCTCTACTCCTTCATTATGGCTTCAATGTATAGCGCAGGTGAAGCCAATACCTCTCCAGCCTGCGATACATAAGTATACACGGACTCGGCACCAACCCCCATTGCAATCACAAGCAGCAGGAGTCCGGCGGCAACAGCCGATGCAGCCTTCAAGCTCACTTTAGGCAGCTCTTTCACAGGTTCATTTCCCCAGAATGCCAGCCTGAACACCTTCATCAGGGAATACAGCACCAGTAAGCTCGATCCTAGTCCAATTAAGGACAACGTCAGCATTCCCTCAGCCAGAGCTCCGCGGATGATCAGGATTTTGCCGGCAAACCCGCTCAGCGGCGGAATACCTGTCAGGGCAAGCGCAAGAGTAAAGAACATCCAGCCGATGAACGGATACTTTTTAATCATCCCGCCCATACTGCCTAGCCGGTCAGTTCCAGCTGCGGATATAATTATCCCGCCCAGAATAAACATGAGTCCCTTGGCCAGCATATCGTGCAGCAGATAGAAGACCGCCCCATTCAATGAATCTGCTGTCCCAACAGCAAGTCCAAAGGCTACAAACCCAACGCTGATAATGACGTTATAATTCAGAATCCGCGGGATATCCTTATACGCGACTGCCCCCAGGCTACCGAGGATCATGGTAGCAGCAGCCATCCAGGCAATCCAGGCATGGGTGAAGCCGGGATCGTTAACAAACAGCAGCGTGAAGGTGCGGATGATTGCATAGAGTCCAACTTTGGTCAGTAGAGCACCGAATAATGCTCTGACAGCCGGCGGAGGCGCACTGTATGACCCTGGAAGCCAGAAGAACAGGAACAGCCCTGCCTTTAGGGAAAATACAATCAAGAACAAAACAGCAATCACATTAAGCACACCGCCTTGTCCCGCTTCAGCGATACGCTGGGACAGGTGTGCCATGTTGAGTGTTCCTACTGCTGCATAGAGATAAGCTACCGCTGCTACAAACAGTGTCGAGGATACGATATTAATGAGCAGATATTTCGACGTTTCTCTTAGCTGAAGTTTGGTCCCTCCGAGTGAGATAAGCGCATAAGAAGAAATCAGCATAACCTCAAAGAAGACAAACAGGTTGAAAATATCCCCGGTAAGAAACGAGCCGTATACCCCGACCAGCAAAAACTGAAAGAACGTATAATAATAGAACCTCTCCCGCTTCTCTCCGATGCTGCCGAAAGAATACAACAGAATCGCAAAACTGACGATCGAAGCCATCATTACCAGCAACACAGCAAACATATCACCTACAAATACAATGCCGTACGGAGGAGCCCAGCCCCCCATCTGCAAGGTCTGTATGCCCTCAGAGTGGACACGTGAAACCAGCAGCACTGCAACCAGAATGTTCAGCAGACCGCTGAGCGCACTAATCACGCGCTGAAGCCGGATCTTCTCTTTGAGAAAAATCAGGATGACAGCCGTAGTCAGCGGAATGAGAATCGGGAGTACCAATAGATTGCTCATTCGTTGTCCTCCTTAATGCTGTCCATTTCGTCAGTACCCAGCGTCTGGTAAGACCGGTACGCGAGTACGAAGTAGAAGGCGGTAACCCCAAAGCTGATTACTATGGAGGTTAGAATCAATGCCTGCGGCAGCGGATCAACATAAGTATCCGCTTTGCCCAGCACAGGGGCCGCACCCTTTTTGAGCCCGGCCATTGTGAGCAGCAGCAGATGGACACCATGCGTCAGCAGGGAGGTTCCCAGCACAATGCGCAGCAGGCTTTTGGACAGAATCAGGTATACACCGATCGTGAAGAGAATGCCGACCGCCACCGCCATTAGGAGTTCCATTTCTTTTCCCCTCCGATCGATAAAATGATGTTCATCGTCACACCGACTACGGCCAGGTATACGCCAAGGTCAAACAGGACGGCAGTCGCCAGCTCCGTATCACCAAGCACAGGCAGATGAAAATGGCCGAAAGCATGACTTAGAAAAGGAGCATCAAACAGGAATGAGCCTGACGCTGTTAGAATCGCCAGCAGGAGTCCGGAAGCTGTAAGCAGCCGGTAATTCACAGGGAGTACCTTGCGTACCTGATCCATTCCAAATGCGATTGTAATGAGGATCAGCGCAGCAGAAGTCATCAATGCCCCGATAAAGCCTCCCCCCGGATGATTATGTCCGGCAAAGAACAAATACAGGGAGAATATCAGAATAATGAGGACAATCCCCTTAGACATCGTCTGCAGAATCACGTCATTGCTGCGCAGCGGTAACGTCCCCTTCTTGGCGGGCTGGAGCGGCGGCAACTCCTCCTCCATTCTCAAATGAATCAGACCATAAATGGCCAGTGAGGCGATGCCAAGCACCATGATTTCAAACAAGGTATCAAACCCGCGGAAATCTACCAGGATGACGTTGACAACATTCTTGCCGCCAGCCAGGTTGTAGCTTTCTTTCAGGAAAAACTCGGAGATAGGTTCAAAAGGACTGGTACCCATAGCCGCCAGAGCGATCAACGTCATTGTAATACCGGCTCCAAGCGCAATGATCAGATTAGGCAGCTTAAAGCGCAGCGGCTCCCTCTGCTTCTTCAGCTTCGGTAAATACCGGAAACAAAGAAGGAACAGAATGACCGATACGGTCTCTATAATCATTTGGGTGAGTGCAAGATCCGGTGCCCGGAAAAGAACGAAAAGCAGCGTCACCATATACCCTACACCACCGGTGAATAGAATCGCGTTGACACGTGACTTGGCAAATGGAACCGCAAAGGCAGCCAGCAGCATTGCTGCTACAACAGCCGTTTCATAAAAAGACAATGAGGCATACTGCTCCATGCCGAAGCTTATGCCTGGCTGCCGCAGCAGAACTGTGAGTAACGAAATGATGAAAAAGCTGAAGATATAGAGCAGGTAATGGCGATTGGAACCTGTCATATAAGCATCGGTCAAACGTCTTGAACCATTCTCGAGCAGTCTTAGCGAGAAGTCATAGATACGGTTCAGCGTATTGCGTCCGCTTGCTTCGCGGTCCAGTACCCGCAGCCGGGTATAGATTCTAAATAACAGCGTACCTGCTGCTATAACGCCGAGGGTCATGAAGATTTCCGGTGTCCAGCCATGCCAGAAATGAATAGATACCTCAAAGGCTTCTTCCGGTGCGAGTAATCCCGTATGGATGGAAGACATTGCCGGTTCAATCAGCGTAGCAGAGACCAGGTCAGGGAAGAAAGCAAACACTACAGCAAGTGAAATTAGAATCACCGGTGACAGCAAGAGACCCAGTGGAGCTTCATGCGGAACTTTATCCAGTTTGTCTTCCCTCAGCTTGCCGCGGAAGGTCTTGAAGACAAAGATCATGCTATATACAAAGGTAAACACACTGGCAATCCAGGCAATTACCGGAAAGAGCTGCATCCAGTATCCTGAGCTCAGGATGTCAAACTCCCGGATATTGAGCACAGAGGTGAAGAACATTTCTTTACTTAGGAATCCGCTGAATGGCGGCAATCCAGCCATGGAGAACGCCCCGATCAATGCGACAGAGAAGGTGACCGGCATGAGAGACATGAGCCCTCCAAGCTTGCGCAGATCGCGGGTACCCGTCTCGTGGTCAATAATGCCCACAACCATAAACAGACTGCCTTTAAATACAGCATGATTAATGAGATGAAAGAGCGCTGCTGTAGTAGCCATCGTATAAAACACTGCATCCCCCGTGCCGGTAAAGAAGGCTGCCGCCGACCCGAGTCCCAGCAAAGACATGATCAAGCCGAGTTGGCTGATCGTGGAGTACGCCAGTAAGGCCTTGAGATCCGTTTGCCGGATGGCTTTGAACGACCCATAGATTAGAGTTACTAGCCCTGTGACAGAAACGAGCCAGAACCACTCGGATTGTCCGGCATATAGAGGGGTGAGCCGTGCTACCAGATAGATCCCCGCCTTAACCATGGTAGCCGAGTGAAGATACGCACTGACCGGAGTCGGCGCTTCCATGGCATCAGGCAGCCAGATATGAAATGGAAACTGGGCGGATTTCGTAAAGGCACCCAGGAGAATAAGCAGCATGGACGGGATAAACATGGCACTTTCTGTCAAGGCTCCTGCCTGTGCAACAATCTCGCGGATACTATAAGTGCCGGTCATTACATAGAGCAGATTAAATCCGGCAAGCATCGCCAGACCGCCAAACACAGTAATCAGCATGGACTTCATTGCCCCATAAGAGGATCTTTCCCGGCGGTGCCAGAAGGCAATAAGCAGGAACGAAGAAACACTCGTCAATTCCCAGAATCCGTACAGCACCATCAGATTATCTGACAGGACAACGCCCAGCATTGCTCCCATAAACATGAGCAGGTACATATAAAACTGGCGGATTCCCTCCATCAGCTTATCAAGATAATAAATGGAATAGAGCACAACCAGGGCACCCATTCCGGTAATGAGCAGGACAAAGAGCAAGCTGAGTCCATCCAGCACCAGAGATATATTCACCCCAAAGGACGGCATCCAGGTGATATTGTTTACAATAGGATCTCCAGCCCGGATGGCTGGAATTCTCGTCAGGAAATAAATGAAGAGAGCCGCGGGAAGGGGCAGAGCGATCCAGCCCAGGTGAAAACGTTTATTTCGCTTCAGCAGCAGCATAAGCGCAGCCAGCAAAAACGGAAGTAGGATAATCATATGCAGCAAGGCTTAATCCCCCTTTCTAGTTTTGGTATAATCCGCTTAACGGGGCTTAACCCATTCGTTCTGTACAATTCTCAAATATTGCGCTTCACCGTTTCTGACGATTTTGAACAGGCCGGTATTGAAATCCGTATCGAGCTCACGAAAGAAAACCCCCTTTATGGGTTCAACTCCATCCGGTTCATCCATAAGGATATGGCGGTCGCCCTCTTTGACTAGATACGCAGAGAATCCTTGCTCATGGGACTTTTCGAGCAGCTCCGGATATCGCTGCACCGCAACGATATGAAGATCAATCGGTCCCATCCGCTCCAGCAGCTCATTGATGAAGCTTCCCCTCGTAATCTCCTGCCATAGCGTTTGGCTTGACTGTCCGAGTACAATTTGCGTTATTTTGTTATCCTTTGCAGTCTCCACAATCACATCAGCCGTTTTTTTGCCATTACATTTGCGGATCACAAATTGTCCGCCGGCCTCCTGGGTCTGTTTCTCCCAGCCAGACAGGTACTGCTGCTTCTCCCGGTTATATTCATTGTCTCCGGATGCATCTACTGTAAGCACAATCAGCGGAGCATTGAGCAATTTAGCCAATTGTCCTCCACGCTGTATTAACCGCTGCCCGTGGGGGCCATAATGCACACACACCATGATGCTCTCATTGTTCATTTCCATTTCAAAACCTCCGTGACAGTAAATTTATTCCAGAAAAAAAGCACAAAAAGAGCCCGCTGTTGGCAGGCTCCTCCGGTTAACTCCGTATACAATTATTGCAATTATATAGTCACCGGAGGAGAATGTAAAGGAATTTGCAGTGAATAATCCGGGAAGCATCAGGGGAGCCTGTGTGAAAAGGAGGAATCCCTCATGTTAATACGTAAAATAATATGCTGCCTTTCCCTGTTCGCCGCCATGTTGATACTTGGCTGGAAAATGGAAAATTTATTAATTTCTCATACGGCAGTATCACAAATAAGCAGCTTTTCCGTTGAAGAATTTAGTTTCCATACCGAAGGCTTTACTGATACGCCCCCAATCAGCGTACCCTATCTCCCCAGGGAATATGTGAGAATTAGACGTACGCTAAGATAAAGTGATTATGCTTCCCTCTGTTCACTTATTTCGGGTAAGATAGGGGTTAACCCTTGAATAGAATGGGAGCAGAGAGATATGTTGAGAAGAAGTACCCGGATATTAGAGCTAGAAAATGGGACAATCCTTGAATATACAATAGCCGGATCAGGGAAGCCCATTTTGCTTCTTCACGGTGGGCACTCCAATTGTCATGAAGAGTTTGGATACAAGAATCTGTTAGAGCAGGGCTATTCGATTATTACTCCTTCGCGGGCTGGTTACGGCTCAACAAGCAAAGAACTAGGGCTTTCGTTAAATACGGCTTGTGAGGCTTATCTGCAATTGATCAATCACCTTGATGTATGTACAGTTCATGTCGTTGCTGTATCCGCTGGCGGACCCAGCGGCCTAACCTTCGCATCCCTCTACCCCCACCGCGTCAGCAGTCTTGTCCTTCAATCTGCCGTATCCAAAGAATGGCATACTCCTAAAGACACTATTTATAGAATGGCCAAACTATTGTTCCATCCGGCCACAGAAAAATATACCTGGAAACTTGTCTCCTTCTTCAGCCGTACATTTCCAAATTTCATTCTAAAACAGATGGTACCTTCATTCAGTATCCTTCCTGTACCTGAGGTCTTGCAACAGTTCAGCCAAGAGGATATCGAACAATTTATCGCCATGAATCAGCGCCAGCGCTCCGGCCATGGGTTTATACTTGATCTTGAACAGAGTGCAGCCTTTACCCCCTCCAAACTACAGAAAATTCTGTGTCCGGCCCTGATCATGCACAGTAAAAATGATAAGGCTGTTTTACCGGAGCATGCATTGTCTGCTCATCACCATATCCCCCAATCCACACTATGCCTTCTTGACTCATGGGGACATTTGATATGGCTGGGCAGTGGAGCCCGGAGCGTTGACACGGAAATGAATAAGTTTTTGAGCTCATTACCTACTGTCTGAGTCTTATAATGATTACTTTCAATCAATATCTGCTTCCAGTTTTTAGGCTCTAGCCCATTTTTGCAAGCTTTGCAATCTTTTATATAGGCAGATGCATATGATTAAAGTACACACTAAATCGTAAGAGGAGAATTGAGTATGTACCCTAATTCATGCAATCAAAGTTATCAGCCTCAATACTATAATAATTGTTACCCTGATGAAAAAATAAAATTAAGAGATTATGGACAATGTCCACTTGTAGTGAATATTGACCAGGCAGCACGTCAAAACCAAAATTACCGTACGGCCTTATGGACAGGGAAATATTTCCAAGTAACTCTAATGAGCATCAATGTTGGCGATGACATCGGTTTAGAAGTCCATCCGACAACAGATCAATTCATACGTATTGAAGAAGGCCAGGGACTTGTTCAGATGGGTGATAGGAAAGACCATTTAGATTTTAAAGTGATGGCCAATGATGACTATGCAATAATGATACCTGCTGGAAAATGGCACAATTTAACGAATACAGGAAACAAACCCCTTAAAATTTACGTTATCTATGCCCCACCTGAGCATCCCTATGGTACAGTTCATGAAACAAAGGCAATTGCCATGAGTGCTGAAGGGTAGTATATGTTCATACAAAAACAATCTTATTTCGTCCCAGCCAGAGCTGTGGGCGATTTTTTTCATCTTATTACAGTGCTCACATATAAAACCACACCGTTAACGATAGGGTTAGCTAAATCTGGTAATATCCATCTGAAGCATTCACAGAGGTCAGCATGATCGATAACGGTTAAATAACTTGAGCACCTTGGTAGACAGGCTATCCATATTGGCAATGCAGAACGTATTCGCCGGGATTTTATGATACATTATTAATGATGCGCTGCACGAAATGCAATGAGAATGGAGAATAGAATGAGAAATTTCACGAATGATACCGCCCACAAAATATTAGCCAACGAAATTAGCGTAGAAACGTTATTACAACAGTATCCGGAGTATCAGGCGGAGGTACTACAAGAACTAAGTATACTGAAAAGCACCAGGAATTCTAATCTTATCCCTGCCATTCTTGATAAATATACGGCAAGTGCAAAGATGGCCAATCATAAAATTTCCAAAAGCGGCTTCAATGAAAAAACCGTAAATGCCTTTCTGCCTAATGTGATTAAGGCCCGGTTTGCCATCCATCTGCTGGAGCAGCTAAATATAACGGCGTCTTCAAAAACTCCTGCCGGAAATGTAAAGTTCAACCTCTGGGACGGCGTGATCTTACAAAAGCTTTTATTCAAAAAGGGGCTTGAACGAAAGCCGGTTTCTCTGGGCCTGTTCAGGATGTGTTGGAGGATTCTCCTAAATAAAAAGATATTAATGCCACTTGTCAATAAAAAAGGCATCTATTGTTTCTATTCAAAACCTTTAATTAACGAACTCTCAAGCTTGATAGGCGATAAAAAATGTCTTGAAATAGCTGCAGGCGATGGTACGTTAACCAAGTTTTTGAACCAAAAAAACATCAACTGCACAGCAACAGACGACTATAGCTGGAAGCACTATATCGATTACCCCGGCTTCGTGGAACAGGCAGATGCCAAAGCTGCCCTTCATAAATACAGCCCGGTAGTAGTACTCTGCTCTTGGCCTGTACCCAAAAACCCGTATGAAAAACATGTATTTAAAACCGATTCGGTTGACTTATATATCGTTCTTGGCACAAAAGATCCTGCGGTGACTGGAGATTTCGACGCTTATTACAGCGCGGATAAGTTCACCATGGAGCTCAGCGAACGATTGTCCTCCCTCCTGTTACCCCCTTCGCCTGATAATGCTGTTTATATTTTCAGGCGGAAATCGGTTACCTCCTAGGATCGAAGCTTCAAAGTGACGCTGCAGGAATGATCTTCTGCAGCCTGACTTCATTCATACATTTCAGCATGGGTATGGTAAATGTTAAAAAAGGCTTTTGGTCACTTTTTGAGTTAAATGTTCTATTTTCGGCATCAACAAAGGTGAGAACTTCCAAAAGAATATTAAAATCGTTGATAAACTAGCGGAAATCGCCAAAGAAAAGAACTGTACGGTACCTCAACTAACAATTGCATGGACAGTAGAAAGAGGCACATTGCCGATTCCTGGTACGAAACGCCGTAATTATTTGGAGGATAATATCAAGGCACTTGACCGTATTGATGCTGTTAGTCCAAATGCATTTGGTGGTCGTTATTAATGTAATCGTCAAGGAGACTACGAGGCTTCTCTCAGTTATCTGCACCTTCTATTCCATCCATCCTGACCCTAATCACGTCGATGAGCCCTACAGGTAATTTCCCTTTGATTGTTTTCCTGTAAGATATACGTTCTTGTATAGGCTCCGTTTTTCGGGCGGGTCGCCCGACATCGCCGCCACCTCTGGTTCACTGCATTCCGGGCTGGACTTTGCCTGCAGGCCCCTCGGATTCTTCCTCATGGAAGAACCCTGTCTATCCGAGCAACCTTTTAATTTCTTTCAAGTGTCGCCAAGGAAACCATTACCCAGGGAGAAAACTTATTGGATAAAGTGCCCTTAGGATTGTGTATCCGGAAAAGAAAAGCTTCCCCCGCCTGATTCTTCCATACCATGTAATCCACAACTCCTTTATCACCTGTAGCCTGCAAATACAATTCTGCAAACCCGAGCGGATGTTCAACCAATTCCCCGCTATAATCTTTAGCACTGCCTGTAGCGGAAAGCTCAGTTTTACCTTGTTGCTTCAGCGCAGTGAGATCGTATTCAGAAGCCAAGCTTTCAATTTCCGCATAGTAGGCCGGATCCTCCGTAAGTGATAAACGGTTAGTCTGTACATTCAATGTGAAATCCCCAGTGATATATAGGGAGTATCCATCACCTTGCTCCAGTGTAGCCGTTTGCCCGCTAACCCCGCCCTCCTGTTCACTGAATTCCCGGGTCTCTGGCCGTTCAGAGGTCTGAGGATCAGTAGGGTCAGGAGCGGCAGACGCCGCCTCCGTGGCTGAAGGAGTGGCCGATGGTACAGGAGTGGCTGTAGCTTCGGCCACAGGCATAGTCGCTGCACTTGTTGCTGTTGGCTCTGTCTCATTTGTAGCTTCATTGTTGCTGCACGCGCCTAGAATTGAGGCGGATAGAATAATAGTGGCAGCTGCCGTAACTAATTGTTTGTTCATTGTATACCTCCTCCATCTGGATAATAGTTATTACCCAATATCTACAATCTCCCCCCAGAGCCCGCATCCGTCTGCATTCCAAGGATTCCATTTTGCATTTGATCCCCATGGTTGTTTGTTCTCTTTAAAAATGCTATATACTGTTGTGAATCTATTTATAGGACATTGCGCCGGAACGAAAGGGGTGGCATTCATGTATAGAGTAGCGATATGTGATGATGAGGAGAAGCAGCGAGAGCTTGTTAAGAGGACTCTGATAGGCTTATCCATCAAGACAAATATTGAATTCGAGATAGAGTTGTTTCACTCGGGCGAGCAACTGGCTGCTCATTATGAGCGTGGCGAAGCACCCTTCCATATTCTAATTCTTGACGTGGAGATGGGTGGAATGAATGGGATTCAGACGGCACGGAGAATCAGGGAGCTGAAGCACTTTGATGAACAGATTATTTTCCTTACCAGCTACCCTCAATATATGGTGGAGAGCTTCGATGTCATCACATTCCAGTATTTAATCAAACCGGTAGTGCCTCTCCTCCTGGAAGAGAAGATCACCAAGCTATGCCAATATTTTCAGGCCCAAGATAAGAAATTCATGGTCATTAAATCCGGTTATGATGAAGTTGTATTAAGATATGATGATATCCTTGCGATTGAGGTTGCCAAAAGCCTAACGATAAAAAGCAAGCTGCATGTGATCACCGAAGCCCAAATCTATGAGAGCAAGGGTATTATTGCAGATTATGCCGCAGCTCTAAAAGACAGTAACTTCCTGCACATCCACCGTTCGATTATTATCAACCTGCTGCATGTGAAGAAGTTCGCCAGCGGCTCCGTTCTCATGTCGAATGGGATGGAGCTTCCTATAGGCCGGTCCAAGATCAAAGAGGTTAAAGATTACTACACCAAATTTATGATCATGAAGGGTAATTCGTATGATTCTATATAACCTGCCTATAGTCCTCTGTGTGCTGCTGGTGATGTGCTTTCAAACCAACTTTTTCTTCACTTCCGTCTTTGACAAGTCCGCCAGGAAGACTAACCGGATCGTTTACTTCATCATTTACGGTTTGCTTTGTTTCATCTATTTAGTCATTCCGATGAATTCCTATGCAGCCTCTTGTGTCGCATTGCTGATGATCTTTGGTTTGGCGCAATCCTATGAGGTGGAGATTAAGACCAAGGTCATTTTTTCTATCCTGTATGCGGTTTTGATGACGATGGTCAGTTTTATCTCGCTTTATATTTTCTCAACCTTGGATGCCATAGATTTCACTACCCTGGATTCGGGTAACGGGCAGGACCGGCTGACCTTTACGAAGGCGTTAAGCCTTAGCTGTGTGATTATGTTTGCTGTGATTCAGGTGATCAGATTCATTTCCAAACGCAGAAGCTTCTCTTTGCCTTACCGCTACTACATTTTCTTCTTGATCGTCCCCCTGATCAGTATCTATCAGATCAATGTACTTACTGTCACCAGTGAGAAAAACATCTATTATTTCATGGCAATTATCGGATTCCTGTTCCTGAATGTGATGGTCGTCTATATTTTCGATACGATTATTGATAAATTTCAATTCATGCATGAGAATACGCAATTGCAGCACCAGATGAATTATCAGGATGCGAATTATGAGAAAACGGTGCACAGCTTCAAATCCATTAAGCGGATTATTCACGACACCCACCAGCAGTTTCTCTACATTGAAGAATGTATTAAACGTAATGATTCAGCGGCGGCACTGGAGCATATCAGCGTTACCTTAAATAAAGTCGAGGACGCCTACCAGCGGGTGAACACCGGACATCTCGTTATAGATGCGCTTGTCACGAATACCCTTAATATTGGACAGGCCAACGGGATCAGAATGGATACCAGGCTTCAGCTCTATTCGCTGGAAGTGAATATTGACCGTTATGACCTATGTGTCGTTCTTGGAAATATGCTGGATAATGCGATAGAAGCCTCTAAGAAGGTTAGGGTGGCAGAGGACCGGTACATGCTCATCCAGATTCATTCGAATGAATCGGCGCTGTTCATCCACATCCTTAATCATATGGACAAAGAGACCGCCCCCTTGCACAGCCAGAAGCCGGACCCGGAGTATCATGGCATCGGCTTAACCAATATAGCCAGAATATGTGATAAGTACGGCGGCAACATGACCATCGAGTCCGGACATAAAGTCTTTAACAATATGGTCGTCCTCCCCTTTCACACGGACAATCCTTAGACAATACTATTGTTTAGGGATTGTTTTTTTCGTTTCAGGGTACTTCGGATCTTCTCCCTCCTTCTTGCTTGTATGATGAACCCAGATTTAAATTTCGAGCAGCAACAGGAGGAGGAAATAAGGATGAAGAAGTTGATTGCAGCCGTATTGGCTTCGGTGTTAGTAATCCCCATGGCTCAGGCCTCGGCACAGGAGAAGGGGACCACCGTGGAAGACAAGGCCCGCGCGCTGGCTTCGGAGATCATCTCCAATTATGGGGTAAGCGGACTACAGTATGCCATCAGGGATAAAGGTTCTATCACCCTGTCCGGGGGTGCCGGTGTGTACGATAAAGCCACTCAGGCACCGGTAACGAAGGATACGATGTTTGGGATTGGCTCGGTCAGCAAAATGCATGTCTCTGCCGGGGCGATGATCCTGGCGGATTCCAAGGCTATTAATATCGACAAGCCCCTCACTACGTATTTACCGCAGTTTAAGATGGCCGATGCCAGATATAAGGACATTACACCGCGGATGCTAATGAATCATTCGTCAGGTCTTTACGGCAGCCACTATGGCAACAGCATGCTGCTGGATGACAACGACACACAGAATCATGATGAATTACTGTCAAGGCTGGAGTCCGAACATCTGAAATCCAATCCCGGAGAATATTCGGTCTATTGCAACGATGGCTTCCAGCTGCTCGAGCTCATGATTGAGCAGGTGAGCGGATTAAGCTATTCCGAATTCCTGGACCGGTACCTAAGCAGTCCGCTGCAGTTAAGCTCGACCCAAACGCCGCTCGATACGTTTGACAGACAGCAGCTGGCCAGAACCTATTTCCCGGGGCTGGAGCAGGCTCTGCCCGTTGAGAATGCCAACGTCATTGGAGCAGGTGGAATCTATTCCACGGCAGAAGAATTGACCGAGTTTGCTGAAGTGCTGATCGGAAACCGTACGGATATTTTATCCGAAGCCTCGGCCAAGGCTATGCAGGCGCCTGAATATAAGAATGGAATCTGGGTACCGGATGAACGAAATACCTTCAGCTATGGTCTGGGCTGGGATGCTGTGAGCCTGGCCCCGTTCAGCGATTACGGAATCACCGCACTAACCAAAGGCGGGGATACCATTATGTATCATGCTGCGCTAACTGCAATACCCGAATCCGATATTTCGATTGCTGTACTCTCCTCCGGCGGGAGCTCGATCTTCAATACGATTTTCGCCTCGAATGTCCTGCTGGAGTACTTGAAGGATACCGGGAAGATTGACAAGCTCCTGCCGGCCCCAACCTTCGTGCCCCCGGTAAAAGCGGCCATGCCCGCTGAGCTACAATCCTATTCCGGATTATACGGTACAGTGGGCGCAACAACTGCTATAGCAGTTAAGGATGGAGAGCTTGACCTGCCTGCTCTGGAAGGCGGACTGATCCCCGCACAGAAATATATTTATACAGGCAACGGGCAATTTAAGAGCAGCGATGGCCGTTCCGCCGTAAGCTTCGATCCGCAGAAGAACGGCAAAACCTACCTAAAGCTTAGTGCCGAGTTGGATTTCCCCGGAGCCGGCCAGATGGTGATGGTAACCTACGAATATCAGAAGCTGGAGTCCAATCCTCTAACCCCCGTGACGAAGCAGGCCTGGGAAAAGAGAAACGGGAAAAATTACTATGCTTTGGATGAGAAAATCAATTCATTATTTTATCTGTCCCCTGCGATCCTAACGAAGAATATCGCTGTGGATGAGGGATATGCCTCGGGCACCCGGATTGTGGATGAGCACCAAGCTGTCAATGCGGCTGAAATACCGGTCATGAACGGAAGAGATGCGTTTGATTTGAACTTCTATACGAAGAATGAAGCGGAGTATTTAAGCATTGATGGCAATGCTTATATCAGCGAAGATGCGGTTCAGCCTATCTATGGGGGCCGGTCATCAATCAGTACGGTATCTGCTAATGGTCAAGGGATATGGTTCAAGATCGGTGAGAAATCAGCCGGAAAAACAATGACTGTGACGGCTCCGGCAAGCGGCGGCTTCGCTGTCTACGATGCCGATGGAATGATCGTAAACTTCTCTGTGGTGACCAAGAACCCTTCGGCAGTCTTGCCGCAAGTCGGTATGGTTGTCTTTGGCGGTCAAGCAGGAGATGTATTTAAGATTAATATGAAATGACAGTTCCACTCTAAGCGAGCAATATCATAACAGTCGCAGGGTACCGGCATGATGACGGTACTCTGCGACTGTTTCATACTAAGGATTCATAAAGACAACCTCGTAATCGGGAAAGTCTTCCGTCCATTTGGCAATCGTCTTCGGCAGCTCAGTTGTATTCGGCACGTTGGTGTAGAACCGGACAATGGCAATATCGAATTCCTCCAGGCTGTTCTCCTCATCCGTGTCGAGCACCGCTGCCCAATAGTGGCCCTGTTTGTCATACATAATAATCGCTTCTGTCAGTGTAAACAGTCCGCGCACGCCGCCTGAGATTACGCTTGCACCCAGACCATCCAGATCCTTCGGCTTATCCAGCAGCTGCATGCTGTACAAGAACAGATCATAATCATCGCCTACCACTGTGCGGAAGGCCTTGTCTGCTGCAGCTGTCTTGAAGACACCTGTATCCTTCAGCGTGTAGACACCCTCTTTGTATGGACCTCGGGCATATTCGCCGGTGTAGGTTACATTCGCTCCCGCAGAGTACACTGGCGAAGGGCTGGTTACATACAGCTGGCCGTTCAGCAGGTAGAAAAAGACAACAGAACCGTCCTCTTCCTTATATACAGCCATCCGTTTGCGGACCACGGCCGACTCCTCATACAGCTGGCCGGAATGGCCGCCATCGAACGCATCGATGGAAAAGGTCAGCTTATCGCTCTTGACGTAGCTGAATGTTGCATATCCCCCATAGAAAGGCGATTTGCTCGCCATATACCATTCGCCGTTCCACTCGGCAGCTGCCGGAACCTTGACACTCTTGGAAGCTGTTGCCGTCAACGCCTCTACCGGCAGCTGGCGGGTACCGTCCGGATTGCTCCATACCCCGGCAAAACCGGTGCCGGCAATCCACCAGCCCTCGAAGCGGCCCGTTTCCTTGCCCTTGGCATCATATTCATACATATTGACTATTTTGCCGCTGACATCACCTGAGAGCTTGATCGTCTTTTTGTATTTGTCGTAATAATAACTGCCTGTCAGCTTCCCGCTGCTCTCAATCTTGACCGACATATGAATCGGCAGATTCCCGTTAATTGCGCCGGTCAGCGGCACCAGTCCGTTCGTGGCCGGACTCTGGGTTGTCGCCGCTGCGACCTGAACCGGAGCAGCCTTGTCTTGTACCGGAGCGGCAGCCGCCGCCGGGATAATGAAGAGTGCGGGCAGCAGCAGCGCGGCAGCCAGCAGTGTACCTATTTTACGTATCATAATGAACCCTCCCTTTCACGCCATCTACAACAGATATATTACACTGTATGCCATGAATTACCCTATAGTTGTCAGATAGACCCTCAGATTATCAAGACCCGGGAGAAAATTATCAGCAAGAGGGAACTATAGGATAGGCCAGGAAAGAGTTTGGGTAATGACAACTAAAAACAAGGACAAGGAGATGATTAGGGTTGCCAGAATCTCATCATGACAGACCGAAGCAGGATGGCTCCATAGAAACCTTCGCCTTCAAAGCCGACAAGCTGCTGCCGAATAATCCGGAGCTTCCGGCAGTTCTGTATAAAGGTGCATTTCAGGAGAATCCGGAAAGCGCAGAACAGATCTTCAATGACAACGGCTGGCTGAACAGCTGGGTGAACGGGGTATTCAGCTATCACCATTACCATAGCAATGCGCATGAGGTGCTCGGCGTAATGTCCGGCAGCGTCAGCCTGCAGCTGGGCGGCGATGCCGGCCGCAGGGTTGAGGTATCGGCCGGAGACGTACTGGTGCTGCCTGCCGGTACGGCGCATAAGCGGCTCACCTCCTCGCAGGACTTCCGCATCGCCGGTGCTTATCCCGGCGGAGCAGATTACAACACCCGCCGGGCCACGCCGGACGACTTCGAAGCGGCGCTCCCTGAAATCGGCCAAGTGCCGCTGCCGGATAGTGATCCTGTTTATGGTGAGGCAGGTCCGCTGTTGAAGGTATGGGGAAAGAGTTGAGCTTCCGGATAGTTGAAAGACTTTGCGAACCCAAAGAAAGAGCACATCCCTTAGAATGTGCTCTTCTTTGAGTCAAGATTATTTACCCGCTTCGCCGGATTTCTCCGCCAGTCCGGCTACGATCTGATTCATCGGATTCGTGAACAGGGCATACAGAATGGCAGCATTCTCCTGTTTACTTAGGGCTTCTCTGGACTTGAAGTCAACAGCGCCTTTGGCATCCGCCTTGATGTCCGGTCCGTATAATCCCAGAGCCACAGCCATCTTCACTGCCGGAACTGCCCATTTATCCGTATTCCCCGCCAGCTTCACATCCTGGAACAGTTTATCCGGGTATTGTGCACTTAGCAGTCTCCATACCATGACCGCCGCCTCCTGGCGGGAGATGACCCGGTCAGGCTGGAATTCTCCGCCCGCTGTTCCCTCCACCATTCCGAGTTCTACAGCCATTTGTATATAGCCGGCATCCGGATGTCCCTGCAGATCAGGGAACGCCAGCTTGGTAGTCTTGCTCGCTTTGACACCGCTGCTCTCCAGCATCAGCCGCACATACTCGGCACGCGTGATTCCCGCCTCAGGCTGAAAGCTGAGCGCCGCATCATTCGGCAGATAGCCCAGCGACTGCAGCATCATAACCGGGGTCGCATAAGGATGGCTTGCTGTGACATCGGAATAACCAACGCCGTCCGGCCCTTTCTGCTCATAGCCGTAAGGATTAAGGTACGGCTCTTTCAGATAAGCTCCTTGTCCGCCCGGCGTCAATTCAAAGCCGGTAAATTTCTTGGTAAGCTCATCGATGAACAGATTATCATCTACCTGGCGCAGCTGGCGGGTGCCAAGGAAGGCGTCACTAATGGTAAGTGCACCCTCTTGCATAGCAACTGTAGAGACCAGGCTCTTGAGCCGGAGATCCGCATAGTATCCGGTGAACGCATCCAGAGCTTCAGCGCTCAGCGGCTGGAAGGCGTCCAGCTTCGCCGGTGCGGCATATTGCGGGAAGAATGCCTGAATGAACGCCGGGTAGAACAGCTCCCGCAGTGCGCTCTGCTGATTATAGGCAATGAACACCCCGGTGTTCTGCTCCGGGATCAGGAACATATAAGTGCTGAAGCCGATTAAATCGCCTGCTTTGGTGATAATCTTGGAGCTGCTGCCGGCACCGGGAAGCTGAATCGGTGCTTCGAAGCCGTAGGTGGTATTCGGCAGCAACGGGTGGATGGAGGAACGGTATTCCTCCATGGCATCTACGGTACTTGCAGCCAGAATGCGGTTATTCCCGGAAACGCCCCCATTCAGAAAAGCCGTCATGAACTTGCCGATATCATCCGCAGTAGAGAGCATCCCTCCTTGCGGCATAACAGTCGGAGTTACTGTATACAGATCAAGCGCCTTGCCGGTGGCATCATAGGCGGTAGCAAGCTCATCTTTCAGCTTGCCTTCCAGCAGGAAGCCGCTTGAATCCATATTCAGCGGGGCAAACACATGCTTCTCCAAGTAATCCTCATAGGGCTCGCCGCTGGCTTTTTCCACCACCAGACCGAGCAGCATTGAAGCGAAGTTGTCATACATGTAGGAAGTCCCCGGCTCTCGGACAACCGGCGGCATATTCCGCAGCACATAATCCTCGATCGACACCTTGGTTTCGAAATCATCGTTGATATCTTCCGGCTGCGGGTCCTGAATCCGGAAGCCGGTGGTATGGGTCAGCAGATCCTCCACCGTTACCGGAACGCCGAAGGGATTGTCGAAGACAATAGGTCCGGTATAGACTTGAAAATCCGCTTTCAAATCGATTTTGCCTTGCTCTACCAGCTGCATGGCAGCAGCGGCAGTGAAGGTTTTGGATACCGAGGCCATGCGGAAGACCGTTTCATCCGGGTCTACCGCTGTTTTGGCAGCCTTGTCTGCGTAGCCGAAGCCTTCTTCAATCACCGTCTTGCCATCCTTGACCACAATGACAACCGCGCCGGCAAGCTGCGCTTTCACCTCATCCGAGCTGAAGAATTGCTTGAGGAATGCTGCGGCATTCTCCTTTGTTAGCGGCTTGGCTTGTCCGGCTACAGACGCCGGAGGTGCAGATACCGCAGGAGCGGCAGACGCTTGTACCGCCGGGGCCGCCAACGTTAGAATCAGGGCAGCAGCAAGCACTGTCCTCGTCCAAAAGGCCGAACGGTTACGCAATATAGACAACTTCACTAACATCACTCCATTTCCATTGAATTAACAGGCATAGTTGTTTCTACGCCATTTCATGGAAATGGGTTCAATTATTTCCCTACAATGGATGCAAAATATCAATATGCGCAAACTGTGAGAGATCCTCTACGAAGCCTGGATAAGAAATATTGATACAGCCGCAGTTACGGATGATCGAAGGCTCCTCCAGGCTGCTGGCCAATACAGCGGCGGTCATGGCGATCCGGTGATCGCCGCAGCTGTCTACAATGGCAGGCGATAGACGCTGTCCGCCATGAATGACCATTTCGTCCTCACTGCAGGTAGTTTCCACGCCGAATGCTCTTAGCACCCCTGCAGTGGTCTGAATCCGGTTCGTATCCTTGTCTCTCAATTCCCGGCAGTTCCTGATCACAGAATCCCCTTCAGCGAATACCGATACCGCAGCGAGCAGAGGAACCTCGTCTATCAAGCTCTGTATTTGCCCGTTGCCTTCAGCACAGACAGGGGACAAACGGGTTCCCGGCGTGCAACAGATATCTGCGATGGGCTCCCCGGATATCAGCTCCTGTTCCGCTTGCAGCGTCAAAGGAAGCCCCATCTCTGTGAGCAGACGGATGAATCCGCTCCGGGTTGGATTAACACCCACCCCCTTAATCAACAGGCTGCCCTTGCGCTCCATTCCCCGGATAGCATAGGCAGCCAGCAGAAAAGCCGCTGAGGACAGATCCCCCGGAACCCTTACATCTTTGGCGGAAAAGGCACTTCCTCCCTTCAGGAAGGTAACATCATTATCAGAATGAATATCTATGCCGAAATACTGCATCAGGCGTTCGGTGTGATCCCGGCTTTGACAGTTTTGCCGGTAACATGTGATTCCGTCCGCGTATAATCCCGCGAACAGCAGGGCGGACTTTTCCTGTGCACTGAATACGGTGGCTTCCATTTCTATGGGGGACAAGGGTGATGCCCCCTGAATCCGCAGAGGCAGACAGCCCTTCACCCCAAGATATTCAATCACAGCCCCCATGTCTGTAAGCGGCTGAACAACCCAGTCCATCGGTCTTGCCGAGAGCAGTGAGTTTCCCCCGAGTTCCGCTGCAAAGGACTGTCCTGCCAGGACGGACAACATCAACCGGGCCGATGTGGCCGTATTCCCGACCTCAAGTCTGCCCGCCGGTGCCTGCAAGCCCCGCAGCCCTCTTCCATTCACAGACAGATCATCCCCATTCCATGCAAACGTTACACCTAATTGGCGGAGAATCGCGATACAGCTCTGAGTGTCTCGGGAACGCAGCACATTATACACCGTGGCTTGGCCTTCAGCGATAGCATTCAGGACGATCGCCCGCTGGGAAATTGATTTGTCTCCGGGAACCGAATCGAATTGGAAGGAACCCAACTCCTGCTTCGCCTTAATCCGCAAATCACATTTGGCCGGTAGCCCGACCCTGCTTCGTCCCAATTCCAATTCTGATCACCTCGTCATCCGAGAGTATTTGCGAGTAATCCATATCTCTTCCGGGAGCCAGCGGAATCCTCCGGTCGCCCATTGCTGCATAGCTGCGGTACCGCTGCCGTTTCCGCTCCAGTCCAAGGTTATTCTCAAAGGTGTAATCGTACAGCTTGACCGCGTTCCGGCGCACCGCAAGCTCAAGCAGGTCAGCTCCTGTCTTCGTTCGCACCATTACCGTGGAAGAGGCTTTGGCAGATATCCCTTCCCTGCTGGAATCAAAAATATTAGGATCTCCATCCGAAATCGAAATATCAGCAATGCCTGACCACCAGTCCGGACAAGCAAGACAGCGAAAGGTTTTAAACTTTTTGAATTCCTCCACCAGCCGGTAAAAGGGCAGATAATGCTCCTGCCCCTGACGGGTCCTGACCATGAACTGTCCCGGATATTCTCCTTCCCGGTATCGCATCAAAACTACGTCAGCCAATTCGATCCCCAAGATCTCCGTAATCAGATGCTCGGTCCCCCCCAGTGAAGTGTTGGAGGCGCATCCAAGCTCAATCGTGAACGCCACTTTGTCTGCCAATACAGTGGACGGCGAGTGTTCCGGCAGATTTAGCAGCTTATGGATGCCTTGAATCTGGCAAGGTACGCCTATAATGCCGATCTTGTCATATCTGCGATCCTGCAGCAGATCCAGATTGGGGGTGATACAGTAGCTGGTCTGGGCACATTCGATAATCCGGTCCACTGAATCGGCAAGGTAGGCCTTCGGCACCCAGGGACGCTCCTTATCTCTTCCCACAACAATCACCGCGTCAGCAAGCTTCTCCTCCAGCGCGGTAACCGCCAGGATTGTCCCTGCCCCGCCGGCTGCCGCCCGCCCGAGAATCTCCGGGTCTGCCGCCGACAATTGACAGGTAGACAAGTAGATGCCGGTCCAGCGTTCAAGCTCTGAACGGTTGCGGCCGAAGATGCGCCGCTCGGATTCCATAACGCCTGTATCATAGCCCGGGCACACCTCCGAGCAGAGATTACAGCTTCCGCAGGTGTCGGCCGCCTGGCTCTCCAGACCCTGAAAGACCGGGAGCGAGATGGAATCTCCGTTCATCGCAAGCAGACCTTGGGGACACACTGCAGCGCACAATCCGCAAGAGGCGCATAGCGATAGATCTAGAATCTCTTCCTTGAGCGTTATAAAAGATGTCATACCGGCATCTTCCCTTCCTTATAATCTCACGCCGCTCAGCGCGGAATAGACTTCTCTGGTTCTGTCAGCAATGGGGGTCCAGTCATACCGGAGCAGCACCTCCCGCCGGGCTGCTTCTGCAAGCAGGCTCCCCTCATCAGGCTCACGGAGCAACTGTAGAATCCGGCCTGCAAGCATGCCAGAATCCCCGGATATGCTGGTGAGTCCGGTCCGCCCATGCTCGACAATCTCGGCCAGTCCCCCTTCTTCAGACACAATTACCGGTGTACCGCTGCCCATCGCTTCCAGTGCCACAATGCCGAAGGGCTCATATAAGCTGGGAAAGACACAGACATCGGCAATTTGGAACAGATAGCTTTTCTCCAGGCTGTCCACGAAGCCGGTGAAGTGAATGCTTGTACCCAGCTCAGCCGCACTGGCCTCAAGCTCGGCGAACATCGGTCCCCGGCCTGCGATAATACAGGTGCAGTGCGGGAATTCCCGCACTACCTCATGCATGCTTTGCAGCAGCACCTGTACTCCTTTTTCCTTCACTAGTCTTCCAATGAACAAAATAATCTTTCCGCCGTTCTGCGCATACTGCTCTCGTCTGAAGGAATGTGCGGTAATCAGCTCCAGTGAACGGAGATCAATGCCGTTCGGAATAATCACCGTCCTTGACTCCTCAAGACCATGCACAGTGCAGACCTCCCGCTGCATATGCAGGCTGCATACAATAACCTTGTCCGATGTTGAGACCAGTTCATTCTCAAGGGCATGAATCGTGTGCTGCTGAGGCGTGAATACTCCCTGGTTCCGTCCAAACTCCGTAGCATGGATTGTTGTAACAAGCGGTAACGACAGACGTTGACGGAGTATAAGGGCTGCGTAGCCGACCAGCCAATCATGCGCGTGAATAAGATCGAGGCTTACGTTCCCGATTAGCCGGGATACAACGTAATCTACAATCGCCAGATTGAACTCAAGCACCCAATCCTCGAAATCGGTCAAGTTCTCATAAGAATTCACACGGTGCACGTATACGCCGTTCTCCACTTCCAGAACGGGCCGCCCGGGAGCGCTGTTGGTGATTACATGAACCTCGGTCTGCCCGCTTGCCAAATGCCTGGACAATTCATAGACATGCGGGGCCATCCCTCCGATCACCATAGGCGGATACTCCCAGGACAGGATTAAGACAGATGCGCTGGACTTCATAGGTTGTCCCCTCCTAATCTCTCAATGTGTAGATAGTGAATATCCTGTGAAGAATTCCCACCATGTATTTTGCTCCAGCAGCGGAGGTGAAGAATGGTCTCTCTGGAAGGAAAGCCAGTCGGAATACTCAAGGCTGCCGTCATCACAAACAAATAACACATTAGATCTTAAAATTGGTACAAACGTTTGCACTTTTTTAATAATCCCTAAATCAGCATAATAGTAACGGTCTAGCGGCCTGGGAATCCGCATCTCCAGCGTTTGCCCGAGCGGCCTGTACACTGGGAACAGGAACTGGGCAAATTTGTTATCGGATGAGAGGGTGGTTAGCCGGACAGCCTGCTGCAGCTCAAGCCAGCCGCTTTTAAAATGCCAGGCAATCAGCCGCCTTGTCTCTTCGTCCAGTACCGTTCGGAAGATCAGACGCGTCCCGTCAAACTGCAATCTCTCATCCATACGCAGCATCTCCTTCGGATAACAGATTAGCTTCCTGGTGACATCCCTGCCACTCCACTATCATTTCCGATACACCCTCCGCAGGCGTATGAATGTAATGAGCCTCCCCTTGCTCCATGCGCACAATACCAGAGTCACCCCTTAGCAGAAAGTTGAACTCGATCCGGCAGTCTGCGGGCAGACTGATATCGCAATACCAGCTTGGATACCGGTAGACAATATAATTGTAAAACGGCCCTGCGGCCCTCTCTGCTTGCCATTCTCCAAGCTCATACACGTTTCCCGTCACATAGACCCGAGTATCATATTCGGTATGCAGATTCTTGACTACCAGCCTTACCGTGACCAGCGTTCCTGTCCACACCGTCAGTTCTTCCGCCAGCTGGAACTCGCTCTCCCCGCCTGTCAGACCTTGTACATAATGTGTTCCCGCCGGGACCGCCGGAATCTTGGCTACGATCTTCTCCGGTTGCCATGAGATTACATCAGCCTCATAACCGCCAACCCTCAGACGGCCGTTGTCCCCTAAATGTCTGCCCCGGATAATAAGCTCGCTTCCCGGCGCCGCTGCTTTGGGATAGAAGTGCAACGCATCCAGCTCCTCCAGATCTGACTCATGAACATAGATATAAGCAGACTGAGGTTCCAGTATCACATTTTGTATGTCCCCTTCGGCTCCGGCAACTGCCTGACGGTCTGGATAAATGTCCTTAAGCAGGCTGGAGTAAGCGCCTTGCGGCAGGGAAGTAACCAGCGGAGGCAGTGTATGTCCGCTTTCACCCTGATTAATTAGAATAAGTGCAACATCCTTCTTGTAGCTGCGCTCGAATACGAGCACTCCCGAATTCAAATACAGCAGCTTCGTATTACCGTAACCAATCGCAAGATTACATGCTCTTAAACGATTAAGCTGAGCCACTAACCGGTAGGCCGTAGTCTCCCTGCTGAAGGAGCTCATCATAGCACGATTGCCGGGATCATCCCCGCCGCTCATGTACTGCTCGGTTCCATAGTACACCACAGGCAGGCCTGCGGAAGTCAACAGCAGCACAAGCGCCAAATCCGTAAGCCAAGGATCAGAATCCCGGGTAAACCGGCTCATATCATGATTATCCAGAAAAATAAGCTGGTCATTCAAATGCTTATAGCTGCCGGAGGATTCGCATAGCATTTCAGCGAAAGCACCGAAGCCCTGCCGCCCATGAAAGGCCTCGCGGATCGCATGGGTGAACATAAAATGCAGCAGACTCATCCCGCTCCCATTGGCAAAAGCTGCATTGTCCTGTGTGTGGCCATGTGCTTCAAGAAACCACTCCCCGAACAGATAGGCCGGTTTCCTGGCATGGATGAAGCCGCTCAAGGAGGTTAGCCAGCCTGGGGGAATATGTTTGGCCGCATCGATCCTCACACCGTCCACCCCCAGATCCAGCCAGAAGGCAATCCCTTCCCGCAAAAGCTCATCCACTTGCGGGTTCATCTGATCCAATCCGGCAAGGTCATACAAATTCCGGTACTGCGAATCTTCGGCATCCCGAAAAGCAGTGCCGCCATTATGCAGAAATACACGCTCCAGGTCTCCCGAATAAGTAGCTACCAGCTGGCCCGCGCGGTATATTGCGCCATTCTCCATATAATCCGGCCGCAGTTCCAGTGCAGGGGACGTATGATTCGGTGTAAAATCAATAATTACCTTAAGTCCGTGCTCATGCGCTGTGCTCAGCAGGGCGCTGAATGTATCCATAGAACCAAAATAAGGATTGGGCTTCAGGAAGTCTCTGGGCCAATATCCATGATAGGAAGCCGTGCCTTCTTCATCGTCCGTGCACACATGAATGTTCTCTGCCGGCTGGGAAATCAGGATCGCGCTGACCCCCATACCGGTAAGATATCCGTCCTGAATCCTGGCAATAATTCCTGCCCAGTCGCCGCCGAGATATTTTCGCAGATTGCCTGCTCCAGAGCTGAAGAGCTCCGCTCGCGGCCGGCTGGCAGGGTTGCCTTCGCAGAACCGGTCGGTGACAATCTGATAGATGCATTCGCCCGGATTCAGCATGGTTACTTACCAGAAGCGGCCAGAATAGCATTCGCTTCCTCCAAGATAAGATTCACCGCTGCTTCTGCTTGTTCGGTAAAGAGGACATGAATATGAAATTTCTGTTCCAGTTCAAGCTTGCGGGCCAATCGTTGTTCAAGGGGATAGATCTCATAATGCCCATAAGAGGTTTCAAGCTTATCCGGCAGCAGCAGGGCAATCGGCCGCCTGGAGTAGATTCTTAAGATTTCAATCGCATCAAGTATAGCGCTGTCATCATCATAACCGGCAATCAGCAGAACATACTCCGGATCAAATGTCCGCAGCATCGCGTATCGCAGAGAATTGAAAGCAATATTCATTGTGGGGAGAATGGAGCTTTGCCCCGCCATAACGATCCAATCGCTGCCACTCTGCTGGGCTTGATGAATAACAGTATCGATATAATACGGGTACTGCTCCAACGGACGGTGCGCCAGGAATTTGAAGATATCCCCTTCAGGCTGCCCGAACAGGAATCCGGTTGGCTCTGTGATAAAGGCTGTAGCCGGAATGCCCAGCGCTCCGAACTGCCGATAGAGATTCATCTGCACGGTAAACTTGCCAATGCACCCCCGTGTAGCAAAAATACCCACTCTCTTAATCGTTCTGGGGCGGGCGAACATCAAGGCTTCCTTCTCAAACTGTCCCAGATAGCACTCAATATCTGTTCCGCCCGTGCTGTAACGCTCATCCATCTCCTGAAAGAGCTGCTCCTGAGGACTGTGAACCACATCGATTTTTAATTGCTGCTCTGCCATCCAGTTCAGGGTATCCCTGTCATAAATTTCATGAACACTGACTACCCTTAAGCCCCGGCCAGAAGCATACAAGACCAATTTCCGCCATAATTCCGCCAGATCATGCTCAGCGAATACACCTTTGTTCCCCCCAAAAGTAGTGCCGGGATCATTGAGAATCAGAGTGTCCGCATCCTTCAGACCAGCTTCCATAGACGAATGAATAAGAATTCCCGAATGCTTCCCGTCCACCTGCTCTCCGGCATCTTGTCCGTCTTCCTGCACGAAGTCGATCACCGACACAATGTCCACGCTCAACAGGTCACGAAAGCGAAGCAGACCCTGCGTGATTTTATTGAAGGGATACAGGACAACCCTTTCCATGTTCACCGCCTCCGCCCGGATCATAATTTGACAGTCTTCTTATAGCCAGCCAGCTTGGCAGCCAATCTGCCAATGTCCAGCACCGATTCAACATTCTCGGCTGCAAACCGGCTGCGGATCTCTTCCTTGCGCTGTTCTATTTCTTCCGGGGTCTTCGAGATGTATTCTCCGAAATCAACTTCGTATTTATCCGGAATCAGAATGGCAAACGGCCGGCTGCTATTGCCGTAAACGCGAAGAATATCGAGGCTGTCTCTAATCTGCTCATCATCATCGTAGCCTGCGATCAGGATCGTCAAATCGGGCTGTAAAGCGCGCAAATAGGAGACCTTGGTCGCTGCAATCACGAAATTCTCATTCGGAAGCAAGGAGCCTTGACCTGACAGCAGGACGTAATCACAGCCTTCCCTCTCTGCTTCCCGGACTGCCGCGTGAATGTAATACGGATATTGGCTCAGCGGCTTATTGGCAATAAATTTCATTATATCGCCGCCCGGTTGATTGAAGAGTGCGGCTGTGGGCTCGGTTATAATCGCCTGGACCTTCTCTCCTGCCTGCTTAAGCGCCCGGAATAATGACATTTGGGCAGTGAATTTCCCGAGGCATCCTCTTGTTGCGAATATACCTACCTTGCATATATTGCGGTTATAAGCGGTTATTTGTACGTCCATTTCAAAATAAGATAAGTAAGTGGCTATTTCATCTCCAGGGGAAGGAAAAACATATTCTGTATGAAGCCGGCGCTGCAGACTTGCGGGGATTTGAGGCAGAATTTCAATCATGATTCCATTCTCGAGCAGCCATTCCAGGGTCGGACGGTCAATGATTTCGTGCACACTGATGATCCGCAGCTTGTGCTCATGGGCAGAGACAACGAGCATTCTCCACAGCTGGCTGAGCTTATGCTCACCGTACACACCCTCGTTATTTCCGAAGGAAGTTCCTGGATCATTCAGAATAAGAGTATCCGCTAAGCCAAATACCTCTTCAAAATTGTCCGTGACCGGAATGCCCGCCGCACGCCCTTCCACCAGCTCTGCTGCATCTTTGCCCTTATGCAGGACAAAATCAACAACCGCTCTTACTGTAAAATCCGTTAGATCCCTGAACCTGATGATCCCTTGCGTAATCTTATTGAAGGGATACAACACTACATTGTCCATACATAACCGCCTCCCAATAATAGAGTAAAGAATAGACAACAATCGGTAGACTTAACCGATTAAGCTGATACTACAATATTTTACATATTATATCAACAACAAGAAATAAAAGGTTTATTATGACACATCACATCCAGGATTGACGACTGATCCAGCTAATGTTAATCTTTAGGAAATCAACAGACAGGAGATTGGTGCGTTGAAAAAAACGACTATGAAGGACATCGCCATCCGTGCTAACGTATCCGTTGCCACCGTAAGCTATGTGCTGAATCGTGTGGATAATCAGACCATTCCTGAGAAGACGCGCCGCCAGATTATGGAACTGGCTAAAGAGCTCCGCTATATTCCAAACTTAGCAGCCCGCTCACTGGCAAATCAAAAAACCGGTCTGATAGGTGTATTGGTCCACAAATCCAAGTCATTGCCCTACTGGAAGCTGCATGCCCAGCTCGCCTTCATTCATGCTTTGGAGCAGCGGCTTACAGCGGCCGGTTATCATACGCTCCTCTATTCTCTGGATACCGACACCCCTTCGCTGGATATTATCGTTGAACGCAAGCTGGAAGCCGTGTTCCTCATTGATGCACAAGATAATTCCTTCTACTCGATCTCCAGACACTTTGTGGAAGGCATCCCCCTGATTCTGATCGACAGCATGATAGAGGATAAGCTTTTCAAGCAGGTGGTGTTTAATTTCCGATCAGCGCTTGAAAAAGCTCTTCCCGAAGATCTGTCGCAGGTCTGCTTGATTTTGGAGGGCTTTAATAATTCGCTCCTCACCCGCTATATCCGCAGCAGTGTTCCTCTGGCTGAGGATGCCGTATTTGAGATCCATGAACTTCAGGATTTGCTTCCGGCCATGGAGCACCACCGCTTCAAGCAGGCAATTGTGATCAATGAATTCATTGGCAGCTACGTGGAGAAGTCTGGAAAGTTCGAGCATCTTACGGTCATCTGCACAAGTAATTCCCCGGAAATGCTGGGTGAAGATGTGAAGAAGATTGTTTTTCAAGGAGATAAAGCGGAGGTTGCCTATGAACTCATGCAAGAGCTATTGCACCATCCGGACTACTCCGAGCAAGTGAATAACTGTTATTATGTCGACTAATTTTTTTGAGGGTTAACTTAAGCGTTTAAGTTGAAAGGAGAGTAACTATGCCAGAACCCGTTATAGCCAGCCAGGCGGCCCCTGCGGTACACTCCTATCCAAAACTGTGGGCCAACAAAAAATTCATGCTGCTGCTCTGCTCCTTTTCCATTTCCCTGTTCGGCAATACCTTTCACAGTATCGCTCTCAGTCTCTGGGTGCTTCAGACCACCGGCAGTGCCAAGCTGGTGGCTGTACTGACGGTCATTAATCTGTTGCTCAGCTCGCTGCTCGGATCCATTGGAGGAACGTTTGCAGATCGGATCAACCGCAGAACAATCATGCTGGTCACGGATCTGATCAGCTGCATACTGGTAGTAACGCTCGCCCTGGTCCTCTCTCTCTCTTCCGCTTCCTTCATTATCGTAGCCCTGCTTACTGCGTTGACTACTGTATCTGCCCTGTTCCAGTCCCCCGCCTACCAGTCCTCCATTATCACCGTGGTTGGCAAAGAGCATGTCCAGCAAGCCGTAGGCATGCTTAACCTGTCAGAGAATATTTGCCGGACAGTTGGCTTTTCCATGGGCGGAATCTTTGTAGCGAGCTTCGGTGCGGCGGATGCCATTTTATTCGATGGAGTCACGTTTCTGGTCTCCTTCCTGCTGGTTCTTGCTGTCCGTTCCCTTCCCGTGCCGACACGCGTGAATTCCGAGCCCGGGCAGAAGAGGAATTTTATTCAGGACCTTGGGGAGGGCATACGGTATATCTGGAAATTCCCTTTTGCCAAGGCCGTCATCATTATGCTTCCGACGCTCACTCTATTCTTCATGCCCTCGCTGATGCTGACCCAGGTTATGGCCGTCAACGTATGGAAGGCAAGCCCGTTCCAGTTCGGACTCATGGAAGCTTGTATCCCGCTCGGCTATATGATCGGCTCAGGCATAATTATGATCCTGGGCTCCAGAATCAGACGGAGAGGATTATTTATTATGAGCGGCCTGTTCTGTCTGGGCCCGATGTACATCCTGTTATCATTCATCCCTTCTGCGGCCACAGCCATTCCTATCATTCTCCTGATTGGATTCATGTTCTCGTTCTGCACGCTGCTGATCAATATCATCCTCAGGCTGGAAATATCGGAAGAGATTCAGGGCCGGGTCTTCGGAGTACTTGGGTCGATTATGAGTGTCGCTCCGTCGATCGGTCTAACTCTTGTCTCCTACCTCTCGGATTATTTCAGCCCGGGTCCTGTCATGGGTTCCATTGGTCTGCTGCTGTTCCTGTTCGCCTTATATGCTTCCACCAAGCTCAAGATCATTCGGGATTATAAATAAAATTCCGCAGCACTTCTTCCATTTTCTTCAGTTTTCTGTAAATAACCGAGCGGTCCACATTTAATTTCTTTGCCGCTTCTGTACCGTTTCCATAACAATCCTTCAGCACTTTTACAATATAACGTCCCTCTGCTACTGCAGTGAAATCCTTCAGCGCAGACAGGTGATGTTTGTTCTTGGCTATGAAGTGGTCGATTGCAAACCAGTCCGCTACCTGATCCTCTTCCTCCTGGCTAATTCCCATGTATTCCGTAACCACAAGCCGTTCGATATAATTCCTCAGCTCTCTCGCATTCCCGTGCCAGGGCTGACTCAGCATCTTCTCAAACTCTTCCGCACTTAAGACATATTTCTTCCCGTACATTTGATTGAAGCTGGCGATATAACTGGAGATTAGTCCTACAAGGTCCAGCTTGCGGTTACGGAGCGGAGGAATATGAATCGGGATCACATTAATCCTGTAATACAGATCTTCGCGGAATAGCCCTTTCTTCACCATACTCCACAGATCCCGGTTCGTAGCTGAGATCACACGGCAATGGACCGGTATATTCACGATGCCGCCGACGCGTCTTACTTCATTATTCTCCAGAACCCGCAGTAGCTTGGCTTGCATCTCAAGCGGCAAATCCGCTATTTCATCCAGAAAAAGAACCCCGCCACTCGCAATTTCAATCATGCCCGCCTTCACTTCCGTCTGTCCTTCCATGACTCCTTTTTCGTATCCAAACAATTCATATTCGAATAGAGCCGGAGCAATAGCTGCGCAATTAATCGCAATGAAGGGCCCCTTCCACTTTTCACTTCTTAGATGAATATATTTGGCTATTACCTCTTTACCGGTCCCGGATTCACCATAGATTAACACTTTACTGTCGTAGGACGCGATCTGGTTGCAGACTTTAATGATCTGTTTCATGGCCAGGCTTTCAGCTACAATCCCTTTGCCTTCCCCCGCTGCTGCTTCACCGAGCTGCTTGTTGATCTGCTGGGTTACAGGTACATTTGCTTCATAATAGGCGTGCTCCTGCTTGAATTCATTAGAAGTGGTGACTACCAGCTGCACCTCCCCATCCTTATCCAGAATAGGAATCGCTGTTGAGAAGATATGAAATCCTCTTGAGGTGATGACATTCTTCGAAACCTTTTGTTTACTTTGAATGGCCTCCATCGTAATTGAATGAGGATAATAGCCGGCCTTCACCAAGTCCTGGACATTCGCCTTCAGCAGCTCCTCCAATTGAACTCCGATGGTTAAAGCGGTAAATTCATTGGAGATTAATATATTTCCGTGTGGATCGGTAACAAATAAAGTGGACGGCAGCTCTTCCATAATTTCGTCTATCGTACGTTTACCTGATTTTTTATTTCTTTTGGTCAAATTTATCAGTCCTATACTATTATAGTAACGCTTACATCCTTATATAGAAAAAAGCCAAACGATATCATTACGTAAATGATACCACTTGGCTTATGATATGACACTTTATTATGCGCCTACAACTGATAATGGCCCCAGCTGTAAATGTCCCAGCTTCCCGAGGGTTTCCTGCGCCTCTTCGAACATAGTGGTAATCATCTCTTCAACCGTAGTAATCTTATTCACCATCCCGCAAATCTGTCCAGCCATTACGGAGCCCGTATCTGTATCTCCTTCAAATACGGCCCGGCGCAAAGATCCGAGGCTTAATTTCTCCAGCTCTTCGCGCGAAGCCTTCTCATTCTCAAGTCTCAGGAATTCAGCAATCATACTATTCTTGATGCTTCTTACAGGACCGCCCAGGCTGCGGCCAGTCACCGTTGTGCTAGTGTCATCTGCAGCAATGACGGCTTGTTTGAAGTTCTCGTGAGTAGGGCATTCCACTGTAGCCAGGAACCGGGTTCCAACCTGAACACCCTGTGCTCCGAGTG
Organism: Paenibacillus sp. FSL R5-0912; assembly: GCF_000758605.1. Lineage (NCBI taxonomy): Bacteria > Bacillati > Bacillota > Bacilli > Caryophanales > Paenibacillaceae > Paenibacillus > Paenibacillus sp. FSL R5-0912. The sequence goes on from NZ_CP009282.1 coordinate 5,603,253, forward strand.
CAAATGCAGCCGCGATGCCACGGCCATCCGCAATCCCGCCGGCTCCGATTACCGGAATCGACACTGCACTGGCGACTTGAGGCAGAAGAGCCATCGTCGTGGTTTCACCCACATGTCCGCCTGCTTCGGTTCCCTCGGCAACAATTGCATCCACACCTAAGGCTTCCATTTTCTTGGCGATTTTGACCGAAGGAACTACCGGAATAACGATAATGCCATGCTCTTTGAGCGTCTTCATGTATGGAGCAGGCGTGCCTGCACCTGTGGTCACAATCTTCACGCCTTCTTCGATAATGACCTCAATAAGCTCAGGGATATTGTTCATCATCAGCATCAAATTTACAGCGAAGGGTTTATCGGTGCTTGCTTTCACCTTACGGATCTCATCACGAAGACGGTCCGCGGTAAATCCGCCTGAACCGATAATGCCCAGCCCTCCCGCATTGGACACAGCACCTACCAGAGGAGAAACTGCGATTTGAGCCATGCCCCCCTGAAAAATCGGATATTTAATCCCTAATAATTGTGTAATCGACATTGTGTTAACCTCCATTTATATTGTTCGTTAATGTAACTTAGTTATTCATTAATGTAACTCAGTTTCTTAAGCGGCTTGGGTAACTTCAGGCTGCGGCGGCTGTTGTTTATCCATTGCTTTGTACACAAAGGTTAGGGCAAAGCCCACCAAAGAGATCACCAGCGCGATGTAAAAAGCATTCGTGAACATTCCGTCATTGGCTGCTGCCACTTTACCGGCAATTCTCGGTCCGAAGAAGGCAGCTCCTGAATAACCGATAAAGGTTACACCATAGTTGACACCGTAATATTTCATCCCGAATTTCTCGCCGACAATCGAAGGGAAGATGCCCATGGTTCCGCCGAAGCACAAGCCAATGCCTGCGATGGCTACCGCAAATCCGGCGATGGATGTCGATAATGCTATTGTCAGCATCATGGCCGCAATGACCAGATAGATCATGAGCAGACATTTTACCCGGCCGATTTTGTCGGATACAGCGCCCCAGAATACACGGCCGATGCAGTTACTGAGTGAGTACAGACTTACATATAGTGCTGCGGCTGCGGCGGAGAGGCCAAACATCTTCTGTCCGATGACAGACGCATTGGCGGTTACCATCATGCCTGACAGGGCACCGATTAGGAACAGGCAGGCGATGACATAGAAAAGCGGCTTCTTGATCATTTCATGCCACTGTACATTCACGCCGCCCTTGGCAGCTCCGGCAGCCGGAGGCGTCCAGCCCTCAGGGGCATAACCGGCCGGTGCAGGTCTAACGAGCAGACCCAGGCTCAGAATAATTACCAGGAAGACGGCACCGAGCATGATCAATGCCGGCTGGACACCCTGACCGCTGATTAACGCGTTGGCTATAGGTGCGATAACAATGGTTCCGCCGCCGTAGCCCGCTGTAACAATTCCTGCAGCCAGGCCTCTTTTATCCGGAAAGAGCTTCACACTGTTGCCGATGGTCGAGGAATATACGATCCCCTGGCCGATCCCGGTAATAACACCGTAAGTGATATACAGCATCCAGGGCGCGGTTGCGAGTCCCGATAGAATGAAGCCGATCCCGAACATGGCTCCGCCAATAAAGATAGCCTTCCTCGCTCCCCCTTTATCGACCAGCTTCCCTCCCAGAATCATTGGAATTGGAGAGATTGCTGCATTGATCGTAAAAGCCATCATAATATCCGGCATCGAAACATCAAACACTTTGGTTAATGGAAGGGCGAAAATACTGAATGCGTATATTGCACCTACACAGATATTAATAATGGCCGATGCGATCAGTATCCTCCAGCGGTTTAACTGAATATTCATGAGATCATCCCTTTTCATAGTGTATTGAAGCATTGATAGATTAATATACTTCCAATAAGACCCGGTTTTTCTCGGCAATAATAGATTTCAGCTTCCCCCAGTGTTCGTGGAACATGGCTTGATCCATTTGCTTGAGTGCGGGTGAGATCACCGGTACAAAGTCCATCTGATCCAGAATATGTGTCTGCAGGTCAACACCCGGTGCGATTTCAGTTAAGGTTACTTTTCCATCCAGCAGTTCAAATACTGCGCGCTCCGTAACATATACAACCGGTTGCTCTACTTTGGCCGCATAAGAACCGCTGAACGTGATCTGCTGCACCTTCTTAATGAACTTTTTCACTTTTCCCTCTTGAAGGATGTGCAATTTCCCGTCTTCAACCTTGATCTCGAGACCGCCGGCGGTAAATGTACCTGCGAATACCAGCTTTTTGGCTGCTTGAGAGATATTAATGAATCCGCCGCATCCGGCTACCCGGGTACCGAATTTGCTGACATTTACGTTCCCGGATTCATCCATTTGAGCGAGGCCAAGGACAGATAAATCGATACCGCCTCCATCATAGAAGTCGAACTGTGCGTCATGATCTACGATGGCCTCAGAGTTATAAGCATGACCGAAGTCCTTCAGACCTGCGGGAACACCCCCGATAGAACCGGCTTCCGTGGTTAGAATCAGCTGGTCACTTACTCCCTCCTCTTCTGCTATGTTGGCAACATTTACCGGAATTCCAACCCCAAGATTCAGGATCGCATTCGGCTGAAGCTCAATTGCTGTGCGGCGGGAGATGATTTTGCGTTCATCCAGCGGCAGTGATTCAATAGATTCGGTAGGTACCTTAACATGACCGGAGAATGCCGGATTATATTGGGTGTTCTCTGTCTGGTAATGATTCTCCGGCTTGGACACGACAATATAATCTACTAGAATCCCCGGAACTTTAACATCCTTAGGGTTAAGGGTGCCGCGCTTGGCAACCGTCTCTACCTGGGCGATCACGATACCTCCCGAGTTTCGGACTGCCTGGGCGATGGGCAGGACCTCCATATGCAGGCCTTCTTTTTCCAGCGTCAGATTGCCATTCTCATCAGCCACGGTTCCGCGGATCAAGCCGACATGAATGGGAAAACACTTATAGAATAACCACTCTTCGCCATCAAGTTCGATAACCTTTACAATGTCTTCCTTCGTGGACGGGGACATTTTGCCGCCTTCGACCCGGGGATCAACGAACGTCTCCATGCCTACTTTGGTAATCACACCCGGACGCTTGGCTGCAATTTCCCGGTAGAGCTGAGTAATTACACCTTGGGGCAAATTGTACGCTTCACATTTGTCTTCTTCGATCAGCTTCGCCATCCCGGGGGAAGCAATGGCAATTCCGCCAATCCAGCGTTTAATCAATCCTTCATGGCCTAAATGGCTCATCCCTTTGTCGCGGCGGTTGCCGACTGCACTGGCGTGCATGACCGTCAGATTTCTCGGCAGCCCCGTTTGCATGAAGCGGTCTTCAATGGCTATCCCCATCTCTTCTGCCCAGCAGGATAATCCAAATCCGCTGGCTGCCACTGTATCTCCGTCTTTGATGAGTTCCGCTGCTTTGGCGGCTGAAATTACTTTGGTCATTTCATCTGCTCCCTTGTATGTGAATAATTTCACTTCGGTGATTAAAAAAATAAAACGGTTGCTTCATACGCCTTGAATGTATTGTGAAATATTTCGCAATGTCATCGTATTACAGAAAAAAGGACCGGTCAACCGTCCCAAAACGGCTTTAATTAAAGGTTTTTTTCTGTTGTTTTTTTGCGACTGGCTCTGTTGAACACACCCTTTTCAAGCAGGTTTTTTCTTCAATGCCTGATATGCAGGCCTGACTAAACAGCTGAAATACACGGTTGAATTTCCCCCACCCGGTCTAGAGGTATGAGTCGCAAAATAACCACACTATTTCATCCCTCTTAGTCTGGCCGTTAGTGACAACAACGCGGAGGCGGCCTTTCCTATCCGGCGGATAATACAAATTGATGCAGAACCGAAATTAAGTTATTCCGTATCTGTCCAAAAAAAATAAAATATTTTTCCGATATTGCGTAAATTGCATTTTTGCAACAGCAGATTGAAGCGGAAGTACTCAAAAAATAATTCAAATCCATATTTTGTAGACGTAACTTTCCTTTTCACTGGTGCACTAGACCTTAGTCAAAGAAAGGGCATTGCCATGCGCATGTCCTAAAAATGAACGGCCGCTGAGAATGCCCCTAGGCCTACATGATTCATAAGAACCCGCAGGAGAGCTTGGCTGATTACCTGTCGACCAAAGTGTTCCATGCAGAAGAAGGGCAGGTGGTAGCTCCGGGCAGCGTTGAGGTGGATGGCTTCGCCTTGTTTATGGAGCGTTACACGGAAGGACTGGCCATTGAGCGGGCAGCAGTAGATCATTTTGTGGAGAATTGGAAGAAGTGAAAAATGCAAAAGAGCAGCCATCTTCCCGTCAATGGGCAATGGCTGCTTTTTATTTGGGGCATATGAAGCTGTTCCCCTTACCTCACAAATACACAAACGGCTCCTTCGCATCCACGAACGTGACCGGAAGCCCGTCTACCAGCGGCGTCAGCCACTCCGCCATATACTTCATGCCCCACTCCTCGGACCGCTCATGGCCGATTACGATCATCGCTTTGTTCATGCCCAGCATGGCGGCATCATTCACATAAGCGCATAAGGTCCACTCCGTAATATCGCCGCAGATCATCACATCCAGGTTCTTCTCCTGCATCAGCTCCATCGGCATTTGCTCCCTGCCTAGCCCGAGGCTGCCGCCTCCCACCAGGATGCCGATACGGGCACAGGCTGCTTCCGGGTTACCGACAATCTGAATGACCTTCATGCCCAGCCGCTGCTTCAGGAAGCCGGCCAGCGCCCCGACGGTGGTCCCTTCAATCTGATACCCCCAGGCATCCTTATCGTCCAGCTTCTTGTCCTCCCAATCCAGCTCCTTGAGCAGACCGTCATAAATCCGGTCCGTATCGGCCAGGTGCATGTGGTCATGGAACCGCCAGATCGTCATTCCGTGTTCATCAATCAGCTTCTTCTTGGCCAGATATACCGGGTCCTGCTGAAGCCAGTCCAGCGAATCCATTCCGGTAAAATAGGTGGGCTCATGGGTAATAATCAGGTTCGCTCCGATTGCAATGGCTTCCTTGATCACATCCACAGTCGCCATGAACGTTGTGACAATCCCTGTGACCTCCATGTCTTCCTTGCCGCTGGCAAGCACATCACAGGTCTGTTCCAGCTTGCGTCCTCCGCAGCAATCGAGTAGAATCCGGTCAATAACCTCCTGGACATTCATCGCTCATTCTCCTTTTCATTTCAGTTGTCAGCCTTTGACAGCACCAATAATCACGCCGCGGGTCAGGTATTTCTGCATGAACGGCAGGACGAACAGCACGGGCACAATGCCCAGCACCGCCATTGCCATCCGCACGGCTGTGCTTGGAAGCGATACGGACTCCGCACCCAACACGTTGCCGGCCTGACCGGAATTGAGGAATTGAATGTTGCTCATGAGTTGCATCAGCAGATTCTGAATGCCGTATAATTGCGGCTTCGATACAAAATATAACGCATTGATCCAGTCATTCCAATAGGCCAGGCCCATGAACATCCCCACGGTAGCCATCACCGGCATGGACAGGGGAAGCATAATGCGGAAGAAGGTCCGCAGTTCTGAAGCCCCGTCGATCTGGGCAGCTTCGATAATCTCCAGCGGAACATTATTCTTGAAATAGTTACGGACCAACAGCACGTTGAAACCGTTCGCCAGCAGATTGGGCAGAATCAGCGCCCACATGGTATTTTTGATATGGAAATATTGGGTCCACATGATATACGAAGGCACGATTCCCCCGCTGAACAGCATAGTGAAGAAGACGACAAACGCCAGCACATTATGATATTTGAAATCGGACCGCGACATCGGATAAGCAAGCATACTTGTTATAAGCAGTCCAATGGCAGTTCCCAGGATCGTAACCAGAAAGGAAACGCCATAGGCTCTGATGAAGATGTACGCCGAGGACTTAATATACCGGTACGCTTCAAGACTGGTATGCTCAGGGAAGAAGCTGTACCCGTTGCGGATCAGGGTCGTCTCATCGGTGAACGAGGCAATGACAATCAGAAGGAAAGGTAAAAAAGCAAAAACCGTCAGCAGGAACATCACGACCGCAGAAAACACAGTAAACGTCCGTTCTCCTCTTGTTTGGATCATCTGTATTTCCTCCTAGAACAATGCATTTTCTGGATTAACCTTCTTGACGATGGCATTGACCGTAAGCACCAGGGCAAAGCCGACCAGCGACTGATACAGACCGGCTGCCGCCGACATTCCAATATCATTCAGCTGCATCAAGGCGCGGTAGACATACGTATCAATCGTCTGGGTTGTGCTGTACAGCGCACCGGAGTTCATAGGCACCTGATAGAACAGGCCGAAGTCGGAGTTGAAAATCCGTCCCATAGACATCAGCACCAGCACGATAATGGTCGGCTTCAGCAGCGGCAAGGTAATCATGCGGATCTGCTTCAGCTTCCCGGCCCCGTCAATTTTGGCAGACTCGTAGATGCTCTTGTCGATGCCTGCGATAGATGCGAAATAGATAATGGAACCGTAGCCTGCCGTCTTCCAGATCTGAATAAGCACCAGCAGATAAGGCCAATATTTCGCCTCCGAATACCAGTTAATCTCCGGAATCCCCAGCGGCCGGAGAATCGAATGATTCACGAATCCGCTGTCGGCGTTCAGAAAGGCGAAGACGAGTAACGAAAGGACGACCATCGAGATCAGATTCGGAAGAATCAGTCCGGTCATGAACAGCTTCGAATAGAGCTTGTTCAGCAGCTCCGACATCAGAATGGCGATGAGAATTGAAACTATGGTTCCAAGCGCGATAAAGGCCAGATTATACAAGAGTGTATTCCGGGTCATAATCCAGGCATCGCTGGTCTGGAACAGAAAGGTGAAATTCTTGAAGCCGATCCAGTCACTGCCGAAGATGCCCTTCGCATAGTTGACATCCTTGAACGCGATGAATACCCCGAACATGGGGAAGTAGCTGTTGATTAGAAAGTACAGCAGGCCCGGGCCCGCCAGAATTAATAAAGGAAGTGTTTTTTTGAGTGGTTTGGATTTAGGTTTGGCTATCATGCCGGATTCACCTCCATTGCCGAGGGCTGAGCCTCCGTTAGCGGCTCAACCTTCAGCAGGCTTAATTAAATTACTGTTTTTGCGCGGCAAGCCATTGATCCAGTTGTTGCTGCTTGCTGTCTATAATGTCCTGTGCACCCGCATCCTTCAGCGCACTGTTGAATTTCGCAATAATGCTCTCAGGGTCTACCGATCCGCTGACAAGCGCCGGCAGGAATTGATTCACTACGTTGTTCACAGCACTCATCTGCGTCTTCACTTGGCCTTGGTCAAAGATAAATCCGAAATACGGGGATCTGGTGGTATCCTTGTTCTCCTGGAGCTTCAGTTCCACATCCGACCAGTTGATTCCCTCCATCTGATACTGGAGGGACTCGGAGCCTACGATCCCGGAGCTAAGCATAGCTGTGTAAGGGACTGTATTGGCGTCCATGCCCTCAGGGAATTTCACATGATGCTCATCCACCTTGAGGTAATCCTCCCCTTCGATTCCGAAGAGAATGGTGTTGATCAGCTCTTTGTCGGTGTACAGCAGGTTCAGGAACTTGACGGCAGCTTCCGTCTCCTTGGAGGTACTGGAGACCATCCAGGTTACGGAGTTCACGGCACTTGTATCGAAGTAGAACGGGGCGATCCGCTTGGTCTCAATGTTTTTCCCGACTTGCGCACTCAGCTGCTTGCCAACCTCCATACCGCTGTACCCTCCCAGGAAGGAGAATCCGCGCCCGGAGGAGACCATCTCCATCGCTGTAATCGTCGTAGTCGCAGTATCCTTCTGCAAGTATCCCGCATTGAACCACTCCCGCATCATCTGTATCCCATTCTTGAATACATCGGATTCGTAGAAGTTTACGACCTTGCCGTTGTCGCCGATGACCACACCGACTCCGGTGGTATCGGTCAGGTAATCCACCTTGCTGGCACCCTTCATCCAATTCACAAGTCCCGTATCTGTCGGGTTCACATTAATCGGGCCAAACGGAACCACATCGGGCAGCTTCTTCTTCACGGCAGCGAAGACAGCGGGCAGATCCTCCACCGATTGGATCGTGTCAGCCGAGACTCCTGCGTCTTTCAGCATATCTGCGTTGTAGATGATATTCGTAGGTAAAGCCATCCCTTTATTTACTGGAATTCCATAGATATGCCCATCCATTGTAGTGCTCTTTAGGATATCCGGACCGAAATCCTTGTCCAGAATGGCGGATAGCTCCTTACCATGTTCGGGAAGCAGCTCTTCGAGCGGAGCTACCTGACTCTTGGACACATAGTTGGAGAATTGTCCTAGCGTGGTGAAGATATCCATTTTCTCTCCGCTCTGGAGCGCCAGATTGACCTTCTGGGCATAATCCGCCGGACCGAAGAGCCGGAAATCTACTTTGACACCGATCTTCTCGGTTGTAATGGCATTGATCGCATTCGTCACCTTGCTCAGATCATCAGGAATCCGGTTGAAGGACGGCAAGGCAAACACAATCTCAGCAGCCTTGGCCTTAGCTTCTGTATTCCCGGAACCCTCGGACGTTGTATTGGAATTGCCGCCGCAGGCGGAGAGCAGGGAACCGCAGATTACCATAGACAACAGCAGTGAACCTAACCCCTTTTTATTATTCATGATCATGCCTCCTGTTCTATATTTACATTCTCATTGTACTGGTCCTGGAGGGGGGCAGGCTTTCAAAAAGACGGGCTGTTTTTATAAAAAAACGTACTGGAGCGTGATTCTCTGGCGGGCGGCGTGACCGCCCTGCTTCGGCCAAGCAAACAAGTGGAAAAAGGCAGCTTCGTTTCTCCATTTCTACGAATGATGCCCAAGCAAGTGGACAAACAGCATCTATTATTTGAAATTTTTCAACTTTACAGGAAATGCCGCGAATTAAGTGTTGTTTATTCAGCAACAACTGTATACAATCCAACTAAAATCTCTATAGCAAGAAGCTCCGCTTCTCACGGGGAGATACGGAGCTTCCTGCTATAGAACAGCCTTGTGCTTGGCACGATAAGCTGCCGGTGTTTCGCCGGTCCATTTTTTGAATACTGTCGAGAAATAGGAAATCGTATCAAACCCGGTATCCATGGCGATCTCCCCTATGCTGGCCGCACTCTCCAGGAGCATCTGCTTCGCCGCCCGGATGCGGCAATCGTTCAAATATTCCTTGACCGTCTGCCCGGTCCCGTTCTTGAAGACCTTCGCCAAATAGTCCGCTGTCAGATAGACGCTTGCGGCAACATCCTCACGGCTGAGGTCTTGAGTATAATGGTCCTGGATGAACCGTTTGGCCCGCTCGACTACGCCTTCCGACTGCAGCACTTCCCTGATGGAATCCACCGTCTTCTCCGTAAGCACCTGCGCCCACTTCATGAAGTCGAACACACTGCTCTCGGCATCCTGGGCCAATTGCTGGCTGAGTTCATCGGCAAACAACCGGTGTGCCTGAATATGATGCCGGGAGAGCAGCGAATAGACCACCTGAAGCAGATCTTCCCGGATGGCATGGAGGGTTGCCGAATCCAGCTTGTTCCGGCTGGTCAGCAGCTCCAGCTCCTTCTTCAGCCGGTTCACAATCTGCGCCTTCTCCTTCTGGACGAACAGCAGGGTGAACAACTCGGTATCCAGGGTATAGCGCTCGGTTAGATCAACATAGAAGGGTTCGTTCGGCAGATGGACCCTTCCCCTGAAAATAAGATTCGACTCATCCGCCTGCTCCAGCTCCGCCTTGAGCTGCGAGAGACCGGAGATGGCCGATGGCTCACTGAAATAACAGGTGGCGGTACACTTCAGATAATGTCTGCTGAGCCGAATGATCTCTCCGGCACTCGCCTCCAGCCACTTCTTATCCACCTGGCTCTCGGCAAGAACTGCATTATAGAACACCTTATCGACCTGGTAGGCGATGATCCGCCCGCCGCTCACCTGGCTGCTGAGAATTTCAGAGACGAGGTTCGAGAGCGCGTAATGGAAGATACTTTCGTCCCACTCCCGTTCAATCTGGGAGCGGGGAACACTAATCAGCAGCAGCCTATAATCCGCCAGTACGGAGACAGGCAGCTCCCGCTTCTGCACTTCACTCTGAATAAGCCGGATTCGGGGAGATATCGTCGCTGTCAGGACCTCACTCCAGAAGCTCCGTTCCATCAGATCCTGATTCTTGAGCCATGCCTGACCCATTTTGCTGTATTCACCCATCATGATTTTGTTCTTCAGCGTATCCATGGACTTGCGCAGGGCCGCCTCCAGCTCCTGCTTGTCCAGCGGCTTAACCAGATAAGAGTCGGCATCATACGAGATGGCCTTAGAGGCGAAGCTGAAGCTCTCATGACAGGTCAGGAAGATGAACCCGCCTTCATATTGGCGGTCTCTCGCCCACTGGATCATATCAATCCCTGAGCCGCGCGGCATTTCGATATCGCAAATGATCAGATCCGGCTCGGCTTGCCCGAATAACTGCTTCGCATCCTGTATATTATGGGCGGCCTGCACTTCCGTAATCCCGAATTCATCCCAATTGACAATCCTGCGCAGGGCTTCTACGGTTGGAATATCATCATCAATCAACATACAACGCATATTTATCCCCCCTCTGATATGGGCTGGTCCACCCGGTTCACAGGTATCCAGAGCTCTACTCTTGCGCCTGTAGACTCTGCATTGGACAGCTTCAGCAGATCATCGCGTTTGTAGAGCAGCTTGAGGGTTTTGCGGATATTGGCGATTCCGACCCGGCCTCCATCCTCCGTCACCTGTACGGACTCCGGCGAATTCAGCCATTCGGCAGTGAAGCCTGCTCCGTTATCCTCAATCACAATACTGACAAACGGACGCCCGTCCCTGGTCTCTATCCGCACCCTGATGAAGATGGACAGCATCTCCTGATAGAACATGGCGTGCTTGAAGGTATTCTCCACAAAGGTCTGAATCATGAATTGCGGTATCGGTACCTGCCGGGCTTCCTCCTGGATCTCGATCATGAAGAAAATTTGATCCGGGTAACGGATCTCCTGCATCCGGATGTAATTCTCAGTGTGCCGGATCTCTTCCTCCATCGTAACTTCCATCAGCCCGCCTCTGAACATATACCGGAGATGTTCCGACAGGCAGTGGATCAGGCGCCGGATTTCTTCATTCTTATTCTGATAGGTTAAGCTGGTGATCGTCGAGATCGCATTCAGGAAGAAATGGGGCCTGATCTGCATCTGCAGATATTTGATCTCTGCGCGGCTGATCTCGATCTGTTCTTCATAAGATTGAATCTTCAGATCCTTAATTTCACTGACCATGGATTCCAGCGCATGGAACAGCTTCATGAATTCCAGGGAGTACGGTGTATTCTGGGGAATCTGGTATTCCAGCTGACCCTGCTCGACGGCCTTGGCCGCCTTCACCAGCTCCAGAATCGGCCTCAGCACATCCCTGGTCAAGAATCTCAGCACTAGCGGTACAACAATCGCCGAGAGCACCGCCAGCAAGGCGATCCCCCACTGAATAAGCTGAAGGCCCGAGAACAATCCGCCCTTGGGGACCATATTGGTCATCTGGCCAAACTCGCCGATCGGTTCAGACACAATCAGGAAGCTGCTCTGATATTGCTCCGTTAAGCTCTCCAGGGTTGTGTCCGCCTCATTCAGGGAGATATTATTGGCAGCCAGTATTATCCCCCCTGCATCACTCAGTACATACCGGTTCTGATCATTGGCCCCTCTGTCTACCATAGACAACAGGTTGTCCGCCTTCACCAGGGTTCCGAAGCTGACGTCTGAATAGGTAATGTATTTGAACAAATAATATTCGTCCCGGATCTGGAACACCTTCCATTCCCCGCTTTGCGCTACCGGAGCCGTATCGAACTTGTGCATATTCAGAAAATCAACCAGAGCCAGCTTATCCCCGGACTCCATCCGGCTATTGAACTGCTCCAGCACCAGTTCTCCGGAGAGTCTGATGAACATGCCGTCACTGGAATAGCCGCCCGCCATTTTCGCCTGCAGGTTGGTTTTGAGCTGCTGGACCTTGAAATACCGGCTGCTCTCATCCATACCCGCTGTATTGACAGCGGTATCTATGTTATGGTCGAACACCTCAATCAGATCCTTGGAGAAATTGTTGAAGTTGTTATGAATATTCGCCTGATAGAGGGCAAGTGTATTCCGCGAGCTGGTCAGCGCATTACTTCGCACCACCTCCAGGGAGTATATATTGCTCAGCACAAGGATGGACAGCAGGATCACAAGAATCACGGTCATCTGCAACGAAAATTTGAAAATGATACTGTTCGTTCGGATCATCCCCACCTCCTCCTTCCCCCGGAATTCAGCAAGCCCCTGAAGCCGATACGAACTCGATGGGCCCAGGGGCGTGCAAGTATGCAATTTGCTGTTAGATAAACTGAACTTAAGATCCAAACTTGAAGCTCTGTCGTCACTACGGTGAATGTTTGGCCCTCCGGCCGCTGTTGTCTCCAGATTTATTTAATTTTAACCGTTATCTATATTGTTTAATTATCCGCCCACTCCAGCGCAGCTTCAATGTGCTTATCCCAGTACTCCCAGTTGTGGTCTCCCGGGCCTTCCACATAGTAGTGTCCGGCCCCTTCACCCTCAAGGAACTGATGGAACCGGCGGTTCACATCCAGCAGCATATCCTCTGTTCCACAGGCCATGTACAGCTTCGGCAGCGCAAGCCCCTTCGCCTTCACATCCAGCACAAGCTGCTCCGGGTCTTTATCACTGCCCAGCAGCCGGCTCAAATCACCGAACACACTTGCGTAATAGGAATAGCTGGCGATGCCATCCTTATAGTCCGGGGAAATGCCCGCAATCCGGTAAGGGATCAGCGCCGAGGACAAAGCTATAATCCTGCCGAATTGCTCCGCATACTTCAGGCCGTTGCGGATCGCTCCGTAGCCGCCCATGGATAAACCGCCGATCCATGTATCCTCGCTCGCCGCAGACAGCGGGAACATCCGGCGCGTGAACTCTACCAGTTCCCTGCCGACATATTCACCGTAGAATGCGTCTCTGTTCTCATCATCCACATAGAAGCCATTCTCACCGGCAGGCATAAATACCGCAATCTGATATCTGTCCGACAGCTCCCTGATCCGTGAGAAGCTCATCCAATCATTATGGCTCCCGGAGAAGCCGTGCAGCAGATAGAGGGATCTTAAGGGCTGGCCCGCCCATACCGGCAGCCCCAGTCCCTCAGGCAGATCCACCGGCAATAACGCATTGAACGTCACTTCCCGCTTCAGACATTTCGATTGCAGGCTTATTTGCAGTGTAGCCATAATCATTCCCCCTTAACATGATTAGGATTAGACCCGGTAAACCGCTTCCTGTCCTTGCTCATCCACATATTCAATCACAGTCTGGTAATTCTGCAGGTCAATGAACAGTCGGCAGTAGTCTCCGCCATGCTCCCACATCAGCCGGATCTCATGGTCTGCCGCCTCCAGCACCCGGAACGTTCCTCCGAAGGCACTGTAGGTATTGCGGAAACGAATCAGCTTCATCAGCCGCTGCACCACCTCCCGCTGAGTTTCTGCTTCAATCTCCTCCAGCGTATAGTTATGGCGGTTGATCTCCCGCCCTTCACCCGTCAAGGCTACCTGCTCCAGATCATTACTGCCGGCCAGCAGGCCCACATAATAGACCTGCGGGATACCCGGTGCGAAGAATTGAATCGCCCGGGCCGCCAGATAAGCATCGTCATCTTCATTCAGCGCGCTGTAATACGTGCAGCGGATCTGATGGACATCGAAGCCGTCCGGAGCCTTATGCTCCTCCGACAGAATCAGGCTCAGGTTCGCCCCCCGCTCCACGCAGAGATCCACCAGCTTCTGTGCTTCCTTCGTATCAATCAGATCATCCATATCCGGCTTCACCGGAACGCCGTCGTGACAATCCAGCATCGTGAACTGCTTATGCGGGCGGGTCTGCAGATAGGAGTACAGCTCCTTATTGGATCTGCCGGTCAGTGCCTCAAGCACCCGGTAGGGCAGGATGAAGTCGTAGATCCAGCAGCCGTATTCCGATAGCTTGTTCTGTATACTGTAATGTGCATGTACCTCGGGCAGCAGCTCTATATCCAGCGAATCCGCCATCGCTTTGATCCAGTCCAGAAATTCATAAATCTCCGGCTCCACAAAAAAACAGCTGGTGCCCAGCTTCTTGATCACATATCCCACCGCATCAAGCCGGACGATCTTGACATTCTGCGCTTTGAAATTCTCAAAGAACCGCTGCAGCAGCTCCCGGGTGAGCGGTGAATGGATATCGAGATCAATTTGCTCGGAGGGATCAGTTTTGCCAAAGGTTGTCCAGACCTTCTCTTCCCCGCTCCCCGGGGTGGAGTAGGTGGAATAGGGCAGAGGCCGCCGCAGGAACATCTTCTCAATATCCGCCTGGACAGGCTGGCCGTCCGCCCATATTTTGTCCAGGGTAATGAATAAATCGGCATATGCGGAAGCCCGCCCCTTCTCCAGGAAGTCCTGGAAATAAGGCGATTGCCTGGAGATGTGATTCACCATCAGGTCTACCAGCACATCGAATTCTTCCCCTATGCTGCGGATATCCTCCCACGTGCCGAACTCCGGCTCAATCTCCAGATAAGTCAGCGGAGCGAACCCGCGGTCCCCGGAGGAAGGAAAGGGCGGCAGAATATGAATTCCGCCTGCAAACAGATCCGCGAACGGCCCGCGCAGCACCTGATGAAGCTGCTTCAGGTCGCCGCCCAGCGAATCGGGATAGGTAATCAATTGGACTTGATTCTTCAGTGTCATCTTCTTCCTCCTACAGGTTATATTCTTGTTGTATGACTTCCAGGGCAGGCAGATTCACTACGGCCCCTGTAAATTTCAATTTGTACGCGCTGACGGCAAACCCCAGCTCCAGCGATTCTCTGAGCGTATACCCTTTAACGACTGCCGCATAGAAGCCGGACCAGAAGGCATCTCCCGCTCCTGTCGTATCTTCGATCCGGGTAGCTCTGGTAGCGAACGCCAGCGTTTCCCTTCCATTGGACACCAGAGCGCCGTCTTTGCCCAGCGTCATAATTACCAGCTTGGCTCCAAGCGCCAGGAATCTCCCGACTTGCTCTGCCGGAGTTCCGGGTCCGAACAGACGCTCGGCATCATCCTCCGAAGGCTTGATGATATCCACCTTCGGGATCATGCTTTTGACATAGGCCACCCCGTCCTCACCCTGCTGCCAGATCAGGGGATGATAATTGGGATCGAAGCCGATGAGCAGGTTATGCTTCCTGGCCACCTCAATCACCCGTTCAACCGTATCACGCGACGGGATTCTTGAGATCGGCCAGCAGGAGAAATGAATGATTTTAGAATGAATGACCGCCTGCTCAAGCTCATTATTATATTCCAGCCCGTAATCCGCCCCGCGGTAAAAGATCGGAGTCGGCGTGCTCTGACTCTTCGTAATCACCACCATACTGGTAGACGCGTCTACCTGCTGGATTCCGCTGGTATCCATCTCCGCACTTTGCAAGCCCCTGATCAGAAACCCGCCCAGACCATCCTTCCCCACCGCCGAAGCGACATGAGACCGGATGCCGAGCCTATGGACATTAATGGCAATATTGGATGGCGATCCGCCGGAATATCTGGTATATCCATTACAAGCTGTGTCCTCGCCATACTCATTGGCAATCATATCAACGAGCAGTTCCCCCACCGTTAACACATCGTTCGTTTGATCTTCAAACGGTATTGCCTCACCGAGATTAAACACCCGTACTCCCCCTTGCCCTACAATATCCCTTCTTCATATCCATTCTATGGTTTCTGTAGCTGGTTTACTTTCAAAAAACCGTTCTCTTTTTTCAATTTAAGTGGAAACGGCTTTGCCGTCCTTCTATAGGACGGTACCGTTTCAGCGAAAAATGATTCCAGATGTCCGGCCATCCCTCACGAATTCAAGGCCCTTGCCAGGGCATGAATATATTCTTCCCTGGCTCTGCGGCTAATTCCGGCTGTCGGAACGACATGCTCGAAGCCGTGATAGCCCCCGGGATAGAGATGGAATTCCACTTCTACACCGGCCTGTGCCAGCCGGGTGACATACTCAATCGTCTCATCGCGGAACGGGTCCAGCTGTCCGACGCAAGTATAGGCGGGCGGCAACCCCGCCAGATGCTGCGCACGGCCGGGCGCAGCATAAGGGGAGGTAGCTTCGCCTCCGGCAGGTCCGCCCAGATACATCTCCCAGGCGATCAGGTTGTTGGCCCGGTTCCACACTGCCGGATGCGTAATCTCATGACTGGAGGGTGTAAGATTGCGGTCGTCAAGCATCGGGTACAGCGGAAGCTGGAAGCAGAGAGATGGACCGCCCTTATCCCTTGCCATCAGTGCCAGGGCAGCAGCCAGTCCCCCGCCTGCACTCGCTCCGCCGACTGCTATCCGGGAAGCATCAATATGAAGACCATTTGCGGCACCCGCCAGCCACACTAACGCCGCGTAGCTGTCTTCTATGGCTGCCGGGAACGGATGCTCAGGAGCGAGACGGTAGTCGGGCGATACAACGACACAGTTGGCCGTCTCTACGAAGCTCTCACATAACCCATCATCCCCGCCGGGATGACCCAGAATGTAGCCTCCGCCATGGGTCCAGAGCAGAGCGGGCAGCCCATGTTGTTCCTTTCTCTGCGCCGGTTCGTAGATTCTGACCTGCATCTGATGGCCACCGGCAACGGTCAGAACCTGTTCTGTAATGCGGACGCGCTCCGACTTCACGGCAGGCAGTGGAATGTTATTTCTGGCGGCAGCCAGATCCTCCGGCAAATGAAACGGCGGTAATTCGGCAATCCCCTGTTGTAATTCCGGGGTTACCCGGTGAATGAATTCCATCTATGTTTCCTCCATTATTGTTCGTATGTGAATGAATCTTAGGTTCCTCAAGCTTAAGTGGTTCTCTTCTCCGCTAATCGGACCGGAAGAATCGTCTCCAGCGGGACCTGCTCACCGGCAATCTGCTGAAGCAGATAATGCACCGCTAATTCGCCCATCTTCTTGATCGGCTGGACGATGGTCGTCAGATCCTCAGCATCTCCTGCCGCAATCCCATCATAGCCTATCACCTTCACTTGCTCAGGCACCGTTCTGCCGAGCCTCCGGCATTGCTTGAGCACCTGCAGCGCCAGCATATCACTGCTCGCAAATACACCGTCGAGCTCAGGACATTCCTGAAATAGGCTGCTTACCAGCTTCTCATACTCCTTATACTTGAAACCGTTCAGATCCGTTTGTTTCACGATGAACTGGACATCTTGTCCGCTGACCTGCTCCAGGAAGGCCTCATGTCTCTGTTTAGCCAGGAGACTGAGCCGCAAATTCCCGCTGAGGTAGGCTATATTCCGGCATTTTTTCCGCAGCAGTAACCGGGTAGCCAGTACGCCTCCCTGATAATTATCAGAGGCAATAAACGGAATAGACCTGGAGATCTGCCGGTCCAAGGAGACCAGCGGCAGGTTAATCGACTTATAATCGTTCACGCTCATTGTATGGCTGCCCATGATGATCCCATCGACCCGGCTGGCTCTCAGCAGATCAATATATTCTTTCTCTTTCTTCTTATGGTGCAGGGAATTGCACAGCATGAGCTTATACCCGTGTTCGTAGGCATAAGCCTCAATATGCTTGGTGACCTCTCCGAAGAACGGATGGGAAATATCCGGGAGGATAAGACCTATAATATTGGATTTCTTGCGCAGCAGGGAGCGTGCTACCTCACTCGGATGGTAGTTCATCTCCTCCATGACATCGTTCACTTTTTGCTTCAGGCTGTCACTCAGATATCCACGGTTATTGAGCACACGGGAAACGGTTGTGACGGAGACGCCCGCCTTCTCTGCAATATCTTTGATCGTTACAGCCATCCGTACCCTCCTCCCCGGAATCAGCTCTCCTCCTTCGTTCAGGGAACGGGAGAGATCCTATATTAACCGGTTAATATATAAGTGTAAAACGGGTTCGCCGTCCTTAAAAGGACGGTATCCGTTTCAGCGGGAGCTTGTTTCTATGTCGTACCTCGTTCCACCACTGTCACCGGGAACGTGTTCACCATCGTAACGGCTTCGCCTTCAATCTGCTGAACAGCCAGCTTAATGATAGCTTCGCTCATCTCCTGAACCGGCTGCCGGACCGTGCTTAGGCGCGGTGAGATCAGCGAGGCGATCTGTACATCATCGTAACCTACGATTCGGACCTGCGAGGGAATATTCTTGTTCAGCAGGTTGCAGGCATGAATCACATCGGCGGCAATCACATCACTGCTGGCAAAAACACCGTCGATCTCAGGATGCTCCTGCAAATAGGCGGTAATGTCGGTGTTGCTTCCGGCGTAATTGCCCCCTTCAGCATCGAGCTGCAAATGCAGCGGCTGCAGTCCTGCGCGCTCCATCTCCGCTTCATACCCTTCCCTTCTCTGGCCCGCCAGCATCAGATGATGCTGGGGACCGTCAATTCCCCGGTAAATATAGACCGGATGAAGACAGCCCTTGCCGATTAATAACCGGGCAGCAAGTCTGCCGCCCTCCAGATTATTGGAGGTGACCACAGGAATCTCCTCCGAGATTATACGGTCGAAGGAGACAATCGGCAGATCCAGGTTCAGATAATGCTGGACATCCAGCACCGCACTGCCCATGATGATGGCATCGACCTGATTTTTTTTGAGCATCTCGATGTATTCCACTTCCTTGGCTACGTTGCGGTTGGAATTGCACAGCAGTAGCTTGTAGCCCTTAAGATCTGCATAATATTCCAGATAGGAGGTTAGCTCGGCAAAAAAAGGATGCGAGATCGTCGGTATGATCAGCCCGATCATATTGGATTTTTTGCGGAACAGGGCCCGGGCCATTTCATTCGGCTGATAGTTCATTTCCTTCATCACCCGGTAGACCTTCTCCTTCGTCTTCTCACTGATATACCCTCTATTATTAAGCACTCTGGAGACGGTATTGACAGACAGGCCCGCTTGCTTGGCTACGTCTCTTAGATTCGGCATAGAAACCACCTTGTTTTTAGTTTCAATTATAGATGAATTCTGCCTGCATTACAGCTACATCGTTCTACCTCTTATTTCAAAGCACCTTCCGTAATCCCCTTGATGATCTGCTTCTGCAGGAACAGATAGATGACCAGCACGGGGATAATCGTCATGATCAGCCCGGCCATCAGCGGGGCATAGTCTACCGAATAGGAGGAGAAGAACGTGTAAGTCGAGAGCGGAAGCGTCTTCTGGTTCGGCGACAGCAGCACGAGGCTGGGCAGAAGATAGTCGTTCCAAATCCAGAGCACATCGAGCACCAGCAGCGTTACGAATACCGGCCTCAGCAAGGGGAGCACAATACTGAAAAAGGTCCGCAGTGTGCTGCTGCCTTCGATAAAGGCCGATTCTTCCAGCTCATAAGGTATCCCTTTGATAAATCCGTGGAAGGTGAAGACGCCAAACGGAACCCCGAAGCCCAAATACATAAACAGCAGCGTCAGCTTGGTATTGAGCAGCCCCATATTCCCGTATAGCATAACCATTGGAATCATGAGTACCTGAAAAGGAAGCGCCATCGAGGCCAGCATGAGGAAGAACAGGATGGAGTTCACCTTCCATTTGTAACGTACGAATAAATACCCGGTCATGGCCGAGAAGATAATAATGACAAATACCGAAATCCCTGTAATGATCAAGGAATTCATGAAGCCCTGCATAAAGTCCATATTCTCAAAGGCGCTTGCATAGTTCTTGAAATCTATCGTTGTCGGTAGGGACAAAGGACTCTCGAAGAATTGCTGGGTGGTCTTGAATGAGTTCATAATAATCAGCAGGAACGGCGTTAAAAAGGCGAACAGCAACAGGTATAATAATCCTGTTTTGAGTCCGGAGAGGATGCGCTGGTTACCATTCATTAAGATTCCACCTCCAGTTTCTTGAGCAGATAGGACTGAGTCAAGGCTATAATCGCTACGACGGCAAACAAGACCACGGCTTCTGCCTGGCCGACACCGTATTGATTGGACAGAAAGGCTTTTTGAACGATATGGTAGGTGGCAAGCTCGGTCGAATTGAACGGCCCGCCTTTGGTCAAGGCAAGGTTGATATCATACGTAAGGAAGGAGCGGGACAGTGAGATGAAGATACAGATGACGATCGCAGGAACCGTAAGTGGCAGAATGATTCTGCGGATTACCGCATACCGCCCTGCTCCGTCGATACTGGCGGCCTCCAGAACATCACCCGGCACGCCTGTGAAGCCGGCAATGTAAATGATCATCAGATATCCGACGAGCTGCCAGGCTGTCGCAATGATCAGTGCCCAGAAGGCGGTCCCTGTGTCTGTAAGCCAGGAGGTCTGGAACAGATCCCAACCGTACTTATTGCCCAGGTAAGGCAACACCTGTGAGAACAAGGTCTGCCATAGATATCCGAGGACGATCCCGCCGACCAGATTGGGGGTGAAGAAGCCGGTGCGCAGCCATTGCTCCCCCTTCCCTCCCCGGGTCAGTGCCAGCGCAATGAAGAAGGCAAACACATTGGCAATCACCACGGTAAAGAATACATACTTAAGCGTGAACCACAATTGGCTGAGGAAGACTTTATCCCGGAACACTTCCAGATAGTTCCCGAAGCCGATTAGGCTGCTGTCCCCTGTACGGACATCCCAATTCGTAAAGGTCAAATATAAGCCGACGATGAACGGTATGATCACAACGGCGGTAAAGGCAAAGATGGAGGGACCTCCGAAGACTAAGAAGGTCCCCGTGTTCTTCAATGATAACTTTTTGTTCATAGTGCTGCCCCCTTTCCTCCATAAAAGATGGGCTGGGGCGCCGCCCCAGTCCCATCCAATCTTTTATCATAAACCAGCGGCCTCTTTATTTCCCCGCATAAGATTTCCAATAATCCTGAACTTCCTGCGCCAGTCCCTGGCGGTCAGTATTTCCTACCAGATACTTCTGCATCGCAGCGCCGGTCTTGGCCCAGTAATCCTGCGGCAAGTAATTAATCACACCGATATTGATGATGTTCCCTTGCTCTACGTATTTGCTGACGGCATTGGACATGATGTTGGTGCTCTGTGCCTTAAGATCCTTATACGGCATGGACAGCCCCATATCGGTAATAATGGCCTTTTGCCCGTCCTCGCTGGTTACCATCCATTCGATGAACGCTTTGGCGGCTTCCTGCTGCTCAGGTGTGGACTTCGAGTCATCTATGGCGAATAGCTTAGGTTCGCTGTAAGCCACTTGAGCGTTGCCGAAGTCTTCAGGGTTATTGCTGATTGGCAACGGAAGGATGCCGAATTCCTCGTCGCGGCCTTCAAGCGGTCCAATGACCGCCCAGCTCCAGTCTCCCATGAAGTAGAAGGCCGCGTCCCCTTTGGCAAAATCCGCGCTGTCCCGGTTATAATCGGATACAAGCGGGTCGCTCTTACGGGCGTTGTACGTCTTCAGCAAGTCGAAGGTATCCATCAGACCGGTAAATTGCGGATTCTCGGTTAGATTGACCTGCCCGTTCTTCAGCTCTTCCACGAATTTACGGTTGTCCTCCACCTTCTGCGATTGTAAGGAATAGGTCAGTCCCAGATAGTGGGCACCCAGCGACCAATCTGCTCCGTGGACCATCACCGGTGCCTTGCCTGCCGCTTCGATTTTCTTAAAGACCGCTTCCAGATCGTCGCGGGTCTTCACGGATGCAGGATCAAAGGTACCGCCAATGCCCTCCTCTACCGCACGTTTGTTGTACAGCAGGCCGTAGCCCTGGGCCGTCCATGGAATACCCAGGAATTGTCCGTCCAGCAACGCTCCATCAATGGCTCCCGGATTTGTCAGCGCTTCATACTTCGCCTTATCCGGCTCCAAGTTCAGAAAATCGTCCTTATATTGAAGTATCGTTCCTGCATCAAGGTTAACAATCGTTGCCGGATTACCGGAAGCCAGCAGGGATTGGAACTTCTCAAGCTGTGCCCCTCCGATCGGCGTAGGAATCAGTTCAATGGTTACCTTCGGATTCAGCTCGTGATACTTCTTAAACATCTCCTCAAACACTGTATTGACTTCTGCAGAGGTATTGAAGAATGTGAGCTTAACGTCTTTGGCGGCTGGCTGTGTCTGTGCTGCGCCTTCTTCCCCTTTGACAGCGCTGGTTCCTGAATTACCCTTGGAGCAACCGGCCAAGAGCCCCATAGCCACCGTTAGACCCATAACGCAGCTTGCAAGCTTTCTCAATTTCAAATGAATTCCCCCTTACCAATAATGGTTTGAATGCGCATTCATTTCGGATGCAACTTTATGATAACCGGTTAACATATTTATGTCAATCGGTTATCATATTTAAATTTAATCTATTACAAAGGATTACAAATATGGTGTGGGCTGTTGTTTTTAAAAGAAAAAATCACCCTGCGGGGTGATTGAGGTAAGGACTTATGCGGCGCGTGCAGCTTATAAGACGAAGTGCATTTATCCATCTGCTGTTTACGATTACTTTGTATTTCATTTATTCACATTGTTCTCTAGCTGGCTCTGGACAACTTGGGTCGCCAAATTTTGACCCATCCCTCTGCAAGTAGAAACGGCACCCGGTGAATTCAAGTGCTTCAGCTTTTGCCGGCTTCTTTCATCCATACAATCACAGCTTCCCCCGGTAATCCTGGGGCGTCATGCCGAATTGTTCTTTGAACACTTTAATGAAATATTGGCTGTTGGCATAGCCGAGCTGCTCGGAGATTTCATAGATTTTCATATCGGAATTGCGGAGACATGCTACGGCCTGCTCCATCTTCATGTTCAGAATATACTCGCTGATGCTGATTCCGCTGACCTGCTTGAACAGTCTGGAGACATAAGCCGGATGAAGCGAGACGGCGTCCGCTACGAACTGCTGGCTGGCTTCTGCCAGATTGGCGGCAATGCAGCTCTGCATCTCTTTGATAATGCCCAGCCGGTTATTCTGGGTATCCCGTTCCAGCTTGACCTGCAGGGTATCCACCAGCGTTTCGCCCCAGCTGATCAGCTGGGATACGGAGCGGAAGAGTGTTTTATCCAGAAGCTCCCGTCCAACCAGGTCTGACAGCAGGGAATGATTCTTATGGGCAATATAATGAAAAGAGCCCAAGATCATACTGCGGATCTCCTCAATATACTCTTCATTATAGGCCGGCAGATTATTGCTGAGCTCCTTCATCTGCTGCAGTCTTTCTTTGTAGCCTTGCCACTGGCCGGTCTCCAGCAGATGCATCAGCGTCGGAGAAGCATATAAGTCCTTAAGCGGCTGTACCGGCGAGCTCCTCTGCTTATCCGTCAAGGAGATGAAATATCCCTTGTCATTCCCCACCTGCTGTCTCAGCGCCGACTGGGAATCCTCGTACATGGAGCGTATATCCAGCGGAAATCCCCCCGGGTAAGACAGAATGACCGAGATCCCGCCATTCAGATATTCGTTCACACTGCTATGCAGCTGATGGGTGTTATGGGTTAGCTGCTTCAATATTTTGTCCGCGTCCATAGCTTCCTCATCATTGCTCTTCACAAGAAGCACCAGATTCTCGTATGTATCCCGGCAGTGCCACACCTCAAAGCCTGCACCCAGCAGTTCACAAGCGATATTGGTAACCGCATATTCAAAGAGCAGCTGGCTATCCAGCCCGAAGTTCGTGAAATGCTCCTCCAGGCGAATCAGGATCAGGAAGATCCGGTCTTTCTCCTGAAAATTCAATTGATATCCGCTCAGCTTCTCCTTCAGCCGTTGCTCTGGATAAGCTTTGCCCTGAATCAGCTCGGCCAGCAGCTTGTCCCGTAGTGCCGGAAGATGCTCCCGGAAGGCCAGCATCGCCTGCTCATAGGACGCCGTTGTGTCAATCTCCTTCTGAATGATCTTAATCGTGCTCTCCAGTGCAGCACGCAGCTTATGATGATCGAGCGGCTTGACCAGGTACTCCACCACCCCGTATTGAAGGGCTTCCCGGGCATATTCAAACTCGGCATAGCCGGTAAGCAGAATACACTTGACTCTCCGGTGGGTCCACCGCATCTGCTTCACCAGCTCAAGCCCGTTCATTCCGGGCATCGCAATGTCGGTAATGACAATATCAATCGGGTATTGCAGAGCGATCTGCATGGCTTGGGCGCCTGAGTAGGCTTTGTATACTTTTTCAATCCCGAAATCCTGCCATGGAAAAGCAAGCTCCAGGTCATCTACGACATATTGTTCATCATCTACCAGCAGAATTTGCAGAATGCGCTTCTCCCTCCTTATCAATCCGTATCCGGTAACTGGTGCCTTCGGACAGCGCAGAGTCCACGGATAACCCGGAGTCCTTGCCAAAATATAAGCGCAGCCGCTGATTCACGTTCCTCAGTCCGGTTCCCAGCATTTTATTGTTCATTAGATTGTCGTCGATATGGCGGCGGACTGTGCCGAGCCTGTCCTCGCTCATGCCGATTCCGTTATCCTTCACGGTAATCAGAAGATACGAATCCACTTCTTCCGCAGTAATCGAGATAATTCCGGGACTTAAATTCGGTTCAATTCCATGCTTAATACAATTCTCAACAAGCGGCTGCAGAATCATCCGGGGCAGACGGTATTTCCCCGCCTCTGCCGTGACACTGAACTCAAAGGCAATCTCTTTTTTGCGCAGATGGACCATATGAAGGTAATGCTCTACAAATTCCAGCTCATCCTGAAGGGTTGAGTCCAGCTGTTCAATCTTGTGAATATACCGGCAGTACGAGGCCAGATGAAGCGTCATCGCAGTAACCGCCTGATGGTCTTCAATGCTGGCTTTGCTCTGTATGAAATTCAGGCAGTTATAGAGAAAATGCGGGTTGATCTGCGCCTGATACTGCTTCAGCTTCGCTTCCTTGACTTCAATCTCCCCTACCAAGACCTGCTCTATCAGAATTTGGGTATTCTCCGCCATCCGGTTGAAGGAATTGCCCAGCACCCTGAACTCATTGACCTGCAGATCAACGGCGCGGCTGGAGAAGTCGCCCCTGTCGAATCTGTCAATGGCCTTGCGTAGCGTAATCACGGGCTTCTGCACCTGCCTGCGAAGCAGGAGCGTGTAGAACATAATACCCACAAGCACAATCAGCACCGCATAGAGGAACAGCCTGTTGTTGCGGTTGATCGGCTCAATATACTGTCGTTTGGGATAGGCGTCAATGAAATATAGATCCAGCATGTCCGACTTCATGTAATTGATCAAGTACTCTGCATGATGCTCATCCGCTGAAATCGTGCCGCTATTCCCGGTGATCCGGGGGATCATAGACTGCAGTAACTCCTCGGGAAACACTGCACCGGTCTGAATGAACGCCTGCTGAGAGGCATCATATAGGATCGGCATCCCCGACACATATTGCTCCATCATTTTCACAAGATTATCCAGAGAAATCCGCACTTCAATTAACAGCGAGCTGATATGACTGCGCATGATATTGGAGTAATACCCCTTACCCTCCTTATCCATATGCAGAGTCCAGCGGTTGTAGGTTTGCTCCGGAGGGGCAAAGGAGCTGAAGGAAAACGACGAGTCCGAGGATACCGTCTCCTTCTCATCTTCATAATACAGGATAACCGTGTTCTTCCAGGTGGTGGAAGCCGTGTTCAAAGCCAGCTTATCAATGATGGTCAGCTTCATCTCATATTTGGAATACTGATCCCCGAACTTCAGAATATACGGATAACCCCGCACGGACTGATCCTGCGACAACGTAATTGTGTTGGCCAGCACCTGTTCAAACTGCGTGGATAGCTGGGAGGTCATGAATTCAACCTCATACATTTTATTCTTCCTCAGCTCACTCTGAATGTCCTTAACGTTCAATCTGTATATGATCCAAAAAGCCCCAACGATGATCAGGAGCATCAGCATCAGGACAAACGACAGCCACTGAAAGATAGACAGACGATATTTCACCTTGGCTCCTCCGAATGAAAGGACGGCCTTAGGGGCCGCCCTTGTCTCCTGTTTCTTTATTTCTGAATGGATTGATACCATTCATTGACCTCTTTGGTCACTTTATCGCCGCCCGTTGTTGTCCATTTCTCTACAAAGGTATCGAATTCATCCACCGGCGCTTTGTCATAAATAATCTTGTTCAGAATTTCTTTCTCCAGCTTCTCCAGCATATCGCCACGGGACAGCTGGGTTTCAGTAGGCGTACCCGTGAACATCTCCGGCATTACGCTGTCTTTTTGGTCGATGATGATTTTGGCCGCTTTGATCTGTTCAGGAATCCGCTCAGACAGATTCTTCTCATATTGGTTCGACGGCTCTGCACCTTCTGCCAGCTTAGCCAGCGTATTCATCATCAGGTTCGGAATAATGGCTCCGTCGTAGGTTAAGGTATAGCGGATCGCATCCACCCAGCCACCTGGAATCTTATCGCTGTCCTGCTCTTTTAGAATGGTTCCGTCTGGAGCAATATCATAGTCATAGCCTTTGGCGAAGCCATTGACGAAGGTCGTGCTGTCCGGATTCGCCCAGTTGTCAAACAGATAATTCTGATAGACGAAGAAGGCATCCTTATGCTCCATATCCTTGTTGATGAGAACGGCCCCGGAGGCAATCTTCGTGCCGTGTCTGCCTACCTTGCCATCAGGTCCTGCCGGAAGCGGATAAGCCTTGAACTCGGCATCCGGAACGTTCTTCTGCAGATCCGGGAGCGGCCAGCCGGTCATCCAGTAAGGGCCGACAATAATGCCGGACTTGCCTGCTGTGAAGGCTTCAGTTGCTTTGGCTTCATCATACAGGCCGGATTCGGAGGAGATATATCCTTCCTTCATCCACTTCTGCATCGTCGCCAGCCCTTGCTTCATCTCCGGCTGGACAGAACCGTAAGCGAGCTGGTTATCAGCCGTCTTGTTCCACTGGTTAGGCATGGCGCCGAACATTCCAAAGACCCAGCCGGCTTCAGACATCCAGGTATTCAGGTTATTCTTAAATCCTACAGATAGCCCTGTAGTATCCTTCTTTCCGTTGCCGTCCGGATCTTGATTCGTGAAGGCATCCAGCACAGTCTCCAGCTCCGCGAGGGTAGACGGCGCCTTGAGATTCAGCTTCTTCAGCCAATCCTCTCTGATATACATGACAGGATCATTATTATAGGCATTCTCCAGAATCGGAATCCCCATACGTTTACCGTCTCTCATGTACGGATTCCATACGCTTGGCTCCTCTGCCATCGCTTGTTTGTAGATATCGGAGGCATATTTGTCGAATAATTCGCCGGCATCCGTGAACTGGCCGCTGTCAATCAGATCGGATATAAGCGATGGACTACCCCGGAAAGAGATAATGTCCGGCATTTTCTCCCCAGATGTAAGCATCAGACGCAGCTTGGTTTCATAGGCGTTATTCTGGTCACTGACGGTCCAGAGATACTTGATGTCGATTCCCATTGTATCCTTTGCCCATTTGGTGTGCACGTTATTTTCAATATTTTCGCCATTTTTGAATTTCAGGCTGCTCGCAATGGGAAATACAGTCGTGATGGTCACGGGCGTTGTATATTTACCATTCTCAAAGGGAGCTGAATACATGGAGTCTTCACTAGCTGCCGGCTCGTTGTCTCCTTCTGCCTTCTCCTTATTGGTGTTGCCGCCGCATCCCGCTAGCAGACTCGCGAGCATGGCTGTAGATAACACCGCCATAGCAGAGAATTTCATTTTCTTTATCATTAATCTTGCACCCCTTTAATCAAATTTTAGCAAAAGTTATGGATGAGTACATCTTTTTTAGCGTTTGCATCACCCCCTTTATAGGAAAGGCAGCTATTCCTTAACCGCCCCGAGGACAATTCCTTTCACAAAAAAACGCTGCAGGAATGGGTAGACGATGAGGATCGGTGCCATTCCGATGAAGATTTGGGCTGCTTTGACTGTTCTTTGCGAGATATTCTCAAGATCCTCCGGACGTACCGTCACCTTACTGAAGTCCTGCTGGACAATGACCGTCTGCAGGAAGGTGGCCAGCGGATAGTTCCGGTGATTGGTCATATAGAGCAAACCGTCGAACCAGGAATTCCAATGCCCCACAATCGTAAACAGGGATAAGGTCGCAATCGCCGGCATGGAGACCGGGAGATACACGCTGAACAATGTTCTGAAATGACCGGCTCCGTCAATAAAGGCTGCTTCCTCCATCTCTTTGGGGACCGCTCTGAAGAAGTTAAGCAGCAGGATGATGTTCCATACCGAGACGGCTCCGGGCAGAATCAGCACCCATAACGTATTCATCAAATGCAGCTTCTGAATCAGAATGTACATCGGAACCAGACCGCCGCTGAACAGCATGGTGAACACCAGCAGCCAGATATACAGATTCCGGCGTCTGAACCGTGCATTCTCTTTGGATAGCGCATAGGCGGCCAGAATAACTACTCCCATGCTGAATGCGGTTCCCAGCACCGTCCGCTGCAGCGTCACCCATATGGAACGGGTGAAATTCTCATTGGCTATGGTCTTCGTGTAGGCATCCACGGTGAAATCTATCGGCCACAGACCTACCAGATTGGCATTGGCTGCCGCCTTTCCGCTGAAGGATACAGCAAGGACATGAATGAGCGGAATAACACACAAGACCGAAATCGCAATCATCAGGATATAGTTGAACACGGTGAAGATACGGTATGGTTTTGTCTTATGATACATGCCACGTTGGCCTCCATTCTAGAAAATACGGTAGTTAGCAAATTTATACGAAATGCGGTAAGCTGACACGATCAGGACAAAGCTGACAACCGATTTGAACAGTCCGACCGCTGTGGAGAAGCTGAACTTACCGTCGACAATTCCCAGTCTGTAGACAAACGTATCAATGATATCGCCTTTGTCAAACACAAGCGCATTATACAGGTTGAAGATCTGATCAAACCCTCCGTTGAGAACGTTTCCAAGTGCGAGCGTTCCAACAACGATCGTGATCGGCAGCATGGCCGGCATCGTAATCGCACGCGTCTGCTGCCAACGCCCCGCTCCGTCCACTTCAGCGGCTTCATACAGAGCCGGATTGATTCCGGCCAAGGAGGCCAGGAATACGATGGTATTGAAGCCGAACTCTTTCCATACATCACTTACGACAACGACAAATCTGAACCAATTCCCGTCGCCCAGGAAAAATATCGGTTTGATTCCGAAGACACTCACCAGCACCTGATTGATGAGGCCTCCGTCTCTCGCCAGCAGGTCGGACAGGATACCGCCCAGTATGACCCATGATAGAAAGTGAGGCATATAGACTATGGTCTGCACCATTTTCTTAAATGCCATTTTCCTAACTTCATTAAGCAGCAGCGCGAACAGGAACGGAACGATCAGGCCGGCAATCATCTTCAGACCGGCAATAATCAGCGTGTTCCAGATCACCTGAACGTTCTCGGGAATGCTGAACAGATACTCGAAATGCTCCAGCCCCACCCATTTGGAGGCATTGAATCCTAATCCCGGCTTGTAATTCTTGAAGGCAATGGCAAGGCCGGTCATAGGAATATAAGCAAAGATCAGGGTTAAGATCAACGCTGGCATGACCATCAGATCAAGACTAAGGCTTGTTCTCCATTTTGATTTCTTCCGGGGACTCCCCGCACTCACATCCAGTTTCTCGCCTTTCACGCTGGCAGGCGTAACCAAGTTTTTCATGCTTCTGCTCCCCTTTACTGGTCAACATGTATCTCTTTACTGTGGTTTATAGATTTATCATAACTAGTAGAGACTTTCAGATATATAATAAATCCAGAGCATAGATAACAATTTGATAACCATGATAATTGTGGGTACATGAGGCAGAGCGAGATTACCCTACAGCCATGACACAGCGAATCGGGGCGGCCCTGTGTTTGGAGGAAGTATAAATGCTGGCACTTGGGTGGACGCTCCGGGTTGCTTCGAGATGCTTCGAGATGCTTGGGCTGCTTCGAGCTAACTCGAGCCTGGAACAAGAGTTACACTCCCCTCTGGCAGCATTAGTTGGAAAAACGTATCTTAAATTTGTCTGAATTGGAGTATTAGAGGAATTTAGTTGGAGATATGTATCTTATTTTCGTGGAAATCTTCTTTTTTGTGCCAATACAGGTATAGTAAGTGCTGTTTTTCCAACTACTGTCTGTCCATGGCCATTCTGCCCGTCAACAAGTGTTGAAAATCCAACTATTTCCTGACGCCAACACCGACGCCAACGCGACACCAACTCCAATGCCAACTCCAATGCCGGTGCAGCCGCCATAAGCTCACGCTGCTCACGCCATCGGTACCCGCATGCCTCAGGTGCTATACTCTACTTCAGGTGTCTCTCTCAGCTTCAGGTGACACTCTCTACTTCAAGTGTCACACTCACCCCATCACAAAGAGCAGCGGCCCCTATCGGGAGACCGCTGCTCTGCTCAAAAGATCCTATAGGCTCGCTGACACTAATCTACGGATTCAAAGCAATTATCCGGTACACCACCACAGCAGCCTGTTCCTTGGTCATCCGGGCCTTCGGCAGGAAGTAGCCGTTCTGCGCGCCTTGAATCACTCCGGCAGTCCGCAGCTTCTCTATTGCGGCCGAAGCCTCCCCGGTCAGCAAGTTTAGATCCTTGAAGCCTTGAACAGCAGCGGAGTCACCCTTCAGCCCGATCTGCTGCAACTGGACAACCCGATACATCATCAGCGCCATTTCCTGACGGCTGAGCGTATCGCTCGGACCGTAGAGCCCGTCTGCTCTCCCTTTGACAATATCCAAAGCTCCGGCAATGCCGATGGCCTTGGCATAAGGGGAATCCATGCTGACATCTTTGAAGCCTGGAGCGTCAGCAGCAGTCTGAAGGTCAAAGGCATTGACCAGCAGTTGGGCAAATTCTGCCCGGTTCATCAGCGCACCTGCCTCGTAGGAAGCCTCTGCTCCCAGAGGAAGTATTCCTCTTGCAGCCAGAGCTTCAATGCTCTCGGCGGCCCACTTGCTGCCCTTCTGATCTGTCAGCTTCACTGTAGCGACTGCATATTGGCCCAGTACTTTCGCCTGGAAGGAGACATAGCCTGTGGCCGAATCATATTTACGGTCCTTCACCATCACAAGCTTGCCGTTCTCCAGAACCTGATACACCCCAATCTGATGTGCCCGTTCTCCTGCCTTAAGCTCATAAGGGAGCCTCACGGTGAGGGTAGCAGCGTCAACCTTAGTCGTCTTGACTCCATGGATAGTGAGTGCGAAGTCTAGCACATCGGCTCCATTCAAGCGGTCCTTAACTGCCGCAGGCCATCCGTCCTGCCCCACACGCTTCACCTGCAGCAGAAGGAAATCTCCGGCCTGTATATCCTGCAATTTCAGCAGTTGCCGGTTCAGGCTTAGGACAGCCCCCAATCCGGTTTCAATCTGAATTTCTGTAATATTCGGCTGTGTGCTCAGGCTCTGCAGCGGAAGCTGGAGCTGCAGCTCTCCGGCTTCTGCAGCCGGCTTGACCGCAATCTTCAGGATGCCGCCTCCGAGCGACTGGAGCACTGCCTGCTGCACAGCCTCAGGCGACAGCTTCACATGAAGGATGCCATCCTTATCCGCTACGGGCTGAACAACAATCCGTCCTTCGGTGAAGGTCTCGGCCGGAGCAGGGGCCCGGGACGTTGGAGCAGAGCCTGAAGATGGGGACGGGGACGTCCCTTCAGGCGGAGCCTCCGGTGCCGCCGTAGGCGACACAAAGCTTAGAATCCCGAAATGGGAGGTATCCCGCCACGTATCCTCTCCCTTATCATTCCATTTGCTTGTACTGCGCTTCCCAGCACCTTGATCATCATTGACCTGGATATCAAGCCCGATAGAGCTGCCCGGTGTTGCCTTGACCGTTCCGAAATCAATTTTGGCTTCTACACGATACCCGGTGTCCGTGTGAACGACCGCGCTGGTTAATCTGCTCACCGAGGCCCCTCCTCCAAAGGAAGCCACATTATTGATATTAATCCGGTATTGACCGTCGTCCCCCTCATAGTACGGAGTTCTGTTGAAATTCTCATCAATGAAGATTTCAACGGAATCCTGGTCCCATGGATTCACGGCATCTGCCTTGAGCAAGGCATCCTTCACATCTAAGATCAGATATAGGCTGTCCTCCGTCCACAACGATCTCGCTTCTGCGGTGGTGCTGTAAGGAGCGGCAGACATTTTTACCTGAAAAGGCTTCGCTTTCTCCCATTCCGCATCCATCTGTCCGTCGATCTTCACCTGACCTTTCACCGATTCCGCAGAATTAGGCATCGCGGTGTAACGGATGACCCCGTAATGACTCGTATCCGTATCCTGGGATCTGCTTCTGTCATTCCAGTAAGCGGGTACGGCCTCCGGAACACCGGCATCGCTCACCCGGATATCCAGACCCATCTCCAAGCCTGCGGAGCCGCTGACCGATACGAGCGGAATCTTCGCTTCGATCGTATAGCCACCCCCCTGCCCGGTGCTTACGAAGCTGATCCCTTCTGTCCCGGTGCCTGAACGCTGGAGTGTAATCTTCCGGTCATCCGGCTCATAGGCAGAGGTCTTGCTGTTATTCTCATCCAGGAAGATTTCAACCTTATCTTCTCCGTTCAGACTTGGGTCGGTAACGTCTACCTTCACATATAGGTTCTGCGGGTCCCACAGGGTATGAACCTTGGCAGTTACAGTACTCCCCTGTTCAAGCGGAACCGCCGCTGTCTTGTTCCACAGCGATTTCCCGGCTTCGCCGAACTTTGGCGTGCCTTCCAGAGCCAAAGCTACATTATGCAAGGCCGGGAGCTTGGAAGGATCAACCGCGCCCCAGTAGGCCGGCTTCGCTTTTAACTGCTCGTCGAATAACATGGCATGGTTATTGTAGCTTTTCTCATCCTGCACTCCCCAGATGGAGACCGAGGAGATGTTGTCCTTATACTTCTTGTAAAGTTCAAACAGATCCTTATACCGTTTCCCTTGCTGCGCAGCGATACCGGCCGGTAGCGGCGAGTCAGGGCTTATGCCTGTATCCACATCCAGCTCGGTGATCTGAATATCCAGTCCCAGCTGCGAATACATTTGAATGGTTTTTTCTATCTCCTGAGTGCTCGGGGAGTACAAACCATGATGTGACTGGAGGCCCACACCGTCAATCAGATTCTTCGCCTTAAGCCGCTTCAGCAACTGATAGATATGCTCACGCTTTTCCGGTACCTCGGTGTAATAGTCGTTATAATAGAGCTTCGCTTCCGGATCGGCCGCCCGGGCAAATTCAAAGGCCTTCTCGATATAGTCCGGACCAATCAGGTTATACCAAGTTGTCAGTCTCATTCCATTGGGACCGCCGCCATTGTCGGCAATCGCTTCGTTCACTACATCCCAAGCATAGATCTTGCCTTTATAGCGCTGCATGACGGTCTCAATATAGCTCTGCAGACGCTCCAGCAACAGCTCTCTGCTTGCCGGCTTCCCGGCATCGGTGAACATCCATTCTGCGGCATCAGTGTGCCATAGCAGCGCGTGTCCCCGGAGCCCCATTCCGTTCGCTTGGGCAAAATTCACATATTTATCAGCCCCGTCAAAGACATAGGTACCCTCTTCAGGCGCAATAAATTTAGGCTTCATTTCATAGGTTGCCGTGATACTGTTGAAGTGCTTCTTCAGCAGCTCCCCGTAGATCCCTTCCATTTGCCAGGAATACGCAGCGGCTCCGATCGCGAAGTCGTCAGCGAAGACCTCTTTTAACCCGGGAATATCCTGTTCAATACTCATCTCCGGGGCAGGCTCAATCAATACATCATCGACATAGAAGGATAAGGTATCTACGGTATCCTCCGTAATGTAGGGAGTCTCCACGAAAAGGTTCATTTCAGACGGCTGGTCGCTGTACTGGAATTTGCCCTTGAGCAGATGCCATTGCTCCCATTGATCCGCCTTAATACTAACCTTATCAATCGCATTCCAGCTCTCGGAGCCGGCTTTCTTATACACGGTCATCTGCAGGCTTTGGTCTACCTCCGGCTTCTCCTTAAGGCGCACAGCCATAGAGATCTGGTAGCTTTTGCCCGGCCGCAGATGCTCCTTCACACTCAGGCTTGGGCCATAAAAGCTGCGCTGTCTCTCCTCTACCAGCATACTGTGAGTCCCGGTGTTAGCGGCTTCCTGGCTCACCGTAAGCGATTCCGGTCCAATCCGGTTCTTCCAGCCCTGCAGCGTCCCGTCTTCAAAGTCCGTGCGCAGCCCTTCCTCCCCGTCCGGAATGTCAACCGCTGCGGCAGAGATCTTGACATCGTCCACGTAGAATGCGTTTCCTGCTGCGGCTTCTGCATAAATCTCCGTGAAGCCTACATTACTACCTGTAATAAAAGTACCTTCAAGATAAGTCCATTCCTCCGACCACTTCGCTCCGTTAAATTCCGCTACTGGCTTCCAGTCCTCGGTTTCACCGATTTTGGTATGCACCGTAAATTTGACCGGCGCCGGAGATTTCACCCAAGCTCCCACGGTGTAGGCTGTATTCGGAGCCATGTGATCCGTCAGAACCTGATTGGGCCCTTCCCAATCCTTGGTACGTCCATCCACATACAGGCTGTAGGCGCCCCCATGATAGACCGCCTTCGTTACTGTAAGCTGTTCGTCGCCTTTCTTGGTCCAGCCCTGTACGGTGCCGTCCTCATAATCAGAAGCAAGAATAACGGCCGGGCCTCCCTCAGCCGCAGCATGGACCGGAGTCCGCATGGGCAGCACTGAAGCAGCGAAGACCATCAGCGCAAGAGCCCCTATCATGATTTGTTTACGACCAAACATTCGTATCCTCCTTCGGTTCATCCCTATCCAGCGGATTCCTGATTGAATTATAGCCGTTTGGAAAACGTTTACAAATAACAATATGGATGGATAGATAACAAAATGATGAGCGGAGAGAGGAAATTAACCTGCGAGGGGGAAAAGCGGGCGACGGGGAGACCTGTTCTGCATTATAAGTGTGTTTTGTAGAACGAAAACCGGCCCGGCCCACGCACTCCAGCACATTGCGATTGTATTCGGTTTTTCGCATACATCCGCCCCGCTTGCCTACACGCTGCCCACTGTATTCGGTTTTTCGCATACATCCGCCCCGCTTGCCTACACGCTGCCCACTGTATTCGGTTTTTCGCGTACATTCGGCCCACTTGCCTACATGCTGCCCGTTGTATTCGGTTTTTCGCGTACATTCGGCCCACTTGCCTACACGCTGCCCACTGTATTCGGTTTTTCGCATACATTCGGCCCACTTGCCTGCATGCCTGCACATTGTATTCGGTTTTTCGCGTACATTCGGCCCACTTGCCTGCATGCCTGCACATTGTATTCGGTTTTTCGCGTACATCCTGGGCTCCTCGTTTATCGTTTGGCCTGTCTGGTGGAATCCGGGCAGTGTCCGCTACAACACAAAAGCAGCACACTCCATCCACCTGAAGTGTACTGCAATCTGTATGGACTATTATTTACTCTGCCTTATTTACTCTGCATTATTTGCTCGCCATACTGTACGACTATACGGTCCCCCGGCTGTGTCTGTAGACTAATCAGCCCGTCCGGAGAAAGCTCCAGGCGCTGTTGGTGTTCCCCGCTCATAACCTTCACAGGGCGTTCTGCCAGAATAGAGCATATTCCCCCGTGATGAGACGTAATTTCAACTTGCCCTAGGGCTCCCGCAGTCCAGGTCAGGCTTACTTCAAAGCCGCCGCGTGCCCGCAGTCCCTTCACCCTTCCCTCACCCCAGCTTGCCGGCAAGGCGGGCAGGAACTCCAGATACCCCTGGTGCGATTGCAGCAGCATCTCGGCAATCCCTGCCGTAGCTGCAAAGTTCCCGTCAATCTGGAACGGCGGGTGGGCGTCGAACAGGTTCGGATAGACACCGCCGCGTTCATTGTTAATGGCCTCCGGCTTGACCAGTGTTAACAGATTGGAGATCAGCTGCTTGGCCCGGTCACCCTGTTTGAATCTGGCCCACAGTCCGATTTTCCAGCCCAGACTCCAGCCTGTTCCTCCGTCCCCGCGATTCTCAAGTGAGGTTCTGGCCGCTTCATACAGTCCGGGAACCAGCTTCTCTGTAATCGATCTTCCGGGATAGACCCCGACCAGATGGGAGACATGGCGGTGATGCACATCCTCGCCCTGCAGATCAACCGACCACTCCTGAAGCTGGCCTTGCGCACCGATCTGCAGCGGCAGCAGCCGCGCCTTGGCAGCTTGCAGAGTCTGAATGAATTCTCCATCAAGCTGGAGCAATTCCGCAGCCTGGATACAGTTTGTGAACAGCTCCGCAATCAGCGTCAAATCCATCGTCGCCGCTTCACTGACCGCGTACCGCTTGTCCCCGTCTACGATTTTGTGTTCAGGGGAAGTGGATGGGGAAGTAATGAGATACCCGTCCTTGTTCTCAATCAGCCAGTCCAGGCAGAACATAGCCGATTCCTTCATCACAGGGTATGCGCTCTCCCGGAGATAGGACAGATCACCGCTGAATGCGTAGTGCTCCCACAAATGCTGGGTTAGCCATACTCCGCCCATCGCCCAGGATGCCCATACCGGATCGCCATCGCCGAAGCCTCCAACGGGAGCCGTCTGCGCCCAGAGATCCGCATTATGATGGGCTACCCAGCCGCGGGCGCCATAGTTCGTGCGGGCGGTCTCCCTGCCGTTGACTGCCAGCCTCCGGGTATAGTCAATCAGAGGCTGATGCAGCTCCGCCATATTGCAGACCTCTGCCGGCCAATAATTCATTTCCGCATTGATATTCAGCGTATAGTTGCTGCTCCAGGGCGCCCGGGTATCCTGATTCCAGATGCCCTGCAGATTCGCCGGCTGCGTTCCCGGACGGGAGCTTGCAATCAGCAGGTAGCGGCCATAATGGAACAGGAGCTCTACCAGACCCGGATCATTGCTTCCGTAGGCGGCAATTCTCTGATCCATCGGCATACCCTCCGGGGCCAGGCTCTCTCCAAGGTGCAGCTCTACCCGGTCAAACAGCTCACGGTGGTCGGCAACATGACGGCCCAGCAGCCCGGCATAAGGCTCATCAATAATGCGCTGCACAACTTGCGCAGTGTGCTGCTGCACGTCGTAATCCGCCTTCACTGTGCCGGATTCCGCATCGAAGGAGGTCGCTGCGCTGAAATAGAGAACGGCTTCCGTCGCTCCCGTTACACGGATACCCTCTGCTGTGGCTTCAAGGGTTCCCCCGGTCTGCACAGCGGCCAGGCGGCCGTGGAACTCCAGACTTCGCGGAGACTCCCCGCCATAGCGGACCGGTTCATCCACATCGTAGTAATTCGGTGCCACATATTCCGGGGCATGTCCCATGATCGTGTAATGCTCCCCCTCTGCTTCCGAGCGGAAGCGGAGCGGACTGTCCAGCTTCGCCCGGAAGCTGATCGCATGGTCCTTGCTTGCCGAGAGACGGACAACAATTACCTGATCGGGATGAGAGGCAAAGACCTCACGGCTATACCGGATACCGCCGATCTCATAGGAGACGGTGCCGATACCCGTTGACAGATCCAGATTCCGGCTGTAGTCTCCTTGAATGACCTGTCCATGCTCCATCGTAAGGAGCAGATCCCCGAACGGCAGATACGACTGTACATACGGACCCATCATTTGCTTGCACAGCTCATCTGCTTCTTCATTTTTGCCTTCTGCAATCAGTGCCCTTACTTTAGGGAGAATCTCCTTGGCCCCGGGGTTATTCCAGTCTGTCTTATATCCTGACCACAGGGTATCCTCATTCAGAGCCAGTCGTTCCTTCTCGATACCGCCAAAAATCATCGCTCCCAGTCTTCCGTTCCCGACTGGAAGCGCCTCCACCCAATAAGTGGCAGGCGTATTAAATGAAATATTCATTGCGCAGACTACCTCCATACACCTTAATTTCTATACTGCTGAACCCTTCAATCCTGACAACACTATCATTATATAAGCTTCCATCAGGAAAGACGAATCCGCAGTGTATAATCCAGCGGTGTTATCAGTGTCACAATGACCTTCTGACAGCCGTCCGGATAGCTCATGCCACGGATGTCCGCCAAGTGATGCTCATGGCAGCCCTGGTCGAGCTCCATCCAGTCCTCACCGGAGCTGTAGCGCAGCGTGCCGTTTGTCCAGAATGCTGCCCCGTTCATTCCCGGCACCGGCGTCAGCGCAGAACCTTCAAGTCTGCCCTCGCTCCCAAAGAGCAGGACGATCTGGGTCAGCACATCCACCGGGGATGGTGCAATGAAGTGCAGATCCCAACCGGCATCGTTCTCACTTACCTGGACGGAGACTCCGCTTACCTGAGAATGGGTGAGCGCTCTCTCTCCATGAGGCAGCAGATACCAGGGACTGCAGGGAAAACCGGATCGGGAAGGCAGCTTGTCCGCCGGAATCGTACCGTAGTAGCCCTTCTCAGCGACTGACTCAAGCCGGAAGCCGGTCTCCATCTCCGCAAGCGAGTCCATGGTAATCAGTCCCGGCTCGAAGCTCGAAGCCAGCTGAACCCCAAGCAGCTTTGCCCGGCCATGCCGCAGAGAGAACAGAGAGGAGGCTTCGGTCATCACACTTACGCTGGTCGCTCCGCTGCGGACCCGGACGACCTGTGCGCCGAATTCCGTATGCTGCTTGCTGTGGCGGACAGGGCCACCGTAACCGTCCTGCCCGATTCTGCCCAACAACTCCTGACGGCCCCACATGCCATTGATTACCTTGCGGTACCGCTCAGGCAATTGTCCCGGTTGAACAGAAGAGGCCTGCATCTGCGGATACAGCAGGAAGCCCAGCATAATCTGATTGGGCAGCGAACCCGGATGTGTAATCGAGCCGCCCGCCAAGTCGGCGAGGGCAGCGAATTCAGGGTCGCCGTCATGCTCAGCCATCAGCTTATAGCACAGGTAATAATCTGCCAGCGAGTAGACACTTCCGAAATCCTGCCGCCCCGAATAATCGGTTACTACCTCCCCATCCGGATGAACCAGATATTTCATCATCCCAAGGTTCTGGCGGACCGGCTCCAGCAGCTCAGGCCGGCTCAAATCCTGCGCAGCATAATAGAGCATTATGTCACTGACCGTGTTATAGATTCCGTTACTCCGTTCTGTCCACTCTCCATCCGGGGTGATATCCATCCCCTCCTGAAGCCATTCTCCGGCCCTGGATTGCAGTGATTCCAGCGCAAATATCCGGTATAAAGAACCCAATGCCGCTGTCAGCACCCAGCGGTGATTAGGTGTATGTACGCCGCCGCTCAGCATCGCCGGAATCGTCCGCTCCAGGAAGGTTCTAATCTGCCCAGCCACCGGCATCAGCGGTTGCCAGGTCTGCCGCTCCAGCAGCGTGAGGATATTGGTTAATCCGACTACAACAAACGCCGTATCCGGCGGGGAATGATAATTCGTCCAGCCCGGTGATATCGTACCATCGTCATGCTGAAACCGCAGCATGAAATCCATTGCCACATGCAACTGCTCCAGCAGCACCAGATCCCGGTAATATCGCGACAGAGGATTCACCAGCGCAGCAGCCCATGCCGCAAGGTACTGGGCCGTACCTGTGTGATTCGGCCAGGCAACACCGCTTAGCGGATCACGCACGCCCCCGAAATACCGGCTCTCCCGGTCACCAATTTGCTGCTCCATGGATTCCTGTGTCCATTTGTCATTAATGGCAGTTACCTTCTTGAACATCTGCCTGTTCCCCCTATCCGTCAGCCATTTTTGGGTATGAATACTACAACACCTGCTCCAGGCGAGAGCCTCAGCCTTTCACGGCTCCGGTCATTACACCCGAGACGAAATATCTCTGCAGCCAAGGATAGACTAGCAGAATAGGAACGGTTGCGAACATCACCGTTGCTGCCTTCAGACTCTCAGGTACAACCGTGCTGATCGCGTTCCCCTCCATCCTCATCAGGTCGGACACCTGGCTGTTCTGGATCATATGATAGAGCTTAAGCTGCAGCGGGTACAGCTCCGGTTTCGTAATATACATCAGCGTGTCCTGGAAACCATTCCATCTGCCCACAGCGTAGAACAGGCTCAAGGTGGCAAGCACCGGCATGGACAGGGGCAGAATAATGCGGATCAGTGTACCGAACTGGCTGCTGCCGTCGATCTCTGCGGACTCCTTCAACGCATCAGGAATACCAGCCAGAAATGAGATCAGGATAATCATATAAAAGGGGCTGATCAGCCCGGGCAGAATGAGCGCCCAGATTGTATTGAGCAAATGCAGCTCACGCGTCAGAATATATTCAGGAATAATCCCGCCGCTGAAGAACATCGTAACCACAATCACAAACATGAAGACCTTGCGGCCCTTCAAATCTCTCTTCGACAGCGCATAACCGGCCGCAACCGTCATCACCATGCACAGAACCGTAAACAGCACGGTCAGAAATATAGTAAAGGCCAGCGAGCGGATCATAGCGGCATCACTGAACACTTTTTTGTACGCCTCAACATTGAAGTCCAAAGGGAATAAAGTTACTTTTCCCGAAGTGATCGGCACCGTTCCGCTGAAGGATACAGCCAGAATATGAAGAAACGGAATCAGACATGCCAGCACCGATAGGGTTAGACAGATCACAATCCATGTATCAAACGCCTTGTTAGCTGCTTTTCCACTCATAATGTTCACTCCATATCCAAAGGTTGATTATAGGATGCTCTCGTCCGTAAGCTTCTTGGAGATATAGTTCGCCACCAGCAGGAATATCAATCCGACCACCGCCTGGAACAATCCGACTACCGTAGCCAGAGTATACTGCCCGGATTCCAGGCCGATCCGATAGACAAAGGTACTTAGCACATCCGAGTATTCCATAACAGCAAGGTTACCGATGACAAACGGCCGCTCGAAGCCGATGGAGATCATATTGCCCAGATTAATAATCAGCAAGGTAACGATCGTCGGCTTGATGCCCGGAATCGTAATATGCAGAATACGCTTCAGCCTTCCCGCCCCGTCTACCTCAGCAGCCTCAAACAGCTCCTTATTGATCCCGGTGAGTGCCGCCAGATAGAGAATCGTCCCCCAGCCTGCGCTCTGCCAGACACCCGTCAGCAGGTACGTAATCAACCAGTAATTTTTGTCGGAGAGAAAAGGAATCGCATCCAGTCCCAGGCTTGTTAACAGGTTGTTAATCATCCCGGACTGAACCCCGAACAACTGGTATACGATGCCGCCGATGATTACCCAGGAAATAAAGTGCGGAACATACAGAATCGTCTGGGACAGCTTCTTGAACCAGACCACCTTAAGCTCAAACAGCATAATGGCAATAATCAAGGGTGCGGGAAAAGAGACGATCAGATCAAGAAAATTCAGCATCAATGTATTACGCAAGGTTACATAAAAATCCTGATTCGCAAATACCTCACGGAATCCATCCAAACCAATCCATTCACTTCCGCCGATGCCTTTGAAAAAGTTGAAATCCTTAAACGCAATTTGCACACCATACATTGGACCGTATTTGAAAATGATAAAGAACATAATGGGCAGCACCAGCAATGCGTACATCTGCCAATTTCTGCGGAAATAACGGGTGTGTTCCACAACGATTCCTCCTTCACTGTGCCTTGGGCTGTAAAGGGAGCGGCAAGACCTGCTGCCCCGCCGTTCTCCCTCCCGAACCCTAATTCATTATTTCTGCTCGCTGTAGGCAGCCTTGCGTTCATCCAGAATAGCTTGTCCGCCGCTTGACATATAGTCCTTCAGCATACTCTCATAGGTGACTTCGAACTCACCCGGTGACACCATAATCGACTTCACCATCAACTGCTTCGCCTTATCGCTAAGCGTAGTACCGTATTTGCTCTCAGCTTCAATCGGGCGGCTTGTGAACACAGGCTCAACTACATCGGTAGTTGAAATGGCCAGTGATTTCGCAATAATGTCCTGATATTGAGTTCTGAAGCTCTTCACAAACGCTTCATTGTTCTTCTCCTGACTCTCGAAGATCCGGCCGTTGGCAATAATTCCGATATCCCCGCCGCCCATCAGCTTGTTGGCAGATTCTACAGACAGATCCGGTATGGAGACAGGCACTCCATCTTCCAGCTTATAATGCTCTCCTTCAATCCCGTTCTGAATGTACTTCAGATGGTCATCCGAAGCCATCCAATTCAGATATTTGACCGCTTCTACGGCATGTTTACTGGATTTTGGAATCATGATATACATCCCGTTCGGAGCAGACACCGGCTTCGCCTTCTTGCCTTCACTGTTCGTAAACGGATCTATGGCCGTCAGCACAGCGTTAGGATTGTTCTTCGAGAGCACATCATAAGTACCGTCTGGGTAAAAGATCGCGTCGTTATCGTCACTGAATGCACCCACTAGGCCGTTGCCGATGTTCTGTGTAAGGGTCTCCTTATTCTCATCCAAGGCAAAATCCTTGCTGATCAGCCCTTCATTATACAGCTTGTTCATATATTGGACGGCTTCCTTGAATCCGGGCAGCAGAATCGGGAAATCACGGGAGCTCAGGTTCTGCGTAAGCTCGAAGCGTTCCTGCTCGCTGACCGGCTTGATGAAGGACCAGACCAGAGAGTCGTATTGTGCCACAGCAATCGTCATGCCCAGCGGAATCACCTTGCCGCCGGTTTCGCCCGGGTCCTTCTCCTTGAATGCCGTCAGTGTATTGTATAGCTCCTCCGTGGTTGCCGGAACCGGAAGCCCCAGCTTATCCAGCCAGTCCTGGCGGACAAAGGATGCATACTTGCCCACTGTAGACCGTTTGGCCGGAATACTGTATTGGACACCATCATATTGGCCGTAGCGGAGTGTATCCTCGCCAAGGAACTTTGTCAGATTCTGACCATACTCCTTCAGCAGCGGTGTCAGATCTGTCAGTCCGCCTTGTTCAG
Source organism: Paenibacillus sp. FSL R5-0912 (assembly GCF_000758605.1). Classification (NCBI taxonomy): domain Bacteria; kingdom Bacillati; phylum Bacillota; class Bacilli; order Caryophanales; family Paenibacillaceae; genus Paenibacillus; species Paenibacillus sp. FSL R5-0912. The sequence continues at coordinate 5,646,147 of NZ_CP009282.1, forward strand.
CATATTTATTGAAAGTCCCGGAATCATAAGTAAAGACGATATCAGGGACATCAGTTCCGCTGGCCATCAGGACGTTAAGCTTCGTCACTTCCTCCGAGCGGGGGATAGGAATAAATTCCACATTGATATTGTTAGTTTTACCGAAATTCTCTTTAACGTAATTGGTTAAAAAGTTGTCAGAAGCTGTCAGACCCGCAGGAGCATTGCCACGGTCAAAAATTTCGATCTTCAAGCTGCCCGCTTGCTCTGACCCGCCGCTGTTTGCAGCGGAATTCTCTGACGAGCATGCCGATAATAAGAGGGATGACATCATAACCGCTCCGAGACCCAGAGCCACTTTTCCTTTAACGCTATCAATTGTCATATTTCCTATCACCTATCCCTTTCGAAATCTTGTTTGATCAGCCTTTAGCTCTATTATGTTATGTTTCAGGCTTGATCATGGGATGAATTATTACATTTTGTTCTGAAATGTACAATAAACATGTTTCTAGTTGTTTTTTCATGAAAAATCAATCAAAATACAGCATTTTTCATTTCAAATATACAATTATCGTGAATGTTCAGCTCTAAAAAAACAGAAACATCAGAAATACATAACTTATACATAACACATTAAGTTATATATACAGTTAGAAATCAAAAAGCGCAAACCCGGGATAATCAGAATTGGGTTTGCGCAATCACTATTGATCTTCATCTTTATAGAGCTTCAATTTACGGTAATCTCCCGGCGTCATTCCAGTAATGCGCTTGAAGACTCTTCCGAAGCTGATGGAATTAGCATATCCAATCTGCAGCGCGATATCCTGAATACTGTCCGAGGTCGTATCCAGCAGCTCCTTAGCCTTCTTCAACCGCAGCTCCGCCAGAAAGTCCACAAACTTCATATTAAATTCTCCCTTGAACAGATAGCTGGCGTATTTCGCGGAGATCTGGAACCGCTCGCTCAAATGGCTCAAAGAAAGATCCGGGTTGGCATAGTGCTCCTCAATATAATGTTTAACCTCCATGATCATGACGCGGTGGCTCTTAAGCTCATTGACCGACACATAGACATGATAGGTTTCATTCAGCCATCCGGTCAGCAGCAGCCTGATCTCCTCCAGATCAGTGCATCCCCGGATGCGTTCCCGCAGTCCTCCAGTCCATTCTGCCGCGAGTTGCCGGTCCAGCGTGTCCGAAATCCCCTTAAGCTCCTGCTCCAGTGCCTGCAGCATAACCTCCAGAAGCATGTAGATCTCTTCATCCTTCATATGATCCTTACGGAAGGAATCGAAAATTTCGTCCAGCCGGATTCTCCAGTTCTCGCCTGACAGCCGGAATTCCCGGACAAGCTGTGTAAAGCTCCCAAAATACTTGTAGCTCTGTAGTGCAGAGTCGTCATTCTGCCGGTCCATAGGGACCGCCGCTATATCTGTGCCCATCGCGAGCCGGTGACTCAGCACTTCAGCAGCCGCTGCATAAGAGTACTGGATATCCTGCCAGGACTCCACCACCGAACCAATCCCGAAGGTAAGGGGCATCCGCAGATTATCGAGAATCCAGCTATGGCAGCCTTTTGCTAGCTCAAGCATGGTATCCGGGTTATCCTCTGCAGATCGGTACCGGAGACCAATAATGATCCCCAGCCGCTGCCCGCTTATCCATTCAGACCATGCCTGTAGCTGCTTATCCGCCAGCAGATCCCTGAGTACGTTGGTCAATGCAAATTTCAGCAGATTCTGATCCTGCAGCGATAAGGCATGCCATTCCTTCTCCCGGTTCAGCTCTGCCACAAATACAACAAAGCCCTCGAACTCGTAGTTGCCCTCGAAAGGGTCCAGTGCTGCCAGCCGCTCCGCTGCCTCCTTCGGCCGTTCACCCCCGAGGAAATCCAGGAACAGCTCCCGGCGCTGAATAACCAGATTCTCATAGCGCTCCCGTTCATAATCCGTAGTCATTTGCACCAGCCTGTCCAGCGCATTATGCATCAGGACCAGCTCATCCGAATCAACGGCAGCAGCAGTATGCTGGACTTGCGGCTGTAATGCCTGAATCCGCACCATCAGTTGATGGATCGGCCGGTAATTACGCCTTGTGATATAGATGATATAGAACACGCCCAGTGCAATGGTCAGCAGCCCTAGGATGAACCAGACATAAGAAATAACAGAGATCCAATCGAATAAGCGGCCAGCCTGGAGTCCGCTCTCGAAGGTCCAGCCCAGATTCTTCGCCTGGACCTTCGAGAGTGTTCTGTTATTCTCACCGTCTGCGGCTGGAGAGGAATCATAGATCGGAGTACCTGCCGCATCCTTGATCCGTAAGAATGACAATTCTCCATTTGTTAAGCTGTCCACCAGACGCTCCATGCGGTGTACGCTGACATTAATCACGATATAACCATCGGAGCCCCAAGGTATCGGAAGCCTGCTGGCCAGACTGATGACCGGTCGCAGATCCTGGGAGTTCCTAGGCTGGTACATCCGTACAGCACTCCAGCCCTGCTGCTCCTTGTGCGCGGATAGTTCATCCAGGTAAGTATCCTCAAGCGTCTGCTCCGAATTCATATACCCGCTTTGGCCCAGCATCAGCTTGTCCTTGTTGCGGTAGACATAGATGGAATCAATGAGACTGAAGCGTTCCGCGAGACGGTTCATACTCTGAACCACTTCATAGGAGCCATTGACCGGCGGGGCATTACCGGCGGAATCATCCAGGAAGTCATTATAGGAATAATTATTCCCGATCTCCTGCAGTACCCCAAGCTCTACATCGCTTAAGGTCCGCTCCACTGTATCGACAATATAGCTGGTGGAGATGTAATTGGCTTTTGCAGTCTCGCTGCGGGACAACTCTGTAACAATCATAAAGGCCAGAAATATAAGTACGGTAACTACAAGCAGAAAGACAGGGAAGTATGAAAATAGCATCCGACTATACCAACTGCGCTTCATAGATCTTCCCCTTCCTTTTATTTATGATATTACTGCTTCTGTGACATGGATTTGACCCTGTACAGCAGCAGCGCACCAAGCGCGGCACTGACCGTGCAGGAGAAGTACATTAGCCCCGCACCACCGGTCTCAAGCAAATAGCCATTGTGCAAGTTTCCGGCAATGCCTCCGAGTCCGACGAACACCATATTGAACAGGCTTGGCCCTGTGGCCTGCAGTTCCTTGCCCGTTATGGAGGCTACATACTCCACGGCAGCAATATAGAAGAAACCAAAGGACAAGCCATGCAGCGTTTGGACTCCCATCATAACACCAGGAATGGGAATGAGCCATTGGATCGTCCACCGGAGCATGTAGACCGCGGAAGCCAGCATCAGCGTTTTTTCATAACCGTATCTCTTCAAGACTCTGGATGCAACCAGCATAGCAGGGACACTGGTAATGGAAGCAATCAACAGGGCAATCAGATTAAAGAGAAGAAACGGACCCCAAAGATCTGTAACTCCCATCCAGTTCAGATACATCCCGCCAAAATACCCTCCCAGTGCAGTGCCGATACTGCCGAACAGCCGGATGGTCCCAAAGGAGGTTCCTGCCGCAGAAGCAGCATTTACTGCATACGAGTCGGCAATGGGCGTCTGTGTACTACATCTTCAGGAGCACTTCGCCCTCCCTGCTGCTAACAGAGAATCTCATTATACTTGTTCCAGGTTTCATATTCATACCCTCAGTTCTTTCCTGTGCCCGCAGCCAGTCTGCTTCTTGCCGCAGCTGCGGCTCCTATCGCTCCCGCCTGGTTGCCTAGCACAGCCTGCCGGAGTATTAGGGATTGCTGAGGAGTGTAACGGCTAACTCTTGCCGCAATCTCCTGCACATAGCCCGGGTTCTTCTCCACGACTCCGCCGCCCAGAATGACAAGCTCCAGATCCAGGGTGAGGGCTATATTTTTCACAGCCGCCGCCATCTGCTCATACGCCTGATCCAGCAGCTTCATTGCCGTCTCGTCCTTGCGCTGCGCTGCAGCAAATACATGCTCCGCCCGGATCCTGCCGCCTTGCGCCAGCTCCCGGATTAGCGAGTTACTGCTGTTCTTGTACAGCTCGGCAGCAGCCTTAGCCCCAATTCCCGTGCCGGATACCTCCATTTCAAAGGGGCCAAATTCGCTGTATTCAGGATCAGTAGCGTTAGAGACCACCCCAGGCTCAACGATCAGATAGCCGATCTCGCCTGCGGCGAAGCTGGCCCCCCGGTACAGCTGCCCATTCAGGAACAGTGCACTTCCTACTCCCGTCCCTACCGTGATCATTATGAAATGCTCCGAACCGGTAGCCGATCCGGCAGCATATTCTCCCATTGCAGCCATGTTCACATCATTGTCAAGCGCCACCAGTCCCGGATAATGCGCCGCTATAACCGGACGGATATCGGTCATTGCAGGCCAATTCAAGGCCGGTGCGCTGGTCAGCGTGCCTGTACGCTCATTCATGACTCCCGGGAACCCGATGCCCACTCCCTGCAAGGAGGAGAGCGTAGTTCCATTGCGTCTGCAGAACTGCTCCAGTTCACCGAATAACCAGCGGAAGAACACCTCCGGCTCCCGGCTAAGCTGTGTCTCCAGCTTATACTGTTCAAGAACAGTTCCATCCTCATCCGTTAGACACAGGAGCGTTTTGGTTCCGCCCACATCAATTCCAGCCGTACACCTATTCATTTAGGATCCCTCCAGCAGTTCTGTAGTTTATAAGCTTATGTTGTTTCTATTATCACGCATATGCCGGAACGCGGACTGGACTGCGACTTGAACGGCTCCAAGGACAACATCCTTGTCCCCGTGGCCGGAAGCAGACAACCGCGGCATGCGGTGAAGCCCGTCCAGCTTGACTTCCAGCCTGTGCAGCAGTACATCCCCGTGACTGCCAAGCCCGCCACCGAGAACAACAGTATCGGGAGCCATCACCGTGCAAATACTGCCAAGCGCCTCTGCAAGCAGACTGCAATAAGTCTCAATGATCATCAGAGCCAGAGACTGGCCTCTGCGTACTTCATCCAATATCCGCTCCGCCGTGACCCCGGGAGCGGTCAGCACATGTTCCGCGTCTCCGTGATGCTCCCTTACCAACCGTGCGGCCAACTTCAGGAATCCGTCTGCGGACAGCACATCCTCCAGTCTGCCTGCGCTCAGCATCAGGTTAGCCAATTCTCCTGCACCGCCGCCCAGGCCCCGGTATATCTCCCCATGGATAATGAGCCCGCCTCCGGTTCCCTCGCCGATGGAGAAGTACAGAAGAGAACCGCTTGCTGCCATACCGGATGAGGTATATTCCGCCAGGGCGGCAAGATTGACATCATTCTCCGTCACGACAGGCACAGGGAAGAGCTGCGCCAGATTAGCCAGCCTCAGAGCTGCTTCGATCCCCCGCAGCGGTGCAACAAGATCAGACACTCCACCGTCTGCCGGGTCCACAACGCCAGGAATCCCGAAAGCCGCTGACTGGATCTTCTCCCAGGAGAGCCCGGAGTCTGCAAGAAGCCCTTCGATACCCTGTACCAGAAAATCCTGAAATGCCTGCTCGGTCAAAGAGTCCTTCGGCATTGAGAGCTGCTTGTAATGGCAGATCTGTCCGCTCATATCTGCGAGCGCCATCCGCAGTCTGCTCCCCCCCAGCTCAGCTCCTATGATATAGAAGCATTTCGGGTTGAATTCAACCAGTATGGCTTTGCGGCCCTGGACGTTCCCGGCTCTGCCAGTCTCTCTGACCAGTCCACGTTCGAGCAGATGGGCAATAGCCGAAGATACAGTAGGCTTGCTTAAGCCGGTGTACCGGCTAAGATCCGCTCTTGATTGCGGTCCACCGGCGATCATCCGGTCCAGAATCAGAAATTCATTCAGATTGCGCATGACCTTGGGAGTCCCTGCAGTTTGAATTTTCATGATTCATCTCCGTTCTATATATAGTTAATTAAGTTTACTAACTTAATATACATAAATCTAGACGATTTATCCAGTCCCCGGCTTCCTTCCAATTCTGCTGTTCTGCCTGGATTCGTTCGTCCACACGAAGTGCAGGAGCACCCGCGCCCCTCTTGTACTAAGCAAATGGAAATATGTAGCTTAATTCTCCCATTTCCGAAGAGAATGGGCAAGCAAGTGGATAAACAGCACTTACAACCCGACTATAACTCCGCCCCTAACCTCCCGGCTTGCTATCATCATTTGCGGTAGAAACCAAAAATTCCCGATCCTCAAGCGGATCGGGAAGGCGGCGCACTAGTCCAGCAGCTTCTCCATATGCAGCACTTTGGCAAAGCCCGCTTTTGCCGTAAACAGCCGGGTATTCTGCACCTTGAAGGTTCGGAAGCCGAGCCGCTCATAGAGCTTCTTGGCTTGCGGATTGGTATCAACGACCTCCAGCAGCATCTTGCTGCGGTTCGCCTGACGGGTTATGGCAAAGGCCGCTTCCAGCAGCCGGGTTCCGATTCCCAGCCCTCTTGCCTCACTGGAGACGACAAGCGGATCAATATGAATGGAGTCCTTCGGAACGCCGCCATGAAACATACGATATAGACCGTAAGCTGCATAACGCCACGCACCGCCCGCTAAGCCAAACGAATGTCGTAGAGCCCCATAACCCAGTTTTGCGAAGAATCCTTCTCCTTTTTCCAGACCAATGAATCCAATTACCCTTCCCTCGCGTACCGCATACAGACCGTTGTCATAACGCAGGCTCCGGCACAGCACCTCCACGACTTGCTTCTCATTGCGGGTAAAAATCCACAGGGCATTGAACTTCAAGGCAAACGCCTGATAAAACAGTCTGGCAACCTCGCGTTTCTGCACTTCGTCCAGGCGGTTGACAATCTCTACGTCTAACATTGACATACAGCTTCCTCCTTAATGTGCTTCAGCTCCCGCTTCGTCCCGGGGCACCGAAGCCTTGAATGACGGTGGATACCAACAATTGCGGAGCATCATTCTTCGCAAGGTTGCCATTCTGGATCTCCTGCCAGGCGACGAACAGCAGATTATACATGACGGTGATCATCCAGTGGGCGGGCATCGCGGCATTCAGCAGACCGCGAGTCTGCCACCCTTCCACCGCTTCCCGCAGCGGTTGCTTGATGCGGGCTTCCTCGGCAAGAATATTAGGATTCTCGTCAACCGATGCCGCGAAACTTAGAAAAGACATCTTGCTGCCCAAAGGAATCAGCACCTCGAACACCTCCGTCAGGAAGCGGAGCATATCGCTGTCATCATTCATGATTCCTTCGAGCGCTTCATCCACCAGCCCGATGGCATTCAGCGCCAGTGCATCCAGCAGTAGCTCCCTTGTGGAGAAATAACGATGCAACGTGGCAATCCCGATTTGTGCATGATCTGCAATCTCCTGTAGCGTAGCCGTCGGCTTCAACGCCAGCAGCTCTGTTGCTGCGTCCAGAATAGCTTTTCGTTTATTGTCCTTAACACTGGGTTTCATGAACATAGACCTGCCTTTGCGGTGGATTAAGTGATATCTTTATGAATACAATGATATACTTATCTATCATTTATTATTATTTTATACTGGTGGGCAGCTGGTGTCAAATTGTTGATGTACATTAAAAACCCCCGTGAGGAAGCGTCATAACGCTTCCTCACGGGGGTTAGGTCAGGGGCTATTATGCCCTGCAATACATTTTCAGCACATGAAAGGACTTAGGCCCGATCTCATAGACCATGGAGCCCGCGGTCTCCAGCGGATAGGAATGCGGAGCGATGCTGCGGGGAGTCCCGATAGAGTTCACATCCTCCTCCTGCCCCTGCATGACATACGCCTCACCGAATCCGGTCAAGGGCATCCCGGTCTCCAGTTCCACAGTTACACTGCGCTCCAAGGTGTTCACCAGCTTCACGTAGATTACTTGCGCCTCTTCATCGTAAGAGACAGTGAACGGGATCTCTTCCTGCTCATTCACAGTCTGCAGTAGCTTCGTTCCCATTAGTGTACTGTACATCTGCTGCACATAATAGCTTGGCGTGCCATAGCTGTTCTCCCCATCGAACCAGATCATGTCAGGCGACCACTGGGCGTAGCCGAGTCTGGCGAACAACGGTGCATAGGAAGCAAGCACCACAATATCGGCGTTGCGCTCAAGGCCTGTCAGGAATGCGGCCTCTGCCAGCGCCGCTCCCCAGCTGTTGAAGTGCGGCGCATTCATCCCGTTGCCATAGTGACCCGCATATTCCCCGGCGAACACCTTGATGTCTCTCGGATACTGATCATAGAAATGTACATTGTCGCACAGCCATTCCGGCTTCACATAATAATGCTCATCGACAGCATAGACGAAATTAGGGTTAGCCTTGGCCCGCTTACGGTAATACTCCCACGCCCGGGTGTAGTGTTCCGAGCTGACATCCGGCCCTGCGGAGCCGATGAGCTGTACGGACGGGTACTGCGCATGAATCGCCTGCTCGAACAGGTCGTACCGGGTGAAGAAATCCGCATGCTCCGTCTCCCACTGTTCATTGCCTAGCCCAATCAGCTCCAGCCCGAACGGCGCAGGATGGCCCATCTGCAAGCGGAGAGCGCCCCACTGCGAATCCACCGGCCCATTGGCGAATTCCAGCAGATCCAGGGCATCCTGAATATACTCCTGAAAATCCTCATCATGCACGCCCACATGCTCAGTAGACTGGAACTGGCAGGCCAGCCCGACGTTCAGCACCGGAATCGGCCGCGCACCCAAGTATTCGCAGAGCAGAAAATACTCAAAGAACCCAATCCCCAGGCTCTGATTATAATGGCTATACTCGCTGGTGTAGTGATTCTCTTCATTGTTTCCATGCATCGCCCAGCGGCTGCTATTATTCCTGCGCTGCTCGGCGGCACCCACACTCTGCTTCCATTGGTACCGGTTATCCAGCGAATAGCCCTCTACAATACACCCTCCCGGAAACCGCAGGAAGCCGGGCTTCATCTCCTGCAGCAGTTCAACCAGATCCCGGCGGAATAAGCCCAGCACCGCATCGGAGGGAATCATGGATACGAAATCAAAGCATACCGTACCCGGAGTATCCAGCCGGATGACGAAATCCCCATAAGACACAGGTTCACTACAGCTAAGCTGCGCCGTATAGCGTGTCCATTCCCCTCTTACCGTTGAGGCAATGACAGCCTGTGCCATAACCGTGCTATTTTTCTCAACCGAAACTTCAATTCCGCCTGCATACCCCTCTGCTCTGGCATAGAAGGATACCTGATACTGAATCCCCGGCTTCAGAGAGACTCCATCATAGGCTTTATTGGTACAAGCATTCTGACGATCGGTGGCCGTAAACTCCAGATAATGGGGATTCACCTCATTCCGGGGATGCTCCGTTTGAATCTGCAGCGTTGCCCCGCTTGACTCTGCGGGATAAGCCGTCCAGCCATAGAGGCCGTCATAGCTCTCGCTGAAGCGCCCCTTGTCCCCCTTCGCTTCCATGAACTCGAAGGAACGGTTCTCGATCATCTCCGCATGCAGCCCGCCGTCCAGGCCGTAGTTGATATCTTCGAAGAAGAGGCCAATCATCCCCTTGTGAATAGATATTCCGGGTTTATCAGTAATTTGGATTCTCATCTATAGGACCTCGCTTAGAAAAAAGTAATTATACTTTCTATTAGCCATTTACAAATAAGAGATAATCTCCGTCGTAATGCTGCTGTCGTAACGGTCCGAGATGCCGAAGGACATGGATTTATAGGTCCACGCTGCCCGGCCGATATGATATTCTTCAAAAATAGCATGGACATCCTTATACCAGTTCACCACGCTAGGCGAGGGGGCATGTTCAATGACTCCGTATTCCCCGCAGTACAGATACACGTTACGCTCCATTGCAACGTCGATGGCCGTCTGGATCAGGCTGGTGATGTACTCAGGCCCCATCTGGCTGACGCCGTCTCCCTGAAGCCCCGATCCGAAAGCGCCGATGGCGGCCGAAGTGCTGCGGTACACCGCCAGTTCACCCGGATAATCCATGCTGCTCTCCGGCATCTGCTCCACCCATTCTGCACGCTGGTGAGTGAACAGGAACGGCTCATAGAAATGGAAGGTATATACGATATTGTCATCGTAGGGATGATCCAGTAGCTTAAGGGTATGTACGCTGTTCCATTGAATGCCGCCGACAATGATTTTGGTCTCCGGCGCATGCTGGCGAATCTCGGTAATCGTCCGGCGGGCCAGTGCATTCCAGCGGCTGCTGTCCTGCTCCACAATCTCATTCAGCAATTCAAAAGCCACAGTATCCTTATAAGCTGCGTAACGGATAGAGATCGCCTTCCACAAATTCAGGAACCGGAGCTGGAGCGCCGGATCGTCGAACAGAGAATTTGCGGCCACACTGTCGAAGGAGAACCCGGGCGTCTTATGCAAATCAATAATGAGATTCAGCCCGTTGGCAGCGCACCAGCGAATACAATTGTCAATATGCTTGAATCCTGCATAGGCCTCAGCGTTCGAGGACTCTTCAATGACTTCATAATCCACCGGCAGCCGGACATGGTCCAGGCCCCAGGAGGCAATCGTTTCGATATCCTTTTCCGTAATGAAGGTGTCATAATGTGCCTGCTGGTACGGACACTGGGACAGCCAGCCTCCGAGATTAACCCCTCTTGAATAACCGATCCATTCATTCATAACCTATCATCCTTTCCGGCTTCCGCCTTCATCATTTGCTTCCGGTGCTGCTTCTATTAAGCATAGATAAACCCCGCTGGCAGTACAATTACACATCGTGCGTATATACTAACTTATTGTGCAATCCTTCTTTACAAGCCGGCCTGCCGGCTTCTACAATAGACCTATCTGCTGCACTGGAGGCTCATATGAATATACAGAATATCGGCTACAACCATAGCCATGACGCGGATTTCATCATCAACCGGCCCCAAGGGTCCGGAGACTACATGCTGCTGCTGCTGAAGACCCCGGCAATCTTCACCTTCGCAGGGGTGAACCAGGTAACAGAACCGGGTTCTTTCATTCTGTACAGTGACTACACCCCTCAGTTCTACCGGGCTTACGGGCCGCAGTTCACCAATGACTGGTTCCATTTCCGGCTGGACAAGCCGGGCGACGCTGCACTGCTGGACAGGCTGGCTATTCCCAAGAATGAGGTGATCCCGGTTGGCGATTTGAATGAGCTGTCGATCATCATTAACAATTTGTGCTATGAGGCTTATTCCTTGAGCCCGCATAAGGAGGAGACGATGGAATTATATCTGCAATTATTCTTCATCAAGCTCAGCAACCGAATTCACTCCGCCCAGAAGGAAGTCGGCAATACACATTACAACAAGATGTCCCTAATCCGCACCAAAATCTATAATCAGCCGTTCCTGAACTGGACGATTGAAGGACTATCCCATGAGCTGACCATGAGCCGATCGTGTTTTCAGCATTTGTATAAGGACTTCTTCGGGGTGAGCCCGATGGCGGACGTCATTGCCAGCCGGATAGAACATGCGAAATACCTGCTTACCGCTACCGATATCTCTATCAAAAAAATTGCAGAAATGAGCGGCTACGCAAGCGAGATCCACTTCATGCGGCAGTTCAAGCAACAGCTGGGGTTGACTCCGACCCAGTACAGGGCGCACCAAAAATAACCCCACAACGTGGGGCATTGCTTGGTTACATTATTTCGCATCCAGAGATTCGGACAATGCCGACTAAAACAAATCACTTAATAAGTCCTGCTTTATCTTCTCTAAAAATTGTAATTGTACTTCGCACTGTTTATACATATTTTCAAAAATTAATAGCACATTATTCGAAATTTCGGAATACTTTTCCTTTTCTTTTTGCCCCGCTTTCATTTCATCATAAATATTTTGGATCGCCTGTTGCTGAACCTCCACTGCTCCTATGATGTCTTCTTTCGGTGCTTCATCCATGAATGTAAGAACTGTATACAAAGCAGTTGGAAAAACAACGGAAGCTTTCTTAAATGAGCTAATCAACATCCTGTCAAATTCAAATTTCCCCTTAGATGTGATCGAATAAATGGCCTTTGAGCGGTTCCCCGTTTGCTCAAGCCTTTCCAAACAAACTAATCCATCTTTGTCAAGCTTCCTCAGAGCATGGTAAATAGATGCAGGTTGCACGTATGCCCATTTATCTGTTTTCGCAGATATCATCTTTTGTTGAATTTCATAGCCAGACATCGGACCAAATTTTAATAATAGTCCAAGAACCATTTCATTTGTCATAATCTTCACTCCCATTCAGACAGTAAATTTATAGTATTTAAATTATAATACTTATTGATACTGTTTAATACAACATTTGAACTTATCATCTGTAAAGATAATTCATTACAAATTTGCATCTCCCTTTACACAGTAAGAGTTAGTTGTTATAATCCATTCAGAAAGCACATACTAAATATTTAGTATTAAATATTTAGTATCCTAATCACTAAAACTCAAGGAGGGTCTAATGAACACGATTACCAAGTCAAAACAAAAAGCAGCTCTGTTAGTTGTCGGGATAGCCATTTTTTTGGATATGTTGATTTATGGACTTGTGGTACCTATTCTCCCTAAATATGCCAGCTCTCTGGGGGCATCCCAAACTGAGATCGGATTGCTTTTTGGTAGCTACGCAATCGCATTGTTTATAGCAACACCTATATTTGGCGCTTTATCGGACCGAATTGGCCGACGTGCCCCTATGCTTTGGGGATTACTTGGATTGGCTGCAGCTACACTATTGTTTGCATTTGCAGAAGAATATTGGATGCTGATAGTAGCAAGAACCTTGCAAGGGCTTGCCGCAGCCGTGACCTGGACATCGGGATTAGCCATACTTGCTGATCTTTACCCTTCCAAAGAACGCGGCAAAGCCATGGGACTTGCATTGTCAGGACAGGCCGCTGGAATCCTTCTTGGGCCAACTATAGGCGGTTGGATGTACCAGTTAGGCGGTTACAAACTTCCTTTCCTGTTTGCAGCAGCTCTGGCTATAGCCGACGGAATGCTTAGGATCTTTCTGTTACGTGATCTACCGGAGAAAAAGTCCGGTGCGTTTCTCTCATCTTTCGGCTTACTTCGAAATCGAAGTCTTTTGCTAATTAGTGGTGTTGTTATTATTGGTGCGGCTATTCCTAGTGTATTGGAACCAACCCTCCCACTGCATTTGCAAGAGAAATTCAACGCCGAGCCTGGTTTTATCGGAATGTTATTCGCTATTCCTACATTATCTTACGGGCTCGCCACCCCTTGGATCGGTAAGTTATCCAGCAAAATAGGATATAAGAAAGCAGTACTAATTGGACTTGTAGTGGTTGCGATAAGTTTGCCGCTCTCAGCTCTGCCCAACTCCATGTGGATGCAGGCAGCTTCTTTAGTCCTACTAGGCCTCAGTATGGGCATGGTCCTTGCACCTTGTCTTCCCGCACTTGCGGACATTTCGGAGAAAAGTGGTCTTCCTTCTTACGGGATCACCTTTGCCATCTATAACACAGCTTATTCGTTCGGAATGATTTTAGGGCCCGTGAGCAGCAGCATTCTGACCGATGCCATAGGGCTCAAACTTTCATATCTCTCTATTGGTTGTGTTGCACTTCTTTATATGTTTATCATGCTTCCAAGTGTCCGAAGAACTGAAGCTACTCGGTTAACCAGCAATGTTCAACATGACCAATCAGGTTGTTACAACGCCAGAGCTAGAACGAAGGGTCGAAGATCACTTTAGTATCGTCCCCTTATTCATCTTCCGGTTAATCCCGCTCATATCCATCTGTTTGTCGAACCCCCGCAGCAGTACGGCCTGCAGACGGTTTCTGAACGCAGGAACCCCTTGGTTGGCGAGTGCGGCGGCATAGAAGGATGCATGCTGATCCAGGTACTGGAACGTGTAGAGCAGAGCGCCCTCCGTAGGAAAAAGCAGGGATAGAATATTTCTGTACCATCCGATTACTTCACCTTATTAAAAAGGACAAAACCGCACCTTGGTAAAGGTAGCTGCTTTGTCCTTTTTGAATGAAGTTTACTTTTGAAATAAATCGTCTTAGTTTTTTATATGTGAATAGAAAGTCATCAATCTCAAGCAACGTGCTGATCTTTGAATAAAGAACTCACTCCCCCAAACAAAGCTTGATTAGATCGTCCACATGGGCGGTAGCCAGGCATACCACCGTGTCGGCGGCTCCGTAATAGATTTCCACTTCACCGTCCTTCTCCAGCACCATACCGCCGGGGAAAATGACGTCATTGCGGAAGCCCCCTTCCATCTCGTAGGGCGCTTCAGGCGCAAGCAGCGGCGATGCGCTCATGCCAAGGATTTTCTTCGGATTGTCAAGATCAAGCAGCATAATGCCGGCAGTATAACGCTTCTTCCAAGATGGCTCCCAGCTGTTTTTCCCTCTTGCAGGATCGATATCCACCGCATGGAACGTAGTGAGCCACCCCATGTCCGTCTTCACGGGCGGTGCGGCAGGGCCGATCTTGTCATTGGCAAACGGCACCTGCTCCACCGCCAGCAGCAGCTCGGAACGGCCCCAATAGATCAGATCCGGCGACTCCGAGATCCAGGCGTCGAACGGGTCCCTTCCTCCTCGGCTGTAGACGGTGAACGGCCGTTCCAGCCGGACATAGTTGCCGTGAATCCGCTCCGGGAACAGCACCATATTGCGCAAGTCCGGCGTCGACAAGCTCAAGATTTCAAAGGATTCGTCGCGCAGCTTGAAGACCGGCTTCGGCCCCGCCGTCCAGTGAATGCCGTCATCACTGAAGGCGATGCTGAGATCCGTTGTATGAGACGGCTCGAGGGTCTGCTTTTCCAGCGAGCCGTAGTCGTTGCGGAATACCATGACGTAGCGGCCGCCCAACTTGGCGACGCCCGCGTTGAAGACAAGCGCGGCGGAATACGGCACGCGGGCCGCATCCAGCACAGGATTGAATATCCAAGGTAGTCGTCCCAATCTCCAGTTCCAATCCCAATATTACATACCTAGATTTCATCAAAAACATCAAATTTCTTCTTTACATAATCTCTTGTCGCCAATTGGGTGTGAATGCATGTTGGAGAGGAGTTCCATTCTCCGGCATCCAGAGCAGCCGTTCATTGACCTACCTTGTCAAACCTTGCAGGCCTAAGCGTCACTTCCTGAGAGGTTATAATCCTAGATTCCTACAATGCTGTCCTGTGAAAACAACGTGCGCACTACTATCTGTGCACACGTTGTTTGAAATGACCTTTGATAATGGAATTCTAATTATTGCTTGGTTTGATCGAATGTACTGACTTTGGGATTGAGCCTTTAAAGACTCTAAACTCCCGATAATTTTTGTACCGTTGTGTGTGATCCTAACGCTCTTATCCCAAGTGCTAAGGCCCCACACAAGCCGGCATTATCGCCGAGCATAGGTGCGACAATGTAATGTTCGATCTCCGATACAATAGGCTTGGCACTCACGTATCCATTGAGAATGCTGCCTACCTGCTCTCGGATTATCGGGAATAACTGGACTTGCTTCATCACGCCCCCGCCTAGAATGACTTTCTTAGGGGATAACGTCAGGATGACATTCGATATGGCCTGCGCGATGTAGAACGCCTCCATCTCCCATGCCGGGTGGTCTTCCGGCAGTGTATCGCCCTTAGCCTTCCACCTTGCTTCCAGCGCCGGGCCGGCGGCCATTCCTTCCAGACAATCACCATGATAGGGACAATTGCCGCCAAAATCATCGTTCGGATGCCGCCTTGTGAGGATATGTCCACCCTCTGGATGAACAAGTCCATGTACCAGGTTACCTTCGGTATATACGCCGACTCCTACGCCAGTCCCGATCGTATAGTAGACACAGCTATTCAATCCTTGTGCTGCACCCCATGTGGCTTCGCCCAGCGCGGCAGCATTAACGTCCGTATCCCAACCGACTGGAACATCGAAGACCGATTTCAGCGTACCCACGAAATTATATCCGGACCAGCCAGATTTTGGCGTTGTCGTCACATAACCGTAAGTCGGACTGGAGGGTTCGAGGTCGACCGGACCAAACGATCCGATCCCTATACTATCGACTCTCTTATCCCGGAAGTAGGCGATGACATTCTCCATCGTCTCTTCAGGTCGACGCGTTGGAAAGTGAATCCGATCCTCAATCTCCCCTAATTCATTCCCGACACCACAGACAAACTTTGTTCCGCCTGCTTCAATTGCCCCGATACGCATGAGCTACCTCCTTGACCTCATCTCTCCATATGCTTCCCAGCTCATTGATCTGGAGCGATACCAGCTTTACGTTTCCGCCTACCGCGTAGAGCTCAAGTCCGTTGCTTTCGGAAGCGGGGAAAATCATGTCCGAGATGACCGCTGTACCCTCACCACCGAACACTTCTATTGAAGACCAATCCATGAAGATGGACATGCGTATACGGTTATTCACAGGCGGCAGCGGTGCCTGGTGCTTAGCTGCGAAGTCCGGATGGAAATTCGTAGTGCCTGATTTCGTGCGATCGACAAACAACTCCATCTTTAGGGTATCGTACCCGACCACCGTTTCTTCATCTGCAGACTTTCTAACCTTCATTCCGAACTCCGTTGCGGTTCCAATTTCGAATTCCGCGATCAATTCCGCTTTATTAATGGTGATGTCGGCCAGCGGATTCGTATCCGGAACCAAGGTCACATCCTCCAGAGCCATAAGCGGTGAACCTATCCTTCTCAATTCTTCAACCGGTTCTTGCACCAGACGAAGGCCTTCCCGATAGGTTCTCAACTTCAACTCTCGTGGAATGGATGCATTTCCCCGCCACTTGTCAGTCGGAAGCGTCCCGGCATACCGCCAGTTGTTCATCCAGCCGATCCAGAGCTTACGTCCGTCTCCTTCCGGTATATCGCTCCAGGTGACGGCTGCATAGAAATCGGACCCGAAATCAATCCATTTCACATCATGAATCGAAAGAATAGGCTCATCCAGTGTAAATGTCTTACCATTGAAGCTGCCGACGAAGTACATCATACCGGAGCCTCCTGCCGGTGGTTCAGGCTCACTCGGGTTCACTCCATTACAATCGCCCACACTTAGAATGAGCACCCACTTCTTCTGATTTGGATCACCATCGACATTCATCGAGAATAGATCCGGACATTCATAAACGCCACGATGCGTTCCGATGACATCGGCGCCAAATGCACTAGCAAATGCCCATTCCTTCAAATTTGGAGAGGTGTAGAATTCCACACGGTCTTGAACTGCCAGAGTCATAATCCAACTAGATGTATCCTCATGCCAGAATACCTTCGGATCGCGGAAATCAAGCGTCGTCTCCGGAAACAAGACCGGGTTCCCTTCATATTTCGTCCAAGTCCGTCCCTTGTCTCTGCTGTAGGCGATGCTTTGAACCTGCGGCTTACCTGGTTGCACCTTGTTGTCGTTATTCGTATAGATTGCCACAAGCCCTGACCCATCCTCATCAAAAAAACCACTTGTGTTATGTGTATCGACGACCGCGCTTCCAGAGAAAATCGCACCGTCCTCACCTGGCGGCAAGGAAGGTTCAAGCTCCTCCCAATGGACCAGATCGGAGCTTACCGCATGCCCCCAATGCATTCTCCCGAAATCGGGTTGGCTTGCGAACGGAGTGTGCTGATAAAAGAGGTGGTACTCATTCTCGTAATAAACCATTCCGTTCGGATCGTTCATCCAGTTTTTTTGTGGCGAATAATGATACTGCGGACGGAACTTCTCTGTATAATTCATGTTTCTCCCACTCCTCCCCATAATACTCATTTGCAAAACATAAATGTGATTTTGGATACTTCTCTCGCGAAAGTAAGTGCTTCCATAAGTCACTGTCAACGGCTTAGCAAATTCAATTTACAACATCACGATTCCTTCGTCAAGACTTTTTATGACTATAAAAGTAAACATATGAACACAACAAAAACACCATTTCATTTCAACAACGTAAAATTCATTGGTTTTTATGCTTAAAACAACGAAATATTAGTTTTTTATTATGAAAAAGCCATAACGAGGTGAATGCACACCGTCCATTTTTATTGTGCATTTGTTTACTTTTGAACAAAATGTAAACCTTATTAATCTCTCTTTTTACTTTTTATCTAATTGTTCATTTGTAACAATTAAGTTGACAATTACATTATTTTATACTACGATTATTTTGGTTGAGAACGCATTACTTCTGCTAAAGGAGCCATTATCTTTGAACAAAGAAAAAGTAACCATTCAAGATATAGCCGATTCGCTTGGACTTTCTAGGAATACTGTATCCAAAGCATTAAATAATAATCCCTCTATACCGGATGAGACACGCAGCAAAGTGGTTAGGAAAGCTATCGATATGAATTACAAGCAGTTCGCCTTGTTCGAACAAGAAGGCACTCCTGCCAAAAAAACCGGTAATATCGCCCTGCTTACTGCAAATATGCCGAACAATTCACATTTTGGCACATCACTGCTAAGCGGCCTCGAACAAAAAATCAGCTCCGAAGGCTTCAATTTGTCAATACATATCGTTCGAGAGAATGAACTCGATTCGTCGGCTCTTCCTGTGAATTTCGACAAAAGTAAAGTAGATGGCATTGTCTGTATCGAATTGTTCGACAAGAGCTACTCGGAGTTTATTACGTCATTCGGGATCCCGACATTATTCATTGACGCTTCAGCAGAACTGACATTTTCTGAGATGAAGGCAGATCTACTGCTGATGGAGAACATTCACAGTACTTTCAGTCTAACGAAGAAGCTCATTGATGAAGGAATTACGGAGATCGGGTTTATCGGCGATTCCCGCCATTGCATGAGCTTCAACGAGCGTTGGGACGGGTTCACCAAAGCCATGTATGCCGCCCGGATTGATCTTGATGAATCCTTCTGCATTCTCGAAGACGACCGGCATATCGCTGACTATAAGTGGCTTAAGCAGCGACTAGCAAGCATGACTAACCTTCCACCCGCGTTCGTATGCGCCAATGACTACATCGCTATTAATGTCATTCGTATCTTAAAGGACCTAAATATTCAAATTCCTGGTGAGGTTAGGGTCTGCGGATTCGATAATTCCCCCGAGTCGCGAATCGTGGAACCCCACTTGACCACCGTTCATATCCACCGATCCGAAATGGGCTTTCTTGCGGCCGAGATGCTTCTTTCCAAAATCGAAAATCCCGGTAGACCTCCACTGGTTACGCATGTTAAGACGATGCCGGTTTTCCGTCAATCGACGGGTCATGAGGAGTAGACAGTAGAAGAATGCCGTGGACTACGCGTTGGCAGAAGAGGAGTATTAAACGTGTCGGGACATATTCTTTCTAATTCCGGCGATTTGTAAAACAAACAAGGGTTCCAGCTCTAATGAGCTGAAACCCTTGTTGTTGTAGTGCCGAGGACGGGGGTCGAACCCGTACGGTACTCACGTACCGCAGGATTTTAAGTCCTGAAACAGGCTTTTTAACCATTTCTTAAAACCATAGAACTCTCGAATAAAAATCCTTTATCCATGCGGGTTAAAGGCACTTTTTTGTGTTCCTCATCTTCTAAGTCCAAGATATGTCGGACAGATTTATGTTAGCAAAAATGTTAGCAATATGAAGGGTAGAAACTTTGTATTTCTGCCCTTTATATGACAATTGACATCATCGCTGCCAGCGATGCGCTCTGGCGTGGTGGTCAGGGGCACTGCCCGAAAAATCTTAAATAGAGACTATTTAGAAGCCAACCTTCCAAAATCAGGAGGTCTATGAAAATACTTATTATCTCCTTGTTTAGTAACACCAGTTTCTTGAACCTTTTCAACTTCACTCAGAGGCAAATGTACAGATACTGCAGCCTGAATGTGATTGCCGTTTATTTGAAACACCTGCCGTTTATTGCGATCTCGCAGCGGAGTGAAAGCCACAGATCCACCATAATATCCTGTATTACAAATTACTACATTACATAACAACATTCGTTGCATAGTATCAGCTATCGATATAAACCCTGCAACGTCTGTATTATATGTTAATACGAAAAGTGTTTGAATCTGACTTTGTAAAATAGCTTGAACTGGGAGATTAAGAAAGTCAAAACATATGAGCACTGCAAAATTCCCTAATTTACTACTATTGAACTGATATATTCGATTACCGTTGATAAATTCAAAACCATGTCCCGATAGAAGATTTTTTTCGTCTGGAGCAGGATGTAATTTGGGAATAGTAATTACGGTCGCATTCCCATTTTTAATTTTTCTTTTTTGGTAGAGATTATCAGGTATAACAACAAAAGCCTCATTGTGCAAGCGGATTTTCCCTGTTGGAGATGGATAAGGCTCTGCTCTATATTCTAATCCGCCCATAATAATACTACCATATCGTACGGCCCTTTCTTTAATATGGCTAAATAAGAACCTACGGGGAAGAAAGAGTTCAGGTAGCATCACAAAATGAGCGCCGTCCTGTTCTGATACTTTTAGTATAGAATCAAGTGAGTCCAACTGTAAATGTGGTTCTGAAAATTTGAATCCATCATTATGATCAAGATAATAAAGTATATGGTGTTCGTGTATGGACTGTCCAATAGTGACAATTATCTCTTTTAATAATTCATTCTCCATCAACTTACTCCCTTGTCAACTTATCAATATCAATGAAGCGAATTTCACGTAATCCTGTATCACCAATAAAAAATCTATTTTCTAAAATAGAAAGATGTATTTTTAAACGCGTAAGATAGTCTGAAAATTTTTCTATTGGCTCTTTTTCAAGGGGGAGTAAAGGGAGTTCTTCTCCGAGTTCCAAAAAAGTGTTTTTATAAAATGACTTCTGATAGTTCAAAGACCCTGCGATTATTTCAGCCAGTTCGGTAGAAGGGAATTCCGCTTGAGCAATAATATCTGAAATTCTTTTCCACCCCTTCAGTTGGCTTATACCAGCAGACCAGGACTTGAAGTGTCTGTTTGATATAAGTCTCAGTAATAACATAGAAAAAGAATAGCAAAGTAAATACTCGTCATTCTTTGCAAAAGATACTTCTGTGTATGCCCATGCACTTAAGTAATACTCTGAAAAAATCACGAAATCTTCAGAAAATTTAAATTTACATAAATTTTTATCTGCTCTCCAATTTTTCCAGTCATTTATATTAAATGCAATACGGTTTAAACTCACTTTAGAAATCAGAGGATTCTGAATATTAAAGATAGACACCAGCAACTCATTCTGTTCACTGTTACGTTCTTCTAATTCAATAGATAACACTCCACCAATAGAGATTAACAAAGAGGTGATTTCTCCTTCGGTTAGTGGTAACAACACTGGAGGTATATCTTTTACTTCTAACCATTGCGGGAGAATATTAATGATTTCCAACCAATCCTGAAGCGGGATATCCTCCACATCTAGGTCCACTGCAGATGAAGGAATATCATCATGAGTTTCTCTATCTAATGAAAAAGCCTTTTTTATTTTGTTAATATTTTCAATACGTGAATTTAAGTATTTTCTAACACGATGTTCTGTTGATACTTTTCCCAAGGCACTTGATAAACGATTGGCTGTTAAGACATCCGATTGACTGGCTAATAAAGTGATTGCTTGATTAAGTATTTCCATAACTCCGTTATAAATAGGTATAACGTCAATTGAACTCTCTTTTAGTAGATGATTATCCTGATAGAAAGTGTATAAGTATTGTTCAGCCATTTCAATTAATTTGTGATAACCGTAAGTTGTAATTTTCCCTTCACGTCCACCAGCAATTTCAATCCAGACACGTCCATGCCTTTTTTGTTTCCAATCCCAAGCCTGAGTATTAGTCGAGTCCAGCCTCTCCCAGACCCATCCGATCCAGCTTTCTTCGTCTAGATACTCTCCCACTCTTATTCCTCTTGGACGATTACGTCTCCATATCTCACTCATAGTGGCAATTAACACAGCATCCTTACCATGTCCGGCTTTTTTATTCATAATTCTAAACAGACTATGGGCACGTCTAACACTTTTCATTGAGCTTTTTGTAACCAATTTTAAATCAGTAACTATTTTAGTGTTTGCAAATAGCCAATAGACAGCATATTGTTCGTGCCATGTTGGAATATTTGTTTGATACCATCCTGATACTTGTTCAAATATAATATCTCTCATCCGGTTACGGTTCTCTTCTGAAACATTATTCCAATTTTCAGCAATAGCAAATAAAATTCGTGTGCGGATGTATGCACCATAAAAACCTGGCTGAGTTATATCATTAGTTTTTTTTGCTGATTTGAACATTTCAATAATTAGCGCCTCAGTAGTTTTGACAAAGGGTATCTCCATCAAATGAAGTACATAACAATTGAGTAATGATATTTTGTACGGAAACTTCATGAAAGATCTTCTTAAGGTTTGCGTTACATTTTCATTAGCGTCCAACTCTCGGTATTGTGTATCTTTTGCCACTTTTCGAATTTTCCAAGCTGCAAACGATGACTTTGTATCACCCCTAATTTCCGCATCAGCAAACTCAGTGTTAACTAAGTCCATTAGCTCAGACAAATATCCTTCAAGTTCTTCTCCTCTCATAGCTCTAACTTGTTGGTCACCTAATTGCGATAGCTTGTCAATCAATGCTGTAGAACTCGGCAAGGTATCAAAACGGCCCACTCTAGGACAATAAATCTCATCCTGAAAAATGCTATTTATCAGTTCATTGGCTTGCTTATTGGATATACCTTCTACACTTTCTTTTATTCTTTTTATTAGATCGCCCTTCAACCTTGGTTTTGTTTTGTCTTCAGAAATTTTTAAGTCGATAGGTTGAATTAGCTCTTGAATTTTGTCTATAACTTCACGAATAACTGTTTCATCAGAAGATATAATCATGATATCGTCAGTATAACGAGTTAAATAAGTAACATGACCTTTTTCAGTCTGTTCATTCATAAACTCTTCCATTGGATGATCTAAAATCTCAGTTAATACACAGTTTGCGAGGAATCCAGCGGCGACCAGCCCTGTTGGTAATGTATCACATATAGAATCTTTATTACTCATATCTAACCCTATACCCTTAATCTCATCATCTTCTAGATAAGTAAGATCAGATTGAATATGACAGATTCGCTTCAGAACTTTAAACCAATTTTTCTTTGTATCGAGTGTTATCACGCCATACTTACATAATTCAGTTAATCGAACTTTTAGAACTTTCTCAACTACCCTCATTTTTAAACTAGGATAAAACTTTGTAATATCAGCTTGTCCATAATATGCAATCGGAAAGACATCAAGCACATGTTTAAAATAGTCTTCTTGCTTTTTCCGTTGTAAACGAAGACTTCTTTGGAAACTCTCATATAAATCATTATGCGTGTAATTAATCATAAGTCTTTGAAAGGTGTTGGAACCATTGTCAACAAGAGGATAATATTTCCGTCGCAACCGATTATTACAACTCCAATTAACCATCCATTGCAAATTATTAATATTTGAATTATTCTCATCTGAATTTAATGAATATTCGTTAGTATCAAACCATTCACCTAACGTTAAAACAACCGTGGCCCACGCCACTTGGTCACGAAAAGAAATTTTTGACATAGGGCGCAACTTAAGATCGTCACCCTTAGCTCCCTTAGGAAAACCATAAATAATCGGAGGTGTCATGCTGTAGGAAAAAGAACTAAGTTCATCCTTAATACTTAGAAGATTCATCTCCAACTCAAGCTCAAACTCTTTAATTTCGATTGGATCGTAAAAACCTTGCTGCTTAACAAAACTCTTAGCCTTTTTCCAACCAAAATAATAATAGTGCAGTGGTATTTCATTAGGAGAAAATAATATTTCGCTCAAATTGTGCCTCTCCATTGGTTCATATTTGTGATATTCGCTTCTCCATCTCTTTAACCTATCAACCAACGACAACCCATTAATCAACTTAATATTTAGTCTATCCGCAGCCTCTTTCGCCGCCTTCGTAAAATTACTCGTTGTAACAATCCAAGTATCATAACAACCATGCACCTGCTTACCTGCCTAAAATCTTAGTACAATGTCATTTCCAACATCCTACTTCCAGCGCTTATACTGCACAGCTATTTTATACCCCTATTTACCTTTTCAGGGTTAAATCGACTTCGTGATCGCCGGAACCGCCGACTCGTTGTAAGATATATCCTTGATCTATGTAATATAGCTCCATTAATCACTCGAAATCTCTACCGGTTCTGCATAATAAGTTCTAGCTATTACCACTTACACCATGCTTAATATATATCGAGCCACCGAACCCTAGAGGACTATGTACCTAAAACTTATTGACAATATATTTGATCATTCTTCTATAACTTCTAAAATCATGCATTATCCTCTCTACTATATCATAATAATGGGTATTCTTGGTATGATAAAAAGCCCTCTAGTGATCCTGAGGGCCTATCAATATCTACTTATATTTAGTTAACTACAGATTTTACTACAGATTTTAGTATAAGTTTCTAAGACTAGACTTGATTATCTTTTTGATGAGACAGAGTTTGGACGATGCCGCGGTTTGAGCAGTAGTACGAGGTTGAAAAGTAACATAGAGGATAACTCAAGACGAAGGTGATTTCTGGAAAAGGTTTAGGTTTAATTTCTTTGGGCCGCTACCGATATAACACGCCAGACGTATTTTGCATGAGTTTGTTAATCAACATTTATTGAATATCGTAGGAGGGCAAATCTTAACCAAACATAACAGCTTAGAATATAGCAAAATATACAGTGGATAAAGCATACAGTAAATCAGGTGAATTAACTGTATACTCACTGTTGATGATGAGTCAGATAAGTTTGGAACGGACCCTATGCAACTATTTGCTCAATTCCACCCCGATTATACCTGGTGAAGAACCAATAAGAGCTCTACAGTCCGCATGCATTGCTAAATGAGCCAAATACCTAAAATAAGCGCTGTACCTGTACAGTCCGTAGTGTTCATATTGAGCAAGTCAGAGCAATACAGGACAATTCAGGAATTTAAATTCCCCACACTCCTAGTGATTAAGCCAAATACACGATACGGATCGGAATTGGGTGCAGAAAAATCTTCAACGCCAGTCTGACAGACTCTGTTCAGCTTCAGTAATGCCTTACAAAATATGTGATTACATTAGCAGCTACGTTAATAATTCAGATAGCCTTTGACTTCTAAGTTTGCTATTTCTCCTACGCTCCGCCCTCTCATTGCAAATTCATAAACAGAAAAAACCCGGCATTTCTGCCGTTTTTTAGGATGACTCTCAGGGGCTCGAACCCTGGACAAATAGATTAAAAGTCTACTGTCCTACCAACTGAGCTAAGAGTCCATAATATGAAATTTGGTGGAGCCTAGGGGGATCGAACCCCTGACCTCAGCGATGCGCTCTCCCACGGATGGTCATTTACACACCCATAAAGCATATGGCTATGCTCTTAGAACAAGAAAGACTATAGTATGAAAACAAGCCATACCTTTTAGCAACACTTACTTATAGTTGTACCCTGAAACTAATACACAAAATAAATTAGTGAACTCTGGATATTTAGTGAAGTACTCATCTTTAATCAGTATGTTAAATATTCTTGCTGCGTCATCAACATTTCCTGAAATGTCAAGTATATGTAAATTTTTCTGTAAATTCTCTAATTTCCACACAAAATCTTCATAACAAGCCTCATCTATTTTGTCCTTTACAGACTCTAGGAAATTCATGCTTTTTTGAAAGTCTCCGCTTTTTAAATAGGCCATAGACAATTTATCAATAATCCATACATTGCTCCTATCTTGCTTCCAAATCTTTTCAAGAATGTAGACACGTTTTATTGGAGGTAGTGAACTGAGTATTGTAAGTACTGGGCCTTCAGTACCTATTCTATGTTTCTTAAAATAGACGACAAGCAAATCTTCAAATATGGTTACCGCATGACGAACGGCGTTACTAATTTCATTAGGAGTAATTCTTTTAGCAGTATAATGAGCGCCTTTGTTTCCAATATTTTTAATTTTAAAATACTTATTAGCTAGATCTTTATCAATATGTTCCTTAACCAAAACAATTTTGTCATCAAGGTCACTCTTTCTCCATTCGCTCTCTGAGATGTCAGCCAAACTTAAAAGTCTATCTTTCAGAAGTAAATCAATAGCGCCCTCTAAATATCGACGCAAACAAGTAGCTTGAACTACTTCTCTTAATGCAGGATTAATAAAATCCCTATATTCCTCCATTAGTTCAGATGGAATCAAAGGTGGAATAGTAACAGATAAAATATTTTCTTGACTCATATTACACCAACCTTTTCTATTAAATGTGAGGTAGCTTCGATTTAATAGTAAATAAGCTGAACACATTATGTCTCTCGGTGTGATACATACGAGCTGCAAAGTACTGGTTAGGCTTAAGCAAAAAAAAGATGCTTCCAGAATTAATTTCATATTACCATAAAACAAATTTCAGCAAACAACCATGTAAAAATAGGGCTCAACCTAATATTCATTATTTGACAGAAAACAGAGCTTAGTGGAGGGGCAGAGAGATTCTGAAGAAACTTCAGTGTTTGCTTTAAAGACCGATTCCAACCATAGACCCCATAAAATAGAAGGAATCGGACTTTAACGGCGGTCAGAAGAACTCTTTGTCCCGCCGCGTCTCACCTTGGTTGAAGTCAATTACTGATTTCTGGTTAGAACCTTATTATTTAATTATAAATTCATCAATTTCTTGAGGCATCGTACTAAGCAGACCATTAACTGCATTTGACACTGTTCGATTTATAACGCCGTAATATATGGATGCAGCATGTTGAGCCTTACCTAAATCTACACCGAAAATGGCGTTATTATTTATTTCATTTCTAACATTTTCATAAGAATACTCCCATGCGTAAAAATTACCTTTCCAAGGGCCAGCTTTATCTGATTCTTTATCATAGGCCAAACACAGTTTATCATAGTCAATATACGCTGTATAACCTTCTTGATATCCTGCTAATTTACCATACCTACAAATATCTCTACGAACTTTCCTTATAATAAGCTCAATTTGAGCGAAGTCCAAATTGGGAATTCCATCACGCTGTAGTTCTTCAAAACATTTTTCGAGACACACATAGCTGGAAATTGCTAATCTATCATAGTTGTATGCATAGTGCCCCGTTGTACCACCTTGTGGACCATGTATATATCGATGAACAGTCTCAATGAACTTTGAAACACTTTGAACAGTCTTGTCGAAATATACTCTTTGCAAGTCCTTATCATTAACTACTGGTGAAATACTTGCTTGCATAATATACTTATTACATTTTGACAATATATAATTTCTAATTTCCGTACTTGTCTTTTCATTAGTCATTTTCTCGATTAAACCTTGAACGGACTCATCCTCTTTAATTTTTGCATAAACAGCCCGTTGTAATATATCTTCAACGATTTTGCAATAAATATCTTTGGAATTATTGCACATATGTTCAGTAACAATGGTTTTACCTGTTTTTTCGTTTTTGCCCAAAATATGAGGTAATGTCCTGAAAATGTCGTCATCTAAAAGGTATAGTTCCATCATAGACTTATCTGAATTTGTTTTAGTTTGAATAATTCCTGTTTCTTTTAAATATTTTTTGAGTTTTGCCGCTGGAGTTGTTTCCTCTGAAAAAGCATCAGCATAATTTTCATTAAAGAAACTAACTACATTATTGCTTTCATTTATTTCATTTATTTCATTTTCTCTTAATTTTTGTCCTCTTGCACATAATATAGTTGGTATTTTCTTTACTTGATCAGTAATTGTAGATTCCATATCTTTATAATCAGAATCAATGTACTTGTCTGATATCATAAATATAGTCGCATCTGCTTTTGGGACTTCATAATGAATTAATGAGGTTGCATCACCAAATCCTTTAGTATCAATAATAGAAAAATAGTCCAGCTTATTTTTATCAATGATTCGCTTTGCAATATCAGATGCTTGTGTATGTACAACAATTAGTTCTATTAAGTCTCGCAAATGAGGAGATTGTTCAGATAAGGCTAAAACCTCTACTAGTTTTCGTTGACTCAGTTCATCTATATATTTTTTTACAATTTCATTAAAATTATTTGGCAAATCAATTAGACTACTTTCATGTAAGTTTTTCACTTCTGGTATTATATCAGCAAAATTTTTTTCGATTTTTTTTAAAGCTACTCCCATTTCTTCAACTTCATCAACATTTAACTCGGATTTCAAATAATAGTCTAACAACTTTTCATTTTTTTTAATTTCAAATGTGGTATTATCACATTCTTTATATAAACAATATTTAGCGTTTAATTTAGTTTTTCCTTTATCATTATTTTGATGTAAACTATTTCCTAAGTCTATATCAGCTAATAGAACTGATATGAGTGTTGATTTACCAGCATTCGATCTTCCCAAAACAGCTAATTCGATGGCTTTACCCATATTATCTCCTCCATTTTTAATACGAACCTAACTTAGGATATATAAATGTGAATAAATGAACATCCTATAAGTCAGTGTTAATCATATCCTATCTTCCATCAAAATTCCAGAAAATATTCCCAAAATCGACAAACAAAAAGACCCCTGCAAGCCGCCAGGAGCCTCATCTCAATCTAGTTTTATATACCCTATTCTAGCACTTTATCCGAATCCACTAGACCGCCAGCCTCGACACCCATCGTACCAATAAACTGACTGATTCGCAGTTTGAAGTGTACCTTGATTCCATCTCTACGGATCTCGAACCGCCAATGATCGTCCGAAGCATCCATATCAAGATGATCAGAGGTTCAAAATACTCGCCTTCAGTGTTCCAAGAAATGTAACCATTCACTAAGTCAGCTTCAAACTCGTAACTCGATCCAAAGTATCCGCCTATATAAGCTTCATTTTTTTTGATATTGTTATATTCCTGATTCAATAGCTACAATCCCAAACCATTAACAAAACCCGCTGCGTAACAATCTCTTCCTTAGTCCACGAGATACCTTTGCCCATTTTCTCATGATCTGGCGACAATTCACGGATATCATACTTAGCTTCTTTATCATTCCAGCTTATCCTTCTTAGTTCCTTTGTCCAACCCTTGAAGATTCCGACAATCTGCCGTCTATTTGAGTTGCTTTATATTTGAATTCTGCCATTTCTCCACATTGTACTTTCTATTTTAGATCTATTAAATCTTTCCACCTACTCCCTTAAACTTATCTACAAAGGCAGAGATTTTCTGAAAAACGCTCTGCTTTTTTGTTAAGTACAGAGGATTAAGAGGACTCATTTTAGGAAGAATTTCATTAAGCTCCGTTCCATTTTCACTGGCATATTCTCTTTTTAATGAAGTTAAAATATATCTTTTTGCAGCCTCTTCATTAAGTTTTTCAGTATTAATCAATTCTTCTGCTTCAGGCCTTTGCTCAGTTTGAGCAAATGAGAAGAAGGCATCAATAATACTCGCTTTATCTTGAATATTGTCTAAATCCGTTTGATTGATAAAATCGACTACTAAACTTTCTTTCGCACGGTTCCCCACACTAGAACGAATTAAACGACGTACCTCTTCAACCAATAAAACCTTATCTTTTACTTTTTTGTTATTTTCAAAAATAAGTTCAAGAATGTAATCTAAATTGATCTCTTGGGATTTTAAAAGATCTACTTCAAAGACAACATCATCCCCATCGATAGAGGAATTATCTTTTTCCTTTCCATTTTTTTCACGACGAAGCCAATCACGAATATCATTATATGATGAACGATAATCCTGTATTTCTAGTACTTTAATCTCTTTCATTGCAACTATATCCTCATCACTTACATAGTGATTAGATTTAAAATCCCCCAAAGCCTCAGGGTCATTAATATCTACTGTTTGTAAAGCTTTTAGACCTGAAAATTCATCATAATTCCGCAAAATATTGTCAATACGTAAATATTCACCAAAGAGTTTCGCAAACTCTTTTTTATCCTTTTCAGTAGCAATATCTTCAACATTAGGAAACCGCTCTTGTAGCTCTTTTACAACGTCTACATAACCACGACGAGCTTCACCCGTTGCCACATCAGTGAATCCTTCCATATACTCTCTATAACTTTTTTCCAGCACCACATTTTTAGTGTTGTCATCCCCAAAACATTTAATCGCATCAATAGTGGCTTGTTCTAAATCCCGGAAAGTAACAATATTTCCAAAGGTTTTAGTCGAATCATAGATACGATTTGTTCTCGAAAAAGCTTGCATTAAACCATTATACCTAAGATTTTTATCAACAAATAAAGTATTTAGTGTAGGTGCATCAAAACCAGTTAAAAACATTCCTACAACAATCAATAAATCAATCTCTTTGTTTTTTACTCGTTTAGCAAGGTCACAATAATAATTTTGAAATTCCTTACTTTCTACGCCATATTTGGTTTTAAACATGGCATTATAGTCTTTAATGGCTAAACTTAAAAACTCTTTTGCGCTACTATCCATTGCTGAAGGTTCAAAAGTTTCATCAAGAATTTCACCTATAGCATTTTGCTCTTCCTTAGCAGTAAAGGGAGAAGATTGTCGCAATCTTAAGGGGTTTACTGCTTCCCTTTTGTAAGTTATTTAATGATTCATAGTAAAGTTTGGCTGCGTCAACATGGCTCACAGCAAACATAGCATTAAATCCTTTTCCATTCGCATTTAAACGATGGGTTTTTATTTTAAAATTATTAAGAATATATTGAGATATTTCTTTAATCCGTTCAGGATGTAGTAATGCTTCTTTATTTTCTGCTGCCGATAGCTTTTTCTCATCCTGTTCTTTTTCAATCGTTTTAAACTTGGGACGTACATCGATATAATCTACTTTGAACTTTAAAACTTTTTCATCTCTAATGGCATCCGTAATTACATAAGTGTGTAACTCTCGACCAAAGACAGAAGCAGTCGTTTCAGAACCTAATGCATTTTCTAGGAAGATAGGCGTACCTGTAAATCCAAATTGATAGAACTTCTTAAACTTTTTATTAATATTTTTTTGAGCTTCACCAAATTGTGAACGGTGGGCTTCATCAAATATAAATACCACTTGCTTATTATATATAGGTAACTCTGTTTCGCTTTTAATTAGGTTATTCAGTTTTTGAATCGTCGTCACAATAATTTTATTATCATCTTTTTCAATGTTACGCTTTAATCCTGCGGTACTTTCTGAACCATTAACACTATCAGGAGAAAAACGCTGATACTCTTTCATCGTCTGAAAATCCAGGTCTTTCCTATCTACAACAAAAAATACTTTATCTATAAAATCAAGTTCAGTAGCCGAACGAGCTGCTTTAAAACTCGTAAGCGTTTTTCCCGAGCCTGTTGTATGCCAAATATATCCGCCACTTTCAAAAATGAGACGCCGTTAGCAAAATGTTAGCAAACCTGCTTAAAAAGAAACAAGGGTTCCAGCTCTAATGAGCTGAAACCCTTGTTGTTGTAGTGCCGAGGACGGGGGTCGAACCCGTACGGTACTCACGTACCGCAGGATTTTAAGTCCTGTGCGTCTGCCTGTTCCGCCACCCCGGCATGGTATGTGCGTGGTTAACGCGACAAGAAATATAATATCACGTATTATGGGGATACGCAACAAATAATTGCCATTAATTATTCCTGCATATAGACAAACAGCCCGATCAGCCGAAACTGATACGGGCCCTTTGCAGTCATTAACCCGCTTAGTGGCGTTCGTGCTCGCCGCTTCTGCTCCGCATACCGACCAGCCCCAGAAGTCCGAGCAGGCCGAGCCAGCCCCAGTTAGAGCCGTTATCGTTATCGTCTGTGGTGCTCTGTGCCCGGTAGATGCCTGTTGGTGTAGTATTGTTCAGAGGGGAGACGGAGCTGTTGTCTCCGGTACGGATTTTATCCCTCATGATCGTCTCGTTCCTGTGCATGGTGCCTGTGGTCTGGTTCATCATGGTATTGCCCCGGCCGTTCATCATTGGTGTGCTCCGGCCATCCATGTTGCCCATGTTGTTGCCCATAGTGCCCATTCGGGTATCCGATGTTGTGCTGTTGGTAACGGGTGCTGTTCCGCCCATTCCTGTCGTGCCAGCCGCAGCAGATGTGTAACCGGCCCCGAGCAGACTCATGGATAATACTGTGCCGCATGCAAGGCTTGTAATCAGCTTGTTCAAGATGGTATGCCTCCTCTGTAGTTGTGGTTTATCGCTGATAATTTCCCCACACGGCACATCATCTATGCAACGCAGATTATTTCTTTATGATGTTCACGGTCTTGCTGAGCGCATCATAGGTCACTTTGGCTCCAAGCGCTTCGGCAATGGCGCGTACCGGAGCATACGTGGTGACGCTATCCAACACGCCGGTCGTGAGCTTCTGTCCGTTCAATGTGATATTTACTTTAACCTCGGTATTCACCTCTGGGTCACCTCCGTTCATCCGGCTTAATGCGTCCTTCACCTGCTGATCGGTGGGGTGCTTACCGGCCCGAAGCTCAGCTGTGGTTAGTCCGAAGGTCATCTGCAGATGAGAGTAATCCTTGAAGGAACTCCAGTCCCCGCCCCACTCGAAACCAAGCTTCTTCGCCTCCTGTGCAACCTCCAGCCAGTCCGCTACCTTATCCCCGTCTCCGTCACGCTTCATATCCCAGGATACGCTTTTGCCATCCGGCAGCAGCAGTGCGAAGTCAATCGCCAGTCCGTAATTATGATAGCTGCTGCCGCCCCTGGCATTGGTGACAATAGCGCCTTTCTTGGTTCTCCCTTGTGCGTATAGTGCATTCTGTTCGGCAATGGTACGCATTCCCTGGGTAATAAGGATCGGAATCCCTCTGGCATAACTCCGCCGGATGAGTTCAGTAGCACCCGCCAGCAGTACCGGATGCAGATTGCCAAGCTCCCCTGCCGATTTACTCTTTACTTGATCCAAAGTCAGCATATACTCACCCCCTGGTATAGTAAATGCCCCCTTGTACTATGTTGCCTGTACACTTCCCCCCTGCATCCGCCCAAGTTCGCCGTTTCCCTGAAGCATACGAAATAAGCCCCCAGGGAGTCCTGAGGGCCTGAATAAGGCATGATCTTGCTTAGCGTAAACAAGAGAGCCAGCAAGCATGAATTGCTGCACAACAGGCCAGAATAACATTGAGTACCGTTTAATCCTTAATCCTGCAAGGAAAGGTGGACAACCATGGATATTCACAGTGACAGCTATAAGGTGGCCGCGCTTAGCGATCAGGAGGCTGTTGTCGAAGTGATCCGCGAGGCCGAGTCGGCCATTGCCCGGATGACCGGGAACCCCGGAGTCACGCTGATTGCTTATGAAAAGACGGAACCTGCCGGGAGAGATTAACCGCTCAGTCCGCTCTAGCCAGCTTCGCCTGCACACTCAGACGATATAGGCGTCTATAATATCATCCACGTTCAGCCACTTCCATTCCTCCGCCCACTGCAGCTTGAATTCGCGCGAGTGGGTGTGAATGGAGGTCACAAATCCGCTAAGCAGCTTGTGCTCAAGAGGGTCAAACAACACTATAGTAACCCGCACATGACTCCGCAGCGACAAAGCCAGCGTATGCTCAATCTCCTCCAGCTTGTGCTCATCCGGAACCGGCCTGACACTCTGCCACGTCTCCCGTTCACCTCTGCTGATTATACGCATCTGCTCCGGCAGTACGGTCCGGTTACTGTCCCACAGGTTATTGCCCTCCAGCTTTTTGCCCATTGCCGCTCCCCCAATCTATGGTCTATATTCAATACCGCAATACGTTGTCCGCTCATGTACCGAACGTATGTTTGTATTATATCCGTGATCTTACTTTTTAAGCAAGCAGAAATATATGTAAGCACCAAGACCTGGGAGGAACCATACCGGACTCCGCCCGCACAGCAAAATAACCCCACAGCAGTGGGGCTAGCTTTGAATTCGATCTGATAATTACTTTGGCACTAAACGGGGATGAATACTTTTTAATTGGCCGTGTTTCCTGACGTGCTCTCTGTCGTTGCAGCTCCCGTACCCGTCTTCGCAGCGGTGTCCGCCTCTGACGGGTTGACAATCAGGCCTTCTGTGCTCTCTTCCGGGTCAATCAGTCCTGCGGCCGCTCTGGCTTCATTCAGCTTGGAGATGCCGTACAGCATCGCTACATCCGCCTGCTGGTTCATCTCATTGAATTCCTCGGCAGTTACATCGGGAGAAACCGCGCTTTTGGAGGCCTGCTCTTTAATGGAATACGCACTTTTAAAAGCAATAATAGAATCTCTGAGCAGCGTCTGGATCGTGTCCGGCAGGCTCTTGGAAATCTTCACGTCACTAACCTGGTTGGCAATATCAGAGGCTGTATCCTGGAACTCGTCCACGGCCTTCTGCAGCTCCTTGTCGGTCGCATCTCCGGTTGAATAAGAAGTTAGGGTGGTGTTGAAATTTTCCAGCGAGGATTTACCCATTTCATCGAATTTTGTCATTTCATTGTAAAAGCTCTGAACTGTATCCTGCACTACTTCCTGCGAAGCAGGTTCTGCGCTGTCATTGCTGCAGGCACTTAGCACTACTACGATCATAAGTAATCCTGCAAATAAGAATCGTCTCATATTTTATATCCCTCCACTTAACAGAATAATATCGATTTTTGTTAAGTGCAAATGAAATTAATGTAAAATGGCCTGGGATGAAACATTTTTCTGCGATAAAGCGTATTCACAGAAAGAAACACAAGAAGAACCCGGTAGTGACTGGGAATTCTTGTTATACTATAATCAAATTATCCGTTATACGAGAGGAAGATATCCTATGCCTTATTGCACAGCCTGTGGTGCGGAATACAAGCAAGGTGCCAAATTCTGCGGAGAATGCGGAGCAGGTACAGAGGACAATAATGCTCCGGCAGCAGCACGCCGTCCGGCGGCAGATCGGGTCTCCGGAACAAGCACAGAAACCGAGCTGTGGCAGGGTAAGCCTGCGGGCATATCCGACCGGCTCAAGGGGCTTATTGGACTCAATAATACCAGATACACTATTACAACCCAGCGGATTATGGTGAAGAGCGGACTGATCGGCAAGGATGTCGAAGAAATCGAGCTGCTGCGGGTCAATGATTTTTCCGTCACGCAGTCGATTCCGGACCGTATTCTAGGCATTGGAACCCTTACGATCCTCTCGGATGACGCTTCGTCACCGCAGCTTCCTTTCCGCAAAATCCGCAAGGTTCAGACCGTAAAAGACGTGCTGCGCCAAGCCGTCCGCAACGAAAAAGTCGCCAACAACATCAGCTACCGCGAACAAATTTGACCTAATACCTTCCCCTGTTAAGGAAGATACAGCGCCCCTGCCGGAATTACGCTTTTGACCTGGCTGGGGCTCTCCCACATCAGCACGGCCCGCGCATCCCCCTGGTTCTCGTAATACTCCACCTTCAGCTCATGCAGCTTACCCGCAATCAGATTCACACTGCCTTGCCGCTCTTGCCCGCTCTGCTTCATCCAGCTGTCAATAATCAGCTTGCCGTCGATCCAGACCCGGATGCCATCATCCGAAGAAGTATAGATGCTGTAAGTCTCACTGTACACCGCACTTAGCCTGCCGCTCCAGCGTACCGAGAACAAATCTGCACGAATAGCCGGGTCAGGGGCTGCCTGTCTCCAGATGAAGTTGATGTTGGCATCCGTCCGGGTGAGGGCGGGCGTACCGCTGAGCGTAATGTTATTGTAGTACTGGCCATACAAACCCGGCTTAGGAATGCCGCCCGGTGATGGATCCATTGCTGCCGCCTTTGCTGCATATTCGTCTCTCGTGAACACGAAATTATCCTTCATAAAAGCTTTGATCACCGCATCACTGTTCTTCTCATACAGCAGCTTGCCCCAGGTCATCTGGTAGCTCCATTTGTTCTGGGAACCCGCCAGCAGGGCTGCCGGAGGAAGCTCCCCATTCTCGCCAATGGCGATCAGCTTGCCGCGCCCCAGATCCCAGAGGCTGTCATGATGGCTCCCCTTGAAGTCCGCGTCATAGATATCCAGTGCCAGCACATCTACTCTTCCGCTGCCCGGGTAATATTTTGCTGGTTCATCACACCACTGGTTCTTCGCATTCGGACACCACACCCACAGCAGATTATGCAGCTTGTGATATACAGTATACCGCTCGAACATAATCTCCCAGAGCGTGCTGAAGGAGGACTTCTGCCCCCACCAGAACCAGCCGCCGTTCATCTCATGGTAAGGTCTCCAGAGCACAGGTACACCGGCATCCTTCAGTTTTTTGAGATAGACGGCTACTTTGTCCAGCTCTGCAATCATCGCTGTGTATTGGGCCGTTCCCGGAGTAATATAGCTGCTGAAATCTGCTTCGCTGAGACTCATTGAGACATTCGCCCAGGCCGGAGCGGTTCCCGGCAGATTGGCATGATAGCTCATCGTTACGATTCCCCCGGCCTGATGCCAGCGGATTGCACTGT
Organism: Paenibacillus sp. FSL R5-0912; assembly: GCF_000758605.1. Classification (NCBI taxonomy): domain Bacteria; kingdom Bacillati; phylum Bacillota; class Bacilli; order Caryophanales; family Paenibacillaceae; genus Paenibacillus; species Paenibacillus sp. FSL R5-0912. The sequence goes on from NZ_CP009282.1 coordinate 5,682,505, forward strand.
CCGTGACGGCCTGCCGCTGGCTGCTGATTTGCTGCTCCGTCTGGTTGCTGATGGCACCCATCTCATAGCCGTGAAGGCCCGCATAGCTCCCGCCGGTATTCTTCAGCTTCACGCTGAATTCATCCGGGCTCTCCAGATAATCATGCTGTCCGCTGATCACGCCTTGCCCCTGCAGCCAGTATAAGGTGTTCAGCAATTTACGCGCCGGCAGGGCCAGCTCCGCATCCGCAGGACTCATCAGCACACTGCGGAAGATCAGCACACTGCGGAAGGCAGCCTGCCATTGTACATCCCCTACCAGCCGTGACGCGGAATCCAGCAGATCTCTGAGTACACGCTGTTCCACTTTTCCCACCATCCTTTTCCACCTGTTTGTACATTTTATGGCGAATTATGTAACATCAGCACGGCGGATAGACAAGAATCCGGTCTGTTCCAATTCCGCAGTCATACGCTATACTATTGTGAGCTAGGCTTCCGAAGCGAGTATTGCCGGAGCTTATCACTTGGAAGCTATGCTAACAAAACTTTTAAGGAGCAGATATGAAAGCCAAAAAATTCATCACCAGTCTCATTATTGTTGTTCTGCTCAGCCTCGCTGCTTATTACTTCGAGGAGAACGGTCAGCTCCCGTCCCAGACACCGTCTTCTGACAATTCGGAGGTTGTCCGGCTGGAATTCCCATCGGGCCGTTATCCGGAGACCGCCAGACATATTCAGGAAGCGATCAGGAACGGCGAGTCCTCCATCTGCACAATTGACCGGAATGAAGCCGAAGAGAACCGTAAGGAATCCCTGAAGGGCGTACCCACCAAAAAAGGTTATGACCGCGACGAATGGCCGATGGCGATGTGTGCAGAAGGCGGAGCCGGCGCAGATATTGAATACATAACCCCCAGCGATAACCGCGGGGCTGGAAGCTGGGTCGGCAATCAGCTGGAGGACTTCGCAGACGGTACCCGCGTAGAGTTCATGTTTAAATAGGCAGAGTGCCTGACTACTCCCGCACTACCGCAAACAATTCCTGAAATTGAAACAGACCTCGAAGCACCCGCTCTCCTCTCTGTCATATAAGGACATTTGGCATGCCTGTTATGCGAACGAAAGTTCTTTATGCAATTTCACCCGGATAAAGCGTAAAATAGTGTGGAATATTATTCCATAGACGGAGAGCCGGGAGTGTTCTATATCTGTTATCGGGGGAAAAGGCTGTACGGCCCTATGTCCGAGGCTGAAGCCTTACAGGAATGGTTTGCACTTGCAGGTACAGTCAAGGAGTTGTATATCATTGAAACGGATGAGCATACAGGCAGAATCAAACGCCAGATCGGTCCGGCGGCACGTAAAAAAAAGAAATAGCCCCATCCGGCCTCAGGCCAGACAGGGCAGCACTTGCTTAATAGCGCTCTAGAACAAACAAGCTTTAGTGATAATAACCAGCAGAATGAACAGAACCAGAATTGCACCAGTCGAAGTCCAAGGGCTTACAACCGGAACAATCGGGGGACCCTGATTAACTCCACCGACGTTATTTCCACAACCGCAACCATACTCTGCTCCCATAATTTAATTCCTCCTCTTGAATATTGAATACAGCACAGAATATGTGGAAATCTAACCCCTGGCATGGGCCAATCGGCAAAGAAATGCCATCCACCTAACGGCCAAGCCCTAACCGGTCGATATAAAAGGTGGATGCGTTGCTTCAAAAAATTTTGGAGGAGGAACAAAAATGGATATTGCTGCACTATCGGTTGTCATGAACCAGTCCTCTTTACTGCAGGCTGCAGGATTACAGGTCATGAGTATTGCCAAAGATCAGGCACAGACCGATGCCCAGAATATGGTCCAGATGCTGAGTCAAGGCGCACACCCCACCTTGGGAAAAACACTTGATATTCGCGCCTGATTGCTTTATGCTTACATACATAGGAACACCCGTTCCATATTCATTCAGCTGCTGACTATTGAGTGTGCTGATTGCTAAGCCCTTCAGGGCTTTTCTTTTGACCATCAATACGAACATACGATCTTATATTGAGGTGATTGATTATGCAATCCTATTATCAGATGACTGCCTTGGAGAAATGGACAGAGGATTTATATCAGCGTATCGCTGTCCGCCAGCCGTCAGACATATCTATTGAATACATAGCCGAACGGCTGAATATCTGGATTCATTATCTGGATGTCCGAAGCAAGAGCATTGAGGCCAGCGCCGGAATGTACAGCATGTTCATCGACAACAGGCTCCCTCCCGAACTGCAGCGGCTGGAGTTCCTCCATGAGCTGTGTCATCTGCTCCGCCATGCCGGCAAGCATACTCTTATGCCTGAACAGTTCACACAGTCGCAGGAGGATGAATCAGAGAGGTTTATTCTGTATGCCGCCATGCCCTATTCCATGATCTCTGCACGGACACTGCCTGAATTGCGTGAGGATGCCGTGGCTGAGCTTTCCAGCACCTTTCAGGTACCTGTGGAGCTGGCTTTGCAGCGGATTGACCAGATCCAACGGCGTATTTTCCAGGGGCAATTAATGGCCGTAATGGAAAGAAACGAAGACAGAAAATTAATCCATAGACATATTCGCTAAGCGCTGCGGGGATAATACCGGCATAGACATAAGAACAACAGATGTACCTCTATGCATGGTGACATTTCAACCGTAAAGGGGAGCGACATGGAAGCCATAAAAGTCATTCAATTATTGCTGACCCATCCGGAATACAGCGTAGATGCAGTACATCCCGAAATTCCGGATTTTGTCGGCATCGAGACCATTGAAGTGGACCACGAAACGCAGACCTTCTCCATCTTACTGCAGGAACCCAAGGAGTACGATTAATCCTCTGAAGCAGAATAATCAGCATATAGCCAGCACCGCTCAGTCTGTAACCTTTCACCCTATAAAAAGTGACCCCGCCAACGTCCGGCAGGGTCTGAGGTTTCTATCAGGGGTATGTATACAATATACTCACCGTTGCTTAAACCAACCTTAAATCAGGCTATGGGCAAAGGGTCAGGGGACTGCAATTTTCAGTTTTCTCTTGTGCTACCATATTGTACAATAATGGGAGTAACTGCAATTTATTATCCCCGCGGACGGAGTGATTCTATCACTATCAGCACAATCAAGAAATGGATCGTAGCCGCTCTAGTCTTTCTAAGCCTATTGCGTATTCTTTACTATTTACTATCCAAGGTCGTATTCGAATACATAACGTTCTCAGATCCCTATAATAATATCTTTCAAATGATCGCAATGGGCATCATGCTTATTGTAGCGCTGGTCTGCACTTCTCTGCTGATTAATGACAAGAATAACGACTAGCCGCTGCTGACAAACTGGATAATCCCGATACCCGCCATTGCCAGGAAGATTCCGAGTATTACCGCAAGCATGATCCAGACTACCTTTTTGGTGGACTGCGGGGGCGGGTTATAGTTCTCCATCACAGCAATCCGTTTCTCCAGCGCAGCAACCCGCTTCTCCAGTTCAGTTTTGTTATCCTCTGCTTCGCTCATTGCCACTCTCTCCTCCTTTCCTTTGGTTATATATTTTTAATTGTTTCATCATGATTCTGTAACTTATATCCAGTTGCCTTCCCTTACTATGGACAAGGGAGGTGTTTGTAGTGGAAATTCTAAGAAGTGTTTGGTTAATGCTGCAACTTGTAGCTGGTCTTTGGGGGGTCACATTTAATTCTATGCCCGCACCAGCCGCTGATACAGGTGCTTCTGTGTCTACAGAGAACATTCAGACTTATCAATATAATTTGGATGAGATGCACGGTTGGAAGGTCACTTCTGCCGGTTCCGGGATGTTCAGAGCTGATAATGCGATCTACCAGACGGCCGATAGCGGCAAGACCTGGGATAAGCTCAGTGATTCGGAGAACGGAACCTTACCGTCCGGACCGGTTGGAGCATTTACATTCAGTAGTGCGGATAACGGCTGGCTAACCATCAACACTCCGCAGCCAGGGACGCAGCGGCTGTACACAACCGGAGATAGCGGAGCGCACTGGACCCAAGAGAAGCTTGAAGTGCCTGATCAGTACGCCTCTTCCATGTTTGATCCTGCACCGCCTGTTTTCTTCAGCTCAACATCCTATGGAATCATGATTCCGGATCACCCGGAGATACAGAATGCACAGGGCGGAAACACTTCGTTTTTCCTTTTTTTCGTAACCCAAGATTACGGGCAGCACTGGAATGCTATAACTGACCCTACCGCGGGTACATGGAACAGTTTGTCCTGGGACGCTGCTGAAATTCAGGATAAGGAGCATTATTCTTGGGAAATCCGTATTGGCCATGCCCTTTGGACTTCACCGGACGGCAAGCAATGGGCTACCTCCACGGAAACAGCACATCAAAGATCTTCGTTCCATAAATGACAACCGAAACTCTATTTTGCTCTTCTGCGCGCTAATAGCCAATCGAACAATAAACCAAACCCTAACCAGAAGAAGAAGTGAATGCCGTATAGTATACACTGGAACAGAAGTTCATTATCCATGTTGTAATGCAGATCTGTCAGCTGAGGATTAAGCCATAACAGCAAAGGACTTGTCAAAAAAAGCAGCAGGTTTTTATCATCTTGTCCTGACAGATTAATCATACTTACCGCTACAGACAGGACCGGCAACCACAAACCCAATCTCTTAATTAATTTCATTTAAGTCCCTCCATTTACTAAATACTACCATATAATGATAGGCGGGGCCCATGACTATAAATCTTAATGCTTTTGACTATAACGCCTCCAAAACCTCCAACCATGCAATGACCGTGGCCATGGCGATTGAATGCAAGGACAGCAATACTCAAGTATTCGCCGTCACACCTGGTTTCACCAAGACGGATTTGAACGGCAATGCCGAAGGCGGCAAATCCAAAGCTGACGGTGCAGCTATTATTGTCGGCTACGCAACGGATGGTAAACGGCATAACGGTGAGTTTCTCGATGTAAATGGTGTTTATGTCTGGTAATGAAAAACGCCCGCCAACGGATTACGGTTGACGGGCCACAATATAATAGACTAGCGTGTCACTTCCATGAAAAACTGCTGTAAATCCAATTCGGATTTTATATTTTCAATCACATTTTTCAAACCAGGAACCCAGAGCAATGTATCTTGCCGAATATAGTTTAAAACTAAGGCGCAACTCCGTTCAAATTTTTCAATATGGGGGCTGTGCTCATTTTTCAAAACTTTTCTGATCTTATCTGCTAATTCTATATAATCAGAGTCAATGTGATCTTGCTTATTTATTTCAGCGGGTTTTAATTTAGACCAGGCTTAAGCTCCTCCAGCCACTACTTCTTCAGATCCCTCCACATATTCCAGAGACGAATCCTCGTTAATGAATTCATTAATCCGCGCCTCTAAACCTTTGAAAGTTTGGACAAAATCAATTACGTCTTCCAAAAAGACACCTCCCAAATAGATAAGAAGATGTGATTTTCCGCTGCTGTAAAATTCCATCAGTTAGCAATCACAATCTTATGTAATTCCAGTGTATCGCATTTTGAAACAAAAATATATTGTGAAAATTTGAACCTTCTCCAGAAACTCACATTAGATGCTAAAACAAACCGATAGAGAGCGAACCATTCCAAGCGAAGACGTTTAATCAGTTTGATAAAATTCACTACTGCAATCATTGCTACTATGAAGGATGCCGCGAAGCCAATTAACATTAGAAGTAAATCGTCAGAACTCAACAAATCAGGCATTGGAACAGTCCGATTCCGAAGGCTTGTTTATAGCTAATCCCATCCATCATAACCGATCACGACAGGAGTAGGGCTGAATAAACGGCTTTTTATCGTGTCCTTGAAGAGGAGATACAGGATTAATGCAGGCAACACGGCTAATATCATATGAATGATGTTTAATTTACCAGTATACGGGGGACATCATTATTTCCAAATCGATTGACCTTACATTCTTCCATTCAGCATGACATATTTGTCACATTGATCATTCTTGTATTCATGGAGTGATAAGCACCCTGCTTGTTATAAATCATGAGCAGACAGATCTTCACGCTTGATATAAGGATCGTAGTTAGCCACGATCAGAATATCCATATGTCTTGCCGTACGGAGCAGTTTTTGAATAACCGTTCCTTCCCATATTCTTCTCCACACTGGGCGGTCACATTGACCAATAATTAGTTGGGTGGCCCGGTGCTTATCAGCTTTCTCCTGAATCACTTCAGCCAGCTTGGCGGAAGGAGCCGAGAGGATCATTTCGAAGTTTCCTCCCAGCCGTAGGGTCAGGTTCTCAATCGAATCCTTTTTCTTTCGTTCCTCTTCTGTCATCTCTTTGCCTGCATGTACGTACAACACGATCCATTCAGCTTTCATGCGAAAGGCGGATCTGAACCCCCGGCGGATAAGTTTTTCTGCATTCGGACTCAGCTTGACACAGACAAAGATCACCTCCTGCTTATTCCATGGTCCACGCAATGAATTTTTACGCTCCCATGATTCCAGACGCTCATCTACATCATCTGCGATCTCCCGAAGTGCGAGTTCCCTTAAGGCAATTAAATTTCCGATTTTGAAAAAGTTGCCCAACGCCTGATCTATTTTTTCCCGGGCATAGATCTTCCCCTCCTTCATTCGGGCTTGCAGCGCCTGAGGCGCCACATCGATGAGCTCGACCTCATCCGCCAGACGCAGAATGGAATCCGGCACCGTCTCTCTTACCCGAACTCCTGTAATTTGTGCTAAAGCATCATTGAGGCTCTCCAGATGCTGAACATTGACGGTGGAAATCACAGAGATCCCGGCATCTAGAATTTTAATGACATCTTCATAACGCTTTCTGTTGGCGCTCCCTGGGACATTGTTGTGGGCCAGCTCATCCACGAGAACCAGTTCTGGGTTTCGCCGGATAATGGCCTCTGTATCCATTTCCTCCAGTACCGTATCTGAGTATTTAATTTGGGCTCTCTCAATGAAAGGCAGTCCGGCTACTTGCTGTCCAGTCTCCAACCGGCCATGGGTTTCCAGAAGTCCGATTACCACATCTACGCCCTTCTTCAGCAGGTGATTGCCTTCCCGCAGCATGGTATACGTCTTGCCGACACCAGGAGCTGCGCCAATCAAAACCTTGAACCGACCCCGCTTGATTCGCCCAATCTTCTCATCTACTTCCCGCGAGCTGAGCCGGTGATACCTCGAATTGTCCACCGGAGCTGCCAGCTTGGCTGGCATAATCCTCTCCCCCTGATGCTCCGCCCGGTCGGCAACCATAAAGATATCCATATTTGTGGACTTGCGGAGGATATCATTGACCACTGAGCCTTGCCAGAACTCCTGCCACCTGGATTGACGGGAATGTCCTAACACAATCCGGGTCACATTGTGCTCAAGGGCGTAGCGGATCAGACGGTCCGGCAATCGTCTCCTTGAATGGAAGGATAGCTCCTCGAAGTCTGCCCCAACCTTCTTAGCAAGCTTAACGAGCGAATCCTTAAAGGCGGCCTGTTCCTTCGTCAGCGGATGCTTCCTGCTCACAAAGGTAACCACAATCAGCTCTCCGTTCAGCCGCTTGGCGACCTGCTGACCCCGCCGCACATAAATGGAGCCATTCCAGTGATATTGGGTAGATACCAGGATGCGCTCCGCCGCTCCTGAAGGTCCAAGCATACCCATCTGCTCCCGGTGCTTCTCCAGGGAGTCATTCACCCCTTCGGCTACCAGCCGGAGGGCAAGCTCCCGCAGCACGCCCAGCGTTCCCCGCTGAAACAGGGGAGAGGCCTTGCTGTTTCGCACATGTCCTTCCGATACACGCTGAAGCAGCGTTTCCGGGGTAACATCGATCAGTCTGATCTCATCTGCAATCTCCAGCGTGTGCGCAGACACGGTTTCTTCTACCTGAATGTCCATGAATTTCTGAACAAGCTCCCTGACGTCTTCCAGCTCATACACATTGACAGTCGTCATGACGCTGATTCCATGACTCAGCAAGAAATGGATATCCTCTAATCTTGTCGGCCGCTCTGCACCTTGCCGGTTCCGGTGAGCCAGACCATCTACCAGCACGACCTCAGGATTCCTGCTAAGGATAGCCTCTATATTCAAATCCTTTTTTTCCATGCCTGCTTTCGTCCAATGAATACTTGGGATCCGTTCCAGTTCACCCACCTGTTCAATAGTTTCCGGGCGCTGCAGGGTAGAGACCGCACAGATTACCACGTCTATTCCCTGCTGTTGAAGCGTCGTACCTTCCCGCAGCATATGATACGTTTTACCCGATCCGCTTACAGCACCAATGAATATTTTGAGCCGTCCACGATGCAGCTTGGAGATGGACAACAATATTTCCTCTGGACTTTTCCGTTTGAAGTTCTCCACTTGGCCTTTCCCTCCACAATATACGCAAAGATCCGGCAAGAAATACTTGCCGGCGTCTTCGTGTATAACTTGATTAATCCCTTATTAATTTCATTTTCCACTAACCGTCTTCTGCACATCGATATTGAGCATAAGAACATTGACGGTCAGTTCACCAAAGATTCCAAGCTCTCTTTCTTTGGTATGTTGTGCGACCAGCGCATTCAACTCAGCTTCCGGTATACCCGTACTTTTACTGATACGCGGTATTTGAACCTGAGCAGCCTCCACACTGATATCCGGATCTAATCCGGATGCTGAATTGGTGATCAGGTCAACCGGCAGCTTGGATACAGGCACACTAGGGTTCTCCATCTTCCAGGCGTCTACGGCTGCCTTCGTACGGTCCAGCATGTCGGGATTGGAAGGCGCATAGTTTGGTGTACCGGAAGATGCGGCATTGTATTCAATACTGGATACCCGGCCATGAAAGTAACCGGGAGAAGTGAAATTCTGTCCGATCAGCTTAGAGCCGATGATTTCATGGTTATCATTATAGATTAAGCTGCCATCCGCTTTCTTCGGCATCACTGCCTGGGCGATCCCGGTCACAACCAGCTGATAGGCCAGAACGATGACCATGAGTATGATACTTGTTCTTATTGTAACAGCTATGCTCTTCATTTCTCATTCACCCTTCTATACCCAAAATTGGACAATCAAGTCAATCAGTTTGATTCCAAGGAATGGAACAACTACGCCGCCCAAGCCATATACAATCAGGTTGCGGCTCAGGAGCTGCGATGAGCTCATCGGCTTGTAAGCAACCCCCTTCATAGCCAGAGGAATCAGCAGCGGGATAATGACTGCGTTGAAAATCAAGGCCGAGAGGATAGCAGAGAGAGGGGAATGCAGTCTCATCACATTTAATACTTCCATTTCAGGAATGGCCACCATGAACATTGCCGGGATAATCGCAAAATATTTGGCGATATCATTTGCAATACTGAATGTGGTTAAGGCTCCGCGGGTCATCAACAACTGCTTGCCGATCGAGACCACTTCAATGATTTTGGATGGATCGGAATCAAGGTCCACCATGTTGGCGGCCTCTTTGGCAGCAACTGTTCCGCTGTTCATGGCAATCCCTACATCTGCCTGAGCCAATGCTGGAGCATCATTGGTGCCATCACCTGTCATGGCTACCAGTTTGCCTTCCGCTTGTTCACGACGGATCACGGCAATTTTGTCCTCCGGTTTACTCTCAGCGATGAAATCATCGACTCCGGCCTCAGCAGCTATAGTCGCGGCAGTCAGCGGATTGTCACCCGTACACATAATCGTTTTGATTCCCATTCTCCGCATCTGCTCAAAACGTTCCTTCATCCCTGGTTTTACCGTATCCTTCAAGTAAATGAGGCCGTACATCGTCTGATCGACAGCTACAGCAAGCGGTGTCCCCCCCGCCGATGCAATAGCATTGCTGTTTGCCAGCAAATCATCCGGGATCATCCCTCCCTGACCGGTAACCCATTGTCTTACTGCGTCTACCGCTCCTTTGCGGATATGGCGTCCATCCGGGAGGTCAATACCACTCATACGGGTCTCTGCCTTGAATTCAACGAACTCCGCACCTTCAGCTATGGACTCCTCAAAAGAGAGATTCTGATTCTTAATCAACTCCAGCACAGACCGCCCCTCTGGCGTCTCATCCCGGACCGAACTTAAGGCTGCCCAGGCGGCCACATCTTGAATAGAATGCTTACCGACCGGAATAAATTCGCTGGCCATACGGTTACCGTACGTGATCGTTCCTGTCTTATCCAGAATAATCGTGTTGATGTCCCCGGAGGCTTCTACCGCCTTACCGGACATAGCCAATACATTGAATTGAGTGACCCGGTCCATTCCCGCAATACCGATCGCTGACAGCAATCCACCAATAGTGGTTGGAATCAGACAGACCAGCAGTGCAATCAGTACTGGAACCTCCAGACGGATATCCAAATAATCCGCAAAGAAAGGAAGGGTAATCACTACAATCAGGAAAATAATCGTCAAACTGACCAGTACCGTATTTAAAGCAATCTCGTTTGGCGTTTTTTGACGTTTGGCCCCTTCTACCAATGAAATCATCCGATCCAAAAATGACTCGCCGGGATCACTGGTAATGCGGACCTTAATCCGGTCGCTGACTACCTTGGTTCCTCCGGTTACTGAACTGAAGTCTCCGCCGGCTTCTTTAATGACCGGAGCAGATTCACCCGTAATGGCCGATTCATCGACCGAGGCCAAGCCTTCAATCACTTCCCCATCCCCGGGGATCATTTCACCCTGGGCTACAATTACAACATCACCTTTACGCAATTCTGTGGATGGCACTTGCTTGACCGAGTTTCCACTGACCTTGTTTGCCGTGATCTCTTTTTTGGATTTCTTGAGCGAATCTGCCTGCGCTTTACCACGGCCTTCTGCCAGTGCTTCTGCAAAGTTGGCAAAAAGCACGGTGAACAGCAGTATGAACGCAACAGCCAGATTAAATCCAGAGGATACATCTCCGCCAAATGCCCCAGGTACAAAAACAAGAAGTAAGGTAATGATAAACCCCATTTCCACCACAAACATGATTGGATTACGCATCATAATGCGCGGGTCCAGCTTGATAAAGGACTGTTTGGTAGCCTGCATGACGATATCTCTAGTTAATGCACTTTTTTTTGTACTCATTTCATATTCCTCCATCCATAGCCTCTTAAGGTTTCAGCGTCAAGAATTCAGCAATAGGTCCCAGGGCAAGCGCCGGAAAGAATGTTAAGGCTCCGACAATTAGCACTGCACCAAGAAAAACAGTGCCGAACAATGCATTGTCTGTACGGAATGTCCCAGAGGTCTCCGGTACAGATTTCTTGACGGCCAGCGAACCGGCTACGGCAAGCATTGTAATGATTGAGAAATACCGGCCTATAAACATTACAATCCCAGTGGATATATTCCAGAACGGCGTTGCATCTCCAAGTCCCTCAAAGCCAGAGCCATTGTTGGCGGCAGATGAAGTGAATTCATACAGCGCCTGTGTCAGTCCGTGAAATCCGGGATTTGAGAGGGTATCCGACTGAGTCATAAGAGCCAGGGCCGTAGGCAATAGAATAAGCAGAGGATTGATTATCAAGGTAATCGCAATCAACTTCATTTCTTTACCTTCAATTTTTTTGCCGAGAAACTCCGGTGTTCGCCCTACCATTAGCCCGGATAGAAATACAGCAATCATCGCATACATGAGCACATTGACAAAACCTGCTCCGACACCGCCAAAGACGGTATTCAGCATCATATTCCCAATCGTTATTAGACCACCTATAGGCGTTAACGTATCATGCATCGTGTTGACTGCTCCGGTCTCCGTTGCCGTCGTGACCACAGAGTAAAGGGCAGACTGCGCCACACCGAACCGCATTTCCTTGCCTTCCATGGAGCCCTGCTGATGCTGAATGCCCAGAGCATTCATTACCGGGTTTCCGGCATTTTCACTGGCTAGCGAAATTCCCAGGAAGACAATGAACATCATTGCCATGGATACGAATAGTACCCGGCCCTGTTTTTTATTGCCGACCATTTTCCCATAAGTGAACGGCAGTGCCGTACCCAGCAGCATCATAAGTAAAATTTGCAGCAGATTGCTGATTGCACCCGGATTCTCGAAAGGATGGGCAGAGTTGACACCGAAGAATCCGCCCCCGTTGTTGCCCAGTTCCTTGATAGACAGGAACGAGGCAACCGGCCCGCGTGCAATCTCTTGTTTGACACCTTCAAGCGTATTGGCCACAGCTGTGGGCTCCAGAGTTTGCGGTACACCGAGAGCTACAAAAACAAACGCCAGGACAAAGGATACCGGCAGCAGAATGCGTGTAATTCCTCGAATCATATCCACGAAGAAATTCCCGAGTGGTTTCCCGGCTAAACCGCGGATAAAGGCAATTGCTACCGCAAGCGCTGAAGCCGGAGCAACAAACATCATAAACAGGATTCCTAGCATTTGCGACAAATATGAAAGTCCGCTTTCGCCGCTGTAATGCTGAAGGTTGGTGTTCGTCATGAAGCTGATAGCTGTATTAAAGGCAAGTGTCGGCTCCATGGAAGCCACTCCGCTTGGATTTAACGGCAGGGCTCCCTGAAATCTGAAAATCAGATATACCAGTAGAATCATCACTGAGTTGCTGAGCACCACAGCCAGAGCGTATTGCTTCCAGCTATAATTCTCCTTACGTATTCCCCCGATAGCATAGATAGGTTTTTCGATCCAGCCGAACCAGCGGTCAAGCCCTGTTTTCTCATAATTGAAGGCTTGCGCGATATACAGCCCCGCAGGACGCGCAAGCAGCAGAGAGAGTAATAAGGTTATTGCAATAGCGATAAAAGACATCGTTGTCACTTGAATCCCTCCTGAAATCGTCTAGAATTGTTCCGGATTAAGAAGCGCGTAGGTCAGGTACACAAAAAGAGCGGCTATAAGGATTGCAAGTACCCACATCATCCTTGGTCACTTCCTTTGTCAACAGTTCCAGACGCCCATTGGCCCAGCCCTATCATCAGTAGGGTAAGGATTACTAGAGCAGCAATCATATATATATCCAGCATGTGAATGGCCCCCTTTAATTCATTTTCACTTATCCAGCAGAAAAGAAAGATTATCGCTGGTCGTTCGTATAACGTAATTCGCACCCAGTGCCTTATAGATCATTTGCGGGTACCGGTTCTTGGTAATGACGAAAATCGTACCTAACGTCCATTTCCGGAGAGTTTCAATAAGCCCGCAGCATTGACCCAGATCTTCTTCAAAAATATATACCTTGCTGAACTCATTCTCCGGAATGCTGATCAAGCACTTTTCTTTAATATCCACTTCAACAACATTTTTTACTCCCAATTCAAGCAGATGTTGTTTTTGTACAGGGCTACAGGACACCGCAGCAAAGCATTCACTTGTTCCTAGCGCCTGTATAAATTGATTCTCTGCCACATTAGGAGAGTACACTAACATCATGGCATCACTGCGACCCATACCATTCCCTTCTTTCTGAGATTAGCAGTACTGCACTGATAGCATATCCGCATAGTCAATCATTTTTTTCACGAGTTTCACCACAGTCCATCCCCCATACCTTCTTTCCTCTCTTTCAGCGACTGTTTATTCGCAAAATGCTTCGTTTTCATTCCTGTTTCAGCGTAACATTTCCAGCATTAGTTTAGGATTAGGGTTTAAATGAATGTATTAAGATCACCTTAAGAAGGATATTTCACGTTGAATAAAAAAAGCTATGCTCCCAAAAAGAGCATAGCTTTTTTTATGATATCCACCTTCTCAATAAAAGGCTTATTCATGAACATCTACCTCCTCAGCTTTCAGGGTGAAGGAAAAAACTGTACCATTCGGAACATTATCCTTGACACTAATATTACCCCCATGGGCATTTACAATCGATTTGCACAGGGAAAGACCCAGACCGAGTCCGCGGCGGCCATCTCCGCGTATATTATTTGCGGTGTAGAACATCTCAAATAACCTTGATTTATCTTCATCTGAAATACCGGGACCATCGTCAGAAACCTCCACCACAACCCACAGCTGGCTCCTCCTTACATGTATAGAGATCTGGGATCCCTCCTGGGTGTACTTGATTGCGTTATCCACAAGATTTATCAGCACCTGGACAATAAGCCGGGAGTCCATCCGGGCCATCATCAGTTCATCATCCAATAGGGTTCGAATGATATGCTTCTCACTGTTCCGGTTCACATGAAGCAGAGCCTCCGAAATGACCTCTTCCATTAATTCCGCCTGGAAATTCATGTTCAGCTTATCATTCTCCATCCGGCTAATGGACAGCAAGTTTTCCACCAGATTGATCAACCAAATGGAATCGTCATAAATATCGGAGTACAACCCTTTTTTCTGTTCTTCGTCCAGCACCCCTGCGTTTGCAACAAGAATTCCTGCATTGCCCGAGATGCTGGTAAGTGGAGTGCGGAGATCATGGGAGATTGAACGAAGCAGATTGGCCCGGAGATGCTCCTGCTGGATTTGCAGCGAGATCTCTTTTTGTATCTCATTCAGTCTTTCTTTCTCCAGCGCGAACGCGCACTCTCCAAGCATGGCAATCATCAGGCTTTTTTCAAAGACCTCCAGTGGCTCCTCCTCTTCCATGACGATGGCTGCTACTGCAAAAACAGTATCTCCTCCACGCACGGCATGATATAGACAACTGGCACCAAAAAAAGTATCCGTGGTAGCTCCCGCACGTTTGTTGTTCTTAAATACCCATTCTGCAACTGCACGTTCATTGCTTCCTGTATAAGCCGCCGAATCGAATGCAGCTCCTCTCTTTGGAAATACCTGAGGTGCGGACAGCCCCTCCCGCTGAACCGGATAGAAGATAATCGTTCTGTCCAGGAGCTTCACCATCTGTTGCGCCATAGCATCAATAATCTCCTGTGAATCCTTCGTCTGCTGCAATTTCCGGCTTGTTTCCAAAAGCACCTCAGTACGATAGGCTTTTTGCGCGGATTGGCGTGCCTGTTCTCTAACACGAATGGTCAAAGTACTCATGATTAAGGAGGCGGACAGCATGACTAGAAATGTAATAGGGTATCCGGAATCATACGCAAGCAGAGAGTAATAGGGCTCTGTAAAAAAGTAATTAAATACAAGAACACTCATGACAGAGGAAATAACACTGTATACTCTGTCCTTAGTGACTAAAGCGCTTAATAAAACACCAAGAATGTACACCGTAATAATATTCGCTTCCCGAAACCCCAAATTTTTGAACCAGATACCAATGATCGTACAGACAGTCAGTATGGTAAGAACTTTGGCGGTGTCGACCAGGGAGAGCTTCGGATATTGGTTGTATAAAGGACGTTTTTTATAAAAAGTGGAATCGGTATACGGAATAATAAAAATCTCAATATTGGGGAGGAAGGCGGTTAATTTATCCACAACATTGGATTTTGCAAATCCCCTCTTTTTATTCGGAGAACGACCTAAGACAATTTTTGACACATAACTTGTTTTGGCATACTCCGCAATTTGCCCTGGAATATCCTCACCGTATACAGTGGCGATGTGTGCCCCCATTTGTTCGGCAAGTCTAATGTTTTCTCTCAGTTCTGTTTTATTCTTTTGAGTCAATTTTTGGGTTTCCGGTGTTTCAACAAACAGCGCTGTAAAATGACCGTGAAATGCCTCAGCCATTCTTGCTGCTGCCCGGATCACTTTTTTATTCGAAGCAGCAGAAGACAAACAGACCAAAATATGATCTTTAATATCAAGCTCGCTTGTTTTCGTCTGCTCACTGATCTGCATCGCGATTCGGGTTAACTGGCTTGCTGTATTACGCAAAGCTATTTCACGCAGGGCGGTGAGCTTCTCTTTGGTAAATAAGCCGGCAATCCTAGGATCGTCCTGACGATACATGCTTGCCTTATTCAAGCGCTCAATTAAATCATCAGGTTCTATATCAACCAGTTCCACCTGATCTGCACTGTCAAACACACTATCCGGTATTCGCTCCTCAACCGGAATACCTGTAATGGAGTACACAATGTCTGCCAGGCTTTCAATCTGCTGGACGTTAATGGTGGTATATACATGGATTCCAGCGCGAAGAAGCTCCTCCACATCCTGATACCTTTTTTTGTGACGGCCTCCCGCCTCATTTACATGTGCCAGATTGTCCAATAAAACAAGTTCAGGGTTTCTCTGAAGGGCACGATCCAAATCAAATTCTGTGATGGTTGAATTATTGCTTGTACTATCCATGGAAGGCAAAACTTCCAATCCCTTCAATAGATTCAGGGTATCCTTACGGGCATGGTAATCAATATATCCAACAATAACATCCATCCCCTCTTTTTGATCTTCATGAGCCGCACTCAGCATAGTATATGTCTTGCCGACGCCGGGAGCGTAGCCAATAAAAATTTTCAATTTTCCCATGACCGCCATTGTAAGCCCGCTTTCCACTTTCATTTTTTCGAGATTTATTTGAAGTATATCATGGGCCATATCATGATCGTGTTATGACTTCACCCATTGCATTAAGATTGCATTAAGATAACTTATCCATACTATTCAGCAAATACTCTAACAATATGGAGTTTCTCGCTGCTCATCTCGGTGGACTCGCCAAGTTCACTCAGATCCTGGCCACGGTGTTCATGTTCTTCTTGTTTCTCTGCGGCCTCAATGCCCTCAAACAAAGCATGTACCTTTTCTTGGAATTTGGCCTTATGCTTACTAACCGCTTTGCCGCACACGAAGGTATAACGATTCGCGTTGGCCTCTATCTTGGTACCGTTCACAAAAAAATGCTCAAGAGAGATGTACTTTTCATCGGCCAGGAACTGAATAACCGCAGTGAATACGGTTTCGAGAACATCTTTCATCCGCTCGGAGGAATAGATACGCTGAGTGTAGGCATAAATGATAACTTGGTGAGCATTTTAGGGTGGTAGCTGTCACGGCCACCGCCGGGGTAGGCAGCGTCAAAGATGGTATCGTCAAGCCAATTAACGGCTGCGTTAACGAGCGCGATCGAGGTGGTTTTCTGGAACGTCTTCTTCCAAGTCCATTGGCAAGCAAAGTGGGTCCATGGACTATTGAATGTACAAGGAAATCGCTCCTTTTGGGATGGTTGGTGGTACTTCCATTTTATTAAAAAGGCGATTCCTTTTTTTGTATTTTTGTTGAAGTTGGTGTATTCGTACCCCGCTTAAACAGCGGAGAGGACGGAACGACCCGCGGAAAAGCGGAAGCGTTCGCCTTGGTCTCCGGATTTTCACCGCTAAGGGAAATGAAAAACCCTCAATTTTCATCGTGGAATTTACATGCATTCCGTTCGTAATGAGCAAGGCTACTACAACTCCAAGAATTGCGATCTAACTGATAATAAACGGCCATGGTTTGTTATAGGCTGATTTGCCCACTTTGTACAATAATGTAGACACTGTAATGGTTCTCTCCCTTATTAAATCGAATAAACAAATCTAAGTCATCATTCCGTAATTAGGCTATCTACAGCGTAAAGCCGTGGTGCCTTTATGCCGTGCTTTCTGGCCTCTGATATAACTTCCTGTACGGCATAACCAACCTTAAAGTGGTTATGCTCCACAAGTGCATAGGGCATGCTTTTAGGTGAATAAACAATGTTACTCATAAGAAATCCAACAACACTCGGCGGTAGGGTGCTCACCACCCTTGTCAAAATATCAAGTTTTGATCCTTTTGCTTTCAAAATAGGGATCAATTCTTTCATATTACGACCTATTCCAGCGAGGGCTTCGGGTGAAGAAATGACTTTTTTAAAACTGCCACTTTTTAATACTTCGATTTCCATTGCAACGTTTAATGCGAAGTGATTCCAGAGCCAACTATGCGGATCCTTTTGAACCCTTATCTTGAAGCCTGCCTCAACAAAAAGCTTGCGAACCTCTAAATCTCTTTGGGTAGGCTCGGATTCAAATGTTCCAAACTGAACCGTCTTGTAAACACCACCGTAAAGAGTATTTCCTTCAAATCCGCCCCACCACCGGGGAAGCCAAAAACAATTTGATTGACCGGAATTGGCTGAATAGCGGATTGAGGATCTTGTCAACAGTTATTGAAAAACAGAACTGTTGCATTTCCAACTCGTGGAGCAAGGTACTCAACCACACTTGATACTTCTGGGCGTTTGGTTCAATCAGTGGATTAAGTATCAGAATAAAGAAAAAGAATTAGGCCTGGTTATATACTAAAGCCACTATTTATCTCTCTTTATTTTGAATTGATGATCAATTGTACATGCCCTTATTAGCGTAAAACTGGTAAGGGAGTTAATTTTAATGGGCATTGCTTATTGGATTTTTATAGTTTCAGTTATTATTGTTATTGGTGGATTAGTTGGTCTTAAAAAGCAGAGTAATTAGTAGGAGCTATAACAAACCCTACTAATTACTCTGCCGGTATGTTCGCCATCCTCCGCTGTGTTATCTCTTCGTACTGTGCAACAATCGTTAAGACTCTCGATGAAAAAGATTTATTAAGCTAATGGGCAGTTTAGATTTTTATGAAGAAAAGCGGTGTTTGTGGTATTATTTGTAATTATGGGTTATGAAATAAATGGATTTTTTCAAAATGGGGGAATCAAAATATGGAACGTAAAATTCAACTAATGGAAACCTACGTAAATATCGACCTTGGAAACTCACCCTTTTTAAAATTAGATAAAGGGTTGCAAATTCCATACTCTTCAATCATAGGAATAACAACAGGTAGACCGATACCAAATGCTTTTAAACTATATGGTGCTTTATTAGGAGGAATGAGAAATGGGTTATTTAGATCAAATGGTGGTTATCAACTGCACTTTTTTGAAAATGAGCTCGAAACTCTTCATTTAGATTTGAATAGCTTTAAAGTTGGTAAGTTCAAAATATCAAAGTTGATCATTGGTGTTGAAAATCCTGAAGAAATAAGTAAAAATATTTCCGAAAGAGTGAAGTGATAATTTGTTGATGAACTGTTCTTTCAACTAACAGAAACTTTAGTTCAACAATACAGCGACAGTGTATGACTCTAATTTCTAGTTCTGAGCAACCATCGATAAAAATTTTGGGCTAACGATTCCTCTCCCTCACTGCGCAGTTTGCGTCAACCATGAATCACACACAGTTTATAGAAAAATCTGTTTATAATCCTTGGAATCGAATTTCCCCGTTTCTCGATCTACAGCGACCAGGCCGATATCTGTATGAAAAAAACAATTCACCTCCTAACCAGTTAAGTTTTCGCACTCTAGTGCCCCTTCAGATAAACTTGATCTTATTTTGCTCGCGAGCCCATAAAAAGCAAAAAACCCTTACAGGGTAAGGGTTTCGTTGAAGTGGGCCCTACAGGACTCGAACCTGTGACCAATCGGTTATGAGCCGACCGCTCTAACCAACTGAGCTAAGGGCCCGGACTAGGATATCCGTATTTTACAAGTGCTGTCTGATGAAATAAAATTGGTTGCGGGGGCAGGATTTGAACCTGCGGCCTTCGGGTTATGAGCCCGACGAGCTACCGGGCTGCTCCACCCCGCGTCAGTAATCATATTCAAACAGCGACAATAGATAATATACAATATAAGCATGGATAAAGTCAAGGATGAATTTGGTTAATTTATTTATGGCAGAAAACGCACACCGTAGCGGCCCTTACGCGAACGGTAAATTTCCACAAAACGCGGATCATGATAGCCGTAGATCCAGCCGTCCTGCTCGAGTCTTTTGGCCAGACAACCCGCTTGAAATCTTGTCCTGAACAATTTTGCGAAGTATATCCAATTCATGATGCCCTTCTCCTTTTTCGTATTCATGTATGCTACTCTGATCATTATCATGCCCATTTTTTCATTAATAACAGGAAAAAAGTCCTGCGGAACGGTTGGCAAATTCTGCAACGCAATTCTGTGATTATTTTCCACCCAACAATTCAGAGGATAGTTGTATAATGTACAATTAAAAACAGCGAAAAGGGATGCTTGCCTCTTATAACTGTAGTCTGTACAACTAATTCTGTCCGAATCAGGGAAAACCGTCTGAAACAGGAAGTTTAATTGCACGAAATACAACTAAACAATTAATTGGTTATAAATCAGACGATTTAGTTGTACAAAGTACACTTAATCATACCGGATCGGATATACCATAATTGGGTTACTACAAACCATTGGCAAACGATTCTCCAAAGTGGTTCTCACTTGTTTAAATCTGATGCTATCCTACTTGCCCTTCACACTTCGCTCCAGCCAGCCGTTGTCCAGATTGAACAAGACTGTGGGATCCTTGCGCATCGCGTTAAGCATATGGTTGCCCTGCTGCTCCCAGGCCTTGAGGGCATTCGCTACCGTCCGTTTGCCTTGAATGACTTCGCTGAACAGCATTTGTCCGGCCAGATTAATCTGATAAATATTAGGCATCTTGTAAGCCAGACTCTCCACATTAGCGTCCGTCAGCGGCACAGGCTTCAAATTGTAAAAAGGTTCAAGGCTTACTCCAGCCTTCTGTGAACGGTTGAAATCCATACGGGAGGTAAGCTGATAAGGATTGGCCGCCTTGATTCTGGCTACTTCGTTGCTGTTCACAAACTTGATCAACTCCCAGGCATCCTCTTCATTCTGCGCGGTACTGCTGATGGCCAGCAGCTGATCCAGTCCAGCACCGACGGCCACGCCCGGCTTCTCGGCAAACGTAGGTACGGCGGCGATTCCCCAATCCACATGTCTGAAATTAATGTTCTTAATCAGGAGCGCATTGCGGTCCGCGGAAGCCAGCTCGTTGATATAACCATATTCTCCGATGACCATTGCCGCTTTGCCCGTCAGAAACCAGTCACCCAGAAACGGGTTAAATCCGGTCTCTGCAGGTTCGGCAACAGCTGCGGCTGCGGCTTCAATATCATCCGGGCCGGGGATAATCTTCTTCTGAATCAGATTGCTGAAGGTAGTCCAGCCTTTACTCCACAGCGCATTGTTCACTGTCATTGCCCTGCCTTGGTTATCGTACATAGCAGCTTGCAGAGGAGAGAGATACGCCTGCATATCCGCGAACGGATCGCCGGCATAACGGCTCCTTGAGAAGCCATATATCCGCTCATCCATCTGCTTGGAGGTCTTCGTCACCATACCTGCAAGCTTGAAGAATTCATCCCAGGTCATCCCGTCCGTTGGATAATTCACTCCGGCAGCATCGAATATCCCTTTATTATAGAAAACTACACTTGCGTTGAAAGTAGGTGCCAGCGCAAACAGGTGGCCCCGGCCAAGCTGACGTACACCATACAGCATCGTCGGTGCCATATTGCTGATATCATAGCCGTCACGGTCAATCAGCGGCTGCAGAGGCTCAAGCATGTTCTGGGCTGCCAGACTCCTGATCAGGCTGCTGTCTCCTATGACCACATCTACCGGATTACTGCCAAGCATGATGTCACGCATATGCCCCAATGCTTCCGGTCCTTCCACCATGTACGTGTTGGTGAAGCGGAACTGCTCCTGATCCACCGCCGGAACAAACTCCAGCTTCACGTCCGGATGCGTGAACTCATAGAGGTCAGTCAGATTTTGGCGCAGATAGGTATCATCGCTGCTACTCCACAGACTGCCGATCCGCAGGACCCGCTGTCCGTCCGATGGCTGCGTCACCACGGATGCCGTCAAGGGTTTGGCCGAAGTGGCAGAGCTGACAGGGGCTGCCGCCGCTTCAGCCGAAATAACAGGCAGCAGTACCGCCGTACAGAGTGCCAGCGGAAGCCCGCGCCTGAGCAGAAGATGAATCGTTGATTTAGCCATATTTATAGCCCCCTAATGAAATATCATACACCTGGACAACCGGCAGAGCATTCCTTTATTTAGCATTATATAGCCTAATTCGAATATCGGAAGTGACATCCCGTTTAAACTAAAAAGACAGTTTGTTCACCTTGGCACAGACTGCTTTTGTCTAACGCAAAAAAGAAGCCCTGCTGTACCTGTGAAGGCACGGGGCTTCTTGCTGTATTTCTGGCCTGCTTCCGGGCGGCGGCTGTTGTCGCATGAATTTCCCGATTCATCCGCCTTCTATGGTAGAGATCCGTTATCATTACACAAAATCCTGCCCAAAATACAACATTTCCCTCATCCTATCGGCCCAAATCGAAGATTGTTGTAGAAAATGCAGCATTTCCTCTTCACCAAGCAGCTTAACGGGAATATTCTTGTATTTCATACAACAATCCTCCTGAACACCTGGCTATCCATGAGTCAAAGTTGTAAAACGTACAATATTTGTGTCCACACCGCTCAATAAGAAAACTCCAATGGGCAAGTAACAAATCAAGTGTGAGGAATAACAGTATTCAGCCGTCCTGAACCTGCTGACAGCCCACGAATCCCGCTTATACGCCGAACGCTGCAGGATCTTTGCGCCACGATTGCAGCAGCGCTACATCCGAATCGGCGATCGTGCCTTGAGCTAGCGCCACATCAATGAGTGTGCTGTAGTTGGACAGGCTTTGCAGCGGGATATCCGCAGCGGCGAAGGCATCTACGGCGCGGTCCAGCTCGTAGCTGAAGATGGCCAGTACGGCCAGCGGTACGCCGCCCGCTTCCTGCACAGCCTGCGCGGCCTTGATCGAGCTGCCGCCGGTGGAGATCAGATCCTCGATCACGATCACCTTCTGGCCGGGAGCGATCAGTCCTTCGATCTGGTTCTGCTTGCCGTGGCCTTTGGCCTTATCACGGATATAAGCCATCGGCAGACCGAGCTTATCGGCGACCCAGGCCGCGTGCGGAATTCCGGCGGTTGCAGTTCCGGCAATCACTTCAGCATCCGGATAGCTGCCTCTGATCAGCTCTGCGAAGGCGTTGGCAATGTAGCTCCGGACAACCGGGAAAGACAGGGTCAGGCGGTTATCGCAATAGATCGGCGATTTGATGCCGGACGTCCAGGTGAACGGCTCCTGCGGACGCAGGGCTACCGCTCCAATCTCCAGCAGATAACGTGCAACTTGTTCACTTTTATTCTCTAATGGGCTCATACTTCGCTCATCTCCTCAATAATGGTAAGTGCTGCGGCGCGCGGATCTGCCGCCGCTGTAATCGGCCGGCCCACTACCAGGTAGTGGCTGCCCTGCCGTATAGCTTGTCCCGGCGTCATAACCCGGGACTGATCGTCCAGCGAGGCACCGGCAGGCCGGATACCCGGGGTCACTGTGCGGAAATCCGGTCCGCAGGCTGCTGCGATCACCGCTGATTCCTGCGGCGATGCCACCACGCCATGCAGCCCGGCTTCTGCCGCAAGCATGGCGTAACGTACTACGGTGTCCGTCACCGTACCGTTGATGCCGATTTCGCTGTTCATAACCTCCTGGCTGGTGCTGGTCAGCTGGGTCACCGCAATAATGAGCGGAATATGCAGCGACGGATGCAGGCTGACGGCCTTGGCGGCACCTTCCAGCGCAGCAGACATCATGGCAGCTCCTCCGGCGGCATGCACGTTGAACATATCAACGCCCAGCATGGTTAGGCTCTCAGCCCCCCCCCGTACGGTGTTCGGGATATCATGCATTTTGACGTCCAGGAAGACCGAATAGCCGCGTTCCTTCAGCTCCCGGATGAAGTCCGGCCCGGCAGCATAGAACAGCTGCATGCCGACCTTCATATAGCAGGGGATACCTGTGAGCTGTTCCATTAGAACCCTAGCCTGTGCTGCGTCCGGATAGTCCAGGGCAACCATCAGCCGTCCGGCCATTTCATTACGCTTTTCTACTTGTCCGATGTTCTCATGTTCATGTTGCTGCTGTGCTGCGGTCCCATCCATTTGCCAGCCTTCTTTCTTTGTTCAAGTGATAACAAGCTCTGCAAGGTCCCGGGCATAGGTGAACGGCTTGCGCTAACGCAAACCGTTCCTATAGCAGCCTGTAGCGGCTGCCCTCACCCTATATGTTATTGTCCGACAAAAGCAGGCATCGACTGTGAAGAGAAGTTAATCGTCTGCAGCATTCTCAGCAGTGCGGTTACGGTATCCAGCGAAGTCATACATACAACGCCGTTCTCTACTGCTTCCCGGCGGATACGGAACCCGTCACGCTCAGGCGTCTTGCCTTTGGTCAGTGTATTGAAGACGAAGTTCGCCTGACCGCCGCGGATCAGATCCAGAATGGTCGGCTCACCTTCATCCAGCTTGTTAACGTTCATCACGTTCAGCCCGGCCTGCTCAAGTGCCGCTGCTGTACCGCCGGTAGCGATGATTTTGTAGCCCATGGCATGGAAGCCCTTCATCAGCTCAACCGCTTCAGCCTTGTCTTTGTCTGCAACGGTAACGATGATTGCTCCGGTAGCTGGAATCTTCATTCCTGCGCCGATCAGCCCTTTGTACAGCGCTTTGGCATACAGCTTGTCGCGGCCCATAACTTCGCCGGTCGATTTCATTTCCGGTCCAAGAGTCGGTTCCACTCTGCGCAGCTTGGCAAAAGAGAACACAGGTACTTTTACAGAAACGTAGTCGCTTTCCGGCCACAGCCCTTCTGTATACCCGTCTTCCTTCAGCTTGCCGCCGAGGATGATTTTGGTTGCCAGATTAGCCATTGGAATGCCTGTCACCTTGCTCAGGAAAGGAACCGTACGCGAAGAGCGCGGGTTAACCTCGATCACATACACTTCGTTCTGATAGATGACAAACTGGATGTTAACCAGTCCGATCGTCTTCAGTTCCTTAGCGATCTTGATCGTGATCTCAGAGATCTTCTGCTTCAGGCCTTCATCCAGGTATTGCGGCGGATAGACGGCGATGGAGTCACCGGAGTGAACCCCTGCGCGTTCTACATGCTCCATAATTCCCGGAATCACTACGGTCTCGCCATCGCAGATCGCGTCGACTTCAACCTCTTTGCCCAGCATGTAACGGTCGATCAGCACCGGATGCTCCGGATTAACCTTCACCGCTTCAACCATGTAGCTCAGCAGCTCTGTATCGTTGTAGACAATCTCCATCGCACGGCCGCCGAGGACATAAGATGGACGAACCAGCACCGGATAGCCCAGCGCCTGGGCTGTTTCAACGGCTTCGTCAATGTTGATAACCGTTTTGCCTTTTGGCTGTGCGATATCCAGACGGGCCAGAAGCGCTTCGAATTTCTTGCGGTTCTCCGCTTCATCGATACTCTCCAGGCTGGTGCCCAGAATGTTCACACCAGCTGCGGCGAGTGGCGCAGCCAGGTTGATGGCTGTCTGTCCACCGAACTGTACGATAACCCCGATCGGATTCTCCTGGGCGATCACGTTCATCACATCCTCGAAGAATAGCGGTTCAAAGTACAGGCGGTCTGATGTATTGAAATCCGTCGACACCGTCTCTGGATTATTATTGATAATGACGGCTTCATAGCCGGCTTTCTGGATCGCCCATACTGCATGCACGGTAGAGTAGTCGAACTCGATACCCTGGCCGATACGGATAGGACCGGAGCCGAGCACGATAACCTTCTGTTTATCGGAATGAATCACTTCATTCTCGGTCTCATAGGTCGAGTAGTAGTATGGCGTTGAAGCTTCGAATTCGGCGGCGCAGGTATCGACCATTTTGAATACCGGAACCAGACCCTGCTGCAGACGCAGCACGCGTACTTCGGATTCCTTGGTGAATGCCCCGCCCGGACGCCCTTCGGCACGGATCTCGGCAATCGCCCGGTCGGTGAAGCCCTTGCGCTTGGCCTGATAGAGAATTTCTGCGGACAAGGTTTCTTCCGCGCGGATCTCGTCCTCGAAGCTCACGAGGCCTTCGATCTTGGACAGGAACCACCAGTCAATATTCGTCATATCCTGAATATCCTGCAGCCCGTAGCCGCGGCGGAACGCTTCTGCGATCAGGAACAGGCGCTCATCATCCGCTTTGGCGAGTCTATTACGCAGTACACTGTCTTCAAGCAGCTCTGCGCCAGGCAGACGGAAACGGTGCACACCGATCTCCAGCGACCGGATCGCCTTGTGAATCGACTCTTCGAAGGTACGCCCGATGGCCATCACTTCTCCGGTTGCCTTCATCTGGGTACCCAGCTTACGGTTCGCAGAGATGAACTTATCGAACGGCCAGCGCGGGATTTTGCTGACGATATAATCCAGTGTCGGCTCGAAGCAGGCATAGGTCTGTCCGGTAACCGGATTGACGATTTCATCGAGCGTGTAGCCGAGGGCGATTTTGGCAGCCATCTTGGCAATCGGATACCCGGTCGCCTTCGACGCCAGCGCCGACGAGCGGCTTACGCGCGGATTCACTTCAATGACATAGTATTGATAGCTCTGCGGGTCCAGTGCGAACTGCACGTTACAGCCGCCTTCGATATTCAGCGCGCGGATAATCTTCAGTGAAGCGCTGCGCAGCATCTGGTACTCACGGTCAGACAACGTCTGGCTTGGCGCCACTACGATACTGTCGCCTGTATGTACGCCAACCGGATCAAAGTTCTCCATGTTGCAGACTACAATACAGTTGTCGTTCTTATCACGCATCACTTCATATTCGACTTCCTTCATGCCGGCGATGCTCTTCTCCACCAGACATTGGCCGATCGGGCTGTAACGGATACCTGCTTTGACGGTTTCGCGCAGCTCTTCCTCATTGTCACAGATCCCGCCGCCTGTTCCGCCTAGCGTGTAGGCCGGACGGACGATCAGCGGATAGCCGATGCCGGCGGCGAAGCCCATCGCTTCTTCCACACTTGTGATGATGGCACTCTCAGGAACAGGCTGATCCAGCTCACGCATCAGCTCGCGGAACAAGTCGCGGTCTTCTGCTTTCTCGATGGATTCCAGCTGTGTACCCAGAAGCTTCACATTCTCGGATTTCAGTACGCCTGCACGGGCCAGCTCCACTGCCATGTTGAGGCCAGTCTGTCCGCCCAGTGTCGGCAGCAGTCCGTCCGGACGCTCCTGACGGATAATCGCCGTTACGAATTCCAGTGTGATCGGTTCAATATATACTTTGTCAGCCATATTGGTATCGGTCATGATCGTAGCCGGGTTGCTGTTAATCAGCACAACCTCTACGCCTTCTTCTTTGAGCGCCTGGCAGGCTTGTGTGCCCGCATAGTCAAACTCGGCGGCTTGGCCGATGACAATCGGACCGGAGCCGATAACCAGAATTTTTTTGAGTTTATCGTTCTTAGGCATGTTATAGTGCTCCTTTCACGGCTTCAAGCTGTGCTGCAGGTTTCGGTGCCGTGATTCTGGCATTGGCCGCAAGCTGCGCCTGGCGCGAGCCTGCCGGCAGTTTCGCCTTGTGGTCTGCGATCATCTGCAGGAAACGGTCGAACAAGTAGCTGCTGTCATGCGGTCCCGGCGCCGCTTCCGGATGGTACTGCACCGAAAAAGCGGGGTAACGGGTATGCTTCAGTCCTTCGACGGTCTTATCATTGTTGTTAATATGCGTAACTTCCAGATCCGTGTTCACTACGGATTCTTCATTAACCGTATAGCCATGGTTCTGCGAGGTGATGAAGCAGCGTCCGCTCTCCAGCTCTTTGACCGGATGGTTACCGCCGCGATGTCCGAATTTGAGCTTCTCGGTGTCAGCGCCGCATGCCAGCGCGAACAGCTGATGACCCAGGCAGATGCCGAAGATCGGATATTCGCCGAGCAGTTCGGATATGGTCTTAACTGCATATGGCACATCCTTAGGGTCCCCAGGGCCGTTCGACAGCTGGATTCCGTCGGGATTCAGGCGGCGGATCTCATCTGCAGTCACATCGTGAGGCACGACAACCACATCACAGCCGCGGCTGTTCAGCTCGCGCAGAATGCCTGTCTTCGCGCCGTAATCTACCAGCACGATACGTTCCTTATTACCGGGACTGCTATATGTCTTGGTTGTGGAGGTACGTGCTACCTGATTGCGCAATTCTTCAATTGTAGTATCGCCCATCATTTCCATCAGTTCTTCCACACGTTTATTCGAAGTGGTGAGGATCGCCTTCATCGTGCCGTGGTGGCGGATAATGCGGGTCAGCATCCGGGTGTCAATCTCGCTGATTCCGGGAATGCCGTATTCCTTCAGCAGATCGTCTACACTGTATTCAGCACGCCAGTTGCTGGGCACAGTCTCGTGACGACGCACCACAAAGCCGTGCACAAAAGGGCGCACAGATTCGAAATCATCACGGGTAATGCCGTAATTTCCGATCAGCGGATACGTCATGGTGACGATCTGGCCGCAGTACGAAGGGTCCGACAGCACCTCCTGATATCCCGTAATTCCTGTGTTAAATACAACCTCGCCCGTCTTTTCGCCTTCCGCGCCAAATGCGGTGCCTGTAAACAGCGTTCCGTCCTGAAGCAGCAATCTCGCCTGCATTCCCTTCCACTCCTTCTTGTTTCTGTAGTCTGATGCTTATGTCACGGCCGGCAGCCTGGCTGCCAGTAACCGTCAGTTATACTTCACTCCATACGGCTCTGCCGTCTACCCAAGTCTTCACCGGCCAGCCCTTAAGCTTCCATCCGCCAAAAGGAGTATTCCGCCCTTTGCTGGCAAACGTTGCCGGGTCCACTTCCTTCTCTTCATTCATATCAATCAGTGTCAGATCGGCAGGCGCGCCTACTGCAAGGCTGCCAGTGTTCAATCTGAACACCCGGGCCGGATCAGCGGTCATCCGCTGGACCAGCAGGGACAGATCCCATTTGCCAGTGGCCACAAAAGCGGTATACAGCAGCGGGAAGGCTGTCTCAAAACCGACGATGCCAAACGGTGCAAGCTGCATGCCTTTTGCTTTCTCTTCCGCACTGTGCGGTGCATGATCGGTAACGATGATATCCAGCGTGCCGTCCAGCAGGCCTTCGATGCAGGCTTCCACATCGCGGCGCGAGCGAAGCGGCGGGTTCATTTTCCAGTTCGCGTCCATGCCCGGAATGTCTTCCTCCGAGAGCAGCAGATGATGCGGGCACACCTCAGCGGTCACCTTGATGCCGATCTGCTTAGCCTGACGGATCAGCCGTACCGATTGCTCGGTGCTGACGTGGCACACATGGTAGTGAACGCCCGTAGCTTCAGACAGCAGTATGTCGCGCCCTACATGGATGGCTTCCGACTCATTCGGAATTCCCTTAAGTCCATGCTTGTCGGCAAACGTACCTTCCGCTACCGCGCAGCCCTCAACCAGCGAGTTGTCCTCGCAGTGGGCAATGACCGGCATATCCATTCCTGCCGCCAGCTTCATGGCATCCTTCATCATTTGTGCGCTCTGTACGCCTACACCGTCGTCGGTGAAGCCAATCGCTCCAGCCGCTTTCAGTGCCGCAAAGTCAGTCAGCTCAAGTCCCAGCTCATTCTTCGTAATGGCCGCATAAGGCAGCACCTTCACGAGTCCGGCTTCACGCGCCTTATCTTTTACCAGTTGGACGATCTCTGCACTGTCTGTTACCGGGCGTGTATTCGGCATGCAGGCGATAGTCGTGAATCCGCCTTTGGCCGCCGAACGTGCGCCGGTCTCAATCGTTTCCTTATGTTCAAACCCCGGTTCACGTAAGTGCACATGCATATCGATCAGTCCCGGGATCAGCAGCTTGCCTTCCGCTTCGATGATCTCTCCTGCTTCATCTACCGCTTCAGCGGCATCCAGAATCTTAGAGATTACCCCGTTCAACACGACAATATGCTTGCGCTCCAGCACGCCTTCTTGGCCCAGTACACTGGCGTTTTTAATGATCACGGTTATGATTCTCCTTTGTGCCTCAGGCCGCAGCCGTAAGCTCTTTAGTTATTATATAATAAAAATTCATCTTTGTGTATATTTATTAGTAAAGTTATGTGAGGTTTTTTTACGGAATCTTGCTACTGAAGTGCTCTCTCCATCACTGCCATCCGTACCGGGACTCCATTCGCCATCTGCGGGAAAATCCGTGACTGGCTGCTCTCCACCACTGCATCATCGATCTCCACATTGCGGTTGACCGGCGCCGGGTGCATGATGATCGTTCCCTTGTCCAGCTTCGCAGCGCGTTCTTCCGTAAGTCCGAAGTGCTCCCGGTACTCTGCTGCCGATAAAATAATACCGGAGGCATGCCGTTCCAGCTGCACTCTCAGCATCATAACCACATCCGCTTTCAGCGCTTCTTCCATTGAAACGTATGGAGCGTACGCGGCAAGCTCAGGAGCCTGCATATTCGCCGGTGCGCAGAACTGGACGCTTGCGCCCATCTTGGTCAATGCCCACAGGTTGGAGCGTGCCACCCGGCTATGCATAATATCTCCGATAATCGACACTTTCAGGCCCTTCAGTTCTCCGAAATGCTTGCGCATCGTGTACAGATCCAGCAGCGCCTGTGTCGGGTGCTCATTGTTGCCGTCTCCGGCATTGATCAGCGGGATGCTTACCTTCTCGGCCAGCTGCTGCAGCACGCCTGCAGGCTTCAAACGCACAACTCCGGCATCGATCCCCATCGATTCTAAGGTGCGTACGGTATCGTAGATCGACTCGCCTTTTTCTACACTGGAAGCTGCCGCCGTGAAGTTCAGGACCTGAACGCCCAGCCGTTTCTCGGCCATTTCGAAGGAGAAGCGGGTCCGTGTGCTATTCTCAAAAAACATGTTGGCAACAAAATGCGATCTCAGCACCGGCGTGAGCTTCTCGCTCTGATTGTCCCAGTAAGCCGTTCTGTTCAAAAGCTGGCTGATTTCCGAAGCGTCCAGTTCCTTAATCCCCAGCAGACTGCGTTCCTTCACTTTGGTTGCCGTCATCATTGTTATCGTTCCTCCCGGTTTGAAATAATGTACACTTCGTCCTTGCCGTCGAATTCGGTCAGTGACACTTCAATCTGCTCATGCCTGGAGGTGGGTACGTTCTTGCCAATATAGTCAGGGCGGATCGGAAGTTCCCGGTGTCCGCGGTCAGCCAGTACAGCAAGCTGGATCATCCGCGGCCGTCCGCAATCCATCAGCGCATCCATCGCTGCCCGGATCGTTCTGCCGGTGTACAGCACATCGTCGAACAGAATCACTTTCTTGTCCTGGATGCCGCTGCTGCCCGGGGGCAGGATCAGATTGCTGTTGACCACAGCCTTGTCCATCGACTCCCTGTTGTCGCCGCCTTCGCGGTCATCGCGGTAATGCGTGATATCCAGCTCACCGTAAGGTATATCCACGCCTTCAATCTCCTTGATGCGCTCCGCAATCCGCTGGGCCAGATAAATCCCTCTCGTACGGATGCCGACCAGCAGACAATTCTCAATACCCTTGTTCTTCTCCAAAATCTCATGTGCAATGCGTGACAGTGCCCGGCGAATCGCCGTTTCGTCCATAATGACATTTTTTTCAGTAACCATCATCGTGCCATCCTCCTACTTGATCGCCTGCTCAAGTTCCCGGATAAACAAAAAACTCCTTGCCCGAAACAGGCAAGGAGTGAAATCCGCAGATTCAAAAAGATGGCGTGTCCGCGCGCATAAAAAGGCACTCCGTACTCATACGGATTCCTGCTTCCATGTTCGCGAACCTCGATTCACGTTACCTTGCCAGCCTCACGGGACTGATTTAAAGGCGCATATTCAACTAAAGGGAATTATGACAGAAGAAAAGGGTGGTGTCAAACTTTCTGCAAGATTTGTTTTGGTGAAGGGCGCGGCTGCGGTGATTTTGGACTTCCGGCCGCTGTTATGTTTGGATTTCCTGATTATTACCGCCGCCGCGGTAGAAATCCAAACATAAAGGCGGACGCTCCGCTCCTTCCAGTTCCAAAATCCCCTCCGCCGCTTCCACCTAAACGGGGTGAAAGATTCCACCCCACCCCGAGTTGGGTGGGGCAGGAAAGGCGGTACTATAGCGCTGCGCTGATAGTGCATACTCGGAACTAAAGCTATCCTGAAAAGCGAATGAACCTTTTATTCAGATTCCTTCCGCAATAATGTCAAGAGATCATCGAAGATTCCGGGTGTAGCGAATACGGCCTCTTCACCATTGAGTTCATTAGGGATGTGATCAGGCACCATATGTACATTGCAACTTAATGCTCCCGCCTCCCGTGCAATCAAGCCTGCGGCGGCTACGTCCCACGGTGAAAGACTTTCCGTATGCGCATCTAATTTACCGGACGCCACATAACAAATGTCTACTGTTGGTGCGGCAAAACGCCTAATGTCGCGGCAGTTCCTTCTGAGTCGGTTCACTCTTTCGATTGCTGGCTCCAATTTTGCTGGATCATGCGGAAAACCTGTGCCTATGACAGCATCTAGCAGCGAAGTACATGTACGAATTTGTAAACGCTCACCATTGCAATAAGAGCCTTCTCCTTTAATCCCAACATAAGTACAGTGCAAATCTGGCGCATATACTGCTCCTGCCAGCACTACGCCATCAAGGGCAAAAGCCAATGAAACGCCGTAATGCGGCAGGTTGCGAGCAAAATTAACTGTTCCATCTAAGGGATCAATTACCCAAACCGGACCGTCAAACTTGAAATTATCCCAGTTATGTACTCCATTTTCCTCAGAAAGAATTCGATGACCTTGAAATTCATCCATTATGGCTTCTTGAATGATTTTTTCCGATAACCAATCAGCGGATGTCACAAGTTCACCATAATCCTTGTAATTCACTTCAATTTTTTCCCGGATGCGCAATTCGGAAATTCTGTCACCCGCTTTTGTTACAGCCTGCTCTGCAAACAACGCTAATTCACGAAGGTCGAACTTCATTTCGTTCACATTCCTCCTTATAGTGCGTTTCTTTTATGTAATTTCTTAAATACAGTGTTGATTATGGTATCTGCTTAATATGGAATCATCAACTATTTGAGAGACAACTTGATGACTCGGTTGCTTCAATTTAATCATACCTTCAAAAAATAATCATTGCGTAAATTCACAGAATTATCCAGCTTATAAAAAATTCGTGAAATGATTGAACTATCCTGCCCGCTGGCATATTTTCGTTCCCGCCCCGCCTCTGCTATGATAAAAATGGAGGCGAACAGATCATGGACCTGGAGTTTATTACAGTAGATAAATGGGATGAACAGCTCTGGAAGCAGATGGAGCCGGTGTACCGGGAGGCTTTCCCGAGCGGCGCTAAGTCAAAAGGGATTCTCCGCAGTATGCTGGAGCGGAAGATTGCTTATCTACATGCGGGACTTGATCAGCAGGGGCAGGTTGTCGCTATGGCCGTTACTGGGGTCGTGGGAAAGACTGACGATAAGGTACTGATCATAGATTACTTGGCGGTCGATAAGGAGCTGCGCGGGGCGGGTATGGGAACCTGGTTCCTCGTACAGATCAGGGACTGGGCTGTTCAAGAACACAACGTACGGGGAATCATCATCGAAGCTGAATCCGGAACCTCGGATACACACAAGGAGCGCATTCATTTCTGGGAGCGGAACGGATTCGTCCTGACCTCCTATGTCCACCAGTATGTCTGGGTGCCCGAGCCTTATCAGGCGATGCTGCTGCCACTGGATGGTAGCGGAAATGTACCGGACGATGGCGAAGCGCTATTCCGTTATATTAATGCCTTTCACAGCAAGGCCTACCGGAAAGGTTAGGCTGCTGTTCCAGGTCAGCCGTGAGTTTCCGGCTGGCTTATCTTTATATTCGAGGCTGCTAACCCCACCTTACTCTCACCGTCACATGCATACTGTCCCCCCCTGTTACCGGCCTGTCCAAGTAATGTTGCACATTTTACAGGATTTTTGCTCCGTAAATGCATCATTGGGTTTAATGTTTTATTTTTTACAGCATTTAGTATGAATATGCACTTACCTCTGAAGCGGATCGGTTCGGCCCCTTAATTATGGAGTCATTCTCTTGAAATCTCTGGTTCTTGCAGTTTCTTAAAGTGAGATGTTTACCTCTGCCACTTGGCCTGCTCTCCATGCCGCATGGTATTGGTTAGGACTCAATCGGTTTAAACTGCCGTGAAAGCGGCGTTCGTTGTAAAATTCAATGTACTCCGTGACAGTCTCGTAGGCTTCTTCAAAGGTTTCAAAGTACATTTTGCTGTAGAGATCTCGTTCTAAAATGCTGTGGAAGGACTCAATATATGCATTCATATTCGGCGTTTTAGGCGGAATCCGTTCATGAATCAAAGGTTCATCCGGGTCCATACACATCTCTGCAAAAGCATGACTGAGAAATTGAGGACCATTGTCTGAGCGAAGAATAGGCCTAGCCCCTCCAGGCTGTATACGGGCCTTCAACGCCTGCTTAATGGTCGTGCAGATCTCCTTTGCACTGCAACTTGCACCCAAGTGGTAGCCGACAATACAGCGGTCAAACACATCAATCATGTCAAAGATAAAAAAGAAGCGGTCGTAGCCATGAACGTATCCGTACTTAATATCTATTTGCCAAAGTTGGTTGGCTCCGGTAACCACGCGGTTTTGGGCAAGCCGTCTTGGATATCTCACTTTCTTGTCAGGCTTCTTTTGGAGCAGCCCTAGCTTTTTACAAAGCCGGTAGGCCTTCTTGTGGTTCAGAATTAAGTCATGCTGGATGTAGAGGGCATGCGCTAAGTTACGGTAACCGTAGCCGTGTTCCTCGCCTGCAACGAGTTCGCTAAGCCATTCTTCGATCTGCTCGTCGCTGACCTTCTGGCCGTCTTTCGTCAACGAATACGCTGGGATCGGTCTTCCGGCTGTCCCTAAGCTTACCGTAGATTTGGTGTTCTCCTTTTGACGCTGTTTGCGGGCATAGTAGGTCGATTCCAGCACACCCACCAGCCGAAGTACCACCGATACCGCATAGCCCCGCTTAATGCTTTCATCGGCTATTTCAAGTCTGTCTTGTAAGCGGGGTTGGTCTTTTTTAGCAGTTCACGCAGGAGTTCGATCTCCAAATCCTTTTCGCCCAGCAGTTTAATCGCAGTGTCCATTTTGGTCTCTAACTCTTGGACACGTTTGGCATCTTCAATACGTTCGTTAACTGAAGGTGTCGCTTGCTCACCAAATCGTTCTTTGTAGAACTTCACCCAGTTCGTAATCGTGCTGGGAGAAACTGAATATTTACGGGCGAGGAAAGAGAGCTTCGTCCCATTAATCGCTTCCTGGGCAACTTTAATCCGTTGTTCATCGTACAACTTGTTACTTTTCATGTCCTCATCCCCTTCTCTATTAGTGTACCTTATGCATCTTTAGGACTCCAATTCGATTAGGGGGCTTAAGAGGGATTGTTGTAAAAAGTGCAGGATTTGCGCTTTCAGTGCCTGTTTCGTCTGAGTAAAGTTGCAGTTTGTAACATTTGACCAGACCGAAGTGGATAGTGAGGCTCGGGAGCGATCGGCTGCCATAATAAAAAGCCGCCGCAGATTCCTCTGCAGCGGTCTCATCAACCAAACTTAAAATTCGAATTCAACGTCGCTAAGGCGTCTTTGAATTTCAGAAATTACACGCTTCTCATCTTCTTCACCTTTGGCGACGAAAGTCACGGAGAAACGCACGAACGCGCCGGCATCATCCCAAGGCACGGTGGAGATCAGCTTCTCGCGGATCAGGAACTGCGAGAAGTCCTCGCCGGATTCGAAGCGGCGTCCGCCTTTGACACCTTTTGGAGCAGCTACATACAGGAAGAAGGACCCCTTCGGTTTCTCTGCCTTGAAGCCCAGGCTGTTCAGTGCATCCACCAGCATGTTGTGGCGGCGGGAGTATTTGGCAGCAATCGCTTCGGTAATCTCTGGATGAGACAGACCGTATGCGGCAGCTTTTTGAATCGCGATGAATTGGCCGGAGTCATTGTTGTCCTTCACATCACTGAAAGCCTTAACGATCAGCGGGTTGCCGGCAACGAAACCGATTCTCCAGCCGGTCATATTGTAGGACTTGGACAGGGAGTGCAGCTCCACGCCGACATCCTTGGCCCCAGGTACGGACAGGAAGCTCAGCGGCTTCACGCCATCATACGTCAGTGCTGCATAAGGAGCGTCATGGATAACAACTACATCGTATTTCTTCGCCCAGGCTACTACTTCGCTGAAAAATTCAGGAGTTGCGCTTGCGCCTGTAGGATTGTTCGGATAGTTCAGGTAGAGCAGCTTCGCCTTGTGTGCTACATCCTCCGGAATGGAGTTCAGGTCAGGCAGGAAGTTATTCTCCTTCTTAAGCTCAACGGAGAATACTTGTCCGCCCAAATACTTGGTGTGGGTGCCCAGCACCGGATAACCCGGAACGGTCATGATCGTGATGTCGCCCGGATTAATGAAGACGGACGGCATCATCGCCAGCGCAGGCTTCGAACCGATGGAATGTACGATTTCATTTACCGGGTCGATGCCGTCTACCTGGAACACTTCCTTCAGATAAACAGCAGCAGCCGCTTTGAATTCAGGAATCCCGTTGTCAGAATATCCGCGGTTTTCTTCTTTGGCAGCTTCAAGGGCAAGTCTTGCCACAATGCCTTCATCCGCCATTTCGTCCGGCTCACCGACGCCCATGTCGATCAATTCAATGTTAGGAAAATCCTGCTTCGCCGATGCTTTGGCGCGTTTGATTTTCTCGAATTTGTAGATGGAAGTGTCCTTGCCATATCCGGCGCCGCCGATGCGGTCCGCAAAATTAGTCTGAATGAATGTATCCTGATAGTGTTCAATACTCATAATCTTCGTCTCATCTCCTGGCTTTTGTTGTGAATCCATGATCTAAATATGAAGCAAAGCTGCCTTAGAAGCCATGGACTTATAATCTATTCATTTGTACTTATCTGCTGCGCAGTGTGTACAGCACTTCTTCCATATCTGCCGGAAGCGGCGCGCTGAACTCCTTATACTCTCCTGTGGCAGGATGCACAAATCCCAGTACAGCAGCATGCAGAGCCTGTCCAGTCATCGTCGTACCTTTGCTGCGTCCATAGATTGGATCGCCGACCAGCGGATGGCCGATGAACTTCATATGCACACGGATCTGATGCGTCCGTCCGGTCTCCAGCTGCAGCTCAAGCAGCGTACAGTCGCCGAACCGCTCAAGCACCGTAAAATGCGTCACAGAACGTTTGCTGTTCTTCTCAGTGACCATATACAGCTTACGGTCATGCGGATCACGGCCGATTGGGGCATCTACTGTGCCTTTATCATGAGACAGATTGCCATGCACCACTGCGATGTAGCGGCGGGTTACACTGTGCTCCTTCAGTTGGGCGGCAAGTGAAGCATGACTGGCGTCATTCTTAGCAGCCATAATCAGACCGGAGGTATCCTTGTCGATACGGTGCACAATGCCCGGACGAATCTCGCCGTTAATACCTGACAGGTCCTTGCAATGATACATCAGCGCATTGACCAGGGTGCCTGAGGGATGTCCTACTGCCGGATGCACCACCATACCGCGCGGCTTATTCACCACGATAACATCGCTGTCTTCATATACAACCTCAAGCGGGATATTCTCCGCAATTAAATCCGTAACTTCGGCTTCCGGCACCGTAACAGCCACCTTATCGCCTTCATACAGCTTGTAGTTTGCTTTGACAGGCGCGCCGTTCACCGTCACATGTCCGCCGCTGATCCACAGCTGAACCTGCGAGCGGGAAACCTCTTCTTCCCAAGACTCCGTAATGTACTTATCAATCCGTTCCCGGGCATTCTCCGCGGCAACCATCCATTCGGTGACGTCTCTTTCTTCTTCGAGGGCGCCAGACACCGCCTGCTCATTGACGTCTTTATTCAAAATCATTCATTCCCTTCTTTGACTTCCTGTGATTCCTTAACTTCGGTGACTTCCTGCTCGCCTTTCACATCCAGCAGCGTATCAAGAATGATCAGGGCTACCCCTACCACGATGCAGGAATCGGCTACGTTGAAGATCGGGAAGGTATAGCTGCCGAAATTGAACATCAGGAAATCCACAACTTCACCGTTCAGAATCCGGTCGATGAAGTTTCCGATGGCTCCTCCAAGCACCAGAGACAACGCCGTAGGCAGCAATTTGCGGGTCTTCCGGGCCTTGTTCAGATACCAGACGATACCGGCAACAACTATAACCGTAATTACAATGAAGAACCACTGTTGTCCTTCAAGAATTCCGAAAGCGGCTCCACGATTGCGGTGGGACGTGATAATGAAGAAATCCTTTATAACCGGAATCTGCTCTGCGATCTCCAGCCGGGTAGCAATCAGATATTTGGTACCCTGGTCAATCAAAAATACAATTAGCGCAATCAGAAAGTACACCACAGAAGTTGTCACTCCGTTCTTATTTTTCCCGCGGTCCGCGGTACGAATACTGTATAAAGACTTGTATATTGTAGCACAGGCCTCAAGATACAGTCCATTGCATGGCACTCTAAACCCTCCAAAGTACGGGTACTATTTTCCATCGCTAAAAAAGGGCCCCTGCGGCCAAGCTATACAAGCGGAAACGGCTTTGCCCTCCTTAATAAAGACGGAACCGTTTCAGCGAGGATTAAGCCACCGAAAGGAGCTCACAGCAATGAGCCATCTGACATCAACCCAGCTCTCCGGGCTGCGCGCATTACTGCTACAGCAGCAGGAGGACATCAAGCACAGGCTGCAAAATAATGAGCATTACGGACTGCAGGAAGCTATGCGCGATACTACCGGAGAGCTGTCCGAGATCGACAACCATCCCGGCGATGCCGCCACCGAGCTATATAACCGTTCCATGGATATTTCCCTGCTGGAGCGGGACGAGCATGAGCTGGACGATATCGAAGCGGCGCTGCGGGCGATGGATGAAGGCACCTATGGCATTTGTATAGCCAGTGGCGAACCGATTCCTTATGAACGTCTGGCCGCGATTCCATCCACCCGCTACACCAAAGAGCATGCACCACGCCAGAGCGCTCCGTTTACACGCCCGGTGGAGGAGGAGCTGTTGTCACCACCTTTTGGACGGACCAGCCTGGATGAGCGGGAGGACCAGAACGGCTTCGACGGGGAGGATGCCTGGCAGATTGTAGAGAGCTGGGGCAATTCCGATTCCCCTGCCATGGCCGAAGGCAACAACATCAGCTCCTACAATGATATGGAGATCGAAGCGGACGAAACCGAAGGCTTCGTGGAGCCGTGGGAGAATTTCGTCGCTACCGACATTACGGGAAATCATCTAACCATCATCAAAGGCAACAGCTACCGCCATTACATGGACGACGGGGAAGGTGACTACCTGCTGGACCCGCTCAAAAAAGAAAGGGAGTAGCCCCGTGCTGCTCTTTTTTAATTTGGACCCGGGTCAGAAGGTCTTCAGCTCCAGCTGATGCTGCACGATCCGCACAATGTCCGCAATATAGTCCCCGATAATCGGCAGATTCAATGCCCCAAGCACCTGAAGCACATAAATAATCGTCGCCGCAAAAAAAGTAAACCCGAGCGCAATCCCCAGCCCCCGGGCTACTCCGGAAAAAATATTCAGCCATATCAGCCGGAACGGCGAATGCAGCAGCTCCGTATATTCTGCAATCCGCGATTTCTCCATCTGCTGGGCCAGCTGGGTGGTCATCCGGTACAGCGCGTTCAGCTTTTCCTCCTGCGGCAGATCCGCCGGATCACCGGCTGCTGCGAGCGCGGCTGCAGGCTTTTGAGAAGAAAATGGTGTCTGTATACGCTCCCCGGAATGCAGGAATTGGCGCTTCTCCTCCGGTACTTTACCGGTATCCATGCTGCTGTCTACTCCCGAGGCCTGAATTGAAATTCTGCCCGGCCCTTCCGGCCTCTCCGGCTTCCCGCCCTCCGTATCTCCATCTTTCCATCCGCCCATGCCTCGGACACCTCCCTCGAATCTCTATGACCCGCAAAGCAAACGAGCCCGGTTAAAGAGACTTCTCTCTTTAAGCACGGGGCTCGTCATTTTGCATTCTAACCCATAGAATCTTTTCTTTGCAGCTAGTATATGCCATATAGGGACAAGTGATGCAGGGTGCAGGTTTTACTTAAGCGCCGATATGAATTCCG
This sequence comes from Paenibacillus sp. FSL R5-0912, assembly GCF_000758605.1. Classification (NCBI taxonomy): domain Bacteria; kingdom Bacillati; phylum Bacillota; class Bacilli; order Caryophanales; family Paenibacillaceae; genus Paenibacillus; species Paenibacillus sp. FSL R5-0912. Next base: position 5,722,297 of record NZ_CP009282.1, read on the forward strand.
ATGCTCTTGCCGCCGGCATCCACAGTTTCATAGGTATAGTCTCCGTCAAAATCAACCGTAGTCACCAGTACATTCTCGCGCAGTATATGCTCGAATGCGGTAACCGCAGCCTTCAGCTCGTCATCCACATGCAGCGTAAGAGCAATCCGTTTGTCGATCGGCAGATCCAGACGTTTACGGTAATCCTGCACGGCACGGACCACCTCGCGTACCCAGCCTTCCTGCACCAGCTCCGGTGTGATTTCGGTGTTCAGCGCCACCGTCAGTCCATAACCGGAAGCCGAGGCAAAACCCGGTTTGGCCTGCTTCTCGACCAGCAGCTCCTCGGATGTGATCTGCAGCTCTTCCCCGTCCGGCGATACAATGGCGAGTCCGCCGTCCTGTACGGTTTTGCGGGTAGCGTCACTGTCCATGGCTTTGAGGAAGCCCTGCAGGAAGCCAACGTTCTTGCCGTATTTCTTGCCTGCGACCTTCAGATTCAGCTTCAGGGTGAAGTCTACAAAGCCGCTGTCGCTGTGCTCGATCACAATATGCTTCACATTGATTTCGTCTTTGATCAGCTCTTCATAATCTGCCACATTGAAGTTATCGTCAATCGAGGCGATCAGCTCAGACAAAGGCTGGCGGGTCTTGATGCCGCTCTCGTTTCGCACGTTGCGTGCCAGCTCCACGATCCCTCTGGCGCTCTCCATATCCTTTTCCAGTGCAAGATCGATCAGGCTTTCATCCGCTTCCGGATAATCTGCGAGATGCACACTTTCTCCTCCGCCCAGGTTCGTAAAGATATCCTCGGACAGCATCGGTGTGAAAGGTGCCATCAGCGTAGCTGTGGTCAGCAGTACATGCGTAAGTGTGCGGTATGCATCCAGCTTCTCTTCGCCCAGCCCGCTGCCCCAGAACCGGTCACGGGAACGGCGGATGTACCAGTTGCTCAGCTCATCCACGAAATTCTCAATTGCTTTGGACGTATTCACGAAATCGTTAACGGCAAGACCTTTATCCACCAGCAGGATCAGGCTGTTCAATCGGGACAGAATCCAGCGGTCGAGCTTATGCCGAGGCAGCTTGAACGGGTGATCCGCAGGATCGTAGCCGTCGATACCAGCATACAACGTCAGGAAGGCATGCGTGTTAACCAGCGTATCCACAACCTTGGACTTCGTCTCTCCCACCAGACCGCGCGAGAACCGTTTGTTGTTCCATGGCGCACTGTCGGACAGAATGGCCCAGCGGAACGCGTCGGTGCCGTATTCGTTCATGATCTCCCAAGGGTCGATGACATTGCCTTTGGATTTGGACATCTTCTGGCCGTTCTCATCGAAAATATGACCGTGGGCGATTACCGCTTTGTAAGGCGCTTTGCCCGTGAACAGCGTCGATACGGCAAGCAGGCTGTAGAACCAGCCGCGTGTCTGGTCAATCCCTTCACAGATCATATCTGCCGGATACTGGTCTGCGAATCTGTCCTCATTCTCAAACGGATAGTGACTCTGGGCGAACGGCATCGAGCCGCTGTCGAACCATACGTCGATGACTTCCGGTGTGCGCACCATTACGCCGCCTTCACTGAAGGGACTCCGCAGCTTGATGTTGTCCACATACGGCTTATGCAGCTCGATATCCTCTGCTACTTCGCCGATCGCCATCGATCTTAGTTCAGCGATACTATGCGGTGCGAATTCCTTGCCGGTGTCCTGGCAGACCCAGACATTCAGCGGCGTGCCCCAGTAGCGGTTACGGCTGATATTCCAGTCCACCAGCTCCTCCAGGAACTTGCCGAAGCGGCCTTCACGCACATGGTCCGGATACCAGTTCACACTGTTATTGTTGGCGATCAGCTGATCCTTGATCGCTGTCGTCTGGATGAACCAGCTGTCTGTTGCATAATAGAGCAGCGGAGTATCGCAGCGCCAGCAGAACGGATAGCTGTGCTCGTATTTTTCTTTACTGTAGAGCAGTCCACGTTCGGACAATACCTTCACGATATCGAGGTCGACGTCTTTGACGAACCGTCCGGCAAAATCGCTCACTACACCGGTATATTTACCGGAGGTATCCACCACGTTGACGAAGCTGATGCCATTCTCGCGGCAGCTCTTGTAGTCATCTTCACCATGTGCCGGAGCCATATGCACGATCCCGGTACCGCTGGAATCTGTAACAAACGATGCGCCTACGATCACATTATGCTTCTCTGCCTTAATATAATCGAACGGCGGAGTGTAGCTCTGGCCGATAAAGTCCGCACCTGTATGGGTGGACAGGATCGTATACTCGCCTTTGAGCACCTCATCCACGAGATTCTTGGCCAGTACATATACGCCGTCTTCCTGCTGGGCACGCACATATTCCATATTCGGGTTCATTGCCAGCGCCATATGCGCCGGTAGTGTCCAAGGCGTGGTCGTCCAGGCCAGCACATAATCGCCGCTGCCGTCCAGCTTGAACTTAGCTGTAGCACTCAGATCCTTGACTGTCTTGTAGCCCTGCGCCACTTCATGGGAGCTCAGTGTCGTCTGACAGCTCGGGCAGTACGGGCTGACGCGGTGTCCGCGGTACATTAAGCCTTTGTCATGTACTGTAGCGAGGATATTCCACACACTCTCGATGTAGGTGTTATCCAGCGTAACGTAAGGGTTATCCAGGTCCGTCCAGTAGCCGATCGCTTCGGTGAACTCACGCCACTGCTTCTCATAGCCGAATACACTTTCCTTACATTCCTTGATGAACTTCTCCACGCCGTATTCTTCAATATCCTGTTTGCCGGAGATTCCAAGCTTCTTCTGCACACCGAGTTCAACCGGCAGGCCGTGGGTATCCCAGCCCGCTTTGCGGATCACACGGAAGCCTTTCATCGTCTGGTAACGTCCAACGAAGTCCTTGATGACCCGGCCCAGCACATGCCCGATATGCGGCACGCCGTTCGCCGTCGGAGGTCCTTCATAGAACACATAGTTCGGGCTTCCCTCGCGGTTCTCCATGGATCTGCGGAACGTATTCTCGTCGCTCCATTTCTTCAATATCCGGACATCTCTGGCCCGTGCTTTTTCTTTGACATCTACTTTATGCATGATGGTCAATCCTTCCGTTTAGTCTTTAAACCTTATTCGGATTTCATCCGAGCCTTCTTTAAAAGCTTTCAAACCTATCAAAACCTTTCAAAGCTTTTCGATCCCTCCCAAACCCTCCCTTCGCCAAGGGAGGGCCCCAAGGGCTCCGCCCTCTGGACACCCGGAAAGTTTGTCGATCTCCAGGGGAAAGGGGTTTGGTAAGTTAATTTTGTTGTAATGCCCGCTTACGCCGCAAGCGGCACGCTCTACCTCAAGCTACCGGCCCGGGGTCTGTCGGTGTAGTTGAGGCCCCGCAGGCGTACCCGTCAGGGCAGCCTAAGAAGGGCCGCGCCCTCCGCCGCAGTAATCCTTCCCCTTCCGCCATCGTCACTCCCCATTCGGAGCACTTGTTGCAGGTGTCTAGAGGGCGGCCAGCCCTCGGGGTCCCCCTTGGAAAGGGGGATTTAGTGGGATGTAAACACAAATGAGCGCCATCCCGCCCCCACAGGGGCGAGACAGCGCTCGCGATACCACCCTAATTCTGCACCTCACGCACATCCTTAAGGGGAGTGTATTCAGTACAATCTCAGTTCCGCATGCAGAAATGCCACACGGGTCCGGGATAACGTCCGGCAGACGGCATAGCTTACACACGTATGCATATACGCTTCAGCTTAGCTTCTAGGGGAGGATCTTCCGGCAAGGCGTGAACGATCGGCTCGCAGCAAACACCGACTCTCTGGAGAACGTTACCTTATCGTACTTGTCCCGTCATCGAAGTTCTGTTCAATGGGATATATGCTATAGTTATAGACTTTTTCGAACAAATTGTCAAGATTCACTATAATAACTGCTCCCAGCTTTTCAAATCTTTTTTCATTGGTTTTCCCAAAAGCAGGTCATAGTATTTCGGAGCTAAGCCATATCCCGGACGTATGACTTTAATATTGTCCTTCGCGGCGTAATTGCTGCTAACCTTATGCTTGATGAGCTGTACAAGATATATGATATCCAACAATAAGTAACTGACTTCATATGGACTCAGGTTGTTTAGTACAAAACCCGGAGCAGCTGACTCTTGCGAAATAGTTAGAGCTATAAACGGCATTCAGAACATCCTGATCCGGCATGGTCGTCATTGGGAAATTGCGCAAGAAATTAAGCATTTCTTCATACAGGTTTGATTATTGCGGATATTGTTCAGCTGAAACAGAATGACCCCTGAGTTAAAATACAGCTCCCCATTCAGCCCCAGTGAGACGAAGTACTCAAGCAACTTTTCGCCCTGGTCCAGCACTGCGCCCAAATAACGTTCTCGCAGGTCGATGCTCCACAATTCGTTAATATCCATATTGACCAAAATGTCGCAGTCCATATAGATAACCCTGTCAGCCTGAATAAATATCGGAAGCAACAATCGGTACATACTAGCCATTGTCCAATAGTCGATTTTATGCACGCCAGCTGAAATTTCCTGCATATCCCCAGGAATTGTAACATGATAAAAAAGATGTTGTGATGAAATACATCAACCAACTGAGTGAGCTTTAACTTGTTCTCTTCACTTAGGGAATCATCATGCACAATGTGCACATTGATCGATTGCTGGGTATTGTAAAAGACTGATGCAAGAACAACACCCGCATGTTCCGTATAACTCCTTCCTTTATTCTTAATCGTCAAAACCAGCTCAATTATTTCTCAAGGACCACCTACCCTTAAAAGGTATGTTTACCCTGGTGACTGGAGTGGACTATTTCCTAGTACGTATTCTATTTATTTTGAATCGTTCTGCAAGTCAGCTTAGATTCTTGTGACCGTCGCATGATCGCCTAGGATATGACGGGCTGGCTGCTCCTGAATTTCTTGTTCAGCCAGATGAACATATGATCCAAAAACACTTCCCTCCGCATGAATATGGGACAATTTAACCTGATCGGTCAAAATGCTATTGGTCAGAATGCTATCTTCAACCACGCAATTCGGACCAATATACACATAAGGCCCAATTACACTGTTCGTTACGCTTGCGGTCGGATCAACCCTAACTGGAGGAATCCATAGAACAGACCTGTGAATGCAGGATGGATCCGCAAAGTTCTGTGTATCTCGATCCATCTTGTAGCGGTTCGCTTCAAGCCAGCGTTCGTGGGTCCCGATATCAAAAAACGCTGCGGTCGTTATGCTGTACGCAACATGCCCGCCCTCTGAAATTAACATTTGGATGGCATCCGTCATCTCGTATTCTCCTCGCGGGGAAGGCACTAGCCTGTCTATTACCGCCCAGATAGCTGCAGTAAGAGCATACACGCCGACAATAGCCAAATTGGATTTGGGATAGCGGGGCTTCTCTTCCAGATTGACAATTTGCCCATCATTAATGACGGCAACTCCAAATTGACCAGGTTCCTTAACCTGCTGAAGCAGTATCGACGCCGCAGCCTTATCTGCGTCCAGTGATCGGATTAATGGCTTTATATCACCCTCATACAAATTATCGCCAAGCATCAATAAAAAAATGGAATCCTCCACAAAAGGCCGCGCGCTTTTGACCGCATCCGCCAGTCCCTTAGCTTCTTTTTGCAGCAGAAAGGTTAAAGAGGCGTTCCACCGCTCCCCATCCCCAATCATTTCCCGGATCTCTCCTTGAGAAGGGTTCACTACGACTCCAATATCGGAAATTCCGGCCGCAACAAGTTTTTTTATAATTGAGACAAGAATATACTCCCCGTTAACAGGCAGCATGCACTTTGGTTTGGTATAAGTCGAAGGCTGCAGTCTCGTCCCCCGGCCGGCGCACAAGATTAGTCCTTTCATAAACGTCCCCCTACTCATTAAATTAGCAAACTGCGAGACTTGGTGCAAATGATATATATATATATTTTATGCACAAACTATGAAAGAGCTTGGGTACATATTAAGCAGCAATAACCTATTAAACTTTGATCCGGAAGGCATATGCCTTATGCAAATCAGGGGAACAATCGGGCTGCAAGCAGAAAAAAGCCCCAACATCCATATGTACATGGATATTGAGGGCATACCAAGGGGCTTCTTCGTACTTTGCTTTCTTTCGGATCCAATACCATCCCTGTTGAAATAATCATCGGCTTTCCTTTTGATGTGACCTTTCTTAATAAAGGGATATCATTATTTTCGAAGGGTTTCTAAAAATTCAATGTTTTTCTACGGTATAATAAACATCTTTAATATGGTCATAATTTGCTGCAATTTGCCGTAAAGTATCATTAGCTTTTAAATCAGCGGCAATTACGGTATCAAAATGCTGACTAATTCGAATCAATTCACTTTTATTTTCGTAAAATATAAAATGAACTGCTTGATGTGGATATATTTTTGTAAGATATTCTTTAAAATGAAAAGGTACAGCCAATTTTAGAAGTATATTATCTTTATACATTCTTTTGGTTTCTTTTATCATCGTTTCAAGATCGCTATTTTTTTCCGGATCAGAGCAGAAAAGCAAAATAGCCCTATTGTAATCATACATACAACTGCTATTAGTTAGCGCTAGATCAATTTCTTCCCTTATTCTTGCAAGTTCAATGTTATTTTTTATTTCAGTGTAATGATGTTTAACAATTGTTGGTGTATGTTTTTCCCGTAGAAGTCTCCCTGCATTTTTCCTTTTCTCGTTTTTTTCTTCAGTAATATAACTTTTGGATTTATAATGATAAATATAGCAATCATCGGCAACCTTTAGTTTAAACCCTGCATTGACTGCCCGAATACAATAATCATCCTCTCCCCCATAGCAAGGAAAGTTTATTTCATCCTGATCACCTATTTTTTCAATGACGGAACGGTTAATCATATAACAAAACCCATTCACTTGATTAACAACCGGAAATATTTTTTTTGATTGTTGTTCTATAAAATATGCCATTTGTTCAATGGTTAGCTCTTTACCGCCTAATTTCTCTAATTCGTTTACCGTGCCTCCATTTCCATTAACATCCTTAGGTACTGACTGATAGCTGGCCGAATTGGATAAAGGTCCAACAATCCCTGTACTGCTTTCAGATTCCATACAATCCATCAGTTTTTCTAACCAATGAATAGATACAATTGTGTCACTATTTAATAACACACAATATTTTGATGTAGACAATTTCAGTCCTTGATTTGATGCAATTGTGTAATCAGTCTTTGAGTGATTAGTTTTTAATTTACAATCATATTTATTTGCGAAAGAAGCTAAATAGTCTTTTGTTTCTTTTTCACTCCCACTATCCACAATAATTAAATTGAATGGAATGGTTTTTTTGGCTATCAAGGATTCTAAGCACAATTTGACATACTCCAACGCGTTATATACGCAGACTATTACATCTATAGTATGAGATCTGTTTAAATTACCACTTTCCAATAATCTCACCTCTACCTCTATTTTTTCTCCCTTTTAAAGACTAAAAGTTCATTCTATATAAGCGATTTCGCATTTTAATAATATCTGGACGTCTTTTTGAAAGACTTAATGAATCAACAATAAAAGTTGAATTAGCAGTTGGAATTAGTTCATGCTTAAACCCCTGTGAATAAGTGCGTTTAAATATTTCTTGTGTTGCCCCACCATATTCATCAACACGCTCACAGAACATGCCAGCTTTTATTAGATCATTTCGGTAAACACAGGAGAAGTTCTCAACAAATCCTTTTATTGTTCCTTTTGTACCAAATAACCATTTTTTAGGCATTAGATTTTTGACAAATTCACTAATAGCATTGGAATGCATACTTATACGCTGATCGCAAAATACTAAAATATCACCACTTGCCTCTATGATCCCTACATTACGAGCTCTAGCTAGCCCATAATCATTTTCCTTTCGGGATGTGTTTCGATATACAACTGGAAAAGAGACTGAACGTGCAAATTCCTCTATTACTGACTGATTTTCACTATTCGGATTGTCATCACAGATAATTAACTCTTTATTAACATAATCTTGGGCAGCAATAGATTGTAAACAATTAAGTATTGTATGATTATATTCATAAATTGTTACAATTACAGAGACTGGGGTTCCAGGAAAAAGGGAACGGTAAAGCTTTTGATAATTGTATGCTCTGCGTTCGTCTGCTTGTTTTGAGCCAATTTGCCAAGCTCTCTCGCGCATAATTAAGAGCTCTTGCTCGTTGCTCAGAAGATTCTCAATAGCATTTGTCAATGAAGCGACATCATTTAATGGAGACTCTAATAATCGCATACAATTCTTTTTGTTAAGTTCTGGCACATGTCCGACTAAACGGGAAAGAATGGGCACCCCAGAGATCATGGCCTCTAATATGGAAACAGGTCCAATCTCACTTTCATCCGAATTACAAACGAATAAGGTAGATTGATAATACAATTGTTGAAGTTCTTCCTTACTCATCTCTTGTCGGTAAGTAACACTTCCAGTTTCTAACACTTTAGTTAAATAGCTTTCATCCGATTTTCGACCAACCAATAAAAGGTTTAGCCCAAGGTTACGGCATGCAACTGCTACTTCAAAAACTCCCTTTTCTTGCTTTATTTCATCGGTAACCATAATCAAATTTTTATTCTTCGTCCACTTGTCATTAAAAGTCCAGAAATTAGTATCCACTGTTAAAGAAATAAACACGCTGCCACGTATTCTTCTTTGCATCGTTTTATTTGAATAGACTACTTTATCAAACATGCTATATTGACTGTTATTTAGATCATCAGGAATATGGTTGGTTAATATTTTTTTCTTTTCTGAAAGCCAGGAATACCTGTTTAATAGCAAAAGCGCAGTATGAGGATGTTGAAAATCAATAATGTCTGCATCCTTACCGTATTTTTCGAATCGCATAAGTTGAGAAGTACTTGGGGTTGTAGGATGTACATCGAAAACTTGGTAATCATAGCGATCCATATAGGGCAATAAACCATTAGCTAGATAATCTATATCTGAACCGATCTGGTCAATTACGCTAACTATTTTCAACAAAATTATATCCCCTCCTTTCCTCCCACTATAAAATAATAAATACTCTTGTTTACTCACTCGTTCTTAGATTTTCCACTCACATCCTCAATTAACTTATGTCTCAAATTTAATCATTGTCACTTCATTTGAAAAAAAAGGCTACTGATTGTATCCCCCCCGGCCACATCAGCGGGTATATCTTAAAAATTTTGCTGGGTTACCAACAACTACATTGTTTTTCGGAACATCACGCAAAACGGCACTATTCATCCCAACAAGTGAAAAATCACCTATGGATACATTTTGTTTTATTGAGCTATTTGTTCCTATATAGCATGATTTACCAATTGCAACAACCCCGGAAATACAAACTCCACCTGCAATACAGGAGTAATCGCCGATAACATCATCGTGACTTATCACTGTATTTGGAAGGATGATTACATGATCACCAATTTTAACATTTGATGTGATCGTGACATTCTGGAAAATAACCGTCCCCCGACCAATATCAGACATGTTTGATATATGGGCAGTAGGATGAATAATAGTTTCGAATTTTTCGATACCGACTTTCGTCTTTGCTATAATAGATTCTTTTTCCCAAAAATTCCGGGGACTTCCTATACCGTTCACAAAAAAATGCGATGAAGGAAGATCTATGGCAGTGGGAAGCGGGCCAAGAATGGGTAACCCCGCAATCCTTTGTCCCCAATGATCTGGGTTATCATCAAGAAATCCGACACATTCATATTTTAATTGAATAGCATTAATGTCATTTATTGTATCCAAAATATCAATACAGTTTCCACCTGTACCTAAGATAACAATGGGTCTGATTGTCATTATTACACCCTCCTTGAAATTCGATTAGTTATATTAATGTATGAGGCATTAAAAATGTGTTTTATCGGAAATTCCATTCATGTCTATGGAATGTTAAACATCCAATGCATACTATAATTTTGAAACTTGTAGATGGATTTTTCATGAGTGGATTGTATTGACTAATTTGAAAGGAGTAGCTTATGGAAAAACTCAAGATATTATATATTAGCCGTGATTTTTCCAAAAAGACGGAAAAACATCCATATTATCTCTCTCAGGCATTGTCTAAGGTAAGCGATTTAGTGCTATGGAGTGAGCCAGGGGATATTCAAAATATCCTGAATCATATCAGGTTTAGGCCGGATTTTATATTGATCAATGATCCGGTCGACAATCGTTCTCCCGTCATCACCGGACTCTCCTCTCTTAATATCCCATTCGGTGTTTTCATGTATGATCTTCATCGACTCGTGCAAGAACGTATCCTTTTTATTGAGCAGAATCAGGTTCCATATATTTTTACACTTTGTCGAGATTACTTTATAAATAGGTATCCCAAATATCTCCAAAGAATGAGGTGGCTGCCTCACTTTGCCAATGAAGAGGTCTTTAAAGATTATGGGTTACCTAAAGACATCGATTGTTTAATGATGGGGGTAGCAAGGCGGTATTATCCGTTAAGAAAAGTCATGTATGATGCTTTAATAGATAAGCCTTTTTTTGTTTATCATCCACACCCTGGTTACGAAAACCAGGATGAAACCAGAAAAAATATTATTATAGGAGAAAAATATGCTAAGGAAATTAATCGAGCAAAATTATTTTTAACATGTGATTCAACTTTCCATTATCCATTAGCAAAGTATTTTGAAGTTCCGGCTTGCAACACTCTTTTGCTTGCGCCCCCCTTACAAGAGCTAGAGGATATAGGATTTATACCGGATGTACACTTTGCCTCTATTAATGAAAAGAATTTCATGGAGAAGATTGAGTTCTATTTAACCCATGATCAAGAACGGGCAAAGATGGCAAATGAGGGTTATAGAATGGTTCATACAAAACATTCAGCGACGGTACGCGCCTTAGAGTTAGTAAATATGATTAAGGGTATCTTAGGTACTCACAATTGATATAAGAAAGTGGAGTTACATTTTTTTAATTTGATACCAAAAAGAGGGATACAAATGATTGATAGATTTAGAGAGAATGCAAATATAGGTGAAATGGTCGTAATTCAGGAGGATGTCGTATTAGGGAAAAACGTTTCTATCGGGCATCATACGGCTATTTTGGGAAATACCCGAATTGGGGATAACGTAACGATAGGATCTCACTGTATTATCGGGGTTTATCCCGGTGGAAATGCAAATATGCGAAAAACGGAGACTACTTTACCTCCACTTGAGATCAAATCTAATGTCAAAATAGGAAATCATGTTTCGATTTACACGGGAACTATAATCTCTGAAGAAGCATTCATCGGGGATCAAGCAAGTATCCGTGAAAAAGTACGGATTGGAGCGAATACTGTCATAGGTCGAGGTGCCATGGTTGAATTAAATACATCCATTGGTTCGCATTGCACCATCCAAACCTTAGCTTATGTTACGGCAGATACTACGATTGAAGATCACGTCTTCATTGGTCCCTGCGTTTCCATGTCCAATGATAAATATATGGGAGCAAAAGAATATACATTGAGAGGTCCTTATATTAAGGAAGGAGCAAAAATAGGCAATAATGCATCATTGTTACCTGCCATCATTATAGGTAAGAATACTGTGGTTGGTGCAGGGGCCGTTGTGACAAAAAATGTGCCGGATTTTGAGACAGTTGTAGGAAACCCGGCAAGAAAAGTACCGGATGAAACTACCTTGTAAAGGAATGAAAACAAATGATACCTCAATTGGATTTGAAGGCGGAATACGAGAGTGTAAAGGATGAGATACAGAAGTCAGTGCATGAAGTTCTGGAAAGTGGATCCTATATTCTAGGGAATAAAGGAAAGCAAATTGAAAAATTGTTATCCGAATACGTAGGGACCTCTTATGGCATTGGGGTTGCGAATGGGACAGATGCACTCCTTCTTTCATTGGAAGCCATGTCTATTGGGGATGGAGATGAAGTCATTACTCCCCCCTTTACCTTCTTTGCCACAGCAGAGGTTATTGCTCGTGTCGGGGCAAAGCCTGTTTTCGTCGATATTGATCCCATAACGTATAATATGAACCCCGCTTTGATTGAACAAGCGATAACAAAAAAAACGAAAGCAATTATGGTTGTACACCTTTTCGGACAATCGGCAGATATGGAAAAGATTATGGAAATAGCCAAAAAATATCGTTTAAAGGTTATTGAGGATGCATGCCAATCCATCGGAGCCACTTTTAATGGAAAAAAAGTAGGATCATTTGGTGATACAGGTTGTTTTTCGTTTTTCCCTTCCAAAAATCTCGGAACATATGGAGATGGAGGTATGGTAGTAACGAGTGATAAGGATTTATATGAAAAAATTAAAGTATTGAGAAATCATGGAAGCGAAAAAAAATATATACATTCTGATATCGGTTTAAACAGCCGGTTAGATGAAATCCAAGCAGCCATATTAGAAGTGAAATTGAAGAGACTAGATGATTGGAATCAAAAAAGGAGAGAAATTGCGAACCGCTACTCAGAAAAGTTGATAGGTTTGGTTAAAACCCCTATTACGGTTAAGAATCGGGAACACGTCTTTCACCAATACAGCATTGAAACAGACAATCGCGACGAATTAGCCTCATACCTAAACCATAGAAAAATTGCTACAGGCATCTATTATCCCCTACCCCTTCATCTTCAACCTGTCTTCCAGGAACTCGATTATCAAAAAGGAGACTTTCCAATAGCAGAAAAGGTTTCGGAAAAAATCCTGGCCCTGCCGATTTATCCAACGTTAAAAGAATACGAACAAGATGATGTAATATCCTCAATTAAAGAATTTAAGGGTGATAGTAATGGAATTAATTAATATTGGGGTAGCCGGAGTCGGAATTATGGGCATGAATCATTGCCGGACCCTGGATAAGATGAAAAATGTCCATTTTGTTGGTGTTTATGATAACGATATGAAACGGTGCCTGAAAATAGCTAATGAGTACGATGTTTTTCCTTTTGCGTCATTTAGTGAATTATTAAAAAAAGTGGATGCAGTCATCATTTCTGTTCCAACCAGTTTACATTTCACTTTCATCCAACAGGCATTGCAGGAAGGAAAACATGTTTTGGTTGAGAAACCATTCGTCAGTTCGATGAAAGAGGTGGAACAAATCAAACCATTAATCAAGGCTAAGAATGTCATTGTTCAGGTAGGACATGTGGAAAGATTCAATCCGGTAATTCAACAGCTAAACAAAATTATCAATCGCCCCAAAATGATTTCCATTGAAACGAGGCGATTAGGGTCCCTCAACCGAGTGATAGACATAGATGTTATTTTCGACCTTATGATCCATGACATTGATATTGTCTTAAGTTTGGTCGGAAGTCCGATTCAAAGCCTTTCTGCGGTAGGTTATAGCCTGACGGAATCTGGGCAGATGGATGTGGCTAATGCTGTGCTTACTTTCAAAAATGGGGTCATAGCAAATCTGGTAGCCAACCGCTTATCCCAGGAAAAAGTAAGGACGTTGACAATCACCGAAAGAGATCGGTTGATCAAATCTGACTATATGACCAAAGAGTTATTTATCTATCAAAAAGTGGATTCTGTTATAGAAAAAAATCTATCCTACCGACAAGAAAGTATAGTTGAAAAGATCATCGTTCCCAACACTGAACCCCTTTTGGCTGAAATCGATCATTTTGTACAATCCATTCGAATGAAGCATTGTTCCATTGTAGGACCTGAAGAAGCATCCAAAGCCTTGGAAGTCGCACAGATGATTAGAGCATACATCGAGGGGAACAAGTAACAAGTGGAGGTGGACTATGAGGCCTAAAATAAAAAATAGCACGATATTAGTTACCGGCGGTGCGGGATTTATAGGGAGTCACTTGGTAGAACAATTAATGATGAATGAAGCGAAACAAGTCATAGTTGTTGACAATATGTTTTTAGGAAACAGAGAAAACTTATCAGACGCATTGTCCAAGGGAATGGTCTTATATGTAGATGATGCTGAATTAAAAGGCTCTCTGGAATATATAATTGAAAAACATAAGATTGATATTGTTTTCAACTGTGCCACCAAGGCATTGAATTATTCCTTTATCAATCCATCGAATGCCTATATGACAAATGTGATCGTTTTAAATAATCTGCTTGAGTTACAGAGAAAAGGAGCATTTAAAACACTCTGTCACTTTTCATCATCTGAGGTTTATGGCAGCGCACAATATGAGCCGATGGATGAACAGCATCCGATACTTCCAACTACGGCCTATGCTGCAGGCAAGGCCGCTGCTGACACCATGTTACACAGTTATGTTAACATGTTCGGTCTGGATGCGTTTATCGTCAGACCCTTTAATAATTATGGTCCTAGGCAAAATTATGAAGGCCCTCTATCAGGAGTGATTCCTGCAACGATTATGAAATTGTTAAATGGTGATGCTCCGGAAATCCATGGAACCGGTCTACAAAGTAGAGACTATATTTATGTAGTAGATACAATCGATTCTATAATCAAGGTTTATGATGTGATTAAACGTGGAGATTGTGTAAATATTGCAGCCGGTAATCACATTTCCATTAAAGACATTATCTTAAAAATATCAAAAATCCTCAATTATAAAGGTCCTATATTATATAAAGATTGTCGAGCGGCAGATGTAGCCTGTCATCATGCAGGCAATCAAAAGATCAAGTCGATGATTGATTTTAATGTAGTGGATTTTGATGAAGGGTTATTAAAAACGGTGCGATGGTATAAAGAAATATATAACAAGAGGAATGTTCTTAAATGATAAAATTAATAAAACCTTATATTACCTTTCAAGAAGTTGAAGAAGATTTCAAAAGAATATTTGAATCTGGAACTTTTACCAAAGGAGAATATGCAAACAAATTCTTACAGGAAATAAAAACTTATATAGGAGTCGATCATGCCTTCCTGACCACCTCTGCGACTACAGCATTGACAATGTGCTTAAAATCACTCGGAATAGGATTGGGAGACGAGGTGATCGTATCCGACTTTTCTTTTCCGGCAACCGTAAATGTTGTAGAGGATATCGGAGCGATGCCAATTTTTGCGGATGTGGATCAGGATACTTTCAATATGAAACCGGAAGAACTAGAAAGGAAAATAACCAAAAAAACAAAAGCAGTCATATTCGTGGATGCGTTCGGAAACCCAAGCGGAATATCTAAAATAAAAGGGATATGTGAAAAACATCAAATACCGTTGATTGAAGATGCTGCTTGTGCCATCGGGAGCAGTGAAAATGGAGTCAAAGTAGGTACAATCGCAGATCTTACCTGTTTTAGTTTTCATCCCCGGAAATTGCTTACGACTGGCGAAGGAGGAGTGATTACAACCAATAAGAAAGAAATCGCGGAAATTATGAGTGTTAAATTAAACCATGGAGCGATTGTCCGAGATGGAATGGCTGACTTCATTAATTATGGATATAATTACAGACTATCGGAGCTTCAGGCAGCAATGGGAATACAACAATTAATTAAATTAGAATCAATTGTGAAAAGTAGGAACTGTATAGCTGACGAGTATAAAAAGAGACTCCATCTTTTAGGTTTTAAAAGGCAAAATTCACTGGACAATGTGATTCATAATATTCAATCCCTCGTTTTTAGGGTTCCCGAAGGGATGAATAGAGATCATTTAATCGCTTATTTAACGGAAAATGGAATTGAATCCACAATAGGAACGTATTGCCTGAGCAACACAACTTATTATAAGAACAAGTATAATAGTGTTCAGCCAATTGCAAAATATCTTGAAAAAAATACCGTAACTCTTCCTTGTTATGATAACGTGGATCACAAATATATTAGCAACATAATAGAAAAATATGTGAGGACTCTCGAGGATTAAGCAGTCCAATGGGATGGCTGCCGATTTCTTCTATTTGAAAACACCCGTCAAGGCTAAATGAACGCTTCGTGGCCTTGACGGGTTTACGGTCCCGGACAACTACTCCAGCTATTTTCGGACAACCCGCCCCATCCTCTTTTGGACATTATGTGATACGTAAGTTATCTTAAGCGATCATTCGCTAATAGACTTGAGGAGGGCATACTATGAAGGTAGTTGTTTATACTTCATTATTTGGTGATCATGATTCCGTTAAAGAACCCTTATGTATAGATAAAAGTGTGGATTATATTCTGTTTACGGATGACCCGAGCATAAAGTCTGAAAAATGGACGATTAAAGTATTGGAAAACCAATTTGAAAGCCCAAGAAAAATGGCTCGTTTAATCAAATTGTTATCTCATAAATTTCTACCAGAACATGACCTAAGCATTTATTTGGATGCAAATTTCAAATTAAAAGCAAAAGATATTTATGAGATGATAGTGGAATGTCTAGAGGGCCAAGATATTGCCTTATACAAGCATCCAAGACGAAGCTGCACCTATCAAGAATTAGAACACTGTTTAAAAGTCAACAAAGTAAGCACCGAAATTGCGGACCGTGTAAAAATAAAGTATCTAAATGAAGGATTTCCTCGTGATTATGGATTATTTGAGAGTGGATTTATTATTAGAAAAAACACGGAAAAAATAAACCAGTTGAATGAACTTTGGTGGAACGAAATCGCTACTGGAAGCGAACGAGATCAGTGTTCTCTAGTGTATTGTCTGTGGAAATTGGGAATCACTGCAAATGAAATCAAAATTGGCCAACAAATTCGTATAAATCCCTATATCATTGGGTATAAACATAAAAATAATTCATAAAAAAACCTTTTGTTTCAAAAAATTCTTGAATATATTTTGCAGACCGTTTAGGCATTTTAATTAAGCATAACAAAATTTAACGCATATTATTATATAAGACTATTTTGGGAGGGGCGTAAAAGTGGGAATAAATCCAATTAAGATAACATTCATCCCAAAAAGAAGGCCTTTTATAAAAAATGCCACATCAAGACTTCGGGCTTTATATCTAATAGATCATCTTCAAAAGTTATTTCCCAACAAGTATATAGCTAATCTTGATGATCCGGAGAATGCTGACATTATTGTTGTGAATCAAACCGCTTCACAAGAAAATTTAATAAAAATTCTAGATCAAAAAAAGAAACGAAAGGTTTTTCTCATCTATGATGTGGTAGGGCGGCAGTACGATGATGCCAGAGAATCATTTAACCAAGTTGCGCAGCAAGCTGATTTAATTACTGTTGCAAATGAAACTCAAAAAGCGCGGATAGAGGAATTGAAGCTAGGTAAACCTTGTTGCATTTTGAATGATGGTATCGATTATGTTGAACAATTGAACCCTTCCCTTTCACCGTTTAACGGAAAAGTAGTTTGGTTTGGTAATCACCAACTAGGTAATTTAGAATCAGCCATGTGGGCAATTGATTATATATCCGCGCAACCTAAATATTCAATAGGTGTTATAGGCAATAAAGACATTAAATTAGACAATGTTGAGTTAATAGAATGGAAATATGAAGGATTTATTAATAATCTAAAACGCTATAGTCTATGCTTTTTGTCTCACGATAGTTTGGAAAAACAAAAGAGCAATAACAGATTGCTAGTGACGATTGCAAATGGTATTCCCACAATTGTATCAAATTCTGCTGCTTATTCTGAGTTACTTCGTAAGTTCAAGTTAGATTATGCCATTGTCAATAATGAAAATGAATTACAAAAGGCTCTTTCCATCCTTAGTGATGAGGAACAAAGACAAAAGTATTTAAGTGAGATACAGCCTTATATTTTAGAGAACTACAATTATAATGCTGTAGCAAAAAGGTTTGATCAGATATTAAATCTCTACTACTTAAAAGGTATATAAGAGGTGTAATTAATGTCCAGAATTGCCGTAGTAGGTACAGGTTATGTTGGTTTAGTGTCGGGAGCAATCCTGTCAGACTTTGGCCATAAAGTTACATGTGTTGATATTGATCAAAACAAAATTGCTCGTTTAAAACAAGGGATTATGCCCATATATGAGCCAGAATTAGAAACAATGCTCGAAAAAAATTATTATTATAAACGACTATATTTTACAACTAATATCCAGGATGCTGTAGAAAAAAATGACATTATCATCATTGCGGTTGGAACACCGCCAGCAGATGACGGAAGTGCTGATCTTCAATATGTTCTTACTGTTGCCGAGAGTATAGCGACTTACATGAATGGATATAAGGTGATTGTCAATAAGTCGACTGTACCCGTAGGAACAGGACAAAAAGTCAAGTCACTGGTGCAAGATGCTCTAAACGAAAGAGGGGTAGACTATACTTTCGACGTGGTTTCAAACCCTGAATTTTTAAGAGAGGGCTCTGCAGTTAGAGACTTTACTCATCCCGATAGAGTAGTTATCGGTGCTGAGAATGAAAAAGCTATCAATCTAATGAAAGACGTATATCGAGTCCTATATATCAATGAAACTCCTTTTGTCATCACGAACATTGAAACGGCAGAAATCATTAAGTACGCATCAAATGCCTTTCTTGCCATGAAAATCACCTTTATTAATGAAGTAGCTAATCTTTGTGAAAAGGTGGGGGCTGACGTTCAAAAAGTAGCTAAAGCAATGGGAAAGGACGGACGCATCTCCCCCAAATTTTTACATGCAGGTCCTGGTTATGGAGGAAGCTGTTTTCCAAAGGATACCAGATCTCTCGTCAAAATTGCCCAAGATAGCGGTGAACCTCTCTCTTTAATAGAAGCTACTATAAAAGCTAATGAAAGACAAAAACTTAGAATGGTAGATAAGATCGTGGATGCTCTGGGTGAAGTTGAGGGGAAAACTATAGCGGTTCTAGGGATTACTTTTAAACCTAATACAGATGATATGAGGGAAGCACCTTCATTAGTCATCTTACCAGAATTAGTGAAGTATGGCATAAAGCTAAAGGTATATGATCCAAAAGGACGTGAAGAAGGTACATGGCGTCTTCATGATATAAAAGATAACCTGATTTGGTGTGAAGAAACTTACGAGGCTATTACAAATACGGATGCTACTTTGATTCTCACTGAATGGAATGAATTCAGAAACCTGGATTTTGATAAATATGATGAACTGAATAGTGGAAAGTATTTCTTTGATTTTAGAAATATTTACGATAAACAAGAATTAACCGGAAAAGGATTTAAATACTATGGTGTAGGTGTGTAAAATGAATTTAAAACCTGTGGATAGCACAAAAACATATCTTGTTACAGGTGCAGCCGGCTTTATTGGTATGCACCTTTCCCAAAAGTTATTGAGCATGGGTTGCAAAGTAATAGGATACGACAACATGAACGATTATTATGACGTGAACCTTAAACTTAGCCGTTTAAACATATTGAAGAAATTTGATCATTTCACTTTCCATAAAGCAGATTTAATTGACAGGGACTATCTTGAAAACTTGTTTTCAAAAAACAATATTGATATAGTAATCAACCTGGCGGCACAAGCAGGTGTAAGATATAGCATTGAGAACCCACATGTTTATATACAATCCAATATTGTGGGATTCTTCAATGTTCTCGAGATGTGTAGACACCACAAAGTAAGCCACCTGCTTTATGCTTCCTCAAGTTCTGTGTATGGTTCTAATCAAAAGATACCATTTTCAACAGAAGACATGGTTGATCAACCCGTTAGTTTATATGCAGCTACAAAAAAGTCTAATGAACTAATGGCACATGCTTATAGTCACCTTTATAAAATACCTGCAACCGGATTGCGTTTCTTCACAGTTTATGGTCCGTATGGAAGACCTGATATGGCATATTACTCTTTTACAAAGGCTATTATTGAAGATAAAATGATAAAAGTATTTAATAATGGAGATATGTACCGGGATTTTACTTATATTGATGATATTATTGAAGGTGTCACTAGACTTATAGAAAACTCTCCTGCAATAGTTAATAAAACCTTACCCTACAAGGTTTATAATATTGGGAATAATAAACCTGAAAGACTAATAGATTTAATTCAAGCGATTGAATATTCAACTGGTAAAAAAGCGATTAAAGAATATTATCCAATGCAAGCTGGGGATGTGTACCAAACCTATGCTGACATAAAAAATTTATTTGAAGATGTAGGCTTTAAACCAAATACATCCATTGACGACGGTATCAACAAATTTATAACCTGGTATAATCAATATTACAATCAAGTGGACATGAATTAGGGAATTGACTTATGTGTATTCTGTCAATTCCCTTTTTCTTTATTATTTAACATATGATCGAAAAACTGATACAGCGAAAGACTTGCTTTTTCTATCGAATAATTTTTAGCAGTTTCTATTCCATTGAAGAAAAATTTATTTCTTATGCTTTTATTTTCTACTAAATAACTTATAAAATGAATAACCTCTTCATTATTAGCAGTATCCACTAAAAAACTGTTGTATCCATGTACCGCATATTCATATATTCCTCCTATCTTTGGAAGGATAGTAGAGCACCCCATTGCCATTGCCTCTAATCCTGAACGTCCAAAAGCTTGATAAGTTGATAAATCAATAAAAATATTGGAGTCTTGTAAAAGCTCTGCAACTTGTTCCCTATGGAGTATCCCCTGATTTTTAAAATCAAAATTCAAAGGAACATTTAAAGAGTTCAATTCATTATCAGAGCAACCAAATATAGAAATTTCTATTTTTGAATTATATTTTTCTTTTATCGCTTTCAACACATTCATTGTTTCTTTAGGCGATCTTCGAGGAGTTTTTGGCCTGACCATTGCCACAATATGAACAACATCTTTTTTACTATTATTTATTGTCACTGCAGGTTTAAAAAGCATGTTGTCTAAACTCGGAGCAATTTTATAAACCTCAATTCCATGATTTTCTTTTATTATATTACGGATCCAATTCGTTTTGGCAAAAGCATTATTATTTAGAATTAATGTATAAGATTCTATCGCTTCTTTATACCAATGATGATCTTTATCAAACATCAATGGTTCATAATCTTGTATATAGTAGGAGGGTTTTATATAGGGGTGACATTCGATGATGTTTTTTAACATTTTCACCGTTGTAAATACGGTAGCTACTACGATGTCAAAGTGTTGAGAAAGGCGAATTAATTCATCTTTATTTTTATAATAAACACAAAATTCATCAACATTTAAGTATTTTTCGGAAAATGGAATCTTATGGTTAAGATTGTTGGCTATTTTTGCATTTATATTCAATGTACGAAGTCCCATTGTTTCCTGTACAACTGAGTGTGATCCCCCATCTCCTCCTTTTGTTGGCAAAATAAATAAAATCGAGATATTACTTCTTTTAAACTTTTCACCGTTTTCTATCGCATTTTCAACTTTTTCCCTCAAAGTGTTTAGTTCCTTATTTTCTTTTAAAACTGTCATACAATCTCTTATTTTTTTACTGGAATACTTTCTGCAAATTAGCTTATCTGCTTGTTTTTTCAACAATTTTTTTTGGTCACTCGTGTAACTACTAGATTTATAATGATACAAGTAACAATCATCGGCTACTTTTAGTTTGAAGCCAGCATTTTTTGCTCGGATACAATAATCATTTTCTTCGCCATATCCTTCTGAAAAAGTCTCCTGATCAAAATAACCAATTTTATCTATAACCTCTCTTTTAACCATTAAACAAAATCCATTTAAAAGTGGAACTTCTGGATAACATTTATCGGACTGGTTTTCCACTACATTTGACATTTGTTCCAAGTTCATTTTTTCTGGGAGTGAATTTATTGCCCAATCATTTTGATCAAACAATTTTGGTACGGATTGCCAAGAAGCTGCATTGGAAAGAGGACCTGCTATACCTACAGCCTTCTCAGATTCCATACATGCAATTAGCTTTTCTAACCAGCGAAGTGTAACGATTGTATCACTATTAAGTAACACACAATATTTAGAAGAGGATGCCAGCAACCCTATATTAGCGGCAATTGTATATCCTTGTGCATAATCATTTCTAATAAGCTTACAATTATAGACTTCAGCATATGCCCTTAAAAATCTACTTGTTTCCTTGTTACTGCCATCATCAACTATAATAATATTAAAGCTTAATGTTCTCTTAGCAATTAATGACTCGAGACATACTTTTACTTCCTCTAAAGCATTATGCACACAAATGATTACATCAATTTCTTCAGTATTAGTTTCATTACGTTCATCATTACTTATTAGATTTTGCTTATTCAGTCTGTCTTCTTCTAAAATCAAACTTATTAAGCCCGGTTTTTTTTCAGTCATTTCATTATTCATATTTTCGTAAATTTGTCTCTTTGTTCTAGCATAATCCCAAATTCTAACATTAGTAATTTCACCAATAAAAAAACCGTAATTACTCAGACCCCCGATTATCCCTGAAGCAAAAACATTTGTTTTCAGGCTTTTCAAACCCATTTTTCTAATCTCACCATTAATAAAAAGATATGGGGTTTTATCACGATAAACAATTGCAATGTGAGTCCAGTCAGTAATACTTGTTTCATATACTAAAGTAGCTGGCAGATGATTTGCTGTATGTTCAAAAACTGAAATACCATTCGTCCCTACTGACACTCCTGTTCCAGCAGACTCATTATCGCCCCCATAACCAGCTGCAATAACATACCTTTGATCTGAAATACCTGAAGCACCTATAACTGACTCTTTTCTAATTTGATGAGTTGCTTCAGGCTTAACCCAGAATTCATATGTGAAGTTATTCATTACTTCCTTAAATATGGATTGAATGGTTAATTTATCGCTACCACTGAACCTCATTTTATTATCACCCTTTTTCTTTGACCATTAGCATTGCATCGAGCTGTCCATGCAAGTAACGGTCACTTTCGCTTAGAGAGCCCCCTCCCCGGCTGGCTCTCACTTATTAACTCAATGGCTCTATCCCACCGAAATATTCATTCTTCGTGACTTTAATACTTCGTATTGACATTAGATCAAAGATTTTTTTCGATTTGTCTCATGGTCGTGAATTCTCCATTTGAAGTATTTATTATCCCTAATGTAATCATCGAGAATAGAAAAAGGGGTATTATACTTCCAAGCGATATAATTAAAGCTCATCTGATCTCTTTTACTGAAGTTTTCAACTTCATTCCACCAAGCGTCCATTGTTTCTATAATTTTTGGATCATTGTGTCTCCTTAGAATTACTCCAGTAGAAATAAGGCCATTATTTTCTGGATATCTCTCTTTTTCATATTTTTCAGCTTGGGCAAGAATGACATTTTTGTCATCTTTGTTTCTCCGTATGCAAACTTCTGCCTCTTTATATATGCAGTTTCTTCCATCAGAGTGCCTAAAAAAGACAAGTGAAGATTCCTTCAAATAATTTTGCAGCAACTCGTGTAGATCTCCAACGATAGTAATATTTGCATCTACCCATACACTGTAGTTATAGTCTTGAAAAAACAAGTGAGGTTGTATTTTTACATATCTTGCCTTTCTTGTCGAATCAAGATTCTCACGCGGGAAGGGTATTATCTTCCAAAAATTTGATTTTATATCCAGATTATCAGTGAAGCATACATAATCAAATTTATCGGATTTATACTGGGGTTCATAAAGATTGTCATAATTAGCTGTGATAGCAGTATAAACGACAACTTTATTTTTATTAATTTGACCGACTGAAGTACCTACTTCAGATTGATATATTATTTTGTTTTGCTCCATTAGTAAATACCTCCAGTATGTTTGCTAATCTAAACGTGTACCACTTACACAGCGTCTGCTAACGCAAAAGTCTGAGCCAGGTACCTGTTATGCTGAATGAAGCTCAGCAACCTGGATGAGAATCTCCGATCCTTACAATGTTAGGTTTATCTATATTTTTAAAGGCATTTCTTGTATCCATAATTAAGTTGGAATTTTCCGAAATCTCGTGGTAGTTATAAACATTATGGTTTGTTAATAAGATAATACAATCAAAATTACGAAGATTTTGATGATCCAATTCAATGGAATGTACAATATTTCCTTCATTATCTGTAAACTGGGTTGCATAAGGATCATTGTATTCAACTATAGCGCCCATTTCTTTTAATGTATGATAGATCGAAAGACTAGGAGATTCCCGTAAATCATCAATATTCGGCTTATACGCCATGCCTAGTAATAATATTTTAGAGTTTCTGACAGATTTATTAACCTTATTAAGCGCTATTTCAACCTTATTTAACACATACTCCGGCATATAATGATTTATTTCATGTGCTAATTCAATGAAACGGCTATAAAAGTTTAATTCTCTTGCTTTCCATGATAAGTACATAGGGTCAAGAGGAATGCAGTGTCCTCCAACACCAGGGCCAGGAGAAAAGGGCATAAAACCAAAGGGTTTTGTACTCGCCGCTTTAATTACTTCCCATATATTTATTTCTAATTTTTCGCATAACATGGCCATTTCATTAATGAATGCAATATTCACACTGCGAAATGTATTTTCTAAAAGCTTACTCATTTCGGCTATCTTAGGGGAAGAAACAGTCACAAGTGATTGAATGGCATCCTTATATAACAAGGTTGCTATTTCAGTACAGAATTTTGTTTTTCCTCCAATTACTTTTGGTATGTTTTTTGTATTATATTTTCCATTACCAGGATCTACTCTTTCTGGGGAAAAACAAAGAAAATAATCCTCGCCAGCTTTATATCCTTTTTGGGTCAATTCATATTCGATCAATTCCTCTGTTGTACCCGGATAAGTAGTACTTTCTAAAATAATGAGTAATTCTTTATGCATATATTGTTTTACTTCTTCAACTACTGATTTTATATACGACATATCCGGGATGTTATCCTTTGTTAAAGGAGTAGGAACACAAATGTTAATAGAATCTAAAGATGAAATTACTGAAAAATCATTTGTAGGAATAAATTTTTTACTGTTTATCACTTCGTGTAAATCTTCTTTATTTACTCCTGACATATAGAAATCCATGTTCTTTAATCTACTGATTTTTTCTACATTAATATCAATTCCATAAACTTGGTAACCTTTTTTTGATAATTCAATTGCTAAAGGCATCCCTACATAGCCAAGTCCAATTACGCCAACTTTAGCCTTTAGAGAAATTAATTTTTCTTTTAAATTAGAATATGGTGAGTTCTTCTCCAATTCTAAAACCTTCCTTCTTTCTACTTTTCACTTATAATTACATTATTTTTTAGTTAAAATGGATTGAATGGATTGCGTGATATAACAAGCATATTGTAACTAGCATAACGTTCCACAAGCCCCATAAGCCAAGGCATGGGTTATCTCACTGGTTTGTCAAAGGCCTAGGAAGATTGGCTATTCGTATGAGGTTTGGACGCAGCGTCTTCTGGCTAAGTACGTTCGAGAACATGCAGTGGCTGAAGGGTATGAATGCAGGAGCGTCACCGGAGTTGTGAATTGTTTATAGCCATGAATTACGCATCCAAATCATACTGGATAACCACTCTGCCCATATTTCCAAAGAGACCAATGCCTATCTAGCAACCTTACCTGAACGGTTTGAATTTACGTTCACACCAAAACATGGTTCATGGCTAAACGTAATTGAAAGCTTCTTTGCAAAAATGACAAAACAAGTTTTAAGGCATCTTCGTGTCAAATCGAAGGAAGAGCTCAAACAAAGAATTGAGTTGTATCTTGAAGAGGTCAACAATAATCCTGTCCCGCATCATTGGAAATACGGGTTAGAGCGTTAAGCCTACGAACGTTATTTTATGAGCGTTCTACTAGTCATGATTATAGGTACCCAACATATAACCTCCCTTGCTGTTTACTCCCTATAATATGACTAGAGAACAAAAAGGTAATAGGTTAGAAGACTAAATTTTCAACGATTTACATAATGTTTTTTTGCATATACAGTCGCATAGTAAAAAAACGCTTAACAGTTTTCCTGTCAAACGTTCTTTTATCCCGGGAAATTATGATCTTTAAGATTGAACTTTCAGCAACAAGTGATGAATCCGATGCTGAAAAGTATGTGAAATCAGAACACGTTTTCTAGCTTCTTCAGCAATTTGTTTGCGTTCTTCGTCATGTGCAATATAATAATGAGTCTTCTCAAGTAAATCATGCTTATCCTGGTAAGAAACAACTTCTTTCCCTTCCTCAAAATGATTTGCCAGCTCTTCTTTGAAATCTGTAAGCTGGAATGCTTCACAACTGGCAGCGTCAAAGGTACGGTTGTTGATACTTTTAGCAATAATACCTATACGATTTTTATTGTATTTCTCATTAGAAAGACGGTGACAATTTAAAACGATCTTGGAACCATTATAGTAATTAACAACTGTTTCAGGCTTTACCCATGCATTCACCAAATCTAAATCCCGGTTTTTTTTAACCCATTCATTATAATACTTCCCCCACCCTCTCCCAACGATTTGTATTTGATAATCTGTTCTCTCCAGCAAGAAATCAATAAGCTCAATCCGGTTACTGTAAGGCACTCCCACTAAACAAATATCACTTGTGAACTCATCAGAGACTAGTACGGGATGAAATATTTCCGGATCTGTTCCCAGTGGCAGATGATACACCTGTGGATGCCCAAGTTGTGTATATTGTTCTAATGCAGCTTGATCAATGGTGAAAATGTAGTCAAAATAAGGGATTAACGGAACGGTCCAATCCATATAATATGGATCCTCCGTCATCCAGATGGCTGACTTTACTTTTGTTTGTTTTATGAATTCCAGCATAGGTTTGGAGATTTTCAAGCCGGCCATGACCAATATTAGCTCTGGCTGCAAGGATTGCTTCTTAAGCTTTAATGCATTTAAGCCATTATTTAATGTAAAAGATTCACAATAGTGACCTGCATTATGTAATGCTTCTACTATAGTTTGCTCAAAAAAGGAATACACTGCTCGAAAACCCGAAGTAATAAAAAGAATTTTCATTTATCTTCCTCCCTTGAAAATATAAGATTTTTTTTAATTTATAGGATATTGCCACAAGCATAAAATAATAATCACCATATAATGCTTCTATGAAATATGTGGAGGTGAACTTATGGCACATACTTTAGTTGAATTTGCTAGAAGTCTACAGACCAATTTACACAACGGAGTAATTGTCCCAATTGATGCAACACCAACCTTGATATTAGCATTTGGTATGAATGTTCCTACTGCAACCAATTTTGTAGAACTCACTACTATAGTAGGTTGGCAGGTGACAAACGTTTTTGCTACACCACCAGATCAGCCGATACTATTACTTCAAGTCCTTATGGATGGAGTGGCAGTTGGTAGTACTGAACATGAGTCCATTTCAAACGATGAAGATGGACCACTTGAAATGACCACAACGTTCCAGACTATTCTTACGAATGTTTCCGTTGGATTCCATGCATTTCAAGTGTTTGCCACAAACGAGGAGGACCTTCAGGGAGACATCACTATAACAGGCCCAGTGAGTATCACTGGTAAAGTATATGCACCTGCTTAAAAATCCAAACAAAAAAACTCCTTTGTAGAAGTCTTGTTTATTCTAAAACAAACAAGATCACTTCTACTAAGGAGTTTTTTACTCACATGCGTTCCGAATCGTCCCGGAGGTTCGGATCATAAGACTGTATCCGCGCTCAAAGCGCGTTCTCGCTTACCTCGCGGCTCTCAAGCGCATTCCAGTCATCCTGCGACAGCAGCTCCAGCTGGGCTTCCAGCAGGGTCCGGAAACGGGTGCGGTAGATGGAAGCCTGCTTGCGCAGCTCCTCTGTCTCGATCGCTACCTTGCGGGATTTGGACAACGCTTCGTTGATGATCCGGTCCGCATTTTTCTCCGCTTCCTTGAGGATCAGCTGTGACTCTTTCTTGGAGTTGTTCTTCACATCATCTGCTGCCTCCTGAGCCACGATAATGGTCTTGGACAGGCTTTCTTCAATATTGACAAAATGATCAAGTCGCTCCTGAATGGATAAAAGCTGGTTGTGCAGCTCTTTGTTCTCTCGAATAACGCTTTCGTAATCCTTAATGACCTGATCCAGAAATTCGTTGACCTCATCTTCGTCATAACCGCGGATTCTCCGAGAGAATTCCTTGTTATGTATATCGAGCGGTGTTAATGGCATGCTGTGCACCTCCTAGAAATTTCGGACATCCATTGTCCCTGAACGATATTCCGTCCGGAAGACAAAGATGAAAGACTGCTTGCTTGGATATCCCCAAGTGTAAGGGGGGTGTTTCCCTGAGAATATCAATTTCGACAAGCACGCCTGTAATCCTGCAAAGAACTCAGACAAATTTGCCTACCAGAATCCGGTAACGGCCTTTCTTCGTCAAGCTGCCGATCTCCAGCACCTTGAACCGTCCGAAACCCTGGATAGAAACTACATCACCGTCTTTCAGACTGCAGGACGGATCTTCCTCCACTTTCCAGTTCACCCGCACACGTCCGGCTTTGATAGGAGCCAGAATTTTGCTCCGGCTTAGCCGGGTCACATCTGCTGCAATTCCGTCAAGTCTCAGAGAAGCCACAGTGAAATCCATCGTTTCGAGCTTAACCTGGCTGCTGCGTAAGCCGGATAGCGTCAATATCTCTGTACTAACGCTGATCCGGTGCACACCGGTCAGATTCATGGACAGATAATCGGCAATATCCTCAGCTACCACAACGTGACAGCCGTCCTCCAGCACATGAATATCACCGATCTTGCCTCTTTTGATGCCGAGTCCCAGGATGGCGCCCATATAATCACCATGCTCCAGCGCAAGGAATTTCTGCTCCCCCGAGGTAATGGCCAGCACTTTCAGCTCCATGTCCTCACCCGTGAGATCACGGTAATCCGGCGCAACCATAGCCCGCTTCCGCTCGGCATCGTCAGAACCGCCCTCCCAGCGTACAATGACATCGGGATGGCGGTTCACCAGGCTCTGCAGTATATATCCCTGACGGGGATCGAGAAATTCGGTCAGCTTGGTCTCATGGTACTCTCCTGCATTCGTAACCCATTCCCAGGCCTTGTCCACAAATTGCCGTTCATCCGGGTGGAAGTGGCCGTAAATTTCATTCTTCATGTGATTAGCCGAACACCAGGGCCACAATGGAATGAAGCCCGCCTACCGCAAACCGGAGCACGACAATCGCAATAATCGGGGAGATGTCGATCGTTCCGAATAGCGGAGGAATAATCTTCCGGAATGGCGTCAGATACGGCTCGACAAGCTTGCCGAGCAGTTCACCGATAAAGTTCTCACGCAGATTAGGCAGCCAGGACATGAGAATGTATACGATAATCATGTAATAGTAAATTGTAAATAGCATGTCTATAATCGAAGATATTTGATCCAAAACCTGCTCACCTCATTCTGTTGTAGTCTTGATCGTCACCAAGAATTTCTGTTATGGAGCCTTGGATTTCCACTGTATCTGGAGTGCACATAAATATATTGCCCCCAATTTTGGATATTCCTCCACCCAGGGCATAAACTGTTCCGCTTAAAAAATCAATAATCCTCATTGCCTGGTCGTTACGCACCCGCTGCAAATTAATAACTACCGTGCGGTGAGCACGCAGATGGTCGGCAATCTCCTGGGCCTCGTCATATGAACGCGGCTCGTAGAGCACAACCTTCACATTTTTTTGCGAATGGATACTGACGACGTTAGCCCGCTGATTTTTGCGTGTTTCTACAGGGGCGGGTTCGTATTCATCCTCATCACGGGAGATTTGCTCCCGCTCCACTATTTCCTCTTCCTCCTGCAAACCCAAGAAACTCATAAACCGGTTCATCACGCCCATCAATCTCCCTCCTAATGACCTACTAGTACCGTACCCAGGCGCACCCGGGTGGCTCCTTCCTGTATCGCCACTTCAAAATCATTCGACATTCCCATCGACAGCTCTTGTATAGGCTCAGGTGTCAAAGCAAGCTGATTAAGTGAATCACGCAGCTCACGCAGCCCCCGGAATACGGGACGGGTAAGCTCCGGATCTTCCTCATGCGGGGCCATGGTCATTAGTCCGATTACCTTCACACGGTTTAGCGGGGCGATGTCCTTCAGGAACCCCTCCACCGCTTCGGGCGGTAAACCGAACTTTGTATCTTCTCCGGAAATATTCACCTGCAGGAACACCTTAACATCCAGTCCGGCGGCGTCCGCCTTCTTGTGGAGTTCCCGTGCCAGCGATAGCCGGTCGAGCGAGTGTATATATTCAAATTTACCGATAACGTCTTTTACCTTATTGGTCTGCAAATGCCCGATAAAGTGCCAGATTCCCTTGTGTCCAAGCGCATTCCATTTAGGCTCTGCATCCTGCCAGCGGCTCTCCGCAATCTCCGTGAGCCCTGCTTCCAGTACAGCAGCTACCGTGTCCAGAGGTACATATTTCGTCACCGCGATAACCTTGACGTCACTCACCTCACGGCCGCTGACCGCGCAGGCCTGTGCGACACGTTCCATGGTGATGGCGATTCTTTCCTGTAATGAGGCCAACATTCAACTCTCCTTTATTCCGATCCAGCTCGTCATTCTCCCTGTAACCCCATTTTCCTTGCGGTACGAAAAGAACAGATCACTGTTACAGCTTGTACACCAAGATGTACATTCGATATGAGTCGGCAATATTCCTGCTTTTATCATAATGCGTTGATTCATTTCTTTCAAGTTCAGCATACTTTTGCTGCTGTCCTTATCCGAGCTTCTATATAAGTCCGGCGCCCCTTCCACCATCATCAGCGGGTTCAGCCCGGCCTCCAGCCGGCGGACATGGTCCATTACATAATCATCTACCTCGTAGCAGCATTCGCCAATCGAAGGGCCTATAGCAGCCTGGATATCCTCCGGACGGCTTCCATACTCCTGTTCCATTCTGTCCGCCATCGCTGCTGCGATCTCTGCCACAGTCCCCTTCCAGCCTGCATGTGCCAGCCCCACAACACTGTACACGGGGTCATAGAAGTATAGCGGCACACAATCCGCATAAAAGGAAGTCAGCAGCACACCCGGCATATTAGTCAGAAGCCCGTCGGTAGCCTGAAAAGCTGTAGACCGGTCCAGGCTGCCTCTTCCGCGGTCCTGTTCTGTAATTACAGCTATATCTTTACCATGGGTTTGTTCTCCGCAGGTCCAGGACTGGAGCCCGAAACCAAGACTTTCGGCCAGCAGCTTCCTGTTGCTAAGCACAATAGCCGGATCATCACCGACATGAAGCGCACAGTTGAAGCTGTCATACGGCTTCGTACCGCTGCCGCCCTCTCTGCCTGTGAATCCTGCTGTGATTGCATTATACTTCTCACGCCACGGCTCCAGATGAAGCAGCCTAGGCGTTCCGTCAATCCGCATAAACGGTTCCATATCTTCACCTCCGCTTAAGTGTAACATAAACTCAGCCCCATAAACTCTACCCCACAAACTCTACCCCACAAAGTGATGTAACGCTGCACTCTCCTGAGCCCACCCTATGCCTTTACCCATATACGCAGAAAAAAGACGCACCTGTTCAATAAGTGCGCCGCTCGCTGCGTTCCGGCCGCTCCAAATACATCATCTCCCGCTCTTCCTGGCCCTGAGGCATCCGGGATTCCTCAATCTTTACCAGGACGACATCGGCACCGATCTTGACGATATTCCGCCACGGGATAATCAGATCGGCACCGCCTCCGAACAGTCCCATGAACCTTGTATATCCCGGTACGATGATGGCATCAATAACCCCCCGGCGCAGATCCAGCTCCAGATCACTAATCTGTCCGAGCCGCTTGCCGTCCACAATATTAATAACATCCTTGGTTTGAAAATCAGAGATTTTCATCTTTTTGCCTGACCCTACGGAATCTTCATTCATCCTGCCACCCCTGTACATTCAGACCTATAGCTCCAGTATATGTCCTTAAGGCTTGGCAACATGTCTTAATTCATTTCCGGCATTCGTTGTTACATACAAAAGGATACCCCGGGCAGCCGCTTACGCGCCTTCCGGAATATCCCCCGCTTATCTATAGCCTGCTGTTTAAGACTTCACATGCTTTTGCATTTGCTGGATAGCCGACTTCTCAAGCCGCGATACCTGCGCCTGTGAGATCCCAATCTCATCCGCTACCTCCATCTGGGTTTTACCTTCAAAGAACCGCATGGACAAAATACGTTTCTCGCGCTGTCCCAGCCGCTGCATCGCTTCACGAAGAGCAATCTCTTCAATCCAGGATACATCCTTGTTCTTATCATCGCTGATCTGATCCATCACATAGATCGGATCACCGCCGTCATGATAGATCGGCTCGAACAGGGATACCGGGTCCTGAATAGCATCAAGGGCAAAGACGACATCCTCTTTAGGTACACCGAGCGCTTCTGAAATCTCGAGGATCGTCGGTTCCCGCGAATTCTGATTGGTCAGGCTGTCACGGACCTGAAGGGCCTTATAGGCAATATCCCGCAGCGAGCGCGATACCCGGATCGGGTTGTTGTCACGCAAGTAGCGGCGGATCTCTCCGATGATCATCGGCACCGCATAGGTAGAGAACTTGACATTCTGCGATAAATCAAAATTATCGATGGCTTTCATGAGTCCGATGCAGCCTACCTGAAACAGATCATCCACGAACTCCCCACGATTATTGAACCTTTGAATTACGCTAAGAACAAGTCTAAGGTTACCATTTACCAATTTCTCTCTGGCGGATCGCTCGCCCTGCTGCTGCAGCGAAGTGAACAATGCCCGCATTTCCACGTTCGTAAGAACGGGCAGCTTAGCGGTGTCCACACCGCAAATCTCGACTTTATTTCGGGTCATGATGATTTACCTCCCAAGGAGAAACATTACTGTACATTATCTCCCCGGTCCGGCATTTTATTCCTCGGTTCCCTCAGCTTACACCATCTTGTTGAACTCCTTGCGCAGCCGCTTGATAATTCTTTTCTCCAGCCGCGAGATGTAGGATTGGGAAATGCCAAGCAAATCAGCGACATCCTTTTGGGTTTTTTCCTCACCGCCGCGCAGTCCGAACCGCAGCTCCATAATTAATCTTTCCCGTTCACTGAGCTTCTCCAGCGCCTTCTGCAGCAGCTTGCGGTCCACCTGTTCTTCGATATTCCGGTAAATCGTGTCATTCTCCGTTCCCAGCACATCCGATAGCAACAGCTCGTTGCCGTCCCAGTCAATATTCAGAGGTTCATCAAACGAAACCTCGCTTCTAGTTTTGCTGTTGCGCCGCAGATACATCAGAATTTCATTCTCAATACAGCGTGAGGCATAGGTGGCCAGTTTTATTTTTTTCTCCGGATCGAAGGTGTTGACGGCTTTAATCAGTCCTATCGCCCCGATGGAAACAAGATCCTCGATATTGATCCCTGTGTTCTCAAATTTGCGGGCGATATACACCACCAGCCGCAGATTGCGTT
The DNA here is from genome assembly GCF_000758605.1 of Paenibacillus sp. FSL R5-0912. Taxonomy (NCBI): domain Bacteria; kingdom Bacillati; phylum Bacillota; class Bacilli; order Caryophanales; family Paenibacillaceae; genus Paenibacillus; species Paenibacillus sp. FSL R5-0912. The sequence goes on from NZ_CP009282.1 coordinate 5,755,622, forward strand.
CAATCAGCATGGCCCGGACCGCTGCATCACCGCTCGAGAGCCGCTGCAGCAGGAATTCTTCCTCTTCCCGAGTAAGCGGAGGAGGCAGCGCTTCACTGCCCCCGATATAATATATTTCCTGGCTCTTCAGTCCCAGCAGAAACAGCATGCGATAATACTGCAGTTGCAGCACAAGTTTGAATTTGACCATTTATTGTTCCTCCTATATGTTCCTTAACTCATAGCCTTGTCTGCCGGCGCCTCTACAGCGCTCTCATTGTGGGTCAGGTCAGGATGTATGACCGCCCGGTACGCCCCGTCTCCCGACAGTGTCCCGCCATCCAGCCCGATGAGAACCCTCTTGCTGTAGAAGGTTTCGCCGCCAAGCTTTATCATCACTGAATCCGGCTTCAACGCGAGCATGAAGGATGCCCCGCGGTTAACGCCTCTGTACGGCACCAGCCGTATTCTGTCCTGCCAGGCGAACGACTGCCCGTCCGCTTCCAGCACAAGTGTATCTGCCCCCGTCTGTGTCAGCCTCCCTTTCCATGAGGCCGGCAGATGGCCTTCCCATAATGAGGATTCCATAACCATGACCGGAATTCGCGTAAGCGGATCATTCAGCCGGTTTCCGGTATCCAGCAGCCCGGGGCAAGTAACAATAACACCGTCAATCTCCACAGTCACTTCACCGATATATGTCTCCAGCTGCTCCCTGCGCCTGCGTGAGGCTTGAATCAGCTTGAAGAGAAGTAGCACCAGCGGAAGCATCGCAAGTACGAACCAGAATCCAATCTTCAGCCGGTAAGCTTGGCCGCCTGAAGAAGTAAAGATAATGCCGTTCCAGATGTCGCCTGAGCTTTGCAGCAAATAATGAATCCCTACTATACCTCCTGCCGCCGCAAAATTAATGATATAAAATGCCCCCAATGCACGAAGATAGCTTTGCAGACTTCTAAATCCAAACGCGATCCACAGCATCACTACCGACAACCCAAACTTGATGAGGAAGGTGTACATGAAGGACAGCTCCGGTACAAACATCATCACGACATAGAGCGCGCCAACCAGCGCAGAGAGAGACAGGCGCCACCAGGACACCTTCAGCTTGACCAGCCAGCTGGTCAGCCACAATAGAATTCCGTCGATCAGCAGATTGGCGGCGAAGATCAAGTCAATATAAACAACCAGTGTTTTCACCTGCCTGGTAACGGATATCTAGCCGGAGGCCAGGGTGAAGGCTCTCTTTTTAGACGATAAGATTAGTATAGGAACTCTCGCATTCAAAGTCTGTCTAAACTTGGGGGGCGTACTTACGTTTTTTTTGTCGAGTTATAGGTCAGCAGAGATATTAAGAGGATAAAACAAAAAGCCAGCCTGTAGAGGCTGACTTCAAGTTCGAATATTTATTTAACTAATAGATTTCAATTCTTCTTCAGTCAGTCCGGTTGCCTTCATTACAGAAGGAAGATCCATCCCCATAGCCAAGAGATTCTTGGCTATTTCCAGCTTTGCCTCGAGCTCACCTTCTGCTCTGCCTTCTGTTCTGCCTACTTCTCTGCCTTCCGCTATGCCTTTAGCAAACCCTTCTCTTTGTGCACCGTCTCTCTGCGAGGCTTCGTCAAGCAGAAACTTCTGGCGGTCCTCATATTTACGCCGGGCTTCCGAATCCTGACTCAGAAACTCCAGGGTTTCCATCGCCTTCCTCAAAGCAGGCTCGTTCATCAACAGCACCTCCCAATCCGAGTGGTTTATTCCCTTCAAGAACAGCAGCCAGTTCACCAGGCCGCCTTGGCCGGGAACCGCTGGCTGATTCAGCTTGGGTAATTCCAGAAAATGAATTTCAATATCATCCGTGAGCGGCATTCCGGTTGCATCCTCCCGTAAGTGAAACACACTATGCGGATGTTCGTTAGGCAGCACCTTATAATTCAGAATGTTGATTGTTACGCATTTCTTGAGGTCTGTGTATTTGCCGCTTACCTGAAGCTGGCCCGCGTAACGTTTGCTCCAGTAATATAAGGTCCTTTTCTCAATATCATATTTGTTGAACAGCTGCATTTCAATATTGATCAGCTTGCCGTCTGCAGACTTCGCCCAAATATCAAATATTGATAGCTTATCCAGCGGATCATCCTTATCTGTATAAGGATTGAGCAGCACTACTTCCTCCAGCGGCGGATCTCCCGCATCCATGAATATCCGGTTCAGAAAAGCCAGCAGCACATCCTTGTTACTCTCGCTTGCAAATATCCGTTTAAATACAAAATCCACCCGGGGGTCCAGCAGCTCCATTCCATCGTCTCCCGTTATCGTTATTATAACAGCCTGAAAAACAAAAAAACACCGTATTCGTCCCGGCTCAAGGCGGGTTGAATACGGTGCTTCCGTAAAAAGCTATGCAGTTCATTGCTCTTAGTTCTTAATCATTGTTGCCGCGTGTCCGGTTGCGCAGGAAGGTTGGAATATCCAGCTGATCAGAGGTTGTCTGATTGCCGAACGGACGCAGATTCGCATTCTTATCCTTGTCCGCTGCCGGCTCACTGCTGGATGCAGGACGGCGAGCAGGCGCTACAGGGGAAGGCTTATGTTCAAAGCCGGTAGCAATTACCGTAACCTTGATTTCGTCCTTCATGCTCTCTTCGATAATGGCACCGAAGATCATATTCACTTCGGGGTCCGAAGCAGAAGTAACAATCTCAGCCGCTTCATTAACCTCGTACAGGGAGAGGTTAGAGCCCCCTGTGATGTTCATGATTACACCGCGCGCACCTTCAATCGAGGTTTCGAGGAGCGGGCTCATAATGGCTTTGCGGGCCGCCTCTGACGCACGGTTCTCGCCGGTGGCAATTCCGATGCCCATAAGCGCCGAACCGCGTTCTGTCATGATGGTCTTCACATCGGCAAAGTCAAGGTTGATCAGGCCGGGAACGGCAATGAGATCAGATATCCCTTGCACAGCCTGGCGGAGTACATTATCCGCTTCACGGAAAGCCTCCAGCATTGGTGTTTTCTTATCCACAATTTCCAGCAGGCGGTCATTCGGAATCACGATCAGCGTATCCACTTTTTCTTTCAACGCTTCGATTCCCAGTTCTGCCTGATTGGAACGTTTTCTGCCTTCAAAAGTAAACGGACGGGTCACGACGCCAACCGTCAATGCTCCGCACTCTCTGGCAATCTCAGCAATTACAGGCGCTGCGCCTGTTCCGGTACCCCCGCCCATACCTGCGGTTACGAATACCATATCTGCACCTTTAAGCGTATTTGAAATCAGATCGCGGGATTCTTCAGCCGCTTTCTTCCCCACCTCAGGATTGGCTCCAGCGCCAAGTCCGCGGGTCAGTTTATCCCCGATTTGCAGTTTATGCTCCGATTTGGCCATATGCAGCGCTTGGGCATCTGTATTAACCGTAATGAATTCAACACCCTGAACGCCATTTTCAATCATCCGGTTTACAGCATTGCTTCCGCCGCCGCCTACGCCGATGACCTTTATTTGGGCTAAGCTCTCCATTTCAAAATCAAATTCCAACATATTGTTTCCATCTCCCCCTTGAGTAGTGCTTGGATGGCCAGTCCAAGTATATCTGGACTTACACTTATATGAACTCGCTGAACATATTCTTTAGACGTTCTACCAGCCCCGGCTTCTTGGAAGAATCCTGGCTAGGTGCAGCACTTTGCTTGCTGCGGTTAACCGTCTTCTTATTGGCGCTTCCGCCGCTGCTTCGTCCGCGGAATCTGCGCACAACGGTATGGAGTATACCTACACCGCCGGTGAACCCGGGGTCACGTACTCCAATATAATCAGGTACGGCAATACGTACGGAGGCTGCCAGCTCAGTCTGGGCGACCTTCAGGACACCCGGCATCGAAACGGTGCCACCCGTTAGTATATAACCTCCCGGAAGCTCATTGTAACCAAGCCGCTTCACTTCCTGGCGGATCAGATGGAAGATTTCTTGAACTCTGGGCTCAATAATCGCCGCCAGATCCTCCTGGTTGAATTCCTTCTCAACATTGCTGCCGATCCGCAGAACCTTGAACACGACATCCGAGGCGGCGTCATCAATCCAGGCACAGCCATATTTCAGCTTGACCTTCTCAGCCTGATCGGTAAGCGTTCGCAGACCGTATGCAATATCATTGGTTATAAATTCTCCTCCGATCGGAATCGTAGAGGTTGCGCACAAGGAACCTTCTTCATATACGGCTATCGTCGCCTGGCCGGCACCGATATCCACCAGTACTGCTCCCATTGATTTCTCATCCTTGGAAAGCGCTAATCCGCCTGCCCCGAGAGACATAAGCACAAGATCTTTAACCTTCAGACCTGATTTCTCCACGCAGCGCAGCAGATTATGTATTGGTGTCTTAGCCCCGGTAATGATCGTTGCTTCAACCTCGAGGCGAACTCCGATCATTCCGCGCGGATCTTGAATTCCTTCAAGCCCGTCGACGATATATTGCTTGGCGACAACATCAATGACTTCGCGCTCAGGAGGCAGTGCTATGACCTCAGCAGCCTTGATTACGCGGTCGATATCTTCTTCGCCGATCTCACGGTCTTCATTCTGCACGGCAACTACACCGTGACTGGATTGCAGGCCGATATGATTACCGGATATACCGACATACACCTCGGATATTTGAATACCGACCATTTGCTCCGCATGCTCTACGGCACTCTTGATCGATTGCACAGTCTGATCGATGTCTACAATCGCACCCTTGCGTATTCCTTCCGAATCAGCAGATCCAACGCCAATAATATTAAAGGTTCCATTGGTAACTTCCCCAATTATTGCCCGAACTTTGGATGTACCGATGTCCAAACTAACAATGATGTCATTGTTGCTCAAGCCCTATGGCACCTCCTGTTATAATCATAATGAATTGTGAAGCCAAATAAATAGAAAATGCGCTTTGATCCCGGTCCCGGGAAACTTCTCTGTACATATTCAACATCCCTAATCCTTTCCCTCTTTTTTCTACAAATTTTTTGAATGGAATAATATAACAGCCTTTTGGCATGCAAACAACTGCTTTTAATTTTTTCTAAAGCATATAAGTTCTACCTTTTAAGAAATGACAGCTATATCCATGAATGTATTTCAAAAAATCCGCAGAAAAAAGAGGGAGGTTGCTTATTGCCCGTAAAACCGATTGTAGCATTTTTTCCGCTCTATTAGTAGGGACTATTTACTCTTGTGTGTCTGCATCCTCCCCGGAATCCTCCGCTTCCGTATGAAATGGGACATAAGAATCGGCCTCAAGCATCTTGATCAATCCCGGCTGCTCATTTTCAATTACTTGATTTAGGTATTCCACTTTGTCCTTAAGCAGTGAAATTGCCGTAATGACCTCAAACCGTGAACGTGTATACAGCTTAATACGGTCCGGAAAAGACAAAGTCGGGGAGGGGACGATCTCGGATATATCACTGGTCAGTTCATTCGGAATATCAGCCAGCGCCTGGCACAGCTTCGTCTTGTACGGATCATCAGCCTTCCAGTTGGTTAATATCGGCTTTTCAACGGCAATCCCTGTATCCTTGACAGATACTGCAGCTCCGCTGGACAGAATCGCCTCAAGCGATCCAGCCTCATCCAGCTCGTATGCCACTGCGGGGAATTCCTTAATGCTGATGTTAATCACACCGGGGAAACTCTTGTCCACAGCCGCTTCCTGAACCGTCTTCAGTTCTGTCAATGCACTTTCCACGGAATCTCCGGAGACTGCGAAGAACTGTCCGCCGATCGTAAGACCGCTTGCGGCAAGCAATTCCTCCCGGGATGTATATTTATCCCCCTGGAAATGGATAGCTGTAATCTTACTGACGGACGAACGGAAAAATATCACGGCCAGCAGCGCAATAAACAACAGTAGCAGGATAATGGTAATTTTACGGCTCATTCTCTTACTGGGCTTGTCCTCTTTAAGAAGAGGCATTCGGGTTTTAGGCATTCTCATATCTCCGTAATAAGGCCCTGTCTCCTTCCCGCGCACTCGGGCCGAAGGAGACAGGGAGCTTTAATTGGCCAAATCCAGAGGGTCCGGCACAGGTACCTTGCGACTAATCCGTGCACCCAGCTTCTGAAACAGTACCTCAATGCCATCATATCCGCGGTCAATATGATGCGCCTGCTCAACAACGGTAGTCCCTTGAGCGGCAAGTCCGGCGATAACCAGGGCAGCTCCGGCACGCAGGTCGGTAGCTTCTACCGTAGCTCCGTACAATCTCTGCACTCCGCGTATAAAAGCCCGGTTCAGGTCAATGGAAATGTCGGCTCCCATCCGCGCCATCTCCTCTACATGCTTAAAGCGCCCTTCAAATACAGTTTCTTTAATCACGCTGAATCCGTCAGCCAGGGATAAAAGGACCATCACCTGGGATTGCAGATCTGTAGGGAACGAAGGATAAGGAGAGGTTACAATTCTTTCTACTGCACGCGGACGCCCCATACAGCTGATATTAATTATATCATTGCAAACTGTAATTTGAACACCGGCACGCCTCAGAACATGGATCAGAGAAGTCAAATGTCCTGCGTTGGTGTGGGTCAGCGTCACATTCCCCCTTGTAGCTGCCGCAGCGATCATTACGGTCCCGGCGACAATCCGGTCGGGAATGACCTCATAATTGCACGGATACAGCTTGGAGACGCCCTGGATGGTGATCGTATCTGTTCCTGCACCGATGATTTGCGCACCCATCGCATTCAGGAAATTCTGCAGATCCTGGATTTCCGGCTCTCTGGCCGCCCCAGACACCGTCGTTGTCCCTTCCGCCATAGCGGCTGCCATCATGATATTCTCCGTGGCTCCAACGCTTGGATAATCCAGATGAATATCACAGCCCGTCAGTTTGGCAGCCCGGCAGCAGATCATCCCGCTGGTTTCCTCAATCTCCGCCCCGAGCAGCTTCAGACCCTGCAGGTGAAGATCAATTTTGCGTTCCCCGATGGCACAGCCGCCCGGCTGATAAATCGTCACTTCACCAAACCTGGACAGAAGCGGTCCCATTAGAAAAATGGAGGATCTCATCTGCCGCATTAAATCCTCCGGAACATGCGAGGTTGCGACGTAGGTTGTATCGACCGTAACCGTTTCGTCTTCATGCACGGCCCTGCAGCCCAGCCTTTCCAGAATATCCAGCATAGTTTCGATGTCCAGCAGCTTCGGCACATTATGCAGTGAGTGAACTCCTTCGGCCAGCAGGCTTGCCGCCAGAATCGGCAGGGCCGCATTTTTCGCTCCATGGATACGTATGGTGCCTGACAGGGGATTTCCACCCTCAATCACCAATTTGTCCAATGTATCACCTCCGAGATTACCGCTCACCCACCGTTGGGCACTTCCTGTACACAGATCAACAGAAATAGGCCGGGAAGCTGCCCGCTCCACATTTCATGAACTGGAAGTGCTCTGGGTGATTGTCACGATTATAGGATCATCCTATGTTCGTGACCTCTCGTGTGTGACAATGTAAGCCCGGATTCTAGCGTTTCCGGCCTGCAGCCAGTCTGCGGAGCTCGGCGACAACCAGCGAGGCGGAATCTCTTTTACCCAGCCGCCTTGAGGCATCAGACATACTGCGGCGTGCAGCGTCCGCTCCGATAATCTTATGCACCGCTGCGAATAGTGCCTCGCCGCTCAGATCCTTCTCCAGCAGCACAACGGCTGCCCCTTCACGTTCAAGCTGTCTGGCATTCGCTTCCTGGTGATTATTCGTCACATTGGGAGAAGGGATAAGCACAGAAGGAATGCCAAGCGCAGTAATCTCTGCAAGAAACGATGCCCCCGCCCGGTTCACGATGAGTGAAGTACAGGCCAGCACCTCGGGCATATTATGAATATACGGAAGAATATGCAGGGAGTTCGGCAAGCTTCCGAGCTTCTCGCGCACAGCTTTACGGGTTTCCTCGAAATAAGCCTCTCCGGTAACATACACATAGTGAACACCATTACCCTTACCCACAAACGGAGCCATTTCAATCATCGCCCGGTTAATTGCCTTGGCGCCTCCGCTTCCTCCGACTACCAGCACAACCGTACTGCCTTCAGGAATCCCAAGTGAAGCGAATCCCCGCTGCGGGTTGGCAGTCATTACCGTAGTTGCCCGGGGGTTGCCCGTGTAGATTACGTTCTTAGCCCCTGGAAAAGCGGGCTCCGTGCCTTCAAAGCTTACGGCGACCGTATCGGCATACCGGCTTAGGAAACGGTTGGTCAGGCCCGGAATCGCGTTCTGTTCATGGATAAGGGTCGGGATGCCTAGCCGGGATGCAGCGTACACTACCGGCCCGCAGACATATCCGCCGGTACCGATAACGACATCCGGCTTGAACTCCCGCAGCATGGCTTTGGAGGCCTTCACCCCCTTCAGGAAACGCATTACCGTCTTCACATTGTCCATCGAGAGCTTACGGCGGAAGCCGGTAATATCAATTGCTTTAAAGGGTAGATTCTCTTGGGGAACAAGCTTGCTCTCCAGACCGCGTTTGCCCCCGATATACAGGAAGACGGATTTCTCTTCTTCGGATTCCAGCTGTCTGGCTACGGCTACGGCCGGATAGATATGTCCGCCCGTACCGCCGCCGCTTAATACAATACGCATGTCTTTCACCTCGCATAACGGGATAAATTAAGTAGAATGCCAAGGGCTGTAAGCATCAGGGTCAGCGATGAGCCTCCGTAGCTGATCAGCGGAAGCGTAATGCCGGTAACCGGCATGAGGCCGATAACCACACCGATGTTGATGATCACCTGAATAGCGACCATACATACGATGCCTACGGCCAGATAGCTGCCGAAACGGTCCGGCAGACTCATTGCTACCTTCATTCCGCGCCAAATCAGAATCAGGAAGAGCAGCAGCACTGCCAGCCCCCCGATAAACCCAAGCTCCTCAGCCAGTATGGAGAAAATAAAATCGGTCTGCGGCTCCGGCACATAGCTGTACTTCTGCCGGCTCATGCCGAGACCCAAGCCCCCCAGTCCGCCGGGTCCAATCGCGTACAGTGACTGTATGATCTGATATCCGGCCCCGAGCGGATCGGACCAGGGGTCCAGGAAGGCCGTAATCCGCTGCAGACGGTAAGGTGCGGCGGCAATAAGCCCCACGAACCCTGCGATACCCAGCGCGCCCAGGGAGAGCAGATGCTTCATCCGGGCCCCTGCCGTGAAGACCATCATCAAGGCAGCCCCGAACATGACAGTGCCTGTACCGAGATCCGGCTGGAGCATGATCAGCGCAAAAGCGGAACCGATCAGCGCAAGCGGCGGAAGCAGTCCACGGGTGAAGCTGGAAATATCGTAATCCTCTGTTCCGAGCCATTTGGCCAGAAAGAGGATCATCCCCATCTTCATGAACTCCGAGGGCTGGATGCCGAAGGAGCTGATCCCCAGCCAGCTGCGCGCACCGCCGCGCACGACCCCTATGCCGGGAACCAGCACCAACACCAGCAGTACGAAGCAGACAAGCAAGACCGGCCTGGCGAACTTCTTCAGCACCACATAATCCGTATTCGCGGTGATGAACATGGCGATAAGACCCAGGCCTGCGAACAGCAGCTGTCTTTTGACAAAATAAAACGAGTCGCCATAATTGCGGAAGCCTAAAACGGACCCGGCGCTGTATACCATTACCATACCAATGGCCAGCAAAGCCAATATCGGAAGCAGCAGCCAGATATCGGGCGCATGACGGGATTTGTTCATCAGGAGCACACCTCTTGCATCCGTAGTAGGGGCTTATCCACCCCCCTACTTAAAGGTTATGCACCGCCTCTTTAAAAATACGCCCGCGCTCCTCATAGGATGTAAACATATCCCAGCTGGCACAGGCAGGAGAGAGGAGAACTACATCTCCTGCTTCCGCAAGAGCGGAAGCCTCCCGCACGGCCTCTTGCAGCACGGCGGCGGCGCTCTCCCCATTATCGACGGAGATGATTGTCTTTACTCCTGCCAGCTGCGCAACCACGGCCAGCTTGTCCTTCGTCTCCCCAAGGGCCACCAGGGCCTTGACGTTCCCTCCGAGGACAGGCAGCAGCTCCATATAATCAGAACCGCGGTCCAGACCTCCGGCAACGAGGATGACCGGCTTCTTGAAGGACCCCAGCGCCATGGCTGTAGCTTTGGAATTGGTAGCCTTAGAATTGTTATAGTAGGCGGCCCCCGCCTTGTCTGTCACATATTCCAGCCGGTGCTCCACACCGCGGAAGGAAGCCAGCACTCCGCCAAGCACAGCCGGGTCCGCGCCTGCGGCAATGGCAATGCCGCAGGCGGCCAGCGCATTCTCCACATTGAAGCGGCCCGGAAGGCCAATCGAATCCACATCGGCTATTTCAGTCTCGCTCTCCGTATAATCCCGGTAGATGATGACCCGCTTCAGATCATCTTCTGTCTCCGGCAGATAGGATGGACGGACAAAGATGCCCTGAACCAGCTCTTCGGTCATGGAGAAGGGCAGGATGCCTGCTTTGATATAAGGAACCAGCTCGCGGCAGACCGGATCATCCCAATTCAGTACAGCAGTGTCGCCCGGCCCCTGATTCGCGAACAGCTTGGATTTGGAGGCCACATAATCCTCCATCCCCCCATGATAATCCAGATGGGTCTCGGCAACATTCAACAGGGCAGCGACCTTGGGCCGGAAGGCCTCCGTCCCCTTGAGCTGGAAGCTGCTGAGCTCGACAACCATCCAGTTGTCCACGTCAGCCTCCTGAGCGGCCTGACAGAGCGGCGTACCGATGTTCCCGGCAACTATAGGACTCATCCCCGCTGCCTCCAGCATACGGCCAACCCAGGTCGTTGTAGTCGTCTTCCCGTTGGAGCCCGTAATACCGATCATAGGTGCGGCGCAGAGATGGTAAGCCACCTCTACCTCCGTTACGACTTCGATGCCAAGCTCAAGAGCCTGCTGCACCGGAGCCACGGAATAGGGAATCCCCGGATTCTTGACAACAAGTGCAACACCCTCATGAATCAGCCCCTCCGGATGCCCGCCGCATATAACATAAATTCCCAAAGATTCCAGTTCGGAAGCTTCGGGACTTTGATCTCTTTCCTTTTTATCATTGACCGTCACAACCGCGCCGCGCTCATGCAGCACCTTGGCCACCTGGACGCCGCTTTTGGCGAGCCCCAGGACGACCACTTCTTCACCACGGTACAAATCCGGATGCTTCATATGTTACAACCCCTTGATGAGATATAGTCCAACAGCCGCAAGCACCAGGCTCACCGCCCAGAAGGAGACAACCACACGCCACTCCGACCAGCCGCCCAGCTCAAAGTGATGATGGATCGGGCTCATTCGGAACACCCGTTTGCCGCGTGTTTTGAACGAAGCGACCTGAATAATTACGGACAGCATTTCGACTACGAAGACACCGCCGATCACCACGAAGAGCAGCTCGGTCTTCGTTACAATGGCAATCGCGCCAATGGCACCGCCGATCCCGAAGGAGCCGAAATCACCCATGAACACTTTGGCCGGATGGGCATTGAATACCAGAAAGCCAAGTACTGCACCAATCATCGCCGCAGCGCAGACACCGGCAGCAATGGAGGTTGCCTGCATGGCAACTACAGCAAAAGCAGCGAGCGCGATCGCACTGACACCGGACAGCAGTCCGTCCACACCATCCGTGAAGTTAACCGCATTGGTTACCGCCATCATCATCAGGACAATAAACGGATAGTAGAACCAGCCGCCCCAGTCAAAGCTCACCGATGTTCCCGGAATGCTGATGTTTGTATGATGTCCGCCGGAAATGAGCAATGCACAGAGAACGATACCGACCAGCAGCTGGCCGGCAAGCTTCTGGCGTGCCGTCAGTCCGAGTGAACGTTTGAAGGCAATCTTAATATAGTCATCCAGGAAACCGATCAGACCGTAACCCAGCGTAGCTACCAGAAGGACGTAGAAATCCGAATTAATCACTGAAAATTTCAGAAAAGACAATGTGAACGCCACCATGATGATAATTCCGCCCATCGTAGGCGTTCCCGCCTTCTTCAGATGGGTCTGAGGCCCGTCATCGCGAACCTGTTGTCCGAACTTCATCCGGCGCAGTAGCGGGATAATCAGCGGAGCGGCAATGACCGCAAGGATAAAGGATACAGCAATAGTCAGTAGAAGTAATTGATAATCCATGGGTACACCCCCTCCATTAGTTTAAGTCAGCTTCAGAATATTCTTTCAGGCGGTGAAGCACTTCCTCCAGACGCATCCCCCGGGACGCTTTGAAGAGTACTACATCCCTGGAACCACATTTGGTGTTCAAGGCCGTGATCAATGCTTCTTTGTCTTCAAAAGCAAATACATGTCCGGCCCCGAATCTCTCCGCCGCAGCCGCAGCAATATGAGCAGCGAGCGGTCCGTAAGTGTATACCGCATCCGTCAGTGCAGGATCGAGATAGCTGCCGATCTGCTGGTGGAACTGAACTTCATCAGGCCCAAGTTCCAGCATGTCCCCCAGCACCGCGATTCTGCTCCCGCTGCACTTCATGGACTGCAGCACATCTATCGCTGCTCTCATGGACGTAGGGCTGGCATTGTAAGCATCGTTCAGCAGCGTCAGCCCGTTCGCCGCCTGTATCACTTCAATCCGCATGCCGGTCAGCTTAAGCCCGGCTAATCCGGTCTCAATATTCTCATCAGTCACAAGGAAGTGGCGTGCAACCGCCAGTGCGGCGAGTGCGTTAATGACATTGTGACGCCCCGGCAGAGGCAACGTGAAGGCACGCTCGGCATGAAGATGCGAAGTGAAGGACATTCCTGCTCCATGAGTCATGAGACCTGTAGGATAGTCATCATTGTCTCCGGACTGCCCGAAACGGAAGCTGAGCATCCCTTCCGGCGGATTAAACCCCGGCTCTGCCATAACTTCTGCGAGCAGCGGTTCATCCCCGTTATAGATGAGCAGGCCGCCCGGCTTAAGTCCGTCCACAATCTCCAGCTTGGCCCGGGCAATTTCCTTGCGGGACCCGAGCTGCAGCAGATGGGATTCACCCACGTTGGTAATCATAGCCACATCAGGGGTAGCTATCCTTGACAGCAGGGATATCTCCCCGCGCGAGCTCATGCCCATCTCCAGCACAGCAATCTCAACATCACTGTCCATGGAGAGAATCGTAAGCGGCAGACCGATGTGGTTATTGAAATTCCCCTGTGTTTTGTGTACCTTGTACTGCACTTCAAGAAGAGCGGTAACCATATCTTTGGTCGTTGTCTTGCCGTTGCTGCCTGTCACGGCGACTACACGCGGTGCGAGCTCGCCCAGATATGCCGAGGACAGTCTCTGCAAAGCGGCCAGTGTATCCTCCACCAGAATGACAGGACCGCCTTCAGGCGCAGGCTCCTTATCCCGCTGCCAGAGCGTAGCGGCTGCTCCTGCCGCCAGAGAAGCAGCAGCGTAATCATGGCCGTCAAAGTTATCTCCGACCAGAGGAACGAACAGGCAGGCAGGCGTAATTTTGCGGGAATCGGTTACGACCCCCGCAATTTCGATATTGTTATCTTCAGCAGAGGACAGCTTTCCTCCGCACATTTGCGCGATAGTATACAGCGTTCTTGTAATCAATAGCTTCGGCCCCTTATCACTTCTTTGGCTACAATGCGGTCATCAAAATCATGAACGACTCCGCCGATTAGCTGATAGGTCTCATGACCTTTCCCCGCAATCAATACTACATCGCCGGGGCTTGCCATTTCAATAGCTTTTCTGATCGCTTCCCGCCGGTCGGGAATCATCTCATACCGTTCCTGTGACACGCCGTCCTCAAGAAGGCCCGCTTCAATATCGCGCAGAATCAGCAGCGGATCCTCTGTCCGGGGATTGTCGGAAGTAACCATGACATGATCACTGTATTTGGCAGCTATCTTGCCCATCAGCGGCCGTTTGGTCGTATCCCGGTCTCCCCCACAGCCAAAGACGGTAATGACCTTGCCGGCAGCGAATTCACAGACAGCCTTCAGCACATTCTCCAGACCATCCGGCGTATGCGCGTAGTCTACGATGACCGCGAAATCCTGTCCGGCATCCACAGACTCGACACGTCCGTCCACACCGGCTACGGACTCCAGACTGGCTTTGATTTCTTCCAGCGGCACATCCTCCAGCAGCGCAGCAGTAATGGCCGCTAGTGCATTATAGACATTGAACTTACCGACCATCCGGAGCGAAATATCTGTCTTCCCCTTAAACGTATCCACATGGAAAAAAGTTCCTTTGGACGTGATCGAAATTTGAGTGGCCCGGACATTTGCAGGGGTGTCGATACCATATGTAATCACTTCCGCAGCGGTCTGGTCAGCAAAATAGCTGCTTGCTGCATCATCCGTGTTGAGAACTGCATATTTACGTTCTTCCTTCCACGGAGAGATCACATTGCCAAGCCGCGAGAAGAATAGTGCCTTAGCCGCGCGGTACTCCTCCATCGTATGGTGATAATCCAGATGATCCTGAGTCAGGTTAGTAAATATTGCCGTGCGGTAATCCGTTCCCTTCACCCGTCCCTGCTGAAGTGCATGGGAGGATACCTCCATCACACAGCACTGCACGCCTTTGGACGCCATATCGTTCAAAGTACGCTGAAGCTCAAGCGATTCCTGCGTAGTACCGGACATCGGATAGCTTTGTCCGTCATAACGCATCTGAATCGTCCCGATCAGCCCCGTTTTCACGCCATGGTCCTGCATGATTTTCTCAATCAGATACGTAGTCGTGGTTTTGCCGTTGGTCCCGGTAATCCCAATCATCTTCATCCGGCTGCTGGGTGAGCCGAAGAACGCATTCGACAGCACGGACATCGCAAACCGGCAGTCATCTACCACGATCTGCGGCAGATCGATCTCCAGCTTCCGCTCACAGACTAGGGCAGCCGCACCGCCTGCGGCTGCCTGCGGTGCATAATCATGTCCGTCCACTGTATGACCGGGCAGGCAAATGAACAAATCGCCCGGCTTAACCTTGCGGGAATCCACCTGCAAATCCATAATCTCGGTCCCACCCTCCCCGTATAGACGCGAAGCGGCAAGACAGGATGACAATTCATTAATTTTCATAGTAATCCCTCACTCTACATTTGTCAGACTACCCTATTATTCACTGGAAGTTCCCATATAAATCCGGATGGTTGAACCCTGCTCCACTCTTGCCCCCGCTTTGGGTGCCTGATTAATCACTGTATTGCCTGATCCGGAGCGGGCCAGCATGAAATTCATGTTCAAATCCTCATAGATATCCTGAACAGTAGCTCCTGTTAAATCGGGAACTGTCACAATCGGAGTCTCCCCATATTTATAGGTCTTCGGCAGCTGATCCTTGCGCTGCGGAACCTTCAGATAATGAAGCGAATCCTCAAGAATATTCTGGACGATCGGAGCCGCTACCACACCCCCAAACTGAATTCCCTTGGGATTGTCAACTGCGGTGTAGACCACGATCTGCGGATCATCCGCTGGTGCAAATCCGATAAAAGAGACGATATGCTCCGTAGGAGAATATCGGCCGTTAATAACCTTCTGTGCCGTCCCAGTCTTGCCGCCCACACGGTAGCCGTCAATAAACGCCGGCCGGCCTGTGCCTTTGGCAACTACGCTCTCAAGGGCGGCCCGCACCTTCTTCGAAGTCTCCTCAGAAATCACCTGCCGCACTTCTTCCGGCTCTACCTCGGATACGACATTACCGGTATCCGGATTAATCCAGGCTTTGGCAACATGCGGAGTATACAGCTTGCCGCCATTAATCGCTGCAGACACCGCAGCAATCTGCTGGATCGGTGTTACGGATACCCCTTGGCCAAAGGCCGTGGTGGCAAGTTCGACCGGCCCTACCTGCGCCGGCTTAAACAGAATTCCGTTCGCTTCACCGTTGAGGTCGATCCCTGTCTTCGTGCCAAACCCGAAATCACGGATATACTTAAAAAGGGTATCCTTGCCAAGACGCTGGCCCAGGGCAACAAACCCGGGGTTGCAGGAATTCTCCACCACTTCAAGGAACGTCTGGCTTCCGTGTCCGCCTTTTTTCCAGCAGCGCAGCTTGGCCCCGCCCACTTCAATATATCCCGGATCGAAAAAATGCTCATGCTGCAGATCAACCTTCCCCTCCTGCAAAGCAGCAGCCAGGGTAATGATCTTGAAGGTGGAGCCCGGTTCATACGTCATCCAGATCGGAAGATTCCGGTTATATACTTCGGCATCGTATTCCTTATAGGAGCCCGGCTCATAACCCGGCCGGCTCGCCATGGCCAGTATCTCACCATTGCGGGGGTCCATCGCAATCGACCAGGCACCTTGCGCCTGATACTTCACCATGGCCTGATCGAGCTCGCGTTCCATGATTGACTGAATCTGCTTATCAATCGTCAGCTGCAGACTCAGCCCGTCCTGCGGCTCTGTATACTTCTCCGAGGAGCCCGGCATCAGCCGTCCTCCGGCATCGGACAGATACGATATATTGCCTGCGCTGCCCTGAAGCAGCTTATCGTAGATGCTCTCTATCCCGGTGATTCCTTGATTGTCGATGCCCGTGAAGCCGAGAATATGTGCGGCTAAATCACCAAAGGGATAATACCGTTTGTTATCCTCAGCCACAACGATGCCCGGCAGCTGCAAATCACGGATGCTCGCGGCAAGCTCCATCGTAATTTTGCGGCCGCCGGGCTGCAGTTTCACCGAGGCTTTCTTTTGGGTCAGCAGAGTGACCAGCTTCTCCTCGGTCATACCGAGCAGCGGAGCCAGCTGCTTCGCGGTCTGTTCCTTTTCCTTCACCTGCACAGGAATGGCATAGATCGTTGGCGAGCTGATATTATATGCCAGGGCAACGCCCTCTCTGTCCAGAATCTCGCCGCGTTTGGCGGTGAAGGGAATATTCCGCCGCCAGGATTCCTCAGCCTTGGCGCTCAGCTTCTCCCCTTGTGATAGCTGTACATAGGCAAGACGCACGGCCAGCGAACCGAACAACACGGCCAGTCCCAGCAGCGTCCACAGCATTCTCCGCCGAGTTACGACTTTCGAAACCTTCATTCCGTTCTCCCCGCTTTCGCTCGTATAGACATGATCTCTTATCTTCATGACTATTCGGGACAAACAGGGGTTAGAACAAGCCTGTATACGCGCTACTCCGCAGTCTCCTCTGCATCGGGGTCAACGTTGACGGCCACAGGGATATTCTCCCCGTATTCATTCAGGGGACTGAGCTTCAGAGAAATATGCGTTTTGCTGTTATTCTTGGTCTGCGTCTGCTCTGTGACATAACCTTCGCCCTCAACCGTAATCCCTACTTTGAGCAGATTGAGAATTTCCAGAGCATCGCGCAAAGATTCTCCCTTCAAATCGGGAATGGTCATTGCTTCATCCTGTTGGGTAAGCAGATAAATCCGCTGTCCGGCGGCAAGTTTTGTGCTCTTATCCGGATATTGGCTGATTACCTTTGCCCCTGTACCGACAATCTCGAAGTCAAAGCCTTGATTAAGGAGCAGCTGTCTGGATTCCTTAACCGTTTTGTTCACGAGATCAGGTGTACTGCGCAGCTCTGAGGAGTCTGCCGCCAGCTTGACTGACGTTTTGCTTCCCACTGCGTTATCTGATTCAACTGTTTTGGGTACGCCCATATATTGCAGGGACTGCGAGACAATCTCTTTGAAAA
The DNA here is from genome assembly GCF_000758605.1 of Paenibacillus sp. FSL R5-0912. Classification (NCBI taxonomy): domain Bacteria; kingdom Bacillati; phylum Bacillota; class Bacilli; order Caryophanales; family Paenibacillaceae; genus Paenibacillus; species Paenibacillus sp. FSL R5-0912. Next base: position 5,773,261 of record NZ_CP009282.1, read on the forward strand.
TAGGTCCCGCTGCGGCTCCCCCGCCGGCAGCATCCGCAGGCTCATCAATTACGACGAATACCGCGATCTTCGGATTATTGGCCGGAGCGTAACCGAGGAAGGATGCTAGTACTTTATCCCGGTCATACCCGCCCTTGCCGTCAGGCTTAATCGCCGTCCCGGTCTTGCCGGCTACGCGGTACCCTTCGATATAGGCATGCCGTCCGGTTCCGATTACCTGGTCTGCCACGACCTGCTCGAGGTAGCTGCCGGTTTCGCGGGCGCTTTCCTCTGAAATCACCTGCCGTACAACCTCCGGCTGAGTCACCGTAGTCTTGCCTGTATTAGGATCGGTAACTTCCTTCACTACATGCGGTACCATCAGCTTGCCGCCGTTCGCAATCGCAGCCATCGCCGTGAGCTGCTGAATCGGTGTAACCAGCAGCTTGCCATGGCCATAGGCCAAGGTAGCATTCTCTATCGGCCTGTTCGGATTCGGGTTGACAATACCGGTGGTTTCGCCCGGGAGGTCAATACCCGTCTTTTCCGTAAAGCCGAAATCCTTGATATATTTCAGCAGCTTTTCCTGGCCCAGCAGCTCATAGCCAATCTTGACAAAGGCTACGTTACTTGAACGTTTAACCCCTTGAAGCAGGGTGATATCTCCATAACCGGCTCTATTCATATCATAGATCGGTTTGCTGTACCCTTTGATCCGGATAGAGCCCGAATGGACGGTCTCTTCCGGATTAAACAGCTTCTCCTGAACGGCTCCGGCCAGCGGTACAATCTTGAACGTGGAGCCCGGCTCAAACCTCGACATGATCGCGTGGTTATAGAAGCCAGCCGCATCCTGATTAAGGTCATAATATTCATTTGGATTGAAGGTCGGCATATTTGCCAGTCCCAGAATTTCCATCGTATTCGGATCGGCAGCAATGACGCTTATCGACTTCGGTTTGTACTCGGCATAAGCCTTCTTCATCGCCTCTTCGATATAATGCTGAATGGTGCTGTCGATGGTCAGCTTGTAATTGCTTCCGTTCACTACAGGCTGGTAGCTATCCTGTGAATCGGGCAGCTTGATTCCCTTGCCGTCACTCTGATAATTCAGCTTGCCATCCGTACCGGAGAGCTGTTTGTCGAAGTACTTTTCCAGACCCATGACCGCATTGCCGTCCCTGTCGGTGTAGCCCAGAATATGCGCAGCCAGCGAATCCTTCGGATAATAACGCTTCTGCTCTCTCACGAGGCCTACGCCCGTTTCCAGGGTATCATGCTCTTTCTTGAGTTTGTCCACAAAAGCCGTAACCTTATCGGCCAGCTCCTGATTAATCTTCCAGCCTTCGTTGCGGATCTCCCGGTTCTTGTAGTAATTGCCCTTATCGTCTTTGGCCTCTACCAGCTTCTTCAACTGATCTACAGGCTTGCCAAGCAGTTCATGCAGTCCCTGGATGACCTCTTGGCCGATCCCCTTCTCCGCAATGACCTCGGGGTCAACCACAACGGTATAGGCAGGAACGTCACTGGCCAGAACACTGCCGTTACGGTCTTCAATCACGCCGCGGACCGCCTTGATGGTTGAAGTATGTGCCCACTGCGTAGCTGCTTCCTTCTGCCACTTCTCACTCTGCATTACCTGAATCCAGAAAACTCTGCCGACTAAAACAAGAAAAAAGAGGGTAATACACCCTCCTATAAACAGCGTGCGAAGTTTTATTCTTTTTACCATAGCAAACCTCACAGATTCTATTATTGCGATTGAAGTCAATCGCTGATTATTTTCCAGCTTTGTCAGTGACCTGGTTGCTAAGCAGTACATGGATTGTTGAATCTACAGGAGGAGTCTTATATCCCATCTCTTCTGCCCGCTTGACCACCGTCTGTTCAAGCGTCTGCTTCTCCATCTGATAAATTGCAATTTGCTTCTTGCTCTTCGCGATCTCGCTGTCCAGCTTCTGTGCCTGCAAGTTCAAATCATAAATATGGACGTAACGCCAGATCAGGGCGGCAGATACCAGGATAAAGGCTCCCAGCGTCATCATATACAAAAGCTTCTCCTTCAGCGGAAGCACTCTCCGCCTGGTGACGACTTTTGTCTTCTCACGGTAAAGCGGGTTTACCTCTTCTTTTCTCTTGGGTTGAACTGCTAAATTGCCGCGGGTATAGGCCATCTCTGACTCTCCTTTATCGTCATTTACAATTTCTCTGCAATGCGCAGTTTGGCTGAACGGGCACGTGAATTCAGCTCCAGTTCTTCTTCTCCGGGTACGATGGGCTTGCGGTTAATCAGTTTCAGGGTTCCTTTGGCGCCGCACACGCAGTAGGGCAGATCAGGCGGACAGGTACATCTGCTTAAATAGCTGCTGAAAATCTGTTTGCAAATCCGGTCCTCCAGCGAATGGAAGGTAATTACGGATACTCTTCCCTCAGGTGCAAGGCAGCGTACTGCAGCATGCAGTCCATCCTCAAAAGCTCCCAGCTCATCATTGACAGCAATCCGCAGACCCTGGAAACTGCGTTTGGCAGGATGTCCTCCTGTCCTCCGCGCAGCCGCTGGAATGCCCTCTTTAATCAGCTCAGCCAGTTCTCCGGTACCTTCCACCGGGCGTTCTTCCCGGCGCTCCACAATTTTGCGGGCAATCCGCCGTGAGAACTTCTCTTCTCCATACTGAAAAAGCACACGGGCTATTTCCTGTTCGCTCCAGGTATTGACGATATCGGCCGCAGTCAGCTGTGCCGACTGGTCCATCCGCATATCCAGCGGAGCATCGTGATTGTAGCTGAACCCCCGCTCCCCTTCGTCAAACTGCGGAGAAGATACCCCCAGATCGAACAGAATCCCGTCCACTTGGGGAACTCCGTCCTTTTGCGGAACAAAAGGCAGTTCCTTCAGTACTTGCTCGAGGTCACGGAAGTTGGTCTTAACCGTAACCACTTTGTCTCCGTACTCGGCCATTCTCTCTTTGGCATTGTTCAATGCCCAGTCATCCTGGTCCAGACAGATCAGCCGGCCTTCGCCGCTAAGCTTGGATGCAATAAGCGAACTGTGCCCGGCTCCTCCGAGCGTACAGTCCACATATATACCATCCTTCTTGATGTGCAGCCCTTCTGTCGCTTCTTCCTTAAGCACCGTGATGTGGTGAAACAAGCTGCATCCCTCCAAGGCAGTAATTCGAATTGTATGTTTTATAGATCAAAATTGAAATCAACCAATTTCTCGGCAATCTCGTTGAACGATTCCTCTGACTGTTCGAAGTACTGCTCCCATAGCTCCTTGTTCCAGATCTCCACCCGGTTCGAAACGCCCAGAATAACACAGTCCTTGTCCAGCTTGGCATATTGCCGCAGATTCCCCGGCAGATTCACCCTGCCTTGCTTGTCCCATACACATTCGGTCGCTCCCGAGAAAAAAAAGCGGCTGAAGGCACGGGCATCCGATTTCATCAGTGATAGGCTTTTAAGCTTTTGCTCCATGATTCCCCATTCTTCCATGGGATAAACAAACAGGCAGGAGTCGAGGCCACGGGTCGCCACGAAGGAGGTTCCGAGCAATTCACGGAATTTAGCCGGGATAATGATCCGGCCTTTGTCGTCAATGCTATGCTGGTATTCCCCCATAAACATGATCTTTCCCCACCCTTAAGTACCGATTCCCCACTTTGCCCCACTTTTCACCACTTAAGCATAATAGATTCGCCATTAAAAATCAAAAACCTTTTTCCTAAGCAAGGTAATTTTTTCTTGTTTGTCAAGTGTCTCTGCAATATTCCGTAAAAAATAAAAACCCGGGCCAGTTGATTGGCTCCGGGCTATTGCAGATCCATTCCTTAGTCGTTCAGATTCCAGCTGTCCAGGTAGTCCACCTGTGCCTGCGTCAGGCTGTCAATGGCGATTCCCAGACTCTCCAGCTTATAACGCGCAACCTGCTCATCAAGCTCATACGGAACATTCTCCACCTTGACGCCGATATCTTTATAATTGTCATTCACATATTTGAGGGATAAGGCCTGCAGCGCAAAGGTGGTATCCATAATTTCTGCCGGATGGCCATCGGCTGCCCCCAGGTTCACCAGACGTCCTTCCGCCAGCAGGTACAGCTTGCGGCCATCCTTCAGCAGATACTCTTCAATATTCTTCCGCACCGTCCGCTGGGAGGTGGAGCGTTCAGCCAGTTCCGGCTTGTTCACTTCAACATCGAAGTGTCCGGCATTGCAGAGGATCGCACCATCCTTCATGACATCATAATGCTCGCCGCGGATAACATACCGATTTCCGGTTACGGTTACGAAGAAGTCGCCGCGCTTCGCTGCTTCCAGCATTGGCATCACATGGAATCCGTCCATGTGGGCTTCTACAGCCTTAATCGCATCCACTTCAGTAACAATCACGTTCGCTCCGAGACCCTTGGCCCGCATCGCTACACCTTTACCGCACCAGCCGTAGCCCACCACAACCACTGTCTTGCCGGCTACAATCAGGTTGGTTGTGCGAACAATGCCGTCCCATGCCGATTGGCCTGTGCCATAGCGGTTATCGAACAAATATTTACAATAGGCGTCATTTACAGCCACCATCGGGAACTTCAGCATGCCTTGCTTCTGCAGCGCCTTCAGCCGGATAATTCCTGTAGTTGTTTCTTCAGCACCGCCGCGGATATTCTCCATCAGGTCAGGACGCTCGGAATGCAGCAGGGTGGCGAAATCTCCTCCGTCATCGATAATCAGATCCGGCTTGCTCTCCAGCGCCTTGATGTTAAGCGCCTTGAATTCTTCAGGAGACGGATTATATTTGGCGAACACGGTGATGCCGTCCTCAACTAACGCGGCACACACATCGTCCTGTGTAGACAGAGGGTTCGAGCCGGTTATCGTAACTTCGGCCCCGCCCGCCTGTACTACCTTGGCCAGATAAGCGGTCTTGGCTTCCAGGTGAAGCGTGATCGATACCTTAAGGCCCTTGAACGGCTGCTGCGCTTCGAACTGCTCGCGGATACGGTTCAGTACCGGCATGTGCTGGCGAACCCAGTCGATTTTGAGATGCCCCTCGGGCGCGAGAGACATATCGGTTACGATACTATTTTCCTTGGACAATGAACTCATGTTATAACCTCCCACTATAAATTAATATTTTCTCTTGTTTGCTCACTCGTTCTTAGGTTTTCAGCCATGGACAGGTTGAGAGTTGGAGAAGTCATGTAAGGATGACATTATTTTCTTGCAGAGCCGGTGGCGGGAATAGAGGTTGGGGGGATTGTCCCCAGCCCATGGATCGTTCCTGTGATCGCACTTTGGATATCCACACCTGTCTCTTGACGGCTTACCCTCCCATGTCACGCGGGGTCTTTGCCCTTACATTCCTTCGTTCTGCCTCTCAAGAGGTGGACGCCGTTTCTTGCTCCTTTACAGGGTCGTTGCCCTTATGGAATTAGTTCCTGCGGCTGCTCCGTGCTTCTTTTGTCTTTGGTGAAACCTACTTCAATGAGCAAAATGAGTTTGGTTTTTCTTAGGCTGCCATCTGTAGCTGGGCCTGACGGACCGGCCCTAACACGCTGTTTGCATCGTATGGAATGTGCTTCGTCCCGAGCGTATGAAGCACGCGAATAAGTTTCCCGCACAACGCCACAAGGGATTGCTTTTTCTTCAGTGGATTCTGACTTCGTGTCGTAAAATACTGGTGCAGTGCCTTGAATTCGGCGTTCTTTGCTACCATGGGCATGACCGCCCGGAACAGCAGGGCCCTCAGCTTTGCACGTCCACGTTTGGTAATACTGGACTTGCCCTTTTTCTTTCCCGAACTATTCTCTTTGAGATTCAGTCCGGCCAGCCGAATAATCTGCTGTCCATGCTCGTAACCACTCAGATCGCCCACTTCCGCCAGGAATCCCGCTAACGTCACTACAGCCACACCGGGCACGGTAAGCATCTCTTTCGTGCCTGGAATTTGCCCTAGTAGACGTTCTACTTCGGACAGAATCTCTTCAAGCTGTCTGGCGAACATGTCATACTGCTCCAGAAGTGTTTTAATCTCGATCTTTGCTGCAGGAAGACCTTCGGTCAGACCGATAGAGCCTCTCGCCGTTTCGACCAGCAATTGGGCTCGCTTCGTTCCCACCGCTCGTTTCACGTCTTTCTTCCACCGCTGAGCGATGGCTTCTGCACCGAGTCCTACGATCTCACCTGGCGTCGGAAACTCGTCTAGAGTAATAAGCGAGGCTTTTCCTTCCCAGTCTTTAAACACCTCAGTGTATTCCGGGAAAAAGCGATCCTGCCAGTTCTGCACCCGCCTTTGCACCTGCCCGAGGTTCACCATGATCTTCTCCCGAAGATTCATGAGAATTCGCAGATCTGCGTAGATACGCGTTGGCAATTTAGGTTCGCTGTATTTCCCATTCCGCACTAAATCGGCAATGACTTTAGCGTCTTTATAGTCGTTTTTCGTGGGTGAGTTATCTTCCAGTTCTTTGCTTTTGTGTACATGATGCGGATTGACAATGACCAAAGGAATGCCGTGCTGTCCCAAATACTCGGCCAGGTTAAACCAATAGTGTCCGGTAGGCTCAATGCCAAAGAGGACGTCGCTCTTGGCATGCTCCCGCTGAAGCTCCTTCATCCACTGAACCAGTTGCTCCAGTCCGGTACGGGTATTTGAGAACACACAATCCTTTCCGAGTTCAATCCCCCGGTAGTCGATAGCGCGAGCCACATGGGTTTCTTTCGCAATGTCTGCGCCTACGACAAGGGTCTTGTCGGAAATTCGTGTAATCCGTTGATTCTGCTTCTTCGATTGTTTATACTTCATGTTGAGTGCCTCCTGTGCTGCAATTGTTCTTTGGCGGAACGTTTCCCAGTATACAGTTGGCGCTTTTTTCATTCAAACCTCAAATTAATTCATTACAGGAATGGCTCCTATAATATATTCCTACATATAAATAATGCGGTGTGTTCCGCTGTAATCGGCTGGTACAGCCATTAGTTCCTCCAGCCAGCCAAGGCCGTAACGGTTCAGATAATACATCATATTATATACTCTCTCCTGCAGTTTACCCAGAGGCATAACGGACAGCTCAATCCGTTCCCACTGACGCAGCGCCGCCTCATTCTGCTTCTCCATCGCATCCAGTGCTTTGCCCTGCAGGAAGGAAATCTGATCTATAATCTTGTCCTTATTGCTGTTCCCCAGCTTCAGCAGACCTGCCTGAATTCCGCCAAGCTGCTCAATCAGCGGCTCGTACATCGCGGAGAATGCGGCTTTGGTCTGTTCAAACCGTTCTTCAATCTTCAGCTCATCCTGTGCAGTTAACCACTCTTTGCGTTTATCATCCAGACCAAGACGCACATCCGTGAAGGACAGTCCGTATTTATCCATATGCTTGTTAAGCGTTCCCTCTATGACTGTAAAAGACATGCGCGGAATAATCAGCGGCATTTGTCCGCCCATTACCTTAAAGGCCTGATGCGGAATCGCCCAGTAAGCCATTTCTCCTTGTCCCAGCACCGTAGCCAGCACAGGCAGTATATAGTCCTGCATCAAGGGACGCGTCAGCACGTTGTTGCTGAACCGCTCAGGATGGCTCTCCAGCAGCTCCAGCAGCTCTGTACGGGAAAAAGATACCACGGATTTCCGGTCTGCGAATCTGTCCCCCTCCTTATGAAGCAGAAGCCGTGCGCCTTCATGTATATAAAAGAGGTTAGCATTCCCGGGTGTCACATCCGCCTGCAGCACGTAACCGCCCGCAGCAATACGATCAGCCGCTGCGGTGTAGGCAGCCTCGAGCTCGTCATTACGCTCGATCATTGCAGCAAACATTGGCATTTCAAGTCTGCGCAGCGCGGAATCGGCAGAATCCAGCAGAATCAGCCCGTATTGACCAAATAGAGAACCCATCAGCTTGGCAAAAGCGGCAGTCATATTGTCCGCACCCAGCGAAGCTGCTGTGACAAACTCCATCACCTGCGGCTTGAATTCGCTATCCTGCAGCAGTCCGTCCAGCTGCCCTACAGCCTGAAGCCAGCTCTCTGCTTCCACCTTGATTTCACTGACAGAAGAACGCGGACCTTCGCCTTTATCCAGCTTAATCCGCGTAATTTCGCCCGTCCGGTTCAGTACATACGTATGATTGACTTCATCCCAGTCATGATCTTCACCGGCAATCCAGAACAGCGGAACAACGTGGCGCCCAAGCTGGGCTGCTGCTTCCCGCGCAGCCTGAATTGTAGTAATTGCCTTATATACTACAAAGAGCGGACCTGTGAACAAACCGCTCTGCTGGCCGCCTGTGACCACCAGCGTATCCGGCTGCTCCAATAAGTCAAGGGAGCGCATTACCGCTCCATGGGCATTATGCTCTGCGTTATAACTGCGTAAGTATGAAACAACCGCGGTACGGTCTGCACGGAGGCTTGCCGTTCCATCAAGCCATTCCGCGCGCTTAACCCGGCTCTCCAGGTTGCGGAAATCCCCGCCGTACAAATGTCCTACAGTTTCATATTGATGTATATAGTCACTGGCGAGCGCAGATCCGCCCGGAAGTGGTTCCGGTACAACATTCATATGCATTTGCCTCCTGTTCTACTATAACCTGCTGTATGTAATCATAAATCGGTAAACCCTTTATGATTGTATCCAAAGTTAGGTGCGGCGTCAAAGAAGAAGCGCCGGCATGGAACTATACAAGCATATATTGAAAGAATAGACGAGAGCTAAACGCTCCCGCCTACGGTGATAATGCTGTTAAATTTTAAGCGAACTGTTTAGCAACAAAATGTCCCTTGGACACTTCGACCAGCTCATAATCGCTATCATTGGTTTTTTCATTTGCACTATAAATTGGGCTGCCCAGCTCATCATGCAGATGAATGCGTTTCTTGTTCGCTTCCACTTCCGGATCCGGAACCGGAATCGCCGAGAGCAGCGACTTGGTGTACGGATGGATCGGGTTAGCGTACAATTCTTCGCTTTCCGCAAGTTCAACCATTTTACCCAGGTACATAACAGCTACACGGTCACTGATATGCTTAACCATGGACAGGTCATGCGCAATGAAGAGATAAGTAAGTCCGAGACGATCCTGAAGTTCTTTGAGCAGGTTGACTACCTGTGCCTGAATGGACACGTCCAGTGCCGAGATCGGCTCATCGCAGACGATGAACTTAGGGTTAACCGCAAGGGAACGGGCAATACCGATACGCTGGCGTTGTCCGCCGGAGAACTCATGCGGATAGCGGGTGGCATGATCATGGTTAAGTCCAACCATATCCAGCAGCTCTTCAATCCGCTTCTTGCGTTCCTGCCGGCTTCCGGCCAGACCATGAATGTCCAGGGCTTCACCGATAATGTCCGATACCGTGAACCGCGGGTTAAGCGATGCATACGGATCCTGGAAGATCATTTGCATATCACGGCGCATCGCCTTCATTTTGCTGCCGGACAATTTGTAGATATCTACACCATTGTATTTCACGCTTCCTGCAGTCGGCTCGTACAAGCGGAGAACCGTACGGCCTGCAGTAGTCTTACCGCAACCGGACTCCCCTACCATACCCAGGGTTTCGCCTTCGCGAATCGAGAAATTAATATTATCAACAGCCTTAAGAACTCTTCCTTTACCTACATTGAAATACTTCTTAAGACCTTCTACTTCAATCAGATTCTTACTCAAACGAACTGCACCTCCTTGGCCATCGAATGCAGATTCCAGCAGCGCGCCATATGCGTTTCGCTGAACTCTGTGGCGCCGGGATCGATCTGTTCGCAAACATGCATTGCTTCGCTGCAACGCGCTGTGAACGGGCAACCGACCGGCGGCTTAATCAGATCCGGGGGAGTACCGATGATCGGAATCAGCGGCTCACCCTTCTTTTGGTCAAGACGCGGCATCGACCGCAAAAGACCTTTGGTGTAAGGGTGCTGGGGATTCTTGAAAATCTCCCAGCGTGTCCCTGTTTCGACCACTTCACCAGCATACATTACGATGACCCGGTCACACATGCCGGCAACCACGCCGAGATCATGTGTAATCAGGATGATGGAGGTCCCTAGTCTTTGCTGCATCTCTTTCATAACTTCCATGATTTGCGCCTGAATGGTTACGTCAAGCGCCGTTGTCGGCTCATCCGCAATCAGGAGAGCCGGGCGGCAGGCCAGAGCAATGGCAATCATTACGCGTTGGCGCATCCCGCCGGAGAATTCGTGGGGATATTGGTTAAAGCGAGCCTCCGCATTTTTAATGCCTACTAATTGCAGCATTTCAATACCTTGCTGTTTCGCTTCGGCCGCTGACATATTCTGATGTTTGATCAAAACTTCGGTTATCTGTTTGCCCACTTTGATAGTTGGGTTCAAAGAAGTCATCGGGTCTTGAAATATCATGCCAATATCTTTGCCGCGAATCGATTCCATTTGTTTCATGCTTAGGTCCAGCAGATTCTTTCCTTGAAAAACAATCTCGCCTTGCTTCACTTTGGAGAGCGGGGCAGGAAGCAGCCGCATAATCGACTGTGCAGTGACACTTTTGCCGCTGCCGGATTCACCGACAATAGCAACGGTCTCGCCTTTGCCTACTTCAAAGTTCAACCCGCGTACAGCCTGAACTTCTCCGCCTTTTACAAAAAAGGAAACTTGCAAATCCTTGACTTGCAGAATGGGTTCCATCATTGTTCACCTCCTATTTCTTCAGCTTGGGATCCAGTGCATCACGGAGACCGTCACCAAAAATATTAAAGGAAAGCATCGTTAAGCTGATCAGGATAGCCGGGAACAGGAAACGCCACGGATAATAAAGCCAGCCAGTCAGTGAATCATTAATCATCGATCCGAGGGAAGCTACAGGAGCCTGTACACCAAGTCCGAGGAAACTCAGGAACGCTTCAGCAAAGATGGCATTTGGTACAGACAGTGTAATGGTTACGATAATCGGACCAACCGCATTCGGCAAAAGGTGTTTGAACAACAGTCTTTTTGACCCTGCACCCATCGAACGCGAAGCCAGAACGAACTCACGGTTCTTCAGCTGCATAATCTCTCCGCGGACAATCCAGGACATCGTAATCCAGCCCGTTATCGTCAGCGCCAGGATGATCGTCCCAAGGCTTGGTTCAAGCACAACCAGGAGAAGGATAACAACCAGCAGGTAAGGAATGGAGTAGAGAATTTCAGATACTTTGTTCATGATATTGTCTACACGTCCACCGAAATAACCCATGATTCCGCCGTAGATAACCCCGATCAAAAGGTCAATGGCAGCGGCAGCCAGGCCGACAATCAGTGAGATACGTGCACCGTACCAGGTACGGACAAAGATATCGCGACCCAGATCATCTGTACCAAACCAGTGCTCGGATGAAGGAGGCTTGTTGGTACTGAGCAAATCATTGGAGTAGTAATTGTACTTTGAGAACAACGGAGCGATAAGCGCCGCAAGGATAATTAGTCCGAGAATACCCAGTGCTGTCATTGCCATTTTGTTCTGGCGCAGACGTTCCCAGGAATCCCGCCAGGCAGACAGACTTTCGCGCTGAATGACTTCAGCTTGCCGTTCATCAATTCCGATTTTACGGAAATCTTCCGGTTTCAGGTTCGCATCCTGCGATACCACATTTTTGTCAGAAGCCAATTTTAGCCCTCCTTTCCACCACTTAGTTTGATACGCGGATCTACAAACACATAAGCTATATCCGTGATAAAGCGTGCTAGCATGAGCAATACGCCATAGAAGATCGTAATCCCCATAATAACGGTATAATCACGCACGCCAATCGCTTCGACGAATTGCTTACCGATACCGCCGACTCCGAAGATCTGCTCGATAACTACAGAACCGGTTACGATGTTAGCCGTCATAGGTCCCATGTAGGTTACAACCGGCAGAATTCCGTTCCGCAGTACGTGACGGCTTAGGATTGCTGCCCAGCTTAGGCCTTTGGCCTTAGCCGTCTTGATGTAATCTGCATGCAGCACTTCCAGCATACTTGAGCGCGTTAGCCTCGCTATAAAGGCTATCGGCTGTGCCGAGAGTGCGGTTACAGGTAAGACATAATACAGGGGACCCTTAAATCCGGAAACCGGGAACATGTGGAACTTATAGGCGAACACATATTGAAGCAGCGAGGCGACTACAAAGCTCGGAACTGCAATCCCCAGCACCGCCAGCACCATGGCCGCGCTGTCAATAAACTTGCGGTGATAGAGTGCCGCCATCATGCCGAGAAAGACTCCGACAATAACCGACACTATAATTGCGATAACCCCCAGCTTTAGAGACGCCGAGAACGTTTGTCCGATCAAGTGAGTTACATCCTGATTCAGACGCTTCATAGATACACCCAGATCACCCTGGACAATTTCACCCAAATACTTGAAATACTGATGATAGAGCGGCTTGTCCAATCCATATTGCTCGTATAAACGCGCTTTTATTTCCGGCGGAACTTTCTTTTCAGAAGTAAACGGGTCCCCCGGAATGGCTTTCATCAGAAAAAAGGTCGCTGAAATTAGCACAAACAGCGAGACAAGCATATAGAAGAACTTATTGGCAACATAACGAACCATCCCCATCAACACCTCCTTCGACATTTTTTTTGAGACACATAATTAGATTTTATGAAAAAAATGGCCATTTGTCTAATTTCTTATTTTGTAAGTTCGTGAAATCTTTAACAAAAAGCCTGAAATGCAAAAAAAAGGGATATATATGGAATTCCACATATATATCCCGAAGTATATTGCTACCTTCAGACAACCACTATTCAGTTAAGCTAACCGAAGGTTCTACAATTCTTAGTGCTCAAGCAGGTAAGCACGAGTGAAGTCGATTGCACCGCTGAAGTCAAGAGTTACACCTTTGAGGTACTCTTTAGTCAGGGAGTTGTTTGTGTAGTAGTAGAACGGAATCAGAATCATATCATCTTCAATGATCATTTTTTCAGCTTTAGCAAACATTTCTTGGCGTGCTGCCAGGTCGGAGCTTGCTTTAGCGTCATTGATCAGCTTGTCGTATTCAGGGTTAGCGTAACCAGTATCATTGTTACCGCCGCCTGTTACCCACATATCCAGGAAGGTCATTGGATCATTGTAATCCGCAGTCCAGCCGGCACGTGCGATCTGGTAGTTCAGGTTTTGACGGTTGTCGATAAATACTGCCCATTCCTGGTTAACAGTGTTTACAGTGATACCCAGGGCTTGTTTCCACATATCAGCTACAGCCAAAGCGATTTTCTTGTGGCCTTCACTTGTGTTGTAAGACAATTCAACCGGTGGCAGTTCAGTCAGACCTTCTTCAGCTAGACCTTCAGCCAGCAATTTCTTAGCGGCTTCTGTATCTTCTGTGAAGTAGCTGTCTTTAACTGCTGTACGGAATTCACCGTCAGCGCCAGCGATACCCGGAGGTACAAAGCCGAATGCTGGAAGTTGTCCACCCAGTGTTACGTTGTCGATCAGCGCTTGACGGTTAACAGTCATCGCCAGGGCTTTACGGATTTTAACGTTGTCGAAAGGTTTTTCAGTGATGTTGAATTCATAGTAGTAGGTACTTGCGATACCTTTTCTCTGGAATTCGTTAGGAAGCTCTTTTTGTACAATTGGAATCTGTTCTTGCGGGATTTCACCGTGTGGTGCACCAGCACGGTCAAGCTCACCGTTCTTGTAGCTGAGCAGTTCAGTTGCGCCGCTGTTTACCAGGGAGAAGTCAATTTTAGCAAGCTTGATGTTAGCAGCATCCCAATATTTATCGTTCTTGCTTACTTGCAGGGATTGGCCGGTAGTCCACTCAGTCAATGTGAACGCACCGTTAGTGATCATAGTATCTTTGTTTGTTGCCCATTTAGTATTACCCTCAACGGATTTGTGTACAGGGTAATAAGTATAGAAGGACAGAAGGCCAAGGAAGTATGGAGTTGGTGCTTTCAGCGTAACTTCAAGAGTTTTCGCATCAACAGCTTTTACGCCCACTTCGTTGAAATCTGTAACTTTCTTTCCATAATATTCTTCAGCGTTCTTCAGGTAGTACAATTGGTAAGCATAAGGTGCAGTTGGATCTGTGTTAGGATCCAGCACGATTTTCCAGGCGCGAACGAAGTCAGCAGCTTCTACAGGGTCGCCGTTGCTCCATTGTGCATCACGCAGTTTGAATGTATATACCAGACCGTCAGGGGAAATTTCCCAAGATTCGGCAATTCCCGGCTCAGCTTGGCCAGTTTCGTCATTCATGCGGGTCAAACCTTCATACATAGTTTTCAGGACGGTATTCGCTTGGCTGTCCTGAGCTTGAGCAGGGTCAAAAGTAGGTGGTTCTGCAGTCAGGTTGACTCTAAGTGTCTGGTCAGCAGCCAGTTTCTCGTCACCGGTTGTTCCTGTGTTCGTGCTACCTTCATTACCGGCTGCATTTGTTGCTGCAGCATTGGTGCCGCTGTTAGCATTGTTATTGTTTCCGCCGCAGCCAGCAAGCACTGTGCCGATAACCAAAACTAATGCGAACATGAGCAATAGACTTTTACTCTTCTTCATCTAGCAGTTCCCCCTAAATAGAATGTGGTATATGGTTTATGATTATACAACCAGTGGTCAAAAAAATCTAGAGCAATATTTTCTGAAAACGACTTTTTTTTAATTCTTTAAAATTTTGTGACGTTGACGCTTCACCGGAGCAGTGGAACATTACATCGCTTGTGATATGTATCGTATGAGGCCTACAATCATAAATATTACGTAACTGGTCCCCATAAAAAAGAACGAAAGCCGCCAAACTGCCCGTAATAACCGTTTTCCGTCGACCGATCCCTTAAGCCGGTTTTGCGCGCCTCCAATCAGTCCAGCGGATATTAATACAATAAGTAGTATAAGAAAGAACCCGAAATTCGAATGAAAGATCGTATTAAATAATCCTGAAACTGACAGCAGTAAAAATAAAGTAGTCACGTCCATCGCCAGCAGAAAAGTTTTCCTCTTCTCTTGCTTAAGACCGATGCCCGCGAAATATACGATTAAAAAAGGAACAATCGGAATAACGCTTAATACGCCGAACGAATTCCGCAAAAATTCCAAACAGCCTCACCTCTCCCTCACAGTCATGCCCTCTACCAGTCCGCAGATCCAGCGGTGCAGCGGAACCTCCACCCCGTGCTGCAGCCCCATATTCACAATGCTTCCGTTAATCCAGCGGATTTCCGTTTCCCTTGAAGCAAGCACATCGGCCAGCATGGATGAAATATTGCCCGATGTAGCCCGGCAAACTTCAAGAATGGCCTCCCAGACATGCTTCTCATAGGTAATCCCGCAGGCATCATAGGTCTGTACAGCCTCTGTGTACAGTTCCTTCATGATCTGTACACGCTCAGGTGAAGCCAACAGCCCGCCGTTTGGGACCCGCCATATTGCGGTTAGAGGATTAATTACAGCATTGATCAAGAGCTTCCGGTAAATGATGGTATCCACTTCTTTCGACAGAGAGGCGTTGAATCCTGCTGTTGCAAGGGCCTTAGCAAAACTTATTGTGCCGCCATTACCCCAATCCTGTGCGTTTGATTCATTGTGATGTAGAGATTGATTGCTTTTCCCTATACAGATTTCCCCTCTACCTGCATGAATAACCTCTGTTAATGTTTTCCTCTTGGCAGCCTCAGTGGTTACCGCCACCCAGAGGGAGGATTCCGGCAGAAGCTCCTGCAGCAGCTCTAAGTGTCCACAGCCGTTCTGGAAACATATCATTGTAAGATTCCGTTCTTGAAGCGGCCGCAGAATCTCCGGAAGCTCATGATGCAGCACCGTTTGTTTGACCGTTATCAGCGTAACCTCTCCCGGATCAGCCAGCTGCCGTTGCGTATACTTACTCACTGGTTCAGCCGAGAAGCGGTCACCCTTAACGAATATTGCCTCTCCGCCGTCCTCATAGCTGACTGTTAGACCACTGCTTGCTAATTCTCTGCACTGCTGCTCACTCCGGCACCACAGTCTGACTTCGCTCCCCGCACTGATGAGCTTGCCGGCAAGCAGGAGGCCGAGCGCCCCCGCCCCTATGATATCAATCTTCATGCATACGCCTCCTCCTGCCGCCGGTAATTTTCCTAATTATATCCTGCACCTCCGCTCAAAGCAAAACACAAAAAATCCTGCAATGCCGGTGCCGTGAGGCACTGGGATGCAGGATTTGCGGGATTCATGTTCTATTCGATCCGTTCCAGGTTTCCATTCGCGTCCATTTTGAAGCGGGTTTTTTCCTCTTCTTCTTCATTTAGAAATGCGAGTCTGCGGGCCCGGTCCATAATCTGGATCAGCGCTTTGTAATCATCATTGACTACACGGTAATCGCTCTGGGCTAGATTAACTTCCTTGGATAAGCGTTCATTCTCTGCTCTCAGCTCCGTCAGTTCATCTTCCTTCTCTCGCAAATCCCGCTCCAGCATCTTCAGCTGCCGCCCAGCCTCCTGGAACGTGCCTTTCCATTGTCTCAGAAACCGGATTACCGCATCAATCGATAAGCTGTTCTCGCTTAACCCTTCGCTTCGTCCGTAATCCTCTTCAATGTCTCCGAGAATCAGTCCTGCTACCTGCGCACCTCTGGAAGCCGGCTGTTTCTTCAAATAACTTCGTTTCTGACGCTGGCCTTTTGCAATCCCGATAGCATCCTCGTAACTTTTGCGTACGCAGCTGTTCCAGCGGAAACCGCAGGCAGCCGAGGTTCTGCCGATTTTTTCACCCACCTCTTCAAAAGCAGCAAGCTGTGTGCTGCCCTCACGGATATGACGCAGCGTTATTTCTGCCAATATCAGATCATCTTCCGCACTCCAAGCATCCTGTCTAACGGCTGTCATAAAGCCTAACCCTCCTAACAACATCATGAAATAACCATCTTCAGAACCGGCAGCTCCGCCGGGTAGTGAATAGGGATAAAAGCTGCTTACTCCATTTCTATGCCTCTATTAGAGTTCATAGAATCTATTTGATACTAAATTGTATTGCCATTTTGGCTGAACATCATACTTACAATGCTATAAATTCTTTAATTCCACGAGAAAAGCTTGTGTCAATTATAAAAATCATAAATATTATGATTTCCTGCTTTTTTTTCAATGAATTCGTTTACAGTGTTTTGCCGAGCCGTTATAATGAAAGGTAAGCAGCAGTAGCCGGATTCATACTGGAAGGGGGACTCTCTCTTGGACCGCATGTTTCGCGTATTGGGATTTTTCACACTCGTTATCGGACTTATGGCTTTCGCCGGTGATCTTACAGAAATGGCCCTGCTATTCTTTTTACAAACCGCTTTTTTTGTGATCCTTGGCTACATGAAATTCACGGAAAAGACCTACATTCTGCTTTTCTGGGGTTATATGATCCTGACCTTCTCGGGCTTCAGCTATTGGACAGTCTTTCAGATGGGTCTGCCGCTGTAACGAATATACAGTACTGAAACGGATAGTGTTCCTTTATCTCAAGGAGCATACTCCGTTTTTTTATTTTGAGAATTGGGGTCCCCGCAAAGTACCTGAGTAATCCCCGAAGCTAGGCCCCACTTTGTGGGGTAATTTTGTTTGTCCGAATGTAGTTCCCGGATGCCGAAACAGGGTATGATATTTTAACAGGCAGAAACATATTATTAGTACATACCTATTACTCAACTCTGTTCAAGGTGGTGATGTGGTGTTATTCCGCAGTTCCTTACGCCGGTTATTTGCAGCTCTACTCCTTCTCACCTGCACACTTCTGCCGCTGGCTTCACCGGTATATCTGTCCGCCGACCCAGGTTCCGGCCTCAGTGCTTCAGCACCTGCCGTTCCGGATAATGAAGAAACCCGCAAGCTGCTCGAACAGACTCTGTCCTCAGGGGAAATTGAACGGGAGATTGTCCGGATTACGGCAGAACAACAAGCACTTGAAAGTGAAGTCGCCACGCTGACCCGGCAGTCGGCCGCCAAACAAACGGCCATTGCAGATCAGCAGGAACGCGCAGGCGCAGTTGTGCGGGCTTATTATATGGGGGAACGCGATGGATTGCTTGCAGCCTTACTGTCCGCCAAAAGCATCAGCAGAGTACTCGCTCTTTATGATTATTATGAGATTATTATGGGGCAGGACCGGGACACGCTGTCGCAGTATGAAACACAATACAAGGATTTGAAAAAAACAATTGCGGCCGTACAGCGCAGCTCTGAAGAGCTTGCCGGGCTCAAAACAGCACTCCAGGAGCAGCAAAAGCGTGTGCTTGCTTTGAATGAAGAAATTGAGGGCGGTATTCAGGCCAGTACAGATCCTGAGCGCATGGGGGTACTGCTGGAGGAATTCAGTAAATATTGGGAGAATATCGGAATACATGAGGTTAAGACTTATTTCAAGGCGTTATCCTCGGCGATGAAGCATCTGCCGCAGTTCGTCCAGGACCGGGACGGTGTGCTGGTACGTAAGGGGATGACTTATAATCTTGCGCTGAAGGAAAAGGATTTGAACGAATTCCTGGTCACGCAGAATACGCTGTTCAAGGATTTCGCTTTTCATTTCAAGGATAACGAGATTACAGCCACGGGCAAGAGCGGCGGGCTGTCACTGACATTGACCGGTCATTACACCATTCAGGAGGAACCGGTCAACGGATTAATGTTCCATGTGGACCATGTGGTCTTCAATGGACTGGAGCTGCCGGATACCACCCGTCAGGCGCTGGAGGAAGAGTTCGATCTGGGATTCTATCCGTCAAAAATCGTCTCATTCCTGCATGCCACGGAAGTATTCAGCTCGGACGGCGTGCTCCATGTCAAGCTGTCCCTCTCATTCTGAGGCTGCGGCCGCGGCTTGGTATCCCGCCGCATCCAGCTTGCCGGTCAAGAGCAGGATTGCCGCTTCCGCCTTGCGGCTCCACTCGCCCTCAGAGTCTGACTCGGGGGCATTGTCATCGGTGAGGAATAATTTGGAGTCGAACGGAAGCCGGGAGATTTCAGGCAATCCGGAGCGGTACAACTCATCCAGTGCAGGCAGATGGTCGGTATTCTCCAGCCATTCCAGCTGAGCCGAGCTTGAAGTCACATAAGCCAGCCATTTGACCGCTGCTTCAGGGCTGCCGGATTGTGCCGGGAGCGCAAAAAAGCGGCTATGGATTGCCTCGTAGATGTTGTAGCCCGTCTGTTCCAGCGGCGCTTGGACCGCCAGTGTGGAGTTTCCATATTTTTTCCATTCGGAGAGCGGCACTACGGCCACCGCAAGCTTACCATCCTGCAGCATATCCCAGATATTCTGATTAAACCGGCTGGTCAGAAAAAAATATCCTCGGGCAGCTTCGGTCCACGCCGCTTGCGCTTCACTCATAGACAGCAGTCTCCCTCCCATGCTATGCAGTACAGCAGCATAACCATAAGGATTCCGCGTATCCATTGCCAGCAGATAATGTTCCTTCGTCTCTTCCCCGTTCAGCCGGCCTAGCAGTCCATTCCATTCTTCCAGACTTGAAGGTGCCCCGGAAAGACCCCACTCCGCAAGCCGCTGCGGAGAATATACCAATACATAGGGATCAATATCGAGCGGAACGCCCCAGTCGTATCCGTTCCACTGCATTTGCTGGATCAGCATGGTAAGAGGGGTGCTCCCGGGAACACTCTGGTATATATCTACAGGCAGCAAATATCCGCGGGAAGCCAGATCAAAAATACTGTGGCCGTCCAGCATCACAATATCCGGACTATCCCCGACCGTCAGTTCCTCGCGTACCTGAGCTGCCCCGTCTTCTTCAGCATCCACATTGGTCAGCTGTACGCTGACCCCGCTCGAAAGGCTGTAATTTTGGCTGATCCGCTGCAGTACACTAAATTCCAAACTGCTGAGTGATACGCGGATGGTCAAGCTCTGCTCGTCCCCAAGTTCACCTGAAGGGGGGCGCTTCGATTGGTCCAGCGGCTGTCTGGGCGGATAGCTTCCCTCATCCGTGTCCAGCTCCATGCCGGGTGACAGGCTTGTCAGCGACAGCAGCAGAACAGCAAACAGCAGCCAATAGTTTTTGCGTCTCAGCACGTGCTTCTCTCTCCTCCCGCGATCCTCGTCTTCCTCATTTTAGCAGACATATACGTGCTTGTCTGCGTTTGTGAAAACGTTCTCTTTCTATTATATAGGTGTGAACGGCGTGAGGGGGTGAGTCTGATGAACCGGTCGCCGGTTGGGCGGTATTCGCACCTGCGGTGAATATTTGGACTTCCGGCCGCTGTTGTCTCCAGATTTCTTCGATTAGTCCGCTGTGCGCGGTTGAAATCCGGAGACAAAGGCGGACGCTCCCGCTCCTACAGTTCCAAAATCCCCCTCCGGTGCTCCCGCCATATCGGCTCAGCTCTTACAGCCTGACCCCCCACCGTTCCGGGGGCGGGGCAGACAAAAGCCGGGAGTGGTCATCTCCCGGCCGTGATTGTGCTTATCAACCGGCGGACTGCCGGCTAATGAAGCTGATAGAGCTGTAGTGCATAAAACCATAGTGCATAAAGAGTTAAAACTAAGCAGCTACAGCAAATCCGCAGCCAGCTGAGCCAGATGCGAACGCTCACCCTTCTCAAGCGTGATATGGCCGCTAATGCCCTGCTGCTTAAATTTCTCAACGATATAGCTGAGCCCGTTGCTCGCGGCATCCAGATAAGGATGGTCGATTTGCTCCGGATCTCCCATCAGAATCACCTTGCTGCCTTCACCGGCGCGGGAGACGATCGTCTTCACTTCATGCCGGGACAGGTTCTGCGCCTCATCAATGATGATGAACTGCGACGGAATCGAACGTCCGCGGATATAAGTGAGCGCCTCTACCTGGATGCTGCCCAGGCCCATCAATATTTTATCGATATCTCCGGCTTTTTTGGTATCAAACAGGAACTCGAGGTTATCATAGATCGGCTGCATCCAGGGACGGAGCTTCTCGTCCTTCTCCCCCGGCAAATATCCGATATCCTTACCCATCGGGACTACAGGACGCGCGATCAGGAGCTTCTTGTATTTATGTTCGTCCTCCACCTTGAACAGTCCGGCGGCAAGCGCCAGCAGCGTCTTCCCTGTACCCGCTTTACCGGTAATGGTCACCAGCGGAATATCATCATTCAGCAGGAGCTCAAGCGCCATCCGCTGCTGGGCATTCCGGGCGCTGATGCCCCACACCGCATCATTGCCGAGGTACAGCGGTTCGAGCCGGCTGGCATCACTGTTCACCTTGAGCAGTGCCGATTTGCCGCTGCCAATCTCATCCTTCAGAATGACAAATTCATGAGGGTAGAGCGGGTAGGACAACGACAGCTGCTTGATAGACAAGAAACGGTGACTATAATATTCATCGATCAGCGAAGGATGCACCATCAGCGACTGGCAGCCGGAATACAGCTCATTCAAATCTCCGGTTCGGTCGGATAAATAATCCTCCGGTGTTATGCCAAGCACATCCGCTTTGATGCGGACGAGTACATCTTTACTTACGAGTACCACAGGGCTGGGGTCAGCCTTTTCATTCTCCTCATGGAGATAATTGAGGGCAACAGCCAATATGCGGTTATCGTTCGAGACCTCCCCGAACATCTCCTGTACCTTTACGAAGCTGCGGTGGTTAAGCTCTACCTTCAGCGTGCCTCCATGTTCCAGTACCACACCACTGTGCAGGTGGCCCAGTTCCCGGAGTCCGTCTAACAAACGTGACACGGTGCGGGCGTTGCGGCCGATTTCATCGGCATTACGCTTCTTGGAGTCGATTTCTTCCAGGACTACAGCGGGAATGACAACTTCATTCGCCTTGAAAGCAAAAATCGAATTGGGGTCGTGCAGTAGCACGTTAGTGTCTAGTACGAATATCTTTTTCATGGTATCCCCTCCACAGCGCCTGGTTTGATTGATCATACATAACTCTATTCAGCAAGGGCAAGATAAAGTAAACCACTGAACTATGGCTGAAAGGAGTAAGCACATATGAGAAAATCAATGTGTCTGTTGCTGGTACTGCTGCTGCTGACAAGCTGCGGTATCGCTAATAAAGAGACATCACCCTCTCCTCAGGATAAACAATCGTCAAAGGCCTTGAGCAGCCAGGGGAATCGCGGAGTACGGACATTGTCCGAAGATGGTACAGCACTTGAACCTACAGCAGAGAACGGACAGCCTTCTAACGTTAAGGGCGAAAGCAATGTTGCACTTAAGGATTATTTTGAACAGTTAGCCAAAAGAGTTCCCGGTGTAAACGGAGCCCACTGTGTCGTAATGAACAACATTGCCGTTGTCGGCATTGATGTCGACGGATCGCTTACCCGCTCACGGGTCGGAAGCGTGAAATACACGGTAGCGGAAGCTATCCGCAAAGACCCGAGGGGTGTAAGAACGCTCGTTACTGCCGATATGGACCTCACCAGCAGGTTAGCCGAGATGGGAAAGCATATTACTAAGGGAAACCCGGTATCCGGCTTCGCCTCAGAAATGGCCGACATTATCGGCCGGATCATCCCGCAACTGCCAGAGGATATCAAACCGCAAGGTAACGGACAATAAGCTTGAACATTCCTGTACAAAGCACTGGATCTGGAGACAAAAAAAGCCTAGTGACGGCACACTAGGCTTTTTGCATGGCGGCAAATACTTGTCCGTCCAGCTTCTCAGCCGCACGCGCATCGTATACCTTCGCATATTTCGGAGCAGATTCCAGATGAGCGCCGTAGAACAGCGCATTGCGGACCGCTTCAATCTCAACATCAAAACAGCACATCTTAAAAGGAACATCCGGCAGAGGGTCCTGCTTCACAGAAGCACGCCCGTTGATGGCATGAACCGTTCCCTCACCAAACACAGTAATGGTTACCAGCGGATTGACCTTCATGTTGTTCACAAGTCTGGAACGGTGATCTACCGATAAGCGCACAATAGAAGGGCTCACTGCATAGATCCAGGAAATCGCAGTAGAGGTAGGGCCACCGGATTCAGCATCCACAGTGTTTAGAAGAACAAAGGTTTCCGACTGCAGCATAGCTAGCAGTGTTTCGCCCAGCTGAGCAACGGCTTCGGACATAAGTACAGACCCCCTATGCGGCGTGAGTGCATTCAATTTATTATATTATAGCACAGGATGAAACTTGCATTCAATTTGTAGATTCTTTCCTGCTGCTGCTTATGGACTGTCTGCGGCTGCAGAAGCAGCGGTGCCAGAGAGGCCGGATATCTGGTCCTGAAGGCTTTTCTTGGCTGCGTCCAGCTCTTTATCGTCAATATATACATAGGGACTGCGCCAGGTTCCTGTCACCGGCACAAATTCTACATTCTCCTTAGATATATTCCAGTAAGTAGCTATCATGCTTTTGATCTGGGCATTCTCAATATCGCTTGCCAGATTATCGTCCACGGCATCCAGCACCTTGCCGATTTTGAGCACCCCTCCGAGTGATTGCATCTGTGCGATCAGCGAATTAAGCACTTCATTCTGGCGTTTATTGCGGTCAAAATCGTCAGAAGGCTTCGTTGCCGGACTGCAATTGGATTTACGGTAACGTACATAATCAAGCGCCTTATCCCCGTTTAGCTGGGCTTGGCCTTTCTTGAGATTAATATCGGTTCCGTCCACACTGTCCGTGTAGCACATATTCTCGCTGATATTGACATCTACACCGCCGAATTCATCCACGATATCCCGGAAGCCCTGGAAATCAAGCACAGTGACATAATCGACCTGAATATCGAGATATTTGCTCATCATGGTCTTCATTTCATCCCCGGCCAGAATCCCTGAGGTCTTCTCCTTGCTCTTGAAGCGGGAGTAGAACGCATTGATTTTGGTTTTCTTATAGCCACTAAGCTCTACGTAAGTATCGCGCGGCAGTGAAACTACGGTTGCCGATTGGGTCTCCGGGTTCAGCGCCGCAACCATGATGACATCCGTCAGATTGGACGGGTGCTTCGGACGGTTGTCAGTGCCTAGCAGCAGCATTGTCAGCGGCTTCTCTGAAGCAGACTGCCCGGCCTGAACCGGCTGGTCCACGCCGAACCCTCCCTGATCAAACTTCCAGTACAAGTACCCTGCGTAGCCCAGCGCCGCAATTACGGCAACCAGGAGGAGGATCAGCAGCAGTCTCATCAGCCGGGCGAAAAACCCGCGTTTCTTAGGCTTCTTCTTACTAGATTTCGTAGATTTGGTTGATTTCGTTGATTTGGTTAAGGCAGCGGGTCTAGACTGCTGTCTGTTGGTTCCTTGCTGGCCATTCGATCTGGGTGGCAGACTGCCCTTGCTTGTATTCATAATTGAATTAGGTCCTTTTCATTCAGGTAGAATTAGATAACTTTATAATAACTTAGACGATCCGGAGCACTAAAAGTTGCGCCTAGTGCCGTTTCGCAGCAGCTGCAGCTTTCCGCTTCTGCCGGGCCTCTACCAGGTAGCGGACCCGCACGAGCAGCATTAACCCTACCGCCACCAGCAGGCACTGGATGATCGGAAGTTTATCATGCTGGAAGATGAGCAGCATCCCCGAGCCTATAGCCATCATAATATATAGTACGATCTCTTTGCCGATGGGCAGCTTCTGGTTGACGCGAAATACACGGTTATACACATAGGTCAGTAGAATAAAGATGACAATGTAAGCGACAATTGGATGCTCAGCGAACCAGCTCTGCACAGCTCGTCACTCCTCCCGGATATAAGTATCGTTTACATTATATCATCCTCAGCAGTTTTATACTTCTTTTAATCCCTGCAATTTGAACGATCTTCTGTCCGGGAAAATAAACAAGAAAAGCCGCCGGATTGTTCATCCGGCGGCTTGAATGGGTTACAGCTTACGCTTGGCTGGCTTGCGCCGCTTTACGCTGCTTCTCTACACGTTCGCGCTCACCCTTGTTCAGGATCTTTTTGCGCAGACGAACGGATTTAGGTGTAATTTCGCAATATTCATCATCATTCAGGTATTCAAGCGCGCCTTCCAGAGAGAACATACGCGGAGTCTTCATTTTAACAGTCTCATCCTTCGTTGCAGAACGAACGTTGGTCAGCTGTTTTTCTTTGCAGATATTTACAATGATGTCATTATCGCGGGTGTGCTCACCTACGATCATGCCTTCATAAATTTCAGTTCCCGGTTCCAGGAAGAGAATACCGCGGTCTTCTACGCCCATCATGCCATATAGAGTCGTATTGCCGGTTTCACTGGATACGAGTACGCCTTGGTGACGTCCGCCAACCTGTCCGCCAATCAGTGGAGCATAGCTGTCAAACGCATGGTTCATAACGCCATAACCGCGGGTCAGGGTCAGGAAGTAGGTGTTGTAACCAATCAGACCACGTGCAGGAATCAGGAACTCCAGTCGAACCTGGCCCGTACCATGATTAATCATGTTGACCATTTCTGCTTTGCGTGTTCCCAGACTTTCCATAACAGCGCCCATGCTTTCTTCCGGAACATCAATCATCAGGCGTTCAAGCGGCTCCATTTTGGCTCCGTCGATTTCCTTGACGATAACTTCAGGCTTGGAAACCTGCATTTCGTAACCTTCGCGGCGCATGTTCTCGATCAGGATACCCAGGTGAAGCTCACCACGGCCGGATACGACAAATGCATCAGGGGAATCCGTTTCATCTACACGCAAGCTGACATCCGTTTCCAGCTCTTTGAACAGACGTTCGCGCAGCTTACGGGAAGTTACCCACTTGCCTTCTTTACCGGCAAACGGACTGTTGTTCACGAGGAACGTCATTTGCATTGTAGGCTCGTCGATCTTCAGAACAGGCAGCGCTTCTGGATGCTGCGGATCGGCAATGGTCTCACCGATGTTGATGTCCTTGATACCGGCAATCGCTACGATGTCGCCTGCACCCGCTTCTTCAGTCTCAACACGCTTCAGGCCCTGGAAACCAAACAGCTTCTCGATACGCGCTGTTTTGCTCTTGCCGTCACGCATAATAACAGTTACGGACTGTCCCTGCTTGATTACACCGCGGTTAACACGGCCAATGGCAATACGGCCAAGGTATTCATTGTAATCCATCAGAGTTACCAGGAACTGCAGGGGCTCTTCAACTTTTTCAGTTGGAGCCGGGATATGTTCAACAATGGTTTCGTAAAGGGCAAGCATCGTTTCATCCTGCTTCTCAGGGTCCATGCTCGATGTGCCGTTAAGCGCTGAAGCATAAACAACCGGGAATTCAAGCTGATCGTCACTGGCTTCAAGCTCAATGAACAGATCCAGAACTTCATCAATAACTTCCTTTGGACGTGCAGCCGGACGGTCAATTTTGTTCACGACAACGATAGGTGTAAGGTGCTGCTCCAGTGCTTTGCGCAGAACGAACTTAGTCTGCGGCATGCAGCCTTCATAAGCATCCACAACCAGCAGTACGCCGTCAACCATCTTCATGATACGTTCTACTTCACCGCCGAAGTCGGCGTGTCCAGGGGTATCTACGATGTTGATCAGGAACTCTTTATAGGTAATTGCTGTATTTTTGGCTAGGATAGTGATTCCGCGTTCCCGCTCCAGGTCGTTCGAGTCCATGGCCCGTTCTTGCAGGTGCTCGTGAGCGCTGAAAATTCCTGATTGCTGCAGAAGCTGATCGACGAGTGTTGTTTTACCATGGTCAACGTGGGCAATGATCGCAATATTGCGAATATCTTTTCTTGAATGCATGATTTGTATCCAAATCCTCTCATTTATCAAATTAAAAATGTTTAAATTTATAGCATGTCACGGCAGTCTCACAAAAGAAGCGCCAGGCAGAAACCCGACGCTCCAACATATCCTTAATAGTATCGTGAAAGCACCATGAAAAGCAAGTCTTTTTCTGAAAAAAACGTTACCAACTTCGTTTAATTTTTCTAATTTTGCCTTAAGTCAAATTCTGCGGTGTCCATTCCCTCAATCGGTGCCGTATGCCCGGCTGTCTTACCAGCCGCCGTTCCACTTCTTGCGCCCGCCCGGTCTGCCCCGGCCCAGCATCAGCCATAGGCCTGCGGCAACCAGAACGGCACCCAGCAGATACAAGGCTCCGGTCCCGAGCAGGGTGAAGATGAACAACACAATGCTTAGCAGCCCCAGGATAACAGCGGTTGTTGTTAGTCCTCTGGTTCTGGCTGAAGAATACAGCGAATATTCATAAAGTCCAACCGCAATGCCCAGCAGCAGGATAGGCCATAAATGCCTCATCAGGTCCCAGCCCCATGTATTACATAATCCAAAGAGCAGACCGTATACCGTTAATATGCCCGCAGGTATTAATACAGATGCAGAAGCACGGCGGGTGAAGAATAGCACATGCAGGAACAGGCCCGGAACCAGAATTACGAGCGGCCACAAGGCATGTCCAAGAAATCCGAACACCCCCAGCTTCCCGAGCAGAATCACAATGCCGGCGGCGGCGATGAACACACCCAGTTTCATGTCGTTTTTGGAAGACATCTTTCACCCATCCCTTCAAAATTCGCGTCTTTTCTCTGGCCCTCGTCATTTTATATTTTATCTGAAATATAATTAAAACACCATCATTCTTCGTGCATTCGGGGGAACTGCACAAAAAAAGCTGAACCAAAGCTTTCCAGCTTTTGGCACAGCCTCTAGTATTGCCGCTTCTTATCCCGCAGATACCATCCTCCGCTTAAGCATACCTGTTGCTACGACAATAATCCCCAGCACCATCGGAAGCATGGAGTGGAATGTAGGCAGCATGAAGGAAATGACCGCACCAAACTTGGCATCCTGCAGCAGCATATTACCGGCCGTATACGCCAGAATATAGGCTCCAATGAAGACCAGCACAGGGAAGCGGTGCAGCCAGCCCACGATGATGCCGCTTCCCCAGACTACAATCGGAATGCTGATGGCAATCCCGATTACGATAAGTGCCAGATCTCCTTTGGCCAAGCCTGCAATCGCCAGCACATTGTCCAGACTCATGATGAAGTCCGCGAGCAGAATGGTGCGCACCGACTTCCATACGCTGGAGCTCCCCTCAATCCTAAGTTCCTCCTCCTCCTCCAGCAGCAGCTTAAAGGAGATCCAGAGCAGCAGTATCGCGCCTCCGGCTTCTATATAAGGAATTTTGAGCAGCAGCACTGCAGCAAAAGTCAGGATGCAGCGCAGACCCACTGCCCCGGCAGCTCCCCACCATACCGCTTGCCTGCGGTGCTTCTCCGGGAGATTCTTGCTGGCCATCGCAATGACCATCGCGTTGTCTCCGCTCAGCACCAGATTGATCATCAGTATTTCACCCAGCAGCAATAAAGAATCCATTCTCTTCAACCTCCCTGAACTCCATGTAAATACATGTATGCCTCAGGGTGACAAGCTATGCATTCTGTCCGGCTTTTTCAGAAACTACGCATGAGCGGGGCTGTTCCAGCGTATACAAAATTATAGCCTGCCTGCCGCATGTCAACAAAGCCCGTATATCTTTCCAACAAATTCGAGGAGTGACCCCTATTGAATCCATCCGTTACGGATTTCATATTATCCCTGCTGAATATTGTCTTCCTCGATCTGATTCTGGCCGGTGATAATGCCATTGTGATCGGCCTGGCCGCGCGGAACCTGCAGGGAAGTTCACAGAAGAAGGCGATCCTGCTGGGCACTGGCGGCGCCGTGGTGTTGCGGATTATCGCAACGATTCTTGTCGTGTGGCTGCTCAAAGTGCCCTGGCTGCTGCTATTCGGCGGATTGCTGCTTATTATGATCGCCTATAGGCTGCTGACGGGGGGAAATACGGAGGACACGGACATACAGGCCGGAGGAACACTGTGGTCGGCCGTACGGACGATCATTGTCGCAGATGCGGCGATGGGGCTGGATAATGTAATCGCGATCGCCGGGGCAGCCAAGCACAATATTACGCTTGTGGTGCTCGGGCTGCTGATCAGCGTGCCGATTGTGGTCTGGGGCAGCACGCTGTTCATCAAGCTGATCAACAGATATTCCTGGATTATCTATATCGGCTCAGCCGTGCTCGGTTTCACCGCAGCAAGTATGATTACCAGTGAGAAGCGGATTGCCCCCTTCTTCGAACAGCAGCCGCTGCTCCACTATCTGTTTATTGCTCTGGTGATTGCAGGCATCCTTACCGCCGGCCTCTGGCAGCGCCACCGCGCTCAGGGCAGAATTCCGCATAGCGGCAACTCTACCCGGTAATGCAATGCATATATCCCCATATATTAGAAAGAGGTGCCCCGGCCAACCATTATTACTGGCTGCAGGGCACCTCATCTATAGCTATTCTAGAACCATTCTTCCTGTAAACCTGCCTGTGCAGGGATCACATCACTCGGCTTCTCATCACCGTATGGTGTAATCGATACCGTCTCTGTTCCGGCAACCGCCGCTTCCAGGAGTGCCTGATACCCGGGCAGTGTAGCTTCAATCTTGTCCACAATCCGGATGTTCGGATTCGTCGTCGGCGACTTGGGCACGAACAGCGTGCAGCAATCTTCATAAGGAAGGATGGACAGGTCATAGGTGCCGATGCTCTGTGAGATTCCGACAATCTCACTCTTATCCATCATCACCAGCGGACGCAGCAGCGGCAACTCAGTGGCCCGGCCAATGACATTCATGCTTGGCAGCGTCTGACTGGCGACTTGCCCCAGACTATCACCGGTGATCAGGGCCAGCGCCCCTTCGCGTTCAGCAAGAGCGGTAGCAATCCGCAGCATGGCCCGGCGCATTAGTGTAATAATCAGATTATCCTGACCAATTCCGGTAAAAGACGTCTGGACCTCCGTGAACGGAACCAGGTGGAGCTTAATCACTCCGGCATAACGCGACAGTACCCGCGTCAGATCTACAACCTTCTGCCGGGCAAGCTCGCTGGTATACGGGTAGCTGTAGAAATGCACACATTCCACTTCAAGCCCTCTGCGCATGGATGACCAGCCCGCAACCGGGCTGTCAATGCCGCCGGACAGCAGCAGCATTGCTTTGCCGTTCGTACCGAGCGGGAACCCGCCGACACCGGCAATATTCTCACAGAAAATATAGGTATGCCCTTCACGAATCTCAATTCTCAGCTCCATCTGCGGAGATTTCACATCCACAAGCAGCCCGGGATACCCCTGCAGCAGAGGAGTGGCAATCAGCTTGCCCATCTCAATGGAGCCATACGGAAAGTCCTTCCATACCCGGCGGGCACTAACCTTGAAGGTTGTTCCTGCCGCCGGGGCAATAATATTCAGGAATATTCTGCTGGCTGCAAGAATCTCTTCAAATTCCGACCTGGATACCTTCACCGGGCTAATTGAAGCGATGCCGAATACATTCTTCAGTGCATCCGTTAACTCTCCCGCCGGCTCACCGTTCAGTTCTACATATATCCGCCCGAATTCTTTGCTCAGCACCACGCCGGGATAGGGTTTAACCATCTCCTTCACATGACGGAGCACTGTTTTTTCGAACCGGCTGCGGTTTTTTCCTTTTAAGATAAATTCTCCAAAGCGCAGCAGTAGCATATCCGCATATTCAATGCTGCTTCCAATTCCCGCAGCCTTAGCTCCGTTGTCAGACTCTATAATTGTCATTTATTATTTCACGCCTCCTTCAGCAATCTTCAAAGACTGGACAGCGGCAAGCAGCGCCTGCTCCAGCTGCTGCACCTCCTGCTTCGTATGGCTGTCACCCAGACTGATACGGATGCCGCCAAGCGCAGCAGCCCTGTCCCTCCCGATGGACAGCAGAACCCGGCTCGGTTCGGCCAGCCGTGACGAACAGGCGGAGCGGGTGGCAACGGCCATTCCCAGTTCCTCCAGCTTCCGGGCCATAACCTCCCCCTTCATTCCGGGGTAAGAGAAATGGACAATATGAGGCGCCCCGTCTCCGCTGCTATTCAGCACAAGCTCCGGAATTCCTGATATATAATCCTCCAGCTGTTTTTTTAGCGGTGTAATACGGCGGGTGAATTCCTGCCGCCGTTCGCCGCTCATGCGCACCGCCTTGGCTGTGGCTACAATATTCGGCACATTCTCTGTTCCGGCGCGGTTTCCCATTTCCTGAGAGCCCCCGGTAAGCAGAGGGAACAAGGTTACGCCTTCCCGTACATACAGGATTCCTGTTCCGCGCGGGCCGCGGATTTTGTGCGCTGACAAGCTGTACAGATCCGCCTGCCATTCCTTCAGCCGGGTCTCCAGCTTGCCATAGCCCTGCACCCCATCGACATGAAACAGTGTCCGGCGGTTCACAGCCTTGACCTGCGGTCCGATCTCTTGCAGCGGCTGCACCGTGCCAATCTCATTATTCACATGCATTACACTGACCAGCACGGTATCCGGCCGGACCGCAGCGGCAACCCGCGAGGGTTCGAGGACTCCGGAGCTGTCCGGTGCAATAAAGGTAATCTCCCAGCCCAACTGCTGCAGCTGAAGACAGCTCTCATAGACTGAAGGATGCTCCAGCTCGGTAGTTATTATATGGCGCCCTCTGCCCTGATATTGCAGCGCAGCTCCTTTGATGGCCAGATTATTGCTCTCCGTAGCTCCCGAAGTGAACACAATCTCCTGCGGCTGCACGCCAAGCGCTGCCGCACACACTTCCCGCGCACGCTTGATCAGCTTATCCGCCTCCGCCCCTGCACGGTGCAGAGAGGAGGGATTGGCAAAGTGCTGCCTCATGACTTGTTCCATAGTCTGAACTACCTCCTCATACGGCGGAGCAGCAGCGGCATAATCCCAATACAGCATATATCGGCGTTCTCCTTTGCTTATCGTTTCAGCATTCCCATTCTGCCAGGCATATACGGCTACGCCGTTCTTGGTGGACGGTAGCCTTTCAGCGAGAAAGAATAAGTATAGCAAAATTCATACTTTATTTATATGTTGCAAAAAGGATCAAACGGGCTGCTGCCGCCGGAGCGGCTTGATGCAGATTCCGTTTGATCCTTTATATTATACCGCGTATTGCGCACGGGCGCGTTCTATTTTGGCAATATAGGCCTGAGTTTCCTTCGGAAGCCCTGAGAGATTCGCCATAAGCTCTGCGTCGTTATTGACGCCCAGCTTGTTAACCCGGCCCGGTCCGGCATTATAAGCGGCCAGTGCCATATTCTCCTCACCATTGTAACGTTTGAGCTGATATGAGAGGTAACGCACGCCTCCGTCAATATTCTGGGCGGGATCAAACGGATCGGAGACCCCCAGCCCGTTCGCCGTTCCATCCATTAATTGCATCAGCCCTTTGGCCCCAGCAGAAGAAACAACATTAGGATTAAACGAGGATTCCGTATCAATTACAGCCTTGATCAAATCAACAGGAACGCCATATTTCGCACTGGCCGTCTGGATCAGCTCTTCGTAATCCGTCGGCACTGTGTGCGTTATTTCCCCGGAAATGCTGTCGTACGTTTCAGCTGTTCCACCGAGCTGCTGCCAGAGCAGATTACTTAGTGAAGAAGTATCCGTGAGTGAGGTTAAAGTGCTTCCGCTGCCGCCGCCGGTTGCGGATTGCAGGGCCGCCTGCTGTAGTAAAGCGGCGAATTCCGCTGCCGAAGAACCTGTTACCCCGGATGAAACCTTGCCGCTTCCGCCTTTCATGCTTGAACTCCTCAGATCAACCCATTTCAGTTGCCCGGTTCCGCTTGCTGCAGCGGGGTCGATTGCCATGCTCCCATTCCCTCTTCCATAATAAATCTATATAAATAAAATAAAGCATTCTATTTAAATTTGAAATACGGCTTTATTTTACAATTTATTTGCAGTAATTACTATATGCCAAACAGAAAAAACAGACCTCAGACCCGCATAGTTAGGTCTGAAAGCCTGTTTTGAAACCAAATTTCTGCATGCATTTTACTCTAACGGGCAAAAGGAATTAAGACAAAATAACTTAAGGTAGAGACAATTCCCAGTCCCATGGACCAGGCGCCAGCAGTTTTTTGTCCCCTGGCATAGGCATAATACCCGAGCACTGCAGCAATAGGCCCCATAATTATTGACCAGATAAATAAGGAAACCACACCAAAACCGAGGCCAATATAACCGATTGTCCGTTCATCACTTTCCTTTACACTGCCGGTTGTACGTTCTGTTTCCCTGTTGGCGGTACTGTGGACCTGCACGGGAAGCGGACTGATTTCAGCAGCATATTCCTCGTTGTGACTTCTGTCCCGCCGGGGGTAATCCACTCTGCGCGGACGCAAAATAATTTTCCTGCGTTCCGAACGGTCCACTTTGGGTTCATCATTCTGATTGTCCATAAGGGCCTCCTCTAAGCGTTCGGCTTGAACGTCAGACAACAGGTTGCAGACGAAGTTCCGGCATGATCATGATGATTGTTCGCCGTAAGCTCTTCAGCATATTCTTCTTTGAAGTGGCTGCCTGCATGCTTGTCAATTTCAATTACAATTTCCTCGGCACGGCACAGGTTCTGTTCTCCCCAATAATGACAGTTGCTCACACTGCATTTCACAAGCGGTTTTGCGTTTGTCATAATGATCACCTCGGCTTCATTATGTCCTCTCCGCTTTACTGCTATGCGGCTGAATGGTTTCCAGCTGATGAAACGGCGCCGTTCATATAGGCACACGCAAATGTGCACGCAAAAAAAGACCAGGCTGCCATGTTCCTCATGACAAACCCGGTCTTTACCAGAAACCTGCTGCTCCAGTCTTACACCTGATTCTGCATCCGTTTCTCCGTTAAATAATCGTTCTCATAATAAGCCAGATCATCGCGCAGCTCTTCATAGACCTTAGTAATCTCCATAATAATATCGCGCGCCGGACGAACCGGCTTCTTGCGGAAACGGATCGCATCCTGACCTGTGTAGGCATAGCGTCCATCTTCGGAGTAGCTTTCATTCTTAGGATAGAAGAAGTTGTTCACTCCAAAATGATATACATTATATAGCGCTTTTTGCGCGAAGGCTTCATCAAAAGTGGCGCGGCGCAGAGCAACCCCAAGCTTCTCATAAGACATCTCCGAGAACACCAGCAGATGGCGGAGATCGGACAAGAACCCTTGATAGAAATGCAGTGTTTCTTCACCCTCTTCGGCAACCAGTTGCGGCAGCGCATGCTCGTTCAGGAACAGTTCCATTTTTCCGATTACGGATTTAAGTTTTTCTCTCGTCGATACACACAATTTCTGCACATTAGCTGCTGACATGGCGATTGCTCCCCCTTATTAGTCCTTGCTTTGTAGTCGTTACGACATAATCATTTCGAATAGTTCTATCTTGATAGTATCACAAAACTTCACCGGTCTCCACCCACCGCAGGTGAGGAGAGTCATCCCGGTCCAGCAGACCGGATACAAGCCCCGGAAAGCGCTTATTTTCTGATATTAACATAAAACCCTGTACGGCGGTATCCTTTTCTCCGATGCATAAAACCAGCCCTCTCTTCTAAACCTAACAGGTATTACAATGCCAGGAAGGAGCGGAAACCATGTCACGAAAAAACTTAACCGTCGCCGGTCTGGTCACTGCTGCGCTGACGGTGGTGCTGCTTACTTTTGCCCTGCGGCCGGAAGACAGCGCCATAAGCAGTACCCTCAGACAAGCCTCTGTGCCGAATCCCTCTCAGGAGAAAATCATCAAGAAAACAGCCCTGGTACAGGATGTGAGTGCTACTGACCGCCTGAACCGCGTGGATGTAAGCAAACATCTTAGAACTATGCTATCGGATACCCACGGCGCTTCGCCTGAGGATATCTCAGCATATGCCAGGAACTTACAGCAGGGACACGGTCATATCACCATGCTGATGCTGATTGATTTCCGCACGCAGAAGACAACTACCTATAAATCCTCTCTTCCGGAAGGAACGGACCAGGAGAACAAGCAGCTGCTCAAATACCTGAACACAGCCAAGTCGGCCATCAAGGGGCATCAAGCCTATGAGTCCCCGTCTTTTGTAATCGGCAGCAAGAAATATTATTTCGTGGCACAGCGTGACCAGGAGGGCCAGCTCGGCGTCATTGCCCTGATCAATCAGAAGATTCTTGACCGGGTAGCCCAGCACCAGCTGAAGAATCTCCGTCTGATCCCTTACCCTAAGGAAGGCAAGTACCGCGTAGAATCCGTTCATGCCGATACGCTGCAGGATCTCACTGTCAAGACAGGCCATGACAATGAGAATGCCAGCCATTACTACGAGAGCGAGATCGTCGTCCGCTTCCCTAACGGGCATCCTACAGCAGGCCAGCTTCAGACCATTGCCGCAGATATTCAGTGCAAGGAGCCGCGTAAGCTGGGGTATGCCTATATTTTCCGCTCAGAGAAGATGAACTATTCCCAGCTCAAAACCTACTTCGCTTATAAATGGCACCCGCAATACTCCGAGCCTCACTATATGTATTTAACCAATGATACAGTGAGCGAAAATACAGGTGCCAATGTTATAACGCCTAATGATCTGCTCTTCTCCACCTATCAGTGGAATCTGCCGGCCATTGAAACAGAATTGGGCTGGAATCTGTCCAAAGGCAGCAAGGAAGTCGTTGTAGCCGTGGTGGATACCGGAGTTCAGGCGGACCATCCCGATCTGCAGGGCCAGCTGCTGGCCGGATATAATGCGATAACTAACGGTGGAGCGCCGGATGATGATGTCGGGCACGGCACGCATGTCTCAGGCATCATCGGAGCGTTGACCAATAATGAGGAAGGTGTGGCCGGCATCAGCTGGTATAACAAGATCCTTCCGGTAAAAGCGCTCGACAACTCCGGGGCTGGCACCACTTATTCTGTTGCCGAAGGCATTATCTGGGCTGCCGACCATGGCGCCAAAGTGATTAATCTCAGCCTGGGCAATTATGCCGACTCCCAGTTCCTGCATGATGCCATTAAATATGCCTATGACCGCGACGTTGTCATTGTCTCCGCTTCCGGCAATGACAATACCGAGCGGCCGGGCTACCCGGCGGCCTATGAGGAGGTAATTGCCGTGGCCGCAACCAATTCCACCGGAGAGAGAGCGTCTTTCTCCAATTACGGGGATTATATCGATGTGGCCGCCCCCGGGGAAAGTATCGCCAGCACCTATCCTGATAATCAGTATGCGGCATTATCCGGTACCTCGATGGCCAGCCCCCATGTGGCAGCGCTCGCCGGGCTGGTACGCTCGCTGAACCCCGGGCTGACCAATAAGGAAGTAACCGAGCTACTGACCTCAAATGCGGTGGATCTGGGTGATGCCGGACATGATAAATACTTTGGCTGGGGTCAGGTAGATATCTACCAGACCCTTCAGGCTGCCGGCGGAGGCCAAGTTCCCCTGCAGTTATTCCCTCAGAATGTCGGTAAACAGCTGAAATCTATGCAATGAGTTACACGCTTGTCCGCCCGGCCAGACGCGTGAGGCTTATTGGCGGATTGAACGCAGATGCCGGTCCAGCAGGCGCAGGAACTGTCTGAGCCCGCGCTCCATGTCTTCTTGCGTAAGCTGCGAATAACAGAGCCGGATATGGCGGGAAGGCGTGTCTCCGGCATAGCAGACATCTCCGGGCAGGAAGGATATCCCTTCCTGATCAGCCAGCGCATGCAGCTTGTCTATCCCGGGGGATTCGGGCAGCTGCAGCCATAAGTTCAGGCCGCCCTCAGGCAGCGTCCAGCTGACTCCGGCCGGGGCATACTGCTTCAGAAGCATCGCCGCCGCTTCCTTGCGAAGGCGCAGGGCGGTCCGCAGCTTCGCCGCGTAGGCCTCATACCTGCGGTCGATGAACGGCAATACTGCCCGCTGGGTCAGCAGCGGACTGCCCAGGTCACTCGACGACTTGGCGGCAATCAGCCTGGACAGGATATTGCCTTCAGCGGCAACGCAGGCGATCCGGCATCCGGGCGCGAGCACTTTGCTGAAGCTCTTCATATAGACTACATGCCCGGCGCCATCCATCGATTTGATCGACGGCGGAGGCGGCTGATGGAAATACAGATCACTGAACGGATCATCCTCCACAATGAGACAGCGGTAACTGCGGGCAAGCTCCAGCAGCCGCTGTCTTCTTGTTATGCTCATCGTAGCGCCGCTGGGATTCTGAAAGGTAGGGTTCGTATAGATGAGCTTCGGCGGTCTGCGGTCACACATTGCAGTAAGCCGGTCCACCCGCATCCCTTGCTCATCCATCGGAACGAAGATCATCTCTGCCCCCCGTCCGGCAAAAACATCAATGGCACCCGTATAGCTAGGCGCCTCCAGATATACGGTATCCCCGGGACCGACGAAGGTCCGGGCCACCAGATCGATTCCCTGCTGTGAACCGCTGGTAATCATTAAGTCATTGGACCCAATCGCTATGCCCCGGCTCTGCAGATGCCTGCGCATCACCTCCCGCAGCTCCTGATCGCCCTGGAAATTCCCGTAGGAGGCCATCAGCTCTGGCTCTTCTTGTACCAGAGCCGCCATAGTGGCACCAATCGGTTCAAGCGGAAGGAGGCTGCTGTGTATCGCTGCCAGATGGAAGGGATACTGCACTTCCGAATAATTGAAGTTGCGCCACAGCTGTGCCCGCGGCAGGTAGTCGTCATAAGCGTCCTGCCATCCGGCTGAAGTATCGGGCACATTCCGCTGCCGCTCCGCTACATAACAGCCTTTGCCCTGGCTGCAGATAATATGACCGCGGGTTTCCAGATCAGCATAAGCCTTGCTGACGGTTACCTGGCTTACCTTCAAGGAGGAGGCCAGACCTCTTACGGAGGGCAGCTTACTCCCCGGCTGGAGCAGTCCGGAAGTGATCCGCTGGGCTATGGTCTCACTGATCTGCTGTGGCAGAGATTTAGTGCCGCTGCGGAGTAAATCAATACGCATCCCGTTTCCCCCTTGACTGTTATATTTAGCGCTTTACTGTTATACTGCTATACCGTTATGATACAACAAAATTCAGATTAGCGGGGAGCATGAACCATGAAGATTAATTATGCTGAGATGACGAATCACCTGGGGTCCTCAGCTGTCCGTGACATTCTCAAAATTACGCAGGGCAAAGATATTATCTCGCTGGCGGGCGGCTTGCCTGCTGAGGAGCTGTTCCCTGTAGAGGCTGTCCGCGATGCCTATAACCGTGTACTCGCCAGTGATGTTTCAGCGCTGCAATACGGCTTAACCGAGGGATACCTTCCGCTGCGTGAAGCGGTCGCTGCAAGATTGGGACAGCAGGGCATTCCGGTGTCCGCACAGGAAATGCTCCTCACCACCGGTTCCCAGCAGGCTATAGATCTGCTCTGCAGAATACTTATTGATCCGGGTGATGCCGTACTGGTGGAAGCTCCTACTTATCTGGCTGCCCTGCAGGTGCTGGGAACTTACCGCGCAGACATCCGCGTGGTGGACAGCGATGAACAAGGTATGCTGCCTGAGCATCTCGAAGAACAGCTCCGTAAGCACCGGCCTAAGCTCCTGTATGCCGTCCCTACGTTCAACAATCCTTCAGGTGCGACCTGGAGCAAAGAACGCCGCGAACAGGTTGTAGGGCTATGCCGGAAATACGGCGTGCTGATATTGGAAGACAATCCGTACGGGGAGATTACCTTCGATGAAATTCCTGGAGCTTATCCGCCCACACTTGCCTCCATCGACAGAAATCTGGATGGTAGTTCCTGTGTGGTCTATACAGGCACCTTCTCCAAAATCGTGGCACCAGGGCTGCGCACAGGCTGGATCATCGGCCCTTCAGAGCTGATCCGCATCATCGCTAAAGCCAAGCAGGCTGCTGATCTGCATTCCAGCGCCATTGATCAGCGCGCCCTGCATGAACTTCTGCAGAGGTTTGACCTAGAAGAACATATCCGCCTGATCTCCCGTGAATATCAGTCACGGATGAAGCTGCTCTCGGCCGAGCTCTCCTCACGGAACTGGGAGGGGGCCAGCTTCCTTGAGCCGCGCGGCGGCATGTTCCTATGGCTGACCCTGTCCGGCCGCATTAATACTGCTGAGCTGCTGCCGCTTGCCGTAGAGCAGGGCGTCGCCTTCGTTCCCGGCGAGGTATTCTACTCCGCCGGGCCGCTGAAGAATGCGATGCGCCTCAACTTCACCCATACGCGGCCGGAGCTGCTGCCCCTTGCGGTGCAGCGGCTGGAAGTAGCCATGTCCCGGTATGAGGAACGTCTGCTTCCTATGTAGCCATTGCTCCGAAAGTTACCTATAACTATATACAAAAGGCGGCCCCCTGAGGAGGCCGCCGTCTTAATGTCTGTAAGTGTATTGAGTTACCGCACAGTGCTTATTCGTTGTCAGTTAGGAAAGTTTGCCGTAAGCCGGGTTCTGTGCTCGTTGTGGTTCAAACGGGAACTACCCTCCCACCATAAGCGACAATCATCTATCTAGGCCATACATTACTGCACAGCTCCAGCGACCAACCTAGACACGCCTCAGGCGAAGGCTGCTTCTCCCGGTTAGGGAAGATGCTGCGTCTCATTAGGTCTTGCTCCAGATGGGGTTTACCAGGAACGAAGTCACCAGCGTTCCTCGGGGTCTCTTACACCTCGGTTCCATCCTTGCCTGTGCTGCCCGAAAGCAGCCATCGGCGGTCCATTTCTGTGGCACTATCCTTCGGCTCGCGCCGACTGGACGTTATCCAGCATCCTGCCTTATGGAGCCCGGACTTTCCTCCCGCGGCGTTCTCACGCACACCGGCGATTGTCTGTCAAACTTTCCGGAACAACATTGTATATTATACAGACTTGCACCAGCGGACACAAGTGTTAATAATTTCAATTACAGCCGCTTAGAGGAAATTGAAAGGCTCGGTGTCCAGCTTGGAGGCATACACCACAGTACTGCACTTATGCTCTGTCAGCTTGCCGGTAAGAAACTCCGCAACTTTCTCCTTCATGATCTTCTCTGCATTATGCCCCGGGTCAATCAGTGCGATGCCTGCCAGGTGTGCATCCTGCGCCGTATGGTAATCGATATCACCAGTCACCAGCACATCCGCTCCTTTGAAGATGGCACTGCTGTAATACTTGGCACCGGACCCGCCCATAACAGCTGCCTTGCGGATAGGCCGGTTCAAATCACCAACGACACGCACATGGTCAACATCCAGACCGCTCTTCACGGTCTCCACGAACTCTCCCAGCGTAGTTGGCTCCTTAAGCTTACCCACTCTTCCAAGGCCGAGGCTGCGTCCCTTGAGGTCCATGGAATAGAGATCATAAGCCACCTCTTCATACGGATGAGCCTTCAGCATAGCCTGCACAACCTTATTGCGGATCGGATGCGGCACAATGGTCTCAATGCGGATCTCTTCAGCCCGTTCCAGCTTGCCTTGCTTGCCGATATAAGGGTCTGTTCCCTCCTGAGGAATGAAGGTGCCATAACCTTCGATGTTGAAGCTGCAATGGCTATAATTGCCGATCCAGCCCGCACCGGCATTCAGAATCGCATCCAGCACCTTCTGATGGTGATCCTTCGGCACAAAAACAACGAGCTTGGACAATTGCTCCGTATGAATATCCTTGATCGGTGCACCGTTCTCAATACCCAGCGCTTCCGCCATCCAGTCGTTCATTCCGCCTTCCGCCACATCCAGATTGGTATGGCTGATATAGACGGCAATGTCGTTTTTGATCAGCTTCTCATACAGCCGGCCCATGGGAGTGTCTGTGAGAATGCCTTTGACCGGCCGGAAAATAATCGCGTGATGGGCGATAATCAGATTACAGCCTTGGGCAATCGCTTCGTCCACGACACTGTCATTGACATCCAGTGCCACCAGTACGCCGATAATCTCCTTCTGCAGGCTGCCCAGCTGAAGCCCGACATTATCCCATTCCTCCGCCAGATGCTTCGGGGCAAGCTGCTCCATATATCCAATTACAGTCTGTCCTTTGGCAAACATTCCAGCACCTCCGCTATCCGCTTGATTTGTGCATTGATCTTGCTGCGCTTCTCTTCTGCCGCCTCCTGCTCAGAACGCGACAGTGAGGCCAGAATTCCTTCCAGCTTGGAGATTTCCCCCCGCCACTTCGCCGTGAACACTTCATTCGGCGCTTGCAGCAGCCAAGGCCCCATCTGCAGGAGCAGGGACTGATCAAGGACCACCCCGCCGCCGGCGAGCGCTTGTTCCCGGTATAGCTGTTCATTCGTCCGGCCAGCTTCACTGCCTTCAGGGACCGCTGTCAGGATCTCATAAGTTTTGCCGTCTTCCTCCAAAATATGCTCCGAGATCAGCACCCAGCCGTTACCAAGCAACCAGCGGCGCAGAATATCCTCGCCCACATTCGGCTGCAGCGCAAGTGTCTTCACCCCGGCCAGCTTCCCCTGCTTCTGACCGCGATCAAGAATAGCGGCGATTAGCGATCCGCCCATACCGGCAATCGTGATGCAGTCTGCTTCTCCCGGCTCCAGCACCTCCAACCCGTCCCCGCGCCGCACGGCAATCTTCCGGCTGAGGCCAGCTTCAGCTACGCCTCTGCCTGCTGCTTCATACGGTCCCAGGTTTACTTCCCCCGCAATTGCCGAAGGCACACGCCCGCTCTCCACTGCGGCTACAGGGAGCAAGGCATGATCCGAACCGATATCGGCAAGCCTGCTTCCTTCCGGTACCTGCTCCAGCAGAAGCTGAAGCCGGTCTGATAATTTTATATTGTTCATGAGGCCACCCACGTTATCCATTTTTTTCTGAAGATGAACAGCAGCGCTAAGCCAACAGCGATCTTCAGTATTAATACAAGCGAAGTCCATTCCGGGAATCCCGATCTGAGCCATAGCGCATCGATTTCCGGCATCAGCCAGAGTGAAGCGCCGACGCCCAGGTATACACCTGAGACCCCGCTAACCCGATGATACAAAAGCCAGCTTAGCCAGATCATCAGCACACAGAGCGGAAGCCAGAGCAGCTCCAGCATGAGAATGGAAGCATCCGGCCTCGCCTGGCCAAAGAATCCGGCATACAGCAGCGCCCAAAAAGCAAAACCGCAAAAATGAAGGAGTCCGATACGCAGAAAGAATCCAAGTACACACCATAGGAGACCGCAGGCTGCAATCAGCAAAGGTCTCCAAAAATCGGGATCCAGATCATGCAGTGCAATTAGCCACAACCCGAACCCAAGGGTTAACACGCTGCCGATTCCCGCCAGTACCAGACTAATCATCTTGTTACGGTCCAGATAAATAGCCGAATAGCCATAACAAACAATTAATACACAGAGCGCCGTGGCAAGTTGCAAAGGCCAGGGAAAAACGCTAAAATAAAGACTAATCAAGAAAATCAAGGAAATTATTCCAAAACCAAACAGCCATATTTTGATGCTTCCCTGCTGGAGATTCCGCAGCGACACCGGATTGCTATCCTTAATTTCTGCTTGATCATCATACAGGTTGGTCAGGAAATCACAATATTGCTCCGGCAGCAGCTTGCTTCTTCTCCAGTACTGAATTTCTCTTAAAATAGTGTCACGTTTCTCCAAATTCAACGGCTCATCCCTCTTTCCAGATCTTGCCTCCGGCCTGTTACAAAACTCCCCGCAAAGTGGGGCTTTAGCTTCGATGATGACTCAGGTAC
The DNA here is from genome assembly GCF_000758605.1 of Paenibacillus sp. FSL R5-0912. Lineage (NCBI taxonomy): Bacteria > Bacillati > Bacillota > Bacilli > Caryophanales > Paenibacillaceae > Paenibacillus > Paenibacillus sp. FSL R5-0912. Next base: position 5,815,617 of record NZ_CP009282.1, read on the forward strand.
TTTGCGGGGACCCAGAATATACACAAAGGACCTCCTGCCACCGTGCAGCAGAAGGTCCGGCCCTATACGTCTATTCGAGGAAATCCTTCAACCGCTTACTGCGGCTCGGGTGACGCAGCTTGCGCAGTGCTTTGGCTTCAATCTGGCGGATACGCTCGCGGGTAACGCCGAACACCTTACCCACTTCTTCAAGCGTTCTCGTCCGTCCGTCATCCAGTCCGAAGCGCAGGCGAAGTACATTCTCTTCACGCTCGGTGAGCGTGTCCAGCACATCCTCCAGCTGTTCCTTCAGCAGCTCATATGCCGCTGCATCCGCAGGCGCAAGCGCCTCCTGATCCTCAATGAAATCTCCCAGATGCGAATCATCTTCCTCACCGATTGGTGTTTCCAGTGATACCGGCTCCTGGGCAATCTTCATGATTTCCCGAACCTTCTCTACGGTCAGTTCCATCTCAGCCGCAATCTCTTCCGGCGAAGGCTCACGTCCCAGTTCCTGCAGCAATTGGCGGGAAACCCGGATTAATTTGTTGATGGTCTCCACCATGTGCACGGGAATACGGATCGTCCGTGCCTGGTCGGCAATCGCGCGGGTAATCGCCTGACGAATCCACCAGGTTGCATAGGTACTGAATTTGAAGCCTTTATTGTGGTCAAATTTCTCAACGGCCTTGATCAGACCCATGTTGCCTTCCTGAATCAAATCCAGGAACAGCATGCCGCGTCCGACATAACGTTTGGCGATACTGACTACGAGACGCAGGTTTGCTTCTGCAAGTCTCCGCTTCGCTTCCTCGTCACCATTCTTGATTCTCATTGCCAGTTCCACTTCATCGTCAGCCGATAACAGCGGAACACGCCCGATTTCCTTCAGATACATCCGGACGGGGTCGTTGATCTTGATGCCCGGAGGCAGCGACAGATCGTCGTCGAAGCTGAAATCATCACTGTCTTTGTCCTCATTATCCTCACTGGGCCGGAGGCTGTTGACCTCTTCATCATTCTCATTGACAACTTCGATCCCCAGATCGCTCAGCTGCTCGTAGAATTCCTCCATCTGCTCGGGGTCTTGATCAAACGGCGATAATTTCTCCATAATATCTTTGTAGTTGAGTGATGATCTTTTCTTACCATGATCAATAAGCTGATCCTTAACCTGATCCAGAGTAAATTCCGCTTCCAGTTCAGTATGCTGATCGTTCGCCATAATTCGACTCCCTCCTCCCTAGGTACATCCTGTCAATGTCTCATTGTCTCTCTAGGGCTAAAATTTCACTTGCTATTTGTGCTGCACGCAAAAAGTCACCGGATTTTTCCGCCTGAATCATCTCTTCACGCTTGGGTTCGATTTTGCGCTGCAGAGGATACTTCTGCACTTCACGAATGCAATCGTCCAGAACCTGGGTATTCCAGTCCGGAGGGGTATCCATCATGGAGATCGCCGTAGCAGTCTTCTCCAGACGGTCATCCTGAAGCGATGATAGAAACCGGCTGATGCCGGGTGGTTTGCCTTGCGCATAATAGGCATATAGATAAGCAGCAATTGCCGCATGATCATCAATATTGAACTCTTCCCCGAGGCGTTCGCCCACATAGGCCGCCGCCTCCGGATCTTGAATCATCAGTGATAAAAGGCGCCGTTCCGCAACATGGTAAGCAGGCAGCAGCGTAGGTGTCTGCACCTGCCCTTTTTTATGCCTACCATTATTCCACCTTTTGTCGTTATTATCCCCTTCGGGAATGTTTTTTTGCATGGACGCCCGAAGTAAATTGCAATCCTGCTTCAAGCTGTCATAGGACAGCTCCAGCTCGGAGGCGATTTCCCTCAGATATACCTCACGCTCCGTCGAAGAATGGAGTCCGGCAATAATCTCCAGAGCCTCCTTGACATAGGCAATTTTGCCGTCTTCCTCTAGGAGTATATGGTTTTTTTTCAGATATATAAGCTTAAATTTTATGGAGGATACGGCGGAGTCAATCACCTGCTCCCTGAATCTGTCCCCGCCATGCCGGTTGATGAATTCATCGGGGTCCAGGCCGCTCGGGAGCAGCGCAACCTTAACTCTCAGCCCGCTTTCTTCGAGCAGCGGAATGGCCTTGAGTGCGGCAGCTTGTCCCGCCTTATCTCCGTCATAGGAGAGAACTATCTCATCCCCCAGGCTTTTCATCAGCGCCACATGGCCCTCGGTGAGCGATGTACCCATGGTTGCCACCCCGTTATGCACACCTGCATCCCAAGCCGAAATGACATCACCGTATCCCTCGAACAGGACGATTTGCCGCGTTTTGCGGATGGATGCTTTGGCCTGGTGCAAATTGTACAGGATCCGGCTTTTGTTGAATAACCGGCTCTCTGGGGAATTCAGATATTTCGGCTGCCCTTCACCGAATATTCTTCCGGCAAAGGCGATGGTCTTGCCCATGCGGTTAGCAATCGGAAAAATGACCCGGCCGCGGAAACGGTCCAGATAACCCTTGCCTTCCCCCCGGGCAGACAGCAGTCCGCCCTTCTCCATTTCGGCGAGATCAAAGCTCCGTTTCTCCAGAAACTGCAGCAGTGTATCCCAACGGTCCGGCGCATAGCCAATTTGAAACTGGTCAATCATTTTATCGCTGAACCCCCGGGTTCTTAAATAATCCATGGCGGCTGTGCCGTATTCCGTGTTCTTCAGCAGATAATGATAATACTTCGCCGATAAATCATACGCCTGAATCAGCCGATCCCGCTCTGGATCGGGTGGAGCGAGCGCTCCACCTCTGCCCTCGGGCACGGGTATATCACTTTCTTCCGCCATTATTCTGACTGCTTCGGGAAAGGATAATCCTTCGATCTCCATCCTGAACTTGATGGCATTTCCACCCATACCGCAGCCAAAGCAATGAAATACTCCCCGGTCAGGGGTGACGGTGAAGGAAGGGGATTTCTCCGAATGGAACGGGCAGAGGCCCCATAAATATTTCCCCTGCTTGGACAAATGGACAACCTTACCGACTGTATCGACAATATCATGCCGCGCCAGCACGCTTTCGATAACCTCTTCCGGAATATTACCGTGTCCGCTAGCCACATTAGCCACCTTCATCTCTTAACAAATAAATATAATTCGCTATAGCTGTACATTCTCCTGCAAAAAAGTTAAAAGTTTTGTCAGTTTATGTTGAAAATAAATTTTTTCCTCTGCGGTAATCGCTTTTGGACCCTTGGAATAGTGGCCGCGCCTGCGCTCTACCGCCCGGGCATGCCTGCCCTCCAGCATAAAATCCATTTTGGAATCCTCATACTCCTGCCCCCGGTTCGAGAGCACCCTGCAGCGTTTGCCCAGCGCCAGCGCCGCAAGTCCATAATCCTGCGTAATTACGACATCTCCCGCAGAAATATGATTGGCGATATACAAATCGGCACTGTCAGCTCCGCGGTCCACCTGGACAACCGTGACACCTTCTTCAGCTTTGAGCACATGGTCGTAAGAAGAAACCATCAGCACCGGTATGCCAAAGCTGCGGGCCACGGTATTAATCTCCTGTTTGACCGGACAAGCATCCCCATCAACGACGATCTTTCTTTCCTGGGACCTTACCATGATTCTCACCAAATTCCCGTGTAATATATATACGCTCCGCTTGGCAGAAATCCTTCTTTGTAAAGCATAAATACGGAACGAGTGTCAACTTACACATTGGCACCGTTCCGTATATTTATACCCTAAACCCTCGATCTATACCATAAGTTACAAACAATAATTGAATTTCAACCCTTGATTACCACACCAGCTTGCCGAAATCGGCAAATAATCTGGAATCTACGTTAATCGCAGACAAGAGTGCCAGACGGTTAGCGCGAACCGCCTCGTCTTCAGCCATAACCATAACGGAATCGAAGAATCCGGTAACGGCATCCTTCAGCCCCGACAGAATCTGCAGTGCTTCTGCGGCATGCAAGGCAGCCAGAGCTTCGCGGTAAGGATCATGAATACTCTGCCAAGTCTGATACAGCTTCTGTTCGGCTTCTTCTTTGAGCAGAGAAGGGGCGATTACCGTTCCCTCGGCTGCTTTGGCCGCCAGATTGCTGACGCGGGTCAGGGAATCCACAGTGATTTTGAAATCAGCTACGTCTGTTACTGCATTCATAAGCGCAAGACTTCTGCCTACCACATCAACGATATCATCGAAACCGGCAGCAGTAGCTGCATCCACAACATCATAGCGGACATTGTTGTCGGATAATAGGCGTTTGACGCGCAGACCAAAGAACTCGTAAAGGTTTATACGCAGCTCAGGGGTGAAATGTTTCTCTGAACGTAAACTTTCATGAACTTCCAGCGCTGCAGCAAAAATTTCCTGCAAACTGAGGCTGAGCTGATGCTCCAGCACCATCTGTACAATTCCTGCCGCCTGCCGGCGCAGCGCATAAGGGTCCTGGGAACCGGTCGGGATGATCCCGATCGAGAAACAGCCTACAATTGTATCGATTTTATCGGCAAGGCTGACTACCAGACCTGCCTCCGTTGAAGGAACGGCATCCCCTGCAAAACGCGGCTGATAGTGCTCGAAGATCCCTTTAGATACATTATCAGCTTCACCGGCCTTGCGGGCATAATCTTCACCCATTGTACCTTGCAGCTCAGGGAATTCACCCACCATTTGCGTTACCAGGTCGAATTTGCAGATATCCGCTGTCCGGCTGACTTCAGCGGCAGCACTTGCCGGCAGCGCAAGCTTCACTGCCAGGCGGTCGGCAATCGCGCGGATACGGCGTACTTTATCCCCTACGCTGCCCAGTTCTTCGTGATACACGATATTCTCGAGCTTGGCCAGCGCATCGTTAATCTGCAGCTTCTGATCCTCTTCATAAAAGAACTTGGCATCCTGAAGCCGGGCACGCAGCACCTTCTCGTTACCCTTGGCGATTACATCCAGCGATACGGCATTCCCGTTACGGACAGTTACGAAGAACGGAAGAAGCTTGCCGCCCTCCCCGAACACCGGGAAGTAACGCTGATGCTCGCGCATGGAAGTGATCAGTACATCCTGTGGAATATTCAGGAAAGCTGGGTCGAATGTTCCGAACAGGACGGTCGGTGTTTCTACCAGGAACAATACCTCTTCGAGCAGATCTTCCTTGATCGCAATCTTCCAGCTGTTCTCTTCTGCGAGCTTATTGATTCCGCTCAGAATCAGCTCTTCGCGTTCCTTCACATCTACCAGCACATGCTGGCTGCGCAGAGCTTCCACGTACCCGGCAGGCTCAGCAATCATAGCTTCCTCGCCCAGGAAACGGTGGCCGCGGCTCACGTTGCCGGCTTTGACTCCGGTAATCGTAAGGTCAATAATCTCCTGGCCGAAGAGCGCGACCATCCAGCGGATCGGACGGACAAATTTGAAATCATAAGCACCCCAGCGCATATTTTTCGGGAAAGTCATTGCACTGACAATACCTGTTAGCCCTTCAGAGAGCAGGGAGGCCGTTTCGATTCCGGTACTGCTCTTGGTTACATAGATATATTCTACGCCGGCCAGTTCCTTGAACGTAAATTGCTCCGGTGCTACGCCTTGGCTGCGGGCAAAACCAAGTGCCGCCTTGCTCCACTCACCGCTTGCGTCCACTGCGATTTTGCGGGACGGGCCTTTGACTTCTTCACTCACATCTTCCTGCCGCTCAGCAGCATCCTTCACCAGTACAGCAAGACGGCGCGGTGTTGCATATGCGGTAACGCCATTGTGGCTAATCCGCGAGGCTTCGAGCCACTTGGCTGTTCTATCCTTCAACTGTTCCATGGCGGCGCGGATGAAGCGGGCCGGTATTTCCTCGAGACCGATCTCGAACAAAATGTCTTTAGACAAGGTCAGCACCTTCTTTCTTCAGCAGCGGGAAGCCGAGCTTCTCGCGTTCCTCCAGATATGTTGCCGCTACGGTGCGGGCAAGATTGCGCACTCTTGTGATGAAACCCGTACGTTCGGTTACACTGATCGCTCCGCGCGCATCCAGAAGGTTGAAGGTATGCGAGCATTTCAGCACATAGTCATAGGCGGGGAAAACCAAATGGTTGTCCATCGCTCTGCGCGCTTCCTCTTCGTAGGTGTTGAACAGGGTGAACAGCATTTTGACATCCGAAACTTCAAAAGTATACGTGGAATGCTCCACCTCCGGCTGATGGAACACATCACCGTAAGTCATTCCGTCTACCCATTCCAGGTCGAATACATTTTCCTTATCCTGAATGTAGGAGGCAAGACGCTCCATACCGTAAGTAATCTCAACCGCTACCGGGCTGGCTTCAATTCCGCCTACCTGCTGGAAGTAGGTAAATTGCGTGATTTCCATTCCGTCCAGCCACACTTCCCAGCCGAGGCCCGCACAGCCCAGAGAAGGATTCTCCCAGTTGTCTTCGACAAACCGCACGTCATGCAGCAGGGGATCTACGCCCAGTGCCTTCAAGCTATCCAGATACAGCTCCTGAATATTGTCCGGGGACGGCTTGATGATGACCTGGAACTGGTGATGCTGGTACAAGCGGTTCGGGTTCTCCCCGTAACGGCCGTCTGACGGACGGCGTGAAGGCTCGACATAAGCGACCTTCCAGGGCTCCGGACCGAGTGACCGCAAAAAGGTCATGGGATTCATCGTGCCCGCCCCTTTTTCCGTATCGTACGGTTGGACGAGAATACAGTTCTGGGCTGCCCAGAACTGCTGCAGGGTCAGAATCATCTGCTGAAAGTTCATACTACCGACTCCTTCGCTTTACAAGTGTGTACTGCCTCTTTACTTATGACTGGCTCTTGCTGCTGCGCGATGGAGGCGGCATCAGCTTTATGTATCCCTGTAGCAGATTATGGAGAGTATATCCTTCATAAGTCCGCCGCAAGTCAAAAAAGCTCCCGCCCCCATGCCTGATTAACAGACATAGGGACGAGAGCCTATAATTCTTCTCCCGCGGTTCCACCCTACTTGATTACGCTACGCGAAATCCACTTTTCATACTGCCGCTTCCGTACTCCCGGGCGCCATGTTCATGAACGTTGTCCTGCCAGGCTTCCACTACCCCCGGCTCGCTGAAGCGACAACTCGATTCATTACTTTCCCGATCACTGCACTCTCTCCATGTCTGGAGCAATCACGGCATTCCTATAAATTGATGTAAAAAGAAACTGAACTTATAGTAACGGATAATTCGCATTTCGTCAAATATTGTATTTATCAAGCTGATCGAGGAAACTCTGCGATTTCAGCCGGAGCCCCAACTGCATATCCATAAATGCCCGCATAATGGCCTTGAGCTCTGCGCGTGTCTCTGGCTTCACATCCACATTGCCAAGTCTGGTCAGATCAAGTAGCGCGAATAGACGCAGCAGCTTCAGTGCACGCGGAGAAATCTCCATCGCGGGAGGATCATTATGCCGGCAGCTGCGGCAGATTACACCGCCAAGACGCGGACTGATTCTAAGCTCCTCATCCGGCTTGTCCATATCGCAGACTACACAGGTATCAAGCTGCGGGCCATAGCCTGCCGCCTGCAGCACTTTCATTTCAAAAACATTTATGATGATGCCGGGCTCTTTGTCTTCTTCAAGTGCATTCAGGCAGGCATTTAGTTGACGGAACCAAAAGCTTCCCGTTTCTTCATCATGCAGTACCCGGTCAAGCAGCTCGCAGGCATAGGATGCATACGCCGCTTTGACAAGATCCTCACGCAGCGGATGATGGGACTTCGTAATCTCCCCGGCATTCAGTGTTCCCAGTCCGCCGTTGTTGCGGAAAAACACAAACTCTCCTGTTGTGAACAACTGGATCAGGGCAGCATGGCGGCTTTTCACCTTCTTGGCGCCCCGTACCAGAACCCCTACTTTACCGGCGTTCTCGGTGCAAAGCGTAACAATTGCGTTCCCTTCGCCGTAGTCCATGCTGCGGATGACGATCCCTTCCACCCTGTATAGCATGCCTCTTCTCCCAACCACTCGGCAAGCAACCAGTCCTTATTGTGCTTCTTCATCAGTGACCATCTCTTCCTCCGCCGGCAGCGGTCCGCTGCTCTCCGGCGAATCCCCAGCTTCTCTGTACAGCAAATAAGCATCGACATCTCCAGTCATTGCAAAATACTTCCACGAAAAGTTCCGCATTCGTATTCATCCTTTCTTCGGAAACACGATGTCTCTTCAGAAGTAGGATGTACGAAGCTCAGGGATCTATCCTTGCAATTCCTGCCAAGTACAAGAGGCTTTGCTGTCCAGTTCAAGGACAGTACCGTTTCAGCGAGAAATATAAGGTTAACGTATAGTAAAACATATACTTTCTTATATTTCAATGCAGCAGCGGAGGGAAGGTTTATTGGTCTTTATGGAAGCCCAAATCCCGCAGTACGCGGTCCTGATTGCGCCAGTCTTTTTTCACTTTTACCCATAGTTCCAGGAAAATCTTCGAACCCAGCAGGTTCTCAATATCCGTCCGCGCACGCCGTCCGACTTCCTTCAGCAGGGCACCCTGCTTGCCGATAATGATCCCCTTCTGGGAATCGCGCTCCACAAAAATAACCGCTGAAATATGCACTACGCCATTCGGTTCAACGCTCATGTCCTCAATCGCCACCGCAATGGAATGCGGCACCTCTTCGCGGGTCAGATGCAGAATCTTCTCGCGGATCAGCTCCGCACAGACGAACTGCTCCGGGTGATCGGTAATCTGGTCGTCCGGATAATACTGCGGGCCTTCCGGCAGATACTTCTGCACCTGCTCCAGCAGCGTATTGACATTGCTGCCCATTTTGGCAGAAATCGGCACGATCTCGGCGAACTCATGCAGCTTGTTGTATTCGGTAATCATCGGAAGCAGCGCTTCCGGCTCGATCTTGTCAATCTTGTTCATCACGAGAATGACCGGTGTCTTGATGGAGTTCAGCTGTTCCGCGATATAACGGTCACCGCCGCCCATGCCCTCAGAAGCATCCACCAGGAACAACACAGCCTCCACTTCATGCAGGGTGCTCATCGCCGTCTGGTTCATGTAATCGCCCAGCTTCGACTGTCTTTTATGGATGCCCGGTGTGTCCAGGAATACGATCTGTGAATTATTAGCGGTATATACCCCGTGAATTTTGTTTCTGGTGGTCTGCGGCTTGTCCGACATAATGGCGATCTTTTGGCCAATCACCTGGTTCATCAGTGTCGATTTGCCTACGTTCGGTCTGCCGATAATGGCGACAAACCCTGATTTGAATTTCATATAATCCTCCTATTTATCTTACAACTTGGTCAAGCTGGAAACCTTGATACTAGGTCAAAAGCGCTTCGATCCCCCTAATTCCCCCTTCGCCAAGGGGGACCCCAAGGGCCCCGGCCCTCTGGACACCCGGAACTGGCGTGGGCACAGTGTTGGCACGGAGAAAGCGGGGTTGGAGCATGAGCGCTTACGTTCCCTGCGGGAACACGCTTGACTGCGGCGCTGGAAAGACTGGTTACTTGGACACCTAAACCTCGAAAACAAACTTAATTGTATTTTGTGCACTTATTCTGTTTAGACTCAGAACCATTACAGGTTTAATTGTACAAAATACAATTAAACTATGAATACAGGCATAATTAACCCCAACTAAATACTTCACCTGTCTTGCTGCCTACTCCGGAGCCTGGCCCTGCTCCAGGTCCGCGGGACCGAAAGCGCCGGGCAGCAGGTCACGCACGGTAGTCTCCACGATGTCGCCCTTCAGGTTGCCGAGAATGACCGGCATATCAGGGCCGCACAGCTCAACCATTACCTGGCGGCAGACGCCGCAAGGCGATACAGGCCCGTCCGTATCCGCGACTACAGCGATAGCCCGGAAGGTACCCGGCTTATGCCCGTCGGCAATCGCGCGGAACATAGCAGTCCGTTCCCCGCAATTGGTCGGGCCGTAGGCAGCATTCTCAATATTACAGCCGTGGTGAACATTCCCGTCCTGGTCCAGCAGTGCAGCGCCGACCCCGAAACGGGAATAAGGTATATATGCATTGGCTCTTGCCTTGATCGCTTCCTGAAGAAGTAGGGCTGAATCCATAGTTGTCCTCCTAAAAAGTTTTGTGAGCATATACTGCTTTGATTATTCTCCGTACAAAACTTGCTTCGTAAGCATAACCTTAGTTTTGTGAGTATACACTGCTTCGATTGTCCTCCGTACAAAACTTGCTTCGTAAGCATAACCTTAGTTTTGTGAGCATACACCGCTTCGGTTATTCTTCGTATAAAACCCGCTTTATAAGCATGCACCGCATCCATTATTCTTCGTACACTACCGGCGCTTAAGCATGGCCTGGTATTGTGGTTCTAAGTAAAGATGACGGAGCGCACAAAGCGGATCCGCCTCTCCCTAAGCTGAAGTTGTAAACTGATTATGACATAAGACTTGTGATCCAGTCCATCACGGGATGATAAAAAACATAGATTCCCGTAATAACAGCAAACACCGCCGTAAGCAGTACAGCTCCTGCGGCGGTATCTTTGGCCTTCTTGGCCAAGGGATGAATCTCCGGCGACACCAGATCAATCGTCGCTTCAATCGCCGTATTCAGCAGCTCGGCGGTCAGCACCAGCGTAATCGCCAGAAGCAGCAGCATCCAGCTTGACACAGGGAGCCTGAATGCAGCGGCGGCGGCCAGCACTATAACAGCAAGGCCGCTGTGCACCTTCATATTCAGCTCCGACCGGAAAGCCGCAGCAATGCCATGAGCCGCAAAGCGAAAGGAATGCCAGAATTTTTTGTGGCCGACCGCCGTGTTCTTGACCATTAGCGTGTCAACCCGACCTGAGCCAGAACATTCTCCTGCTTAGACATCATCTCGGCCTCAGATTCCGGATCCTGATGGTCATATCCCAGCAAATGCAGGAATCCGTGAACGAACAGGAAGCCCAGCTCGCGCTCCAGCGAATGACCGTACTCCAGCGCCTGCTCTTGCGCACGCGTTACGGAGATTATAATATCTCCGAGCACGTTAGGTACTTCCTCCAGTTCCTCCCCCTCACCATCGGGCACAGCATATATAATTTCCGGCTCATCTTCTCCGGTCTCATTCATCGCGAAGGACAGCACGTCCGTTGGACGGTCGATTCCCCGGTACTCCAGATTCAGCTCATGGATGCGTTCGTTATTAACGAAGGTAAGATCCACTTCCCCCTCATCGATCCCTTCAGCTTCACCCGCTTTCTGCAGAATAATCTCCAGCAGGGCGATCAGATCGCTGTTAATCTCATGCTCTTCCTGTTCATTGCTCCAAACGACGCTCAGGCTCATTTTTGATGGCCCCTTCCTCTTTTTTGGGCTTGCGCACATCCTCGGGATACTCAATCCGGGAATGGAAAATACCCATTACAGTCTCTTTAAGTGTCCGTGCAATAATGTCCAGCTCTTTGATGGTCAGGTCGCATTCATCGAACTGATGGTCATCCAGCCGGCTTTTGATAATCTTCTCGATCATCGTTTCTACCTGCACAACGGTAGGCTTGCGGAGGGAGCGGACCGCGGCCTCCACACTGTCGGCGATACCGACCACTGCAGATTCCTTCGACTGTGCCTTCGGCCCCGGATAACGGAAATCCTCCTCCGTGAAGTCAGGCTCTACACCCTTCTCCTCCGCAATCTTCAGTGCTTTATGATAAAAATAATGCAGGAATGTCGTACCGTGATGCTGCTCCGCGATATCCCGGATCGGCTTCGGCAGCTTGTACTCCTTCTGCATCTCCACCCCGTCTCGGGCGTGGGCCACAATGATGGATTTGCTCAGCTTCGGCTCAATCGAATCATGAGGGTTCTCCATATTGTTCTGGTTCTCAATGAAATAGAACGGCCGTTTTGTCTTGCCGATATCATGATAATACGAACCCACCCGGCACAGCAGGCCGTCCGCCCCGATCGCTTCAGCCGCAGCCTCAGACAGATTCCCGACCATAACACTGTGATGGTATGTTCCCGGTGTCTCCGTAAGCAGCTTGCGCAGCAGCGGATGGTTCGGGTTAGATAACTCGACGAGCTTCAGCGCAGACAGGATGCCGAAGGTAGCCTCGAAGAAAGGCATCAGCCCAATGACCAATACAGCGGTCAGCAGACCGCTTGCAAACGAGAAGCCAAGAGCGTACAACGTCTGGGTCTCATTCCAGACTCCCCCTCCCAGCATGGTCAGTATAGCTACCGTGAGAGTGCCAAACAGGGAAACCATAATTCCGCCTTTGAGGAGCGTAGAGCGCTGACCAGCACGGTGGGTGGCGAATATAGCAACATAGCATACGATCAGTGCAAAGAACCCGAAGGTGAAATCAAATAGGGTATTCTGCTGCACATTCAGAATAATACTGGCAAGAACACTGAATAAAATAGAACAGAAATAGGCCAAAGTCATATCCAGGAGCATGGTGATCAGCATCGCACCTATAGCTACCGGGGCCAGATAACCGATATATGAACGGACATCCGTCTGCAGGAACGCCGCCAACTTCATTGTAAGTATGGTAATTATAAATACCAGCACCAGCATAAGCAGCTGGGAGTTATTATACTTGAATCCCGAGGTACCGCCATTATAGCGGATGAATGTCATCAGCCCGAAGGACAGCAGCACTGAGAGCAGCAGCAGTCCAAATTGCGGCCAGTAGTTGACTTCCTTGCTCAAGAGACCATTCTCGTCCAGAAGAGCATACAGCTCTGGAGTAATCTCCTGATTCTTGGCAACCAGCACGTCCCCCTGCTCAATGAACACATCCGGTGTATTCTGGCGGGCCTGCACCTTCGCTTCTTTGGTCGCATCCTCGTCATAGAATTTGTTGGCGGTAATGACCAGCCGCACCAGCTCCTGCACCACCTCACGGGCGGTCCGCTGGCTCAGCGAACTGACGCTGACCTGCTCAGCCACCTTGGCGCGGGCGGTCTGGGCATCGGTTATCTGATCATTCATCAGCTTGGTGACAATATCCCGGGCAACCGGCTTCATTTCAATGATATCCTGAGAGGTCAGCCGCGGAATCTTAATATACGTCTCTTCCGGAATCACATACGTCTGATCCTTGATGACCGACTGCATTTCAGTCAGCAAATGCTCTGAATACGTTCCCGCTTTACTGCTGGCAGCAACAAAATTAAGTATAAAATCATTGGCACGCCGTGGAATCTCCTCGCGGTATATCTCCGTCTTATCGCTTTGGGATATCGTATCATCCTGATTCAGCCGGTCGATCCGGTCGAGCAGCAGGGTTACGAGATTCTCAGCCCGCATAGGAATAATTGCATACCGGTTGGCTACGTTCTCAGCCGCTTCTTCCTGGGCTTTCAGCTTGGCATTGGTGTCCAGGATTTGCTTGGGTGCTGTGATTTCCTTGGCACTGCGTGTTCCCTCTTTGATATCATACTTTTTGGGCAGCAGATCAGAAGACAGGCTGAAGTAGAAAACAAGCCCCAATAACAGGAAAAGAGCATAGCGCGAAACCGCGCTATACTTCCATCCGCTGGAGCTATATACAAATCCGCTTAATTTCGATGGTTGCTTTGAGGCCATGAAGACAATCCCCTTTTTTATTGGAGGTTTTCGGCAGAGCGGTCATAGGCAACGATAATTTTCTGCACCAGGGAATGCCGGACTACGTCCTGTTCTGCAAAATAGACAAAGCCGAGCTCCTCAATACCGGATAATATCGTTTTGGCTTCAATCAGCCCTGACTTCTTGCCGCGCGGCAGATCGATCTGGGTAACATCGCCCGTAATGACCATCTTGGAGCCGAAGCCCAGCCGGGTGAGGAACATTTTCATTTGTTCAGGTGTGGTATTCTGGGCCTCGTCGAGGATAATAAAAGCATCCTCCAGCGTACGCCCGCGCATATAGGCAAGCGGCGCGATCTCGATCAGTCCGCGCTCCAGCGCCTTGGCTACCTGATCAGGCCCCATAACGTCGTACAGGGCGTCATAGAGCGGCCGCAGATAAGGATCTACCTTCTCCTGCAAATCTCCGGGAAGGAAGCCCAGGTTCTCGCCTGCCTCCACTGCCGGACGTGTCAGCACAATTCGTTTGACAGAGCCTTCCTTGAGCGCCGTGACAGCAAGCACAACAGCGAGATAAGTCTTACCCGTTCCTGCCGGCCCGATGCCAAAGACGATATCACGCTTTTTGATCGTTGTCACATAATGTTTCTGGCCAATGGTTTTGACGCGGATCGGTTTACCGCGGAAAGTTGTTGTAATCTCACCTTTGAACAGGTCAAGCAGCTGATCGGCACGGAAATCCTTCGCCAGCTCTACAGCATACTGCACATCGCGTTCACTTAGTATGTAACCGCCCCGTACCAGGGACAGCAGCACATTGAACAACTGGCCCAGCATGTCCACTTCACGCTCTGCTCCGCGTATAGTAACCTCAGCTTCACGCGAGTCGATCACCGCCGGAATTTCTTTCTCGATAATTTTCAGGAATCCGTCCTGCGGGCCGAACAGGGATTGAGCTTCTCCCGCATTTTGCAAAGATATACGAATGCTTGCAGTCTGTTCTGACAAGTAGCCTCATTCTCCTCAATTGTTTACTATCGGAAGTTCTTCCGCGATTCTCTCTTCCACTTCAAACAGCACTTTCATATAAACTTTACCATTCTCTTTCTTCTCATGCAAAATTTTTTGACTTTTGATGACGCTGTCAGTGCCGTAACGTGCGAATATATCACGCTTGGCCCGGCTCAGTCCTTCCTCCCGCGCGGCCTCCGGAGTCAGCATTTCAGTGGTATATTTAATTTCCATTTCCTTCTCGGTCATCAGGCCCAGCGGCAGCTTAAAGGACCGCCAGGACAGCATATCGGGCTCCGTAAGCGTGCGTGACTTCTCAAAGCCGGAATCCCCGTACCCCCATAGCTGCACCGCCCATTTGCCGAGAACGAGATACGTGCGGTCTTTGCGTTCTCCTGTATAGGAACTGCCCGTTCTTTTGAGGGGCACCTCAAGATTATATTCATGCCATACCAGGCCTTTAACATCGCCTTTTGCTACTACAAACTCTATATTCTCCTCGTCCCCCAGTGCTCCGGAGATGAGGATGTCCCCTTTTTTGACGCGGGAGTTTCGGCTCACCACAGGTCTGCCCTGCTCCGCATAGATTTCGGTGACAACCGCATCCGTCCTGCTGATCAGATGGCGCTTGCTGAGTAGCGGCTTAGTCTCCGGGCGGTCGGCTTCGACAACCTGGATCGTAATGCTCGTCCCCGTCCGGTGAAACCCTGCCCACGTCAGCCCCGGAACAAGGGTGGTCAGCTCCCTGGAGAGCTTGTCCGACTCTTCCATCCGCCAAATCCACTGAAAAGGGTACACCCCCTCCTTGCGTGCGGCTTCGAGAATGTCCTCGGTGGGAATGCGGGTATTCCCTTCAACCTTGATGCTCCACACCATAGAGGACAGCAGCAGCAGCCCGACACCAAAGACCAGCAGTCCTGCGGCAAAAAACTTCCGCTTCCATAAGCGGGCCGCCCGGAAAGGAATTCCGTTACGGGCCGTAACATGCATGCGGCAGCCTGTCTTCTTAAGGAGCGGACGGAGTCTGAAAAAATCATCCAGTAGCAGGTTCAGCGAAGCGCCGTCCCCGGCAGGCCTCACATCCCAGATGACGATGCCTGCTCCGGTTACAGCGTTGATAAAGATCTCCACCTGCGGTCCCGTCACATGCAGTGTAACGAACCCCCGCAGCGATGACAGAGGCGGCTCTTTCATGGATTCTCCCCACTTTCCTTATACCTGATTTCACCGATAATACCTTCAACGGCAAGCTCCTGGCCCAGAATATTGCGGATGACCAGCCCTTCACCGGAAATCTCTAAATATCCTTTGGCCAACGCCAGCCTGAGCTGCTCCGATGAGAAATGCAGCACGCCGCGGTGGTTCTCAATATACAGTTCCTTATTGCCGATCAGGGTGATCCGGGGCATCTCCTGCAATACATCCTGCGGAAGATCCAGTACCCCGTTTGTCCATCCCCGCAGCCTGCGGCCAATACGGGTCATATATAGACGCTCCCCCTTCCTGCCTTCTGTACACCTTATGCGGAAGGGCGTTTTTTTATGAGAAGAACTCACATCATTTGTGCCGGGACACACCTGCGGCTCCAACCGCCCGGCAGCGGTAGATGCAGCAGATTCTGCAGGATAAGTCCACGGAACCACGCGGCAAAAAGCCCGGATCTGCTCCTCTTAAAGAGCAAATCCGGGCTTTCAGGCAGAGCATAGATATAACCGCAGTGCAGAGTAACCGCTCATCTGCCGGGGGTTCAGCCTTCCTTGCGGACAGAGGCATGCGGTTGCCGGGAACGGGGCGGTCCCAGAATCTCCGCCCATATCAGGCCGCTGCGCAGCGCCTCACGGTCCTGCGCCAGCGGATGCTGTCCTATACCCGTCTGAGACGGGCTGGCACCCTTTGCGTCACTCATTGCGCCTGTGGACGGCACTGCAGCCGCCACGCCGTCAAAAGCCGTCTGCAGCCGCTCCAGCTCCCGCTGCATGCGTTCTGTCCGCGCCTGCACACCGTCCATACTGCCGGTCTGCTCCAGAGACACCCCTTCGCCTGTCTCATAGTCAGGCGAAGGCAGCTCTGCCGGCTCCGGCCAAGCCGGCGAAGCGTCGTACTCCCGCTCTTCCGACGCGGAGTCAGGCCGACCCGAAGCCCCCCGGCGCCCGCCGGGCTCCGGAAATCCGCTGCCCGGGCGTTCAGGGCGTCCGCTATCCGCTGCCTCGGCGGGAACACGGGGGCGGCGCAGCGGATTGCCTTCGCCCCCGCCGCCAAAGGTAGGCATGCCGCCGCGCGTGGAGGACTTGCCTTTATTTTTGTTCCAGTTGGTGAATATCGCAATTACCGCAATGACCACAATGTAGATTATGCTGCTCATGGGGAATCACATCCCTTTATTTGTGGGGCGGACGGCTGTTGTCGTCCCCGTCGTTTAATTTACCGAGGGAGCCGCGCATCTGCGTATCGGCCTCAATATTTTTGAGGTTCATGTAGTCCATTACACCAAGCTTCCCGGAGCGCAGCGCCTCCGCCATAGCCAGCGGAACCTGGGATTCGGATTCAACCACCAGCGCCTTCATCTCCACCACCCGGGCCTTCATTTCCTGCTCATGGGCGACAGCCATGGCTCTGCGTTCCTCCGCTTTGGCCTGGGCGATGCGTTTATCCGCCTCTGCCTGCTCGGTTTGGAGGTACGCGCCAATATTCTTCCCAACATCAATATCCGCAATATCTATAGACAGAATCTCAAAAGCCGTACCGGAGTCCAGACCTTTGGACAATACCGTCCGCGAGATAGAGTCGGGATTCTCCAGCACATCCTTATGTGAATCACTGGAGCCCACTGTAGTTACGATCCCCTCGCCGACTCGGGCAATAATCGTTTCTTCACCGGCACCGCCGACGAGACGGTCGATATTGGCCCGGACGGTTACCCGCGCTTTGACCTTGACCTCAATCCCGTTCTTAGCCACAGCCGCAACAATCGGAGTTTCGATCACCCTTGGGTTAACGCTCATCTGAACCGCCAGCAGCACATCGCGTCCCGCCAGATCGATGGCTGCAGCACGGGTGAATTCCAGCGGAATATCCGCTCTCTGTGCCGCTATCAGCGCATTAACTACCCGGTCTACGTTCCCTCCGGCAAGGTAGTGGCTCTCCAACTGGTTGATATTCAGCCCCAGCCCTGCCTTGGTAGCCTTAATCAGCGGATTGACAATCCGGCTTGGCGTTACCCGGCGCAGCCGCATCGCTACCAGTGTAATAATGCTGATTCGAACGCCCGATGCCCAGGCCGATACCCACAGCATGACCGGGAAGAAGCTGAAGAAGACGCTTAGTACAATGATCACGACAACCGCGATCAGCAAAAAAGTAATCATAGATGCTTCCATCATACGCTTTACAACCTCCGTTATTTTTGGGATTAACCTTATTCCATACAGTATTACACGTTGCTGCCAGCTCATAACAGAGGTACAGCTATTTCACGGATTCCTTCACGACCACCCGGCCGCCTTCGACCTTTACCACCGAAATAGCGGTTTGCGCGTCGATGAATCCGCCCTCTGTCACCACATCAATCCGCTCGCCGCCAATGGCGGCAGTTCCGGCCGGGCGCAGCGGAGTTACGCTGATTCCGGAAGCTCCGATCAAACTCAGCTTCTCTGCCACAGGCACAAACCCCTGCTCCTTGGTGAGGCTATCCTGGAGAATGAACCTGTTCCAGATCCCCCGCTCCTTGAAGGCCACCGCCACAATCACAATCACCACTGCCGCTGCTGAAAAAGCAATCCCCAGACTGAACATCGCATGTGTAAAGCTGTAAGCAGCTCTTACAACACCAGCCACAAGGCTGACGGAGCCCAACAGCCCCAGAATACCAAAGCTGGGCACAAACAGCTCGAGCACCAGCATTACGAGTCCCAGAATGAACAGCAGCAACGTCTCCGCCCCAGCAAAGCCAGCCACATAGTTCCCGAAGAAATAGAGAGCGAACGCCAGCGTCCCAATAATTCCGGGCACCCCAAAGCCGGGTACCAGCAGTTCAATGAACACCCCGGCGATGCCGACGAAGAGCAGAATCGTCATAATAACCGGATTCGTCAGAAAATGCGACATTTTCTCCGCACCGGTATGCTCTACGCGAAAAATGTCATCTGTGGAATAACCCAGCCAAGTAATGGCCTCATTGGCTGTACCCGCAATACGGTCGGCATAACCTGCCTGGAGCGCTTCCTCACTGCTCAGAGCGATGATCTCCCCCTGCTCCTTGGACACGCCAAGCTCGGGCTTGTTCACCACCAGGTTGATGTCCATCATCCCTGCAGCCACTTCCGGATCACGCCCGTTCAGCGATGCGGCTCCTACCATCTTGGATTTCCAGTAGGATACCATTTTTGCGTCATCTACGCTCTTGCCATTCCTGTCTACCAGTGAAGCGGCACCGATCATACTGCCCGGCTTCATGATAATGGCGCCAGCATTAAGCGCTATGTAACTGCCGGCGGAAGCGGCGTCGCCTTTGATATAGGCCGCGGTAGGAATTTTGCTGTCCCTGACCATATTGCCGATTTGTTCAGCAGAATCCACCCGGCCGCCCGGTGTGTCAATCTCCAGCACAATCAGAACCGCGCCGTAATTGGCAGCCTCCTGAAACCCGCGTTCCAGAAAGCTCTGCAACCCGCGCTCAATCTCCTGATCCACCGGAATGATGAACACAGGCCCGCCCACAACCGTACCCGCAGCCGCAGCCGGCGCGCGGACCGCTTCATTATCTGCATGGACCCTGCCCGCTAACGGCAGAACCAGCAGAATCATCATCGCGGCAATGCAGGACAAGACCCCTATGCGTAACTTTTTCAAGCTTGCTGCCTCCCTTCTGCACGAATTAAAACCACCTGCATCCTTATCATATAATAAAACGCAGCATATAATCCTTAGTACGCCAGTTTCTGCACAGGCGTTTCAACAGCCTGTTGTACAACTATATTCTGCCGGCAAACCGTACAGGTAATTTAGGATGATAAATAGCGATGGCAAAAAGCGAAGAATTAAATGTATTTTGCTTTGATGAGGGAAGATAGGAGGGGTGATAGATATTGAGAGGCTGATATTTTCGAAGCTATTACTACGTGGAGTCGGCAACTCTCCACATAACGAAAAACACCCCTAATTAAAGGGGTGCTAGCGTTATATTATTGCAGAAATTGCTGAACCGCCTGGTTCACGAGTTTACCATCGGCGCGACCTTTGACCTTAGGCATCAGTGCGCTCATCACCTTACCCATTTCACTTTTCGAAGAAGCACCGGTTTCCTGGATGGTCTGCTGTACAATTACTTTAATTTCTTCTTCGGAAAGCTGTTCGGGAAGATATTGAATGATAATCTCGATTTCTGCCTTAGTACTCGCGGCAAGCTCTTCGCGACCCGCTGCTTCAAATTCTTGGAGGGCATCTTTGCGCTGTTTGATTTCACGACTAAGGATATCAAGCACTTCGTTGTCGTCTAATGTTCTCTTCAAATCTATTTCAAGATACTTTATTGTAGAACGAACCATTCGAATGGTGGAGAGTCTGAACTTGTCCTTACTCTTCATCGCTTGCTTCATATCTTCGTTTAATCGTTCGCTAAGATTCATGCGTGGGTAATCCTCCTAAAACTTTCTCTTACGAGCAGCCTCAGACTTCTTCTTGCGCTTTACGCTTGGCTTCTCATAATGCTTGCGTTTCTTCACCTCAGCCAAGACACCATCTTTAGCAATGGAACGTTTAAAGCGACGAAGTGCAGCATCAATTGTCTCGTTTTTGCGAACTTTCGTTTCAGACACCAGTTTTCCCTCCCTCCGACCAGACCGTCCAAGAGCATAACAACACGGTTCATCAAATTTCATTATAGGTCAAACCTAAATAAGGTGTCAACCTTCGTGCTATTATTTTTTAGCAGGTCTGTTATATTGAATTCCTGATTATGCGTGGGAAGCAGAATTCCCGACGAGGGCACCGAGTTTGGCTCCGCCCAGCAGATGATAATGCAGATGAGGCACCGCTTGTCCGCTGTCCGGTCCGCAGTTGTTAATCAGCCGGTATCCGGAATCAGCGATTCCCAGTTCTACCGCAATTTGCTGTGCTACAGCATGGATTTCGCCGATCAGCGGCAGATCTTCGGGCGTGACATCATTCATCGAAGCAATGAACTTCTTCGGGATGATCAGCACATGCACAGGGGCTGCAGGCTCAATATCGTAAAACGCCAGAATCCGTTCATTCTCGAATACTTTGCTCGCCGGGATAGAACCTTCGATAATTTTGCTGAACACAGTTTCCATACAACGCTTCCTCCCCAAAATTTGTAATGCAGAAGCTTGCATCCGGCACTTTCCGCGGTAAAACCTGTAGCACCGACAGTTCTTATGTTGTAAAAACAGGCGTATTCACGGCCATTTCCCTCCATAAAAATCCACCGCTCACAGGGGCATACCCTGTAATCATTAGCTCAGCTTTTGGCCGGCGGGGCACATTAGCCTGAATCTGTTGGTTATTCCGGCCTGATCCGCTTCGCGACAAATATTGTTTATGACTCTAATCATACAGGAAATTGAACGATAACGAAAGGCGGAGTCCAAGCATACAGGCTGCTCCAGGGAGAAGAAAATGAAATAAGGACAAGGAGGACAAGTCTGTATTATAACAGGCAGCATAATTCTGGTGCGGTGGAGTGAGGGTGTAACGCATAGGAATTTTCATTCAAAAAAAGACAAAAAAAAAGAAACACCCTTCACAGCTCATATGAGCTGCTTCGGCGGCGGACGTATGAGAAGGAACAAATTCCCTGTCATACGTCCGCCGAGGTGTTTCAAATGATGTCGGCTTAGCTGTATTATAACAGGGGGTTGAAAGTGTATCTGTGATCGTTGTCACATTCAACCCCGACTTTCACATTTTTTCCAAAAGAATGGTTGAACCCCCGCCGCCCTGCTCTGCCGGTACTACAATCAGCTTGCGCGGCAGACGGGCACGAAGCTCCGGAACATGGCTGATGATGCCTACGGACAGCTGGTCATTGTGCAATCTTTCCAGTGAGGTTATCACGGTATCGAGCAGATCCGGGTCCAAGGTACCGAAGCCCTCATCCAGGAAAAAGAATTGCAGCGGGTATTGTCCGCGCAGCTGAATCTGGGCTGACAGAGCTAACGCCAGCGCAAGAGAGGTCAGGAAAGTCTCTCCTCCGGAAAGCGTGGATACCGGCCGTTTCATCCCCCCATTCCCATCATCACGGATGACAAAACCTCCGCCGGAGTCCACTTCCAGCGCATAACGCTGCTTGCTCAGGAAACGCAGGCGCTGTGAGGCAGCCTGACATACCTGCATCAGCTGTTCTTCCGCTATATATTCCACAAAGGCGTTGCCGCGCAGCACCGTCTGCAGCTTGGACAAGCGATCCTGCATAGCAGCATGTCCTGCCCGCTGGCCTTCAAGCTCCATCCAGCGGATGTGCCGCTGCTGCAGATCCTCCAGATCACGCTCCGCACGTGCGCGGGCCTGAAGTGAACTCTCATCCTCTTCCCTGCACTTCTGCAGTGACTCCTGGCTCTCCTGCCACGCCTCACCGCTAAGCACAGCACCACCCAGCTTCTCCTCTATGCTCCTCAGCTGCAATGCACACTCCGCTTCCTCCTCGCGGTGAGCCCGCACCCGTTCAGCCGCCTGAGCCCGCTCAGAGGTCTCCAGCGACGCAGCTTCAACCTCAGCGGCTGAAGTAAACGCCGAAGTCTGCAGCGCCTCCTTCCACTGGGAATCGGCTGCCGTATAATGCTCATGGGCAGACTCTGCAGCCTGACGGGCAACCGCCGCTTCCCGGGTCTGCTGCTGGGCGTTGTCCGCCGCCTGGCGGTGCTCCTGCCGGCTGCGTTCAAGCGCAGTCTGAAGCTCCAGCAGCCTGCGCTCGCAGTCCGCCAGCAGCGCCGCCGGCGGACGTCCGCCGGTCCATTCCCGGAGCAGCTGCTCTTTGTCACGTGCGAGCGCTTCTTTGCCTTCAAGCTGGGCGTCCCACTGCGCGAGTTCCTTGTCGAGTCCGGCCAGTTGCTCCTGCAGCGTCTGTACAGCTAAACTCTTCTCGTCCAGGAACTTGACGCTGATCTCCAGCCGGCTTCGGATCTCCTCGGCCCGCTCATCCTTGGCGAGCAGCTCCTGATAGGCTTTCTCCGCCTCCTCAGACGCAAGCTCCGGAAAGAGCCCGTTCCATTCTTTCCTAAGCTTATTCGCCGAGGCAGCAAGTTCCTCCGCCTTGGCGGCCAGTCCCTGCACCCAGGTCTGCTCGGCTTCGGCACCGGCCGCTTCCTTGTGATACAGCTGCTCCAGCTCCTGCATGGAGCGCTGCCAGTCTGCGGCCGCACGCCGCAATTCTCCGGAGCGCGCCTTCAGCGAGGACAGCCGGGCATTCAGTCCGGATAATGCTGCCTCATCCGGAATGTCTGCGGCTGCAAGAGACTGATGGGCTCCAGGTGACTCGAGCGGTGCAAGCGAGTCACACACGGCTGAGGACTCGAGAGATGCAAGAGAGTCGCGGGCAGCTGTGGACTCGAGCGGTGCAAGAGAGTCGCGGGCAGCAGTGGCAGCAGACTGGTTCATCGCCTCTTCAGACGCTGCTCCGCCCAGTTGGGCAAGCCATGATCCGTCCTGCTCCAGCAGGCTGCGGAACAGATGGCGCGTCTCCAGCGCCTGTCGGGCCAGAACGCGGACATGGCGGAGCCGTTGGTCCAGCTCCTCATGTTCCCCCTGCTCCTGCTTAAGCGCAGGGGAGGGATGGTGCTGGCTGCCGCACACCGGGCAAGGCACACCCTCCTGGAGTTCACGGGCGAGCGCCAGCGAGAGCCTGTGAACCTCCTGCTCCTTCAGCGCAGCTTCAAGCGCGCTGGTGTGCTGCTCCAGGCGGCCGGCAGCGGCTCCCGCTGCACCTTCGGCCGCCCGCAGCTCTTCCTGGTGCAGGGCAGCGGCGGCCAGCAGCTCCCCGCGCCCTGCCCCAAGCGCCTGCCGCTGCGAAGAAGCAGCGGCCAGCCGAGCCTGCGCCGCAGCGAGCACCGCTGCGCGCTCGCGGTGCTCGCGAGCTGCCGACTCCCGCTGGAGCTCGGCAGAACGCAGTCCCTGAAGTCTCTGCATGGCTTCCTGCAGAGACTGCCGCTCCTGGGAGCGGACCGCGAGCGGCTGCAGGCTCTGCTGCAGCTCGTGCTGTTTCTTTTGGCCACGGGCCAAAAGCTCACGCTCCCGGGCCAGGCTCTCCCGCCCGGCGGCAAGGCCCCGGGCGGCTTCGTCCCCCCGCGCCTGCAGCGCCGCGCGCTCCCGGCGCAGCCCGCCGAGCTCGGCTTCCAGCTCGAGCGCGCGGCGGAACAGGCCCTCCTCCTGACGGAGGGCCGGCTCCCCGGCGGTAAGCGCGGCCTGTGCCGCTGCTTCCGCCTCCGCCTTTACCGCCGCCTCCTGTCCGGCGGCGGATGCCAGAGCCTCCAGGCCCTCCGCGCGGGCATGACGGCTCTTCCAGGCCTCTTCCGCGCTTCGCCAGGCCTTCAGCGCGGGCAGTCTTTTCTCGGCATCGTCAGCCTTGCCGAGCTTCTGCTCCAGGAGGAGAATCTGCTCCTCCTGGGCCTGTAGAGCCTGCCGCTGCTGGCCCCGGCGGGCTTGCTCCTCCTGCAGCTCACGGATGCGGGCGAAGCGCTCTGCGCGCGCCGCCGCTTCCGTGAGCCGCTTGCGGCATTCCTCCGCATGCCGGACTGCCTCCTGCACCCGGACAGCTGCCGCTTCCACGTCTGCCTGGCCCGCGCTGCCCAGTCCCTGCTGCTCGGCCTCCAGCGCGCGCAGTGCCGCCTCGTTCTCTTTGACGCGGCGGCTGAGCTTAAGGGCCAGCCCGTCCCCGTATTGCTCCAGATGGAACAGCCGCTGAAGCATCTGCCTGCGATCTACACCGCGCAGGGACAGGAACTCGGCGAATTTGCCCTGCGGCAGCACCACCGCCCGGGTGAAGTCATCCATCTTCAGCCCGATATGCTCCTCCACACAGCGGGTAACATCCGCAAGCTTATCGGCCATCACAACATAGCCATCATCCTTAACCTCGATGAACCGGCTGATGGTATTACTGACCGATTGCTCTCCGGTCCGCTTAAATTTGCGTTCCACCCGGTAACGCCGCACTCCGGAAGAAGAGGTCAGCTCGAAGGTGAAGGCTACACTGAGCTGGTCCTCAGAATGGTTCATAATGCCTTGAGTCCCGTTTACTGCGCGCTCCACTTTCCCGTACATTGCCAGCGTGATCGCATCCAGCAGACTGGATTTGCCGCTGCCGGTCGGACCAAAGATCCCGAACAGCCCGGTCTCGGTAAGACTGGTAAAATCTATTTCCTGCTGCTCTCTATAGCTTTGCAGTCCAGATAGTTTCAGTAGTATCGGCTTCACTTCAGCATCTCCTCCCCTTCCGCAGATTCCTGCTGTTCTTCTTCAGCGAGCTCCAGGAACAGCTCAATCAGGCTGTCGTCCGGTTCCGCACCGCCCGTCTGGCGCTGGTAGAACTTGCGGAACAATTCCTGCACAGGCATGCGTGAACGTGCCATCTCTTCCAGCTCCTGCTCCATCTGCGGATAAACCGGACGGATATGTACGATGCCTTCCCGTGACTTGCGCAGCCGCTGGATATCGTTCATCGACATCGCTTCCGTCAGACGTAGCTCCAGATCGATGAAGGCCCCCGCATCCCTGCCTTCATCCAGCCAGCTGTAGACCTCCTGCAATCCGCCGGTTGACTTCCAATTAACCAGCGGACGGCCGCAGCTCAGATAGATTTCTTCGAAGACCGGCTCCCCGCCGGGCGCAACATCTATCAGGGCAACAGACTTTGCCTGCCCTGCCTCAGAGAAGCTGTAGGCGAGCGGCGATCCGCTGTAGCGGATCATTCCGTCGCCCTTGACCCGCTGGGCCCGGTGAAGATGCCCGAGTGCCGTATACTGTGCACCGCAGGAGAGCGCCGAAGGATCTACGGTATAGGCACCGCCTACCTGGATCGGGCGTTCAGAGTCGCTCTCCACCCCGCCCAGCACATAAATATGGCTCATCGCCAGATTGACGGTCTGCGGCGTAAACTCCCGGCCGAGCAGATTCATCAGCCTGCCGACTCGTGCGCTGTAAGCCAGCCGCAGTTCAGCCTCTCCTCCGTCACCGGCGAGCAGCTCGCCAAGCCGGGCTTCGGAGGGGTAAGGGAGCGCAGCGATTTTGGCAATCTCACCAGTCCTTGCAGCATGCACCGTCACCGGCTCTGAGGTCGGCATCCCTACAAGTGTAATCCCCTGGCTGCGGACAAGCGGAGACACGGAAGCTACACGCTCCGGCTGATCATGATTGCCCGAAATGACAACCAGCGGCCTGCCGCCTGCCGTCAGTCTGGCCGCAGCCTCGTAGAACAGCTGCTCCGCCGCAGCTGGAGGATTGACCGAATCATAGACATCTCCCGCCATCAGAATCAGATCCGCCCCGGAGGAATCTGCAATCTCCACCAGTTCATCCACGAACTGCTCCTGCTCCTTCTGCCGACTTCTGCCCTCCAGCGTCCGCCCCAGATGCCAGTCCCCCGTGTGCAATATGCGCATTTCCGCCCTCTTTTCCCCGCCTATCCGCGGCAATCATAGATTTAGATATAGATGTTTGGATTGCCTGCTGCTGTAGCCAGAGCAATTTCGGATAATCTGCCGTTTGTGTTGACCATCCGCGTATTTTGTTGAAATCCTGCACGAAATACAACATTTTCCTCATAATATCGATCCTAATCCGGAATTGTTGTATTAAAGACAATTCTGCTTCTCCAAGCGGATCAGCAGGACAATTCTTGTATTACGTACAACAATCTTTCGAATAGTTGTGAATATAAGAATTCAAGTTGTATAACGGAGTCAATTTCATAATTCAGTTTGCTGAATAGTTAGACTCGGCCCCAAATCTGAGGTCATTTTTTAGAAAATTAGGCTACTTGCTGGGATTTGCTCAACTGTTTGTTCAACTTGTCCAATGCAAACTTACTAAGATTGTAAGCTAGTGTACTGAGCTGGAAATCGACACTTGCCCGTACGCCGCGGTGACGTGTGCGTTTCATGCCGAAATACTCTTTGAGATAGGCAAAAACACGCTCCACTGCCGTACGCTTTTTGTACAGCTCTGTAAAGCTTTCGCTCCCTCTTGCGGGATAGGTATGCTTACGCAAATCCGTTTGGATGCGGATTTTAAACACCTTTTGGCATCCGGAACCCAGTAGTGGGCAGCCTTTGCACTCGCTCGGCTGGGTATACTTCAGCGTTTCGTACTTGGCATCAAAACTGTCGTAGCGGTAGGCATGTCCTTGGGAGCATACCGGCGTGTAGTCCACGTTCATTCCCTCGGGCGGATCTTTGCGGTGAATCATGGGAATCGCCGGATAGGCACCTAACGAATGAATCAACTGGTAGATAGACGCGCAGTCGTACCCTTTGTCGCCCAAGATATGCTTTACCTTCAGTGTGGGAAACTTCAGGGGCAGGCCTTTGAGAAGAATAACGGCCATGCGCTGGTCATTCGGATTCGCCGAACTAAAGAGGCCGCTCAAGATATACTGGCAGTCCGTATCGACGAGCAGATTCGCCTTGAACCCGTAGTAGCTCGTCATTCGACCCTTCGTATTTTTCTTGTCACAACGCGCGGCATGCCGGGGCAGCGCGGCCAGCAGTTCGTCATACGTGTAAGGTAACATCGCTTCAATGGTTTTCTGAAACGGTCCGAGACTTTGGTCATACGCTTCCTGTTCCTGACGCCGGCGTTCCCTTTCCGCATTCGTTGGACGTCCACGCTTGTCGTAGACGGGTTTCTTCGGTGGTTCGTTCACAGCCGCCTCAGGCTCAGGCTCGGGAAGTTTGAACTGAAGTTGCTGGACTCCTGGAGCCTCGTTTGGCTTTTGCCCTCGGCGAGCCGCACGGCGCTTGGCGGCCGATTCGCTAAATTGGCAATCCCAAGCCTCGACCATGGAGGAATCCACGGCAAGATGTGTGCCGGTTACAAAGCCTTCTTCTAGGGCAGAGGTCACCAAGGTATCCTGCAGTTTTTCAAGCATCCCCGTTTGCTCCAGCGCATGAATCAAACGGGAATACGAAGATTCGCTCGGGATATTATCGGAGCCGGTAAATCGGCACTGCGCCCGAAACTCTTCGCTATGGGTAAGACGCCAGACCAGGGAAGAAACAAACTCGATGTTCTCCATTTTAGCGATGAGCAAGGAATAGATCATGGCAGGTACATTCAGTTGTTCGGGCCGGCCCCGGTTGTTCTTTTTCCGAAGAACGTGCAGAACCTTGGCGAGATCTAAGTGTTCAAAGATTTGGCTGTATTTATCTTCCGGGCGCATCAGGAACAATTCCTTGAAGGAAAACAGTTCTTCTTGTCGAATGGAATAGATAGGGATTACCTCTTTTCGTTCTCGGGTGTTGGTTTGGTCGCCTATATCTTCGAGAACTTGGGGAGGTACTCCTTTTTTTATGCCTAAAAAAAACAGTCCCAGCAAGGGTTTGGAATTATGAAATTGACTCTAACGTACAACATTTGCTTGTGTGTAGCGTAAATATAAAGATCTCATTGCTGCCACCTGCAAATCAAGTATAAGAATTGAAAGATTCGGGGTGACAGATCATCGGTGGCCGGTTACTTGTTTGTTTACAGACTAAGCGTTGGTTATATAGATACTCTTTGTCAGTCTATCAGGTCAGTCTATATCGTGACTCCAGAGAACCCTTGGCTCTCCGGCCGTTACCCGTCTGCAGATTTCTTGAATTAAACCGCTTTTCACGGTGGAAATCCGCAGACAAGCCATACGCTGACACTTCTATGTTCTCAAAATTGTCCCTGCCACGTTTGCCTCTATCTATATATTTTCAGGTTCAAACTATATAGGTTCTTAATCTCTTAATCTCTTAATTTCTTAGTCTCTTAGTCTAATTTCATTCTTAGCCTCTTAGCCTCTAATCCATATTCTCACAGCCTCACAGCATGTCCGCCATCGAAAAAGTACAACCAGACCTCGCTGACCGGCTCGCCCAGAATATCAAGCAGCGCCTTGCTGTACAGCTCCAGCTGGAAGCGGTATTTCTCAGTCAGCGTTTCGAGCCCTCCCTCTTGCACCGGGACGAAATCTGTTTTGTAATCAAGCAGAATCAGGCGCCCTTCCTCACGGAACAGACAGTCGATTACCCCTTGAATCAGAACGGTCTCATTGAAGGCTCCGCTGGCGCCGTCAGCCGGGAGTCCCGCTGCCGCTTCGTCCAGGTATGCAAGTCCCTGGTAAGCCTCGTCTGCAGGAACGCTATAACTGAAAGGCTGCTCTCTGGTCTTCCAGGAAGACTTAAAGAGTCTGCGGCCCAGTTCACTAGTACAGAAATCCTCTACTTCGCCCAGTTCAACCGCGTCTGCCTGCTCCTTGCTGAGTATGGCAAGCCGTTCAAGTCGTGCAAGCGTGGCCTCGAGAACAGACCGGTCCACCGGCTCATCCAGCGGAATATGCTGCATAACGGTATGATACGCGGTTCCGCGCTCAGCAGAGGTAAGTCCCCGCTTTTCCATAAATTTCGGGCGCTGCAGATGCAGGCTGTCACCATATCCGACACCGCCGCTTCTTGCGTTCTGCTCCCCATGAATATAGGTATCTTCCAGCAGATCAAGGGAGGGCTGTTCCTGCATGGACAGCAGTGCCTTCAGCTCGGTCACTGATGTTTTGGCGGGAATGCCTGAAGCAGCCGCATACGGATAGGTCCACTGCAGCCTGTCTGCAATCTCCCCTGCTGAGGCAGTTCCCAGCGAAGGCACAGTCCTGCCCCGGCGGAGCGCCTCAAGCGCCATACGGCGTTCTTCATTCTTGTCACTGTCACCGTCTGCTGCCAGAAAAGCTCCGGAGCCAAGCTCCGCAGCGCCGAGCACCGAAATGCTCCAGTTGGACTCA
This sequence comes from Paenibacillus sp. FSL R5-0912, assembly GCF_000758605.1. Taxonomy (NCBI): domain Bacteria; kingdom Bacillati; phylum Bacillota; class Bacilli; order Caryophanales; family Paenibacillaceae; genus Paenibacillus; species Paenibacillus sp. FSL R5-0912. The sequence continues at coordinate 5,845,086 of NZ_CP009282.1, forward strand.
TCGCCGTGAAGTACCGTAGACACCGTGCCCTCACTTCCCGCAACCTTGCGCAGAATAGCTGCTGCGGGATGGCGGATCAGCGCCGGTCCCACCCAGTCCAGATAGCTGCGGCCCCGGGCCAGCAGATGGTCTGCCAGGAGCAGCTCCTCCCGGCCTTGCATAGCAGTCCAGCCAGATACTGTGCGCGGCAAATCGCGGACCGTGCCTACCAGGATCATTTTGTCGCGCGGACGGGTCAGTCCGACATAGAGCACGCGCATCTCCTCAGCCAGCAGCTCCAGCCGTGAACGGCGGTTAATGGCCAGGTATGGCAGCGTCGGGTAGCTGACCCGTGTCTCCCTCTCCACGAAGCGGGGGCCGAAGCCGAGTTCCTTATGCATCAGGAACGGGGAATGCAGATCCTGCCGGTTGAACATTTTGGCCATGCCTGCCAGGAATACAACCGGGAACTCCAGACCCTTGGACTTGTGGATCGTCATAATCCGGACGCCGCCAGCCTCCTCGCTGCTGCCCCCGGCAACGCCCAGATCCCCGCCGTTCTCTCTCAGCCGTGAGATAAACACAAGGAAGCGGAACAATCCTCTGGCTGAGGTCTCATTCTCGAACTGAACAGCCCGGTCATACAATGCCTTCAAATTGTTCTGGCGCTGAAATCCGCCGGGAAGTCCGCCAACCCATTCCAGATATCCGCTTTCCCGATAAATACGCCAGATTAGTTCGCTTAAGCTTCCCTGCCGGGCGGCGTTTCTCCAGTCCTCCAGCATGTCCCGGAAGGTCTTCAGCTTCATCCGTAGCTGCGGATGAATAGCCGTCAGCGCTGCAGAGGCTTCTGTCTCGGCAGCCCTGTCTTCAAGCAGAGTCTCTTGCTCTGATGTTGTGACAAGATCATACGCTGCAGCAGTCTCTGCCGTTAAATCACCGCCTGCATCGCCTGCTTGCTCCACCCGCAGGGCAGCACCCGCTGAACCCATCGCCGGAGGATTGTCCCCCGGTATATCCGCAGCTTCTGATGCCGCAACCAGCGCATCATAGAACGTTCCGGTGCTGCATAGGCGCACCTTAGCCAGTTCCTCCTCGCGCAGATTCACCACCGGCGAGCGCAGTACACCGGCCAGCGGAATATCCTGGCGGGGATTATCGACAATCTGCAGCAGCGAAAGGGCGATCTCCACCTCGGTAGCCTGGAAGTACCCCTTGTTCTGGTCGCCGTATGCTGGAATGCCTTCATTCCGCAGCTCTTCAATCATCAGCGGCGTCCACACACGGGCGGAACGCAGCAGAATAACGATATCGCCGTATACTACCGGACGCATGATGCGCAGCGCCTTATCATAGATCATCAGCGGTTCCCCACCGGTCATTCCTGTCATCTGCGAGATGCGCCGGGCAATGGCCCGTGCTTCCAGCTGTGCAGTCTCACTCTCTACTGCCTCATTCTCCTGCTGGGGCAGCTCATCGTCCTCCCCGGCTTCCTCGGGCTGTCCGGATGCAGAGGTCCCCTTATCGATCAGCAGCAGCTCCGGCGCAAAATAAGTATCCGGCCCTTTCTCCGCCGTTCCCGGGAAGTTGGCTCCATAGACCAGCTCTGCACGCTCGTCATAGCTTATCTCCGCAACATTGCTGTCCATGATCTGCCGGAAAATCATATTTACGGCATTCACGACTTCCAGCCGGCTGCGGAAATTGCGGGCCAGATCGATGACTGAGCCGCCGGCATTATAGCTCTGCCCGGGACTTGCTTCAGTCCGGGCATCCGCTTCACCGGCAAGCAGGCTACTGCCGTTACCTTCAGCAGACGGCCCAGCGTTGAACCTGCGGTATTTGTCCAGGAACAACCCCGGTTCAGCCAGGCGGAAGCGGTAGATACTCTGCTTCATATCCCCGACCATGAAGCGGTTGCCGGGGAACTCACGGGAGATCAGCCGGACGATCTCCTCCTGTACGCTGTTGGTATCCTGATATTCATCCAGCAGCACCTCATCGAACTGGCTGCGGTATTCCATCGCCGCATCCGAGGGCAGGGAATGTCCCGGATGCGAGTCCGGATGGCGCAGGATCTGCAGGCAGTAATGCTCCAGATCACTGAAATCCACCAGCCCCCGGCCCGCCTTCTCCAGCCGGTAACGTTCACCGAACCCGATAACCGTCTCCGCCAGCTCGTGCATCAGCGGTGCCGCTTCATGGAGTTCACCCAGGAAAGATTCCGCCGGGCGCCCGAATAAGGATTTCTGCAACTCCAGCAAGCTCTTCTTCACTTGATCACGGGTTGCCTTAACACTCTCCTGCAGGCCGGGATCAGTGGAATCCTTCTTGCAGGGCTTCAGCTTGCCGAAAGAGATTTCCATGAAAATATCATAGAGATCAGCCCATGGCTGCGATTCTACCGCATCCCGTAACCCCTGTGCCATATCCAGATCGGCCGTCAGGTTATCCGCATAAGGAGCCGGTCCGCCGGGTTGAAGCGCGATCTCGCGGGCCTGCAGCAGCTGGCTAATGGCACCATCCAGCGTCAGCCTGGCTTCGGCAAGAATGCTCTGCACCCATGGCGTATGGCTCAAGGCCTCCGCATCCGGCAAAGAGAAGTCGGCAGCGGTATCCCGCAGCCACTGCGCCGGCCAGGGATGGCTGCGCGCGAAATCATGCAGCCGCTGAATCAGCGAATGCACCGCATCATCACTGCGCTCACCGCTGAACCAGTCCACAAGCCGGACAAATACGCTATCGTCCCCGTCTTCAGTGACCTCACCGTATTTCTCCTCCATCAGCTCTTCCAGCAGCTCCTGGCGCATCATTTCCGCCTCATGCTCATTGAGTATACGGAAGCCCGGATCAATCGGAATCAGCTGATAATACCGGCGGATCACTTCAAGACAGAAGGAATGCAGCGTAGTAATAGAGGCTCTGCCCAGCAGAGCAAGCTGGCGGCGCAGATATTCGTTCTCACCGCTTGTGTCCTCTTCCAGCTTGCGCTCCAGCGCCTCCCGGATCCGCTGCCGCATCTCGGAGGCTGCAGCCTTGGTGAAGGTCGCTACCAGCAGCCGGTCCACGCTGAAGCCTGCTTCCTCATTGCTGATTTTGCGGATAATGCGCTCTACGAGTACAGCTGTTTTACCGGAACCTGCTGCTGCCGCGACGAGAATATCGCTGCCGCTCTCGGCAATGGCGCGCCACTGGTCGTCACTCCACAGACTCCCTTCCGGCTTCGCTTCCGTTACAGGATGTATGCTCACAATTTCTCTCCTCCTTTGCGGGACAGCAGATCCCAGATTACTTCTTTGCCAGGCTTACTCAGATTATTGTAGCCATTGCCCTCCACAGCCTCGTCGAACTGGCAGACCGGGCGGAAGGAGCAGAAGGTACAGGCGGTCTCCTGCTGGATGCGGTAAGGCTGAATGGCCACATCGCCTTCCGTAATACGCGTACCGATATCCGAAATCGTGCTGCGCACTGAAGACAGCAGCTGACCCCATTGCTCGGGGGTAGCTACAGACGCGCTGCTGTAAAAGCTGCCGTCGCTCTTTAGCGCTACCGGAACAATTGAGGAATACCCTTTGTCGAGTGTGGTATCCATCAGTGAGACCACTTCACGGTCTGCCGTCAGCAGACCCTTCATCTTGAAGCGCTTCATCAGTTCCTGCTCCGCCTGCTCCCGGTTCATCCCGTTGGCCGAGGTCAGCAGCGGATCATGAACATGGAAATAGAGCGCGCCTGCCGGGAGTGCAGCCTGACCAAGCCATTGCTCGGAATAGGTGAGCAGCACATCAAGATAGGTCAGCATTTGCAGCGACAATCCATAGTAGACCTCATGCAGCTTGAGATCCTTCTGGCTTGATTTGTAGTCGATGACCCGCAGAAGTATACCCTGCTCGCCTTCAGCCATATCCACACGGTCAATCCGGCCGACCACCTCCATTACGCAGCCATTCGGCAGTGTAATTCTCAGTGGAGGCAGATCCTTTCCCGGGCCAAAATCCAGCTCCAGCCCGATTGGCTCGAAGCTCCCCCTGCGCGAATGCTCGCCGAGGATCACTGAAGCGCGGCCGACAATATTCTTCAGCTTGCGTGAGATATAGCTGTAACGCTTGCTGCTCATCAGAATTTCGCCCTGCAGCAGCGGGGACAGACGGTCTACCGTCTCGCCCGCCTCACGGCGGCATTCTTCGGCCGTCATACTGCCCCAGCTGCGGCCCTCCTTCTGCAGCCGCTGCGCCATTTGGCTTAGAGCCGCATGGAACAGCTGCCCGATATCCGGGGCCTGGAGCTTATAGAGCTGGCGTTCCTTCAGCCTTAGCCCGTAAGAAGCGAAATGAGAGAAGGAGCAGGCGACAAATTTCTCCATGCGCGACACGCTGCCGCGCAGTGTGGAGCCGCCATACAGCCGCAGACTGGTCTCCCGCTTCAGCCTGATCCCTTCGTTGCGGTAGAACAGCGAGCCCAGCAGCCGTTCAAGCTGCAGCTTCATTGAGACTTCCTCCTGCTCATCGGCCGCAAACCAGTTATAGACATCCCACCACAGGCGGGGAATCTCCACCCCCTGGCGCCACTGCCGGAGCTGAAGCATCAGCATGCGGAGGGTTTGCTCAGGATGGCCGATAAATTTCATGTGGACCGCTTCCGCAGACGCGCATTCATCAGCTGCCTCCCCTCCCTGGGGGAACCCTGACAGATACTTCTCATCCAGCCCTTCAGGGAACATGCCCTGCAGCTGGCGGATAATCTCCGAGGGCAGCAGCGCTTTGCCTTCATCATCAGCCGTTGCGTAACTAATCCACAGTTTCCTGCTGGCAGTTGTAAGCGCATTGTAGATCAGGAAGCGCTCATCCAGCAGCTTGCGGGATGAACCGGGGGCGAGCTCCATACCGGCATTCTCCAGCAGCAGACGCTCTCCCTCGGACAAGATCCCGTCTTCCTTGAACTGTGCCGGAACCACACCTTCATTGAAGCCCAGCAGGAAGGCATACTTCACTCCAGACACCCGCGTACGGTCCATCGTTCCCACCAGCACCTGATCAAGGGCAGGCGGGACTAGCCCCATCTTGAGCTCAGCCAGCCCTGTTTCCAGCACGCCGGAGAACAGTTCAAATTCCATTTTTTCCCTGCCCATCATCTCGGCAATCTGATCGAGCAGGTCCAGCACAGCACCCCACAGCTGGTTATGCTCACGGGCAGCTTCCGGGCGTCCCTGTTCCAGAGACTCCGCCCCCATCCGTTCCAGCTTACGCGCTGCCTCTGTGTCCTCAAGCAGCAGATATACTGCTCTGCACAGCTCCAGGCCGCTGCGGCTTGATTTGACCCTCTGCTCAAAAGCCTGCAGCGGTCCTGTGATCGCGCTCCGGCAGGCTTCCATTCTGGCCAGCATGGCTTCATCTACGGCCTCACTGCCCTCCAGCGAGAGACGGGGAATGCCTTTCCAGGAACGGCCGTCAGTCCACCGGTACCCGTGAATACCGCAGGCCAGCACATAATTCTCCAGTTCATCCATATTGGCGCGCGTAATACTTCCGTCCAGCGGAAGCAGCAGCTCGGTCTTCACGCAGCGGAACACATCCTCATAGCGCCAGCGGCGGCGGACTACATCCAGAGCGGAACGGATGAATTCCACCAGCGGATGATGCAGCTCATTCAGCTTCTGGTCCAGGAAGAAGGGAATGCCGAAGTCCTGGAACAGCGGAGCAATCAGCGGCCCATAATCCGTCATATTCCGCATGAATACAGCCATCTCACCATACTTGGCCCCTGAATCTCTGGCCAGGCTCAGCATCTCGCGCAGCACGCCTTCAACCTCGGTCCGGCGGGAGGCCGCAGCCCGGATACTGACTGCCTCCTCCACTTGCCCGGCTGCTCCGTTCCAGCGCAGCCGGCGCTGGAATCCGCGCTCCAGATGGGCGAGAGCCGGACTGTCCTTGAACCTTGGAAGTACAGGCGGGGCCAGAAGCTGGTCCCAGACTGTAAGGCCCATCTCCTCAGCCATTCCCCGCAGCTTGATATACGTAACCGCAGCCGGGTGAAACAGCTCCAGCTCATGCGGTGCCTGGCCCGAAGGATAGATCCGGTCCAGCGTCAGGGCAATGTTGACCCCCGAGGCATATTGCATAAGCTCACGCAATACGATGAATTCCTGATTGGTAAACCCGTGGAACCCGTCTACCCATATCTCGGATCCCCGGATATAGCCGGAATCCTGAATATGCTCAGCCAGCTCAGCCAGCCTGTCCTCCTGATCCATGTAGAGCTGTGACATTTCCTGCTCCAGCTCACTGAAGACCAGGTGCAGATCTTCCAGCTTGCCGGCCAGAATCGGACTTCCTCCCAGGGCATCCCGCATTCTGCCGAGCTGTTCTTCGAGGTCACCTGCTCCAAGGCAGCAGCGCTTGAGCTCCGTGTGCAGGTCGCTGAGCCGTTCCACGAATCCTGGCCGGTCCGAGGAGGCGCCGAACAGCTTCAGTTCCTCCTTGCGCCGGTTGACGATCTTATAGATCAGCATCTTCTTGCCTTCCTCGCTGATCGGCAGACTCGCGCTGCCGCCGGTCTCCTGCTTCACCCGGTAGGCCAGCCGCGAGAAGCTGAGTGTCTGGGCGCGGATGCTGCCCTTCACGTTGCCCGCAGCCAACAGACCGCGCTCCGCACCGAATGATCCCTGTTCAGGGACAAGTATAATTATCGGCGCTCCAAGCGGCTCTGTCTTCAGCCGTGAGGATACCGTCTCCCATATTGTAGTTGTCTTGCCGCTGCCCGAGCGTCCGATCAAAAAGTTAACCGTCATATCAGCAGACTCCTTCCGTGGCGGAGAATTAGAATGCAGGCCGCCCTGCTGCTGCACACACAGAAGCGGATTGCCTGATGAATATCAGAATCTATGAATAATCTCGTCCCAATAGTATAGCATACCTCCACCGCGCGCTCCAGAACGTACGTTTGCCATTGTTTGCAAATACCTGCCGCTTTTTTTCAGGCCACGGCTACCTGGCAACAGCAAAGAAGACTCTCCCGAAGCCATGGATCGGCTGGTTGGGAGAGCCTGGATGAAGGATAAACCGGATCATTAAATGGAGAAAATCCAATAAAATCAGCAGAGTCACTCCTCCGCTGATTCCATAACCGGGCGTACAGCCCTTTAGCAGCCAGCAACTCAGCAGCACTTCGTACCGTCTTATTCGGCCATTCTTGCAGCACTCCGCGCGGTTCCTCTGCTTTGTTCATGATCCCCACCCCGGGAAGCGGACTGAAATTCCGTTATATGAGCAGATCAGGCGGATTCGCCGGGCAGACGGACTCAGATTCCGCTAAAGGACAAGTCAGAGCTCCTAATGGAATCCAGCAAGCAACATAACGGAATTCCAGTCCGCCTAGACCCCATTCTGAGGTTTTTTGGAGAAATAGAGGCCCCTCAGTCCGCTTCTCTCTGCTGACGGCTCCCTGCTACAGTACCAGCAACTTCTCTGTAAGAAAAAGAGAGCCTCAGTAGCTGAGACTCTCCCGGACAAGCCCTCCGGCTTGAACTAACATCATTATTTGCTGCGCACTTCGAAGATGGCAAACTTCAGATAATGCCCTTCGTCCACGCCGAGGATCTGCGGGTGATCCTTGCCTGCGGCCCGCCACTCGATCAGCCGGAGCACTTTGCCGGCATCCTTGGCCGCTTCCTGAATGGTCTCCAGGAACAGCTGCGGCTGCATATGGTACGAGCAGCTGGCCGTAACCAGATATCCGCCTTCGTTAACCAGCTTCATGCCGTGCAGATTGATATCCTTGTAGCCGCGGACGGCGCCTGCTACAGCACTTTTGGTTTTGGCAAAAGCGGGCGGATCAAGAATAACCACATCCCACGTGCGTCCGCCGCCTGCCGTCATCGGCTTCGCGGTATCCGCCTTGGCAGCCGGTTTAGCGCCGGGTTTGCTCTCTGCCGCCGGGCCTGTCGCCCGCTCGGAGCGTTCTTCCAGCCCCTTAACCTGATTGCGCAGGAACGCAAACGCATCATCCACTACAAATTCCACCCGGTCGCTGAATCCGTTGATCTCCACATTGGCTTTTGCACTTTCAATCGCATGCGCGGACACATCGAGGCAGGTTACCTTCTTGGCGCCGTATTTGCAGGCATGCAGGGTGAAGCTGCCGGTATGCGCGAAGCATTCCAGCACGGTTGCGCCGTCCCAGAATGGGAAGGTGACCGGCTTGCCGCTTTTATTGACCGGCAGCATCTGGAGCGTACCGTCCTGTGCCGCTACCTCCTGCAGCGTAATTCCGCTGCGCCCGCCCCAGCCCTTCATGAGCGGAGCGATGGAAGCTCGATTCTCCCGCTGATCGAAGAAATAACCTGTCTTCTGGCCTTCTTCAATATCGACAATGACCTTCAGTCCATTCTCGCTCACCGTGATGTGGCGCGGGCATTCCCCGTAGAGTACGCCTGTGGTCTGTTCAAGGCCTTCCAGTTCGCGGACGCTGACATCACTGCGCTCATAAATGCCGCGCGGAGCCATTACCTGCACCAGCGCTTCCACGATCTCGGAGCGGTGCTGATCCATGGCCAGGGTCAGGAGCTGCACGACGAGAACCTCCCCGAAGCGGTCGATGATCAGCCCCGGCAGGAAATCCGCTTCCCCATACACCAGGCGGTAAGCATCCGCACCCGGCAGGAAACGCTCCCTGTGCTGCAGGGCGGTTGCGAACCGGCCGGCAAAAAATGCAGTATCCATCGCTGCAAGCTTACTCTGCGACAGAATTCTTACCCGGATCTGCGAGGCCGGATTGTAATAACCCGTGGCCAGATAACGGCCCTGGTGATTCAGCACATCCACAATTCCCCCTGCCAGCGGCTCTCCGTCTACCGAGGCCACTTCGCTGGCGTAGACCCACGGATGTCCCTGTTCCAGTCTTTTCTTACGGTTTCGTTCCAGAATTACCGATGCCAATGACTTCAACTCCCTGTTCTTGTTGCTGGATTTGTATACATGTCCTATGCAATGCCTTCATATATTGGTGTACAACCCCCGTCCAAAAAGGAGCCTGTCCTTATGATCCGTGACCTGCTGTTCCCTGTCATTTATGGCCTTGTCATATTTCTCGCCGGCATGAAGGTGATGGAAGCCTCCTTGTCGAGGCTCGCCGGCCCGCTGCTAACCCGGAGTCTGCATAAGGCAACCTCTACACCGGCAAAAGGCCTGATTGCCAGCAGCCTGCTGTCCGCACTGCTGCAGAGCAGCACGGCCGTAACCGTGCTGACCATCGGCATGGTTAATGCCGGGCTGCTGACGTATGCCCGGACGCTTGGCATTATCCTCGGCAGCAACATCGGCACCTGCCTGACTACAGAGCTGATCAGCCTGCAGATCAGCACACTGGCAGCGCCGCTGCTGGCCGCTGCATTATGCCTCTGGGCGGCCGCAGTGATGGCCGGCGAGCTATCCCCGCAGGCATGGCGGCTGGTTGAAGCCTGCCGCCGGATCTCGGGGCCGCTTCAATTCATCTGCCTGGCGGTAGCCGGCTTCGCCCTGGTCCTGTGGGGCATCGCGGTCATGCAGTCGATCGGCCCCTCCCTTGAAGGCAGCGAATTGTTCAGCTGGTTCCTCGGGCATGCCGCCACCAGCGCACTGTGGGGACTGGCAGCAGGTGCCGTGCTGACCGCGATGGTGCACAGCAGCGCGGCGGTGATCGGCATGGCGATGGGCCTCGCCACCAGCGGCGTCATGCCGCCGGAGCTGGGGATCGCCATCGTGCTCGGCGCGAATATCGGCACCTGCGTCACGGCCGTAATCGCCGCCATCGGCAGCACGCCGTCTGGCGTATTCGTTGCCTGGTCGCATGTGGCGCTCAATGTCGGCGGCGCCCTGCTGTTCCTGCCCTTCATCGGGCCGCTGCAAAGCCTGTCCTCCTGGATCGGCGGCGGGCCTGCAGCGCAGCTTGCGCATGCCCAGACCATTTTCAATGTCGTGTGCTCGCTTGGGGTACTGCCGCTATGCTACCTGCCCGTATGGACCAGGCTGGAGCAGCGGCTTCAGCGGTAATCCACAACGTCCGGCCAGGATTACAACTGTCTTATTATACTTCAATCCGCTCCGCAGTTCTACGGAAGCTCCACTTCCAGCATCCCCCTCAGAAAATACTATAAAACCGCGAGCCGTCATAAAAAGTAATAATCGTCGCGGCTGCGGCTATCCCCACCATCAGACACAGCGCAGTATAATCGCTGCGGGTAAACAGCCGGGCCTGGTACCAGGTCCGGCTGCGGCCTGTTCCGAAGCCGCGCAGCTCCATTGCAGTGCTGATCTTCTCAATCCGCTCGATACTGGTCAGAATCAGCGGCAGCAGAATGGATACGATGTTTTTCAGCCGCTTTGGCAGCTTCTCCTTACGGGAGATATCAATGCCCCGCGCCTGTGCCGAGAATGAGATGTTCTCATAATCCTGCTGGATGTCGGGAATATAGCGCAAGGCCAGCGAAACGGAATAAGCGATCTTGTAATTGACCCCGACCCGGTTCAGCGAGGCGGCGAATTCACTCGGATCTGTCGTCAGCAGGAACAGCAGGGCCATCGGAATGACCACGGCATACTTCAGAGCGATATTGAATTGGTAGAAAAGCTGCTCCGCAGTCAGTGTATAACGTCCCGCGAGATGCAGCAGATCATGCCGGGTGCCGTAGATGCGTGTTCCTTCCAACGGTGAGAAGGCAAAGATCGCGATGTGATTCAGCAGGAAGAAGAGCAGAATGAAGTAGAGCACAAAGGCATAGTCCTGAAACCGGACCCGTGAAATGCGGAATACGGCCAGGCTGAAGAGCAGCATCAGCAGCAGGCAGCGGGTATCGTAGGTAATCATGGCAGAGACCGACCATACGGCAAAAATAATCAGCTTCGTTGCCCCCGTCAGCCGGTGCACCGGTGAATCCTGCCTGGTATAGGTTAGCATCTTAGCTTTCATCTGCGGCGGTTCCCCCTGTCAAATTCTATAAACCGCCGGACAAATTCTACCGGCTGGTCAATTCCGGCCTTCACAGCCAGCTTGAACAGTGAAGTCTCCTTCAAGTTAGCGCTGCTCACAATATTCCTGTCCGTCAGAATCACCTCCGGCCGGGCATCCGCCAGCTTCCTGCCCTCCGCCAGCACAATCGTCCGTTCCGCGTACTCCAGCATCAGGTGCATATCATGGGTAATCATAATCACCGTGATCCCGGAGCTGCAGAGTCCGCGCAGAAACTCCATAATCTCGTTATAGTGCCGGTAATCCTGCCCGGCGGTCGGTTCATCCAGAAGGAGCACCTCCGGCTCCAGCACCAGGATGGAGGCAATGGTCACCCGTTTCTTCTGCCCGTAGCTGAGCGCTGAAACCGGCCATTCGCGGAACTCATACAGTCCGCAAACTTGGAGCACCTTATGTACCCGCTCGCGGATTTCTTCTTCCGCGAAGCCCCGCAGCTTAAGTCCGAGGGCAACCTCGTCATACAGCAGCGTCATGGAGATCATATGATTCGGATTCTGCATTACGAAGCCGATATGCTCTGCCCGCTCCTTGATCGTATCCGCTGCCAGATCCCGCCCGTTCAGCAGAATACTTCCCGCTGACGGCCGGTAGAACCCGCAAATCAGCTTCGACACCGTTGATTTGCCCGCTCCGTTCCTCCCGGCAATGCAGAGCATCTCGCCGCGGCGGACGCTGAAGGACAGTCCCTGCAGCACCGGAGCCTGCTTGTCATAGCCAAAGGTAATATTCCGCAGCTCTAGCAGCACAGGTGCTGCTTCCTCCTCCTGCGGCACTTCGCTGGCCTCATACCAGGCAAGGAGCTTGGCAGCTCCTGTCTCCAGCTTAATCCCGTCCAGATGCTGCGGGTTCATCTCCGGCGTAATTTCGCAGCCGGCATATTTGAGCGCGGTAAGATAGAGCGGCTCCCGGAGGCCTGACTCTGCAAGCAGCGGTGAACTCAGCAGCTGCGCAGCCGGCAGGTCCGCCGCAATCATTCCTTCATTCATGACAATGATCCGGTCCACCGGCCGGTGCAGCACTTCCTCCAGCCGGTGCTCAATGATAATGACCGTATTGCCGGTCTCACGCTGCACCCGGTCGATCAGCTCAATCGCCCCGGTTCCCGTATAGGGGTCCAGGCTGGCCAGCGGCTCATCGAACAGCAGGACATCCACATTGCTGACCAGCACGCCGGCCAGCATGGTCTTCTGCTTCTGTCCGCCGGACAGCGCCTGCGGAGAGGCTGTCAGCAGGTCCTGAATATCGACCGCTCTTGCCGCAGCTTCCACCCGCTCATGCATCTCCCGCACCGGAACCGCTGCGTTCTCCAGACTGAAGGCAATATCCTCGCCTACGGTCAGGCCGACAAACTGCCCGTCCGGGTCCTGCAGCACAGTCCCCACCACCTCCGACAGGCCGGCAATCCCCAGCTCCTTCGTGTCTCTGCCTTTAACGGTCAGGGTACCGCTTATTTCACCGGGATACGCAAAAGGAATCAGGCCATTGATACAATGGGCCAAGGTGCTTTTGCCGGAGCCGGAGGGCCCGACAATCAGAATCTTCTCACCTTCATGAATCTTCAGGTTAATTTTATGCAGTGTAGGTTCCTGCTGGGCCCGGTATTTAAAAGTGAAATCGGAGAATTCTATAACCGTTTTGCTCATGGGTAACCTTCCTCATATGCTGATTTACGTATCATAACTGACCCGCTCAAACAGAAAGGCCGGTGACGGGCACCGGCCTTTCTGTTTGAATTATATATTATTGCAGTCTTTTCAGGCTACCCTGTTTCGTTCTCGTCTTGGAGTAGGCTATAGCGAGCAGTGTTCCGATGACCGCCACCGTTACAATGTTGGACGCTCCGGCGATCAGCCCTTGGGTGAAGACCTTGTTAGCCGGTTCCGCGTAGATAAGAATATCCAGCAGCGGCGCTACCACGAACCAGGCAATGGCGTTAGCTGCAATCTGCGCAAGATTGAAGGCTATGATCTCTTTCCGGCCGAATTGACCGTCCCTGATCAGGATTCTGGCCACCAGCAGCCCGATAATCAGCCCGACTAGTCCCGAGGAGATGACCCAGCTGAACCAAGGCGAGCCATAGAAGATCGCATCCTTCAGTGTGTGCCCGATCAGTCCGATGAAGAGCCCCGCAACCGGTCCGTATAGTAGCGCAAACAGCGCCAGAAGTGCGTATGTAGTCTCAATGTTGGTATTCGGAATACCTGAAGGAATGGAACCGAACCTCCCCAGTATTACGAACAACGGCGAACCGATGCCGATTGCCACAATCGTTTGAATGGATAATGCCTTGCGCTTAGTCATCTGCTTCATCTCCCTTAATGGACTTTATTGTACGCTTTTTCCGAATTATACATTGGTTTACTCGGGATTACTATAGTGGAGAAGAAATTATCTGATCCACCAATACGTTAAAAAACCTGAACACCGCCGCAGAGGCCATGTCCAGGTCTAATGATCTTACTTATAGCAGCAGCCAGTACAATACTATTTCACTGAAACAGATACCGTAACTGTCTTGGTGCCCAGCTTACCTTTAACCGAAGTGGTTCCCTTGCTTACCGCTGTAATCTGCCCGGAGGAATTCACTTTAGCCACAGAAGGTTTGGAACTGGTCCAGACTACGCTTCCTGTGACAACAGCGCTCTTGCCTGTATCATACAGCGCGGTTACAACTACGTTTTTACCTGCACCCGGTGCAAGAATCAGCTTATTCTCACTGACCGTAATCTTCATCAGCTTCGGCACCACTGAAATTTTGACAGTAGCAGGAATTCCCTGGTAGGTACCACTCAAGGTTGCTGTGCCTTCAGCGATCGCTTTGACCGACGTCCCCTTCACTGAAGCCACATCCGGATTAGACGATACCCAGTTCATTCCACCCGAGAAGTTCGCAGTTTTGCCATTTGAGAAATATCCGGTGACCTTAATCGTCTTGGAGCCTTTGATATTCATCTCAAGTACAGCCGGTTCCACAACGAGCTTCACAACCTTCTGCTCAATCGTTACCGGAACACTGATTGTCTTATTGGAATACGTACCTTTGAGTGTTGCCGAGCCTTTGACCAGACCTTTAATGGTCTTGGCAGCTGCCGATTGCTTGAGAACCGCGTTACTTCCGCCCAGTTCCCAGACAATGGTGTCTGTCACATCGAGCTCATCACCGTTCTCCAGTACGGCCTGAACCGCAGGGAGCGGCGTTTCTTCACCGATGACCAGACCCAGCGCATCCTCCGGTCCAATCAGCACAAGCACTTTATTCTGAACGGTTACTTTGTATTCAACGGTCTTGGAGCGGATCGCAGTCGCAGAACCTGCAGTTACTGCACCTTCCTTGATCTTGCCCGTCAGGGTAGCTGTGCCTGCCTTGCCGCCGGTAAGCTTCCCGTCCTTAATCGAGACAATCTCTTCATTGGCCGAGGTCCACACGATTTCATCGCTGATATCCAGCTTGGTTCCGTCATATTTGGTTCCGTTTACCTTCGGCAAGCCGGCAGAGTCTGCTGTGTATATTTCCTGTTCCGTCTTCTCAAGGGTCAGCTCTGTCAGGGTTGGATAGACCGTTACCTTGAAGGTTTTGCTGATTCCGAGGTGATCTGCTTTGATGACAGAAGATCCTACCGCTTTGCCTGTCACTGTAGCAAAGGCTTTGCTGGCATCCGCAACATTTGGAGTCACCGAAGCTGTCATCAGGTTATCAGAGGTCCAGATAGCCGATGCCGTCTGGTTTGTGGTCGAATTGACCGCATTGCGCATCGTTGCTGTTACATTGAGGCTTTCTCCCAGGAAAATGGACTGGTCGCCGGATGGTGTCAGTAGAAGCGCTTCATAAGGCGCCCGCACATAGACGTCAACGGACTGGTCCACACCCAGGTAGCTTGCTGTAATGACAGCCTTACCCACGCCAAGAATAGTAATCATGCCGTCTTTTACTGTAGCTACGCTCTCGCTTGAGCTGCTCCAATCTGCCTCTTTCTCGATAGGGAGCTCATCACTCACCGCTGTAGCTTTGGTTACTGCTTTCAGCTGCACCGGGTTGTCTCCAACCAGCATTTCAAGCTCTTTGACTTCCACACCGCTCACTTTGTCTTTAAGCATGATTGCCGAATACGGAAGCTCCACATCCGCCTTGAAAGTCTCAGTTAATCCCTTGTACTTGGCAGTAACTGTCGCCGTCCCTTCGCCAACCAGCGTAATCTTACCCGCTGTAATCGTCAGTACGCCTGAATTCGAGCTGCTCCAGTCGGCATCCTTCGTCACATCTTTCTCTTCAGTGGCGGATTCGCCGCCCTTGGCCGTTGCGGTAACTAGGAGTGAGGCTTCTTTGTCTCCCAGTTTGTAGCTGCCCTCCGTGCTGCGTTTCAGTTTCAGATCTTTATACGGATACGTAACAGATACCTCAACAGTATCAACCGCATTATTACTGTAAGTAGCTGTAATCATTGCCGTCCCGTAAGCAAGCGGCTTGATCTGACCGTTAATTACGCTGACAACTTCATTCTTGGAGGAGGTCCATGTGGCGGCTGCCGTCACATCCCTCTTGGAAGAAGAACCTTCAACACTGGCATATACCTTAAGCTGCTTCGGTGTCTGGCCCACGGTTAGCTCTATTTTGTCAGAGCTGTCGATTTCAATAGAGTTGATGTCTCCAGCAGCGGCAAAGACGTTTACCGGAAAAGCTGCAGCAACGAGCAATATCATAATGAGGAGCGTTTTTGTCATTTTCCTGTACACGGTCATCTGTTCTCTCCTTAGACGGTCTTATTATCGGTGGCCTTTTACCACACTCTTCCACTATATCGACAAATAGAGCCCAAGTCTTTACCCTATTTTCAGTTTCAGCCGAATTCAGGTCTTTATAACTATATAAATTGCGCTCTATATCTATACATTTAGTTCCAGCAGGCAGAACTGAACTGATGAGCCTCTGCCGGCGGGCGGTAAGCCTGTAGACTTATCCGCTATAGATCAGGAAGCCAAAAAGGGAACCCATAGAGCCGTTACCGGCTCCTAAAGGCATCCCCCTTGGTGTTGTTTATCCTTGTGTACGCTTACGCGCGGCGCGGTTCTGCTGCAGCTCTGCTTACGCTGACAAGCTCACCGCGGCATTCATTCACGCCAGCTTCTGTCACCTTCACCTCGCAGAGCTCGCCCTGAAGCGAATCATCCCCGCTGAACAGAATCTGCAGATAGTTGTCGCTGAAGCCGTGCTGAATGCTGCGTCCCGGTGATCCCTTGGCTGCACGTTCCGGAATGACGGACAAGGTCTTGCCGACGAATTTCTGCGCATAAGCCAGCTGCATCTCCTCAGAAAGATCAATCAGCTGCTGGACACGCGCATTCTTGATCTCTTCATCCACTTGGTTCAGCATCCGTGCTGCAGGCGTACCGGTCCGCTTGGAATACGGGAACACATGCATCTCAGAATAGTTGACCGCCTTCATGAAGTCATAACCGGCGCGGAACATCTCCTCGGTCTCGCCCGGGAAGCCGACGATAACATCGGTTGTAATGCCTACATCCGGCATCGCCTGGCGGATCAGCTGCATTTTGGCATAATACTCTTCAGTCGTATATTTACGGCGCATCGCCTTCAGCACGTCGTTATGTCCGGCCTGCAGCGGAATATGCAGATGGCGGCACATCTTGGAGCTGCGGTTCAGCACCTCAAGCAGCTTCTCATCAATCTGGCTGGCTTCAATCGAGCTGATGCGGACCCGCTCCAGGCCATCCACCTGATCCAGCTCCCACAAGAGATCGGCCAGACGGTAATTCTCCAGATCATCGCCGTAGCCCCCGGTATGAATCCCGGTCAGGACAAACTCCTTATATCCCGCCTCCACAAGCTGATGTGCTTGGGCGACAATCGATTTCGGATCACGGCTGCGCGATAGCCCGCGCGACCAGGGAATGATACAGAAGGTGCAGAAGTTATTGCAGCCGTCCTGAATCTTCATGAATGCACGCGTCCGGTCAGCGAATCCGGGAACGTCCAGCTCCTCGAACTCCCGGGTCTTCATAATGTTGCGGACCGCATTCACAGGCTGGCGCGATTCCTGAATATTCTTCACATGGGTCATGATATGCTCGCGGTCCTGGTTACCGATGACCAGATCGACGCCGGGGATATCGAGTATCTCTCCGGGCGAGGTCTGCGCGTAGCAGCCGGTTACCGCAACGATGGCTTCAGGATTGCGGCGCACCGCGCGGCGGATCATCTGTCGGCTTTTTTTGTCACCCGTATTGGTAACAGTACATGTATTGATCAGGTAGACATCGGCGGAACCTTCGAAATCCACCTGCTCGTACCCTTCATTTTTGAACAGCTGCCAGATGGCTTCGGTGTCGTAGAAATTGACTTTACAGCCTAATGTATAAAAAGCTACGGATGGCATTGTTTAAGCTCCCCCCATTTCTCCGGATTCATATAGAATGCAGGCGGCGGCGACCATACCTGCGGTTTCACAGCGCAGAATGCGTGCTCCCAGACCTACGGAGACCGCACCGGCCTCTTCGGCCGCGCGGCATTCCTCCGGACTGAAGCCGCCTTCCGGTCCGACAACAATCATTACCTTGGCAGTAGAATCCTGCGGCAGCGAGAACAGCCAAGGCGCGGCTGCGCTGCGGAGCTGCAGCCCTTCTTCTTTTTCATAACAGAAATACACCGCGTCATACTCACTGAAGCTCTTCAGCAGCAGCTTCCAGCTCAGCGGCGAATGCACTTCCGGAACGATATTCCGGTGGGCCTGTTCAGCGGCCTCCTTGCAGATTTTGCGCCAGCGCTCTACCCGCTTGCTCTCCTTGCGTTCATCATACTGCACAATTGTCCGCTCGGAGAGGAACGGGGTGAAGGCAACCGCACCGATCTCGGTACATTTCTGGATCACCGTCTCCAGCTTGTCCCCCTTCGGCAGGCTCTGGGCTACAGTAATCTTAATCCGCGGCTCGTGGGTCATGGCCAGATTCTCCAGTATGCTCACGGTTACGAGGCCAATCTCTATTTCAGCGATCTCAGCCAATGCCTCGCGGGAAACGCCGTCGCTGACAATCAGCTTATCCCCTGCCTTGCCGCGCATTACCTTGGCGATATGCCGGGCATCTTCGCCGTCAATGCTTACCTTGTCTTGGCCGAACTGCGCCGGTGTTACGAAATAACGCTGCATCTTTTATCATCATCCTGTCTCTTATTCAGCGTAAAAGCGGCGGCGTTCCCGTCAAATCAGGTCCCGGCCGCCGCTTCACTCACATGATTAAACCTCGAAAATACCACGTTATATTGTACAACGTTTAGAGCTGCATGAACATCCCTCAATCTGAATTCTAGCCGCCGAATAATCCGTAAAAGAATTGCACGGCTCCGGCGCTCATTTGATTGGCCCAGTTATCCAGCGGTGTAATCGTGTAGGCACGCAGACCCGGGATAAACAGAATCAGCAAGAAGATGAAGACTGCCCACTGCTCATACTGTTGCAGTCTCCCGCGGATCGGACGAGGAGCCAGATCCTCCACGATCCGGTAACCATCCAGCGGCGGCAGTGGAATCAGGTTGAACAGGAACAGGAAGAAATTAAGTTGAATGAAAATGCCGAAGAACCAGTAAATAGCCTGAAGCACGCGGTCATTGCTGATAGATTCCAGCACTCCGGTCGCCGCCAGAGCCGAATAAATCATTGCTCCGAGGAACCCCAGCAGCAGATTGCTGATCGGACCGACAGCAGATACGATAACGCCCATCAGACGGGGGCGGCTGAAATTGTCACGGTTGACCGGAACCGGCCGCGCCCAGCCGAATCCGGCGACCACAAGCAGGATAATTCCGAAGAAATCGAAATGTACCGCCGGGTTCAGGGTCATACGGCCGAGCAGGCGTGCTGTCGGGTCACCGAACTTATTCGCAAAGTAAGCATGGCTAAACTCATGTACTGTAAAGGCGATCAGCAGGGTAATAAGCAGGAACGGAAGCTGTTCCAGCGGCATTCGTATAAAGCTCTGCAGAAATTCCATCTCTACCTCTTTCCGGCTGTGAACGCCACCCAATCTTCTTCACGGGTTACTTCTATAATCTCGAAACCGGAAGACTTCAGCGCTTCCGCCACAAGTCCTTCCTTATCCTTGTAAATACCGGAGGTGATGTAGATTCCTTCCGGCTGGAGTGCACGGTACACATCATCCGTGAACAGCACAATAATCTCGGCCAAAATATTCGCTACGACAACCCTCACCGGCAGGGTAACTCCCAGTCCGCCGGCAGCCGGAGCAGCGGCAGGAACAGCTTCCTGTCCAGCCTGTCCAGCCTGTTCAGCAGTATAGCCTGGTCTGGCCGAAGGCCACATATCTCCGGCTGTGGTATCTGCCGCCCGTTCACCGCCGAGCAGGGAGAGCAGATCGCTCTCCTTAACCGTGATGGCAGCTTCAAGCCGGTTCAGTGCCACATTCTCACGGGCGCTCTCCACCGCCACCGGGTCCAGATCCAGGGCCAGGACGGATTTCGCGCCCAGCAGCACCGCGCCTACGGCAAGGATACCGGAGCCAGTGCCGACATCAATTACTTCATCGCCGCTGGCGACATGCTTCTCAAGTGCGCGCAGGCACAGCGCCGTCGTAGGGTGCGTCCCCGTTCCGAAGGCCATACCGGGGTCGAGCTCGATAATCTTTTCATCCGGGGAGGCCGGGGTATACTCTTCCCATGTAGGCTTAATGGTCAGCCGTTCCGATACGCGCAGCGGCTTGAAGTACTGCTTCCAGGCATGGGCCCATTCATCCTCATCCACCGTCTTCCAGGAGATCAGCGCTTTGCCGGGATCGATCCCGAACCCTCTCAGCTCTTCCACCCTTGGCGTTACCTCCGCCACAATCTCGTCCATTGCCACGGTTTCGGCATAATAGCCCTTAATTACCGCTTCCCCCTCGGGGATGTCATTCAGCGGCTCATCGTATAATTCACCATAACGGGTATCCCGTATTTTATTCAGCGTCCCGGATTCCTCAATGGAAACACCGCCCGCACCGGCCTCATACAGCAGATTGGATATCATCTCCTGTGCTTCCTCCGTTGTATGTACCGTCAATTCGTGCCATAGCATGTTAGTAAATCCTCCTGAAAGTTTTGTAGCATATGCTCCGTTGGTTCTGCTTCGCAAAACTTGCTTCGAAAGCATAAGCTTAGTTATGAGAGCCCAGTCTCCCTGAAATCACTCCGCGTAACTGGATTCGAAAGCGCGGGCCTAGTTGTGTGAAGCATATCTAGGATAGTATAGCATTTCTTACCCGTGCAGCGCCAAACTGCGGGTCAGATCCTTTAATCCGTCACACCGCTGCGGCAAAAGCAATCCAGGACATGGTCGTCCACCATCCCCGAGGACTGCATGAATGCATAACAAATGGTTGAACCGACAAACTTCATCCCCTTGCGCTTCAGCGCCTTGCTCATGTTGTCAGACTGCGGAGTGGTAGCGGGAACCTCCGATCTGCTCTTCCATTGATTCACCACCGGCGTTCCGCCTATGAAGCTCCAGAGATATTCTCCGAAGCTGCCTTCGTCCCGGCCAATCTGCATATAGGTCTCCGCATTGCGGATGACCGCATTAATCTTCAGCCGGTTGCGGATAATCCCCTCATTCTGCATCAGCTCGGCTATCTTGTCCTCCCCGTACAGCACAATCTTCTGCGGATCAAAACCGTCGAAGGCTTCGCGGAAATTCTCCCGCTTCTTCAGTACCGTATACCAGCTCAGTCCGGCCTGCATGCCCTCCAGCATCAGCAGCTCGAACAGCTTCAGATCATCATATAGCGGCTTGCCCCATTCCTCGTCATGATAAGCAATATAAACAGGGTCCTCATTCACCCAGGCGCAGCGTGTTATCGTCAAGTATTGTTCTCTCCTTATGCATTGAAATGGAAATTCAGGATAGTTGTATTATGTACAATTAAAAACAGCGAAAAGGGATACTTGCCACTTATAAGTGTAGTCTGTACAACTAAATATGCCCAATGGCCGAGAACCCGCCACATAGAGCCGTTTAATTGTATGAAATACAACTAAACGGATAATCGGTTGTAAATCAGACGTTCTAGTTGTACAAAGTGCAATTCAGTATACCGCATTTCCCGTAATCGGGTCACTGCCAACCCACTATATATATCTACTGCGAAATCCATCCACTAGATGACGCCTGAGAGCCTTCAGCATAAAAAGAGCAGCCCCGGCCGGGCTGCTCTTCCTGTTGGACTTGGACTTGTCTATTCCTATACTCGCTATAAAATGCGCCGATTATTCCATGAGCTTATCCATAAGGCGGAGGATCATCACTACCGATTCGGCGCGGGAAGCCGGTTCCGCCGGCTTGAACTGTCCATTGCCTTTTCCTGTTACGATACCTGCTCCAGCAAAGGCATTGATTGGTCCTGCCGCCCAGCCCGCTGTGACATCGGAGAATGGAGCACTAACGCTGCTCACATAATTCGTCAGACGGGACAGCATCGTCACCATCTCCGCCCGGGTGATCTCCTGCTTGGGATGGAAGGAGCCATCAGCGTACCCGGTGATCACTCCATTGCCTTGAAGGGCAATAATAGCTTCCGAAGCCCAATGCCCCTGCGTATCGGAGAAGCCGGTGCCGCCCGCAGCGCTCAGACCAAAGGCCTTGAACAACATCGCTGCAAACTCAGCGCGGGTTACTTTGGCGTCAGAGCGGAAGGAACCATCCGCATAGCCGGTTATAATCCCCATCCGGGCCGCACGTTCGATGAATGCGGCACTCCACAGAGCCACAGGGGTATCCGGGAATGTAACTGCAGGAGCGGTTTGCCCTTTTGCCATGATCGCTTTTACCTTATCAAGATCTACTCTGTCGTTGAACACAGGCTTCGTCACGGTTGGCAATGTTGGCCCCGTAGTTACAGCCGGTGTAGGCGTTGCTGTTGCAACTGGTGTCGGCGTTACCGTTGCCGCCGGAGTTGGCGTTGACGTTGGCCTTGGAGTTGCTTCAGGTACCGTTCCTCCTTCATTGTTGCCTGTAGCCGCCGTTACGGAGACCTGAATCTCCTTGCTTACTCCTCCGTATGAAACTGTGATCTTTGCCGTTCCTGTACCCACTGCTGTGACTACCCCCGCTTCGCTCACAGCTGCAACCGAAGGATTGCCAGTGGCATATTTCGCTTCCAGGGTCTTGAGGGTGCTAGAAAGGTCAGAATACTTTGCCGTTACCGCTAAGCTCTGCGTTTGACCTGCCGTCAGGGAGAGCGAAGCTGGAGTCACCTCCAAGTCTACCACTGCCGGAGCGGAAACCTCCGTAATCACAATCGGAACCGCTACGGACTTGCCTCCGAACGAAGCCGTGACCGCTGCTTCGCCTGCCGCAACGCCTGTAATAAGCCCCTTGTCCGATACAGAAGCAATCGCAGGGTCAGAAGATACCCAAATGACTTGATCCGTAACTACCAGATTCTCTGCATGATCATATACTGCCGTTATTACAGAAGCTGCAGACTGGCCCACTTGGAGCCTATGAGTGCCTGGATCAGCTGTCAGTTTCAGCAGAACAGGAACCGTGCTTTCCGCCTGAACTGTTACAGCAATGCTGACTGCCGGCAAATTTCCATATTGTGCCTCGATTGTAGTACCGCCTGCTGCTACCGCGTGAATCACGCCTGTGGCATCTACCGTAGCCACATTGTCATTGGAAGATGTCCAAATCGCTTCATTCGTGACCTCTGCCGTGGACTTATCGCTATACGTAGCGGTGAGAACTGTCGCGCGTTTCTCCCCGGCCTGCAATGTCAGCTCCGTAGGCGATACCGCCACGGAAGTCACCGTAAGCTCATCCTTCTTCTCAATAATATAATTATCTATTAATGCATCGCTTTCTGTAGTACGGGCCTGGATGGTGATTTGGTCATGGCTGACTTGAATGGCAGAATACACCGGAACGTCCTCGTCAAACATGAAATTAAGATACTCATACTGCTTACCATCGTAGAATTTCCAGCCGGAGGCGCCCCCGTCCAGATAGACCGTCCCGCGCTCGCCGTTTAGTAGCGGCTTTCCTCCATTCATCGGATAGGTGCGCGCATACACATGGTCATGGCCTTCCAGCACCAGATCTACTTTCAGTTCCTCCAGAACAGGTGCAAAATACGTTTGCGTGTATTCAATTACATTCCCGCGTCCATCTTCGGTATGATAAGCAGGCTTATGGAACATCACAATCTTCCATTTCTTATCACTTGCCTGAAGATCCGCACGCAGCCATTCGGCTTGCTTAGCCATGGTTACTTCGTCCGCCTCAGAGTTCAGCACAATGAAATGTACCTCACCCGAATCGAAGGAATAGGCGTACTCCTTCTGAACGTCCGGGCCGTTCTCCGGCAGATCAAGTCCCTTGGCAAAAATCTCCTTGCCTGCACCTTTAACATCATGATTCCCCATCGTGTAGCCTGAAGGAAGGGAGGAGGCATAGACTGAAGAAGCTTCCCAGAACTGGTTCCACTCATTCAGGATTCCTCCGTCGTCAACCATATCGCCGCCATGCATAATAAACTGGGTGTCCGGATAACGTGTTAAGGAATCACTGATCAGCTGCTGATAGATTTCAAGCCCGTTATCTCCCTTGGTATGCGAATCGGTTACGAATACAAAAGAAACAGGGGTGTCCGGAGCTGCAGCCAAAGTTTTGTATTCATACCAGGCACTCCAATGACCTTCATAGCCCACCCGGTAATGATAAGCCGTACCCGGCTCCAGGCCGGTAACCAATGACTTGTGGAACTTAATTTCACCCAGCGGTCCGCCCTCCACTTCATGGATGACCTCCACTTCAGTAAGCGCAGACTGCTCTACCGCCTGTTGCTCAGCATTGCCCAATCCTTGGTCTACCAGGCCGCTGTCCTTCACATATTGAATCGAAGTTGCTTGAACTCTGGGGGCTGTCTGCCAGCCCACGCTCAGCATCGTACTCATATCTTCGGTAACAAAGGTCTGGACATATTTCGGATCATCTCCGCCGAATTGGGTTACAACGTTCATGCTGAAGCTCTCACTGGTACCGCCATCCTTGACCGCCTGCACTTTCCAGGTGCCGATCGCGAGATTGGCCAGCGAAGTATGAATTTCGCCCTTGGCATCCGTCAGTCCCAATCCTTCGGTAAGACTCTTCTGCTGTACATCAGCAGAGGCGATGTAGCCTGTCCCTGTTCCATCCGGAAGATATACCTTGACGAATCCGGCGTTGCTTCCTGCTGTAGCGAAGAATTGCCCGTTGTTCTCTGCTGTAAGCAGCACAGCGGACGAATGATCAGCGCTTGTATATATATTGGAGCTGGCGGCTGTTACCGTCACATAGGTCTGAGGGCCGCTTGCATCGGTAAAATCAATCTCCGCCCCTTCAACCGGAGCTCCCGCATGGGTAGTAACGGTAATGATATTCTTCGTTTGCAGGCCCGATCCCTTGACGGTTAAGGTATACGGGAATCCAATCTTATAATTAACCGGAGAGGCAAAAGAGCTTACGGCAGTCCCGCTGCCATACCCAAAGCTGCCTTCCGCCATGGTGAACTGCTTGTAGGTCTCGCCACGTTCCATTTTTGCGGACCGGCTCACGGCGAAATCGATGCTGGCCAAAGCATCCGCAGAATCTCCCTGCAGTCCTTCTGCGCTAAATTCAACGTAGCCGCCTATATTGTCGATGGTGCTCTTGACGTTGCTTAGACCGTCACGTGCATGCACATTGTCAGCCTGAAGCGTGTGCGGGTCGAACTTAATCTGGGTCAGCACGCTGGTTGCTTCACCGACACCCTTCGCCGCCAGCTTCAACCGGTAAGGCTCGTTGCTGACCGCTTCCTCCGGCCCATCCAAGGTGAGCATCGCCCCATGCTCAATAGTAAAAGCATACTCTGCTGAAGCCGGATTGCCGGCCAGATCCTTCACTTCGGCAACCACTTGATGATAACCGCCATCCAGCGGCACCTCCGGGTGATAAGTAATTGCCTTAGTGTCCAGATCGTAAGCGTAAGCGGCCGGTGCAACGGACTGGCCATCCACAGTTAATTGGATCGAATCTGGATCAATACCCGACTTCGCATCATCCGCCGACAGGATGATATCGGATACGGGAGCAGTCAAGGTTTGATCTGGTGCGGGTGAAACCGGAGCCAGCACGGGAACATCCATATCCTCATCCGCTGGCTCATCATAAATAAGTCTGACATCGTCGATCCAAATCGAGCCTTTGTTCTTTTTGCTCATTTGCCGTTCTTTCATCTGGAAGTAGAACGCCACGGTACCGGGCAGCGTCAGATCACTTCCTATTTCGGCCTCAACATACTTCCAGCCGCTCCAGTCTATCCCTGTCTCTTCGCTCCTCATTTCATACGTCTTGGACTTCCCGGTGGCTGAAATATAGAACTTGGAGGTTAGACCATGCCCTTCGTTATTGGCGTAAATCCACATGCCGATTTTGTGGGGCGTTCTGCCTGTTAAGGCTAACTGCGTTGCAGGCCCGACTGCAACCTGGGAGGGATTATCGGTTATGCCGATAAAGTCATAATCAATCCGCAAGGATTTTGCCCCGTCACGGACGTATTTCGGATCACTTTCAAGCGCCATATTGCCGCTGTAGATGCGCGCACTGTCAAACTTCAAGTCTGCCAGACTCACATTTTCAAAATCCTCCAGCATAACAACACCGCCAGGCTCAACTGGATCCCCATACACGGTCGATGAAGAGAAGGAAGGTGGAATGAACGGAATCAACACCGACATTGCCAATATCCCGGTTAATACTCTCTTTACAAGCGGATGCTGCTTACTCACTGCCTGCCACGCTCCTCGTTGTCTGTTCTTGTTCACCTCTAAATCGCAATTTTAAAATTTAAATTTTAAAGGAGAAGTTATTCCAGCATAACGCGGCAACGTATTCGTGAGATCATCGCAATGTAAGCACAATAAATATTTCAGCTATATTATTCTCCGGGCTTCTCCTATGAAAAAAAAGGCGTCCGCCCCTTTTCAGGTTTGGACTGCCTTTTAAGGCTGCAATTGCACCCGCGTCTCTTTGTCCGGCTCGTTGGTGGAGTAGAAGAACATGTATATAGAAGCTTCTGTTCCTTTGAAGTCCTTATACACATCAATGCTGTGGTTTTTTCCTTCTCCCCGGAAGTTCACTGTCACTATTTTACCTAAAATCCGGTCTTTCCCTATGCCGATATGAGTCTGATTCACGCCGCCAAAATGGGGATCAACGCTCTTCGTCTCCACATAGAGATCCGCCCCCTGCATATAGTAGGTCCACTGTACCGGATAACCGCCGGTTTCCCGGATCAGCGTCTGCTTGTCGCTGGAGATGTTGGTCAATTGGAGTGGTGTCTTATCATCCTCATGCCGGGTAACCTTATATTTCCCTACAAGCGTCATTGGCGTCGTCTTTGAAATCTCAAGATCTGCCGGTCGTTCGAACCGCAGGGTTGTCAGATCTCTGTCCCCGGTTGTCGAATACCAGCTTCTCTACCGGGGGTTCCGGACTCCCCTTGAACAAATGCAGATTAGCCATCAGCTTCTGCTGCAGACTGTTCCTGCGTTTCAAGTGATTCAGGCAGGTATTAACCGTGACTTTCATAATCCACGCCTTATTGTTTGGAATACCTTTATAACAACCGTGGGCTTCAAAAGGTTCATTTTCTACTAACAATAAGCAAAAAAAGCATGTCTCCACGTAAATACCCGGGATACATGCTGTAAAAGGAAATTCTATGTTGAACTGGAACAGCATTCGGAGAAAGCCACCGTCAGACGATGTTCATTACTTCACGCGCCTGATTGTCCAGTTCCTGTGCGGAGGATGCAATCAAAGTGAATTCATTCAAGGCTACCTGAATCTGCTGCTGGCTCACAGCCACATTCTCCTGAACCAGATTAAGTCCGTTAGATATTTTTCCTACTTCCTCTGTAATGGCCTGGACACTGTCGCGAACCTCTGTGATCTGATCCTGAACCATTGCGGACAGCTTTCTTACTTCTTTGGCCACTACGTCGAATCCCCGGCCGAACTCACCGGCATGGGCAGCCTCAATTGCCGCATTAAGCGCAAGCAGGTGGGTCTGTGACGCAATATTACGGATCGTCTGCACCACGCCGTGAATGGCCGCTGCCTGCGTCTGCAAATTCAGCAGCGTATCCGTATTTTCGCTCGATACTTCAGCGATTTTATCAATACTCACCAGCAGCTCCTGACTCCGCTCAATTCCTTTTTCTGCACGCTGATTCAGGCTGTCAGCCATTTCCTGCAATTGTTCCACTACACGGTTCATATTATTCTGTCTGCCAGTGATATTGGTCGCCACCTTCGACACGCCAATGACATGCGTATCTGTCTCATCAAACACCGGCATATACGTGGCTTCGAGCCAGACTGATTCCCCGTCCGCGTCCATCCGTTCGATTTTATCCTGAAAGCTCCGGCCGGCAAACAGATTCTGCCAGAATATCTCATAATCAGGGCTGTTCACGAACGAGGGGAAACACAGCTGCTTGTGCTGCATTCCGTACATATCCTCCACCCTATATTTCACCGAGCTGGCAAAGACCTCATTTACATAGGCGACACGGCGGTCCAGATCAAATCGGATCATAGCGAGATTCTTTTCCAATGCTTTGACAACCAATTCGTCTGTAACTAATTGGGCTGATAGATTCTCCATTATGACTACTCCCTATAAATCTCAATTTTTATTTTATCCGGCTTTTTTATTGGTTTTGGTATTATTCACTTTACTTATATTAACGGATATCCGGGCAGTTTGGATTATACTAATGAATTAAAAAAATCAGCGTAAATGAAGCAGCTGCACAAGGAAAGCCTCCCGATGCCAGTCACGGTCCAGCTACACAGAAAGCCCCGCCCCCCGGCTGGCGGAGAATGGGACTATCTTTCTTAGAATGGGCTTATGAGTCTATTGAGACATTAACCGATGTGGCCATCCGCATATATGTACAGATTCCGCACTATTTCCTGGGTCCGTAATCCCCGATCTTAATTCCCCATACACTATCCTTGTGGTACGCAGCCGCTTCCTGCAGATCCGGGAGTCTGGCATCCTGGGGATAATGGCGCTCCAGATACTGGACGAAAGCCCGGCGCAGACCGATCTCATTCTCCAGCTTATTGAACTCATTAGGGTGCTTCTCCATTTCGGCAAGTGAAGTCTCCCAAGCTTCCAGATCAGCAGCCTCCGATTGCCCGGTGCGGACTTTCGCAGTAAGCTCCCGAAGCTCCCGGTAAGCCTTTTTTACTTTGGAAGAATAGACTTGCTTCTGGTTCAGGAAGGTTAGCAGCGCAACCAGTAACGCCAGTCCAACCCATAAAATAACAGTATCCACGTAAGTAACCCTCCCGGTTTGGCATATCTCTTCATTATACACGGCTGAGCACAAAAATACCCCACTTCTGTGGGGCACCCGCTACAACATTTACATCATGGCCTGACCAAATTATATGCTGGAAAAAGCTCCTGTTTAAACTCGCGCCAAGTTCACATTTTAAGGAAGATTTCCGCTATTCCTTCTTCAGAATCTCCTCCATCTGTCTTTTATCAGCCTCCCGGGAGCGATCCATTGCCTCTATATCATCGTGATCCGCTTCAGCCGCTGAGAATTCAACATCCTCTGCCTTTGCCTCATAGAGCATCTTCAACTTTTCCGTCTTGGAGAAAATTTTCGAGTTTTCTCTGTCCACTATTAATCAGCCTCCCAAGTAGTGTTATCTGACAATCAAATCATCCCGCCGGCTTCCTCAATGAGTGACAGCGCCTGATCATAAATGGTCGAATCTACAATTACAGTCAGCAAAATATTTCTGCCTGTCGGTCCGCCATCCCCGCCGTGACTCATCCCGCTGCCGCTCGTATGCGATGCAGAGAGGATGCCCGTATGCTCACTGGCTGCGGTCATGGAATCCATACTTGCCAAATTGCCGGTAACCGGATTCACTCCGGACTGCAGCCCGCTTCCGCCAAATCTGCTGAACCTGTCAATGGAGACCTCTTCTACCCGCAGCGCCTGAAGCTTGCGGGAGACCCCTTCCGCTTCTTCCGGAGCCCTAAAGTACGCCAGTATATATCTTTCCAAGACCGTATCCCCGCTCTCTTGAGATTCAAGCTCTTAGTTGTACATGTTTATGTTGTCTTGGCAACGCCATTTTTATGCTTTTATTTCAATAGCCGAGTATATGAATCGGATTTCGACAATTTATTCAGCACTTTACCGTAATATGGTACTAAAGTAGTATATTCCAATCTGTAAATTGACTGTAAAATAAATGTAATTTTCACTATTATTTTTCTTCAAAGCAGTTAAGCCACTCGGAAGGGAGAGAACCGGTTTATACGGTTGCTGAAATGAAAATCAAATACTACTGGGGAGGATATTAAATGTTCAGACGCTCCATTCGCAAATTTGGCATAGCCACTGCAAGTTTTAGTCTAGCGGTTTCCCTTCTGCTTCCTTCCGCATCTTTCGCAAGCAGCACTTCGTTTTTACCGGCAGCACCGGATCTCAAGAATCATATCTCTCTGCTTAACTCCAGGCTAGGCAACACCCCGGACTCCTTAAAATCATCCATCCAGAATTACACTTCAGCATTAAACTCCAAACCGCAGAATTATGCGGGCAACATC
The DNA here is from genome assembly GCF_000758605.1 of Paenibacillus sp. FSL R5-0912. Classification (NCBI taxonomy): domain Bacteria; kingdom Bacillati; phylum Bacillota; class Bacilli; order Caryophanales; family Paenibacillaceae; genus Paenibacillus; species Paenibacillus sp. FSL R5-0912. The sequence continues at coordinate 5,874,726 of NZ_CP009282.1, forward strand.
ACTACTTCAGCGCCTGTAACTTTCATTGTCCAATTGCAGAATGACCCGGTCAAAGTAGCTGAGAATCAGGGCGCCAAGAGTAAGACACCTGCTTTGCAGCGTAATATTCTCCGTACGGAGCATAACAGCTTCGCTGCCGCTGCCGCTGCGATTGGTGCAAACACCGGCCATGAATATACGGAAGTGTTCAACGGCTACTCCGTAACTCTGCCAGGTAATCAAGTGGACAAGCTGCTCACCTTGCCGGGCGTGAAGGCGGTCTTCCCGAACCAGAAGGTTCATGCGCTGGAGACTGCAACAGATTCCTCCACTCTTACTGAGACTCTCAAGGATACCGTGGATGCCACTAAGGTCGGCAACGGGGATATCTTCGGTTCTGATGAACTGAATGAGGATGGCATCACTGGTGAAGGAATTCAGGTTGCCGTAATCGATACCGGTATCGATCCCACTCATCCTTACCTTGAGGATTTTTATGAGGATGGTCACGGTTATGATGTCGTCGATGGTGATTCTCAGCCATACGAAACAGAACCTGACCCTGCTTACAAGCCAATCAACGGCAATCCTTATGAGACGGCTCACGGCTCACACGTATCTGGTATTATCAAGAGCGTAGCGCCGGATGTTGAGCTTTATGTATACCGCGTACTCGGCCCATATGGAAACGGCAGTACGGACGACGTTATTGACGGCATTGAAAGAGCCGTTGCTGACGGTGCTGACGTTATCAACCTCTCGCTCGGTTCAGATGTGAACCAGCAGTATTCGCCTGATGCCATTGCAGTGGATAACGCCGCTGACGCCGGTGTCACCGTTGTACTGGCCGCAGGGAACGCCGGTCCCGAGGCTGAAACTGTCGGAACACCTGGTAGTGCACACCGCACCATATCAGTCGCCGCTTCTACGACACCTGCTGATGTTACTTTTATTAAGGTGGGTGTTACCGACATTGTCTATGGTATCCAGGCGTCCGAAGCTGGATTTCCCGAAGAAGCCAACGGCTTGGAAGTTGTCTATGCCGGACTTGGACTTACTGTAGATGATTATATGAATGCAGATGTAGAAGGTAAGATTGCTATCGTTGACCGCGGAAGCAACACCTTCGTGAACAAATCAGCAAATGCCCGCTCAGCAGGGGCTGTCGGCTTGCTGATCGCTAACAACAGAGCAGGTGAGCTCAATGCCGCTACTGATGCTACCGGAGTCCCTACTTACGGCATTACCCAGGACGAAGGCAAGGCGATCAGGGCTGAACTGGCAGCGGGCCATAATACGCTCTTATTCTCTGTGGGTCCAGATAAAGACAACCTCATCGCCGGGTTCAGTTCGCGCGGACCTGCACTTCCGGACTTCACCATCAAGCCGGATGTATCGGCTCCGGGTGTAGCCGTGAATTCATCAGTACCGGTATGGGAAAGCGAAACCGGCTACGCCAAGTTCAACGGAACCAGTATGGCCAGCCCCCATGTGGCCGGGGCAGCTGCGCTGCTGCTGAGCTCAGGTAAAGAGGCTAATGGACAGGCGTTAACCCCGGATCAGGTTAAAATCCTGTTAGCCAATAATGCCACTTCGCTTACAGACCGTAATAATAAATATTACAGTGTATACGAGCAGGGTGCCGGGCTGATTAACCTGCCTAAGGTGCTGAAAGCTTCAGCCATCGCACGTGTCCCTGAGGTGCTTGACACTAAGCGTCCGGAAACAGAAATACCTAAGGTTAAATACGACACAGGTTCCTTGTCCTTCGGACTGGTGACTGCGGCGTCCACTGTGACTAAGACCGTGTATGTAGACTCCCTGGCTAAGGAACCCAACACTTTCACTATTGGTGTGGAATGGCGTACTCCAACCCATAAAGGTATTGAGTTTGCCAATCTTGAAACCTCTGTTGAAGCAGATGATTACTTCCAGGTACCGCTAACGGTAGCTGCGGAAGCTGTAAGCGGAAAGTACGAAGGTGTACTGACGCTAACTTCAGGTACAGAGACTCTGACTCTGCCGTTCAGCGTGGTAGTAGGTGTGCAGTACAAACCTGATACAATCACGAATTTCGAAGTCGGTGCAGAGAATTTCGAGTTCATCTCACCTAACGGTGACGGACTTCTGGAGAGCACCTACCTGACCTTCTCTGTAAATGAAACCGTAGAAAACCTAGCGTTAGAAGTTGTTTCATTGGATGGTTCTACAACCGTTGTCGGAGACGTATACGCCACAGGGCAGAAATTCTACCCCGGCCTCTATGAAGAACCTGAATGGACTGGCATCGTTGATGTTCAGGGTGAGTCTTATGTATTGCCTGACGGCATATATTCCATAACCCCTGTCCTGGACGGCGGAACGACCCGGTTCGATGATCTATCTGCTATTGTTATTATTGACCGGGAAGCACCGGAAGTCAGCGGTACAACAATAACGGAGCACGCCCGGACGAATGAGCAGGAACCACGAGGTGCAACCATTAGTGGCGTCATTGCTTACGATCTGATGTTCGAGCTGATCGATGAAGAGACGGATCCGAATGAACTGCTTGCAGTATCTGCAGCCTATGAAGAACCGGATGGCACTGTAAAAGAAGCGGATGGCTATATTGATTCCAACGGTTATTTTGAAATTGAGGTTCCTTTGACCGAGGGCTTGAATCAGTTCTATCTGTACGCTTACGATTACGCTTCAAACGGTTGGATCGATTATAACCAGCTTCTGCGCTACAACACAGATCAGACAGTTGCTACGGTCTCACCTACAGCTTCCAGTGCAACTGTAGAGTTGGGCACTTCAATCACCATCGACGCTGGCTTCTCCGTAACTGAGAATGTGTACGGTATCTACGGAGCCACTTTCAATTTGCTCTACAGTAATAGCCTGGCTCAGCCAAATATCAAATCAAGCGTACAATTAGCAACATATCAGGAAACTCATTTTCCTGGTGTACCATTGCTTGAGTATACGAACCTGATTCATTTGGAGGATGGACGCGATGTCCAGCAGTATGGCGTTCATGTAACAGACGGAGCTTATGATGGAATTGGTACCGGATCATTAGGACAGTTCACATTTACTCCGACTAAAGCCGGAACTTACACCTTTGAATTATCGGATATCAAGCTTTGGAGCGACAATTACTCGGCGACAATTCCGGCAGGTTCATCGACTGTGAGTGTTGTCGTGAAAGAACCATTATCAAGCTCAAGTAATCCATCACCATCTCCAAGTACAATAGCAGCAGCTTCAGGCACAACTGCGACTTCCGGACAGCTTACTGTAACAGCTGATCCTGCAGGTGGTAAGCCTACAGCGAGCCTGGCTGTTTCCGACTCCATTCTGGATGCGTCATTGAAGAGTGCGGTGAATAACAATGTCGTACTGAGCATCACTGATGTAGACTTCTCCAAATACGGACAAGTAAGCATTGTGCTCACATCTGCCCAGGCGGACAAGCTGAAGAGTTCCGCAAGTGCACTCAGTCTGAACGGTAAGGGATTCTCCTTAACCATTCCGGCTGGCACACTTCCGGACTTCATTACCGCCACAGGCCTAACCGTCACACTCGGTTTGCATGAGGAAGCGGATACCGCTCCGCTAAGCGGCATTACCGGAAGTATTGATATCGGCTCCTCCTCACTGACCCTCAAGAACGGCTGGACCACAAGCAAGCCTGTATTTGTACAGCTTGCCCTGAACCCTGACGGCTTGAAGGATGCCCGCAAGACAGGGGCTTATAAAGAGTCTGCTGAAAACTCTTGGAGTTATCTGCAGTCCGGAACTATTCCGGCAGACGGCCTGCTGCAGTTCAGCATTACCGGTGACGGTACCTACACTGCTGCCGCCCGTAATACCAGCTTCTCCGATATAGGGATACACTGGGCCAAGGATGCCGTCGAAGTTCTTGCCGCTCACAGTATCGTAGCCGGTAAAGGAACTACCGCTAGCTTCAAGCCTGCTGACAGCCTAAATCAGGCTGAGCTGTTGACTCTGTTCGACCGTTTGCTCGGCAAAGGTGACACCTGGACAACACACATCAAGGAAAGCGGCTCCCGCGATGTCCTGACCCGCGAAGAAGCAGCGGTAATTCTGGCTGAGGCACTCGGTGCCGATGTTACTTCCTCAACGCTGACCTTTAAGGATGCAGGTTCTATCTCGGCTAACGCCAAGAACGCAATCGCTTATGCAGTAAGCAAAGGCTACCTACAGGGAGTGGGTAACAACACCTTCAACCCGAAAGGTACCCTGACCCGTGCCCAGGCTGCTGTCATCCTGGAGCGTGTGCTCGAGGATCTACGTAATCAGTAAGACAAGTAATCTGTATCGTAACTAATATGCCCTATTAAAGCGGCGGCAGCATCCTGATTTGTGGATGCTGCCGTCGTCTTTGTGCTAATTTCAAATCGTTAAGGTAAACAAACCCGAGTTTGCCTGCCCCTTTATGCCAGGTGACTTAGACAATAAATTCAGCCAACAGGCAGTAATTTTTAATTATAGACAAATTATATCGACCCTATAGGATAGGATCCAATTAGAATAATATCAGGATGTTTTGGAGCAGCCGGGATACTTAATTGAAAAAAAACGGCCTAAATCACACCATTGAAAATACTGCTTACCAGAAAGCTAAGCTAACGGAACAATAGTTAATTTATGAGGAGGAAATAACTCTGCAAATCATAACTGAACGGCTAATCATTACTGCATTTGACCAACAAAATTACAAGAAGGTATCTGAAACGTACCCTATCGGGAAGCATACCGCCGGATATTTAGCTCATCTTGAGGAAGACCCTGAACTGCTGGGCTGGGGAGTGTGGTTTGTAACATTAGCTGATAATAACCAAATTATCGGAGACATTGGATATAAAGGGAGACCGGATATTCAAGGAATTGTAGAAATCGGATATGGAATAATTCCGGACATGCATAATAAGGGGATAGCTACAGAGTCGGTGAAAGCAATAATGGAATGGGCATTCTCTTCAGGACAAGTGAAGAAAATTGTGGCAGAATGCCTTATAGATAACCTTCCTTCCATTAAAGTTCTGGAGAAATTGGAAATGACCAGAGTTAGAATAAAGGATGGAATGATTCATTGGGAAATAACAAATAACCGGCATCGTTGAATTAAAGGAGAAAAAAAACGCCCGCCTCCAATTCCCTGGAGGCGGGCGCTGCTATGCGGCTCCGTAGGGCCGCAGGATTGATACAATTATGAAGATCAGTCCCCGCGGAACGCACGCTTCACGCGGTCAAAGAACGATTGCTCCTGCTCATGAGTGTTCTCCCCGTTGTGGGAGGCGAACTGGCGGAGCAGGTCTTTCTGCTCATCGCTGAGCTTGCTCGGCGTGACCACGATGACACGGACATGCTGATCGCCGACTCCGCTGCCGCGCAGATGCGGAACACCTTTGCCTTTGAGGCGGAAGAACGTGCCGGTCTGTGTGCCTGCCGGAATCTTGAGCTTCACTTTTTCGGTAAGTGTAGGGATTTCGATCTCGTCACCAAGCGCCGCCTGAGCGAACGTCAACGGAACCTCGCACATAATATCATCGTTCTCGCGCTCGAAGAAATCGTGATTCTTGACGCGGAAGACAATGTACAGATCTCCGGCCGGGCCGCCGCGTGTGCCGCCTTCGCCTTCACCGGTCATGCGCAGCTGTGCGCCGTCATCGACACCGGCAGGAATGCGCACATGAATCTTGCGCTGTTTCTTAACCTTGCCCTGGCCTGCACATGTTGTACATTTTTCTTTGATGATCTTGCCGGTGCCGCTGCAATGGGAGCAGGGACGGCGGTTACGCATCTGTCCAAGCGGTGTATTCTGCACGAATTCCTGCTGGCCGCTGCCGTGACATACGGAACAGGTCTCCGGCTTCGTTCCAGGTTTGGCACCGGAGCCAAAGCAGGTATCACAGGTCTCCGTGCGCGGAATGGTAATATCGGTTTCTTTACCGAATACCGCTTCCTTGAATTCAATGGTCATCGTATACTGCAAATCGCCGCCGCGCTGCGGTGCATTGGGATCACGCCGTCCGCCGCCGCCGAAGAACATGTCGAAGATATCGCCAAGACCGCCGAAATCTCCGCCGCCGCCGCCAAAGCCGCCGCCCATGCCCTGGTTAGGATCAATATGTCCATATTGGTCATAACGAGCCCGCTGCTGCCCGTCACTGAGGACGTCGTAAGCTTCCTTAACCTCTTTGAACTTGGCTTCTGCATCGCCCGCTTTATTCACATCCGGATGATACTGGCGCGCCAGCTTACGGTACGCTTTCTTTACATCTTCGTCTGAAGCATCTCTTCCGAGGCCCAGTACCTCATAATAATCGCGTTTATCTGCCACTGCTTTCACCTCCGTACATCGTTATTCTTCTGCCCTTAACATGGCAAGTAGAAACGGCTAACCGTCCCGCGGGGACGGCACCGTTTCTTCGAGAAATGTAAGAAGAAATTTATGACGGGAAACCCATAAATCCTTACATTTTAAAGGGAAAGCCAAAACACGGGATGCCCCGGTTTTGACCTTCCCCTCTCACCAAATAGAAACTTATCGTTTAAGGTTAACCTTGATTCTTCTCATCGTCAACCACTTCATAATCAGCGTCTACCACGTTGTCTTTCTTGGCATTGCCTTCAGAAGCTCCCTGGCCGCCTTCAGCGCCTTGCTCAGCTTGTGCAGCCTGTTCATACAGCTTCACAGACAACTGCTGTACGATCTCATTCAGCGCCTCTGTAGCGGCAGTGATTTCTTCCAGGTTGTCGGTTTCAAGGGAAGCCTTCACTTTGTCTTTGGCTTCATTGGCTTTCTCGATTTCGGAAGCATCGACTTTGTCAGCCAGGTCCTTGATGACTTTGTCCGTGGAGTATACGAGCTGGTCAGCGTTGTTCTTTGCTTCTACCAGTTCTTTACGCTTACGGTCTTCCTCAGCATGCAGCTCGGCATCCTTCATCATCTGTTCTACTTCAGCATCGCTCAGGCCGCTTGAAGAAGTGATAGTGATCTTCTGGCTCTTGTTGGTGCCTTTATCCGTAGCAGATACGTTAACGATACCGTTGGCATCGATGTCGAAGGTTACTTCGATCTGCGGTACACCGCGCGGTGCCGGTGGAATCTCGTTCAGCATGAAGCGTCCCAGTGTCTTGTTGCCGTTCGCCATCTGGCGCTCACCCTGCAGCACGTGGATTTCCACGCTTGGCTGGCTGTCAGCGAAGGTCGAGAACACCTGCGATTTGCTTGTAGGGATCGTAGTGTTGCGCTCGATCATCTTTGTGAATACGCCGCCTGCAGTTTCAATACCGAGGGACAGCGGAGTTACGTCAAGCAAGACTACGTCTTTAACATCACCAGTCAGCACACCCGCTTGAACAGCAGCACCAAGGGCTACTACTTCATCCGGGTTAACGCCTTTGTGAGGCTCTTTGCCTGTAAGCTTCTTGATTGCATCCTGTACGGCAGGAATACGAGTGGAACCGCCGACCAGCACGATTCTGTTCAGATCAGCAGGCGTCATACCGGCATCGCTAAGCGCTTGACGGGTTGGTCCCAGCGTACGCTCTACCAGGCTTGCAGTCAGTTCGTCGAACTTGGCACGGGTCAGGTTGACCTCCAAGTGCTGAGGTACTCCGTCAACAACCGTGATGAACGGCAGCGATACAGTAGTTGTCAGTACGCCAGACAGCTCTTTTTTCGCTTTTTCTGCAGCGTCTTTCAGACGTTGTACAGCCGCTTTGTCCTTGCTCAGGTCAATGCCTTGCTCTTTCTTGAATTCAGCCACGAGATAATCCATAACCAGCTGGTCAAAATCATCCCCGCCCAGACGGTTGTCACCGCTGGTAGCTTTGACTTCGAAGAAGCCGTCGCCCAGTTCGAGGATCGATACGTCGAATGTACCGCCGCCAAGGTCATAGACAAGGATCGTCTGGTCTTCGGATTTCTCCAGACCGTATGCAAGTGCTGCTGCCGTTGGCTCGTTGACAATACGCAGAACTTCGAGACCGGCAATCTTGCCCGCATCCTTCGTAGCTTGACGTTGGCTGTCATTAAAATATGCAGGAACCGTAATAACCGCCTGGGTTACTGTCTGGCCCAGATAGGCTTCGGCATCGGATTTCAGCTTCTGGAGAATCATCGCCGAAATTTCCTGTGCGGAGTAGTCTTTGCCGTCAATGCTTTCTTTGTGGTTCGTACCCATGTGGCGCTTAATGGAAGCGATGGTACGGTCCGGGTTCGTAATGGCCTGGCGTTTCGCTGTTTCACCGACGATACGCTCGCCGTCTTTCTTGAAGCCTACCACCGACGGGGTTGTACGCGCGCCTTCCGGATTCGGGATAACGACGGCTTCGCCGCCTTCCATAACGGCAACGCAAGAGTTGGTGGTTCCAAGGTCAATACCGATAACTTTACTCACTGTAATTTGCCTCCTCAGACATAAGGTGAAGCCCCGGGGCTTCAACCATTCATATTGTTATTGTGGTGTAACGTTGTTTTCATAAAATAATGCTCACTTATATAGACAGAACTACATGCTGACTTTGACCATGGCCGGACGAAGAACTTTATCTTTCAGGAGATAGCCCTTCTGGACTTCTTCTGTCACGATGCCTTCCTCGTGCTCCTCGCTCTCCACCTGCATGATCGCCTGATGATATTCAGGGTTAAAAGGCTGTCCCACCGTTTCCATAGCTGTAAGTCCTTCAGACTTAAGTACCCCGTCCAGCTGACGGAAAATCATATTGATGCCTTTGGTGAACGCCTCGGAATCTGCGCCTGCCGGAGATGTAGCCAATGCACGCTCGAAATTGTCGAGTACCGGAAGCAATTCAGTTACGAGCTTGGAAGTCGCATATTGCGCCAGCTCTTCCTTTTCCTTCTGTGTGCGGCGGCGGAAGTTATCGAAATCAGCCTGTACACGCAGTGCGCGCGCCTGATGTTCATTCGCAAGCTCCTGCAGCCGTCCGAAATCCTCTCCACTGCCTGAAGCCGCCTCGCCGGCCTCTTCAGCCGTAAATGTGCCAGTGCCTTCTGCAGCTTCCGCCTCATCAGCAGCCTGGTTCTCATTTATGGAGGGATCATTCTGTTCTTTCATTTCCTGAACCTCTTCCTCTTTCAAGTTGTCTTCACCTCCTTATCATCATTCACCGTAATCAATTACGCTCTGTTCACTTATACCAGTGTGCCAGCATCGCTGTCAAATCCCGGGACAGAATCCCCAGAATGCCCATTACGCGCGCATACTCCATCCGGGTCGGACCCAGGATACCGATGCTCCCCAGCGCCTTGCCATCCAGCGAATAGGTAGCGGTAATCAGACTGCAGTTCGCAAAAGCATCATGCTTATTCTCTGTACCAATGCGCACTTGCATCCCTGTTCCGCCGCTTGCCGGGGTCAGCATTTTGAGCAGGGTTGGCGTCTCTTCCAGCAGGTCCAGAATATTCTTCACCTTGTCGACGTCCTTGAACTCCGGCTGGGTCAGCATATTCGTTGCTCCGCTGAGATAGATGCGCTGTTCATGGTCACTTTCGAGCGCCGTGTCCAGCACCTGCATTAATTCTTCATAGTGGGAGATGTGACGCTGCATTTCCTCACCCAGCTCGGAATAGAGCTGGCTCTTCAGCTTATAGAGCGGTACATTCACCAGCTTGCTGTTCAGCAGATTGACAACCTTCTCCATCTCGGATACAGAAATATCCGGAGGAAGGTTGACGATCTTGTTCTCCACCTGCCCCGTGCTGGTAACGATAATCGCCACCGCAGTGTTGTCATCGAGCGGAAGCAGCTGAAAGTGGCGCAATGAAGTATGAAAAACCTCCGGTCCCAGCAGGATGGAAGTATAATTCGTCATATTGGAAAGAATCATTGCCGCATGTTGGATAACCTGCTCTGTCGCATTCAGCTTCTCGGCGAAAAAAGCGCGGATCGTGCCCAGTTCGGCCGTTTCGGCGGAATTCCACGGTACCAGATGGTCCACATAATAGCGGTAGCCCTTATGAGAAGGGATTCTCCCTGCCGAAGTATGAGGTTGTTCCAGGTATCCCAGGTCCTCAAGATCAGCCATTTCGTTGCGGATCGTTGCAGGACTGTAGCCTACATCGCCGCGTTTCGAGATACTGCGCGAGCCTACCGGCTCAGCGGAAAGAATATAATCATCTACGATTGCATTCAGTATCATTCTCTGGCGTTCAGTTAACATGTTATTCCCTCCTATCGGCTGTGGCTCCGATTCGTTAGCACTCTAGTCAGATGAGTGCTAACCACTATTACAAAAATACCAAACTGACCTTGGCATTGTCAAGTCAGTTTCACAAATCACAAAGCACTGCCGGATGCATTTTTTTCAAGATAAAACCATTATTTCGGATATGCCCCCGCAACCATTCATCCGCTTCATCGTCAGATAGAACAGGGGGTGATGAAATGCGCTTGATGAAATCATGGTTATTTGCCATATCCGCAGTGATCCTATGTGTGCTGTTGCTTACGGCCTATACAGTGAAAACTACTCAGAACAAGTGTTACTTTGGCGAAGTGGATTATGCATCCGTCCTGCAATGGAATGGTGTCCTTTATGGCGGTGATACGGATAGTGATCTCAGCGGACTGAGCAAAGGGAAGGCTATCGGCAAGGTTACCTACAGCAAATCCGAGCACAGGTGTCCCCGTAAGAAGATGCAGGATGGAGATGCCACGAATCTGAAGACAGGTACACAGCTCTATGAAGCCGTGGGCTATAAGGTGTCGGCAAGAATCTGGGCGGGGGACCAGCTCTATGAGGCGTACAGCAACCCTACAGCCAGAACCCTCAACGATCTGCTGGATGCTGAGGGCAAAATACAGACCGTCCGTTTCATCAGCGGCAATGACGGTTCTGACCTGATGGACTTTACTCCGGAGGCCAACGCCATATTTATCCGTGAATTCCCCAAGCTGAAATACATCCCGCAAGAGGAATTATCCAAGCAGACGAAAAGCTGGGTAGGCAATCTGTACTGGATGGAAATTGAAATGAAAGACGGGTCCACCAGAAGGATTACCTATAATACAATGTTTCCTTCATTTCACTCTGCATATGCCACTCCGGAGCTGGCCGAGCTGATAGAGCAGCAGCGCAAGCTTATTTATGCCAGGTAACCGGTCAACAGCATGTGTGTGCGAAGCAGAATTGTTGTATGTTATACAACTTGAATGCTTAGATAGGCAGGTGTTCAGGCGGATTATGGGCAAGAATATAAGGTAAATGTTGTATAATGCGCAGGATTTCTCATCGAGAAGTTCTTGCGACAACAGCAGCACAGATCCAAATATTCACTATACAGAGTGAAGTGTGACGTCCTCTTATCCGCGCAAAAAAACCACTCCCCCGGAGCTTCCGATCCGTAGGGCAGTGGTTTCTTATTATATAGGTTGCCGCAGAACCTGTGGCCCCCGGATTAATCCAATCTCTTCAGCACAGCGATTTCATCGCAGGCATGCTGCTTCTTGCAGTGCACACAATCAGTCCAGACCTTCTCCGGGAAAATCTCCTTCTCCACCACATCGAAGCCGTTTCTGAGGAAGAAATCCACGGCATAGGTCAAAGCCATAATCTTCGGGATTTTCTGGCGTCTGGCTTCTTCCGTCAGCTTCTCCAGAATCATCGAGCCTACGCCTTTACCCTTGCCTTCATCGCGCAGACCGATCGAACGCACCTCTACGAGGTCGCTTCCGAGTCTGAACAAGGATCCGCAGCCGACAAATCTGCCGCCGATTTCGGCAATCACGAACTGATCAATCTGGCGGGCCAGTGCTTGCCTGGAACGGGGCAGCATAATTCCGCGCTGAGCGTATTCCTCTATCATCAGATACAGCGGCTCTACATCCTCCACTGTAGCATTTCTGCATATCACTTGCTGATCTCCCGCAGGAGATGCCTTGCGGAACATATCCGTTTTGACAAGCACTTTGACTCACCCCTCGTTGTTAATATGAATAAATATACAACAGAGTGAATTACAATTCAAGGGGTATTTTAAAATTAAACTTCTGTCAAAGCACCGACAAATTCTCCAAATACATCGTTGCCGAATAGGATTCCCTGCTTGCTCAGACGATAGGTGTCCCCGGCCTGCTCCAGCAGTCCGGCCTTAAGCATTTTATGCAGCGATCCCGCAAAAATATCCTCCAGCGACTTCCCGAATTGTGAGCGGAATGCCGTATCCGACACCCCTTCGCGCATCCGCAGGCCAACCATCATGAAATCCTCCATCGCCTCCTGCTCGGAGATAGGGAAGCTGTCCAGACGCGGCAGCCCGCTGCGCGTAGCCTCATTATACGGGTTAACGCCCTTGATATTCATATGCCGCTGCCTGCCCACATATCCGTGCGCTCCGGCACCGAGGCCATAATAATCCTCGTTGCGCCAGTAGGTAATATTGTGGCGGCTCTCCATCCCCGGCTTGGCGAAGTTGCTGATCTCATATTGCGTATATCCTGCAGCTTCCATGGTGGACATAAGCAGCAGATACATCGCCAGCTCATCCTCTTCATTCGGCAGGGGAAGTTTGTTCTTATTGAATAGAGTGTGGAACAGCGTGTTCTCCTCAACCTTAAGACTATAGATAGAATAGTGGGGAAGATCCAGTGCCAGCGCCTTGTCGATGCTCTCTCTCAGCATATCCACCGTCTGGTTCGGCAGGCCGAACATCAGATCCAGCGAAAGATTATCCAGCCCGGCCGCGCGGGCATTCTCCAGACTGCGGTAGACATCATCCACATCATGAATGCGGCCAATTCCGCTCAGCAGCTCATTCTGGAACGCCTGAACGCCGAAGCTGACCCGGTTGACGCCGCCTTCCTTCATTACTCTGAGCTTATCTATATCGGTAGTGCCGGGATTAGCTTCCATAGAGAACTCGATATTCTCATCCCACTGCGGGAAGTGTCTGCGGACCGATTGCAGGAAATATGCCATCTCATCAGGTTTTAGCACAGTAGGCGTACCGCCGCCGACAAAAATGGTCTTGATTATACCGGGAGGCGTGTTCTTCACGGTCAATTCCATCTCACGGTCAAGGGCATACAGATACTCCATGACCGGCTGGTCCTTCAGGACATAGGAATTGAAATCGCAGTAGAAGCACTTATTGGTGCAAAAAGGGATATGAATATATACGGCCTCAGGGGGACGGCCATTGTTTGCTGGGTTCATAGCTGTCTCCTTTGTTCTATTAAATGTAAAACTGTTTGCAGCCTCTGCTGCTGAAAAGCAAGTGGAAACGGCTTTGCCGTCCTCTGTAAAGAGCTTACGCTTCCGGAGCAGCGATACTACGTATCGCTTTCAGGTACCGTTTCAGCGAGAAATAGAAGGATACGTTATCATGTGAAACATATACATTCTTATAATTTAAGAAGAAACGGCTGCGCCGCCCTGCTTAGGGCGACACCCGTTTCTGCGAGAAATAAGCGATAATTATATTCTTCATCCTGTTTCTCCGGGAAATACAATATTTCCAGAAAAGGGAAGCCCTAAGGCTTCCCTTGCAGGTCTATAACCCAGCTGTCAGCTCCAAGGAGCTGACACGCTGCTACTCAATCTGAAGCACAGCCATGAACGCTTCCTGCGGCACCTCTACGCTGCCGACTTGCTTCATGCGCTTCTTACCTTCCTTCTGCTTCTCCAGCAGCTTCCGCTTACGCGAAATGTCACCGCCGTAGCATTTAGCCAGTACGTTCTTGCGCATCGCCTTAACAGTCTCACGCGCAACCACCTTCGTGCCGACGGATGCCTGGATCGGCACCTCGAACATCTGGCGCGGGATTATACCGCGCAGCTTCTCGCAGATGACCCGGCCGCGGTTATACGCGCGGTCGCGGTGAACGATGAAGGACAACGCATCGACCTGTTCATTGTTGAGCAGGATATCCATCTTCACCAGATTCGACTGGCGGTACCCGGAAATCTCATAATCGTAGGAAGCATAACCCTTTGTTCCAGATTTCAGCTGATCGAAGAAGTCATAGACAATCTCGGACAGCGGAATCTCATACGTGATGGTTACACGGTTCGTATCCAGATACTCCATGTTAACGAATTCGCCGCGTTTGTTCTGGCAAAGCTCCATAACTGTACCTACGAAGTCGTTCGGTACAATAATTCCTGCCTTCACATATGGCTCTTCAATGAAGTCAATCGTCCCGATCTCCGGATAATGCGACGGATTGTCGATCTGAATGGTCTCACCGTTAGTCAGCTTGATGCGGTAAATAACGCTTGGTGCTGTAGTAATCAGCGGCAGATTGAACTCGCGCTCAATCCGCTCCTGAATGATCTCCATGTGCAGCAGTCCAAGGAAGCCGCAACGGAAGCCAAAGCCCAGAGCACTGGAGCTCTCCGGCTCGAAGCTAAGTGAAGCATCGTTCAGCTGCAGCTTCTCCAGCGCTTCACGCAGATCATTATAATCAGAGGTCTCAATCGGATACAGACCGCAGTAGACCATCGGATTGATCTTGCGGTAGCCCGGCAGCGGTTCAGGCGTCGGATTCTTGGCATCCGTCACCGTGTCACCGACACGCGTGTCGCCTACATGCTTAATCCCGGCCACAATGAACCCGACATCGCCGATGTTCAGTTCAGGCACAATGGTCATACGCGGCATGAATGCTCCGACTTCGATAACTTCAAAGGTTTTGTCGGTTGCCATCATCTTAATCTTGGAACCGGCACGGATACTTCCGTCCATAACGCGGACATAGACGATAACGCCTTTGTACGGGTCATAGTGGGAATCGAAGATTAGAGCCTTGAGCGGTTCTTCGGAGTTGCCTGTCGGCGCCGGAACCTGCTTAACGACCTGCTCCAGAATCTCCTTGATGCCGATGCCTGCTTTGGCCGAAGCCAGAACAGCTTCGCTCGTATCCAGCCCGATTACATCCTCAATCTCCTGCTTCACCCGGTCAGGATCGGCATTCGGAAGGTCAATCTTGTTGAGCACCGGAAGAATCTCCAGATTGTTATCGAGTGCCAGATACACGTTAGCCAGGGTCTGGGCTTCAATTCCCTGTGCTGCATCCACTACCAGCAGTGCGCCTTCGCAGGCGGCAAGACTTCGGGATACCTCATAGGTGAAATCGACATGCCCCGGTGTATCAATCAGATTCAGATAATAATCCTGTCCATCGTCGGCACGATAGGTCAGGCGTACAGCCTGCAGCTTAATGGTGATACCGCGTTCTCGTTCCAGGTCCATTTGATCGAGTACCTGCTCCTGCATTTCACGCGAAGTGAGCGCACCTGTATACTCCAGAATACGGTCAGCCAGTGTCGATTTGCCATGGTCTATATGTGCAATAATCGAGAAATTGCGGATTTGTTGTTGTCGTTTCTGAACGTCAGTCATTCCTTACCCCCACAGACAGCCTAATGTTAATCCTCTTATTATAACAGTACGGGCTTCACCCATCAATCCCGCCAGCTGCAGGAAAATAAAGAAACACCCGGGGCAGCCAAAAATCACAGGAGAATCCGTAAAAAAAGAACAGCTGCACGCTCCAACTTAAGCGGCAACCGTTGCATAATGGCATATTTACTTTCGAAGTCTGTCCGGCAGCATACATACACCTCTTCACTCCTCCGATGAATCGAAGAGGGAGACCACCCAGCGGATGCTCTTCTGCGAAGCCTGCTGCAGCAGGCCGGCCGTCTTGTCCGCGAGCACATCTACGGTCGGCTTCTGTTCACCGGGAATCAGAATCTGCTCAGGACTGAGGGTGGTATAGTCCTTCACCTCCTGCTGCGGAAGGCTCCCCGTCCCGGCAGCTGTATCCGTACCAGCTGCAACCGGCTGCTGCACAGGCAGCACCTTGTAGGCCCCGGTAGCCGGATCAATGACAACCGGCACATACACATAGGCTTGCCCGCCCGGAGTTGTACCCGCGGCCGGAAGAGACGCAGCTCCTGCTGCGTTGCTCTGCCCTGCCGGGAGTTGTCCGCCGGCCGCAGTATTCCCGGCTACTGTGTTCCAGCCCGGCAGCACGCCGGAGACTCCTGAACCGCTCCCGCCGCCGAATTGCAGACCCACCAGAAGCCCGACTCCCGCCCATATCCCGACCATGACCAGCTTTTTTCCGAACCGAGTCATATTCTCCGCTCCTTTTTCAAGTGAATTAGCAGCTTAGGAAGCACCGCCTGCGGATGTCTTCGCGCTGGTGCCCTCCAGTTTGACATCGCCCTGTTCAGGCGCCGCCGCCTTCTCTGCATCCCGGCTGGCCCAGTACACATCAGCGATGGCATCTGCCAGAATATCTGCTGTCCGCTTCAGCTCTTCGGCAGAATTATCGATTCCGCCTACCTCAATCAGCACGCTGTTCGGGGATAGTGTCTGGTTATACTCCCCATTATTCCCGTTTCCTGAGGATTTCCCCCATATACCACGGGATACTCCCGGATAATTTTTCTCCAGCAGCTGATGAATCTGATTGGCGAAGGCCTCATTTTGCTTCCAGTTCTTATTCGCATGCCCGAGGATGAAATACACCTGCGCATAATTTTTACCATTGATTTCTGCTGTGGTTTTGCCATGCCGCTGCGAGTCGCGGTGGATATCGATCAGCTCACTCATTTCCTGATTGGCGGCCATCGCCGATTTCACAGTCATGCGTGAATATTTATAGGAGAAGTTCCAGTTATAATCCGGCACCTCCGTCGCGTAATCCTCCTGGGCATGGACAGTTCCTATCCCGCGGGCTTCCAGCCGCTTGGCAATATATGATCCTACCAGCATTACATTCTTGGAAGGAACCGCAGAGCTTGGATTATCACTTGCTGCGCCAAGCAGAGGATTATAGGCCTCGCGGGGATGGGAATGATAGATTAGGATACGTTTGATCGAGGTATCCCCGGTACCGTTCTCCGCATCTCCGCTCCCGGAATAACCTTCGCTCTCACCAGGGTCTGTAGCCGTACCGCTTGAATCCGGTGCAGCCGTAGCAACCGGCTGCACAACTTCTCCGCCCGGGTTGTCCGTTTCCCCTCCGGCAGGCGGATCACTAGTCCCCGCCTCTGTGCCTGTGCCCAGGTCCGTTCCCGGATCAGCACCGGTTCCCGATTCTCCACCAGCCGCTAACTCATCGACACCGGGATGATAATCCGCAGGCGCACCTGCCGTACCTGTCCCCCCGGAGCCTTCCCGCAGCAGAAAGGGATCATCTGCCGCAAGGCCGGGCATCTCACGCGATACCAGACTTTTGGGATCGCCCGGGTCGACGCTGGTGAGCAGCCGGAATACGAAGGAGGTAACCTTGTCGCCCGAGAATGCTGAAGGCTCCTCACCCTGCGGCAAATGCGGAACCTCCATGCCCAGCAGTTCCATGAAGAATCCGCTGGAGAGTGAAGCAGCCAAGCCCTTCATAGAGGGAATGGGTGAAGAGTTCAGCTTCTGTCCGGCCAATCCGCCGGCTCCAAGCAGCATGAAGAATACAAGTGAACCTCCGGCCAGCAGCAGCATCGTTCTCCCCAGCGACAGAACATCCAGCAGCCTTCCCCGCAGCCGGCCAATATTCCATAGCTGAAACCATTTTCTGTTCATGATTGTTATGTCCTCCTCTAAGCCCTCTGTAATCTCTCATACTCCAAATCTATGAGCGAAAGAGTAATGCTAGAACCTTAGAATGAGAGGACATAGAGAAGACCCGCAGGGCAGTACTGCCTTGAGGCAGACTGTGCGGGCCTGTGAAGAACGGTGAAGATCAGTGCGTGTAGGCACCAACATTGCCAGGATCTACCGCTTCATGCAGTGCAGCGTTGAGTCCGCTGGCGACAATATTGGCAATCTCTTCAATAAACTCATCGATTTCCTTGGGAGTAACGATCAGGTCATGTCCCAGCGGTTCAAGCACTTCCTTAACCAGCGCCAGCCGCTCCTGCTCGGAGATATCATCCAGCAAGCCCATAATCTCTTTGGTATGGGCACCGCCGCCTTCCATCTTCCCGAAATGATTGCTCATCATCTCCAGCACGTTGTTGACGATCGTGGAGGCGTAGCAGACAGTAGGGACACCGATGGCGATACAGGGGACACCCAGCACCTCCTTGGTCAGACCCCGCCGTTTGTTGCCGATGCCTGAACCCGGATGGATGCCGATATCGGCAATCTGGATCGTTGTATTGATTCTCTCCAGCGAACGGGAGGCCAGGGCATCAATGGCTATAATCACATCCGGCTTCGTACGGTCTACAATCCCCTGCACAACCTCACTGGACTCAATGCCGGTCAGGCCGAGCACACCCGGGGCAATCGCGCTCACATTCCGGTAGCCGGGGGAGACCTGATCAGGAACCAGCTCATAGAACTGCCGGGTAATCAGCGCATTCTCCACGACCAGCGGCCCAAGAGAGTCCGGAGTTACATTCCAGTTGCCGAGCCCTACAATAAGTACGGAGGAGTTACGGTTAATGCCGATCCTGTCCAGAAAATGCTCAAATTCACGGGCAAACACAGTGGAAACCTTCTGCTGCAGGCCGGTATCCCCTCCGCGCAGTGCCGGAACCTCCAGCGTCACGTAGTTGCCGATGGCCCGTCCGATCGCCTGGGAACCGGCATTGTCTGCTACAGCAAGCCGGGTAACCTTGATGCCATCTGCTTCTTGCACCTCTTCATTGACGCCGGGAATGGGGGCATTGGACCGCGCCTGAGCCATTTCCTTTGCTTCCACTGCCAAATCCGTACGTACCGAATACAGCTGAAGATCCAGTTCCATTATTAGTTCAGCCTCCTTAAGCATATTGCCGATAGTGTGCGAGAGAAAGCCGCTGTTTATACAATCCCTGGTGCTATAATTCAAAAGCTTTTAGTGTTGCTTTTTGCTACCCTTCATGCTAAACTATTTTAAGTTGTGAATCATATGATGATTTCGAATGTCTTCCAGGAGGTGAATGCAATGCCAAATATCAAATCCGCGGTTAAACGCGTCAAGACGATCGAGAAACGCCGTGCACTGAACGCTTCCCAGAAGTCCGCGCTTCGTACAGCTGTGAAAACTGCTGATGTAGCACTGACAGGTACGGAAGTGGAAACTGCTCACGCTGCTTTCCAAGCTGCTTCCAAAAAGCTGGACAAGGCTGTAACTAAAGGCCTGGTTCATAAAAATGCGGCTGCCCGCAAAAAATCCCGCTTGGCTAAGAAATTGAACGCTCTGAAGGCTCAAGCTTAAGCCACGGGCGACAATCATAACGAGCACTTGAAGAACCTGACCGCTATGCTGCATACGGTTAGGTTTTTTTGTGCTCTTTTTTCTTATACCGGAATAGTCCAAGAGCCTGCCCACCCGCATGGATGCGGAGCAGACAGGCTCTTAGGCTACGCTAACCTGTACCTGATTACACGCCAAGGCGAAGCATAAACATCTCCAGCCCCAGCACTTTATCGATTGCGCCTGTCTTCATCTGATAATCAAGATCGGCCAGTATGCTGAGAATCTGCCGCAGACGCTGGCTGCTGAACTTATGGGCCTGCTCTCCCGCAAGCTTGACCGCATACGGATGCAGCCCAAGCTGGGAGGCAATCTGCCCTTGCGAATAGCTCAGACCGGACAGATCCTTGACCTGCAGGATGATCCTGAACTGCCGCGCAATCAGTGCAGCGATCTTGATCGGCTCCTCCCGCTGCTTCAGCAGCTCATAGAGCGTATTCAGTGCCTTATCGAGACGCAGATTCGCGATATCCTCCACCAGCGTAAATATGTTCTGCTCCGTGCCGCGATGGACCAGACTCTCTACTGCCGCAGCATCCACCTTACCGCCAGTACCGGCGAACAGACACAGCTTGTCCATCTCTGCCGACAGGCCCTGCAGCCCGGTTCCGGCACTTGCAATGAGCACCTCAGCTGTGCCCGGAGCAGCGCTGCAGCCGCGTTCCCGGAAGCCCTTTTCCACCCAGCGCAGCAGCTCCTCCGCACCCAGCGGATTGAAGGCTAAGACGGTGCCGGAGGCCTTGGCTGTTTTGACGATTTTTTTGCGTTCATCCAGCTTATCGTTGTTCACCATAAAAACAATCACGCTGAATTCAGCAGGATGCTGCATATAATCGCTTAGCAGCTCTACACGGTGTTCAATCTTGGCGTTCTCCTTGCCTGCCGTGAACAGGGCGGCATCCCGCACCAGCAGCAGCTTGCGCTCTACCATAAACGGAACCGTCTCTGCTTCTTCTATGACGGCCTGCACCGGCGTTTCGGAGAGGTCGAAGGGAATCACCGCGAAGTCACGGTCCTCTTTGGCTATCAGGTGTTCCTCCAGCATGGCCGTGAATTCATTCATCCGGAATTTCTCGCTGCCATACAATACATACAGCGGTGAAATTTTCCCCTGTTTGATGTCTTTGGCCGCCGTTTTGGCATCCATCCCGCCACTTCCTTTTCCATTTCATTGCCTGGTTGCGTACAACGTACAACACATACATTCATACATTTTAACAAAAAAACGCCTGCAAACATAGGCAAAAACGGAGCAACCTCGGCAGCCAGGGCCAAAGTTGCTCCGTTTCAGCGGCGCATCTATATAAACGACGGAGAGGGAAGCTCTAGAAACTTACCATCCGGCGGTCATACCGATGATACTCGCAAATCCTGTAATTCCTGTCCTCATACCCTAGCATATTCCGCAGGTGCTTAAAAAGTTCCAGTTCGCGATTATTTATTGGACGTTGCCGCGTCCGGAGTAATCACGGGGCTGGACTGGGGGAAACGGAAGCTGATGGAGCAACGGAAGGAACCGGTGCTGATGTCTCTGCCGGAACCGTATATGTCTTCGTTGCCTGCGTACCATCCTGCAGCTCTGTTACATAGGTGAACTGGCTGCTATCCTCCGACCACACGCCGGAGACCCACGTCCCTTCTATGGGCAGAGAATTCAGCGCAACCCGTTCTCCCTCTGCACCGCCTGCCGGAGCGCTGTAGATCACAACCTGCTGTCCTGCCAGCTCTGCCGTATAACGTCCATCCGGAGAAGACCATGAAGGCTGGGAAGCTACCAGCGCAGGCAGCAGACCCATTGCTCCAGGCTCCGCTGCGTTCGGGTCCTGCGGAGCACCTTCCTCCGGTGCTGCGGTATCAGCCGCTGCATCCTCCTGGACCATGCCCATGAATATCTGGCTCTGGGCAGCCGGATCAGCAGCACGGTCATTATTCCCGCTGCTGGCCTTCCGGGAATTCTCTGCCGGCGGTGCTGTGGCATTGCGTTTGGCGGAAGGAGCTTGCGTTGCCGGAGGCTCCTTGGCCGGAGCCGGACCTGCGTCTGCTCCGTCAGCATTGTCTGCAACATCCGCACTATCCCCGGCAGCAGGCCCTGTACTGTTCAGAGGAGCACCTTCTTCAGCATTCGGCTCCGCCGTGGCTTGTTCTGAGAAGAAGATCTCAGCGCCGCCGTCAGTGCTGTTGTT
The DNA here is from genome assembly GCF_000758605.1 of Paenibacillus sp. FSL R5-0912. NCBI lineage: Bacteria > Bacillati > Bacillota > Bacilli > Caryophanales > Paenibacillaceae > Paenibacillus > Paenibacillus sp. FSL R5-0912. The sequence continues at coordinate 5,896,123 of NZ_CP009282.1, forward strand.
CTGTCCTGCATCTGCCGGAGCTGCATTGTCTGCGGCTCCCGTTATCATCTTAGAGGAAGCTTCACTTCCTGCTGCATTATACGCCTGATCCATATCCGCACCCGGCATGCTCTCCGGCAGGTTGAAGATAGCGAATAACAGAATCACCGCTGCCGCAGCAGCGCCGATGCCTGTCCGTGTTGCTATTGAAGCGCCCTTGGGCTTCTTGCCGCGGGTGCTTTGGCGTGTAAAGGGAACAATCTTGGGATCTTCAGATCCCACCATAACAGGCTCCTCCCGGACGCCGCGGTCCAGCTGTTCAAGCTGCGGCAGGATAGAGTCGACCAGACTGAAGGGCGGCTTCACATCCGGTAGCTCCTCCAGTTGCCGGGAGAGCATCGTCAGCCGGTCAAAGACTTCCGCGCAGGAAGGACAATCGTCGATATGACGGAACATTTCAATCATTTCTTCCTGACTGAGATCATGATCTAAATAGCGGTGCATCCATTCCATCACCTCCGCGCACTTCATCCTGACACACCACCTTTCTGATACTCCTGAAGTCTATTCTGCAGCTGTGCCCGGGCCCTGAACAGGTAGGATTTCACCGTGTTTAAAGGCAGATCCAGACAGTCTGCAATCTCGTTGTAAGAAAAATCCTGTAAATACCGGAGTACAATCACCGTCCGGTGATGCTCAGGAAGCTGATCGATTGCCTCGCGTATATCCTCCGCCAGGTACCCCGACATCACTTCGCGCTCTACGTTATGCTTATTATCCTGGAACACCATTTCGTGCTCATCGATAGAAACAGTAGGCTTCGTTCTCCGGAACTTGTCAATACAGATGTTCGTCACAATCCGCTGAACCCATGTTTTGAACTGGGCCTTCTCCTCATAGGAGCCGATCTTGGTATACACCCGGATTAATGCCTCCTGGGATGCATCCAGAGCATCCTGTTCATTATGCAGAATGTAGAAGGCCGTCTTATACACATGTCCTTCAATTTCTCGCAATAGGGTGATTAGAGCGTCGCGATCGCCCGCTTGAGCGGCTCTGATGAGTCCCTGCTCCACCACGAAGGTTCCCCCTCTCTATGCAATCTTACTGACGCGCAAGACTGCGAATTTGTTGCAAGCCTGTAATCAATATTTTTGGAATACCAAACTTGGATAATAACGCCATAAGGAAGACCTGGTTTCCGTTTCCTGCGGCTGCCGCAGACCGGTCCATAATCCTTACTAAGCATACAGGGGATGCTTCAATCATTCAAATACTCTTTTATAGAAGTTTGTTACAAAAATGACATGGAAAACAGGCAGACCCGCGCGATAACCCCCCGCGAATGAAGACTGCCCTATAATTTATAAAGTGTAGCTGCGCACAGCAGGAGGACGGCATAATTCTCTCTGGAATCATCATCAAGCACATATACTTCACCCTGCGTAAAAAGTTGCGGATGATTATAGTTCCGGTGCAGCTTATAAAAAGCCCCTGCAGTCACCCTGCAGCCGTGTACAGCGGAGCGGATTTCTATATACTCCGCCTCTTCCATATTCAAAGTGGGATACAGCTTGCTACGAATATCGTCGCCCGGCATGGCATCACCTTTCAGGAAAGCTCATCAATTTCGGCAGGTGCTTCAGCACCCCAGTCCTAGATGTAAGTATTGCCCTGATCAGCCTTTTTCCATCATTTACACATCCGGGAAATCAAGTAAACCAAAAAAATGCCCCACCCAATAGAGGCAAGGCATTTCACATGGTATAAAGCTTCAGATACGCGAACGGCTCTGCCAGCTTACAGACCCTGGATCTCTTTGAATTTCGCCACATACTGCGCAGCCAGTTCTGTGATTTGGTCATAACGGCCTTCTTTGGCCGGTGCAGTCAGGTTACCCCCGATGCCGACAGCGATACAGCCGTTCTTGATCCACTTCTCCATATTGTTCAGATCCACGCCGCCGGTAGGCATAATGTTCACATGCGGCATCGGGCCCTTAACTGCCTTGACATAATCCGGTCCGAACGCACTGCCAGGGAACAGCTTCAGTACATCCACGCCCAGCTTCAGGGCTTCCTTCATTTCATTCAGCGTCATGCAGCCCGGCATATAAGGAATGCCGTAAAGATTACACATCTTGGCGGTATCTTCTTCAAAAGAAGGGCTGACTACAAATTCCGAACCGGCCAGAATAGCGATTCTTGCGGTAAGCGGGTCGAGTACTGTACCTGCACCGATCACAGCGCGGCTTCCATATTCGGCAACGAGGCGCTTGATCGCCACATCCGCATCCGGAGTCGTGAAAGTTACTTCAATGTTGTTCAGTCCGCCTTCAATACAGGCTGCCGACATTTTATAAGCATCATCGGCATTATCCGCGCGGATAACGGCCACAACGCCAACAGACGTGATGTTCTGCAATACTTTGATTTTCTTCATTTAGAAACTTCCTCTCTGGGTACATTCTGATAAGAATATTTATTTAGATAAACTAATTTATCTAATTTACTAACAACAGGCTTTATCCTTCTAAGAAAATAGTAATAATATTGTTGCCATCAGTCAATATATATTTATGTGAACAACGGAATTACACTCTAAGGAAACGTATAAAAAGCTTATATATCAAGGAATTATGGCTTAAGGTACGCAACTTCCTAATAAAATAGGACCGCTGAATGAGTAATGCCATATTGTACAAAACCGTTTTATGTGATAATTTCAATTTATATTCTATCCCAAACCTTTATACGGGGTTCATTCTTTTAGGAGGAACTATTAATGAGTAAACAGCTGGATGCAGTCACATTCGGGGAGCCTATGGCCATGTTCTACGCTAATGAAGCCGGCCCCTTGCATGAGGTTACTTCTTTCTCGAAAGCGCTGGCAGGCGCGGAGAGCAATGTGGCCATCGGATTGTCACGCCTGGAGCACCTGACCGGTTATGTGACCAAGCTTGGCGAAGACAACTTCGGCCAATTCATCGCCTTGGCGCTGAATAAAGAGAAAATTGATACGGACAGCATTACAACAACCAAGGAGTTCTCCACCGGCATGCTGATCAAATCCAAAGTGCTGACCGGAGATCCCAAGGTTGAATATTTCCGCAAAAATTCCGCCGCCTCCAAGCTGAGCCTGGCTGACTTCAACGAGGATTATTTCGCTTCTGCAGGTCATTTGCATGTGACCAGTATCTCTTCCGCCCTCTCGGCTTCCTGCCATGAGTTCTCGCTGCATGCCATGGAATTCATGAAGCAGCGCGGCAAAACCGTCTCGCTCGACCCGAATCTGCGCCCGACCCTCTGGCCGGACAAAGAAACCATGGTCAATACCATCAATGACCTGGCGACCCGCTGCGACTGGTTCCTGCCGGGACACGGTGAAGGCAGAATCCTGACCGGCCTTGATACTCCGGAAGAGATTGCCGGTTATTATCTGGAACGCGGCGTATCCCTGGTTGTCATCAAGCTCGGTCCTGAAGGCGCTTATTACAAAACGTCCACCGGTGAAGAAGGTTATGTGGACGGCTTCAAGGTGGAGCAGGTTGTGGATACAGTCGGCGCCGGAGACGGCTTCGCCGTTGGCGTAATCAGCGCCATGCTGGAGAAGCTGAGCGTAGCCCAAGCTGTGAAGCGCGGCAATGCGATCGGCGCGCTCGCCGTAATGTCGCCTGGTGATATGGATGGGCTTCCAACCCGTGACGGGCTGGAGAAATTCATGAACGCTGGCGTATAATAGGCAGTTATCTGAAGCTGCCAGAACAGCCTCCCCCAGAGAAGTGTGATACAGCAAACAAGGGTGCCCAGGAGCCAGGCTAATGGCTTGGGGCACCCTTGTTTGGCAGAGCGGGATTGCGGCAGCTGCTATGAAATGGCGGCATCACGCCCAAGCAGTATCGTTGCGGACTGGAGAGACGTTATTCCGGCGATTCCGGCGATTCCGGCCATTCCGCTTACCTAACGGACTCAGTGCAGTTAGAATAAAATATGTCAAGGTACCGTTTTATTAATCAACTAACAGGAAACGTTTGTTCAATACATTTATTCATTCAATTACCTTGGAGGTTACCATGATAACTAATGAAGCGATGTCTACACTATTGCTTAAAACCAAACCTTCAGGGGCTAGTAATAACCATGAATACGCCCATTTTGTTGAATGGAATGGCTGTATTTTAATTAGTTGTTTTGCAAGAGATTTACCGAGTAGTTTCGATAAAACAACTTACTCAGACCGTACAGACTGCGAGACATCGATAAACCACTTGCACTTGGAGAACCTCTCTATAGCATTAGAATTAATTGACGTATGGGAAAAGATACTCCGTCGTAACTTCGCAGGGGAAGAATTTAATATTGTAGTTACTTGTGAACCTGATGGTAAAGAAGCTGTTGCTCGTTTTTATCAGCTAAGACCGGAGGAAGTTACCTGGTTGAATGAAGAAAATGATCTCGAGAATTATAACCATGAAGCAATACTTCTTCTAAAGGTGCATTAACCTAAAGGGAAACGAGAGCACCACGACATGATGGCAACGTCACTTTGGGGAGAGATATGCGTTGGTTCGATTTCATTTTAAGACAACCCAAGAATCAGAAAGTTTCTGTTTGGAAATAGTCTGCTACATGATTGAGGAGTTTGGTATCTCGGAGGAAGAGGCTGTCGACAGGATAAATGATATGTGGGAAGGAGTCAACTGGAATGATGATATCGAATCCGAAAATTATGATTTAAGATATCATGAGCATCCGAAAGACTGGGCGTGTATTATTTATTTTGGACATGAGTCACAATGGTGGAGAAAAGAGAAACCTGAATTAACTCCACGACCCTATAAAAAGTTGCGCTAACGGAGAACGATAGCTCAATAATACCAAGAAAGCAGCTGATTCATGTGATCGGCTGCTTTTGTTCAATTAAAGGGCAGGACATTTAGTTGAACAAGAGAAGTGGAGGTTTTATGTCGCATTTGACGCATATTGCTCACTAGTGATTTCCAAAAGAGAGCTCGTTTTGAGGGACCCAATATAATAACCAACAGCTGTCTTAAACTGATACATAAAGTTTAGACAACTGTTGGTTTATTGAAATAACGTTTCCCTTTAGTGGAATGTGCGGCTCTGAGTAAAGAAATTCATATTTTTTCTGCAAATATACTTTTTAATATCAAATCTGCACATTCTTCGGAGGTGTTTAAATGAGTGTTGACAGTACAATTATATTGGATATCTTTTGCCATGATTTTATGTTGCCACTCAGATTGATCTTCAGTTCTATTTTCTCTTACAATATTTCTCTGACGGCAAATATCTAAAGGGCAAAATACTTCAACAATGAATAGTGGGTGCTCAGAAAATATATTCTTCACTTTTTCATAATGTGGTTTCAACTCAGGTCTTTCTACCATAATGCCATCAATAAGAACATTTTTCCCATGGTCAGAAAATAATTTAGCTGTATGATACATCATGATAATTGCTTCACTTAAATACTTCCAATAATCTTCACGGAGATAACGTTCACCTATCATTTCTTCAAAAAGGTCATTAGCAACAACATAAAAAAATTCGTTCGATTTTAACTGTAAAGCATCTACTATTGATGTTTTTCCAGCACTTGTAACACCGTTTAAAAATACGATTTTACCTCTGTCCATTCTTTCAATACTCCTTAGTAGTTAAATTAATTCCATTTTAACATTGAAATCAAAAGTTTGGAAATAAAAAACAAATAGAATATAACTATACTCCCCGTTCGCTAAAGAAGATCTTTCATCGACTCGAGAGTCATAGTGATCGTTGCACAGTACGAAGATATTCTGTAATAAAAGAAAGCGTGCTTATTCAACGGGGAACGATAGCAATAAACCGCCTTTTCAACGAAGGCGGTTTCTTATGGTTAAATATCAACATTAGAATTTAACATAGCCAATAAAAAAGGAGCGCCCCATGAAGCCACAGGGCTTAAAGGACGCTCCTTTTGGTACAATCGTTTATAAACCGTTTTATTTCTTCAGCACTGGCGGGCGGACCGACTGGCCCTGCTGCAGCGAAGGCGGAAAACGGTAGGTAATCGGCACAGAGCCGTCCGCATCGTTGATCAGGGAGAGCATAATCTTCGCAGCCTGCATGCCCATCTCATAAGCCGGCTGGCGGATCGTAGTGATGTCCGGATTATAGATCCGGGCGAACTCAGCATCGTCAATCCCGATGACGGACAGCTGGCCGGGAATGGCAATGGCATTACGGTTCGCGTACTTAAGGATCTCGCCCAGTACAAGATCATTGGCGGCAATCAGCGCTGTCGGCGGCTGGGGAAGCCGCAGCAGCTCATCAAGTGCGGTGGCGATTTCTTCCCGCGGCACACTGCGCATATAGGTATCCTGCAGCGGCAGGCCTGCTTCCTCCATAGCCTTTTTGTATCCGCTCATCCGCTCTTTGCGCGGGGTAATAGCGTTCAGGCCAAGCGGCAATGACAAAATGGCGACTGCTTCATGCCTGTGCTTGGTCAGCTCCCTGACCGCTGTCTTCACCGCCATCTCGTTATCGAGCAGCAGGCTCTGGGTCGAGATCCCGTCTACCAGCCGGTCCATGAAGACCAGCGGGTATTCCGCTTCAATCAGCTTAATGTATGGCGCAGGCTGATCTCCGGTCGGGAAAATAATCAGACCGTCCACCTGGCGGGCGACCAGGGTCTCCACATAAGTATTCTCCTTATCCGCATTCTCGTCAGCGTTGCAGATAATGACCTGAATTCCGTGGCGCTGCAGCTCATTCTCAATCGCCCGGATACACTGGATGGACAGCGAGTAATCAATATTGGCCACAATAATACCCACCATATGCGTACGGTTCTGCTTCAGGCTGCGGGCCAGTCCATTCGGCTGGTAGTTAAGCTCATCAATAACCTCAGCGATACGCTGTCTGGTCGCTTCACTCATATATTTGAACCGTTTATTCAAAAATTGCGAAACTGTGCTTTTCGATACGCCCGCTTTCTGGGCCACATCTTCTATGGTCAGCTTTTTCATTTACCCCGCCCCACTCTTCTATATAGAACCAGATCTAGTTGTTACATTACCACTAAGATTACCTAGTGATAAACGGAGAAAAACTTTACTTTCTGATATTACCAAAAAGTATAGCTTTTTTTTAGTAAATTATCTAGAGGAATTGAGCTGAGGGCGCGAAAATTGGAACTATGCGGTGTCGAAGGCTAGGGAAAGGCGATTCGGGATTGGGTGGATAGTGCCGGGGCATTAGCGGCGGGCAGGCGATGGCGATTGGCTAAAGAGAGTGGGCTAGCAGTGAAACATTACGATTGTGATTGCGGGTAGCAGATGGTGTGATATTGGGGTCGGCGGCCGGTATGGGCCAGTGGCGTGATATTGATGATCGGCTTGAGGTAGAAGACAAAGGGCGAACTTACTAAAAAGCGCAGCCAGCATGATAGGATCGGACTGAGATGCGCTTATATTCTCAAAAATCATCATTTCGCCGTGCTTGCGGACTCCATGGCTCTTATTCACTGTAAGTCACCCAAAAACTGCGCAATTGGGAAACAATAAGCGCACTCCAGTCCGCAAGAGTGGTCAAATGTGCCAAATAGAGATAATAAGCGCTTTACAGTCCGTAAGGGATAGGAGTTTGGGAGCAAACCGCAGAATGTGAGAAGCTGGGGTGCTGAAGTGCTGGGGGCTAGAAATCTGAAAATCCGGATATCAGGAGTTGGGGCTTGAAAATTTGGATAATTTAGGAAATTAGGGGTTTGGGAGCAAAAAGAAGAGGTCCCCCGTAATCTCACCGGGCTTCCTCCTGCATCTCCTCGCATGCGTCAGCTCCGGAGCCTCGGGCAGCATCAGTCGACATCTAAGGCAGCACCAAGCTCCAACTCGCGCAATTCATAAATGCTCAATTTCCTTTTTGGGCTGGTGCAACTCAATGTCCGTACACCATGCTCTGCCAATCGGAGTCGGAATACCACTTCCGGCCGAGGAGGATCGCTACTTCCGCTTTACGTTTTGTCCCGTTCACTTCATAAGTAGCCGTCTGCTGCTGCCCCTGAATGTCCATGCCGATCTTGCTGTCCACGTCCTGAATTCCGCCTGTTGCCATGTCGTATAGCCGGCCATGGACGTCGTAACCGTTATGACTATTGTCGCTATAATAGACGAGCAACATATTATCATTCACTTTATCGATTGCAAGATAAGATCTGTATTCGAAGTGTTCATTCTTCAAAGTAAACAGATCAACCGGCGTAACGGTCTCACCGGCTGCGGCCGCAGTTACGTTAACGGCTGAGAGTTTTACCGGGGTTCTGATTCCGCCCTTGCCTAACGTATATGTGCTGCTGGTCATAACCACATGATCGCCGCCGGCAAAGATTACGCCTAATTCGTAATAGCTCTGCGAACCTCCCGCATAGAGCGGAAGGGTATAGATCCGCTTTGCCGTAGCTTCTGATAGCTCAGGCTGACCCTTTGGAGACAGATATAATGTGTAAGGCTCAGTAGGATGTGTGTATTTGGGCTTACTGTAATTTACCATTGGCGGCGGAGGCGACCAGACAATTCCGGCTGATGTCTCGATGGCATGCGCTTTTGTCTTATCTCTGTTCGAAGGCAGCGGCATGTAATACTTCATCCCGCCAAACTCAAATTCCACAGAGCCAATCGGCGGATTGTAAGATTGCGGCGATGCGGAAGAAGTGGCTGCAGGAGATGCCGAAGGCTGAACTGCCGCTGCACCAGAACTTTGGTTGAAGATCGCCGCCAGCTGCCCCATCGGATTGCTGTCCCCCCATTGTCCGAACGGCCAGAGCAGCACGCCGAACAGCAGGACCGCTGCCAGTCCTCCCAAGCCTGCTATACGCCCGAACCGTTGGCGCTGCCCGCTTTTTCCCGAAGAACGCTTCTCGGCAGCCTGTTCGATCCGCGCCATTAGCTGTGGTGTAAAGCCCGGCTCGGCCAGTGGGTTGCGTCCAGCTTTGTCATACCAGTCCTTCGTCCCGCTCATCACATGTACTTGTTCGTCCCCGTACTCTCTCTTCACAGGTCTTCCTCCTTTATCGCCGTTCTCACTTTATTTCTGGCCCGGCCCAGCCGGGATTTGACGGTCCCCTGCGCGATACCGAGCAGAGCGGACATTTCCGCTACTGATAAGTCCTGCTGAATATCCAGCACAAGCACCTCTCTGTACTTATCCGGCAGCTCCATAATGATCTCCCAGATACGGCTCACATATTGATTGCCGATGGCCTCTTTTTCAGCAGACAGGGCTGCTCCAGTATTCTGATGATTACCTAGCGGAGCAAATTTCCGCCAGAAGCTGTTCCGCCTCCAGCTGAACGCGGTGTTGCGCGTGATGGTCAGCAGCCAGGTTTTCAAAGTGGCCTGGCCCCGGTACTTGCCGACACTCTTATATGCCTTAAGGAATACCTCCTGACTGATGTCACTCGCCTGCTCCCGGCTGCGGGTCAAGAAAAAAGCATAGTTCCACACATCCGGGCCGTAAGTCTCCATCATTTCCCGCAGGGTCATGGACGGAGCGATGGTCACGCTATAAGGCATCTCTCTACTTTGCATGCTTCACTCTCCCCTCTCGCCCAATTAGACTCAGCAGATCAGAAACGGTTCCCAGTAAACCCCATATTCATGCAAAAAAATTATTTGTACATAAGAGATGCATACGATTGTCCTCAAATTTACGTTAAAAAAATTTATTTTTTACGTTGTTTTTTACGTTTTTTATCGTAGATTCCTATGGAATGGATGATTATAATAACAGTGCCGGAAGCGATATACTGCGGCAGCACGATAAAGCGGGGGATTCTTTTGAAGACTAAAAAAGTAACGATCACACATATCGCCCAGGCCATGGGCCTCTCACCTGTATCAATCAGCCGGGCACTCAGCAATCAAGCCGGAATCAGCGACGAGCTGAAGGCAGCCATTGTACGGAAAGCAGCGGAAATGGGCTATATTAAGCCCAAAAAGCATACGCCTGCCCGAATTCTGGTGCTGCACCAGAAGCCCTATTCGCATGATAACAGCAATTTCAGCTATATGGTACAAGGGATTGAGCTCGCTTTGCAGAAGGCGGAGACCGATTACAGCATCGAATTTCTGGATAAGGAGAATCAGAATAAGCTGATTCTGCCTTACCGCCTGAGCCGGGGGTTCAAGTTCGACGGGGTTATTCTGATCGGCCGGTTTAATCTGGAATACGCCTCATTTATCCATGAGCAGATTCCGAATCTCATTTTCTATACCGGTTATTCGCCGGCCTATGACTACGACAGTGTATGGTTCAGTTTTCTGGGCGCCGGCTATAAGCAGTGTAAATATCTGCTGGACCGCGGGCACCGCCGGATTGGTTTCATTGGAGATCCCAATGCCTACCGCAACAAGGAAAAGAAAACAGGCATTACCTCTGCATTGGAAGAGCATGGGGTGCCGGTGGATGAGAAGCTTTTTCTGGGGCGGGATGAGACTCTTCACCTGAGACTGTCCGGCCTTATTGCGCACGGCCTGCTGCCCAGCGCATTCATCTGCGATCATGATTTCACCGCGGTGGAGCTCATTCGCGTGCTTCAGGAGCAGAACATCAAAGTGCCCGGAGAGGTGTCGGTGCTCAGCAGCGGCAATACCGAGGTCTCGGCCTTCTCGCTGCCCGCTTTGACCACGATGGATCTCAATATTGAATATTCATGCCGCACAGTTGTCAGCACGCTGCTGAAACGGATCGCTGAGCCCGGCAAGCCTGCCGAGAACATCGCCATTCTCAGCACACTGGTGGAGCGGGACTCCGTGCGTGAGCTGTGATTTTGTAAACCCGGGCTCTTTATTTAACATGCGCACTATCTATAACAAGGGTATTGTAAAGGTGGGAAACCGATGAATTCATCTGTATTACTGCGGTTCTTCAAGTCCCGCAAGCTAAGCTACATTATAGGCTTCGCCTTCATGTTCGCCGCCTCCTTCATTCAAACGCTGTTCCCCAAGGTGCTTGGCAGTGCGGTCGATCTGATGAAGGATAACGGTTTTGAGCCGGGGCAGGTTCTAACCCAGGTCTTCTGGATGGTGCTGATTGCCGCTGTCGTCTTCCTCTGCACCTTCCTCTGGAGAAACATTATTATCGCGAACGGGCGGAACCTCGAATGCTACATCCGGGAGGAGCTGTACCGGCATTTCCTGAAGCTCTCTCCCGGATTCTTCAGCAGCCGCAAGACCGGTGACCTGATCGCTTATGCCATCAACGACATTTCAGCGGTGCGCATGACCTTCGGTCCGGCTACGGCGATGTCTTTTAACGGAATTGTTATCTGTATCTCCTCGGTCTATTTCATGTTCGCGTCAGTCAGCCCCAGCCTCACTCTACTCACATTGTCCCCGCTCCCCTTCATCATCCTCCTGATGCTCTTCAGCGGCCGCAAGGTTCAGACCCGGTTCAGAATCGTACAGAATCAGTTCGGCGCCGTCTCGGACAGGGTTCAGGAGAACATTTCGGGCATCCGCGTCATTAAGGCTTATGTACAGGAACGCTCGGAAATGGAGAAATTCAGTGAGTTGAGCAGCCGTATGAAGCAGGCCAACCTGGATCTGATCAAAGTCTCCGCCGCACTTCCTGCGATGATTGAATTCGGCTTCGCCGTCTGTTTCGTCATGAATCTGATGTTTGGCGGCCGAATGGTGCTGCGGGGGGAGATCAGTATTGGTGACTTTGTCGCTTTTAACGGCTACCTCAGTCTGATTGTAAGTCCCATTGTGTCGATCGGACGGATCGTGACGATATTCCAGCGCGGGTTGGCTTCCCTCGGAAGATTAAATGATATTCTGCGGGTTCAGCCTGAAATCATGGATCTCCCGCACGCTCTCCCTATTCAGCCGGAAGGATCTATGGAGCTGCGCCAGCTGACTTTCTGTTACGAAGGTTCCGATGTTCCGGCATTGCGGGATATTTCACTCGTTCTGCCAAAAGGACACACGCTGGGAATCATCGGCAAGACCGGCTCCGGCAAAAGCACCCTGGCCTCCCTCCTCTTCCGCTTCTTTGGCGTGGAGCCTGGTCACATTCTGCTCGATGGGCGGGATATCAACGATTATGCCCTGGACCCGCTGCGGGAGGGGCTTGGGGTTGTGCCGCAGGATACCTTCGTATTCGCCGCCTCCGTGAAGGACAATATTGTTCTGTTCAAAGACGGCTACACAGACGCAGATGTGCAGCATGCCGCAGCGCTCAGCCAAATTGCCGGAAGTATCGAGGCGTTCCCGGAGGGCTATGATACTCTGCTGGGTGAACGCGGTGTGAACCTGTCCGGCGGACAGAAGCAGCGGCTCGCAATCGCGCGGGCACTGATCCGGAAACCGGCCATCCTGATTCTGGACGATGCGCTGTCAGCGGTGGATGCGGTAACGGAAGGACAGATTCTGAACAGCCTGCGGCAGACCCGCAAGGGGAAGAGTAATATCCTGATCTCTCACCGGGTATCGGGCATCATGGAAGCCGACGAGATCATCGTGCTGGATAAAGGTCGTATTGCCGAACGGGGCACCCACGAGTTGCTGCTGAAGAAAGGAGGCATGTATTATGACATCTATACCGAACAGCTTGAAGAAGGAGAGGTCTGCTAGACGGGACAAATCCGAAGCTGGTGCAGTGAGGCTGCTGCTGCGGTTATCTGCCCCTTACAAGTTCCAGCTCCTGCTTGCCTGTCTGTGCGTGGTGATTGTAAATGGCGCTTTTCTAATCCAGCCGCTGATTCTGCAGCGCGTGATCGACCACTTCCTGATCGGAGGCGCCGCTCAGAGCGGACTGAATTCGATTGGAGGCTTAGCCCTGCTGTATGTGACCGTAGCTGCGGCTGGCGGGATCTTCTCGTATCTTCAGGCGCTGATTGCCGGCAAAGCGGGACAGAGCCTGATCCATGAGCTGCGGGTCAGAGTGTTCTCCATCATTGAACGGCTCCCCCTACCTTATCTGGACCGGACCTCCTCCGGGCGGCTGATTACCCGGGCCACCAACGATACAGCTGAGATCAGCGAGCTATACACGGATGTGGTCATCTCGCTGGTCAAGGATGTGCTGCTGCTGCTGGGGATCATCTACGCCATGCTGCTGCTCAGCCCGTCCTTAACGCTGGTTTCTTTTACCGTCATTCCGGTGATGACCTTCCTGGTCCTCTTCATTAAGAACCGGATCAAAAAGAACTTCTTCCATATGAAGCACTATATCGGACAGATTAACGGTTTCTTTGCCGAGAGCCTCTCCGGGATGCGGGTCATTCAGAGCTTCCGCGCCGAGAAGGAAAAAGAGGATCAATTCCTGAAGCTGAACGGGGAGTATTTCAGAACCACCCTGATACAGGTGCGCCTCAACAGTGTGCTGAAGCCGGCTTCGGACATGTTCCAGAGTCTTGCCGTAGCCATCCTGGTATGGTACAGCATCAGCCGGATCTCCGGCGGCACCCTGCAAATCGGTGTACTGTTTGCGTTCACGACCTATATTAAGCAGTTCTTCAATCCGATCTCGGATCTGGCTGACAAATACACCTCTATACAATCTGCGCTCGTATCCACGGAACGTATCTTTGAGCTGATCCGGGAGGAGGACCGCCTGGAGCAGCCGGATAGCGGCTTGCCGATGGAACGCCTGCACGGAACCGTTGAGTTCCGCCATGTCTGGTTCGCCTATAACGACGCCGACTGGGTGCTGAGAGATGTAAGCTTCGTGATCGGTAAAGGACAGACCGCCGCCTTCATCGGGGAGACCGGGGCGGGCAAAACGACCATAATCAGTCTGATCAACGGCTTCTACCGCGTGCAGAAAGGCGAGATTCTGATCGACGGTGTCAATGTGAACGATATCCGGCTGGATGATCTGCGGCGGAATATTTCCGTTGTGCTCCAGGATGTCTTCCTGTTCTCAGGCACGATCCGTGACAATATCACCCTCGGTGACGATATTGCCGAGGAGAACGTCCTCGAGGCCCTGCAGGCCTCCTGCGCTGAAGAGTTCGTGCTGGGCTCTCCCGGAGGCATCGAGGGGCCTGTTACCGAGCGGGGTGGCACCCTGTCCGCTGGCCAGCGCCAGCTCATCTCCTTCGCCCGGGCCATCGCCCATGATCCGGCGATCTTCGTGCTGGATGAAGCCACAGCCAACATCGATACACATACAGAGAAGCTGATTCAGAAAGCGATCGACAATGTGGCCAGCGGCAGAACGACACTGATCATCGCCCACCGGCTGTCGACGATTGCCGGAGCCGATCTCATCATCGCAATGAAGGAAGGCCGAATCGCCGAATCCGGCCATCCGCGCGAGCTGCGGCAGCGGGGCGGCTATTATGCCGAGCTGCTGGAGGAGAGCCGAAATCATATTATGAGTTCGTGAGACATTCGTAACCTTCGGAGTCTGCTAATTGCACTTTCTGCAATAGAATCCGCAATTTGCTAAGCTAGATCTCATTCTGCTGTATTTCGTACAACTGAATTCTGGAATTCTGTCCAGGAGCCCCTCATTTACTGAATTCTTATGTACAAAATGCTACAGATTCGATTTTCCTGCGGATTCCGGGTTCATCTAATGTATGAAGTGCAACAGAATCAGAATCCAGCCTTGTCCGAACTCCATTAGCCAACATCAGCATTTGAAAAACTCCACGCCACCAGTCCCCCGGGCGGCTTACCGCCCGGGGGACTGGTCTGCCCACTTGTCCGCTGCCGGGGCAGCCAAAAATCAGCGGCTGTCACGGGCAGCTCCCCCTCCTTCAGGTACAATTTCCGCCGGATACAGGCGCAACAAAATACTTAAAAAAAATACTAATAAATTATAAGAGAATAGAATGCAGGCGGGGCTTGGTTTTATCCCTTTTTAACCAGCTAATCAGGGGGTTAGAAGGACCTGTGGGTCTATTGACTTTTCAATATATGGTAGTAAAATGATTAAACGTTACTAAATATAGTGTATATAATAGAAAAGCCAATAAATCTAGTGAAATGGCCCATCATCATTTGTCAAGTAGAAAGAGCTAATGTTATAGGAGGTTAGGGACCATGTTGATTGCTTACGATTCCAAGACCGGCAACGTTAGAAGGTTCATCAATAAGCTGAAGCTTCCCGCTGTTCAAATCGAAGAGCATATGACGATCGACGAGCCTTACGTGCTTGTTACATACACCACGGGATTTGGACAGATTCCAGAGAAGGTATCCTCATTCTTAGAGAAGAACCATTCCAGGCTCAAAGGCATCGCCGCGAGCGGCAACAAAAACTGGGGTGAGCTATATGCGCATAGCGCAGATTTAATTGCACAGCGTTACAACGTACCGGTGGTCGGCAAGTTTGAGTTGTCGGGAACATTTGGTGATGTACAGCGCATAAAACAGGAGGTGGACCGGGTTGCGGCATATTGAACTGAACAACATGTTGATGAAGAGAGACGAAAGCGGCTTTTTCCAATTGGATAAGGACCAGGAGGCAGTAGCCGAGTTCATGCGGGATGTGGAGCGGCGCAGCCTGACTTTTAAGGATACGAAATCCAAAGTGGATTATATGATTGCCAATGATTACTACGAGGACCTGTATGACCGTTATTCCGCAGCTGAGATGGAGGACGTCTACCGGATTGCCCACGAATATAACTTCCAGTTCCCTTCCTATATGGCGGCTTCCAAGTTCTACACAGACTATGCCGTCAAAAGCAATGACCGTAAGCAATACCTTGAGCATTACCCGGACCGCGTAGCTGTAGTGGCCCTGCATCTGGGACGCGGCAACGTGGAGACGGCCCGCACGCTGGTCCGCTCGATGATGGAGCAGCGCCTGCAGCCGGCTACGCCGACCTTCCTCAATGCCGGCAAGAGCCGCCGCGGTGAGATGGTCTCCTGCTTCCTGCTGGAGATGGACGACTCACTCAATTCGATCAACTATGTACTGAACACCTGCATGCAGCTGTCGAAGATCGGCGGCGGTGTGGCCGTCAATCTGTCCAAGCTGCGCTCGCGCGGCGAGACGATTAAGGGCGTAGAGGATGCGGCCAAAGGCATCATGCCTGTCCTGAAGCTCATGGAAGACGGCTTCTCCTACGCGGACCAGATGGGTCAGCGCAAGGGTTCGGGCGCGGCTTATTATAATATTTTTGGCTGGGACGTACTAGAATTCCTGGACAGCAAGAAGATCAACGCCGACGAACGGACACGCCTGAAGACGTTGTCCATCGGCCTGATCGTGCCTAACCGCTTCTACAAGCTGGCGCAGGATAATCAGCCGCTGCATGTATTCGCTCCTTATACTGTATTCCAGGCATATGGAACGCATCTGGATGACATGGATCTGGACGTGATGTACGATACCTTGCTAGCAGATTCACGCGTGAAGAAGAAGGTTGCCATGAGCGCACGCGACATGCTGACCAAAATTGCCATGATCCAGCTCGAATCGGGCTATCCATATATTATGAACAAGAGCAATGCCAATAACGCCCATGCCCTGCGTAATGTGGGTCAGATCAAAATGTCGAACCTGTGCACCGAGATTTTCCAATTGCAGGAGACTTCCGAGATTAACAACTACGGAGAGCAGGACGCGATCCGCCGTGATATCAGCTGCAACCTGGCTTCCCTCAACATTGTGAATGTGATGGAGCACGGCAAGATCCGTGAATCCGTTCATGAAGGCATGCTCGCACTTACTGCAGTCAGCGATATGACTACGGTATCTAATGCTCCTGGCGTGGCTAAAGCGAACAAAGAGATGCACTCCGTCGGCCTGGGTGTGATGAATCTGCACGGTTACTTTGCCAAGAACAAGATTGCTTATGAGAGTGAGCAGGCCCGCGATTTCGCGCGCACCTTCTTCATGACGATGAACTTCCATTCGATTGAAAAGAGTATGCAGATCGCTGCTGAGACGGGTGAGACCTTCCACGGCTTCGCAGCATCCGATTATGCGTCCGGCGTGTATTTCGACCGCTACCTGACCACAGACTACCGTCCGGTTACTGCAAGAGCGCAGGAGCTGTTCCAGGGCATCTACATTCCTACAACCGAGGACTGGAAGCAGCTGCGTGATGACGTTATGAAGAACGGCCTGTACCATGCCTACCGTCTGGCGATTGCACCGACTGCGAGTATCTCTTATATCCAGAATGCCACGTCCAGCGTCATGCCGATTGTAGAACAGATCGAGACCCGCACTTATGCCAACTCGACGACCTACTATCCGATGCCTTACCTGCGTCCGGACAATGTGTTCTTCTATAAATCCGCGTACCAGATGGACCAGTTCAAGGTGATTGACCTGATTGCGGAAATTCAGCCTCATATCGACCAGGGTATCTCAACGGTCCTGCATGTGAACAGTGATGTAACGACCCGCGAGCTGGCTCGCTCTTACCTGTATGCGGCACACAAAGGGCTGAAATCCCTGTACTACACCCGGACCAATAAACTGTCTGTCGAGGAATGCCTGTCCTGCTCCATCTAAGAGCGAGCGCAGGTACAGAAAGGGAGAATATACGAATGAGTGCTATCAAAGCCGTGAACTGGAACCGTCCGGACGACGACTACTCGCTGATGTTCTGGAATCAGAATATTATGCAGTTCTGGACCGACGACGAAATTCCATTATCCGATGACAAAATGTCCTGGCTCACGCTGAGTGAGATCGAAAAGGACTCCTTTATGAAGGTGCTGGGCGGACTGACCCTGCTCGATACCATTCAGGGCGGCGTAGGCATGCCGCAGATTATGGAGCATGTGGACGGCTTGCAGCGCAAGGCGGTCCTCGGCTTCATGGGGATGATGGAGCAGATCCATGCCAAGTCTTACAGCAGTATTTTTACGACACTGGCTTCTACTGAGGAGATTGACGGCATCTTCCGCTGGGTGGAGGACAATACGTTCCTGCAATTCAAGGCAGAGACCATCTCTGAATATTACAAGAAGATTGAGTCGCCCAAAGACCTCTATCTCGCGATGGCTGCCTCTGTTCTACTGGAGAGCTACCTGTTCTACAGCGGCTTCTTCTACCCGCTCTATCTGGCCGGCCAAGGCAAAATGACCTGCAGCGGCGAGATCATCGACCTGATCCTGCGCGATGAGAGCATCCACGGCGTCTATGTCGGCGTACTCGCCCAGGAGATCTTCGAGGAGCTGTCCGAAGACGATCAGCGTGATGTCTATCAGACTATGGTCGGACTGCTGCGTCTGCTGCATGCCAACGAGGAGCAGTATACCGAGCAAATCTACGCACAGATCGGGCTTGTAGATGAAGTGAAGGCCTTCCTGCGCTACAACGCCAACAAGGCGATGATGAACCTGGGGCTGGACCCGCTGTTCGAAGAGGAAGAGATCAACCCGATCGTCCAGAACGGCATCAGCACCCACACCAAGCAGCATGACTTCTTCTCCAAAAAAGGCAACGGCTACGTCCGCGCGATGAACGTGGAGCCTTTGCGGGATGAGGATTTCCGGTTTTAAATAGATCGAACTTGTAATTTTTCTATCCTAGGATAGTCATGGCTACAGAGAATGTTTGGACTTCCGGCCGCTGCCCGTCCCCAGATTTCTTGATTAATACCGCTGCCCGCGGTGGAAATCCAAACCGAGCATATGCTTCCGATGCGAGCTTTCAGGCGGACGCTACCGCTCCTACAGTTCCAAACTTCTCTTTCGCCATTCATCCCTTATTTTTTTATTTTAAAAGTTCAATCTATTATGTTGTATGTAAGAAAAGCACCCGTCAGCAGAGACAAGCTGTCGGGTGCTTTTTTTTGAGACTAAATCCATGCAGGAACGTACCAGTAGAAGTGAATTTGATTTTGTCGAAAAGGAGTGTGCCGGTGTGGCCTTGCATGTTCAGGAGTATGGAGATCAAAGCGCATCTTATCTGATGGTATTCTTACACGGTGGCGGAGTGAGCGGCTGGATGTGGGATAGACAAGTGGAATATTTCGCCCATTATCATTGCATGGTTCCAGACTTGCCCGGACACGGGTTAAGTAATGATGACGTTATATTTTCAATTCAAAGCAGTGCAGAACAATTAAACCAAATAATCGGAGAACAAGCAGGCGGAAAGAAAGTCGTCCTGATCGGATTCTCTTTAGGTGCACAGGTTGCTGTCCAGATGGTTAGCCTGAGACCTGAGCTCATTGATTTTGCCATAATAAACAGTGCTCTGGTCAGACCCATGTCGTATGCTAAAAAGTGGATTCGACCGGCAGTCAGACTAACCTTCCCTTTAATTAAACAGAGATGGTTCTCCAGGCTTCAGGCTAAGACACTATATCTAGGCGATGAATACTTTGAACGATATTATGCCGAGAGCTGCCGGATACAGCCTGTCGCCTTGATCGCAGTGCTGGAAGAGAATATGACGTTCACTATTCCATCCGGTTTCAGTGAGGCCACAGGCAAGATACTGGTTACAGTAGGTGAGAAAGAAAAAGCTGTGATGAAGCAATCCGCTAAGGATCTTGTTGCTGCGAGCTCCAATTGTAATGGCGTGATCATCCCTGGCCTTGGACATGGGGTCTCTCTGGCGATGCCTGACTTCTTTAATCAAATGGTCGACATGTGGGTGCATAAAGGTGACGTACCCAAGGAATGTAAAAGGGTTTGATGTATTTGTTTTGTTCATCGTAAATAGTTTATTCCGTATCCTTCATATTAAGCTTATGTCTCATTATTATCGCTTCCTTACCCACTCTGAGCTGAATCTCCCCCTGCTGATCGGTCCGGTATACCTCTGTATTTGCGTCCTCCAGCCGGGCTAGTACATCGCCATTCGGATGCCCGTACAGGTTGTTCACCCCTGCTGAGATTACAGCCGCTGCCGGATTCCAGAAGGAGAGCCAGTCCGCACTGGTGGCGGTTTTGCTGCCGTGGTGGGCGACCTTGAGGATGTCGGTGGGCTTACCTGACTGTATTCCAGCCTGCTGTGCGGATTGCAATATCGCTTCCTCCGCCGCCTGGTCCATATCGCCTGTGAAAAGAAAGCTGCGGCCGTTCATCTCCAGCCGGAACACGACCGATTCGTGGTTCTGATCCTCTACCTCGTTTAGCAGAGTCTGCCCGTCCGCAGGCGGCTCCGGCCAGAGAAAATGCAGCTGCGCCGCCTCATCCGGAGTCAGGACCATGCCCTGCTGTACCGGATACAGCCGGACTCCTGCGGCAAGCGCTGTAGTCATCAGCTTAGTGTATGGTTCCGTATCCGCCAGCGAGCCGTTGAACAGCAGCGCCGACACCGGCATTCCCTCCAGCACCGCCTGCAGCCCTCCGGCATGATCCTGATCGCCATGTGTCAGGATCACCGCATCCAGCCGGTGGATGCCCCGCTGCTTCAGCAGCGGCAGCAGCGTCTTGGCCCCGACCTCGAACGGACTGCGGCGGATTCGCCAGGCCTCCTTCTTTCCGAAACTCACCGTTCCGCCGCCGTCCACCAGAATATGGGCTCCGCCCGGCGTGGTAATCAGGATGCTGTCTCCCTGCCCCACATCCAGGTAGCTGATCGCTCCCGTCCTGTTCAGGTCCTCCGCATTGTAGCCTCTGTACAGCAGAAGCGCCAGACTGGCAGCGCACAGCACAGCGGCAAGGCTGCTCCAGCGCGTAACGTCTGAATGCGGAAATGCCTGGAGGGCCAGCGCGGCTCTTCTGCTGTTCGCAGCTGCCGCTGGGACCGCCTTGTTGCTGCTGGTATTGCCGGCCTTACCGCGGCTGTTTCCCGGCAGCTCCAGCTCGGCCAGCGGCCGGGTCTCATCCTCCATATACTGGGGAACAAGCGTAATCTCTGTCCGTCTCTTCAACGCATACAACAAGCCGTAAAGTAGCCCGTAGTATAGGCAAATCCACAGTAATGAAGGTGAAGCCCAGATCAGCACACCTGCCGTAAACCCGTTTACCCACTCTACCGCCGCAAACGTAGCATTATTCAGCAGCTCTGCAAGCTGCACAGTTAAGAGGGCTGCAGTATTCCAGAACCGTCCAATCAGCAGCGCCAGCGTACCAAGCGGCAGCACCAGGAACGTGATGAAAGGCACCAGCAGCAGATTGGCGGCAAAGGACAGCAGCGAAAATTGGTTAAAGTAATAAATAGTCAGCGGGAAAGAGACCAGCTGTGCAATAAAAGTAACCGAAAGCGCACCCGCCATCCAGGAAGGTAAACGTCTGAACAATGGCGCGGCCAGCGGCGTATATACCATGAGACCTGCTGTCACCAGAAAGGACAGCTGAAAGCTGACGCTGAGCAGCAGATACGGGTTCCAGACCAGCATCATCAGTGCGGCAGCAGCCAGAATGTTCATTCCATCCTTAAGGATACCGAGCCTTGCGGCAAGCAGAGCAATCATGCTCATTATCCCGGCGCGAACCACTGACGGTCCGGCACCGGACAGCAGTACGTAGGCTGGTACAAGCAGTAATGTTACCGTGAGTGCTGTTTCTCTCGTGAAGCGGCAGCGGCGCAGAAGAAATAAGATCACCCCGACATAAACCGCAACATGCATTCCCGAGATCGCCAGAATATGAGTCAGCCCCAGCTGTGAGAACTGCTTGAAGGTCTCCGGGTCCAGATCCTCCTGGATACCGATGACAAGTCCCTTCATATAACCGGCATGCGGCTCCTCGAATAAGCGCTCCATCTCTGCGCCGAGGGTGGCGCGCATTCTATCATTCCAGCGCAGAATGCCGGATAGCTGCCACGATGCCGGAGGTTTAGCCGTTACACTCGCAGTTCCGGCCCCTTTCAGCAGCCAGTGAGTCTTTTTCGCGAGCAGATAGGCCTGGTAGTCGAATCCGCCGAAGTTACGCGCTATCTGCGGCTGGGCCAGCTCTCCTTCAATGACTACCCGGTCTCCCCGCTGCCATAGGGCAGCTACAGCGATTTCGCTTTCTTCCTGAAGCTTGATTTGAACGGCAACCAGTTCCCCTTTTGCTTCCTCTTCTGCTCCTGTTGCGTCTGCCCCTACTCCTGTTTCAGCTTCTGCTTCTGCTTCTGCTTCTGCTTCTGCTTCTGCATCTGTTTCAGCCCCTTCAGCTGCTGCGCTTCCTCCTTTTTCTGCATCTGCTGCTGCATCTGCTGCCGCCCCTGCCGCTACCACGACAGCTACTTTTTCTTTTGTAGCTACTTTAGCTCCCGTTTCTACATTCGCCGCTGTTTCGGTCTCCTGACTTCCCTGCCGCTCCAGTCCGATCCGTGACAACTTCAACGTAAAATCAACCCGGTCCCCGTCCCGCTCCACCGGGGAAGCAATAACGCCTGCGGCTGTAACGTTAGCCTCATTCAGTTCGGTTGCCGATCGCCCCAATTGCTCCGGCAGCAGGCTCACGTTACGCGCTTCACTCCACTCCCAATACAGGACTGCCGCAGCAATCGCCAGCCCGAACACAGCAGCCGTTCTCCAGCGTATGCCGCCGCTGACCGCCCAGATTGCAGGCAGCAGCAGTAGGCCTGCGAGGTAGAACAGCAAGCTGCGGCCGGAAAACATACAGCCTGCCGCACTTCCGGCAATCCAGCAGATCGTGAAGCTTAAGAGCGGCCTTCTGTTCATCTGCATCTCTCCTTTAATCATGGATCTACTCTCTTCTTCCGTCAAAATGGAGCTCTTTTCCTGTCCCGCTGCCGCAGCAACGACAAAGAACCCCTGCAAACGCAAACACATGCGTAAGCAGAGGTTCTTCCCCTGAAGATCTGAAGCTATCCATAACACTAACCTGTCCCTATTCTGTGTGGTGATGCAAGTCCTCCGGTATGCTTCCGGTTATTCTGATACCGAGATCATCGTTTCCTTCGGCGGCTCATAGTTCTCCAATTGGCGGAACACAATTCCTTTGGAGGAAAGCATGGCCTCCACCTTCTCCATATCCTTGCGGTACGGACGCAGATAGACAATCTCTACAATCCCGCTGTTGGCCAGCATATTGGCACAGGTCCAGCAAGGTTCATCCGTGACGTAGACGGTACTGCCTTCCCGGTCACTCCGGTCTGTGAACAGCAGCAGATTCTGCTCGGCATGGATCGTGCGGATACAGCGCTGCTTTTTCACCATGGTCTCTACGCCGTCAATAATCTCACGCTCATATTGCTCGGAGACCATACAGCCTGCTTCCGAGCAGTCCGGAACACCCATCGGTGCGCCGTTATAGGCGGTGCCCAGCAGCTTCTTGCCCTGCACCAGCACAGCGCCGACATGGCGGCGGGGACATCGCGAACGGGTGGAGACCATGCAGGCAATATCCATGAAGTATGTATCCCAGTTCTTGCGGTAAGCCACAGTCATCAGCAATCTCCACTTCCTCTTAAATAGTTGTTCATTATTGTAACATAATGCAGCAATCTTTCACTATACAGCTTGTCCTAAAACTACCCTGTCCAGCTGTTCTCGTTACAGCCTCATGCTGCGTAAACGGCAATTGCTGATACAAACGTCGATTCTGGCGTTAAGCTCAGTTCTCCGGCAGCCTCAAGCTAGGCCTGTTACTAGTCCTTTTCGGTTTCTGGCCTTAACTGTATTCTGTACAACTAAAAAGACCGAAATTCTGATAAAAAGCAGTTTAATTGCACTTCGTACACTTATATCTCGATCTGCTGAGCTAAAATCGCCACAACGTATTTTAATGGGTCGAAGTGCAACTAAATTTAAGAAATTAGTAGTTTTACTGTTTTTAGTTGTACCCAATATACTTATCTGACTGGCGGAGCATACGGTTGGGCAGGGCAGGGTAGACTCGGCTCAATCAGACAACCTTGTGTAACAAAACAACCCCCCCGGCAATTCCCTGTCAATTGTAGTGTATACAAGCTTCAGTATGAATGCTGCCGCCCGCTCGAATCATCCAGCGTGTCCCTGGACTCAAAATGCCACCAGCGGCTTCAGCTGCTCCAGCAGCTTCGGCCCGATTCCCTTGACCTTGCCCAGATCGGTCAGGCTGCGGAACGCTCCCTTGCTGCTGCGGTACTCGATAATCGCCTGCGCCTTCTTCTCTCCGATACCCGGCAAGTCCATCAGGGCTACGGTATCGGCAATGTTCACGTTGACCCTGCCGTCAGCAGCCACTGCTGCACCTGCGGCACCTGCTGGTCCCGCGCCCCCTATTGCACCAACAGTCCCTCCATTAGCGGTTCCATTCTCAGCTACTCCTGCGATCCCGCCACCAACCGCCGTTCCGTCCTTACCATCCGCATTTCCGTCATTCCTACCTGCCACTGCCCCGGATGTCCCCGCCGGAGCAGTAATCCCGGCGCCATTAACCACTCCGGCGTTATCACTTGCAGCACCGGCCTTATCACTTACAGCACCAGCCTTACCAACAGCCGCTCCATTCACATTGCCGCCTTCCCCCTTTGCCTTCACCCCGGCTTCCCCAGTCATAGCACCAGCTTCACCACTCTCCCCTGCTGTTCCCGCCCCGCCATCCGCCACCCCCAGCGCCTGTGCCATCCCGGCGTTCAGGGTCTCCCACCCGGCGATGCCGTCCTCCGCCCTGTGGTCTGCAGCCCAGACTAGAGCGCCGCCCAGCAGGGCAGCGGCAATAGCGCAGCCGATCATTCTTTTGCCCATGAAGCTGTCCTCCTTCAGTAAACTGGAATTTTATTCAAAAACAAGCTTAAAACCTGTCATTTGTCCAAGACTGCCGTGCATACATTGAACGAAGAGTATTCCTGTAAGCCCAGAACCCAGCAACATTAGAAAGGAGGCAACCACAGGATGAAAGTGGGATTTATCGGAACAGGCAGCATGGGCGGTCTGCTCATCGACGCCTTTCTTCGTTCGGGAGCCCTTGATCCGTGTGATGTGCTGGCCAGCAACCGCAGCCCGGGCAAGCTGAGGGAGCTGAAGAAGCTTCATCCCGGAATCACTGTATGCTCGGGCAACATCGAAGCCGCGTCCGAGAGCGATATCGTGTTTCTGTGTGTCAAACCTTTGCAGTTCAAAATGTTAAGCGATGAGATTGCCCCTTACCTGCGCAGCGAGCAGATTGTCGTATCCATTACTAGTCCAGTTCAGCTGTACCATCTTGAATCCGTACTGCCCTCCAAAATTGCCAAGATTATTCCCAGCATCACCCATTCCGTCAAAAGCGGGACTTCTCTGTGCATTTTCGGAAGCAGATTAAATAAAAAAGACAGGCTGGTCCTGCTCCGGCTATTCTCATGTATTGGTGTTCCTGCGGAAATCCCGGAGAACCATACGAGGATTGCCTCTGATTTCTCCAGCTGCGGCCCGGCGTTCATCAGCTATTTCCTGGAACGGTGGATCGAAGCGGCTGTAGAAGCAACCGGCATTGATGAGGCCCTGGTCAGCCGTCTGGCCGGTGAAATGCTGCTTGGTACAGGCAAGCTGCTAACGGAAGGCTCCTTCACCCCGCAGGGGCTGCAGGAACGGGTTGCCGTCCGGGGAGGCATTACAGCGGAAGCGCTGAACCACCTGCGCACGAGCCTGGAAGGGGTGTTCGAACGCCTGATCACCACTACGCATGACAAATACGATGAAGATGTGGAAAAGCTCGACGAGCTGTTCGGGCGCAGCAGCATCGTCCAGAGCCCTCTTGACCGCTAAGGCAGCTGCGGCTATAGCCTGCTGCCAACGTCCATTGACCATAGCTTATTGCAAGGGCCGTATGCCTTGCCATCGTCCTTCCCCTCTTGCCATTCCCGCCTTAAGCTACGCTCTGCCGCTCCATTCTCCGCTTCCGGAGCACTGCCGGAAACCAATAAAACCCGCAGCACGGAGTCATCCGTTGCTGCGGGCACTGTTGCGTTCTTCGCTTAACCCACTACTATATTTACCAGCTTGCCGGGAACGGCAATAATTTTACGTACAGTTTTGCCTTCGACGGCCGCCTTCACGTTCGGCAGAGCCAGTGCATGATCCTGCATTTCCTGCTGAGTCATATCCAGCGGAATCAGGGCGCGCTGAACGATTTTACCGTTAACCTGCACGACGATTTCCACTTCCGCGTCTACGGTCCAGGCTTCATCATAAGCAGGCCAGGCGACATAGCTGATGCTTCCTTCGTGACCCAGCAGCTGCCACAGCTCTTCGGCAATATGCGGTGCCAGCGGCGACAGCATCTGGACGAACTGTTCTGCTGCTTCCGTGGACAGGCTCTCCTGCTTGTAGGCATCGTTGATGAAAATCATCAGCTGGCTGATCGCCGTATTGAACCGCAGATGTTCAAAGTCTTCGGTTACCTTCTTCAGTGTCTTGTGCCAGGTCCGCTTGAATTCATCGGTTCCGCCATCTGCCGAGATCTTCGCGCTGATGCTGCCGTCTTCGTTCACGAACAGGCGCCATACGCGGGAGAGGAAGCGGTGGATGCCTTCCACGCCTTTTTCGTTCCAAGGCTTGGTAGCTTCCAGCGGCCCCATGAACATTTCGTAGACACGCAGTGTATCTGCGCCGTACGCTTCTACGATCTCATCCGGGTTGATGACGTTGCCGCGGGATTTACTCATCTTCTCATTGTTGTTCCCCAGGATCATCCCCTGGTTCACCAGCTTGTGGAACGGTTCCTTCGTATCGACTACGCCGATATCATAGAGAACCTTGTGCCAGAAGCGGGCATACAGCAGGTGGAGCACCGCATGCTCGGCTCCGCCGATGTACAGGTCAACCGGCAGCCATTCCTTCTGCTTCTCCGGTGAACACAGCTCCTGATCATTGTGCGGATCAATATAACGCAGGTAGTACCAGCAGCTGCCGGCCCATTGCGGCATGGTGTTGGTCTCGCGGCGGGCTTTCATGCCAGTCTCCGGATCAATCGTTTCGACCCATTCGGTTACATTCGCCAGCGGGGATTCACCTGTGCCCGAAGGCTTGATCGCATCCACATCCGGCAGTACCAGCGGCAGCTGGTCCACAGGAACGGTCTTCATGGTGCCGTCTTCCAGATGCAGAATTGGTATCGGCTCACCCCAGTAACGCTGGCGGCTGAACAGCCAGTCGCGCAGGCGGTAGGTTACTTTGCCCTTGCCGCTCCCCTTCTCTTCCAGCCAGGCAATCATTTTCGCAATGGCTTCAGTATTGGACAGGCCATCGAGGAATCCGGAATTCACATGCAGGCCGTCGCCGGAATACGCTTCCTCTTCAATGTTGCCGCCCTGTACGACTTCCACAATGTTCAGGCCGAACTGCTTGGCGAACTCCCAGTCACGGCTATCATGACCCGGAACAGCCATAATCGCTCCGGTTCCGTAGCCGGCCAGCACGTAGTCGGCAATCCAGATCGGCACCTGTGCGCCGTTCACCGGATTGATTGCGTAAGCACCGGTGAAGACACCGCTTTTCTCTTTGGCCAGATCCGTACGTTCCAGATCACTCTTGCGGGAAGCCTTGTCGCGGTAGTCCGCAACGGCAGCCTTCTGCTCTTCTGTTGTAATTACATCAACCAGCTTATGCTCCGGTGCCACAACGCAGTAGCTTGCTCCGAACAGGGTGTCCGGACGGGTGGTGAACACTTCAAGCGTAGCCTCATGCCCTTCAATGGCAAAAGTCACCTCAGCGCCGGTCGATTTGCCGATCCAGTTGCGCTGCATATCCTTAATGCTCTCTTCCCAGTCCAGCTCATCCAGATCCTCGAGCAGACGGTCTGCGTATTCGGTAATTCTCAGAATCCACTGGCGCATCGGTCTGCGGACCACGGGATGGCCGCCGCGCTCGCTTTTGCCGTCGATCACTTCTTCATTCGCCAGGACGGTCCCCAGCGCTTCACACCAGTTCACGGAAACCTCAGCTACATAAGCCAGACCGCGGTTGTACAGCTGGATGAAAATCCACTGCGTCCATTTGTAGTAACCCGGATCAGTCGTGCTGATCTCGCGGTCCCAGTCGTAGGAGAAGCCCAGCGACTTGATCTGGCGGCGGAAATTATCAATGTTCTTGAAGGTAATGTCACGCGGATGCTGTCCGGTATCCATCGCATACTGCTCAGCCGGAAGTCCGAAAGCGTCCCAGCCCATCGGGTGCAGTACATTGTAGCCGCGCATCCGTTTGAAACGGGAGACGATGTCTGTAGCGGTATACCCTTCCGGATGGCCTACGTGCAGCCCTGCGCCGGAAGGATACGGGAACATATCCAGTGCGTAGAACTTCGGTTTGCCTGCTTCTTCACTTGTCTTGAATGTCTTGTTCTCGTCCCAGAATTTCTGCCATTTCGGCTCGATGGTCTGGGCGCGGTAGCCGGCTTGGGCCGGTGTGCCAATGTTGTCGCTCATCTTATGCTCCTCCTTGGAGTGTTGCTGTCTTAGATCGTACTATTGTCTTTAAAAAAGAGTTAAGAGATAGTCTCCACTGCAAAAAGTTTTGGGCTTCCACCCGCTGTTATACTCGGATTTCCTGATTGGAACCGCTTATCGCGGTAGAAATCCGAGTATAAAGGCGGCCACTACGTTGCTCCAGCTCCAAAATTTTCTCCGTTCCGTTCTCTGTAACTTTTATAAACCCCATCTGTTCTCCTGGCGGACCAGCAAAGTCCAAGAACCCACAATGATTAGCTGGGCCGTTAGGGCCTGCAAAGCCTAAATACGCGGTTAATTCGCCGGGACGGCAGAATCCGCAAGACCCATAACCCGCTTCCGATTCGCCGGTCTGCTGGAACATCCTTGATCCCGCCGTCCGCCAAGCTAACCGCAAAAAAACCTCCCATCCCTAGCGTATTATCGCTAGGGACGAGAGGTTTGAATTCCCGTGGTACCACCCTAGTTAGCGGCGGACATTCTTTGTCCGGCACTCACTTTGACACCCTTTAGCGGGGGTGAGGCGACGACGGTTCACACGCCGGTCCCCTTATTAATGAAGCTTAAGGAACCCTGCGGCTCGCGCCATTACTCCGAGGTGAGTTCACTGCGGTCCGTTAACCGGCTCGCACCTGGGGTGCCGGCTCTCTGCAATAACGGTCTCACGAATTAATACTCCTCTTCATCGTACTGCTATGTGCACTGCTCTTTACTCGTAATATTCACCACATTATAACCAAAAGATACATGTACAGTCAATGATTTAACGATATATATCCCTTTATGCCGGCCTTCTGCGGATATAATAGGCGACGATATGCTGAATGACCACTTTGCCGGCTGCGAAAAACGGCACCGCTAGAATCAGCCCGATCATTCCGGCGATCTCCCCGCCGACCAGCAGCGCGAAGATAATCAGCAGCGGATGCAGATGCAGCTTCCGCCCAACGACCTGCGGAGAAATGACGTTGCTCTCCAGCATTTGGCATAGCGTATTTACTACTGCTACCATCAGGACAAGGCGCCATGAGAGGGTCGAGGCCATCACGATGGCCGGAGCTGCGCCCAGAAACGGACCCATATAAGGAACTATGTTGAATACCGCTACTACACAGGCGAAGAGCAGCGCATAGGGCATGCCGATAATGGCATAACCGATATAGGCCAGCACACCAATGATAATACAGACAAGAAATTGCCCGCGGATATAATTGCCAAGTGCCTCATCAATATCCTTGAGCAGGGTGACAATCGACTTACGGCGGGACCGGGGAAGGCACGACACAACGGTCCGTTCGAACACATCGAAGTCCTTCAGGATGTAGAACACCAGAAATGGCACAATGAACGCATTGAACAGGATGCCAATGGTTGAAGCAATATTATCAAGGAAGTGGGAGATGCCTTCGGCCAGGCGGTTTTCCAGCTGATAGAACCAGTTATTCATTCCCGTCTCCACACCGGGCGGAATCAGTCTGGAATTCATGCCCCGCATCAGGCCCTGCGCATGCAATGTCATCTCCGGCAGATGCTCGTTAAGCTCCTCCAGCTGCTCGATGAACATTGGAATCAGGTTGATCAGAATGACCGCCAGTGAGGTGAGAAATACGGCATAGATCAGCAGGACGGCCACGC
The DNA here is from genome assembly GCF_000758605.1 of Paenibacillus sp. FSL R5-0912. Taxonomy (NCBI): domain Bacteria; kingdom Bacillati; phylum Bacillota; class Bacilli; order Caryophanales; family Paenibacillaceae; genus Paenibacillus; species Paenibacillus sp. FSL R5-0912. Next base: position 5,925,978 of record NZ_CP009282.1, read on the forward strand.
TGCGCGGCATTTTTCTCCTGGAGAGCATGGAAACCACGGGATTCAGCACATATGAGATGATCATTGCCGCCAGGAACGGGGCGAGGATCGCTTTTAGAAACAGGAAGATTCCCTCCAGCATGGGGCGGAGCAGCCAGACGAAATACAGAATGATCAGGGAGAGCAGCACGCCGATCATCCAGCGGAACCATTTATTTTGGGACCATTGCTCCATAATACCCCTCCTGAACATGTACAGCCCTCTAACAGTCATGCAATATTAGTATGTGTGAGAGGGTAATGAAATACTCTTGCCTGCAAAAAATTGGTTTTTTGTTATTTGAGTTGGAAAGTTGGTATAGTGGCCGGCATCAAGGTCCGCTAAAATCATATTGTAAAACGCTTTCATTTCGAGGAGGGGTACTTTTATTATGAAAAGGTTAAAACGATTATGCGGTGCAGGTATGACGTTGCTGCTTGCCGGATTGCTCGCTGGAGCTCCGTCTGTTTCGGCAGCCACCATCTTTGATGAGCCTCTGACCTACTTCAATTCCGCCACCTGGCAAAAAGCCGACGGCTATTCTAATGGCGGGATGTTCAACTGCACCTGGCGCGCTAACAATATCTCATTTACAAGTGGCGGACAGCTTCGTCTGGCACTGACCAGCCCCAGCAATAATAAATTTGACGGTGCAGAAATGCGTTCAGTCTACAAGTACGGCTACGGTAAATATGAAGTCAGCATGAAGCCTGCCAAGAACAGCGGAATCGTCTCTTCCTTCTTCACCTATACCGGACCCTCCGACGGCACGCCCTGGGATGAAATTGATATCGAGTTTCTGGGCAAGGACACCACTAAAGTTCAATTCAATTATTATACAAACGGGGTTGGCGGTCATGAAAAGATCGTGAATCTGGGATTCGACGCCTCCCAAGGTTATCATACGTATGCCTTCGATTGGCAGCAGGGCTACATTAAGTGGTATGTGGACGGCGTTCTGAAGCATACGGCCACCAGCAATATTCCGTCCCATCCCGGTAAAATTATGATGAACCTCTGGAACGGAACGGGAGTGGACTCCTGGCTCGGTTCCTATAACGGAGCCAATCCGCTCTACGCTTACTACGACTGGCTGAAATTTACAGGCAACTAAAAACGAAATTTGGACTCCGGCGGCGCACAGAGCGCACCTGCCGGAGTCCTTTTACATCTGCCCGGAAGCCGTTATCTTCAGAATTTGTTATCCGGATTGACACATTGGTATAGCGGCTAGAGCCTGGGTTCTGTACGATAAAAGCAAGAAACATCATCACAGGAGGAACAGAATTGATACGCAACAGGTTAATCAAAGCATCCGTAGCCGTAGCTGCTCTGTCAGCAGCAGTATGGGGCCTATGGGCCTTCACTTCAGCACCCCGATCCGAAGCAGGAGGTGCGAAGGACAATTTTACAGAATTCAATTCGGAGTTCTGGAAGAAAACGGATGGCTATTCCAACGGAGACATGTTCAACTGCACCTGGCGAGAAGATAACATCTCATTTGCCGGGGATGATCTTATGACCCTGTCTCTTACCAGCCGGTCCCCCGGCGAGTTCGACGGCGCAGAATACCGTTCGCTGCAAAAGTACAGCTATGGCAAGTATGAAATCCGTATGAAGCCGGCGGCCAATCCCGGTGTAGTCTCTTCTTTCTTCACGTATACCGGCCCTTCGGAAGGTGAGCCCTGGGACGAAATCGATATTGAATTTTTGGGTAAAAACACCCGCCAGATGCAGTTGAACTACTTCACAGACGGCATCGGAGGACATGAAAAGGTGATTGACCTCGGCTTTGACGCGTCAGCAGAATTTCACTGGTATGGTTTCGAATGGAAGAGGGATTCCATTACCTGGTATGTAGACGGCCGCCCTGTTCATACTGCGACCGAGAGTATCCCCCTTACTCCGGGCCGTATTATGATGAATCTCTGGAACGGAACAGGCGTGGATTCCTGGCTGGAGGCTTATGACGGCAAGGCTCCGCTACATGCTTATTATGACGAATTCCGCTATACGCCAGCCCGGGGCGAGTAAGAAGCTCCAGCGCCTCTCCGACAAGAAACCGCCTTCAGCAAGGCGGTTTCTTGTCCCTGTGGACTCATCGGCGGCTGCGGTCCCAGGCATTGACCTCCGAGGTTTCGGACAATCCCCCGTACGCCTTCCATTTGCCGACAAACTCGTCAAATTCCTCGATACCGCTGTCCGCAAAGATTATGTTTTGAAAGCTTTTTTGTTCCAGCTTCTTCAGCAGCTCACCGTCGCTCTTCATCGTCTTGGTGGGAGGTCCCGTGAACTGTTCCTTACGGGAAGCCTCCTTCTGGCCCAGCAGCACCGGGGCAATATCCTCCGGAATCTCCTTAATGACTTCGGAAGGAATTCTCGCCCCGTCGAAGGTCAGTGTGTAGGAGGCCACCCGGATCACGCCCATCGGCAGCGCAGAGGGCTCAATGGTCGCCTTGCCGCCCGCCATTGCCCAGTCATAGCCCTCTGCAAGACCATTAATGAACTCGCCGGTGGAGGTAGCATAGTAATCAAACATATAATTCTGATAGGTAAAAAAGATTTCGGGGTGCTTCATTTTCTTGTTAATCAGTATGGCTCCGTTAACAGGTAAGGTGCCTCTTCTCATAGCGGTACCTTCCGGTCCGGAGGGTATCGCAACAGCCTTGACAGACGCCTGCGGATCTGCGGCAGTCAGGGAAGACAAGGGCCAGCCGCGCATCCAATACGGGCCGGCAATCATGCCGGCCTTGCCGGAGACGAAACGGTTGGCGGCGCCCTCTTCATCAAGCCAGGCACTGTCGGTCGACAAGTACCCCTGCTGAACCCAATGCTTCATAAGCGCGACAGCCTTCCGGGCGCCGGGCTGCACGGAGCCATATTCCAGGGTTCCGTCACTCCGGCGGTTCCATTGCTCGGGAACCGTGCCGAACGCTCCAAATATCCAGCTGCTGTCCCCCATCCAGGTACTGGGACCGTTACGGAAACCTAAAGCAAGGCCGTAAGTGTCCTTTAATCCGTTGCCGTCCGGGTCCTGGTTGACAAAAGCGTCCATGACCTGTTCCAGCTCATCCAGCGTCCGCGGTGTTTCCAATTTCAGCTTGGTAAGCCAATCCTGGCGAATCCAGAGCAGCGGATCGGAGTTGTATTCGTAATCCATGATGGGAATTGCATACTTATGACCGTCCCGCACGAAGGCATTCCATGCCGAAGTGTCCTCGGCAACAGCCTTCTTCCACACCCGGGAGGCATATTGTTCAAATAAACTGCCGACTTCCATGAATTGCCCGGAGTCAATCAGCTCCTGAATGATGGCTGCATCCCGTGTAGTGACAACATCGGGCATATTGCCTTTGGCCAGCTCAAGCCTCAGCTTGTTGGCATAGTTCTCGGAGGTTCCGGAGATAGTCCAGAGATAACGGATACGGATTCCCAACCGTTCCTCCGCCCAGGCCGTATGCACATTATGCTCAAGGCTCTCGCCTTTTTTAAAAGTCAAATTGGGGTTCACGGAGCCCACTGTGTACAGGTCTATGGGCGGATTATATTTACCTGCTTTGACTTCAAAGTGAGGCGCCGTGCTCTCCGGGGAAGCTGCCGGGAGAGTGGCCCCGGAACTGCGGAAGGTGCAGCCCGATAAGATCAGGACCAGCGCGAACAACGGCAATCTGAATTTCATGGAACCACCTGCTTTTCGTAATGTTCTGGAGGGCCGGACAACTTGTATCATAAACTTCTTCCGCATCCCATGGTACACTTCTTTTATTACGGCTAACAGTGAAAGCTTCTGAAAAGGATGATTTTATGGCCTGGCGTCCGAGTTTGTTTATTAAAATGGTTGCTATCCTGCTATCCCTTATATCAACCACACTCTTATTCTACGGATTATCCTACCGCAAGGATATCGGAGTCATCACGAGTCAGATCAAAACAACTGATTTGAATCACCTGGAGTTCCTGACCCAGCAGATGGACAACAATATCAATCAATTGGCGGGCAGCATGTATGCTCTTCAGAGAGACCCGACCATCCGTGACTACGAGCAGATCCGGCAATTGGGCCATCTTATTGACCCCGCCCAGACCATTATGACCGTGCTGGAGAAGCTCTCCCTTCAGACCAGCTCCAGTACGTGGGAGAACCGGATTGTCCTGTACAAGCCGCACAGCGGTGAGACGTTGGGGTCTGATTCCTCACTCTCCTTTGATTCCTCCGTACTGGAGAAACCGCTCCCGGCCGGCTGGGAGTATATTTCAGAGGACAGGGGCAGCACTGAAGCGGGCTTCCGCCTGCTGCTGTCAGATCCCGCTACAGAAAGCAGCCCTCCAAGAGAGGCGGAACTGCTGTTATCGATGTATTTTCCAGTATCCAACATTGAACGAATGTTCGATGCCTACCAGTCGCAGAACAAGGGCGATACCTTCCTGTTCCATCCGGTTTTCGGGATGATCCTCTCCCGCAATACCGACCGGGAAATGGCTGAACGGATCACCGCAACGCTTGATTCCGCAGACGGACAGGGCATATCGGAGATCCTCAACCTTAAGAAGGGCAGCTTTCTTATCAGTTCGGTTCCTTCATCGGCCATTAACTGGCGGGTCGTGCATTATTCGCCGCTGAAGCAGATTCTTCAGCCGATCCGCAGCAGCCGTTATTTCTTCCTGACCGGATCGGCTTTTCTCCTGGTCATGAGCCTGTTGTTCTCTTTGCAGCTATATCGTCAAGTGCAGCGTCCGGTTAGCCTTTTATTGCGTTCGCTCAACAGGATGAAGGAAGGACGATGGTCTACCCGTATTCATACCAAGTCCAATCCTGAGTTCACAATGCTCAACGAAGAATTCAATGAAATGGCAGAAAAAATTCAATTGCTGATTGAACAGGTCTACCTGGAGCAGCTCCGGGCCAAGGATGCCCACTTGAAACAGCTTCAATCGCAGATTAATCCGCACTTCCTCTACAACTGCCTGTTCTTTATTAAGAGTAAGGCCGTTGTCGGCGACACCGATTCGGTGGAGGCTATGGCGCTTAACCTCGGAGAATATTACCGCTACATCACCAAGACAGACCATTCCCTCACTACGCTGCAGGACGAGCTGAAGCTGCTGGAGAATTACCTGGAGATTCAGAATTTGCGGAAACAGCGCATCAGCTATGAGATGGATATCGCGGAAGATCTGCTGGGTCTGCAGATTCCCCGGCTGCTGATCCAGCCCTTGGTGGAGAACAGCATCATTCACGGTATTGAGAAAAAGATCGGCCCAGGCTCCATTCGGATCACCGCCTCCCATACGCAAGAGAGTGTCATAGTCACTGTTGCAGACAACGGAGCTGGCATGACGGATGAGGCAGTTAACGCTTTGCAGGCCCGAATTTCCGAAACGGCGCGTGAGGACGGAGGCTGCGGGCTATGGAACATCCAGCAGCGCCTCAGGTCCCATTATGGTGATTCATCCGGCCTTCTGATCGCCCCTTCACCTGAAGGCGGCTTAAAAATCACTCTTCGCATGGAGAAGAAAGAGGAACCCTATGCATCAAATTCTTCTGATTGACGACGAACCTTATGTCGTTGACGACCTATCCATTTCGCTTCCTTGGACGGAAATGGGATTTGAACAAGTTCACACGGCTTATTCCGGATACGAGGCACTGGAACTGCTTCAGCGTTATCCTATCGACATTGTTGTCACTGACATCAACATGCCTGAAATTTCAGGCATCGAACTGATCGCCTCCATCCGTAGCCGCTGGAAGCACATCCGGGTCGTTATGCTGACCGGTTATGCCGAGTTCGAGTACGCCCGCAAGGCGATAGAAGAGCAAGCCAGTGCCTATCTGCTCAAGCCAATTGCCAATGACCAGTTGATTGCCGTTATTGGCAAGCTCCAGGAAGAGCTGCGCGGCGAATGGGAGACTCGGTCCTCCTATCAGCGGACAATGCAGACCTTCCGCGAGCATCTTCCGCTCCTGCGGGACCGGCTGCTCGGCGAGCTCCTGCAGGGGCGGAAGATGTCCAGGCCGCAGCTGCACGAGCGGCTCTCCCAATTCGATCTGCCGTTCTCCACCAATCTGCCGGTATGTCTTGTAATCGTCAGACCGGAGGAATTCTTCCGGCGTCAGGACATGGGCAGCATGCTGCTGTTCGAATACGCCATTATTAATATCGCGCAAGAGCTGTTTCAAGACCGGTTCCACATCTGGTCAAGCAAGGATGTCCATGATTATCTTGTATTTCTGCTGCAGCCCAGGGAAGACATTGAACCCCGCCTGAATCTCGCAGATGATATCACCCAGGCCGCCTATCAGCTGCAGAATCATGTCAGCACGCTGATTGGAGGCGGCCTTTCTGTGGTCACTACGGGTTGGGGCGGATTCCCGGATCAGGTGTACACTCTCTATCAATCCGGCATCTCCGCTATCCGCCAGCATATCGGCAGCGAAACAGGCATCTATCTGGATGCCACAGACAACAGCAGCTTTAACCCTGTAGAAATTCTCCAGCCGCTCTACGAGCCTCCGCTTTTCTTTCATTTATTTGAGGCGAACAACTGGCAGGGGATCGAAGACAAGCTGAATGCCATCGCTACGGAGCTGGCCCGGAATCCGGACCACTCTCTGGAGCATATCCATGAAGCCCGTCTGCATCTGGAAACGGCTTTCTATTATTTCGCCCATAAGAATAAGAAGATGCTGGGCGAGATCGTGGGCAATCCGCTGATGAAGCAGGCCCCCTTCCAGACGGCTGACAAGCTGCGGGAATGGGCGCTGGAGATGGTTACGCTGCTGAAGGAGCATTTTGAGTCTGAGCGGCGGGACAGCCGGACAGTCCTGATTCGGAACGTACATGAATATATCGACCGCAATATACATTATGTCTCACTCCAGGCCATCGCCGATCATGTCCAGATGCATCCGGTATATCTGTCCAAAATGTACAAGCTTGAGACAGGCAAGCGGATCAGCGACTACATCAGTCAGGTTAAGATGGAAAAAGCGGCGTATCTGCTCATTCATACGCCGCTGAAAATTTATGAGGTTTCCGCCGAGCTGGGCTATTCCAATGCCCATTACTTTATCAAGCTCTTTAAGGAGTACACGGGGATGACCCCGCATGAGTTCCGTGACCGGGCATTATAACATCTTTACTCTTCAAATCGCAGCTCCACCTCGTGGGTGAGCCCGTCATCCGGAGTCGGAATAAACCCATCCTCTAGCGCCCGGCCATCCAGTGTCAGACGGGCATCACCGCCGTTCATCCGGCGGAAGCCTTCCGGTTTACTGATCCGGATACAGTACGAAGATTTGCCAAGCTTCAGAGTGTAAGAGAATTCTGTCTGCTCTTCCCGCAGGATCGGACTCAGTGCGATGCCCTGCGCCGTATATTCAATGCCTAGCGCTTCCATCAGCGAGAGGGTGAGCCAGGTCGAGGTGCCGCTTAGCATCGGACCGATATTCTCACCGGTCTCGCTGTTATTATATTGAGTGCAGAATCGCGGATTTCCGCAGACTGCAAACGGATCTTCCATCGTCTTGAACGGCATGATCCGGTCCAGCAGCCAATAGCCGAGGCGGCCCAGCTCGGCAGCAAGCCCTGAATCCGAGACTTCCTTGGCACCCTTGAACATCGCAGCTGCGGCCATCATGCAGGCATGCTTGAATACGCCGCCGTTCTCCCGGTCACCCGGGAAGTATTCGTCCGAAGCTGTGTGGGTAGAGACCCGGCCCAAAGCAACCGGGGAAACCAGCTTCAATCCGAAAGGAGTCATAAGATGCGACTTCATAGTGTCCAGCATCACCGAGATCTGCGACTCATCGGCACAGCCCGACAGGATGCTCCAGCTGAAGGAATTTAAGAAGTAAGAACCCTCGGATGCCGGATCTGCTGACAGACCGTCTCCGGCAGCTCCCAAATAAGTATATTCGCCATTCTGGTACCGGTTGAAGAGCACGCGGGCGAAGAAATCGCCCTTCCAGGCATGCTCCTGGATACGCTCGCGCAGCTTGGATCCGAAGCGGTTCAGCTCATCGGCATCATCCTGCTCCCCTTTGCGGGCAGCCAGGGCGGACAGTTCATCTACTGCTACCTTCAGCAGGAAGGCGTTCATAACGCTCTCGGAATAATCGCTGTCCAATGAATCCCCGAAGACCCCGCCTGCCTGCAATTGCTCCCGGTAGAGCTTTTCCTTAGCTGGACCGTTCAGATACGTGTCATCCAGCTTAAGACAGTCGTTCCAGTCTGCGAAGTCCAGTAAGGGCAGACCGTGGCGGCCGATTGAAATCTTCCCTGAATAGACAATAATCGCCTTGAGTGTCTCGAAGACCGGCCGGCTGGCTTCTTGTCCCGCTACCGGACAAGACTCGTCCAGGAACTCGAGATCGCCGGTAAGCATTACATAGCGGTAGACGGCTTGAACAAGCCATAACGCATCGTCGGACCATTTGCCCGGCTCCTTGCCGGCCCAGAAGAAGTTATGATAGGCATAGCCCAGTTCAAACACCATACCGGTCCATTCTTTAAGCAGACTTTTCACCAGAGCGCTTTGTCCCATACCGACAAAATAATACATCGATGCGTATAAATCCTGGATTTCGCGGAAGCCAATCTCCCTGTAGCCCTTCTGTGTCTGGCAAAAGGAACGGGAGACAAAGCTTTGATAGAGCACCTGAAACGGCAGATTGCGGTTGATAAATACATCGAAATTCTTGTCATCGGAGAATACCTGCAGGAACTTGCTGTAATCCCGCACGAACCCGGCTGATTCCGCCAGCGCTGATTCCGCCGCGCATGGGTCGGAGAAACGGGTGACCAACGCCCCCACTTCATCCGCCAGCACCGTGTCATTCCAAGGCGCCCCGCTCTTGTCGGAGACTAGGCCGGTCAACTGGTCAACAGCTGTCTTAGCTCCCGCAGCCACTTGAATTTCCCCGGCTACTGCGAAGAACCCTGGCCCCTTACGGTGCAGAATGTTACTCAGTCTGAGCGCGCCGGACGGACGGTGAAGCGAACCTGTACCGACAAATTCATTGTAGCTGACGCAGTATTCACGCGGCAGCACCGGTCCTTCTGCCCCGTGAACGATCATTGTGTGGAAGCGCAGATCATGACGGCCGCCTTCGGGATAATAATCCGGACTGATGGCTGCCACGGCTCCCGTATTATCCTGGAGCACGCCGCCCTGCATAATGACGTTGCTGTACAGCACATCCTCGAACAGCGCCCCCGGAGCCGCTGAGCCGAACATTCCCGTGTAGACGATCCGCAGAACTCGGTCGGCTTCTCCATGGTTCTCAATCTCAATCCGCTGTAATTCGGTAGCCAGAGGCAGGCCCTCGTATTGAGGCAGAATAGAGATGATTCGTGTAATCTCCAGTCCGCAGCGCGTCCGGCAGGTGATTCGGGTTACATTCTGCGAATGCCGGCAGACCGCCGACTCTATCCCTTCATCTCCGGGGTCCGCGGAATAGAAGATCTGCTTCCCGTCCTCGAACAGATAGAATTGCCGGTTAGCCGGGAACCCGTTCTCCTCCTGACGCATATCCCAGCGGGTGGCCAGCACCTGGGTGGCCGCATGTGAACGGAAGCTGCCGCCGCCCAGCCGGTCAACAACGCTCTTCGGGGTAGTCTGAAGCGGATGGGGAAAGCTCAGACGGTTGCCCATAAGCAAATTGACCGCGAAATGCGGACCCGGCACAGGTGAACGCAGATCAATTACGTGCTCGCCCTCAGCGTTAAGCGCCCCTGCCCAGCCCGGAGCGGCCTGCAATTGCGCCAAAGCCAGGCTTGCGGTAGCCTCCGGTACGTCAACAGTCTGCTCCTGTCTTCCGGCGTGCCGGATATACAGTGACAATTCCGTGGCTTCTTCGTTTACGGCGAACAACGCGGAGGCACCCGCTTCACCCGGCAGCAGCGCTGCCACAGCGGGGAGCTTGAGCAGCTCCTGAATGGCAGGCAGCCGAAACGGCAGACCGGCTATGCCTACGGCCCCCCGTCGTTCCGAATCCGTAAAGAGGGCACTGATGTGCGCCCCGGGGCCAATCCGGTCTGCGAAGGCTTGTCTCAGGATCTCTTCAGCCGAAGCCATCGCTTCTCTTGCGGTAGTAAATTTCAGCATGATTGCTCTCACCTTTCCTGGCATGCTACGGGTCAGCCCTTGACGGCCCCCGCGGTCATACCGCTGATAAAGTATTTTTGGGTCATGAAGAATATGACCATGACTGGCACGGTTACCACCGTGGAGGCTGCCATCAGCAGGTCGTAGCGGGTATTATATTGCCCGACAAACAAGCGGATACCGACCGGAATCGTCTGTACATCAGCGCTGGTTGTCAAAACCCAGGCGAAGAGGAGCTCATCCCACGCCGTAAGGAAGATGAATATGCCTGTCGCAATAATGCCGGGCAGAGACAACGGCAGAATGATTTTGTAAAAAGCCTGAAATTTCGTACAGCCGTCAATCGTGGCCGACTCTTCCAGGTCTCTTGGAATTGAGACAAAGAAACTTCGCATAATCCAGATACTGATTGGGGTGTAGAACGCCGTATAGACGAGAATCATTCCCCAGTACGTATTGATCATCGGCAAACCGAACGTATTCTTGATCCACAGGAACATCAGGTAAATCGGGAACAGGAACATAATCCCCGGGATCAGCTGGGTGGATATGATACTCATGCTGAACAGCTTCGATCCGGGAAAATCAAACCGGGCCAGCGCATATCCGGCCAGAACGGCAAAGGAGCCGGCAAGCAGGGTTGTCGCACCGCAGATCAGAAGGCTGTTGCGGAAATAGGTGGCAAAATTCACCGTATCCCACATATTGATATAATTGACCCACTGCGGCTTCGGCAGGCTGAAGGTAGTGATCCCGTTCAGAATTTGGTCATTGGAGTGCAAAGAGGTGAAGATCATCCACAGAATGGGAAATACCGTCAATACAACGATAACCCAGGTCAGTGAAGTCAGCAGGAACGAACTGACGGAACGTTTACGGTGTGTACTCATTGGGCATTCAACTCCGATCTAAAGACGCGGTACCAGACACCGACGACCATCAGCATGGCAAACATCAGCATGATTGAAGCGGCAGAGCCCGAACCGAAGGACCAATAACCGAAGGATTGGCGGGTCAAGGCTGTCATCAGGAGGTCTCCCCATTCCCCCGGATATCCGGCACCGTTGCCGAACATCGTGGAGACGATGTTGTAGGAGTAGACATTGTTAATAATCTGGAATAAAAGCTGTACCGCAATAACCGGCTTAAGCATCGGCAGCGTCATGTTCCAGAACTGGCGGAATTTGCCCGCACCGTCAATGGTTGCAGCTTCATAGATATCTTCGGGAATGGTCTGGAGTCCAGCCAGGAAAATGACCATCAGGAACGGCCAGCCGCGCCAGATGGTTGGGATAATGATCGCCCAGATCGTATTCGGCCCCAGCAGCCAGAAAGGCTTCTCATTGAAGAGATGCAAGACATCGACCAGGAAATAGTTGATAATGCCTTCCTTCTGCCACATGAAACCCCAGAGCACACCGACCACATAAGACGGAACGACCCATGGGAGCAGCATGGCTGTGCGGGCAATGCTGCGTCCGGGAAAATCACGGTTCAGCAGCAAGGCCATCATCAGGCCCATGATCATTACACCGATCGTCACAATGACCGAATAAATCGCGGTGTTGCGGATGGCAAAATTGAGCCCCTGGCGGACCGGGTTATCGGTGTTGAACAACAGGCCAATATAATTGTCGATCCCCACAAACGGCGCCTTGAGATATTTGCCCAGTGTAAATTGGTTCAGCTTCAGGAATGACATCCAGAATCCCTGAATCATAGGGAGCAAATGCACCAACAGCATGAAAATGATGGTCGGCACCATCAGCATGTAAGCAAATTTATTCTCTCTGACCCGTTTGCGCCATAGTCCGCGCTTGTCGGAAGCAGCCTTCGCAGGCAGATTTTTTTCAGTATGGAGCCCCATCTCTTATCCCTCACTTTACTAATGGAAGAACCGCCGCACCCTATCGCGCGGCGGCATCCCCCTAATCCTCATCATTATTGGTTAATAATTGCTTTGACTTCGGCCGCTGCAGAATCCAGCTCTTGCTTGACGGTTTCTTCACTATATTTGCCCTTCACACCGGCAACAATATCCCAAATGTTGGCAAAATGCTTTTGCAGCGCCGTTTCCGTAGGTCCCCATTGGGGAATGGATGGATAGGTTCTTCCGTATTTCGTGGCTTCCGAGAATGCTTTCATGCTGGCATCCAGATCAGGCGATTCCAGAAGTGACAGTCGAGCCGGGAGCTGGCCGGATACGGCAGCATAAGCCTTCTGCGCTTCATCGCCGGTCAGGTACTTAATCAAATCCCAAGTCGCTTCCTTGTTCTTCGAGCCGCTGAATACGGTCAGCTCGCTGCCGCCGACGAAGGTAGCTTGTCCGCCCGGACCTGCAGGAAGCGGAGCCACCGCGAAGTTCTTGGCCGCTTTCTTGTCATCCATACCGCCGTTTGCTTTCGGTGTCGCAAAGTTCTTGGCGAGCCAAGGGCCGGAGATAATGACCGCCGATTTACCGTCGCCGAAGTCGCTCTCAATCTGCGACGAATTCTTCTCAAGCGAAGATTTATCCACAAGGCCTTCAGCGGCAAGTCCGGTGTAGAACATCACGCCGTCAAGCCCCTTCTCTTCGTTGAAGGCAACATTTTTGTTATCTTCCGAGAGAACATCGCCGCCTGCAGCCCAGATCCAAGGGAAGATATTATGCACTACGTTCCAGTCGTTTTTACCTGGAAGTCCGAGTGCAGCGATCTTTTTGCCGTCAACGGTCTGTCCGTTGACCGCTTGCAATGCGCTTTTGAAGGAATCCCAATCTTTAAAGGCTGTTGCTGTGTCCACACCGGCTTGCTTGAATACATCTGTCCGGTAGTATATTGCCCGCGCATCCACGAACCACGGCACCCCGTATACCTCGCTGTCGCCCGCGATAGAGGTAGTCGTCCAGATGGCCGGCAGGAAAGCCTCAGCACCGCCTACATCGGCTACTTTGTCCGTCACTTTGTCAATGCCGCCCATGCTGGCGATTGCCGGTACCCAGGTTGATCCAAGCTGCAGCAGGTCCGGACCTTCCCCGCTTGTAGCCGCTGTCGTAATCTTGGTCCAGGCAGAGCCCCAGTCAAGTACCGTTACCTTCATGGTGACATTCGGATGCTCTTTCAGGTAAGGTTCAAGCGTCTTCAGGAAGTCTGCATCCGGCTTGGGACTGTTCGGCATCACCCAGGCGTTCAGGGTAACAGGGTCTGTGCTTGGCGTAGCAGGAGCGGCAGTTGCACTGGAATCTTCTTTCTTTCCTCCGTTGTTAGCCGAACTTGATTGGTTGTTATTGCCTCCACATCCGCTGACCACTACTGAAAATGCCATGAGTAGTGCGGTGATGGATACTGCTGTCTTTTTCACAATAAATCTCCCCCATTGTCGTTTGAAAATCATGGAGAACGGCTGCCCGTCCTCCATGTACTGATTATAAAAGTGTTTCTTGCCGGTCTAAATACCAAATCGCAAGCCTGGATAACAAATTCTAAAGCTTGTTCAAGGTGCAGCTACGGTTCCGTTGTTCGTCAGCACAATGTCATCGACGTCCACCGCAAGATGGCCTGTACCGCCATCCGTTATATTCCCCAGCTCAAAAGAAATCCGGCCGATGGAGGTGCTGCCTCCGGCAACATCGAATTCCAGGGTATATTCCGCGTATTCCGTATCAAGATCTACCACCTTGCTCGTATACCCGTTCCAGGTGTAATTGTTCGCGACATCCAGCCAGCCGATGCTGATGTTCATTTTGCGCGCTGCTTCTGCCTTAGCTTTGAAGGTAAGTGTATAATGATTGCCATCGTTGTAGGCTACTCCCTCGTAATAGACCTGCCGGTCCCAGCTGTTCGTCCCTGTGGAACCGACCTGGATCTGCAGCGCCCCATTCACATTGTCAATGGACAGCTCGCCGCTGTCGGAGGAATAGCTGCTCCAGCCCTTAAGCGGAGCCGAGAAGTCTCCGTTTGGAATCAGATTCTCCCCATACGCCTCACCCGCCATGACCGGGCTCACCTGCAGCAGGGAAATATTGCTCAGTCTAACCGTATGCTCTCCCAGCAGCCCGTTAACCTTGCCCAGACTGAACTGCAGCACAGCAGCGGGATCGCTTGCCGGAGCAGTGAACAGATATTCATAATGTCCGCCCGCTTCGCTCAGACTTACTGTCTCGTTCGTATACGGGGTCCAATTATTGTCCGAAGTACCGTCATGCTGAACAAGCACCCGGATATCTCTGGCTATTGATGCCTCCCCATCGAAGCGAAGCAGGTACTTCTTGCCCAATTCTACCGGTACTCCCCCTTGCTTCACCTGTACGTTCCAGTCTTCATCACCGGTGCCGCCAAGGTCAACCCGCAGTGCACCATACACAGCGTTCATTACGGTGTTCTTCACCGGATTACTGTCCCAATCCCTCTTGTACAGCGTCCAGCCTTCGGTAGAATCGCCCTTGAAGCGGCCGTTCACCACCAGCTCGCGGGTCAGATCCAGCCAGGCCAGATTATAGCCGCTGCCGCCAAGACGGAAGTAATAGATTCCGGCAGGCAGCTCAAGCGGTGCCCCGATGATTGCGCGGTAGGAATGAAGTCCTCCGGTATCTCCGATTGCCGTACTATAGACAGAGGTCGTCACTACACTCTGTTTGCCGGCATCCAGAACCGACAGCTCCAGCCCGGAGTCTGCCTGTATACTGGATACCCGGGCCACGGGAACAATGCTGGCAGCCTGAGGCAGCACCACTTTGTATTCTACATAGTCGCCCTGGTCCATATCCGTGATGTCCTTGCCGCCTTCGCCGCTCGGAATCAGGCCGGTACCCGATGATCTCCAGTTCTGGTCCCCCCGCAGATGCAGGTAGTTAGTGAATACAGGCGGATCAATCATCCTTACCAGACGTACATTGTCAATCTCGGTCTGCCCCGGAGCCTGGCCCAGAAGGAACGATAATGTACCTTCAGTTCCGGACGCGCCGGACAGCTCTATTTCCGCTGTATAGCTCTTCCACTCCGGCGTCAGAGTGAATGTTGCCCCGTCAGGATAGACGGTCTTCCCATCGCCGCCGTCCAGCTTGATGCCGACCGGCTGCTCCTGCTCCGATCTCGCCTCGAACGTAAGCTGATAGACTCCCCCGGCTGTCACAGGGATTCCTGTCTGGATCAGCGTCACATCCTCAGCCGAGCCTCCGGCTGTCTGGACATCTGCCTTGAATTCACGCTTCATCAGCGGCAGTTCCAGAGCATTGGTTACACTGGCTTTCGCAGCAGCGCCCGATTCCGGCTTAACGGCGAAGGTCCAGTAGCCCAGCCGCCCTTCTCCCAGCTCGAATCCGCCATTATAGATCAGGTTGCCGTCAGGCAACGGAGTACGTACCACTGGCAGGGGCTCCGTCTCTACCACCCTGACATTGTCGAAATAGGCTGCAATGTCGTTCAGACCAAGATTGAACTCGAAACGGACATTGTTATCGGAACTCTTCGACATGTTGAAGGTATATTCATACGATTGCCAGTTCGGCGTAAGCTGGAAATTGCGTTCCATGGAATAAGCCGTCCATCCGCCGCCGAATTCGGTCAGCTTGCTCATCAGCGGTCGGGCCGCATCCGCCTTGGCATCGAATGTGACTTTGTAGGACTTGCCCTTCTCCAGCAGAAGCGGCTTCTGAGCGAGCTGAATGGAATAGTTCTGGGTTCCAGCTTTGCTGACAGCCACCTTCACCGCCTTACCCTTTTCTATATCGTCAACGACGGAAGCTGTTCCCTCACCCCCCGCATTCTCGATCAATTCCCAATATTCCGGCGGGCCTTGAACCGCTTCTGCACCCGTAAAGTCACCGTTATAAATCTGGTTCCCGTCGGCAAGGGCAGGGCGCTGCGGAGTCGACAGCTCCGGCTTTGTCGGCCGTTGTCCTGTTACGTCCGGCCATTGATCGAGCTTGTTGTACTTGTAGACCCGGACATAATCGACATACATTTTGTCCGACTGGAAGTCAGCTGCCGGGTTACCCGGCCAATCGCCGCCCACTGCCAGATTAAGAATCATATAGAACGGCCGGTCAAACGGTGCGGGATAGGTATAATAATCCGGCTGGCCTTCAGCCTTCGTTCCCCAATCGCTTGTTTCAAAATACATTTTACCGTCCACATAATACCGGATCAGTCCCGGGAGCCATTCCAGTGTGAAGTCATGATAAGCATCAGCGAACGTCGTGCCCTCCGGCAGAATGTAGGTCTTGGACTGTGACGTATGCGGGATGTCGTAATGAAGCGAACCATGAACCGTTCTCGGGTACAGATCAGCCTTCTCTGCATCACCGGCCACCGGTCCCGTTAATTCCATAATGTCCATCTCGCCGCTTCCCGGCCAAGGTCCGTACTGCTTCTCTTCGTCGGTTGGCATCATCCAGATGGCCGGCCACATGCCCTGCTGAATCGGCAGCTTGGCGCGCACCGTGAATTTGCCGTAAGTCCAGTCGCCCTTCAGCTTGGAGGTCAGCTTGCCGGAAGTATACGACTTCCCGCCGTATGCTTCCTTCCGTGCTTCCAGTGCCAGCACACCCTGTCCGCTCTCGGTTTCGAGCGAAGCGTTGTCCGGATGATAATATTCGAGTTCATTGTTGTATACCGTTCCGGTATCCTGCACATTCCATTTGGTCTTATCTATGGAGCTACCGTCGAATTCGTCGTTCCAGACCAGCTCCCATGGATTGTCAGGGGTTGGCGGAGTAACCACCGGTGTTGCAGTCGGCGTTGCCCCAGCTGTCGCTGTTGGGGCAGGTGTCATAAGTGCAGGCGTTGGCATCGCTCCGCCTGAATCCCCTCCGCTCCCCGTAAAGGTGGCGGCTGCGCTTGCCTGCGGCAAAGCTCCATTACCGGACAAGCCCCGAAGCGTCTCACCAGCCTTGAGTGCTAGGCCGTTGAGCAGCACACGATCCGCTTGGGTCTCCAGCAGGCCGATGTCCCCCCGGTTCATAATCTCTGATCCGGCAGCGCCGGGACCGATAATCAGTGCTTCCACCCTTGTGCCGGCCCCAATCTCAACCTTGGCCGGCTGGAGCAATTCAATCCGGGCTACGGAGCTGCTATCCTCCAGCACGAGCCGTACCGGGGCTTTGGGCTTGTTCAGCTTGATCTGTCCCAGTGAAGATTTACGGAAAACTACCGAATGGTCACCACCTCCCGAGATATGAGTGGTTCCCTGCACCTTGATTCCCGAGAACGATACCTCTCCCTCTCCTACTCCGGCAGTCACATAGAGATTCCCGCTAACCGGTCCGCCTTCGATCTGTACATTCGCCCGGTTCACAATTACATTGCCGGACACCCCGCCAATCGAATAGCTTCCTTCGCCTGAACTGATCCACCCGATCATCCGGCCCAGGAGCTCCGCCAGTTCAGCCCGGGTCATCTGCGTCTGCGGATTCAGCTTGCCATCCGGCCCGCCGTGCAGGTAGCCTGCGTCAAGCATGGCACTCACTGCTTCCCGGGCATAGCCGCTGACCGCTGATCCGTCAGGCTGCGCGGCCAGCGTAGTTGGCGAAGCCGCCTCCAGGCCGAAAGCCCGGCTCAGCATCGTCATGGCCTCCTGCCGGGTTACAGCCGCTCCCGGCTGAAACCGTCCGTCCGCGTAACCTTGGATTATGCCGGCTGCACTAATCCCGCCCACATCCTTGCCATACCAGGAAGAAGCGCTTACATCACTGAACACAGCCGTTCCCGGAGCTGAGTAACGAAACACACGGCCCAGGATAACCGCTATCTCTGCGCGCGAGATTGCACGGCTTGGTCCAAATCTTCCCTGCCCATTCCCCTGCAGGATTCCGGCGGCTGCCAGCCTGTCCACCGCTGGCGAAGCCCAGTGCTGATTCATATCGGCAAATGCTGCCTTTCCGGCTACAATAGCGCCGCTTGTGCTTGTGCCTGCGGCTGATACGGGAAGCTTTTCCAGTCTCTCTGCTCCTGCCACTCCCGTGTTTCCCGGAAGCTGAATCCCTGACAGCAGCATACCGGCAATCAGCAGCTTGGATATTCCTTTACGGTACATTCAATAATCCCCCTTATGCAGAACCTTGCAGAATCCGGCGTTGCCGCCAGTCGATTTCAGTATAGAGCCCGTATCCCGGAGGCGACATACCAATTCGTTAGCACATATAACAAAGATGCAACTTCCTCATTTATAGGAGAAGTTATCCTGTAAACAGACGCTGTCCAGGGTCCACACACAACAAAAACCAGCTCATCCTGGACCAGGATTGGCTGGTTTTTGTGTTGTAGAAGATTGAAGACCCGTTTCGTGGAACATCCACCGCAGGCTTGCGGATGAACTGCTTAAGAGCAAACAAGGCTGACCCAAGCATCCATTCGATGCTTTGAGGTCAGCCCCACGGCGAATCTATGTAACTTTATCCGGGAATGAATCAGGCTAATGATCAGGAGGATGCATGGATCTGCGGGAAATCCTGTGCAACATCTTCACCCGAGAACAGATCGTCAAGCGAACTGAGCGTGCCATCTTCTTCAACCTGATAAACCGACATTTTCTCGCCGTTGACCGTAAGTTCGATGAAACAGCCCCAGCAATAGAACTGGTGGGAACCGATCTTGCCGATATCCTTGGAGTTGCAGTTTGGACACTTCATATAATACATTCCACCTATCCGTTAACAATATTAATGGCTTTTTGAAGCCGTTCTTCGCTCATCGCAGGAACCAGTACCGAATTCTCCCCGATAGACATTCCTTCAGAACAAGGCAGCCATTTGCGGCCTTCGATCAAATCAGTTACAAGCCCGTCACTGATTTCCAGCGCTACTATTGTGTTTCCCATCTTTTGGTCAAAATAAACATCGGATATTCGTCCAAGTATCGTTCCGGATGCTGTAAGCACCTGCAAATCCTTCAACTTGTTCTTTCCCAAGAGGAAAGTATACGGTATATGGTCAGCGTCGGTCTTAACAATCGACTCTTTGTTGCGGATCATGACAGCATCTTCGCCATAAGCGACAATATCATCCCATGCCACAACTTTCACATGACTGGAGAAAAAAGTTTTGCTTTCCAGTTCAATACCCGTAATGTTCCAGTTTGAATCCAGTCCAATATCGATTATTTCACCGACTTCAGTACCTTCTTCAACTTCATATACGGTGAGGCCAATCATATCTTGAAGTTTCATGGCGTTCAAAGTCCCCTCACCTTAAATAGTGCTTACGAGTTCCCTGAAGCTAGAAACCTTCCAAGCGGATGCCAGACCGCAAAAATGCCTAGTCTTTAGTACGCAGCCGGTTTAAGATGGTTCCAACTTTTTGGGCAACAACCTGCATTTCTTCATTAGTATTACCCAAACCTGTACTAAAGCGAATCGCCGAGTTCAAAAGTTCTTCCGGAAGCTTCATCGCCTGCAGGACATGCGAGATTTCCAGAGAGCCCGAGGTGCAGGCTGAACCACTGGCGGCCGCAATCCGCTCCATATCGAGATTCATCAGCAGCACATCTGTCTTCGCACCCGGGAAGCTTACATTCAGAATTCCGGGCACCGTCTGCTGTTCATTCCCGTTAATTACATATCCGCCGGCTCCGGCATGCTTGTCCAGCTCCTGCAGCAGTGTACTCCGCAGTCTGACAGCCTGCTCATGATGCTCCGCAAGTCCGTCTACCGCCAGCTCTACTGCTGTGGCGAAGCCGGCTGTACTTGCCAGGCTCTCCGTACCCGCGCGTCTGCCGCGCTCTTGAAGTCCGCCATGTTGTCTTGGCTGCAGCGGCGCTCCCCGCCGGACATACAATCCGCCAATCCCCTGCGGACCGCCAATCTTGTGGGCCGAGAAGCTCATATAGTCGACAGGCAGCTCGCGGAGCACCATAGGCAGCGTGCCCAGGGCTTGTACAGCATCCACGTGAAAAAGAATGCCCCGCCCGCCCGCTAATCTGCCAATCTCTTCTATAGGCTGTACAGTTCCCACTTCATTATTCACAAACATTACGCTAATCAATACTGTATCCTCACGCAGGGCAGACTGCACATCCTTGAGAGAGACAAGTCCTGTGGAATCTACGGGAAGATAAGTAACCTCGAAGCCCTGTTGCTCCAGTTGTCCGCACGTATGCAATACCGCATGATGTTCTACTGCTGTGGTAATGATATGTTTACCCTTATGAATAGAAGCATAGGCTGCGCCGAACAGAGCGAGGTTATCGCTCTCTGTACCGCCGCTGGTGAACACCCACTCATCAGGGGAACAGCCCAAAAAGCCCGCGATCCTGTCGCGCGCTCCATTTACGATTCTTTTGGCCGACCGTCCGAACTGGTGCACACTGGACGCATTGCCATACTGGTTCAATAACATATTGTACATAACCGTTGCCACCTCCGGATGAACCGGTGTTGAGGCGGCGTGGTCCAAATAGATGGGTTTCATGACGAGATTCTCCGCTTCTTGAAATTCAGGATTTTCTTACAGGACTACTCGATTATACTGCTGAACGGTTTCTTTTACCACCTGTTAATAAACACAATATTGTAACATTTGTCCATGGACCGGATCTTCATTTTCAGCTGGGATTCAGCGTATTTTCAGCCTGCACTCAGCTTTCTTTCCGATGATGTAACGTGGGCTTTTGAGAAAATAAAGAAACATATATTGAGAGGAGACGCCAAATGTCGCTATCGATTAACAATTATTACAATAAAAAGTACTATGACAACTACGATCTCACCAGTGGCAGCACAAGCGCTGCCCGCAAAAGCGCCGCCTCCAACCAAGAAGCAAGCAGCTCAAGCCTTACAGATGCTGCGGATTTCAGTGAAATCGCCAAGCTGTTCTTCAATCTGGAGGGAACAGATGATGCCGGAGAAGACGAATACACGGAGCTATATTCGCCAGCCTCGCTGGGCTCCGCAGCGGGCTCTCAATACGGCGGGGATATGAAGTCTCTGCTGGCCCAAATTCAGTTGGGCCTTGGGCTTACCGAGACGGATTCAGCAACAGGGGTTACCGGTGAATCCGGCAGCAGTCTGGGCTCTTTACAGAGTCTGCTCGGCAGCAACGGCCTCTCCTCTTTAAGCGGGGACGGGCTCTTCTCCTTGGTTCAGTCCGTTACATCTGATTCTTCCGCGGCTGGATATGCCGGAATTAACTCTTTGGATACAGCTAATGAGACTACGGGACTTCCTGCAATGCTGCAAGCCATGGGCGGATTCCCCCCTCCTTTGGGCTGGAGTTTGGATAGCCAGGACAACTCAGACAGCTCTGTTAGCACGGATAGTACAGACCGCGCTAACACGCTCAACGAACTAACCTCTCTTGAAGCGGGTCTCACTTCGGAGGATATGATGTCCGTGCTGGCCCAGCTGCAGAGAAGTCTTGGAGCATCTGCAAGCAGTTCAAGCACAGCTGACAGCAGCAACAATCCGCTCGCTGCAGTTCAAACCATGCTATCCGCGAAGAACTTCTCTACGATGACCAACATTGAGCTGTCCAGCTTGTTCGGCAAGGTCCTCGGGACGCTCGCCTAAACAGAACCGGTTTGCATTTCATAGGAAGCCCACAACTCACAGAAAAAGCTGTTGCAGAGGTTCGAAACCCCTGTAACAGCCTTTTTGTGCAAGCCGCTCAGCAGCTATTGCACCGGAGAATCCGGTTGCTTCAATCTGGAAGCGAGCTGGTCCTCCGATATCACTTCAATCCCGTGCAGCCGCAATAGAGCGGAAGTCACACCCTCACCGGGTATTTTCACACCGGCAAATGCTCCGTTATAGATCATGGAACTGCCACAGGACGGGCTATTTTCCTTAAGCACCACAAGAGTCGCCGCTAAGCTCCTTGCCTGCTCCAGTGCCGCATAGGCTCCCTCTATATACATGGCAGTTACATCATTACCTGTTCTGCCGACCACCCGGGCCCGGCCCTCCAGCACATCCCTGCCGCTGCCGCCTACGATCTCGGCAGGCTCCCGCGGGGTAGAGAAGCCTCCCATCAGCTCGGGGCATACAGCAACCGCCTGATGACTGTCCAGCAGATGCCGGATGCTCTGATCCAGACAATCCGTGCCGTTATATCTGACCTTCATCCCGGCCAGACAGGAACTTACGATAATCATAGCAGCCGCCTCTCCTTCGCAATCCTCAGCTTCATCCTATATAATGCTATACAAGATGTTCTAACATGAGAAATATAGGGGAGCATAGCACGAAGCTGCAATACTGTAAATGCTGTAATCATTGATTACTCAGGGGGGCACGGGCAATATGTGCGGAAGATATACCATTACCGTAACACTGGATGAACTGATGACAAGGTACTTTATCGGCGATACTTCCTTCGACCAGTATTCACCGAAGTTCAATGCGGCTCCAATGCAGTATATTCCGGCGGTCATTCATGACGGCAAACAGAATAAGCTTGGTCAACTGCGCTGGGGACTTCTGCCTTCCTGGTCCAAGGAGGACAAGAACGCCGCCAGGCTGATCAATGCCCGCAGTGAATCGCTGCTGGAGAAAGCCTCCTTCAAAGGGCTGGTCGCGTCCCGCCGCTGCATCATTCCGGCAGACGGCTTCTATGACTGGAAGGTCTATGAGGGCGGCAAGCAGCCGATGAGAATCACCCTGCGGGACGGGCAGC
Organism: Paenibacillus sp. FSL R5-0912; assembly: GCF_000758605.1. Lineage (NCBI taxonomy): Bacteria > Bacillati > Bacillota > Bacilli > Caryophanales > Paenibacillaceae > Paenibacillus > Paenibacillus sp. FSL R5-0912. The sequence continues at coordinate 5,948,690 of NZ_CP009282.1, forward strand.
TTTTCTCTATGGCCGGCCTGTATGATATTTGGGTCGACCCCAGCGGCAAAAGAATCGCTACCTGCACCATCATCACCACCGCATCGAACAGCCTGATGGAGGAGATTCATGACCGGATGCCGGTCATTCTGAGCAGGGAAACAGAAGCACAGTGGCTGGACCGCAGCAATCAGGACATTCCCGCACTAATGAAGCTGCTGCAGCCTTATGACGCAAGGCAGATGCTTGCTTATCCGGTCTCATCAGCCGTAGGCAACGTACGCAATGACTACCGGGAGCTGATTAACAGAGCCGGGGCAGATGCTGTATAAGCGTGGCTTACAGCACTCTGTCTGGGATAGTCTCCAGTTCCTCAATCTGCCACCCGGCATCCGTTTTGACCAGATGAAGATGCATGGCATGCTCCTTCTTTTGCTTATCGCCTTCTGTATACGTCAGCGAGGCTTCCGCCTCCAGTCCATCCTGTTTAATATCAAATTGGATCTCTGAATGATACCCCTCTAAGGCTTCCCTCCAGCCGGCAAGATCCTCTCCGTTAATCTTAGCCCCGGCGTTATCGATGCGAAGCCGGGCCAGACGCTCCTCCGTTTCCGGTGACTGCTCAATCTTAAGTACACTCAGACTCAAATACTGCAGGATCACATCCTGAATTTCCTGCGGGTACTCTGGAATAACGACTTTCGTCGCTCTCAGTACCGCTTCTCCCTTCTCCAGTATGTAAGTACGGTCCAGGGAATAATAAAAAGTGCTATAGTCATTTCTGTACTGCTTATAACCGTCATATTGACCGTCCCGGTCATTGTCTGATATATAATCCTCGCCCTGCCCGGTCGCCGCAGCACTGTACACCTTCCGCACCACCTGATCTCCGGAAATCTCCAGCACCGCGAAGCCTGACATTCCGCCACCATTGGTAAGGCCGCAATAAATGAAGGTCTGCGGCAGATCCTGCAGCCGGATCAGCCTGAATCCCAGCTTCTGATATCCGCCCTCTAAATCGTGTGTCAGCTCCTCGATCTGTCCATCCCTGTCTCTCAAAACATGCAGCTCCGAAACGATGGAATATTGCGGATCCGCCTTATCAAGCTCCCCGTATCCAAGTACAATTTCATCATTTCCATCGAGATCCAGATCTTGTTTGGCGGAGAACAGCAGCTCTCCCCTCATGTCCCCATGAACAGCATCCATGTATTTCTGGAGCGGCTGTGCTTTTCCTGGGAACCAGGGGCTGGAAAGAACGCAGCCGCCGGACTGGAAGCTGGCTGCCCGGTCTGTCCGGGAGCGGGAGCTCGCGCCGGCGATAGCACGGGCTGCCCAGAAGCCGCGGACACCGGCGGTTCAGAAGATTCACTTAAGTCTGGCGCTTCCGGAGCAGCCGGTGAGACCGCAGCAACGGAAGATTCCGCCCCTGCAGAAGTTCCTGCTGGAATCAACTTGTCCGCAGAACATGCCGCCAATAACAAACTTAAGAAGAATAATGAAGCAAGTTTCCATAGCTTGGTATTCAGAACTAGCCACCTCAAATTTCTCAGTATGCAGGAAGTAAGGGATCCCTGCTGGTAAAATATTCTACATCACTGTTTAGAATCCCTTTTCTGGGTAATCCACCCACCAGCCTGAACCCCGTCTCTATAACCGTTCATCTGGTGTTTAAGTCCTATGTACCCCGGGTATTAACTAAAGCTCATTCATTTGTTCATAATTCAGTATCCACCACATTAATCCCAGGAGGAATAGACATGGCTCTTAGCAGACAAGCACTGACCACAACACCAGGCACATCCATTGAGCTGGAGTGTCTCTACCATTCTCCGCAGGGCAAATGGGCGTATCCGTATAGCGAGAAGATCTTCCATTTAAGAGTCCGCAGTAAAAAGAACAATGTGGAACGGGTTTTTGCGCTGACGGGAGACAAATACGACTGGGAGCATCATCATCAGGAGCTGGAAATGCTCAAGGTGGCAACAGATGCGTATTTTGATTATTGGGAGGCTGAGATCGTACCTGAGCGTAAACGTTTCTCTTACGGCTTCAGGTTCGAGTCGGGGAAAGAAACGGTATGGATGGTAGAATCCGGCTTCCATACGAAAGAGCAGCCTGCACCTCCCGGAGGCTATTATGAAATGCCTTATATCCATGAGGTTGATCTGCTGCATGTTCCCGGGTGGGCTGAATCGGCTGTATTCTATCAGATCATGCCGGACCGGTTCGCCAACGGAGATCCGGGGAACGATCCGGAAGGAACGCTTGAATGGGGCGGCACACCGACGACCGACAGTTATTTTGGCGGGGATCTGCAGGGGATCATTGATCATCTGGATTATATTCTGGAGCTTGGAGTGACCGCGCTGTATCTTACTCCGATCTTTGAGGCACCCAGCAACCATAAATACGATACGGTAGACTACGGAACGATCGACTCCAGCTTCGGAGATGTGGAGCTGCTGAAGCAACTGGTCAGCCTGGCTCATTCCAAAGGGCTTAAGGTAGTGCTGGATGCCGTCTTTAACCATACAAGCGCGGAGTTCCCGCCATTCAAAGATGTAATTGAACATGGGGCAGACTCCAAATACGCCAATTGGTTTCATATCTATGATTATCCGGTTAAGGCGGAAGGTAACACCCCCAATTATGATACGTTTGGCTTCTTCGGCGGGATGCCCAAGCTGAATACGGCCAACCCGGAAACCAAAGAATATCTGCTGGACATTACCCGCTTCTGGCTCAGTGAGGTACATATCGACGGCTGGCGGCTGGATGTGGCCAATGAGGTAGACCATGTATTCTGGCGCGAATTCCGCCAGGCGGTCAAAGAGATTAACCCGGAGGCGTTCATCATCGGTGAGGTATGGAGCGATTCCCTTAGCTGGCTCCAGGGGGATCAGTTCGATTCCGTAATGAACTATCCTTTCTCTGACCGGCTGCTGGAGTTCTTCCAGGGAGATGAGATGGAGCCGGAGGCCTTCGCCTCCCACATCTACGGATTGCTGATGCGTTACCCGCGGCAGGCAAATGAAGTACTGTTCAATCTTCTCGCCAGCCACGATACCCCCAGAGTCCTTACCCGGCTCGGCGGGGATACCCGGAGACTGAAACTGACAGTCACCTTCCTGCTTACCTTTACCGGAACGCCGTGTATCTTCTATGGAGATGAAATCGGACTTACGGGAGAAGATGACCCGGATTGCCGTAAATGTATGATCTGGGAGGAGGAGCGTCAGGACCGTGAGCTATTCAGCTTCTATCAGCGCATGATTGCCCTGCGCAAGAACCATGAGGTACTGCGTACCGGCCACTTCCGTTTCCTGCAGAGTGATGCAGATAGCCGGGGCCTCGTGTACGAACGTTTCAATGACAACAGCCGCTTTACCGTCTGGATGAACAATTGTAGCGAACCGTTAACCCTTCAGCAGTCATTCACCGGGGGCAACTGGCAGGATGCCTTCAGCGGTGAACCAGTGGCGATGGATGGTGAAGGAATCAGACTTACGCTGGAGCCGCTGGGGTTCAGGATACTGCAGAGCGTGGTTGAGGCTGCGGATGACAGTGCGAAGCCTGAGAATTAATTGATCTGGGCAGCCTGCCCAAAAAGGAGGTGCTCCTGAAGCCATTACTGGCTGTCCGGGACACCTCCTTTGCGTGATTACAGGTAAGTATGCGGCTATGAACGCCTCCGCACTGTAATCGCAGGGACCTTCCGACCGCTCACGCCTTCGTCTCCCTACTCGCGCACACTATTCGGTTGCTCACTTTGTCGATTCTCCTTACTGCCTGGACAATCATATAGTCGCCTTGCACTTCGTATACCGTTTCGCGACTCAAGTTCGCCGTACGCACCGTAGACACTTGTTGGTCGCCAGTTTTGCCACACTGCCCGAAATAAGTGGATTTTCAGCATCTATTCATCTCTTGGAACTCACTTTACGGGTAACAAGTGGATTAATTCCACTTATTTCCATCCCATTCCCTGTTATTAGGCAGCGCCAGTGAATATAAGTGTCGTTTATCCAACTAATCCTGCGCAAACAGCAAATCCCCCAACTTTAGATGTCGTTTATCCACTTATTTCCCCGGCGCAGATAGCGCTACTTATATAAACCCCATCCGCGCTATTGATCTCCGGTCTCGCGGTATAACCCAGGCTCTCATAGAAGCCTACGACCTGCTTTTGGCTGGTAATTACGCTCCGCTGAATGCCTAGCTTCCTGATCCATTGCTCGGCGGCCCCGATCAGCTTCCGGCCATAGCCTTGGTGCCGGAGGAGAATGAGCACGCTGTCGCCACCGCCCGGATTAATCTGAACCATTGGAAATACGCCAAGATCGTCCATGACTGTCATCCTTCCGCCAATGCCGGGGGATGCGGAGCATTTCTTTCGTTTTCCTATAGGCGAATTTAACGAATTGGAGATTCCAGGCGGGGACGTTCTCCCGCATGCAGCAGATACAAGCACAAGCCCCTCAATTGCGGGTAACTATATTCTTGTCCTATATTGTTAAATGAAAAAGCCGCAAATAAGCGGCTTTTGATTTTCGGCTTATGCCTAGTGAATTGTAATTACAGGTTGATCTTTACGATGAAATTGTCATAGCTTTATGCACGCTAAATCTAAGGTATGAGGAAGCTACCCGAAGAAAGGCTATGTGCTCTGAGTGGGTTTCTTACGTATGCTTGTGAGTTCAAATGCCTCTTTAGGAATTCCCAATTCATGAGCCTTCTTCTTTTTAATCACCATGGCTTGTTGTAAGCTTGTAGCTTGAAATTCAATTGTAGTGCCAAGCGGATCCGCAAATGCATAGTAGCTTTTTTTATTGGACATTAACTTAGGGCCTCCTCATCTTATTCTCTAATGATTGTGCAATTCAAAGCCGCTCACCGAGTTTCCGGGTAGCCGGAGCTTATCTGTAACTGCTTGCAATGAGGCTGGATGGCAAATCACCCTAATAGTGTGCGTCTCCTCTTAGAGAACTATTCGCGAAGACGGCCTTTAAACAAGCCGCCCTTTCAGTTTCTTGTTTCACGCGTTTCACGCACTCAACTGGCTAAAATCACAAAAAGAAACCGTCCTTTGGAAAATGGAGTTGGGGACCACAACCATTTCAAAGGAGAGGTTTCTTTTGTACGTTCAATATACTAATGGAGCAACTTTGGCCGAGACTGCTGAAATATGAGCAATACCAAACCCATTAACCGAGCGCCACTGTACCGTATTTCATCGTTATTCCCATTCCTTTCATTACCCTTTCACACCCGACATCGTAATCCCCTGAATGTAATAGCGCTGCAGGAACAGAAACAGGATCAGAATCGGAACCGTGGAAATGGTACTTGCGGCAAGAATCTTAGACCAATCTGTTCCTTCCACCGAGGAGAACGTGGCAATGGCTACCTGGATCATCTGTTTCTTTTCGTCATTGATAACGATTAGAGGCCACAGATATGAATCCCAGTTGCCAAGAAAGGTCATCAGCGCCAGGGTGATCATCGGCGGGACAGCCGCAGGCAAGACAATACTGGAAAAGGTCCGGGACATCGAGGCCCCGTCGATTTTGGCCGCCTCCAGAATCTCATCTGGAATTTCCGCGAAGAACTGCCGCAGCAGAAAGATTCCGAACACAGACAGCATCGAAGGAATCACCAGCGCCTTATAGGAGTTAAGCCAGCCGAAATAATTCATCAGCAGATAGTTTGGGACCAGCGTTACTTCACCGGGAATAATCATCGCCGACATGAATAGTGCGAAGACAACCGCTTTTCCACGGAAACGCAGCTTGGCAAAAGCAAACGCCGACATCGAATTCACTAGCAGCACCAGCAGGGTTACAATCCCAGCAACAAACAGTGTATTAGCGATATAGCGGAGAAAAGGGTTGCCCTCACTGAAGATAACCTCTTTGAAGTTAGCCAGCGTCGGCTGGACAGGAACGAACAAATGAATATTCAGGCTGGAGGAGTACTTGAACAATTCCTCATAAGGGCGTAGTGAACCCGAAATCATCCAGAGGATCGGGATAATTGAAATGACAGCCAGGACGGTCATAACCGTATACTTGGCAATGCTTGCAAAGCGGTTCATGTGGATTCCTCCTAGTAGTTTTACGAACAGCCGCTTCCTTAAAATTCCCCTGCAGCAAAATTGACTACAGAAGCGTCTCCATTAATGTTCTGCGTTCCGGAACAGTCTCATTTGCACGAGCGAGATGGCTAGAACAATCGCGAACAGAATAAAGGCGGCAGCGGTGCCGTAGCCCATCTGCATCTGCTGGAAGGCCATTTTATAAATATAATAGACTGCGGTTTCGGTAGCCCCGTTGGGTCCTCCACTGGTCAATACAAACACAAGGCCGGACAGCTTAATGGCATCAATTGTCGTCATAATCACAACAAAGGCCGTGGTACGATTCAGCAAAGGAAGCGTAATGCGGAAGAACTGCTGTATTTTTGTAGCACCGTCTACCCGGGCCGCCTCGTATAAATCTTGCGGAATGTTGTTCAGTCCGGCCAGGAAGATAATCATGAAAAAGCCTACGCCTTTCCATATTCCCAGCATGATCACGCCGTTCATCGCCGTATCCGGGTTGGACAGGAAATTGGTAGTGGGCAGATGAAGCGTCTTCAGCACATTGTTCAGAATCCCAAATTCCTTGTTGTAGATCAGTTTGAACACCGTTGCGGCCACTGCCGTAGAAATGACAACCGGAATGAAATAGAGTGTGCGGAACAGACCGGTAAGCTTGAACTTTTTCTGGATTAACAGTGCTAGGCCCAGTGAAATCGCGGTCTGAATCGGAATAACAATGATGGCAAAATGAAACGAATGCCTGAGACTGGCCAGGAAATCCCTGTCCGTCACCAGAGACCTGTAATTGTCCAGCCCGATGAAGCTGCGGGTCGATCCTACCAGGTTATAATTCTGAAAGCTGATCACAAAGGCTTGCAGCATCGGATAGAACACAAAGATGAGCAGCAAAGCAAAAGAAGGCAGCACGAACCACCAGGCGGTTATTTCTTCTCCCCGCAGAAACCGGCGGGGCTTTTTGCTTGATGGGGCAGTTTTGGAGGCAGGCTTAGCTGCCGCTGTAACGCTTGTCATGATCTTTTCACTCCATTTCAATCCGGTTTATAGACGTACACGTTCATTACGGCATATATTTGCCCACCCGGGGCAAGAGCTTTAATCTCCGTCTGGCCTTCCTTCAGCCCCTTTACGACCGCGGTTGTTCCGGAACGGCTCTCCACCTGTGCAACGGCCTCATCACTCGACACCCAAGTAAGATCCTGGGGAGCTGCTAGCGGAACGACCGCCGCTGCCGCTTCCATAGTGCCGCCAAGCGGAACATCCACACTAGATTGGCTAAGCAGGACGCGAAGCGGTTCCGAGCTATCCGGATCCTCATTCCGCCATACACTGGCCATCGGATAAAAGACGGCCTTGTCCAGCGTCACGTCCCCCTTTTTCACATACAGCTCCAATCCATTGCTGGTAGCCCCCGGGAAAAGAATACTGGAAACCACAGTCTCGCCGTCTGCGCCGAACACCTCCAGCGTCGATTCATCTACATAGATATGCAGCCTGATTTTACCGTTTACCGCTCTTAAGGGTGCCTGAACCGTTTCGGCAAACCCGGCTTCAAATGAACTGTCGCCGGACTTAGTTCGATCCACCGTCAGTGTTGAATTAACGTTGTTATAAGATATAATTGTCGCCTGATCTCCGCCTTTTCTCAATTTGAATCCGAATTCCGCCTCTCCCTTCACGGTGAACTCGGTATCGATTTCATAGGAAGTCCCGTGCAGACTGGCCAGGGGATTGTTGCCTGGCTCGAGCCGCTGGGTTCCCACCTTGACCGCTTGGCCACGCAAAGCTCCCAGCTCTTGCACCGGCTGCTGGACGAGGCGTAATCCCTCACCGGGAATGTCGCGCAGCTTCAGCTCCCGTGGCAGCGACATATTCCCTTTCCACGGAGCGCTTGGCATAGAGAACGGATAGCGCCAATTGGACATCCAGCCGACATAGATCCGGCGCCCGTCCGTCTGCGGAATATCAGAGTAGGACACTGCGGCGTAGAAGTCTTTTCCGTAATCGGTCCACAGCACTTTGGAGGGCTCATTCTCGTTCTTGAATGTCTGTCCGTCAAAGCTACCAATAAAATATTGCGCCGCCGAGCCACGGGTTGAGCTGTTATTGCCGATGCTGAGCGCCAGCACCCACCGGGTCTCCTTGCTGCCTTCCACGGGAAGCTCAAATAGATCCGGACATTCCCAGACGGCGGCATGTGAGCCCTGATCGGCGCCGAATTCGCTGGCCAGCTGCCAGGTCTTCAGGTCTGGAGAGGTATAGAATCTCACACGGTTGTCCACCGAGACAACCATCACCCAAGCGTGTGAAGGCTCATGCCAGAACACCTTGGGATCTCTGAAATCCTTGAGTCCTGAATTAGGAATCACGGGATTGCCCTCATATTTGATCCAGGTGCGTCCTTTATCAGAACTGTACGCCAGGCTCTGCGACTGCATTCCTCCTTTGAAATGGGTGAAGATCGCAACCATTCCCGCTTTTCCGCCAAAAAAACCGCTCGTATCCTTCCAGTCCACCACGGCACTGCCCGACCAAATCTCCCCGAGCGAATCGCGCAGGAGCGCTACCGGCAGATGCTGCCAATGGATCAGATCCGTGCTGACGGCGTGACCCCACTGGCCGCTGTTCTGGTAGAACTGGTGATATTCACCTTCGAAATAAACCATTCCATTCGGATCGCTCATATTCCCGCTTTCCGGCGACAGATGATACTGCGGACGGTATAGCTCCGTGTAGTAATTGGGAATCGCAGAAAACTGAAAGGCCGCAGGTGCAGTATTAGAGATAGCATTGGACGGAGTTTTAGAATCAGAAGTATTGCTGGTATGATTGCTGTTGCCGCCAATATTGCACCCAGCGATAACCAGCAGTACAACAGCCACACCTGCCAGTTTGCTTGTAGTTTTGATCTCTTTATGTGCTTGCTTCTCTCCAGAAACATTCATACTGCATACTCCTATTCCTTGTTTAGTTGACCCTATTGTAGCTGAACGGCTAGAGAAATCATTTCAATATGATCGGCTCAGAAGTTGTGATGTTTTCAGGGGTGATTCTTCAAATACCATTCACGGTAATCTTTGGGACTTTTGCCGCTGTTTTTCTTGAAAGAGGTGCTGAAATAGCTAGAGCTGGAATAGCCGACAAGCATAGCGATATCGGTCAGCTTCAGTTCGTTCTCTTGCAAAAGCAGTTCCGCCTTGGCCATTCTCAGCCTGGTGACATAGTCGCTGAACGTAATGCCCACATGCTGCTTGAACAGCCCGGATAAATAGGTCTCATTCAGATGAAACATTTCGGCGAGGGAAGAAAGCGTCAACTCGTAGGAGAAATTCTCCTCCACATATTTTCTGACCGCTTCGACCATATGCTGTCCGCTGGAGAAGCGGAGCTTCTTCACTTCATCCATGACAAGCTGCGCCAGCTCATCGATCTGCCCCCGTACGCCTTCACGCGACTGGTAATCGGCAATGGTCATCTGACAGTTCCACAAATACTTCTGCAGGGCGGAGCCGCCGAGCTCGAACTTTTTGGCGATGGAGCTGAACATCAACAGCATCCGCAGGGCCAGAAAGGTAAAAGCAAACATCGGCGTATCTCTTTCGCTACTGAAAATGGTGTCAAGCTGCTGGCGGAAGGTGCTCATGTCCAAATTTTCAATCGCCTGTACCAGCTTCCGCTCCATCTCCGGGGTAAACGCCTGCGTAAGCTCCATCACCCGGCTCCGTTCGCCCTCTCCATCTTTATACACGGTGCTTTGGCTCCAGGACAGCATGCACGAAGCATAACCGTTCTTCAGCCGCTTGAGTCCCTTCACTTCCTCGCCAATCCCCGTTACACATTCCAGCTTCAGGTAACTGGCGATGTTTCGTTTCAGTTCTTCTACGAACCGGTCCGTTCGACCCGCATGCTCCGGCCCCGGCTTCATAATAACCAGAAAATACATCATCGCAGAATTGGCGACATCGCTGAATGGATAGATTCCCTTCCGCTTAGCAGCCGTCTCCCGGCATAACATCTGAAAAGCCAAATTGAGCAGATCCCGGCGCTCCTGCCGGTCCGCCATCCGCCCCGCCGGCACTCTCATCTCCACAGCAACAAACTGCAGCTTCAGATCATCCGCCGTCAGCGGGGTCAGCTGGAGCTGCTGCAGTCGTTCCCTGATAGCCGCCAGGCTGTACCACTCGTCTTTGACCATTTGCAGCAAGAAATTCTCCTGCAGCAGCCGCAGCTGCTCATTTTTCTGCAGCAGATCCTGCCGGGAGGCCTGCAGGTTTTTTTGCTCCTGTCTAATTTCTTCACCCAGCTTGCCAAGCAGCTCATTCAGTTCTGCGCGGGCTACCGGCTTCAGCAAATAATCCTTCACTCCAAGCTGTATGGCCGATTTCAGATAATCAAAGTCGGAGTATCCCGACAGCACAACCGTCCTCAGCAGCGGATACTTCTTTTTACAGATGCGGATAAATTCAATGCCGTCCAGCTGTGGCATACGGATATCGGAGATGACCAGCTGCGGCAGCGGTCCCTGCTCCAGCAGCTGCAGCGCTTCATTGCCGCTTGAGGCCTCCGAGACAATCCGGAAGCCGGCGGCTTCCCAATCGATTTTGGCTTTGATGCTGTTGCGGACCCCCTTCTCGTCATCCACCAGCATAATCTCATACATGATTATCACCTCTCTATCAGCGGCAGCTTCAGTGTAATGGTTGTTCCTGTATCTAGCTTCGAATCAAGCACGGCTTCAAACTGCTCGCCGTAATACAGGCGGCAGCGGGAGAGCACATTGCGCAATCCGATGCTGTCCCCTTTATGATTTAAGATTCCCACACTGTTCCTAAGCTCCGTATCGGCAAGAATGCTGGCGATCAGTTCCGGTGTCATTCCTGGACCGTTATCCTGTATCTGCAGGTGCAGGCGCTCTCCACACACACTGGAGGTGATCGCCACCTCGGCGACCCCCCCTTTTTCCAGGCTGTACTTCACCGCATTCTCTACCAGCGGCTGCAGAATAAACTTGGCGATCAGCAGCTGATCCGCGGCGGAATCCTGCCGGACCGTCACCATCAGATGATCCTCATGCCGCAGCTTTAGGAGGAACAGGTAGTCACGGATGTAGCCCAATTCCTCGCTGACTTGTACCAGATCCGTATCGAGACTCAGCGAATAACGCATCATTTTACCCAGTGCTTCCGTGGCGTCCATGACCAGATCCTCTCGTTTCATCGCCGCCAGACCGCTGATGATCTCCAGTGTATTGTTGTAAAAATGTGGATTTATCTGCAGCAGGAGTGCTTTGTATTCGGCATTTTTCCGGCGCAGATTGGTCTCGAATTCTGTCTCAATCAGATACTTCAGCTGATGGGTCATCTGCTCAAATACACCGGCCACATAGTCCACTTCGCTCTGCCGTGATCTAACCTTTGGCATATCCTTCATCGCCAGCTCGAACTGCCCGTTTTTGACATGCCGCATGGCCCGGGCCATGGCACTTAGTGGCTTCGTTATGCCGGTGGAGAGCCACAGCGCGACAATAATCACAAGGATCAGTAGAACAAAGCTGGCAAGGAGCAGCGTTTCTTTGAGCTTGGTGATGGTGGCATACAGCTCCGCCTCCGGCACCTCGCCGACGATCAGCCAGTTCTGTGCAGGCAGCCTGCGGTAAAAGAACAGATAGTCGGTCCCCCCTTGGCGAAGCGGAAAAATGCCGCTGGTCTCACCTCCGCTATGTTTCTGCAAAGCAGCAAGTCCGCCGCTAAGCACCTGCTCAGCTCCTGTCAGATCCTGATGGAGTACACTGAGGCCTTCCGCCGTCAGTAAAAAGGCTTTGCCGCTTTTGCCGAAGCTGATTTTATCCATATCCTGGCGCAGCAGTTCCGTAGGATAATTGATTTTGATCACTCCGACATCCTTAAGGGACTGGAGCTGCACCAAAGGGAGCACAAGGCTATTGATCTCGCGCGAACGCATGCTGTCGTCGGCCTGATCCCTGTCCTGATGAGCCTGTGTCCAGCGTACGTCCTGCTCCTTGAACTGACTGTACCAGCTGCTCTTCAAATAGCTCAGGTCCTGTGTCCATAACCCGCCCTTATCCTTCGCAAAGGTGGAAATGGAAATCACATTCGAATTATTGATCGCATAGGAGGATAACAGCTCACGCAGCTTTTGCTTGGCCAGATACTTTTCACCCTTAGTGCTCTCATCGTTCAGATCGGCGGTTATCCATTCCTGTGTGATGTTGCTGCTCAGCACCTGGTTGCCCATATCCTCAATTTGCGTCAGCAGCGTGCTGACATGGGAGGCAAATTGGTCTATGGTCTGCAGAGTCGAAGTCTGGGTAGACTTTCGGATCTGCTCCGCCGATTCCTTGCTGAGGATAAAGACAACCGCCGTAATCGGAAGGATCAGCAGGATCGAAAAAGCCAACATTAATCTGCTGCGTAACGAGTAGAACATGACAACCGCGCCCCTTGCTATCATTATGGTCCAAAAATTCAAAAGTACCCCACAACGTGGAGCTAAATCTTGAAGCTTCTTTAAGCTGAAAGAAGAAACAGCTATACCGCCCTTTTTATAAAGGGCGGCTGCCGTTTCTACAATGTTTGGTAATTTTATTATTTTTGCGGTAGATCTGCATACGCCTTGTCAATCTTTTTGATGGCGTCGGCAACGGATGCATCCACGTTGCGTCCGGCGATGGTCACTTCCTCAATCATCTTGTTTACCGCTTCGGACATTTGCGGGAAGATCGGTGTAATTGGACGCGGTCTGCCGAATTTCTGATTCTGTACGACAAAGATATTCTTCGGATATTGACCTAGCTCAGGGAACTCCTTGGCTACTGAATAGCGGGCCGGAATATCTTTTGTGATAGAGCAATAGGTCTTAGCCCCTTCAGAACCAGTCACCCAGTTTACAAACTGCCAGGCAGCTTCGGCATTTTTACTCTTCGAGGAAATGGCCAGCGACCAGCTTCCGTTCGCGACAGCCTGCTGGGTTTCCTTCGGAAGTGGCGCGATATCATAATCTTCGCCTAATTTGAAATTAGGAAACTTGTCGGCATAATTGCCCAGTGACCAGGAGCCGTCAACCGTCATCGCCAGCTGGTTGTTCGGGAACGGATCTGGCGGGTATTCCAGAGAGGACACTTTATCTTTATTATACAGGTCGGAGAAGAATTGCAGCGCCTTTTTGGTCTCTGGCTTATCCAGGTAGCCTTTGGAGGTTGTTCCATCCGGGCTCATGATATCGCCGCCAAACTGCCAAATAATCGGATATTTAAAGTATGCTGTTGCTCCAGCATTACCGAAGCCTTGTGCCGGATCAATGCCGTACACGCCTTTGGCCGGGTCGTTAAGCTTTTTAGCTGCATCCAGCACCTGATCCCAAGTCCAAGGCTCTTCCGGGTTCTTGGAGGGAAGAGGAATTCCCTTCGCTTCAAACATTTTTTTATTATAGAAAAGAGCAATGGAGGATTCGGTGAGCGGAGCCATGTAAATTTCATTATTATAGGTGTACGTGGCAATGGTCGATTCCGGAATATCCTCCAGGTTACCGTCCTTCTTGAAATAGGTGGTCAGCGGCTGTAAGGCACCCGCCTGGGCGTAAGAAGCCATATTCGGGCCGTCGATGGCCATAATATCAGGCGGATTGCCCGAAGCAATAGATGTTCTCAGCTTGGTGTCGTAATCGGCATACGGAATCGGACTCATCTCAACCTTGATATTAGGATGCGCTTCATTAAACGAGGCCACCAGCTTGTCATAGGCTGAATTTTCGGTGTCATTGCCCGAGTTTCTCCAGAACGTCAGAGACACCTTCTCTTCTTTGGGGGCTGACGAAGCTCCCGCCTCCGGCTTCGCGTTATCCCCTTTGCTTCCACATCCGGCGAGCAGTCCGCATGCCAACATCGCGCTTAGTACCACTTTACTCTTACTGTTCAATAATGCCCTCCCCTTTCTTCTACTGTCTGCGCTTACAACTGAATATTATCAGACATACCCGATGATAAAATTCATTATCCTCTGCACTAAACTTTCAAAATGTTCGGTATTTCTAGCACCTGAGTGGACGCTGCGCGAACGGACCGTTGTTCCAATCGCTGTTTAAACGAGAAATGGACAATATTTATAAAAACGCAAAGCAGCGATCCTCTAAATACCAGGAGAATCGCTGCTTTGCTGAGATTTACCGTTTAACAATGAAGGTTTGCTACGACTCTTCACTTTTCATCATATGTTCTTCTCTATACTGGCCGGGACTTACGCCCACAACCTTCTTGAACACCTGGCAGAAATACCGCTGGTTATCATATCCGACATTTTGGGATATTTTGAAGATTTTGAAGCTGCTTTCTCTCAGCATCTTTTTCGCTGTCTGAATGCGCAGCAATGTAACATATTCCAGAATGGTCTGTCCAGTCGACTTGGAATACAAGTTGCTTACATAGGAAGAATTGAGCCCGAATCGTTCTGCCAATTGATCCAGCCCAATATTTTCATGGTAATGGGATTCAAGGTACGCTTTGATTTCTTGAACCACTTTTTCCTTCATGGTAGTCTTGGTTACACTCAAATAAAATTGCACACTCTTCGTTAAATTCAGCAACTGTTGCTGCAAAGACGCCCAGTCCGGCGTTTCCAGTATCCTGTCCATCAGCTGCGTGCGGGCTCCGATCACTTTCTCAATCTTGATTCCATAGTCCTGTTCAATCAGATCGAGCATCCGGTTTCCCCACTCTATGCCTGCCTTCTTCAGCAGAACAGGAGCCATCAGCCGTCCCGTCCCCCATTCCGTCCAACGTTCAAGCATCTCCTCGAACTCTTTCTGTTCGTAACGGACGAAGGATTGGATGTTCTCAGACCAATGGGTCAGCCACTGCTCAGATACGCGGGTAATCTCCTCTAAGCCGCTCCCCTCCATAACCGGAACCCCAAAGAATACCCCCATTTCACATGCCTTATCGGCTGCCGCAAAAGAGAGGTTTGCCTGTATGATTCCTGTTACCACCGGCCCCAGTCCAAACGACAATGAAATATCGTCCGCTGAGCTGTCATTCGAGAAGGCTTCGGCTGCAGCCAGCAAAATTTCTGTTAATGGCTCATTGTCCTCCATGGCCGCCATGCATAATAAGATGACTTTCTGCTGCTCGTACAGCAGCTCCACAACGATTCCGCGATTCGTCAAAAAGCTAAGGAGAGCATCCGTAGCGCCATTGTTCTTCATTCGTTCGAGCCACAGCGTCTCCGTGCTTCCAATCACGAGGACCGCAAACTGGTTATATCGTTCGTAGGGGGTCTGATCAAACGATGGGCGTTTGGCATGGACGATTAGATCTGTAAACGCCGCCCGGTCCAAGGCTGCCACATTCCGAAGCTCAGGGCGATTCTCCGTTGCATCCGCTTTACGCTCCAGACGCTTGAGCGCTCTCGAGACAGTCTTGGCTACTTCCTCCAGCTCTGCCGGCTTGATCAGATAATCCACCGCCTCCAGCTCAATGGCTTCTTTGGCGTATTCGAACTCGGAATACCCGCTAATGATGATACATTCCGCCTTACGGCCTTTCTCCTTCAAGGCACGGATCAGCTCCAGCCCATTCAGGCCGGGCATCCGAATATCTGTCAGCACAATGTCCGGATCGGACTGAAGAATCCGTTCCAGGGCTTGCTTGCCGTTAGTTGCCGTCCCCACGATCCCTATCCCATAAGCATTCCAGTCGATCACGGCCGACAATGTCTCCACCACCAGCTGCTCATCATCCGCTATAAAAAGTTTATACATGATGTAATCCCACCTTCATATAGCCCGGTCTTAATCCATTATTCCGATCCTTAGGGTAACTTTGGTTCCGATGCCTGGAATGCTGTCTATGCGCAGCCCGTGGTTCTGGCCATAATGCAATTGAATTCTTTCCTGGATATTCCTTAATGCATAGCCCTTAGGCTTCGTAACCGCAGGATCAAAGCCTACTCCGTCATCCTCGACTTCGAATACAAGCGTATCTCCTTCGATTCGTCCCCGAATGTAAATATTCCCTTGGCTCTCCTTCAGCTCAATTCCATGAAAAATCGCATTCTCCACCAGCGGCTGTATCAGGAGCTTAAGCATGCGGATATGTTCAATTTCCGGTTCGAGCTCAATGGTCACCTCGAATTTTCCGTTATAGCGGATATTTTGAATCTCCAAATAATTTTTCACCTGGTCGATCTCATTGCGGATAGTGGTAATATAGTCCCCATTATTCAAGCTTAACTTAAACATGTTAGACAGCGACATAACCATTTTCGAAATGTTTTTGGCACCGATTCGTTCGGCCATTAGATATATGGAATTCAGCGTATTGTACAGGAAGTGAGGGTTGATTTGACTTTGCAGCGCGTGCAGCTCTGCTTCCCTCTCCTTCAGCCTGGCTTCTATTAATTTGTCTGATAATTCGGAGTTGGTGCGGAAGGTCCTCAAGAACTGATTGCCTATTTTCCCAATTTCATCTTCCTCCTGAAAGAGGATTCCTTCGATCATCTCCCGTTTGGCCGCTTTTCTGGCGACGGAGGACAGTAAAGTCAATTGCTTCGTGATACGCTTCGAGATCAAATACGAACCATAAGCGGCCAGCAGGAAAGCCACCATTGTCAGCGTGAGCGTAACATTACGTATCCAGACAATCTCCGAATTGATGTTAGAATAAGGGATCATGCTGACCACTTTCCACTGGGTTACCGGATTGGTATCGAAGGTGATGACATACCGTTCTCCGCCCATCGTTTCGATGCGGGTGCCCCGTTCAGGCAAGCTATAGAGCAGATTCATTTCTTTGGGAGGAAGCTGTTTCAGGCCGGCAGTG
This sequence comes from Paenibacillus sp. FSL R5-0912, assembly GCF_000758605.1. NCBI lineage: Bacteria > Bacillati > Bacillota > Bacilli > Caryophanales > Paenibacillaceae > Paenibacillus > Paenibacillus sp. FSL R5-0912. The sequence goes on from NZ_CP009282.1 coordinate 5,965,600, forward strand.
CGGGAATTATAATAAATGACTTTATTTTGCTCCAGGATCATCAAATTCCCGTTTTCCGCATTGGAAATATTTCGAAACATTTCATCGAAGACCCGCCTGTCGATTGAAATAATTAACATGCCGATCGGTTCGAGCGTCTCCAGGTTGTTTAACTGTTTACCGTACAGCAGCAGGTTAGGACTGTCCTTGACAAGCCGGACTTCATCGCTGTTCAGCCACAAGCCCCGCCCGCCCATACCTCCCACCTGTTGATACCATTTCGTCCGTGAGACCGCCTGGTAGATATTGTCGTACGTTAACCTGTCCCATTGGTTCGTGGTAATCAGTTCCCTTTGCCCGCTGCCTACGTAAACGTAACGTATATAGGATTTGTTGTTGGTAATATTGACGATCAGACTGCGGGTCGCATTTTGAAGGTCATAGATCTCCTTGAAATCATTTTTAGTATAGGAAAGGAAATTCTGAACGTCACGGGAGGACAACATCAGCTTCGAGATCGCCTCCACATCATTCACGAACGTCTGGATATTCCAATTGATGGAGCCCAGCAAATTGGAGGTAGTATCGGACATCTTGTTTTCGATCACTTTGCTTAAATAGACGAAGGTTAAGGAAGCAATCAGGACAAGCGGCAGCAAGGAACAGGCGATGGACAGTATAATGATTTTGCTTCGGATGCTGATCGACAGGAACAGCCGGTGTATTTTCATGAGATCCCCCTGACCCAGCAAAGTTGCAGCCTGGTACTTTCAGTATACCCTCTGGCCAAGGGATGCGGGAGATCAACCTTTCGTTGCTCCTGCGGTCATGCCGGAAATAACGCTCTTGTTGAACATGAAATAGACCACCATCGTCGGAATGGTCGTGATGCTGATGGCAGCAAAGGTCGCTCCCCAATCCGTCAAACCGTACTGTCCAATATAATCCATTAAGCCAACTGGAATGGTCCGTGATTTCAGATCATGAATAAACGTATTGGCGAATATAAATTCATTCCAGACGAATATCAGATTCATAACGACAACTGTAACTATCGTATTCCGGGATAGAGGGAAAATCATCCGCCAGAACACCTGGTACACACCGCAGCCATCCATTACAGCGGCCTCCATGATCTCATTCGAAATGTATTTATAGAAGCTTACGAACAGATAAATCGAGATCGGCAGGGCAAAACCTACTTGTGGCAAAATAAGAGAAGCGAGCGTATTGATAATTCCTATTTTGTTATAAAGAATGAACAGCGGGATGAGCACGACCTGAATCGGAATCATAATGCCGCACAGAAATAAGAACAACACACTTTGGCTCCATTTAAAAGACATCTTCTCGATCACAAAAGCGGCCATGGCACTGAATAAGATCACAAGCACGATGGTCGTCACAGCGACTATGAAACTATTGGAAAAATAAGTCCCCAGGTTCCCTTTGCTCCACACATTGAAATAATTATCGAAAGTGTATTGGCTTGGCAGACTGAGCGGATTATCCCCTGAAAAATCATTAGGCCCTTTAAAACTGGAGATGAACACCCAGACCAGCGGATACACTTGAATGACAAGCAGAGCAAAGGAAACAACTAGAAGAACCGCCTTGGAATAGCCAGAAATTTTCATCATCAGGTCTCCTTACTGTCCATCATCCGTCTGATAAAGGCAACTGCAATGAGGCTTTCAATGACGATAAATACAGCCATCGCGCTGCCATAGCCGAAGTCCAGACTGGAGAATGCGGTTTTATACATATAGGTTGGCAACAATTCTGTTACGCGGCCAGGCCCCCCGTTTGTCATGATATACGGGATGTCGAACCCTTTCAGCGCCCCCGTAGTCGCCATAATGATTGAAACCATCAGAACTGGCTTGATCAGCGGCATTTTGATCGAACGAAACAGATTCCACGAAGAAGCTCCATCAATTCTGGCCGCCTCCTCGATATCGGCAGGAATGGAAATTAATGCACTATACAGAATAATCATATAAAGACCGATATAACGCCAGCCTTCGGGTACCGATACCGCACTCAGAGCCCAGTTGAGGTCGGACAGCCAAGGTTTGCTCCAGTCTCCAAGACCTATCTGCTGCAGACAAAAGTTCAGGATTCCGACCGGCTCAAACGAGTACACATTTTGGAACAACTGTGCTATCGCTACTGAGGTGATGATGGCAGGGGCAAAATATAAGGTTTTGAACAATTCTCTCCCTTTGGTGATATTGGTCAGTAAGATGGCAACCAACAAACCGAGCAACACCTGCATGGCTACAATAATGGAAACATAGATCAGATTGTTGCTGAATGCCTTCCAGAATGTCTTGTCGCCGCCGAACATCTTGGTGTAATTGTCAAAGCCGATATAGAGCATATCTGAAACTCCGTCCCAGGAGAAGAAACTGAAATACATCGACCAAAGGATAGGCGCCAGCACGGTGAGCAAATACACCAATAATGCAGGCAGCAGAAAGACGAGAGCGGCTTTGCGGTTGCGCAGGACTTTATCCATATGCTTGCTCATTCCCTAATTTTAGTTTTTTTATTGTACTTACAGCAGCCAACCGGCTTTCGGTTGGCCGCCATGTTTAGTATCGCTATTTGAAGTATTTCGGCGCGTTTTCTTTAATCGCCTGATCCATTAGTTCGGCAAACTCTTCCGGAGTATGGGCTCCCAGAGCCAGGGCATTCAATTCATTGCCGAGCAGCTCATTCGTGGCCGGATCAAGGCGCGTATCCCACGGGACCGCAAAGACGTTGCCGGATTTCGCGATTTCGTCCTGAATTTTATAGAAGAGCTCCGGCATCCCCTGCTCTTGATCCAGTGAATAATTGAAAGGCGAGAATTGGCCTTTTTCCGTATAGGCCTTCGGGTATTGCTCCAGAAGGAATTTGACGAATTCCTTCATCGTATCATCGAAGGTCTCCTGGTTGAAGGCAACGCCGATACCCGAGTTGATAAAATAATCATTGTCAGCCGTTGTGGCACCTTCCATCATGGGAAGCCGGAAAAAACCGATATTGTCCTTCATTTCTGCGCTTACTTTATCATTTACAAAGTTCATAGTTTCCCATGAACCCATGTAATACATCCCGGCTTTGCCGCTCAGGTACAAATCGCGCGCTGCGGTGTAATCCGTTGCAGTGAATCCTTGCTGAAAGTACCCTTTGGTGCCCAGATCGTGAACGAACTTAATCCCTTCCATGCCGGCCGGGTCCTTGAAGGATGCTTTGCCTTGCTTTACATTTTCGATAAAATCATTGCCTGTCATGCGGAACGGTTTGTACGCCAGGTACCGGAGAACCGGCCATTTATCCTTGCCGTCGACGGCAATCGGCGTAACCCCGCTTTGCTTCAGCTTCTCGGCAACCTCCATGAACTCATCGAACGTCTTCGGCGGCTCCAGGCCAAGATCCTTGAACATCTTGATGTTGTACCAGAATACCTCGATTCCATATTCTAGCGGGAAAGTATACATGCTGCCGTCTGCGAACTGCTGATATTGCAGGGCCACCGGACGGAAATCTTCATATTTCCCCAGCTCCTCCAGCAGTTTTTTCATATCGACCAGTTTGCCTTGCTCCACGAGCTTGGAAGCATAGGCATCCGGATCTGTATCAAACATGGCGGGCATCTCATTGCTCGCAATCAATGTCCGCAGCTTCTGCAGATAGGACGGGCGATCACCCGTGCCCTCCAGAACCAGCTCGAATTCCGGATGCGTCCTTGAGAACTCATCTGCAATCTCCTTTACAGTAACAGCCGGAGGGCTGTCTACGCCGCGGGCCACGAACCACTTGTATGTTTTCTTGTCCACCTTCTGCGGATTCGCCGATCCGGTTTCTGAAGCGCCGTTATTAGTATTTTTGCCTCCGCATGCGCTCACCATCGCCGCTAGGACAACCAGTGATAACGAGAGAGTCAGCCATTTGACATAACGTTTCATTTATAAGACCTCCTGTTAGTTGGGAACCGAAATGGATGCCTGTTCAAAATTCGCCCGGCCTTCCTGAACAAAACAGCCCCAGTTGCCGGTTTTTAAATTATACAAACGTGTAGTCAAGGCGACCTGGTCGGCCAAGTATACGACGCAAACCGAATTCTCCACAACGATCTCGATATTATAATCCGTATCGGCATGCAACTCTATGGGTACTTCCAGCTCTACCGCATGCGGGTGGTCTCCTTTGATATGCCACTGCATCTCACCCTCTATCCGGCGAGGCCACATATCGAACACCAGGCGGTTATGAATGGGTTCAAGGCGAACATAATAGGCATCGTCGTTGTCCTCGCTAACACGAAGCATAATACCGCAGCTTCTGGTTCCTTCGGAGAAGGATAACCGGGCCGAAATTTTGCAGATTTCCGGCATGGAACCCGCAGATACGCAAGAGAAGGTCTCGTCAGCCACCGCCGCTATGCCTCCCTCTGACTCCTTCCAATCCCCAAGCCAGGAGCCCCACACGGCAGCCTGTTCATTTGAAAAATGATGGGAGACTGTCTCCGGGATACGAACCGTTAATGTTCCATCCTGTTCCTGAACAAGTTCGTGCACGACCAAATTCCCCGCCCATTGCCAATCACCGTAGTCATCCTCGTTTTCCTTGCTGGGGTCCCAGCCAAAAGCATATCGCTTGTTCCCGTCACTCCATGTTTTGGCGGCATAGAACGCCCTGGCGTCAAACGCATCGTTTCTCGGTGCCGTCCAAGGACCGCTTAAAGATTTACTCATGCGGTAATGGGTGACAAACCGCTCCGAGAACGTGGAGTAAACCAGATACCACCATTCCCCGATTTGAAATAAGTCCGGGCATTCGTGCGTCACGTACATTTTCGGATTCCAGAACGGTTCGCGGATTTCCCATTGCCTCAGATCCTTCGAAGCACAGAGCCCGATGCTTCCCCGGCGCCGGGAAGGACCTTCTTTGTTCCTTGCGGCGAGAAGCATCCAGTACTCCCCCGCCTCTTCGTTCCAGAATACAAAGGGATCGCGCCAGTCATGCCTTTCATATTGAATTCCGTCGGAATAGAAGGTATCCTCGGGGATTTTCCGCCACTGCTCCATATCTGTGCTCACGGCGTGCATGACGCATTGGAGCGGCACCCCGTTCTCTACGAATTCCGGATTCGGATTGAGGCCGGTGTAGAACAGATGATATTCTCCCTGGGCTTCGATGATCGAGCCGGTGTAACAGTTGAGATCCTGCTCGCTCACACTTCCATGCTTCAGCATTTCGCCCATTTCTTCATAGTGTACAAAATCGCTTGTGCGGAGCTCAAACCAGGAAGTTCCCTCCCCATGAATACTCCTATTCTCCCTCCAGTCATGAAGATAGAACAAACGGAATGTACCGTCTTTATAGTAGGGAATGAGATCTCCCACCCAGGCTCCTGCCGGCCTGTAAAACAAATTCGACAATGTTTGCAACCCCTTTCTTTTAACGTGCCTTGAGTATATAACATTAAGAAAGCGCTTTATATTCCAAGTTCTTTATCCTGTGTTCAATATTTTTGGTTTTAAAAAAAACCTCCGTCTGCCATCACAAAGTGGCAACCGGAGGTTCTTTTGAATTATTATTTTAAAGTGTTACCTCAGACGAAAATAGTGTGACAACCAATACTGTTCTCATGGAAGCGCTGCTCCAGATTGCCCACGATGCCTTCAAAGGGTCTGACGACAAAATTAATGGGCAAGAAAAAAAGGCCTCCTTAGAGACCTGTAATATAACATGAGATTACTATACTCGAAGGAGGCAGGGCTTCAGTATACAAGAGTTTCAACGTGCAATGAAGTGGCAAAAAGACTGTTCTGACTCCTTGGGACCTAAAAACGTTGGAGCACCACAGCACCGACTAAGCTGCTGTTATAATTTCTGATAATCCTTCAGTGCTGCCCCGAGCTCCGCTGTATATTTGGTCAGCCGTAAGCTGATCTCAGTGCGCATCACATCACGCGTAAGTCCGAACCGTTCCTGATATCCCCGGCAAAAGATTTTGTGATACACCAGGAACTCCTCCTGCTCGTCGGGCAGCACTTTGATATTGCGCTGCTTCAGCTCTTTTTGCAGCTGGTAGGTATCCTGCATGATCCGGCGCTGTATCGCTTGCCCCGCTATCACAAAGGCGCGCTTAAGGATGCTGCCGGACAGCTCGATCTCCTTCAGGCTCCGGCTGACCATAGTATCTATGTAGGGGAGCAAAATGAGGTCACGCACCATCGTCCGCTCCTCGACAGTGATCATTTTTCTGACCGTATCCTCCTGCTTCTCCTCAAACTGATCCACATGCTCACTCATCAACATCTTAGTTTTCCACCGCTCATTTCCGTTTAATTTGCTCATTTATAATGGCCCCCAATCTGCTGCGCCCGTTCCAGTGCAACCCCGGATTCCAGCAACGAGGATGCGCGGATAAGCGCCCGGCTGCCGTATCTGGTTTTGATCTGATCCACTGCCCGTTCTCTGCTCAATGTGCGGATGCGGTCATCGAATAAGGTGAGCTGCATGACACTGTCATCGGTCAGCTGGGAGATAGAGATCGCTAACCGGCTTAACGGCATCCCCGTCCAATGATCCACAAATAAGCGGTAGGCAGCCGCTGCCACCTCATGCGTTAAAGACGACGGCTCCGGCAGTGTCATTTGTCTGCTGTAGGAGTTAGATTTGTTACCGTCCGTCTCTGCCACCACGATAGACACCACCGACCCCATATACCGGTATTTCCGCGCCCGCTGACACACCTCGATCACCAGTTCCAGCAACACAACTTCAATCTCCGGCAGCCGGGTATAGAGGTTCCAGCGCAGCGCCTTCCCGTGTCCAACCGACTTGATCTGGTGCCGAATCCCGGTAACAACCGGGCTGGGATCGATCCCGCGCGCCGTCTGCCAATAATATTCCGCTTGAATATCGCTCTGCTTACCCATGGTTGTGCGCATTCTCCGCTTGAATTCCCCCAGCTCCATCCGCGCAATATCTCCAATCGTAGTAATCCCCATACGGTAAAAATTCTTGGTCATCCGTCCAGCCACCATAAACATTTCATGCACCGGCAGCGGCCAGAGCTCTGTGTCTATATTGCTGTAATCGAGCCTGAAGACCCCTCCTTCCTTCTTCTTGGCAAAGTTGTTAGCCATCTTGGCCAGAATTTTGGTCGGTCCGACTCCCACCCGGGTCCACACCCCCGTTGACAACAGGACATGATGCTGGATGGAGTGAATCATATCCGGCAGATCTCCTCCAAAAACACTCAAGGAACCGGTCACATCCAAAAACTGCTCATCAATGCTAAAGGCCTCAACCTGGTCGGTATACCCCTTGTAGATTTCTGAAATCATCAGCGAGACCTTGATATACGTACTCATCCGCGGGCGGATCACTATGAGATCCCGGCATTTGGTCATGGCCTCACCCACGCGTGAAGCGGTGGTTACACCATGAGATTTGGCGATGGGGCAGGCAGCCAGGACAATACCGTTCATCCGCGTGGGATCGCCGACTGCGACAGGCTTATCTTTATACTCGGGATGCGCAGCCTTTTCGACACTTGCATAGAAGGATTGGCAATCCGAGAGCAGAATGATCCGGTCTTTAGGCATACTTCTGCCCCCGTACCGGGTGCCAGGACAAGATGCTGTCTGTCAGGAAAACACGGGGCAGGCCGGTGCTCAGACAGGTAGCCCGTATGCGGCCGTCACGAATCCCGTGCACTTCAATCTTCCGCTGCGTAATCTTGCCCGCTTTGTCCAGGTATATCATTTCAATCGTTTGGCCGATGCTCATTTTCATGACTGATCGCCTCCGGTAGAATAAGAACATTTGTTTGTATTATAACCAGGATTGAGATTTTTAAGCAATGGTAAAATAGAACATTTGTTCTTATTGGAACAGTATATGCAGCTAAGGGGAATCGGTAGAACCGGGAAGGGAATTTAGAGGTAAAAAAAGCCGGAGAGGGTCAACCCTGTTTGCAACGGCAGCTATTCCAGTCTCGGCTAATGGATGAATTACAAGTATGTTGACCTGCACGGCCGCTGCCCGCCTTGCTGGACCGGCGAGGATCGCTTATACTATGTTATCCTGCAAGGGACACTAAACTGTGTGATAAAGAGAGGTCAACCATCATGCTTCAAGGCAAAAAAAGGTCTGCCGCCTGGATCGGCTTGGGCCTGTACACGGGCCTCACCCTATTTTTCTTGTTTGCCGGTTTCAACCGTTCTTCGGCTCTGCCAAAGACGGACTTACGGTATCACCTGGTCTTTGACGGGATTCCGTTGCAATTTCCGGGCGGGGGTTATTCGAATCTTTGGGTCTTCAATCTGGGTAACTATCTGGCGTTCGTACCGTTCGGCCTGGTGGTTCCGCTACTGATCCGCTGCCGCTTCCTGCCGTTCCTCTTAGTCTTCTTAGCTGCCATTACCGGGGTTGAGCTGATTCAGATGGTAACGCATTTGGGTGCGTTCGATATCAACGATATCGTCATTAATACGCTCGGTGCGACTGTCGGCTACGGCGCCCAGCGGCTGATCCGCCGCGATCGGACAACGCCAAGAGGTTTACTCAAGCTCCTGTCCTCCGGCGCGGTCTTGACGTTGATCGTCTACTCCGCCGTGAGCGGTCTCAATTATTATCTGGATCATGGCCGCGGAGAGATCAGGGCAATGGACCGGCTTACCCTTGAGCGTGGTGAAGTACGGTGGGAAAAGAAGCTAAACAGTTTCACTGTAGCGCAGGAGCAGATCGAACCGGCGATCAACCTGTATAGCCCGGATAATCCGGAACGCCACGAATTCTCACTGCGCCTTGACGGACAGTATAAGGAGCTTGCCGGGAATTTCGGCATCCCTGACGATGCTATATTTGCTAAGAGCAAAGGCGGCAGCAGCGTCATTATCAGTGCCGACGGAGAAGAGCTTTACTCCCTGAATGTGAATATCGCACCGGGCGAGAATCCGCCGCTGTCTTTTCAGGTGCCGCTTGAAGGCAGACAGGAGCTGACCATTGCAGTCATCACCGATGCTGCCGACCCCCGAACCCATGCGGTATTGTGGGATCTTACACTCATGGAAGCCAATGCAGGCCAAAAGCTGGCAGCGCGGCTTCATCGGTTGCTGGGCGGGAGATAACGCATGTCAAGCATGTTCGAAAAAAGAACAAAATCACCTTATCCATAGCAGACGAAAACTATAATTTCCTAAACTAGAGTAAAGGGCTGGATTCAACCACCCCCTCCTCATCAAACCGTACGTGAGGTTTTCCCTCATACTGCTTTCCGATGTCTGTCATTCATGGGCATGCAGATTACAATAGCGTTTATAGTCCATATTGTCTGGCAATATACTTTACCTCGGATAATGAATGAACCCATCCACCTTCTTGTCGATGCGCTTTTACACACAGATTTCGCCATGCGCAAGCATCCTAGCTACAAAGGTGGCTTGGTCCCTCCTTTGGTTGGACTTTCACCAACTAGATAATGCGTGCCTCTGGGCACGCCAACAATAAAAAACAAGTCTCTCCAAATTTCTTGAAAAGACTTGTCAGAAGCTTTTATCCAGTTGAGTGAGCGATTAAGTTTTTCAACAATCCCTTTGAAATCAACACATTTTAGCTCCTGTTAAATATAAAACATATAATTATCCGCTTGACTCTCTTCCTTGAAGTTGATCAGGTCGGATAAAGTGGTGGAATCCAGCACATCGGCGATGCTGTCGCGGATGCGCAGCCACAGGTCGCGCTTGGCCGGGTCATCTTCTTCTGTGAAGTCCACAGGAGAAATCGGGCCTTCGAGTACGCGGATAATGTCTCCGGCAGTAATGGTGCTGGTCTCGCGGGACAGAATATACCCGCCGTATGCGCCGCGGATACTTTTTACAAGTCCGGCATTACGCAGCGGGGCGATCAGCTGCTCCAGGTAATGCTCGGAGAGTCCGTTTTTCTCGGCAATGCTCTTAAGTGATGTTGGCCCTTCGCCAAATCTCAGGGCAAGCTCCATCATAATGGTTAATCCGTAACGTCCTTTGGTTGATATTTTCAAAGGGGCACCTCTTTCGGTTTAGTTGCTGGTTCTGTGGTTCCTGTTTCGCTGGTTAGACATGAGATATGTCATATCAACGTATTCCGATGTTTGCTCTCAGCTTATGTTATCATATCTTTGGACACATTTGGAACACCCAACGGGAATAATTCGCGATTTTGTTCACCAGTGGTGGACAAATTGTCAATTTTGAACCGTTTTTCGCTATATTTTATAACAGCCTTCTCCTGTTTGGGGTAGACAGGTATGTTATAATACACAATGAGCCGGGTGTTCAGTCAGAACGCCGGTATTTTGTGCATAGAAAATGGTGATCACGATGACAAAAGCTAATCAGGATATCCGTGTCGTCGTCGGTATGTCGGGTGGGGTCGATTCCTCTGTTACAGCGCTTCTGCTGAAGCAGCAGGGTTATGACGTCATCGGCATCTTCATGAAGAATTGGGATGATACCGACGAGTTCGGCGTATGTACGGCAGAGACCGATGCCGAGGATGTGCGCCGCGTGTGCGAGCAGATCGATATTCCTTACTATACCGTTAATTTCGAGAAGGAATACTTTGATAAAGTCTTTTCCTATTTCCTCGAAGAATATAAGGCCGGCCGGACACCGAATCCGGATGTGATGTGCAACCGCGAGATCAAGTTCGGGGAATTCCTGAACAAAGCGCTGCAGCTTGGCGCAGATTACGTGGCTACCGGACATTACGCCCGGGTCATAGAAGAGGACGGCATGTTCAAGCTGCTGCGCGGCGTGGACAACAACAAAGACCAGACTTATTTCCTCAACGCACTGAACCAGTATCAGCTCTCCAAGGCCATGTTCCCGATCGGGCATCTGCCGAAGCCGGAGGTGCGGAGAATTGCCGAGGAAGCCGGACTCTACACCGCCAAGAAAAAAGACAGCACTGGCGTCTGCTTCATCGGAGAACGCAATTTCCGTGAATTCCTAAGCCAATACCTGCCTGCACTGCCTGGCAATATGGTCGATATCGCCACCGGCGAAGTTAAGGGCCGTCACGACGGACTCATGTATTACACGCTGGGCCAGCGTCAGGGCCTTGGTATCGGGGGCTCCGGCACAGGCGAACCCTGGTTCGTGGCCGAGAAGGATCTGGCAAGCAATACCCTGTATGTTGTGCAGGGCGAGAAGCATGTCAGCCTGTACTCCACCAGCCTCACGGCTTCAGGCGTGAACTGGATCGATGCAGCTACACTTGGTGATACGCCGCTGAAGTGTACCGCCAAGTTCCGTTACCGCCAGCCGGATCAGGGCGTTACGCTGACGAAGCAGGCAGATGGAACCGTGCATGTTGCTTTTGATGTTCAGCAAAAGGCGATCACGCCGGGACAGGCTGTGGTGTTCTACCTTGGTGAAACATGTCTCGGCGGCGGAACCATTGAGGCTGCCGAGAAGGTCGTGCCGCTGCCGCAGGCGTAACTGCATCACCTGCCGGAGACGAGCCCCTAATGCATACAGAAGAACCTTCAACACCACTGGATCGTGGAGCTGAAGGTTCTTTTAGTTCGTTATTGTACGGAATAATGCTCAGACAGAATTACCTTAACTTTACCGGATTTCAGCTTATTACGGCTGAACCCCCCATACCCTTACGCCATTCAAGTACAGCGGTACCCGGTTCCAGTCTGTATAAGCCGTTTTGGTTGAATCATAGGAATAATCATCAGCCTCATTGTAATTGCTCCAATCGGATTTGTTGATGCGCAGCTGAATCTCACCGGTGTTCGCGCCGGGTGCCAGGCTGCCTGCGCCGGCACTGAAGGCAATCTCCACGTAATAGTCCGCTCCTGTAGCCGCAGGATCGAGCTTCACGAAGCTGCCGAGCACATTGCTGCCGCCGAGTGTTGCATAATCGACATTGAACTGCTGAGGTTTCTCTCCGTCAATCGTGTAATAGTAACGGAGCTTGACCTTGCTGAGATCTACCGCTGTCGTCCCGTTGTTGACAATCCGCAGCTGCGGGCGGAACTGCGAATCGGTGGCGTTCGTATCCGTTGTACGGTATTGAACCACCAGGTCCGCTGCAGCAGGCGTAGCCGTTGGCGTGACCGTCGGCGTAGCCGTTGGCGTCGGCGTAGATGTTGGTGTGGCCGTTGGTGCAACTGTCGGCGTGACCGTTGGTGTAGCTGTCGGTGTAGCCGTTGGCGTTGCTGCCGGTGTGGCCGTTGGCGTTGCTGTTGGCGTGGCCGTTGGCGTTGTAGTCGGTGTAGCTGTCGGTATTGGACCGCTGCCGTTATTGATTAGCCGGTCGTATTCCGCATAGGCTGTAGCGATGTCCACCTGTGACCAGAAGCGGTGGTAGGTGAACTCAGGTGCGCCATTATCCCATGTTTTGGTTGTTTTGTTGTACGAGCTATTGTACTTGCCTTCCAGGTAACTCCACTTGGGATCATTTGTAATATCGGGAAGCACATCGGTATAGCTCGCATAAACTCCGTTTCCGCCTTTGGCCGGATCAGAAGGTACTGTCGCACTGCCCGGTATAGTGTTTCCTTGGCCGAAGGTCCCCGTCCAGCCCGCAGGGAAATAGACCTCTTTGGTGAAGAACCGGAAATAATCTGCACGCTTCTCCAGTGTGGTAATGCCCACTCCGTCATTGTAGCCCCAGGCCGTATCCAGCAAGGACTTGGCTAATTGTGAAGCGGTTCCGCCGAGCGCAGTATTGCTGCCATGCTCCGCTTTATTCCCTGCGGCAAAGAAGGTGAGCGCTTTAATGTAACTGCCCAGCACGCCGCTATCCTGTCCCGGATCTTTGGTCACTGCCTTCAGGCCGCTGTTGCCGTTAAACGAGCTGAATCCGCTCCAGGTATCGGGTTGTCCGTGCCACTCCACATTGCCCGGAATCCAGAACTCGCCGGGTGCGGATACGGTGGCAACCTGCGGATCATCTCCGCCCAGAATCCGGTTTCCCTGCTGATCCAGATAATAACCGGCGGCATCGGATACCGGACGGCTGCCCACGAAGGCATAATCTGTAGACCAGTCAATCCAGTTCTCAATGGCCCGTTTGGCCATTGAGAAATTAGCCGAGGTGGTATCCCCGCTGGAAGCCAGGATATAATACAGCTCTGCTACCCGTTCCATGCTCCAGGACTGCATCCCGAACCAGTTGTTGGATGGCGGGTCATGATAGACAGGAGCCTCGTCGTAGGCCATGCCGTAGAAGGTGCTTGTGCCGGCTGGATAAGCGCTGTAGGAGCCGCCATAGCTATTGGTCGCTCCGCCCGCAATGGCCCCTTCAGAGGATTGCAGCCAGTTGTAGAATTCCAGCTGGCGGGTCAGCGATTTGCCCCAGTCCGTTCCGGCTGTTGCCGAAGACGGAATCAGCCCTCCGGCTGCGGTCGACAGCGCATAGGCTGCAACTACATTCTGATACCCCTGGTGCGCATGGCTGGCGCCGATTCTCCAGGCCCAGTCTCCTCCGGTTCCCAGGCCGCCGCCCCAGGCCGTATACCAGGCCAGCAAATACTGGCTGGAATCCTTGCCCGTTCCCGCTTCAGGTGTGCCGTCAGCAGCACTGCCGACCTTCTGGAAGTACTTATCGTACATGCCGTAACGCAGGAAGTCGCCCATTTTCTTAGCTTTGTTCAGATAGACCGTATTGGTGTATCCAAGGTCCTTGGCCCAGTACATCGCTTGCACAGCGCGTGCATCCGCGTCTGTAGCATTCGTATAACGCCACTGGGCGGAAGGTGTACTATTTTCCTTGGTGAACAGGCTCATGAAGCCTTCATTCGTCTTGCCGAACGATTTGTCATCCTGTGAAGGATGCGCCACCGCTTCCCAGACGGATTCCTGCACTCCGCGCTGGAAGGTATTCACATAGGCAGCGGTATGCGCAGGATTCAGCAGATTACCGAAGCCATACCAGTTGTCCACATCCACCAGCCAGTGCATCAGATAGGTCTGGTTATTGCCGTAGGTGGACTTCAGCTCCGCATCCAGCGGGTCCTTGCCCGGGGTGTACTTGCCGTTCAGCGCACTTGGATACAGATCCGGCTGGGCATGCTCCGAGGCGTAGGTTGCCGGACTGTTCGGGTTGTAGCTGCTCATTGTCGGCTGCTCCTGCACACCGTCGCCTTCATTAACCGGGATGATGTATTTCTCCATATTATCCCAGGCGGCTTCAAGCTTGCTCCAGTCTCCGGTATTATAGCCATACAGCACTTCAAGCCACATCCAGTAGCTGTAGGCCTCGGAGGTAGTCATATGCCCATAGTTGGGCGCCTCGCTAAGCAGGGTCTCCACCGCGTGATACGGGATACCTTCAGCCGAGAAATAGCCGCTTGCCGGGTTTTTCAGCTGGTCATATAATTGCAGAAATCTTGTCTTCTCCACCGATGCCGCCTTGGCTGTCCCCGGGTTGAAATTGAAGATCCCGCTGGTGAGGGAAAGGGTCAGAATGGCCGTCATAACTATGGAGGCCGGTTTCTTGAATGAACTTAACTTGATCATTTCGGCATACTTCCTCTCTGGAATGATTTAGGGTTCCAAGCCCCATACGAGCGTTCCTGCACGGTAAAGTGTAACTTTCTCCCAATCCGCGAAGGTCTGCTGGGTTCCTCCATAGGAATAGTCGTTGCTCTCATTGTAGGCCGTCCAGTCTGCCTTGTTGAACCGCACCTGGATCTCCCCGCTATCCGCCCCCGGAGCCAGGCTTCCTGCTCCTGCGGCAAAGGAAATCTCAACATAAGAATCAGCCAGGGACACCGGCGTGTCCAGCTTCACAAAGCTTCCGCTCAGGTTCCCGCTGCCGATGGCAGCATAGTCACAGTGGAATTCCTGCGGCTTGTCCCCGTCCACGGTGTAATAATAGCGCAGCTTCAGACCGCTGAGCGCAATGCTCTCGGTTCCTGTATTGACAATCCGGAACTGGCTGCGGACCTGCGAATCGCCAGGACTTGTGTCATTGGTGCGATACTGCACACGCAAGGCTCCTGTCGTCGGCGTGGTGGCCTCGCGCGGCCGGGCCGTGGCCTGTGCAGACGCCGTACTCTCCCCCACACTGTTCGATGCGGTCACCACGTAATAGTAGTCCACTCCGTTCGTCAGCCCGCTGTCGCTGTAGACTGCTCCGTTTGCCGTGCCAATCACCGTGTACGGTCCGCCGCTCACCAGAGAGCGCTTAATCGTATATTGTGAGGCGCCGCTGACCGCATTCCAGCTCAAGGCCACGCTGGCATTGCCGGGTACCGCCTGCAAGCCGGACGGACGGCCCGGAACCTGGGGTTCGCCGGGTGTTCCGCCGCCAGTGGGCAGCTCCCCGTATACTTTGACACCCGCATCAAATACAGGTATATACGGATTCTTTGTCGCCGAGGAAGCACCTGGTGCCACTCCCTTGAACGAGAAGTCGTTGCTGTTATCCCAGAAGGTGGTGTTCAGCGGCCCGGCAATCCGGAACTGGACCTCCTTGCGGTAAGCGGATTGTCCGCCTGGATAAATCGGTGTGCCGGAGAAATCTACTTTGGTGTAATAGATATGATTGGCTTCATCGTAAGGCAGCAGCTGCGAGACGGTTGCACCCTGGTTGTAGCCTCCCGCCTTGACGGTGATATCTGCTGGCCCATACCCTGCAGCCACAGCCTCACTTATGTCCATATAGTAGTTGAAGGACATTTGACTGCTGGAGCGGGCAGGCCATCCCGAGCGGTTATTAAGTATGGCCCGGATTTCCACAAAATTGCTGCCGCTGGCGTTCACAGAAGTCTCAGTGAACATTTCATCCTCACGCGTTTCGGCGGGAGGGAAGCTCGCAAGCGGCTGCTGGCCCTGTCCGTGGAGCAGCATCATTTTGGCCAACGCGCCGGTAAAGGCTGAATTGTAATCAGTCGCAACCTCATTGGAGACATAATCGCTGATCGTATCGGTGTAGCTGTCTGTCTTGGAAGGTCCTCCGACCAGTGCGCCGTACAGCACATGCCGGTGGTTCGCAGGAGTGGTCTGGCTGTCACTCCAGGAGCCGTGCGAGGTGCGGTGATGAGGATGCTCAGGCGAATTTGCGCCGAAGCCGATCACATAGCTGCTATTGCGCGGATTATCACCCAGCATATAGGTAATCTGCCGCTCCGCAAAGGTCTGGGCTGTGCTCTTCTTCACCGGGTCAGTAACCCAGTCCGCATAGACAAAAGCCATAAATGCCTGGTTGGCCGCATACCGCAGCGCCCCCCATTGGTCCAGATGGGCCAGCCCCCCGGGAGTGTAAGCTACCCGGTCAGAGGTACCGTTCACCCCGGTAGTCCAAAACTGCATATTCCGTTCAGTGGATTGAATGAATTTGGGATCACCCGTAATGCGGGACAGCAGGAGCTGCGCACCGTAATGCTTGTCATCCCAGGATTGGGTCCATTGGTAACCCCAGTCTCCGGCTTGGTTGGTGCCCCACAGATCACTTGCGGCAATCGCCTTGTCCAGATAGGTCTGCTCGTCGGTCGCTAAGTATAGCCAGATACCGCCCCAGCTTAATTCATCGGCGTAGCTGCTCCACGAATTGTAATACTGCTTGGCGTCAGTGATTGTATCGGAGTAAGCTCCGCGGTACGTATCGGCAAAATTGTATAATTGCTTGGCATGGAGCAGCAGCTTGTCCGCATATGCGGCATCCGAATCCCTAAAAATAATGGAAGCTGAGGCAAGTGCGGCAGCGGTCTCCGCAGCCAGATCAGAGCCTGGATGCGCGGCATCAATCTTATAGGAAGGACGTGCCATCTGCATGACCTCCGCCGGTCCCCACCAGTTATGATCCGCCGTGCCGTTGCCGACCTGTCCCCATAGCTCATTAGGAGCGGTATGCGCTTTCACAAAATAGTCTGTTGCCCAGCGGATATTGTCCAGAATCTCATCCAGCTGCCCCGATTGCACGTAGCCATCCTTGTATTCATAGACCGACCATGCCAGCATAGTGGAGGTGTACGCCATAGGAAAACCGAATTTAACATGATCCCCTGCGTCATACCAGCCTCCCGTCAGATCGTGGCCGACATCCGCACCGTCCTGCAGCCCCGAATCTCCCCGCCATTCCACACGATTGTTCGCCGGCAGATCACCCGACCGCTGGGTCTCATAGAAATAAATAGATTTCTGCAGTGCCTCTGCATAATTAATCCCGGCGGTTGCGGCTTTGCTGACTTGCGGATGAATAACAGTCCCTGAAGCAACAGTGCAGGTTAGCATTAAGCTCAGTGCTGCGATACAGCCTGTCTTCCGTCTCGTTTGCTTCACCTTAACTCATCTCCCTTCGATTTTTACATTTCAGCCCGATCGGGTGACTCACGCGCAGATACCTCCCCAGCGTCCATTGAAGACATTTCATAAGACATTCTATTCAGTACGTTCCATCCCCACCCCCACTTACAAATTAAGGAAATAATCTTCCTATCTACACATATACCACATATAGTAATTTAATTCTATATATTTACAATTAATTTCACCGAAAACAAACTCATTTTGTCAAATAATTTCCATTTTTATCATATTTACCGTGCCCTCATCCGAAAAATACGCTAATGTATTTCAGATGCACAAGCGGATACGCAAATAAAAGACCACCGCCATGGAGTGCAATGCAGTGGTCTCCCTTTACTTCTCTTCATTTATTGGTCTTCCCATGCATCTGAGTGAGGCACTATTGCCCGCGCCGCAGCTGCTGGTTATGGCGGATCTTCGCCTCGTTGCCCTGCTCGGTCGCCTGATAGAACACCCTCCGGGAGATCGCCTTCGGAAGATAGTCCTGCTTCACATAGTGACCAGGGAAATTATGGGGATACTGGTATCCCTCATGCCCCAGCTGGGCTGCGCCTTTATAATGTGTATCCCGCAAATGCAGCGGCACCTCAGCCGACTTCAGATCCTCCAGGCTATCCATGACGTTCGCGATTGCCATCACCACGCCGTTTGATTTCGGGCTCTCCACCGCAAACAGGATCGCCTGCGCAATATTCAGCTTCGCCTCCGGCCAGCCGTTGTTGCGGTAGGCATCCAGCGCACTGACAGCCTGGACCATCGCCTGCGGGTTAGCCAGGCCAATATCCTCGCTGCTCGCGGCGATCAGACGGCGGATGAAGGTCATCGGGTCCATGCCGAGCTTCTCCACGGCGTAGAGGAACCAGAACAGGGCAGCGTCGCTGGAGCCGCGGATGCTTTTGTGAAAAGCGGACACCACATCATACTGCGTAGACTCGTCCGCTTTGACAATCGGCCGGCGGATGGACTCCTCCGCCACCTCCAGTGTGATATGCACGCTGCCGTTGCTCTCCGGGGCAGTGGTCATCGCCGCCAGCTCCAGCGCGTTCAAGGCGCGCCGGATATCGCCGTTAGCCATCGTGGCAATATGCTGCAGCGCGTCCTCATCCGCCTTCAGATCCATGAACCCCAGGCCCCGCTGCTCATCGGCGAGCGCCCGCTTCATGGCAATCAGGCTGTGCTCGCTGGTCAGAGACTCCAGCTGGAACAGCGTGGAGCGGCTCATAAGCGCCCCGTTCACATAATGGAACGGATTCTCCGTCGTTGCGCCTATGAAGGTAATCGTTCCCTTCTCCACCGCCGGCAGCAGCGCATCCTGCCGGGAGCTGTTGAAACGGTGTACCTCGTCCAGAAACAGAATCGTCTTCGATCCATACAGCGCCTTGTTGCTCTGGGCGCGTTCAATAACCTCGCGGACATCCTTCACCGAGGCTTCCACCGCGTTCAGCCGGACAAATTCACCTTGGGTATGATGCGATATGATATGAGCCAAGGTTGTTTTGCCGCAGCCCGGAGGCCCATACAGCAAGATGGAAGACACCTGGTCAGCCTCTATGGCTCTGCGCAGCAGCTTGCCGCGGCCTACAATATGCTCCTGTCCAATATATTCATCGAGATTCACGGGCCGCATCCGGTCTGCAAGCAGCCTTCCGCTCCCATTCCCGTTATCTTCACCCAGCGAGAATAAATCCATAACTCCACTTCCTTGCTAGTAATCTGGTATTTTGCTATTTCTTCGATAGAAATAACTGGCTGCCTTCTATCATACCATACCCGCAGCTTTCATTAAAAAGAGCATGACCTCGCCATCACCGGCGGGAGCATGCTCTTTGTTCTATTCTTAGAACTTATATGTTGTGGGGTTGTTTCAAATATTCAGGCTAGCTGTTCAGCGCCAGCCGCATTTTTGAAATGATTTTGCGGATGCTTTCTTCGGATAAATGATATCTCTTCTGCAGCTCGTTCACCGAGCAGCCACTGCTGTGACTACAGAAGATCTCTTCATTGCGGTTCGCAATTTCTTGCCGGGAGCCGCTGTTCTCGCCCCATCGTACCCGCTCTTCCGTCTTCTTCGGGATGTATAGCAATTCACCCTGGATGTAGCCCTGTAGCTCTTCGAGCAATCCCGGGGGGAGCACATCCTTTCCATTTACGTAACTCACGTTCTGGTTCCTCCTTCAACAGGTGTGTTCCGTTAAGTCCGATCACTGCGCTGTTCTTGATAATCATGCCACCTGCCTCCTTTCTTCTCCTCAAATTTGGTAAATAACCTAAATTCATTATATTAAACCCTGCGGTTAGCGTCTACATTCATTGTTTATCAGTACCCTATCAGTGGTTTGTCAGTGTACTTCTATATATTTTAGCTAAGCCTGAAATATATAGCCGCTATCTATACATAAGGAGGCCTCGCGGCCTCCCCTTAAACAGGCTTCCGTCTTAGACGGAAACCACCTCGTATTCTGAAAACATTGCCATCAGCCTCCTTCCAGAAGTAATCTTGCCCGGCCGGACACTTATTATTAAGCCACAGGTATCCGCAGGTTACAAGTTCAAGAATAGTTATAATCGTTCTCCACCTTGAGCTCACGTTAATCATAACTTTCAGGAGGAAGGCATAGCGTTAATTTCAGTCAAAAAAATTTTGACGAAAAACTAATTTTTAGTCGATTAATGTCGAAATATATATTAAATTATCTATTTACTTCGAGATATGGAACTTAATTTAACCCCATCCATTCAGAAATTCAGGAGGAACCTTCTATGACAACCCCACGGAATCCCTTAAAGCGTGTATTTCACATCACCAAGCTGAGAACTGAATTGATGCTGCTAATCATCATAGCTATTGTGCTGCCCTCACTTGCCCTGGTTGTCATATCCACGGAAACCTCAGAGTCGGCATTGCGCTCCAAAATGGAAGAAACCACAAACTCAAGCATCCATATTCTCGATAAAACCCTCACGCAATTAATTCAGCTGGAGAGCGCAGGCGTCAACGAGCTCGCCTACCAGATTAGCAGCACTGATCTCACGGGCAACCCTGCAAAAGCACGCAGTCTGCTCGACAAATTCAAGCTGGAGCATCCGGAAGTGGATATCATAGCTCTGGGCAACGACCAGGGTAAATACATGTTCGCTCCGGATTCACAACCGGAGGATTATGATCCCCGTACGCGCGACTGGTACATAGATGCACTAAAGACACCGGAGAGCACATCGGTTATTGACCCTATTTTCTCCAAAGTGACAAACAGCTATATCCTGCCGGTTTCCCGGGCTTTGCCGGACGGTAAGGGGGCCGTTACAATCAGCATCAGCATGAACGAGCTCATGGAGCTGACCAAGAACGTCAGTCTGGGTGACAGCGGCTATGTATATATTCTAGACGGCAATAACAAGGTAATCTATCACCCCACCATGGAGGTGGCCTCTGAAGCAACAAGCCAGATGCTGGCTGAAATGGGCAAAGGCCCAGCAGGCAAAATCTCCTACAAGGACGATACAGCCAATACACAAATGGACGGCTTCTACATTACGAACGAGCTGACCGGATTCAAAATGGCCGGCGTGCTGCCGGAGAATGAATACACCAAGGCTGTATATCCGATTCTGTACAAATCAGGTATCGTCCTTGTCGTCTCTCTGCTGCTTGCTTCGATCGTAACGTTCCTTATCATCCGCCGCATTACCGGCGCTGTGGAACGCTTGAACCGTTCAGCCAAACGGGTAAGCGAAGGTTATCTGGATGAGTCTGTGGAGACAAACCGCAAAGATGAGATCGGTCAGCTGGCCGGCAATTATAATGAAATGGTGTCTTCGCTCCGCAAAATGGTTCAGGAGGTCGCTGAAACGTCTGGCCACCTGGCGGCAGCCAGTGAACAGCTGACAGCCAGCACCGGCGAGAACAGCAAAGCGGTCGAATACGTGACCGAGCTGGTCGAGGAATCCACCCGTGGTGTGGAAACCCAGGCTTATGCTTCCGCCGAGGTGGCCATAACGATGGATGAAATGTCAACCGGCATTCAAAAAATCGCCTCCGCCTCAGAGATGATTGTCAGCGCCGCAGTACAGACGGAACAGGATGTCTCCACCGGCAGTGCCAAGATGCAGCATGTCGGAGAACAGATGAAGACGATCCGCGAATCCGTACACCAGTCCGGTACGCTGATTGCTGAGCTTAACGGATTAAGTGCCAAGGTGGCGGAGACCAGCACGGCCATCTCTGCCATTGCCAAGCAGACCAATCTCTTGTCGCTGAATGCGGGCATTGAAGCTGCACGGGCCGGAGAACACGGCAGAGGCTTCGCTGTAGTCGCCGGTGAAGTGCGCAAGCTGTCCGAAGCTTCCAATGTCAGTGCAGGACAAATCCAGGAGACGATCTCTGAGATGGTGGACCTGATTGCCAGTGCCTATGATGTGATGCGGCATAAAGTGGTTGGGGATGTGGAGCAAGGAATGGAGCTTACACAGGAAGCCAGCGAGGCCTTCCGCCAGATCGAGCAGTCCACCCGGCATGTAGGCGAGCAAATTCATGAAGTATCCGCGATCACCGAGCAAATGTCAGCCAGCAGCGCAGAAGTAGCAGCGTCTGTTCAGGAGATGGCCAAGATCGCCCAGGCGGCGCTCGAATCCTTCCAAAGTGTCACAGCAGCGACGGAAGAGCAGCTTGCTTCCATGGAGGAGATCACTTCATCTTCCGCTGCGCTCTCCGCCATGGCATCGGATATGCAGGGACAGGTGGAACGGTTTCACTTCGAGCCGAAGGGCAAGGCTTAAGGGCATACGGCGTAATGAGGAGCACTTATGCCCCTCATTTGCTCATTCGGCCCGCTTCCAGTGAATTCAGGGGCACTAATGCTCCTCATTTGCTCATTTGGCCTGCTTCCAATGAATTCAGGGGCACTTATGCCCCTCATTTGCTCATTCGGCCCGCTTCCAGTAAATTCAGGGGCACTTATGCCCCTCATTTGCTCATTTGGCCCGCTTCCAGTGAATTCAGGGGCACTAATGCCCCTCATTTGCTCATTCGGCCCGCTTCCAGTGAATTCAGGGGCACTAATGCTCCTCATTTGCTCATTCAGCCCGCTTCCAGTGAATTCAGGGGCACTAATGCCCCTCATTTGCTCATTTGGCCTGCTTCCAATGAATTCAGGGGCACTTATGCCCCTCGTTTGCTCATTCGGCCCGCTTCCAGTGAATTCAGGGGCACTAATGCTCCTCATTTGCTCATTTCGCACCCGTCCAGTGAATTCAGGGGCACTAATGCCCCTCGTTTGCTCATTCGGCACCCGTCCAGTAAATTCAGGGGCACTAATGCTCCTCATTTGCTCATTCGGCACCCGTCCAGTAAATTCAGGGGCATTAATGCTCTTCATTACTCTCCTTCAGCCACACTCGGCAAAATCAGAAGGATTGATCCCTTTGATCTTACCGTGTGCCGACTCCCGGCGGCTTCCGAATAATTGATGGAGTGAAACAAATAAATCCTTATATATGTACAAAAAAACCTCTCCTTTGAAATGGTTGAACACATTTCACCAAAGAGAGGTTTCTTTTTTGCGTTTATTAAGATTGCACACGTTTCCCGCTTAAACAGTGGATCGGACAGGACGACCCTCGGAAAAGCGTTAGCGGTCGCCTTGTGTATGGATTTTCACCGCTAAGGGAATTTAAAAAATCTGGACCAGGGATCGACTGGAATAACGTTCCGTTTGCCGAGTGTTCTCACCAAGCGCAACCCTCTATCCCATTCCAAAACAGGGGCTGCCCTTACCCAAGATAATGTAAACCTTAATTCCCTTCGGGTACCGGCCAGCCGGAGACCGTCTCGTCTCCAAGCAGCTGCACGTAAGCCGGAAGCCCGCCATTATGCAGCAGCCACAGCTCATGCAGGGCACGTGTACAGCCTACATACATCAGCTTGGCGTCCCAGGCCGCCCCTCCATAATGCGCGCTATCCGCGTCCGCCAGGATGACGGCATCGAACTCCAGTCCCTTGGACAAATATACAGGCAGTATGGACAAGCCGCCGCGGTATTCGGTGATGCTGCCGTCAATGAGATGAATATCCTCGAACTGTCCGGCAAGCTCAGCGTACAGCTCAGCGGCTTCCCGCAGGCTACGGGTCAATACAGCCACAGTGCGGTATTCGCGCCCGGAGAGCGATGACAGGGCGCTTCTGACAGCGCTGAGCCGCTGGCTGCCGCCTGCAGCCGGTTCCGGCTGCGCATCCTCATAGGAAATCAGCCGCACAGGATTACCGCTGCGGAAGACCGGCACGGCCAGCAGCTCGCTGCCGACGCCAGCGGACAGAATGCCGTTGGCGAATTCAATAATCTCCATCGTTGAACGGTAGCTGCGGGTAAGCGCGTGATACGCGGTATACTCCTCGGCAAACAGCGTCTGCATTTCTTTCCACTCATGTACCCCTTTATAGGCATGAATCCCCTGGGACAAGTCACCCAGAATCGTGAAGGAATGGCCCTTCACATACAAATCCAGCACGGCAATCTGGAACGGGGAGAAATCCTGCGCTTCGTCAATAACAATATGATCGAAGCGTTCGGTTCCCTCATTGCCGTTCAAAAGATAATGGATATAGAGCAGCGGCGGAAGATCCTCTTCGCGCAAAATGCCTTTCTTCAGCTCTTTCACCGTTTCCTTCAATACAGCCTGCGGAATTTCTTCCGGCGCCTCAGCCGGCCAGTCCTCCGGAGTCTTCGCCGCGCGGAATATCTGCTTGTAGATAGCCAGCGGATCATATTTCGGCCACTTGGCGCTGTACGCCTTCTCGCGGGCCGCGCCTTTTTTCTTGCGGTCCTTCAGCGCAGCGGCCGACGGGCTCTTCTTCAGCTCCATCTCGATCCAGCGGTGAATCCGCGCCATCACACGTTCCTTGCGTTTGGCTGGCGGATACGGAGCGTATTCTTCATTATGCCAGCGCAGAATCATCGAGCGGCGCAGCACAGCCCCGTCCCACGGGCTGAAATCCCCTTCAGGCACGGCGCTGGTCTCCAGCAGCTTAATGCTGGATTCAATGACACTCATCAGCACCGTGGAGCCTTTGAAGCGCCCCGGAGTCTCTTCCGTAATAACAGGCATCGCCCCCGCTGTTTCGAACCAGCGGCTCACCGCTTCCGAAGCATCCTGCTCCGGCAAGGTCACACCCAGAACATCCGCAGCCCAGTCCGGGAAGGTGCTCTGGGCAATATTGCCGACACCGAGCTCCGGCAGCACATCTGAAATATAATCCAGGAACATCCGGTTCGGAGCGAAAATAATCATTTTCTCCGCCGAGACCTGATCCTTGTATTGGTACAATAAAAAAGCCAGCCGGTGCAGCGCGACGGTAGTTTTACCGCTTCCCGCTACCCCTTGAATAATCAGCGCCGTGTTCTTCGCTGCCCGGATAATCTTGTCCTGCTCCTCCTGGATCGTCGAGACGATATCACGCAGCCGGTTGTCCTTGTTCTCACCGAGCCGGTACACCAGGAATTCATCCGACACCGCCGGTGCATCACTGTCGCGGTTATACGTATCCGCAACCCGCTCCAGAAACTGCTTGCGGATGACCACGTTGCGTTTGAGGTAGACGAGCCCTTCAATCAGCCCTTCCGGTGCTTCATAGGAGGCCGCTTCTGTCCCTCCTGTAAACGAATAGAACAGGCTTGCCACCGGTGCCCGCCAGTCAATGACCAGCGGACGGTCGCTTACCTGCTCACGGTCTACGCCGATTTTACCAATATAAAGTGCCTTGCGTTCTTCCTCGTCATTGCCCTGAAAATCAAGCCGTCCGAAATAAGGCTCCTGCCTAAGCTTGGCAAGATCTTTGCGCCTCTGTTCCCTGGAGTCCTCCAGCACTTGTTCCGTATACTCGTGTCCCGTGTACACCGGAGTGCTGCGCAACCGCTCAAGGGTAGAGTCAATCTCTATAAGCGCATGGTTCAGCCTGTCTTCTTCCTCTTGATAGGCACTTTGAAAGTTGTCTTCCAATTTCAGTTACCTCCTAAAAGTGATGTGAGCAGTACATCATATCACAAGAGGACAGGGAAAGCCATATATTTCAAACTGCCTTATAGAACGGCCCACCTGCCCTATATGAGGCGCATTTAGCCCATTAGCGCATGGAGCACAAAGTTCGCTACGAACAGCCCGGCAATCCCGTACAGCGCCGGCGGGACGTCCTTGCCTTTGCCTGTAGCCAGCTTCACAACCGGGTAAGTGATGAACCCAAACGCCATCCCGTCCACGATGCTGTAGGTGAATGGAATCATCACCATAATCAGAAATGCGGGGAACAGCTCCGTCATGTCGCTGAGATCCATCTCGCGCACACTCTGGACCATAAGTCCGCCGATCACGATCAGAATCGGCGCAATTGCGCTGTCCGGCACATAAGCCAGCAGCGGAATGAACAGGAATGTCGCCCCGAACAAGAGACCGGTGACGAGCGAGGTTAAGCCGGTGCGTCCGCCGGCAGCGATGCCGGCTGTAGATTCGGCAGCGGCTACTACGGGACTGCTGCCGAACAGGCCTGCCGCGATGTTTGCGATGGATAGCGCCCGCAGACTGCTTTTGAAGCGTTCCGGACGGCCTATCATCAGCGTCTGCGAGGAGATCAGGCCGATGTTCTCGAAGACAACGATCAGCAGCAGCAGGAATATGGCGATCCAGAAGACAAGGCTGATGAATCCGCTCCATTGCATACTGGCGAACACATCGCCATATCCGCTGAACACATGTCCGGATTCGGTATTCTCAGGCCCATGAGCCGCTCCCAGCAGGTAGGCCAGGCCTGTCCCCGCCAGCATGCTGATCAGCAGGCCGCCGCGCGTGCCGCGGATGAACAGGACCAGGGCGAGCAACAGCGTCACCACCGAGGTAATGACCGCAGGATCGCTGAAATGCCCGATGGCGACAAATGTCGTGGCATGGGCAATGACAATCCCGCTTTTTTGCAGGCCGATAAACGTCAGAAACAGACCGATTCCGACAGTAATCGCATGCTGCAGATTATGGGGTATGGCATCACTCAGTATGCGGTAGAGCGAAGTGAACGCTACAATGGCGAACAACACCCCCGTCACCACAACAACGGCAAGCGCCTCACGCCAATCCAGCTTCATAGAATGTACCAATGTATAGGTGAAAAAGGCATTGATGCCCATGCCCGGGACGACGATAATCGGCGTTTTCCCGCCAAAAGCCATCAGCAGACAGCCTGTAATCGCTGTCAGCAGCGTGGCCACCATTCCTGCACGCAGCGGCATGCCTGCATCATGCAGAATCGCCGCATTAACCATAACGATATATACCGAAGCGAAATACGATAGGATACCCGCCGCCCACTCCCGTTTCCAGTTGTCACCCGGCTCAAGTCCCACGCTATTCCGCCAAAAATTCGATTTCATTTAAAAACCTCCACTAGAGAACGTGAACTTAAGAATGTTATACAGATGCTTCAATAATGCCTTAAGATCAGGTATTAATTGCAGCCCCACTGCTCCATTCTTAAGTTTTCTTATTATGATGTTAAGTTCCGCTGGCTATTACCCCCGTTTGTCTGATCTGTAATCAGCCATCTCACGAGTATGCTGCTCCAGGCAGCAATAAAAGGGCATGCAGCGGGGAATCAGCTGCACGCCCTTGAATCCTGTCAAACCCTTATTCAAACGTGATACCGCCGGTTTCCAGCAAATCACGTACCGTAACACTAACCATAATCAGACCGACTACCGGAGGCACGAAGGACGTACTGGCCGGAGGCTGCTTCGCTTTGCGCCGGTCCGGCGCATTGGCAGGAACAATCTGCTCGGTGACATCCTCGCGCGGCTTCACAGGCTTTTCGGTTGAAAATACTACCTTAACGCCTTTCTTGATCCCTTCCTTGCGCAGCTTTGTGCGGATCACCCGCGCAATCGGGTCCATACTCGTCTTGGAAATATCGGCTACCTGGAAACGGGTAGGGTCCATCTTATTCGCCGCTCCCATGCTGGAGATCAACGGGATCTTCCGGGTCAGACATTCCTTGATCAGATGTATTTTGTAGATAATCGTATCCGAAGCATCAATGACATAATCCAGCTTGTATTTGAACAGCTCCTCATAGGTCTCTTCGGTATAGAACATGTTTAGGGCAATCGCTTCGCAGTCCGGGTTGATCAGCTTGACGCGGTCCACCATCAGATCGGTTTTGTTCTGGCCGATCGTCGTCGTCAGCGCATGGATCTGGCGGTTAATATTGGTGATATCGACCGAATCCTTATCAATCAGGATGATACGTCCGATACCAGTACGGGCGAGGGCCTCTACAGCCATCGCTCCCACTCCGCCAATCCCCAGCACAGCCACTGTGCTGTTCTTCATGATCTCGAGACCTTCCGGTCCGATCGCCAGTTCCGTACGCGAGAACTGATTCAGCATGATGTCAGCCTCCTTTAACAAGCCTGCGGGGCATAGTCGCTTAAGTCCGCTCTATGCCCCGTCAGCCATTTATGTTTTATTTCTTTTCTTTTTCCGGTTTTGGCGCCAATTTGATATGCAGCTGCTCGAGCTGTATAGCATCTACCGGGGACGGAGCGTCCATCAGCAGGTCGGTTGCACTTGCGGTCTTAGGGAAGGCAATGGTTTCACGCAGGTTCGTGCGTCCGGCCAGCAGCATGATCAGACGGTCGAAGCCGAAGGCAATCCCGCCGTGCGGAGGCGTGCCGTATTCGAAGGCATCCATGAGGTAGCCGAATTTCTCATACGCGAGTTCCTGTGTGAAGCCGAGAGCTTCGAACATTTTCTCCTGAACCTCACGTTTGTAGATACGCTGGGAGCCGCCGCCCACCTCGTAGCCGTTAAGCACGATGTCATAAGCCTGTGCGCGGATCGCGCCCGGATCCGTATCGAAGAGATGGAGGTCTTCATCCATCGGGCGTGTGAACGGATGATGCTCCGCCATGTAGCGCTTCTGGTCTTCGTCATAGCTGAGCAGCGGGAACTCTGTAACCCAGGCGAATTTGAACACACTGTCGTCGATCAGGCCAAGCTGACGGCCGATCTTCAGGCGGAGTGCGCCGAGTACATCGGCAACGACCTTCTTAGTGTCGGCGGAGAAGAGCAGCAGGTCGCCTTCTTCAGCACCCGTGCGTTCCTTCACGGCGGCAATTTCTTCTTCGGAGAAGAACTTCACAATCGGTCCTTTGAACTCGCCGTCTTTCACTTGAATCCAGGCCAGGCCTTTGGCGCCGTAACGTGCAGCGTAAGGTCCGAGATCATCAATTTCCTTACGGGTCCAAGTGCCGCAGCCCTTGGCGTTAAGGCATTTCACTTCTCCGCCTTTTTCGATCACGGAAGCGAACACCTTCACACCGCTGGCAGCAACGATATCGTTCATCTCTACCAGTTCCAGGCCAAACCGCAGGTCAGGCTTGTCCGAGCCGTATTTGCCGATAGCTTCAGCATAGGTCAGCCGCTGGAACGGAGTAGCAACCTCGACACCAATGGTTTCCTTCAGCAGTCGCTGCATCAGGGTTTCCATCATGGACAGCAATTCATCCTGCGGCATGAAGGAGGTCTCGATGTCGAACTGGGTGAATTCAGGCTGGCGGTCTGCGCGCAGATCCTCATCGCGGAAACAGCGGGCCATCTGGTAATAACGCTCGATGCCGCCGACCATCAGCAGCTGCTTATAGATCTGCGGAGACTGCGGAAGCGCGAAGAATTCCCCTTCATGCACACGGCTTGGCACGAGATAATCACGTGCGCCTTCCGGTGAGCTTTTGGTCAGAATCGGCGTTTCCACATCGATGAAGCCTTCGCTATCCAGGAAGTCGCGGAAGATCTTGGCCGCTTTCGAACGGAGCAGCAGCGTCTTGTGCATTTCCGGACGGCGCAGATCCAGGTAACGGTATTTCATCCGCAGCGATTCATCCACTTCCACACCGTCTTCGATGAAGAACGGAGGCGTCTTGGCAGCATTCAATACTTCAATATCTGTAATCTGCACTTCAATCTCGCCGGTCGGCAGGTTGCGGTTGATGGTTTCATCATCCCGTTTAACCACTTTGCCCGTTACGGCAAGCACGTATTCACTGCGCACCTTATCGGCAATCTGCAGCGCTTCTCCGGAATAGTCGGGGTTGAATACAATCTGTACAATCCCTGTGCGGTCGCGCAGGTCAATAAACAGCACGCCCCCAAGGTCACGGCGGGTCTGCACCCAACCGTTCAGTGTTACTGTCTCGCCGATGCTCGCCGTTGTTAATTGTCCACAGTTATGGCTTCTGGTCATCTTTTATCCTACCCCTTCATGGTTAAAATTACATGTAATTGACTGCCGCTTGCTCGCGGATATATCCATACTTAAATTCTATTTCAGCGCCTGCGCCAGCTCTTCCAGCTTGACGGTCCGCTGCTCGCCGGTTTCCATCGACTTCAGGGCGATCACGCCGCTGTTCAGCTCGTCTTCGCCAAGAATCGCCGTATACCGGGCCGACATGCGGTCCGCCGACTTCATCTGTGCCTTCATCTTCCGCCCCAGATAATCGCGTTCTGCGGAGAAGCCCAGGCTGCGCAGATGGAACAGCTGCTTCGTGATCTCCAGATCTGCGGCTTCACCAAGTGCGACAAAGTACACATCCAGCGGCTTCACTGCTTCCAGCTCAACCCCCTGATTCTCCAGAATCAGCAGAATACGCTCAAGGCCGATCCCGAAACCGATACCCGGCTGATCCGGTCCGCCGATCTCTTCCACTAGGCCGTTATACCGGCCGCCGCCGCCCACCGTGTCGATGGAGCCGATGCCTGCCGCTTTATACTCAAACGCTGTATGCGTGTAATAATCCAGGCCGCGTACCAGACGGGGGTTAATGCTGTACTCCACGCCCATCACGTCCAAATGGCCTTTCACCTTGGCAAAATGCTCTGTGCACTCCTCATCCAGACTGTCCAGAATTGACGGGGCACCGCCGAATTTATCCTGATCGACCTTGCAGTCCAGCACGCGCAGCGGATTACGCTCCATCCGGCGCTGGCAGTCGCTGCACAGGCTCTCTCTCATCGGTCTCAGGAAATCCAGCAGCTTCTCCCGGTACGCCGCGCGGCTAGGCGCGTTGCCCACGGAATTCAGCTCCACTCTCACATCCTTCAGCCCCAGATCAAGATAGAACTGGTACCCGAGCGAAATCACTTCCGCATCGATTGCCGGGTCCACTGCACCGAAGGCTTCGATGCCGAATTGGTGGAACTGGCGGTATCTGCCTGCCTGCGGACGTTCGTAGCGGAACATCGGGCCGATATAATACAGCTTGCTGACATCCGGCTCACCATAGAGCTTGTTCTGCACGTACGCCCGTACGACACCTGCTGTCCCTTCGGGACGCAGTGCCAGATCGCGGTCGCCTTTGTCCTTGAAGGTATACATTTCCCCTTCTACAATATCCGTTGTCTCGCCTACACCACGCTCAAACAGCCCGGTGTGCTCGAACAGCGGTGTGCGGATCTCCCGGTAGTTGAAGCGGCGGCAGAGATCTCTTGCTTTGCCCTCAACGTACTGCCATTTCTCTACTGCACCCGGAAGCACATCCTGCGTACCGGTTGGTTTCTCGAATCTTTCTTTAGCCACAGCCTATCCCTCCTGAAAATAACCCCTCTTGTTCCTCATGGAACCCATTGTCTCTGCTTCTAAAAACAACAAAAAATCCCCCGCCCTGTTTAATTACAAACAGGGACGAGGGATTATCATAACCAATAATTCACCCGTGGTACCACCCACATTCCGGACTTAAGCAGCTATGCTGCTCCAAATCCGCTCTAAGCGGTTAACGCCCGCCTACGCGCAATCGGCTACTGACTCTAGGCAACCTGCTGCTGCCTGCTTTCGCCGTGCGTTCTCGGGGAGGTCATTCATCCGTTCATCAACAGAATCCTTACAGCCGTGCGGATCAGGTGTTGCCGTCCATCACTTGGACAGCCGCCGGATCAGCGGGATTCCTCTCTGGGGTTGTGGGTTACGGATTACTTGGTCCCGTCATCAAAACAATATAACATACCGTATATTGTTAGATTCTACTGAACCACTGCGCTAAAGTCAAGGAATGAATTGAGTTCAGTTTGTATCCCGGCTCGCAGCCAGGGTGAGTCAGCTGGAGCAGCGCAAGCGCACATGGCCTGCGCAAGTACTGGGCGCAGCTCCTCAGGTTACTGCCCGACAGGAGGAATGAGATTCCGCTATTTGAACAAATCCGGCGAATTCGCGGGGCAAGCGGACTCAGATTCCGTTATGCGTCCAGAGATGCCTCATTTCGAGCTATTTATAGCGCGAAGCATGTAAATTCTTAGATTTCAAAAAAAATGACCTGCAGCCGATTGCTGCAGGTCCATCATCATATATTATAAAAAAGGGGGTCATGCTTCTATTATAAACACGCTATATTAAGGAATCATGAATGTAATATTACAGTTGCATTACAGAAAAGAAAGCGTTTTATTGAGTCGTACATGCCTGTGCCTGAACTCTACAAATTAGGTTACACTACAACCCTATTCCCTGTCTAGAGAATTCATGCCCTTCCCGCTTCCCTGCGGGCAAATAAATAGCTCCAGCCCCTCCTTAAGGGAGGACTGGAGCTGAATTGGTTACCCGGATTAAGCAGAGCCTTCTGCTTAATCAAAAATCTCCACATAGGCCTGCTTGCCGCGCAGAACCTCCACAACCTCATTGTAATGATTCTCAGCCACTTTGAGATCCATGACGTAATGCAGGTTCTCCAGATCACTGTTTGTCAAATCAGAGTCCCTGTGAACCTCACCCGCCGTTCGTTCATCATCTGTCCGGCCCAGATCATCATCAACAGTAACTCCAGGCACAATGGCTGCTCCTGTAAGCGGCCCTGTCGCGCCCCCTGCTGCGTAGACCCCTCCGGCAGCTGTAGCCGAAGTATTATAGGGAGCCAGCGGCATCAGAATATTGCGGCGGTTGTTTCCGCCGGTATCCAGAGGATCCGTCAGTGCCGACACTTCAATTCCTTCCACACCGTATGGAATCAGTGCGGTCTTGGCACCTTCCGCTGCATCTTCCGTGCTGAAATAGGCTTGGATTCTTTTAGTCATTGTAAATCCCTCCCAGTGGTTTGTTTAAATGTATTACAACACCTTAAGCAGCTCACGCACAAATGCGGGCTCATCCTTGGGTGTGCGTGAAGTAATATAATTGCCGTCCACGACGACCTCTTCATCCTTGAATTCCGCACCAGCATTGATGAGATCATCCTTCAGCGGAGGGTAGGAGGTAAGCGTACGGCCTTGTACCAGACCGGCACTGATCAGAATCTGCGGCCCGTGACAGATAGCAGCTATAGGCTTGCCGGCATTGTCCGCATCTTTTACAAATTGCAGGATATCCTGGTCAAGACGAAGGTTCTCCGGCGAAGATCCGCCCGGGATGACTACAGCATCATAATCTCCGGCTTTCACCTCGCTGACCGCTTTATCGGCGGCATAAGACACGCTGCCTTTTTTACCGAGCAGAGTCTCATTTTTCTTCAGACCAATAATCTCTGCCTGATGTCCTGCCTGCAGCACTTCTTCATAAGGCACCTTCATTTCGGAATCTTCAAAACCATTAGCGAGCAGAAATGCTACTTTACTCATTGAGATTAATTTCTCCTCTCTACGCTATTCTGTTCTCGTCATTCTATTACCCGCATTCCCCGGCTTTCTAACGAGCCCTCACAGGTTTCGCAAATTCCCGCCGGCTAAACACCATTTGTACGCTCCAAAAAACAGATAAATAAGCCGCCTTCCCTGCACTCATTACGTTCGCGGCAGAAGATTGCGGCTTGTTCCCTTAAGCACCGGCAGATCCCTCTGATCCCCGGCTCCTCTTGCCGTTACAGAAGCTTCCGTCATCGACCCCGCCGTATGACCCTGTATACTGTTCCATATCCATGCTTTCTGTGATTGTCTCATGCTACTGACTCCCCGCAACTTGTGAATATTATTGGTTCATCACTAGTTTATCCAGCAGGGGAGACCGTTATCCTATATCAAAAAAGACCCCACAACGTGGAGTCCTCACATCTAGCTGTAAAATTAGACCGGCATATCATGTCCGTTCTGCTGCCGCCTCTTTCAATGCCTAGCCCCGGCTGTCCAGCAGCAGGGTAACCGGTCCCCAGTTCGTCAGGGAGACGTCCATCATCGCTCCAAAAATACCGGTCTCCACCTGAAGCCCGCCTCTGCGCAGCTCCTGGTTGAAGTAGTCATAGAGCCGCTCTGCCTCCGCCGGAGCCGCCGCAGCCATGAAGTTGGGCCGCCGGCCTTTGCGGCAGTCCCCGTACAGGGTGAACTGGGACACGGACAGGACACTGCCTCCGGCATCCGTTACGCTGAAGTTCATTTTACCGGCGTCATCCTCAAAAATCCGCAGTCCGGCTACCTTGTCAGCCAAATACTTGGCATCCTTCTCCGTATCTCCATGGGTTACGCCGACCAGCAGCATCAGGCCCTCTCCAATCGCTCCGGTCACTGTTCCGTCTACCGTCACACTGGAATTCTTGCAGCGCTGCACAACCACTCTCATAACATCCTTCAGCTCCTTGCCTGGTTACCTTCATGCCTTAGCCTTATTGCATAATGCGGTTAACCGTATATACATCCTTCACGCGCTTGACCTTATCCACCACAGACTGCAGATGATCGGTGTTGCGGATCAGAATCGTCATATGAATCATTGCCATCTTGTTCTTGTCGGAGCGTCCGGTAACCGCCGAGATATTGGTCTTGCTCTCCGATACGGCCTGCAGCACTTCATTCAGCAGTCCGTTGCGGTCATGACCCGTAATCTCAATATCGACGCTATAGTTAGCCTCCATGCTGCCTTCCCACTCCACTTCGATGACGCGGGCTGATTCCTCGCCGTCCCCTTCACCCGGAATGTTCGGACAATCCTCACGGTGTACGGATACACCGCGTCCGCGGGTTACATA
Source organism: Paenibacillus sp. FSL R5-0912 (assembly GCF_000758605.1). NCBI lineage: Bacteria > Bacillati > Bacillota > Bacilli > Caryophanales > Paenibacillaceae > Paenibacillus > Paenibacillus sp. FSL R5-0912. The sequence continues at coordinate 5,999,870 of NZ_CP009282.1, forward strand.
ACCGATAATATCGTCGCCCGGCACGGGATTACAACATCGCGCGAAGCGTACAAGCAGATTATCTATCCCCTTAACGCGCACGCCGTTGGTCGGCTGATTGCGCTTCTCTCCGCTGGATTTGATCTCCTTCATCTCAGAAGTAAGCTCCAGATGACCGGCAGCTTCTTCCTGGTCCTTACGCAGCTTCTCGGTCAGCTTGGAGGCAATCTGCGCGGCTGTAATCCCGCCAAAACCTACTGCGGACAGCATATCCTCTACATCATTAAAGGCAAATTTCTTCGCCGCTTCTGACAATTTATCTTCCGTCAGCCAGTCAGAGATCTCCACGTTGAGGCGCTTCAGCTCGCGTTCGATCGCTTCGCGGCCTTTTTCAACGTTCTCTTCCCGCTTCTCCTTCTTGAACCATTGCTTGATCTTGCTGCGTGCATGTGAAGACTGGGCAATCTTCAGCCAGTCCCGGCTCGGCCCGTACGAGTTCTTCGAGGTCAGAATCTCCACGATATCCCCGGTCTTCAGCTTATGGTCAAGCGGTACGATGCGCCCGTTGACCTTGGAGCCGATCGTCCGGTTGCCGACCTCTGTATGGATACGGAACGCGAAATCAAGCGGCACAGAGCCTGCAGGCAGCTCTACAACCTCACCCTTAGGCGTGAACACGAAGACGAGGTCGGAGAAAAAGTCCATTTTGAGCGATTCCACGAATTCTTCGGCATCCTTGGCTTCATGCTGCAGCTCCAGAATCTCGCGGAAGAATGGCATCCGGTTCTCCGGATTCACATTGTTGCTGCTGCCTTCCTTATACGCCCAATGCGCGGCAATCCCGAATTCAGCAGTACGGTGCATCTCCCAGGTGCGGATCTGCACTTCTGTAGGCTCCCCGCCCGGACCCACTACCGTTGTATGCAAAGACTGATACATATTCGCCTTGGGCATGGCAATATAATCCTTGAACCGGCCAGGCATCGGCTTCCAAAGAGTATGGATAATTCCTAACGTAGCATAACAATCCTTAATATTGTCGACGATAATGCGGATGGCCAGCAGATCATAGATTTCGTTGAACTGCTTGTTCTTGGTGCTCATCTTGTTATAGACACTGTAAATATGCTTCGGGCGTCCCGAAAGATCGCCTTCGATGCCCATTTCATCCAGCTTGGCGCGGATTCGCCCGATAACGCTGTCGATAAACTGCTCACGTTCTGCCCGTTTCTTGTGTACAAGATTGGCAATCCGGTAGTACTGCTGCGGATTCAGATAACGGAGGGCAATATCCTCCATCTCCCATTTAATCGCAGAGATCCCCAAGCGGTCTGCAATGGGACAAAAAATCTCCAGAGTCTCATAGGAAATACGGCGCTGGCTCTCTTCCGACTGGTACTTGAGCGTGCGCATATTATGCAGACGGTCCGCCAGCTTGATCACAATGACCCGGATATCCTGAGCCATAGCGATGAACATTTTGCGGTAATTCTCGTTCTGCTGCTCTTCCTTGGAGCGGAACCGGATGCGTTCCAGCTTGGTCAGACCATCCACCAGCATTGCGCAGGTATCGCCAAATTTCGCGCGGATCTGGTCCAGTGACACCGTCGTATCTTCTACAACATCATGTAACAGCGCTGCAATAATAGATATAACATCCATTTGCATATTGACGACAATATCTGCGACCGCCAGCGGATGCAGAATGTATGGCTCCCCCGATTTCCGAACCTGCCCGTGATGAGCCTGATCGGCAAACTCATAAGCTTCCCGGATGCGGAGAAGATCTTTTTCTTTTATATAGGCGCCGGCCTTTTCGGTTAATTGCTCTATGCCCATTCTCGTCGTATCCGTTTCCCTTCTATAATAAAATGAACCCGCAAGCCGTGCAGAATTTGCAGGTTCCATATGTTCCAAACTGCACTACGCACAGATTAAAGTTGTCTATAATTATGACGCTTACGGAGGATTACGTCAACACTTGCCATAGCGTGGTATTCCTGTAAGGGAAAGGGACAAGAAAAGACAATTTTGTGGCGCGCGCAAAAATGTTGTTGTAAAAAGGCGCCGATCTATTTAATCTAGTAAAGGCGGTTTTTTAGCGCCAGGCTTACATCAAATTAGATCAGAAAGAGAAGTGAACTCCATTGCAACGCGAAATTCAAGTTAACGAAAGACTCCCTTGGGGCCCGGGTTTCCTCCTGAGTCTTCAGCATTTGTTCGCCATGTTCGGCAGCACAGTGCTTGTTCCCAACCTGTTCGGGGTAGATCCCGGCATGATCCTGCTGATGAATGGTATCGGCACATTGCTTTACATTTGGATCTGCCGCGGCAAAATCCCCGCATATCTTGGCTCAAGCTTTGCTTTTATTTCGCCGGTACTTATGGTCCTGGCTAAACACACAGACGATCATGAGCATGGATATTCGCTTGCACTTGGCGCATTTATTGTTACCGGTGTTATTTTTATTCTAGTCGCTTTGATCGTGCGTTATGCGGGCACCGGCTGGATTAATGTCGTATTTCCTCCGGCAGTTATGGGCGCTATCGTAGCCACCATCGGACTGGAGCTCGTTCCTGTTGCAGCACGCATGGCCGGACTGATTGCTCCTGAAGGTGTGGCCGTCACAGACTGGATTCCGGATGGCAAAGCTATTACCTTGTCCATGGTCACGCTTGGCGTTACCGTACTCGGCTCCGTGTTATTCCGCGGCTTCCCCAAAATCATTCACATCCTCATCGGTATCGTTACCGGTTATGTACTCGCTTATATCCTGGGTCAGGTAAATACTGGTGCTATCTCTGAAGCCCATTTCCTGTCCCACCCAACGATTATCACCCCATCCTTCGACTGGCAGGTTATCTTGACGATCATCCCTGTATCGCTTGTTGTTATCGTTGAGCATATCGGCCACCTGCTGGTTACCAGCAACATTGTCGGTAAAGACCTGACCAAAGATCCCGGACTGGACCGCTCACTGATGGGTAACGGGATTTCCACGGTACTCTCCGGATTCCTGGGGTCCACCCCGAATACCACTTATGGTGAAAATATCGGCGTTATGGCGCTGACCAAGGTGTACTCGGTATATGTAATCGGCGGCGCTGCAGTGATTGCCATCCTGCTCTCGTTCTCCGGTACGTTCTCGTCCGTCATTGCCAATATCCCGCAGCCGGTCATGGGCGGTGTATCCCTACTGCTGTTCGGTGTAATTGCCGCATCGGGTCTGCGTATTTTCGTAGAGCAGAAGGTCGATTTCTCCAAAGCCACCAACATGATTCTGGCTACTCTGGTACTGGTGGTGGGTATCAGCGGCATCACATTAACGGTTGGCGGTGTACAGCTGAAAGGTATGGCATTGGCAACTATCGTCGGTATGCTCCTCTCCCTGCTCTTCAAGCTGTTTGAAGTTCTCGGCTTGTCCAATGAACAGGAAGCAGATAAATCCGCTCATTAAGCCCTGAATACTTATATATAGAAGAAACTTGATTATACAGTACTTTTGCAGCTCTGCAAATGCAATATAAATGGCTTCTCATATTTAATCTAAAAAGCGGACTGCTGTCCTTAAATCGACAGCAGTCCGCTTTTTATTTCCCGGGAAAAGTTATCCGGGTGAATTAATCCTCGTAAGTCAACAGGGTAACCACTTCAATATCCGACAGCTTATTGCGTCCGGCCAGAGCGGTTAGTTCAATCAGGAAGGCAGCGCCGACAACTTGTCCGCCAAGCTGTTCCACGAGGCTTACTGAAGTAGCGATAGTACCGCCGGTAGCGAGCAGATCATCGGCAATCAGAACCTTCTGCCCCGGCTGGATAGCATCCGTGTGTACAGCAAGGGTATCTTTGCCGTATTCCAAATCGTATCCCACTTCAATCGTCTCGTAAGGAAGCTTGCCGCTTTTGCGGATAGGCACGAAGCCAACACCCAGTGCATACGCCAGCGGTGCGCCTACTACAAAGCCGCGCGCTTCCGGTCCTGCAATGACATCAATCTCCAGATGGGCAACGAGAGCCTTAAGCTCATCAATAGCCGCACGGTACTTGGCGCCGTCTTTAAGCAGGGTAGTAATATCCTTAAAGCTGATTCCCGGCTGCGGGAAATCCGGAATCACACGAATACTGTCTTTGAAATCCAAAAGTATCATCTCCTAAAAGTTATGAGGATAGGATATCCTCACCTGAATTCTCTGTAAAAGCTCTTACTCCGAAAGCACGCTACACCCTTTACGAGGCGCCTAGCCGGCGTGACAGCATGAATTCCTGAAGTTCGCCGCGGCTGCCTTCCATGAAATACTGCTCCATTTCAGCAGTCTTGCCCAGCCTGACGAAGTGCTCTGACGCCGTCAGGCTCTTGGCGGCAGGCTTCTTGACAAAGGTAATGCTTCCTCCGCTGCGTTCAATGAAATCAAGCTCAGCGAACACATCAAGCATCCTGCCCAGCATACGCACACCCAGTGCAGACTGGCGGCTGAGCCGCAGCAGCACTTCATGCTCGGGGGTTGCGGTTATTGCGATCGAGGCGATCAATTTATATAACGACTTGAAATGATCCCGCGTAGGAACCTGCAGCCGGTCACGGCCGTCGCGGATCGAATGCAGCAGGGCAATATTCTCTGTGCGGGGAAACGCAGTGAACAGTGCTTCCAGCTGCTCCGGCGTTTCCGGCATATCCAGCAGACAGAGCAGTGTTATCTCTGCTTCGTCATTCCCCGGCTCACCCTGATGCACCTGTGAAATTCCGGCATCCTCATCGTAGACCCACAGCGACATGCCCTTCAGCTCGCGCAGTGGAGACCTGCGGCTGTTCTGAAAGACCGCTGCTGTCTTAACCGGGCTGCTGCCGCTGTACGAACGGAGCAGCTCCTGAATATGCGCCGCCTGCTTAACCGCGTCAGCAGCACCGCGCAGGTCGAACAGCTGCGCGGCAGGCACTGCAAGATCCTGCAGCATCAGCTGAGGCTTGCGTGAGCCGTTCCATTCATTGACCGACAGCTCAGCCAGTACATCAATGACTGTACCATCAGGCAGCAGATCAGCCAGGGAACCCTTACCGAAGGCCACCGCTTCGATCGTCACCTTATCCTGCTGCAGGACAAGCTTCAGATGCTTGCCGTCCTGGCCCATCTTGCGGGTCTCCTTCACTGCAGCTCCGCGCAGAATGAATCTCGGCAGCGGGTTAGCCATCCCGAAGGGGGCAAGCCGCTCCAGTTCAAGCGCAGCCTGCAGTGACAAATCAGCAATCGAGACCTCACCGTCTGCAGCCGTCACGGCTACAAAGTCCTCTGGTGTCAGGATAGATGCAGCATATGCATTAAGCGCTGCATCAAAATCTTCCAGCTTGTCCTGCGGCAGGCTCATTCCGGCCGCAGCCGGATGCCCGCCGAAATGGTCCATTAATCCGGCGCATGAGGATAACGCCGCATAGATATCCAGTCCGGGGATCGAGCGGGCAGAGCCTTTGCACATCCCTGTATCCGGGTAAATGTCCAGAATAATAACCGGACGATAATATTTTTCCAGCAGCTTAGAAGCCACAATCCCAACAACGCCGACATTCCAGCCCTGCTCAGCCAGCACAATAATATCTGGAAGCCCGGTTTGACTGATTCTCTGCTCCAGCTTCTCCGTAGCTTCCCCTACAATTCTCTCGACGACCAGTTGACGTTCCTTATTCAGGAGGTCAAGCTCTCCGGCAAATTGTTCTGCCTCTTCAGCATCTGCGGTAGTGAGCAGTGTAACCGCCCGCCCGGCATGGTCCAGCCTTCCGCTGGCATTAATGCGCGGAGCCATGCCGAAGGCAATATTAACAGCACTCACCGTACTCATCGTAATTCCGCAGACGGAGAGCAGCGCCCGAATTCCCGGAAACGGCGAATTCCGCATGCTGGTTAGCCCCCGGCGTACTAGACTCCGGTTCTCCCCAAGCAGCGGCATCAGATCCGCAACGGTACCGATAGCGGCAATCTCACACCATTCTTCAGGAACTCCGCTGCCCAGAAGGGCCTCCGCCAGCTTGTAAGCTACACCCACTCCGGCCAGCCCCTTGAAAGGATACGGGCAGTCCGGCAGTTTCGGATTAATGAGTGCATAAGCCTCAGGCAACAGCTCCGGCGGCTCATGATGATCCGTGACTATGACATCAATGCCCAGCTCTGAAGCGTAAGCAATCTGATGGTAGGCACTAATACCAGTATCCACAGTAATAACGAGAGATACTCCCTGCTGCAGCGCCCAATCGAGCGCATGATTATGCAGACCGTAGCCTTCATTGGAACGATGCGGGATATAAATGTCAAAAGAAGCACCCAGATGACGCAGAAGAAAGATCATCAGCGCAGTACTGGACACCCCGTCTGCATCATAATCGCCATACACCAGAATATGTTCTTCATCTTGCAATGCCTTTCGAATCCGCGGCACAGCCTCGGCCATTCCTTTGAGCAGGAATGGATCATGACTATCCTCCACTCCGCCATCCATGAATACCAGCGCCTTATCGGCAGTATCCATGCCTCTTTGCACGAGCAGTGAGGACAGAAGCGGAGAAATAGAAAGGCTCCGGGCCAGTTCCCGGTTTTTCTCGGGATCGGCTGCCGGAGATTGCCATCTTGTTTTTGAATGAAGCAATACAGCTCACCTTTCTCTCACCTTGCAGACTACTGAAGCAGCGTGGGAATATCATTATCCACGAGCTCATGGTTGCTTTTATAGGGATAACCCGGGTCATACGGCACAACATCCATTTGAACCTCGCCAACATGAACGAACCGGTGCTGCAGCAGCTTCCGGGCGCATTCCGAGATATCCTGAGCTTCCAGCACGCTAATCCGCGGATTTACGCTGATCGTGACATGAAGATTCACATAACTGCCTTCCTCCATTGCCTTAAGCTGCTCCACCCGGATGACTCCATGCACACGCTGGACGGTCTCAATGAAGCTGGCGGCTTCCTCGGAAGGAAGCTCCTGAATCTTTTTGCTGTAGACAGAGGAAGTAATTAGAGAATAGCCTTTGCGGATAACCAGACATCCGGTCAGCAGTGCGGCAATCGGGTCCATATAAAGCATTGGATGCCAATTGAAATACCCGCCCGTCATGGCCAGAGCAATACCAATAAATACGGTTATGGAAGTATATAGACTGAAACGGTGGGTATCCGCATACGCGGCATGACTGCCATCGTTCTTTTTTTTATAATAACGGTATTGATATTGAAAGATAGCCTCTTTGAACACAATGCAAATCAAGACGGTTACAAGTGCCGACTGCCCAGGTGCCGATAAATGTCCTCGGGTTAAATCACGAATGGCCGAGAAAGCAATCTGCAGCCCGCCCATAAGAATAAGCACAGAAAAAAGAATGGCCGCCATCGGCTCTTTATTTCGTTGACCGGCCCGGCTGCCCGATGATCCTGCATACTTGTGACTCTGCTTCGAATTCCACGGAATAACCCCTGCCAGTTTGGCGGCGGCATCTGCTCCGGAATAGATGGCATCCCCCATCAATGCTTTGCTGCCTGAAAGATAACCGAAGGCGCCTTTGGCCAGAGCCAGCCCAACATCACTGAGGATTCCGGTCCAGACAACGGTGTCTTTTGCAGCTAATTGTTTGTCATTCATAACGAGGCCCTCCTTACCACTAGCAAGTAATCTCATGATGATGAAACCAGCTAAGATGCTGATCCAAAGATTCCGAAAAGCCGCGTCGCTTGTGACACGGCTTTCCGGGAAACTTAAGTTTTAGGCTTTGGCCGGGTTGCTCTTTACCGGTGTCTTCTGGCGTTTCTTGAGCAGCAGCCAGAGCGGGCTTGCAATAAAGATCGAAGAATAGGCTCCGAAGAGCAAACCGATTACCATGGCAAGTGAGAACATTTTGATCGACTCTCCGCCCATAATCAGCAGGAAGAATGCGGCAATAAATACCGTAAAGGCTGTATACAGTGAGCGCATGAGGGTCTGGGACACACTCTTATTGACCAGGGACTTAAGATCCTCATACGACTTCTGTTTACCGAACCGCAGGTTCTCGCGGATCCGGTCGAAGATAACGATCGTATCATTAATGGAATAACCGATAATGGTCAGCACCGCAACAATGAAGGTCAGGTCTACCTCCAGACGGAAGATGGAGAAGATCGCTACAACCATAAAGGCATCATGGAGCAGCGCCACGATGGAAGCCAGCGCAAACCGCCATTCAAAGCGGATACTGACATAAATAATAATCCCGATACTGGACAGAAGCACAGAATAGATCGCATTGCGGGCCAATTCCTTAGCCATCTCTGTATCTACTGTGTTGACTTCGAAAGATGCCTGATCGTCAATCTTGTTGATTGCCGTTTTCAGGGTTTCACTCTGAGTATCATCCAGTTCTTCATCGTAGCGGATATTAACCCGTTTATCCCCGACGGTAATTGTAGGATCATGACCAATTCCAGCTTCATCCAACGCCGGCTGCAGCTGAGCCAGCGTCATGCTCTTGGAGAGAGCCACGTCCACGTTGGACCCGGCCTTGAAATCAACGCTGTAATTCAGGCCGAAGGTTGCCAGAAAGACCAGACCCGCCACAGTAAGGGCGATGGAGAAAATATAGAAAAATTTACTTAAATGTACGAAATCAAGCTCTTTCTTAAAGCGCACTGATGTCACTCTCCTTTACCCCAAATTGCTTCGGCTTTTTGAGTGCGCCGGCTTTAACCAGCACTGTCAGCAGCCAGTGGGCAAAATAAAGGTTTGTTACAATACTAAGTACAATTTCCACGATCAGAATCAGCGCGAAGCCTTTAACCGCACCTGTACCGAAGGCGAACATGACAGCCGCTACAATGATCGTAGTGACATTCGCGTCCATAACGGTACGGAATGAAGTTTTGTTACCTGCTTTGACGGAAGACAAAATACTCTTACCGCTGCGCATTTCTTCCCTAATCCGTTCATTGGTAATGATATTGGCATCGACCGCCATCCCTATACCGAGAATGAACGCGGCAATACCGGGAAGGGTCAAGGTGAAATCAGCTATAACGAACACCAGAATCAACAGCCAGGTATGAAGAATCAGCGCGAAGCTGGCCAGTACACCCGGAAGACGATACATAAACATCATGAAGACCAGAATGATCAGGGAACCCACAATACCTGCTTTAACCGTTTGGTCAAGAGACTGTTTACCAAGTGTTGCCCCTACGCTCTGGGAATATTTCTCCGTAAGCTTCAGCGGCAATGCACCGAGATTGATCGTATCTGCAATCTCACGGGCCTCATCCAGTGTATATCCCCCTGATATGGAAGCTTTACCATCGGTCAGGACTGCCCTAACATAAGGAGGCTCGGACAATAATGTCTCATCCAGATAAATGGCGAGTTGCTTACCCAGGAGACGTTCAGTAATTTCCGCAAATTTATCTTTGTCCTTAATAGAGATGCTGATCTCCGGACGGTTGAGGTTATCGCGTTGCACGTCTGCCGCGCCTTCAACAAAATCACTGCCTACCAGTTCAATCTTGCTGAAGACTCCGGGTGCATCACCATCAGCGGCACTGCGGAAGGTTAGAACTGCAGGTTCTTTCATTTTTTTGCGGACCTCGGCTTCGTCAGTAACGCCCGCAATCTTCAGACGGATGCGGTCCGTACCTTCGGTTGTAACCTCAGGCTCGCTTGTTCCGAGTGCATTCGCCCGTTTCTCCAGGCTCTCCGCTGTTTTTTGCAGCGAAGCACGGGTCAGGGTTCCTCCCGTATCCATGGGCTCGGCGTGGTACAGAATCTCAAATCCGCCCTTCAGGTCAAGACCTAGACGGACCTTGTCCAGCAGCCCGGGAGTTGTAAATCCCATGACGCCGGTTAGAACGACCACGGTGATGATAAAGCTCAACATTCTCTTCATGCTCTAGCTAGTTCCCCTTTCATTACTCAATATTCCTATTATAGCTACGTGCGAAATCACCGTCAATTCAAGAGGAATGACGGTGCCGGATCCACACAAAGAAACGGCCGGTTCTGCTTCTGGGCGCAAACCATCCGTTTGAATAGGAACTGTTGAATTACTCTTCTCTTACTTTACTGCTTCCTGTAGCCGTTTGCAAAAGAAAATCGTTCCTTTTGGGCAAATTAGGCCGTCAGTTCAACCCCCGGTAGGCTGCAATGGTCAGATAATTCATGTAACTGCCCGATTTCAGCGAATAAATATCATTGACCAGTTTATGCAGAGGAGGTCTTCCTTCCTTAACATAATTACGGCTGACGCAATCCCAAATATCCTTACCGGTTACATATTCATAGCCGAGGAGCCGGAATTCCTCCGCTTTGCTGATGCACATGGCTTCGATTTCTTCACTAAGCTCGTCATATCTCCATTGTTCCGATTCCACGTGTTGACACCTCCAAAGATTCCCCGTTACGTATGCTCAGAGATTAATATTCGCCCCCTCTGCCACTCTTTCCTTCTTTCGGCCAAAAACTTGTCATATGGAAAGCTTGTCATGGAGTTGACCTGTAGCAGCATATCCTTATACAAGCCTGCTTGGGAGAGGAACAAATTCACCGGAAGTTTTCATCTAATTTGGGAAGAAGGAGTGCCCTTTGAGGAAACAGACCTTTATACAAGGAACATTAATCCTGTTATTTGCAGGCATCATTAACCGGATGCTTGGTTTTATTCCCCGGATTGCTTTGCCGCGAATCATCGGCGCCGAAGGAGTAGGACTATATCAGCTTGGATATCCGTTCTTTATCGTATTGGTAACCGTCATTACCGGCGGGCTGCCGCTGGCAATTGCCAAAATGGTTGCTGAAGCAGAAGGAGAGAACCGGCCGGAGCAGTCCCGCAAAATCCTGCATACGGGCCTGGCAATCAGTCTGACACTAGGAATTTTTTTCACCATTGTAGCTCTGCTCAGCGCCTCTTGGGTATCAAGCGTTATTCTGACCGACCAGCGGGTATATTACACCTTTGTCAGCATGACTCCAATGATTGCAATCGTGGCCGTTTCGTCCATCTACCGCGGATATTTCCAGGGCAGGCAGAATATGCTTCCCTCGGCGTTCTCCTCTGTGCTGGAATCAGTCATCCGGATCTTCTTCATGCTTTGGTTTTCCTGGTTGCTGCTCCCAAAAGGAATTGCTTTTGCGGCGGCAGGTGCGATGCTGGGCGTTACTGTAGGTGAAATAGGCGGAATGCTGGCCCTGCTGCTGCAATATTATTATATCGTCAAAAAGGACAAGAATGAGGCTCCGCCTCCTGCCGGCACGGCTGTTCCGGGTAGTTCTGCAGAGTCCGGAGATGAACCGCAGAGACCACCCGGGGGTGTGTTTAAGCGGCTGGTCGCCATCTCTGTACCTGTAACCGCCGGACGCCTGATCGGCTCCTTCTCGTATCTGCTGGAATCCATTATTACCGTGCGCAGCCTGGCGCTTGCCGGAATAGCCGCCGCAGCCGCAACTGCACAATACGGTTCTCTGCAGGGAATGGTTATCCCGCTGCTGCTGCTGCCGGGTGTGCTCAGCTCCTCGCTGGCCGTTTCCCTCGTCCCTTCCTTATCCGAGGCAGCTGCCCGAAATGACCTGCCCACGATTCATAAAAGAATGCATCAGGCTCTGCGGCTGGCTATGGTAACAGGCGCTCCGTTTGCTGCTGTTATGTACGTTCTTGCCGTACCTTTATGTACACTGATGTACGGCAATGCAGCGGATACGGCACCTATGCTGAGGATGATGGCACCGTTCGCATTATTCCTCTATGTCCAGGCCCCGCTGCAGGCTGCACTTCAGGCAATGGACCGCCCCGGCAAGGCACTGATTAATACACTGATTGGTGCGGTCGTCAAAATTTTGCTGATTCTGCTGCTCGCCTCCAGGCCGGAATACGGGATTCAAGGAGCCATCATCGCCATTATTGTCAATAGCCTCCTCGTGACTATACTGCATGGATACAGTGTTATCCGGCTGACAGCCATGTCCTTAAGATGGTCGGATCCGGTCAAAATTATAGCGGCTACGATCATCATGGCTGCCGGAATGTCTTACGTCTATACCTCAGTTCAAATCTCCTACTCACAGTGGATACAGTTTCTGGCTGCCGCTGCCTGCGGGATGGGCGTATACTTTAGCATTTGCCTGTTATCGGGCCTGATTTCCAGGCGTGATCTGGAGCGTGTGCCCTTCTTCAGACGCTGGCGGAACTAGACCTCACTTCCTTATCGGGGGCTGATCGGGTCAATATAAATCTGCCCTTTATGATCAATCGAGCATAGAAAGACATCACGGAAATCGGAGACACCCTTCTGGCGGATCTGGGTTCTAAGCCAGAAGCGGTTCTTGCCGATCATCTCCAAATTGTCGTCCTGCACCTTTCCGTCCATAATCAGCGGAATCGGGAGACCTTCGTAGCGGATTTTATGCTTAGGAAGCTTAACCGTACTGGAGCTGTCAGATTTATCTGAACTGCGGGAGCTTTGCGGGTCTCCGCTGTTCTGTTCTTTCTGCTCAGCGCTTGAGCTGCTGTTGCCTGTTTGGTTGGACGAGGATACTCCTTTGTTCTTCTCAATTACAGTAAGCTGCCCGCTGGTTTCAAGAATGGCGAACTCCACATCTGCCGGACTGTCGATGTTCTGCCCCCGGAGCTGCAGCAGAAGATCATCTATATTATATCTCTGTTTACGCATCTCGCCCCGGTGCAGCTTACCATCCGAGATTAGAATACTCGGCTTGCCGTCCACCAGCAGGCGGAGCTTCCGGCTCTTCAGACTGAGCTGTGCAACCAATACCTGAATCAATACCAGGGTCGCCATGGGCACGAACCCGTCATAGATGGGACGCTCGATATCTTCAATCACAAAAACAGCAATCTCGGCAATCATAATGGAAATCGTGAGATCAAAAACCGACAGCTTACCGATTTCCCGTTTGCCCATGATCCGCATACTTAGGAAAATGAAGATATACATCAGCACGGTCAGAAAGATGTGGGTAGTAATATGCTGGAACATATTCTCTTCGCTCCCCTTCCGCTTCTCACCCGGCAGCTGAGAGCCGTAACGGGTGGATTAATGTACCCCTATTCTGACCTGCCTGCCAAGGGAACATTCGGAGGCCTGCTGATTAATTACTGGTAAAAGTCCAGTCTGCCATTCTTGTACTATTGGGGCAAGCCTTCCCATACAATGATTAGTACCAGCTCAGGCAGGACACTTTTTCAAAGCCCAGCCCGAAAGTATCGCAAACAAACTTAGCGTATGCTTTCCAAGCCCGTTTGTAAGGAGTCCGTCCAGGAAGTAACGCAAACAAACTTTTAGGAGGTTTTACCATGTCGTTAATTAGGCGTCTATTCTCATGGAAAATATCTAGTCCTGTATTGTCGGGTTTATGCCGGTCGTTCCTGTGGATGCTGCTGGGCGCATTCGTTCTCTCCCTGCTGCTCTGGGGCAGCGGACTGCAGGAACAGGATCTTACCATGTATACCTATATTGTACACGGCATAGCTGCCGCTTTCGGAGGCTTGACCGCAGGCGGCAGAGCTACAAGCAAAGGCTGGTATCAAGGAGCACTGACCGGCGCATTCTATGGATTGATTGTTCTGCTGATCGGATTCCTGGCTCTGGACAGCGCACCGGCAGGGATTGATTTCCTTTGGGTACTGGCTGCAGCAGGCATTGGTGCACTCGGGGGAATATTTGGGGTTAATTTACAAAAATCCTAATTAATATAATTTCGAAATTTGAAACCTATCCTTGAAAATATGTTACACTAAATGCATCTGACTTCATATGAGGGATTTATCAAGGAGGCTTTGAATGCTTTGCTTTACCAGTCCATGAATCTTGTAGTTGTATACACCGTTGCCATTGTAGTGGTTTTGATTTGGATCGGCGCCCGGCGCAATCCGCTAATGGCCCTAGTTGAAATCGGTAGAGAGCTCCTGCGGTCCTATAAATTCACTCTGATTATTATAGGAATGTTCAGCGTGCTTGCTGTGAATAAATATGAGCTGCAGATCGAGCAGAAGATGCACCTGACTTCGGATTACACTGCCTTTGTCTTTGGTCTTGAAGGCCACTTTGTCAGACATGTGCAAGAGCTGTTCTATACGCCTTGGCTGACCCCAATTATCGTCTTCTTCTATATCTTCATGCTGCAAGCAGTGCTTGCCGCCTCGCTCGGTATCTATCTGCTGGCTAAGAACCGCGTGATGCTCTATGCGACCTGCTACACGATCATGATAACCTATGCCGTTGCTATTCCATTCTATCTGTATTTCCCGGTAAATGAAGTGTGGTCCTATCTGCCCGCAGGGGTGCGATTTACCATGCTGGATGTTTTTCCGAAGTTTGAAGAGGAGTACCGGCCGCTATCGGGCCTTAACAACTGCTTCCCTAGCCTGCATACTGCCATTTCCGTATCCATGGCGCTGCTGGCCTACCGTTCCGGCAACCGCCGCTGGATGGTGATTAGTACAATCTCGGCCGTTGCTATCGTCTTCGGAATATTCTATCTCGGTATCCACTGGCTGACCGATATGCTCGGCGGCACTTTGCTAGCCGTTCTGTCCACAACTGTCGCAGTGCAGCTTGCCAAATTTACCCTTCGTAGCGGGGAAGAACGGCTGAGAGTACGAAGCCGGGCAACGGATGTGCGATAATATCAACCTTTGAACTGTATAATGTAAAAAAACCGGCGTTTCTCTCACGAGAGACGCCGGTTTTTATGTAATTTAATGCAGACAAATCAATCTTTGTCTTCTACTTCCACGACAGAGTGACTGATCGAACCCCGGTCAAAGGTCAATCGGGTCACGTCATTAACCCGCAATACAACGATGTCATCAGAAATCTCCATAATTGTTCCGTGAAGACCGCCGATAGTAACTACCTTATCGCCTTTTTTCAAAGACTTGAGCATTCCGTTACGTGCTTTGGTTTTCTTCTGCTGCGGACGAATCAGCAGGAAGTAGAAGACAACAAACATAAGTACAAATGGACCTACCAGGCCAAGAATATTGCCTCCGCCGCCTGAAGCTGCTGCCAGTTGAAAATGTGACATATCATTCCCCCCTTTCCAAAAAATTTAACATATCACTCAGTACTTTTAGAAGCCTTTTAGATTATCATATAATCCGTATTGTGCAAAAAACTCATCGCGAAAATCAAGCAGCCGATCTTCCATGATGGCTTCACGCACTTTACGCATCAATTCCAGCAGGAAGTGTAAATTATGGTATGTCGTTAACCGCAAGCCGAAGGTTTCGTCGGCTTTGATCAGATGGCGCAAATAAGCGCGGGAATAATTCCGGCAGGTGTAGCAATCACACTCCGGATCAAGCGGCCCGAAATCACGGGCATACTGCGCGTTGCGTACAACGAGTCTTCCCTGACTGGTCATCGTCGTTCCATTGCGGGCAATACGGGTAGGCAGAACACAATCGAACATGTCTATTCCGCGGATTGACCCTTCCAGCAGCGCATCCGGTGAACCTACGCCCATTAAATAGCGCGGTTTCCCTTGCGGCAGCAGTGGAACTGTATAATCCAGCACTTCATACATTAGCTGCTTGGACTCTCCGACGCTGAGCCCTCCAATAGCATACCCCGGGAAATCCATGGAAGTCAAATCTGCCGCGCTCTGACGGCGCAGATCCTCATGCATGCCCCCCTGTACGATTGCGAACAGCCCCTGATCATTAGGACGTGCATGGCTCTTGAGGCATCTTTCTGCCCAGCGGGTGGTGCGTTCAAGTGACTTTTTGACGTATTCATATTCTGCCGGATAAGGCGGGCATTCATCGAAGGCCATCATAATATCGGAACCGAGTGCATTCTGAACTTCCATCGCTACTTCCGGCGAGAGAAACTTCTTGTCCCCGTTTAAATGGGAGCGGAAATGAACGCCTTCTTCGGTAATCTTACGCATGTCGCTCAGAGAGAATACCTGGAAGCCGCCGCTGTCAGTCAGGATGGGCCGGTCCCAGTTCATGAATTTGTGCAGACCGCCGGCTTCGCCGATGATCTCATGGCCCGGGCGAAGGAACAAATGGTAGGTATTACTCAGAATAATCTGCGCATTCATTTGCTTAAGCTCTTCGGGGCTCATTGTTTTGACGGTGGCTTGTGTGCCTACCGGCATGAAGGTCGGTGTTTCAATAATTCCGTGTGGAGTATGCACTCTTCCAAGCCGTGCTCCGGACTGCTTGCAGGTCTTAATGTGTTCATAAGTGATTGCTGCCATAGGTTTAACCCTTCCTCTTGCTTAATAAATGAACATTGCATCGCCAAAGCTGAAGAACCGGTACTGCTGCTTAATCGCTTCTTCGTAGGCGGCGAGAATATGCTCCCGACCGGCCAAAGCGCTCACCAGCATGACCAAAGTTGACTTTGGCAGATGGAAATTGGTAATCAATGCATTGACGACAGTGAATTCGTAGCCGGGATAGATGAAAATATCCGTCCAGCCGCTTGATGCCTTCAGCGGTCCGCCCGCCGCTTGTCTCCCGGCCGTCTCAAGGGTCCGGCAGGAGGTTGTGCCGACAGCTATAATTCTTCCGCCTCTGGCTCTCGCGGAGTTCAGCATCTCTGCCGTCTCTTGGGATAATTCGTAATATTCGGCATGCATCACATGTTCTTCCACGGTTTCTACCGACATCGGACGGAATGTGCCAAGACCTACATGCAGGGTAATATAAGCGATATTCACGCCGGCCGCTGCAATCTGCTCCAGCAGCTCTTGGGTGAAGTGCAGCCCCGCCGTCGGCGCAGCCGCCGACCCTTCGTGCCGCGCGTAGACGGTCTGATAACGTTCGCGGTCATCCAGAGTTTCCTTAATGTACGGAGGAAGCGGCATCGATCCGAGCCTGTCCAGTATTTCCTGGAAGATTCCCTGATAGATAAAGCGCAGCGTCCGGCCGCCCATATCCGCTTGGTCCTCTATTACGGCGCTAAGCTCTTCGCTGAAGATAATCACCGCTCCGGTCTTCAGCTTTTTGCCGGGCTTAACCAGCGCTTCCCAGCGGTCTTCACCGAGATTCTTCAGCAGCAGAACCTCTGCCTTCGCCCCGGTATCTTCCTTGACACCGAACAGTCTGGCCGGAATAACTCTCGTATCATTCAACACCAATGTATCTCCCGGACGGAATTGCTGCAGTATATCTGTGAAATGCCCGTGTTCCAGTTGACCATTCTCCTTGTTTACGAGCAGCAGTCTGGAAGAGCTGCGGTCAGCAAGCGGAGTCTGGGCAATCAGTTCCTCCGGCAAATTAAAATCATAATTATCTACATTCATGATGGGATCTTCATTCCTTAACTATAGTAACGTTATTAAAATAGTGTTGCAATATTTGACGATAATCATACCCGCTATCCGCCATGCCTTTTACGCCCCATTGGGACATGCCCAGGCCGTGCCCGTTGCCCCAGCCGATGAAATAGAATCCTGGACTGCTGGTGACCACTCTGGAAGATTGATCAGCACCCATGACTACGGTTCCGCTGCCATTTGCAGTTACTTTGCCGGTTGCAGAGAGCACTCCGGCGCTTGCCACACTGCCTATAGTGGCTGTAGTGCCGTCAGCGCCTAGTACAGTATAACTGCCTGCCGGGACAATATCAAACAAAGTACTGGGCAATCCGCCAAAGGAAGAACGGAACAGATCCGGGTATTTCACCTGCAGAATTTGGCCGTTAGCCTTGACTTCCACCGCTCTCCCCGAAGGGCCGCGCTTAGTCACCTGGAGACTGGTTATGGAAGACGGAAGAGCGTTGCTTGTTTTGCCGGACAGGCTTTTGAGCAGCTCTGCCGAGGTATACGGCCCTTTGATCCAGCTGTAGCTGCCGGATTCGTAGACCTGGCCCAGCACTACTGCGGTATCGCCGGGATTCAGCTTGCCTGCCGGATTGGCACTGTTATCAATAATAGGCAAAGGCCGGATATTCACATCCTTGGTGGTTGCCGTAGCCAGCGGAAGTCCGGCTGCCGTTGTGTTCCCGGTTAATTTGATATTGTCTTCACGGGCATATCCGGAAATACCGCTGTTCAGCAGCACATAATACCACTTTTTAGATGAAGCAACTGCCGCAGCATCCTCGCTGCTGACTACACTGACGAAGGTATCGCCGCCGTTGTTCCACACCTCAGACGGGTCTGCGGTAACGCCGCCGCCGTTGGAGGAGAACACGGCTTCTACTATTTTGCCGCCGCTCATCAGCACTTCGCCTGCGGTAGCATCCACTGCCTTGGTAATGACTGGAGCCTCAGCGCCTATGCCGTTATACACCTGGCTCAGCGTGGTATCGACAACATTGGCTACATCGAAGCGGTTGCCCTGGGCCAGCGCATAGCTGCGCGCCGCAACGGCCTGGGCTTTGAGCGCCTCTTGCGGCCAGCCGGATGAAACTTCTCCGCCGACAACCGCATACAGATATTGCTCCAGCGGCACTACGTTGATTACAGACAATGAACCGTTCAGATTGCCCAGCTCCAGATTGCCGCGGTAAGTACGCTTGGATCTCTCCGTAAGCAGAATCCCCTTCTCATTGCCGGCGGCTGTGAACTTCGCGTCGCTTCCGGATAACAGATAATGAAAGGCCTGCACTTCACTGCTGAAATCAAGTCCTGCGTCCATCCGGATAATTAGTCCCGCTGTACCTGCCGCCACCGGCGACAGAACAAGCTGCGGGAGCAATCCAGCTGCCGCAGCAGAGACTGTTGCAAGATCGCTGTCGTTCGCCGCTTCGCCTACCCAAACTTCAGTCCGTGCACTGCCGCCTTCTCCGGACACGAATACCGGCCAGGCATCGAACCCGGCAGCAGTAAGGCTGCCGACAACCGCCTGCGCTTCCTCCAGCGTCGCGTAGGAACCTGCGGACAGATGTTTGGTCCCGGCAACCGCCGGTGTCTGTCCTTCCGGAAGGCTTACTCCGGCTTTCATCACGGAGGTCAGCCCCGATTGGGCGGCAGCTACACTGGCATAGCTTCCAGTGTAGAGCTGATACACCTTGGCTCCGCCCCGTGATGCCATAAACAGCTGGGGTTTATCGGAGGTAGCCTGCAGCTTCTTGGCTGCATCCGCTGCCACCTGCCAGGTTGGCGTTTCCAGCACCTTCACCCGGTAGCCGTCCAGACTGACACGTACTTTGTTCTGGGGAGGAACCGACAGCAGAGGTGTTCCGGCCTGCGAGAGCAGGCTGAAGCCCAAATCGGACTGCAGTGTGACCAGCGGTACGGTAGATTTATATTTGCTGCCAATATCGGCATACAGTGCAACCCGGATCGCCCCGCCGGTATCGGCGTGAGTGGTACCCGCAAAGGTCAGAAGGCTGCCTGCTACCAGTGATGCGGCCAATACTCCGCGGCCCAGCAGCCCTAACCCTGTTTCTTTCCACCTGGCAAGATTCATTGTAGGCCTCCTAAAAATTTTGAGAGTATCTGCTGCCTGACTAGGCTTCGTTCCAAACCCGCTTGGGAAGCATACTCTTAATTGTGTTATATAAAACGAACTTTAGAATGCACTTATGTGACGAGTGGTTTATTCAACTTCTCGCATCTAATCCATTGCAAAGAGCATTCAAATTCTTAAGTTTCTCACCTGTATAGGCTTAATTGTTGTACGTATTGCAACTTGATCCCCTAGATATCTGGCGGTTGGGACAGATTGTTGTATGAAATACAAGATTTGTCCCGCCAAACCGCTTGGAGGAGAAGGAATGCTGCCTTTTATACAACAATTCGGGAATATAGCCGGGAACATACGAAAAATGTTGTATTATGGGCAGCATCAGTTCTGCTGCGGAGGGAGCGGGAGTCCCAGATGATGATAGGCGGCCGGGGTCACTATGCGCCCGCGCGGCGTGCGCTGCAGGAAACCGATCTGCAGCAGATAGGGTTCGTATACGTCCTCAATAGTCTGGCTCTCTTCTCCTATCGTAGCAGCGATGGTATCGAGCCCGACCGGTCCGCCGCGGAAGGAGCTGATCATCGACTGCAGCATCTTGTGGTCGATGCTGTCCAGTCCGCGCGGATCTACCTGAAGCATCTTCAGCGATTCAGCGGCAATCTCCGGCGTAATAATACCGTCGCCGCGGACCTGCGCATAATCGCGCACCCGCTTCAGGAGACGGTTGGCAATCCGCGGAGTCCCACGGGCCCGCAGGGCAATCTCTTCCGCAGCATCGCCCAGAATCTCGATGCTGAGCAGCTCGGCGTTACGGGCTACTATGAAGCTCAGCTCATCGATCGTGTAGTACTCCAGCCGGCTGACTACGCCGAAGCGGTCGCGCAGCGGAGCGGATAGCAGCCCCGCGCGTGTCGTCGCTCCAATGAGCGTGAAGGGCGGCAGGTCCAGCCGCACTGAACGGGCACTCGGGCCTTTGCCGATCATAATATCCAGCGCGAAATCCTCCATCGCCGGATACATGACCTCTTCCACCGTGCGGTGCAGACGGTGGATCTCATCAATAAACAGCACATCGCCTTCCTGGAGGTTGGTCAGCAGCGCGGCCAGATCGCCCGGCCGCTCAATTGCCGGGCCGGAAGTGGTCCGCAGATTCACACCCAGCTCATTGGCAATAATATTCGCCAACGTTGTTTTGCCGAGACCCGGAGGCCCGTACAGCAAGACATGATCCAGCGCTTCGCTGCGCATCTTGGCTGCTTCAATATATATTTTCAGGTTTTCTTTCACCTGGTTCTGGCCGATATATTCACCCAGATAACGGGGCCGCAGACTTAATTCAACCGCCTGCTCGTCCATCATCAGATTTGCTGATATAATCCGGTCATCCATTATTCCTCACTCCGTTCTTCAGGGACCTATTTGGCAATATACAACAGCCCCAACGCCTTCTTCATCAGCACGTCAACCGGTCCGGTATCCGTACCTTCCTGCTTCATCTTCAGCCACACGCGGTCCAGCTCTGCATCGGTATAACCCAGTGCCTTCAGGCCGTCACGAGCCTCTTCCCATGGAAGGGCCTCCACCTTAGCCTGGGCCTCAGCCGCCACTGCGAACAGCCCGGTCTGCAGGGCAGCTCCGCCGAAGCCGTCCAGCTTGTCCTTCAGATCCAGAATCATCCGCTGCGCCGTCTTCTTGCCGATGCCCGGCAGCTTCGTCAGGAAGGTGATGTTCTCCTGATAGATCGCCGAGATCAGCTGATCCGGCGTTCCGCCGGTCAGAATGCCCAGCGCCACACGCGGGCCGATGCCTGACACCTCGATCAGCTTGCGGAACAGCTTCTGCTCCTCACGGGTCGGGAATCCGAACAGCAGCGTCGCATCCTCACGGGTCTGATAATGAATGAAGATGGTCACCGGACCCTCCACCTTGGCAAAAGCATACGGATTCGGGCAGAAGACCCGGTATCCTACGCCTTGAACATCCAGTACTACATATTCTGACTCCAAATGTACAACCGGTCCTCTTAGGAAATCTATCATTTTCGCAATACCTCATTTAATTTGGAATTAAGACTCACGGAATGGGCGTGGCATACCGCCACCGCCAGTGCATCCGCCACATCATCGGGCTTCGGTACAGCCGACAGCTTAAGAAGCAGCTTGACCATCTCCTGAACCTGTTTCTTCTCCGCCTTGCCGTACCCTACTACTGCCTGCTTCACCATCATAGGGGTGTACTCCGCCACCGGCAGCCCGCGCTGCACGGCCGCCAGAATCAGCACTCCGCGCGCCTGCGCCACCGGCAGGGCCGTTGTCACATTGCGGCTGAAGAATAGCTTCTCTACCGCAACCGCATCCGGTTTATATTTGTCAATCAGCTGCACCATGCCTTCATAGACATGCAGCAGACGTTCTTCTTCCGGAGTATGTGCCTCAGTCTGGATGCAGCCGTACTGGACCGGAGTCAATTTGTTTCCAACCTTATCTACAAAACCAAAGCCGACAATCGCCAGACCCGGATCAATCCCTAAGATGCGCAAGATCCTTCTCTCTCCTCTATGCCAGGGTAGAATACCCCCTGCTGGTTCATCCATGAATCCGCCCTAAAGCGAACATATGTATTCCTTCTACCCATTATAGCAAAAAAAAATCCCCGGGGAGACAAAATCTTTGTCCAGGGGAAATTAAAATCAAGCGGCTATTTCAAACAAAAAAACCCGTGAGCCTCCTGCCCACGAGTCTTCAAACAGTTATGTCCTTCACTTCATTCCGCATGCATCACCTGTTCCGCCGAGTCCCGCGCATAGTCGCTGAAGGTAGACAGTACACTGTTGTACTCCTCCATGTCTTGTACCCGGATGCCCTGATGAAGCTGCTCCCAGATCCCCTCCGGTAAAGAGGATTTCATTGAGCCCATATCCAGCTGAAAGAAGGTCTTCATCACCTTTTCCGACGTCGGCGGTCCTTTGAACAGCGTCAGATTCCCCTGCTCATCCACTCCGAAGTAGGCCTCTTTTTTGGTGAGCGGCGACAGATCATTGACTCTCTGCTCCAGCCACAAGTCGCCTTCCCTGCTGAGCCAGCCGTTCCAATCGGAATGCTGTCCGATCATCATCTTCAGCTGGGCCGGTGTCTGCTTGCCGGGCAATGTCTGAACCTCTTCACCGGCTACATAAATTATCTTCAGGTGCACCGTTCTGCTGACCGCATCCCGGCTGACTGCTTCAAGCAGCTCTTTGCTGTCCATCACAGCAGCTTCATCTTCTGCTTCAATCCCTGTATGGTTATAAACGGCTGCCACAGCCGGAATACTGCTGCCGGGTTCCCGGTTCTGCTCCTCTGTTCCGCTTAATGTTCCAGGCAATGTCCAGGCCGTATGCTCCAACAGCAGACTGATCTCTTCCGGAACCTTCATGCCACGCCAGGCCAACAGCGTAAGCGCAATGCATGCAGCCCCCACCCAGGGAGCCTTTTTCCAACGTCTCCACCGCCGCCACAGTTGTTTTTTCAAGCGAAAAGCATTCACGTTAATCCCTTCATTCTGGTTTTTCCCTATTGTGACCTGTGAAGGGAGCATTTATGCGTATTTGCTTGAAATTCATTCCAAGCGGAATTAATCTGTGTCCAGCGGATTCTCAATGGCTCCGAGGAACAGGACCACCTGAGTCTGCACCTCCTTGATCATGAACAAAAACGCCCGGTTGACCGTCATTTGAAAAGGCGTATCAGCAGGAGCCCCAATTGGGAAAAGTTGCAAATTACCAGCTGATTAAGTCCCCTCTAATAGAAATTAGGAATCACCGGCAGCTTAATATGGCTCGGATACTCCTGGTTATGGTAGATCGTCTGCCGCACAATGACCGCTTCCGTATCTTCATACGGATTGTTTCCGGTGTTTGTGTTAGGAAAGGCCACGAATTTGCTGGAAGAAGTGACTGTGAAGCGGACCCGGTGTCCTGCGGCAAACGAGTGGGCAATGTTCTGCAGGAAAATATCATACCGCTCCACCTGGCCTGGCACCAGCAGCTGAGGCTGCTCCAGCCCATGCCGGTATTTCGCCCGCACGATGTAATTGGACAGGCGGATGGAATCGCCTTGTTCATTCACATCACTCAGCGTCACGACCCAGTCCGTATCCAGCCCCGAGCTTGCCGCATAGATGACCGCAGACAGCTCTCCGGCAATGGTCAGCCGCTCTGCCAGCGGCTCACTGGTATAGACGACAATGTCGCTGCGCAGCTCATGCTTCCGCATGTTCTCCGGCTCCCGCTCTCCGCTGTCGGCAACCGGGTCAGCCGGATTATAGATGTAAGTGTCTGCTGCTGAATGTTCCTCCGGCTCCATAACCAGCCGTCCATCGCCCAGGGATGAATTCGCCCGGCCGTCTCCACCCAGATAGAACGGAGTTACCTTTGCTTCTGCCGGTGTCCAGTCCTCCGAGGTTCTCCAGCGGTTCTCGCCCACCACATAATAGGAAGCCCGCGGCTCCTGGTCGATGCCGTTCGGAATATCCTTCAGGAACCGGTCGAACCAGCGCAGCACAGATATATCATAATCGTACACCACTGCATCATTGCCGAAGGATACGCCAAGCAGATCCCGCGCCCGGTTCGGTCCGTGCTCCCAGGCGCCGAGACGGATTTTGCGGCTCTTTACATCATGCTCCGTCAGCATCCGCCAGGTCTCCGATACCCCTGGACTGTCACCGTCATACCAGCCGGAGATCACATACATTGGAACCTTGACCTGATCCCCGCGCTCAGTGAAGGTGCAGTTTCTCCAGAAATCATCATACTCAGGATGCTGGCTCCACAGCTCCCACGGCCCGGAAGTGCAGCCGATCATCTGCTGCGGAATATCCCTGATCGGTCTGGCATCGACCGCCGCTTCAGGGTCCACTGTAATGCCGCCAAAAATATCAAAGTCCGTCCGCGTCCCCACCGACTGCGCAAGCGTCCAGGACAGCAGCGGCCAGGAGCAGAGCGTCCCGCCTTTGCGCGCGGTGTCCACGAACGGCGATCCTACATTAACCTCATCCACAACCGCCAGCAGGTTCGGGTGGCCGCTGGTAGCTGCTGCTACAACGACATAGCCGAGATAGGAGGCGCCCCACATCCCAACTTTGCCGTCAGACCATTCCTGGGCGATAATCCAGTCAATGGTATCGTAGCCGTCATCGCGTTCATTATAGAAGGGAATCAGCTCCCCTTCCGAGTCCGCACGGCCGCGTACATCCTGGGAGACCACGGCGTAGCCTTTGTTCGCCCAGCGCATGAAGATTTCTTTTTTACCATTCCGGTCGTAACAGGTTCGTACCAGAATAGTCGGCACCTTCGTTCCCGGCTCAAGCCCTTCAGGAAGAAACACATCCGTAGCCAGCTTCACGCCCTCCCGCATCGGCACTAGGTACGTACCCAGATCATTCACCCCGTATTCCGGCTGCGACAGCAGCGGTTCAGCATAGAGGGCGAGCGGGGTCAGCTCCTCATATCCTGCCTTAACGATCAGCTCAATGCCATAGCGGTTAGGGGTCAGAAAAGCGACTACCTCCCCGTCCAGCGTTACAATATCCAGCGCCGTGCCCCCGCGGTAAGCCCATACCTGTGAGGTCCGCATGATACCGGCAATCTCCGCCTGATAGGTAATATGCTTCTGATATTTGTCCCCGTTCCTCAGGATAACCTCGTCCCCGGCCCATTCCGCATCGGTGTACACATGAAGCTGCCCCGCGATCCGCGCCAGAGGAAGAACATATTTCGCGCCAGCATCCAGCACATTCTCCTGCATCTGTGTGCGTCTGCGGGTGTCAACCTTGGCATGCATAACCTCCTTGTCCGTGAAACGGATTGTTCCGCTATATATTCCCGAGCAATAGAAGTTGAAGCTTGTCTGCTGTAAGTACGTATTCATCAATATGAGTCCCCTATCCGCAAATTTGTTCGAACACACGCAGCCAGTTGCCGCCCATAATCTTAGCGATCTCTTCATCGCTGTACCCGCGCGCCACCAGTCCCCGCGTGAAATTGCTGAAATAACTGTATTTCTCAAGCCCTGCTACGGTTTCCGTGGAGGGACCATCCCCTTTGGCGAACCCCAGCTTAGGTGCAATCTGCTCCTTAAAAAAGACCAGTGACCACTCCAGGTCACTCATAGGCCAGTCCGTTCCGATGCCCACATGCTCTACGCCTACCAGCCTGATCACATATTCAATATGATCCAATACATGCTCAATCGTGGTATGGTCCGGATCTTCATGCACAAACCACGGCATCGCAAAAATACCAATCACCCCGCCGGTGGCAGCAATTGCACGGATCTCCTCGTCACTTTTGCAGCGCATATGCGGGTAGAGGGCTTCCACACCGGTATGCGAGGCGATAACCGGTGCTTTCGAGGCTGCACAGGCATCCAGGGTGGTCTGTCTGCCGCAATGTCCGGTATCGACGATAATTCCCAGCGCATTCAACCGCTCCACAAACCGCAGACCGTATTTGGACAGCCCGCCATTGCCCGGCTCCGCACAGCCGGAACCTATCAGATTCTGGTTGTTGTACGTTAACTGCAGAATCCTTAGACCAAAGCCATGCAGCGCGTCAAGCAGCTCCAGATTCTTCCCAAGCGCATCCGTTTCCTGTGCCGTTACAATACCGGCCTTCCTGCCCTCACGCTTAGCCCTGCGGATATCCTCTGCCGTCAGTGCCTTCACCAGCCAGTCCGCGGAATCGAACTGCAGCTGAACCTCGCCCATGCTGGTAATCATACTCTCTATATCATTCAGGTGCAGTTCGCGGTTGCCCGCCGTAATGCCTGACTTGTACCATTCCTCTTTGTACTCCGCAATCTCACCGCCGGCCGACAGCCGGGTAATGATCTGCGCCGGCAAGGCGCTGTAGACCATCGGTTCATCCTTGTACGGCTCGCACAACTCCTTCACCTTAAGCGAGACGCTCTCCGGGATAGCGCTTGGGGACAGCGGCCCCTGGAACAGCAGATCAATATTGATATTCTCCTCATGCAGGCGTTTCGCCCGCTCCTCCTGTTCAGCACTCAGTCCGAACTCATACCAGCCTTCCCGTTCCTGTAAGCTCACTTGATCCAGCCCCTCCTCTATTAACAATAGATATCAACTTGATATCTGTCCGTTATCGTTTTTGCAATGTTCATATATTCCATAGTTAATATATTGTCAGATTTAAACTAGATAGATTGAACTTGTATTTTTTCTATTCTGGGATTGCCGTAACTCCAAAGAATGTTTGGCCCTCCGGCCGCTGTTGTCTACAGATTTCTTGATTTGTACCGTTATTCGCGGTGGAAATCCGCAGACAAAGTCGGACGCTGTCGCTTGCTGAAAGTTCGCAGTGACCCGATTACTGTAAGCTTAACTGCACTTTGTACAACTAAACCGTCTGATTTTCAACCGATTATTTGTTTAGTTGTATTCCGTGCAATTAAATTGACTTATTGTAGAAGGTTCCTCACCCATTCGGGCAGATTTAGTTGTACAGACTACAGTTATAAGCGGCAAGCAGCCCTTTTCGCTGTTTTTAATTGTACATTCTACAACTATCACTGAAGTTTCACTTGGAGCTGAATACATCCATTGCCACTTGCTGCATTATTGAATCAACTCACTTCTTTATTTCTGATGCTGGACTAGTTACTCTTAACGTTACTCCTAATATGACTTGTACACGCCGTGCTCTGCGGAGCCGGTCAGCGTCAGGTTCGGTCTGGTTACAATACAACTTCCACACCCTTATGCAGAGCAACCGCCTGTTTATAAATATAGAAGGCTGCGGCAAGATCCTGAACGGCAAGCCCTAGTCCCTTAAAAAGCGTAATTTCACTGCTGCTTCCCCTGCCCGGAACATGCCCCTTCAGCAGACCGCCAATTTCGCCAATGATATGGTCCGCAGTGATCGCCCCTTCGCTGAGCGGGATCAGATAATCCCCCGCTTCATGGACCGCCGACTCCAGCCGGTCCACATAGAGCCTCGCCCCGGCTACAAGCGCCGTGTCCAGCTCCCGTTCATGCGCCCTGCATGCGCCGATCGCATTGATATGCGCGCCTGGCTTCACCCAGGCGCCGTGCAGCACCGGCTCCCCCGCCGCCGTCGCCGTGCAGATAATGTCCGCGTCCGTCACCGCGTCCTGCACAGACAGCGCTGCCGTGATCTCTGCGTTCCACCGGCTGCTCATGGCATCGGCGAACGCCCGGGCCTTGCCCGGCGTTCTGCTCCAGACTTTGGTGCGCTTGATGCCGCGCACCTGCAGCATAGCTTCCAGATGGCTCCGGGCCTGCTCCCCGGTGCCGAGAACCGCCAGGGACTCCGCCTCTTCCCTGGCGAGCAGCTTCGTCGCCGCCGCACTGACCGCCGCCGTGCGGATGGCTGTAATCGACTGGCCGTCCACTATGGCCAGCGGCACGCCGGTGGCGGCGTCGAACAACGACACCATCCCCTGATGCGACGGCAGGCCGCTCCCGTGATTGCCAGGGAATACGCTGATGATCTTAGCACCAGCGACCCCTTCACGCCGCAGATACCCCGGCATCAATCCCAGCACATTCCGCTCCGCCAGCGGAAGAACCTGGCGGAGACTCTGCACAGCCTCCCCCTCCGACAGGTCAGCGAGGACGGTTTCCATCACAGTGATGCAGGACTCCATCGTTAGAATCTCTGCAACTTCCTTCCCGTTTATCATCAGCACATTTAGACCCTCCCGGATTCTTGATAACGCATATCCATTCTTATCTTTTCAAAAAAAGATTCAAGCTTATCTTTCTATGCCATCATTTGCTATACTCTATATTAGCGAAAAAAGTTAAAAACTAAAACAAAGGGGATATCCTTGATGATTATTCAGCCAAAAACACGCGGCTTTATCTGCACGACTGCTCACCCGGAGGGATGTGCCGGACAAATACAGGAACAGATTGACTATGTACGGGCACAAAAGAAACTTACCGGTCCGGCCAACGTGCTGGTCATCGGCGCTTCTACCGGCTACGGACTGGCTTCCCGGATTGCGGCTGCATTTGGCGCAGGTGCCAATACAATAGGTGTATTCTTCGACAAAGCTGCTGAAGGTGCCCGCACAGCATCCGCAGGCTGGTACAATTCCGCTGCTTTTGAGCAGGAAGCGGCCAAGCAGGGGCTGAAATCGTTCAGCATCGTTGGCGATGCCTTCTCGGATGCCATTAAGACTAAGACCATCGACTTGATCAAGGCTGAACTCGGCACCGTTGACCTGGTTGTGTACAGCGTAGCTTCCCCGCGCCGCACCCATCCCGTTACAGGAGAAGTCTTCTCCTCGGTTATTAAGCCAGTGGGGGATGCTTATACGAACAAGACGATGAACTTCCACACCGGGGAAGTATCCACGGTTACTATTGAGCCGGCAACGGATGACGAAGTCCGCCAGACAATCGCTGTTATGGGTGGAGAAGATTGGGGCATGTGGATCAATCAGCTGCTGGAAGCAGGCGTGCTTGCAGTTGGTGCAACAACCGTGGCCTATTCCTATATCGGACCTAAGATCACCCACCCCATCTACCGGGACGGAACCATCGGCCAGGCGAAGAACCATCTGGAACAGACGGCGATCGCGCTGAACGAGCAGCTCTCTGCTACAGGCGGACGGGCCTACGTATCCGTGAACAAGGCTCTGGTTACCCAGTCCAGCTCCGCCATCCCTGTGGTGCCGCTGTATATTTCCGCACTCTATAGAGTAATGAAGGAAAAAGAACTGCACGAGAACTGCATTCAGCAGATGTACCGCCTGTTCGCAGACCACCTGTATAACGGCGGCGAAGCGGCAGCAGATGGCAGCCACCTGATCCGGATTGATGATTGGGAGATGCGCGAGGATGTGCAGATCGAGGTCATGAGACGCTGGAACGAGCTTGAAACGGATAATGTTCCTGAACTTGCAGACCTTAAGGGCTACCAGGATGACTTCTTCCATCTGTTCGGCTTCCGTACCGAAGGCGTGGATTACGAAGCAGAGACTGATCCTGCTGTCGCTATTCCCAATATGGTATAAGCGTTCCGTCTAATACATGAAGCCGTTCCCTCACCGGGAGCGGCTTTTTGGCGTGCAGATTCCAGGTTATCGCTCCAATTCGGGCATAAGCGCATAAGCTCCCCCAACAGTTCATTTCATTAAATAAGCTTTGACTTTATGTGATCCTTGCAGTATTTTATATCTAAAAGATATATCTTACAGATTGGATGCGTGCATATGGCTGCTAACAGGAGCAAGACAGGATATGTGTTACTGGGACTATTAAACGAAGAGAACTTAACGGGGTATGAGATCAAAAAGATTGTAGATACCCGGCTTTCCTTTTTTTGGAGTGAGAGCTTTGGCCAGATCTATCCGGAACTGAAGCGGCTGGCTGTGGGGGGCTTGATCGCTGTGTGTGAAGAACCTGTTTCTGCAGAGGGCAAGAACAGCAAACCAAGCATCAAGTATCAGATAACCGCATCCGGTAGGTACGAATTACAGGAATGGCTCAAGACACCGGTGGAAAAAGAAACCGTACGCTACGAGCTGCTGCTCAAGCTGTACTTCTCCAATTCCTCCTCTTCCGCCACCATGCTGGAGCATGTCCGGGAGTTTGAAATCAACCACCGGCGGCAGCAGCAGCTGTTCGACAAATTCGAGGCGCAGCTGAAGCAGAATCTGGATGTCCATAGTAATCACAGCCGCATTCTGATGGTCCTGTCCTTTGGCCAGAAGCTGTGGGAGTCTTATGCAGACTGGTGCGGGCAGACCATAGCTTTGCTGGAACAGGAAGTTTCAGAACAGGGGACTCCGCAGAATGAATAAGACCGTGGATTTGTATTACTTTTCAGGCACGGGCAATACGAAAGCGATTGTAGACTTTGTGGTTAGAACCCTTAAGACCCATAACATCCGCACATCCCTGAATCTGATCGGCAGCGGATCTATGCCAAGCAGTCCGGTTAATGACCTGTGGTTGGCCTTCCCGGTCAATTCGCAGTCCGTGTCCCCGTTCATCTGGAGATTCCTCCGGCGGCTCCCGAAGAGCCAAGGCACCAACGTATATGTAATCGCTACGCTCAATAACTCAGCCCATATTCTGGAGCCGCTCTATACCCTGCTGAAGAATAAGGGCTACATCCCTGTCTCCGCCTGCGAGATCAGTATGCCTAACAATATGCTGGATGCCGTAGCCCATCCGGAGGATGATCAGGCCCGGCTGAGCGCAGCCTATCAGAAAGCTGAGACTTTTGTCCATCAGGCACTTGCCGGTGAATCCGCCTGGAAGTCAGAGTATCCCGGGTCGAAGGCCGTCTCCGTTCTCTCCAGAAGAACCGTGCTGCCCTGGATGTCGATGCGGCTGATGCTCAGATTGCGGACGGTCCCCTCCAAGTGCATCAGTTGTGAACTATGCGTTCTGCAATGTCCCACTGGTAATATAGTAGTGGTCGATGATCTGCCATACCATAGGTACAAATGTGATTTCTGTATGAAGTGTGCGGCGAACTGTCCGCGGAATGCAATCATAGTATCAGGCAAAGACAAGCTTCACTTCCGCAATGCCAGGATGCATAAATCTACTTTGGAACTATAGGATGGAGAGTTCACATGGGTCTGCACATTAAAGGATTGATCATACCCTTATTAGTATTGCTGCCGAATCTGATCTTCATTTTCTTCCCGCCCCGGAATACTCCTGATTCTTTGGCCTCTACACCGCTGATCTTCACCCTGTTAGAGCGGGCAGGCCAGATCACATGCTTCATGATGCCTATTCTACTGGGCCGTAAGCTTGCAGAGCAACCCATTGGCCCGTCTGCTGTGCTGATGGCTGTCTGCCTGCTGATTTATTATGTATGCTGGGGCCGCTTTTTCTGGAATGAGAGAGAATTTGCCGTGTTATTCACGCCTTGGCTTGGAATTCCCGTTCCTATGGCCGTCTTTCCGGCAATCTATTTCATGATGCTTGGATTCTGGCTTGAGTCCTGGCTGCTCCTGATCCCTGCTTTTCTGTTTGCCGTGGGTCATTTGGTGAACAGCTGGAATGTTTATACTCAGATCCGCTAGAAGCCCGCTGTTACCCGCCTCACAACATATCAATCCTGTCTTTCATAAAAAAACCGCCATTCCCATCAGGCTGAAGTTTTTGCAAACTTGCCTGGAAGATGGCGGTTTCTTGCAGATCTATTATGCCTCTGATACGGAAGCCGCAAGCCAGTCCGTTAACCGTGTAGGGGCAATTCGCGGATGGTCTCCGGCCGGAACAAGCGAGTGATCCTGCAAGGCTGTTCCGAAATAATGTGCCTCCGTATAGCCGACCACCTGACGCGCATCCCCCTTAGCCTTCAGCGCTTGCCGGACGAATTCATCCAGAGACAGCTTATCCGGTCCGGCCAGCTCGGCAATCCCGTTCACTGGGGCTTCAAGGGTATAATCAACCAGCGCAGCTGCTACATCCTCAGAGGCTATGGGCTGTACCCAGGCTGAAGGCAGGCGGACGACATCCCCTTCTGTAGCGGTATAGGCAATACCCTCGGCGAAGTCGAAGAACTGAGTCGCACGCACGATGGTGTAAGGAATGGGGGAAGCCTGGATCAGCTCCTCCTGAGCCATTTTTCCGCGGAAATAACCGCTCTGCAGCAAGCCGTCAGTACCCACTACAGATAATGCCACATGATGCTTCACTCCTGCCTCAATTTCAGCTGCTAACAGATTGCGGGTCGTTGTCGCGAAGAATTCCAGCACAGCATCGTCTGCGAACGAAGGTGAATTTGCTACATCAACAACGGCATCAGCGCCTTTAAGCGCTTCTGCCAGACCCTCACCAGTCCTAGCATTGATGCCCAGAGAAGGGGATGCAGCCACAGTCTCATGACCCAGCCCCTGCAGCCGGCTCACCAATTGCTTTCCAATAAGTCCGCTCCCGCCAACCACTACAATTTTCATGTCTATTTCCTCCTGGTTTATAGCCTATATCCATAGGCCGGTATTTGGTAAACGCTTTGCAACAGACACAAACCGCCCTGCCACGGGCGCTCTGCCTCCGTCCTATTTTCTTTGCTGTACATCCTGTAGACAAACTGGGACGAAGTTCTGTGACAAACTCCACTCTCCCCGCGTAACAGGCTCCGGACCCCATTCTTTCTAAACCGCAATTCACCTATGAATTTGCGCAACAAACCAACATATCAGTAGGATTATAATGAACATAAGAACAATATAGCGATATTATGGAGGTTATTATGAACTGGAAAAATGCGATTGAGCACACGCTCTCAACCACCCGCCTTAACATCAAGCGCTTTGGTGACAGTTCTCCAATTGTCAGCCTGGGCGACGGCAAATATCATCTGACGGACCATACCAGCTGGACGGAAGGCTTCTGGTCCGGTATCCTGTGGCTGAGCTATGAATACAGCCAAGATCCTGAGATTCACGCCGCAGCCATCCGGACGGTTGAGTCCTTCAACAATCGCATGATTGCCGGGAAAGAGCTCGATCATCATGATATCGGCTTCCTATATTCACTGTCTGCCAAGGCACGCTGGATCACCGATAAGGATGAGGCTTCGCGTCTGCTGGCCTTGCAGGCAGCCGATGTACTGATGAAGCGCTGGCGCTCTGCCCCCCAGCTCTTTCAGGCCTGGGGACCGGAAGGTGATGCAGACAACGGGGGCCGGATTATTATCGACTGCCTGATGAATCTTCCGCTGCTCTGCTGGGCCACCGAACAGACCGGAGATCCCAGCTACGCCGAGCATGCCCGGATTCACGCCGAGAAAAGCCGCCGCTTCCTGGTGAGGGGAGATGACTCCTCCTACCATACTTTTTATTTTGACCAGCAGACGGGAAATGCCCTGCGCGGAGGAACCGCACAAGGTTATCAGGACGGCTCCACCTGGACGCGGGGACAGGCTTGGGGGGTCTACGGTTTTGCCTTAGCATACCGCTATTTTAAAGAGCCTCATTATCTGGAAGTCTCCCGAAGAATGGCCCGCTATTTCCTGGAGCATCTTCCCGCCGACCATGTCGCGTATTGGGATTTCGATGCCCCGCAGGAGGAGTCCACTCCACGCGACAGTTCAGCTTCCGCCATCGTTGTATGCGGTCTTCTTGAGCTGCTGGAGCACCTGCCCGAGGAAGATCCGGACCGGGCATGGTTTGAAGAATCCATCAACAAGTCGATGGATTCCCTGCTGAACCGCTACTTTACCGCCGGCAGCCCGTCGGAAGAAGGCTTTCTGCGCCATGGCTCCTATTCAGTCAGAGGGAATTCATCTCCGGATGATTTCATGATCTGGGGGGATTACTTCTTCCTGGAGGCGCTGCTGCGTCTGCAGCAGGGTGTTCCGGGGTATTGGTACGAACGAGGATAGCAGGTACTGCATCTTCATTGACTAGATTCTGATCTACTGGTGCACAGCATCAACTGTGGCACCCGGTTGATACCCTTTATACCGGCAGGCTCTATTACAGAGTCCTGCCGGTTTTTGCTGCACGAAATACAACATTTTCCTCATCAAATCGTCCCATCATACAACAATTCTCCCGAACACCCAGGTATCTGGGAACCAAAGCTGTATTACTTACAACATTTTGGAATAGAGGATGGGATTTTCACAATTGCCCTGGTGTCAGAGCCATTGATAGGATCAGCTGGATGTTTGCTTTGTTGGTTCGTTCGTTGTTTAGTTAGTTGCATACTTGCTTGGTTCGTTAGTTGTTGGTTTGTTGCTTGGTTGGTTCGTTGGTATTCGTTCGTTGCTTGGTTGGCGATTGTAGTCTTATAAGTGTGGCCGAAGTCGCAGTTTTATTTTTAGCAGCCTTCTATTTATACTGAAGTTAGAAGTAATGGAATTAATAGCAGTGAACTATGGTTGATAAGGGAGCGTCGCATGAGCATGGACAGAAATAGGAACAATCATCCGACCCAGCGAATGGAACCCGGATTGTTTATGTACAAATATAAATATATTGACGGCGAATCCCTCTATTTTCATGCGCATAGGGGAATTGAAATCCTGTACATTTACAGCGGCTGTGGTGAGATCATGGTGGAGAATCAGACCTACCCTATTGAGGATCATACACTGGTCTTGTTTCAGCCTTATCAGCTGCACCGTGTAATGGTTCCTCCGGCAGAAGGCCGTTCCTATATCCGGACCAATCTGACCTTTGATCCTGGTTTCATGGACCATTATCTTTCCGCGTTTCCTATCCTGGGGCAATTCTTCCGGAACCTGTGGAGGGGCAGTCTGCGGCAGCCGGTATTCTATGGCATGAATGACACCCGGATTCCCGAGGTGCTGAAAGAGCTGCATCAGTGTACCGAGCACGCTGCTGCCGGACAGGAAGAGAACACAGGACTGCTCATCCTCCAGCTTATCCGGCTGTTTCATACCCGGCTGCCTGATGTCCTGTCCGAAGACAATCTCCTTCATTCACGCGGCAGCTCACATGTCCAGCGGATTACCGAATGGCTGGATGAACATTACAAGGAGCCCTTCAGCCTTGAGGCGCTGGCTGCCAGCCTGCATCTGTCTCCCTACCATATTTCGCATGTATTCAAACAATATGCCGGCATCACGCTGTCCGAATATCTGATGCAGCGGCGTGTCAGAGAAGCCTGTATCCTGCTCGCCAACACCAGCCAATCCATCGGAGAAATTGCGGTAGAAGTAGGCAATCTGTCCCCGTCTTATTTCAGCCAGATGTTCAAGAAGAATAAAGGAATCTCCCCGGAGAAATACAGGAACAGCATCCATTGAATCTATAACGCGGTGAACCGCTTTAAGGGGTTTTAAGCTAACAGGCAGGTTAATGAAACCTCACCGTTCTTCGAATCGTATAACCATTATTCAAATTTTCCCAATACGGCTCATACGGAGGTGAACTTGACTGGAGCATTTTTATGACTTGGTTCAATTGGCTTTCTCAATTGCTCTCATCTCTTCCTTAGTGTTAATTCCATTCGCCCATTTTTCTTTACAAGAGGTACACTGGGGTCATGAAACACTTGCTGCAGCCGGTTCAACCTGGTATGTGGCTGTCAGACTGTCTCAACCGAACAGCATTCAGAAGTGGATAGTTCGTACCGTCAGACGAAGAGAAGCACCTGATGATGAAGACCATAGTCCTTCCCCACATTGAATTCCATACTTTCAATTAGGGAGGACAACGATGAAAAAGATTATGTTGCTACAAAAATGGGCCAAGCCCATTCTCGTCATCTTGATTGGAGTTATTCCGGTCATTATGCTCAGCGGGTGTTCGGCAGCATCCCAATCCAACCCGATTAATGCCGGTTCACCAGGGATATTTAACCATTTTTTTATTTATCCATTTTCGCTCTTAATCAAATTCTTTGCGGATACCTTTCATGGAGACTACGGGTTAGCGATCGTGCTCATGACCTTCATCATCAGACTTGCGATCCTGCCGCTCATGATGAATCAAACCAAGAAACAAATAGTTATGAAAGAAAAGATGGCCGTCCTCCAGCCGGAATTAACTGCGCTTAAGGAGAAGTATAAGAACGACGTCGGTGCGGATGCCAAAAAACAAGAGCAAACCGAGATGATGCAGCTCTACCAGAAGCATCAATTCAATCCCTTAAACATGGGTTGTTTACCGATGCTTCTCCAATGGCCGATCACCCTCGCATTTTACTATGCCATTCGCCGTACCCCGGAGATTGCCGCTCATGATTTTCTGTGGTTTAACTTGGGGACAACAGATCTGATTTTGCCGCTGATTGCCGCTGCGGTGTATTACGTTCAGTTCCGCGTATCTCAATCCGTTTCAGCGCAGGTTCAGAACAATCAAAATAACCAAATGGCTTTTATCGGGTTGTTATCACCGGTCATGATGGGTGTATTTTCATTTCAGATGCCCGCCGCATTGCCGTTATATTGGGTGGTGGGCGGTATATTCATTATCGTGCAAACGATCATACTCAATAAAATGTACACAAAGCCAAATGTAGCGGGTAAAAACATACCCTCCGGTGTAGAAGACCAGTCATAGAACAATACTAAATACAAGGCATCTGAGGCGCAGCCTCAGATGCTCTTTTTTACCTTGGTGGCTCGTTAACATAAACGCTCCTCTTAGATTCCCAGCCTGCTCAACTGTAAAAGCGCCCTTCCCGCAGGAAGAGCGCCTTTTACCATTTACGGCAATACCGAGAAGATAATATCGTCGAACAGCATATAAGCGAAGCCGCTGGTATAGAAGCCGACCTTGCCGGACGGGCGGTGACCCGGATCACTGCCGGAGAGCCTTGGCGAGCCGTCAACAGATACGGCAATATCTCCGTCCCGGGCCGTCACCTTCACGTCATACTCCGTATCCGGCAGCAGGTCATGTCCAGGCAGGACCGTCTCGGTCAGCTTCTGCCAGGCTGTGTCGTACAGTATCCAGCCGGAAGATCCGTCTGCCCGGGTACGGTAGCCGATCCGGGTGGAGCCAGTGCTGTCCTGGCGGTCGAAGATGTACAGGATGCCGTTATCGGGCATCACGGATGGCGTCTTCAGCTTGAACTCCAGCTGATAAGAAGTGAAGCTGCGGTCGAGCAGGCCGGTAGCACCGTTCAGCAGCTTATAGCGGCGGTTGCCGTCCGGATCAGCGGCGATGCTGCGGTTAGGGTCCACCGGCCAGCCGTTGCCCCCGTTCTCGAAGTCCGTCTCATGCATGATACTTGAGACGATTACTGTAATGTCCGCCTTAATGAGCGGATTTACCGTAGACACGGCAGAGATGAGGGTCTCGCCTTCGTATACGGCGTGGACCACTCCCGCGCTATCCACCGTAGCCACCGCCGGGTTGGCCGACTGCCAGGATACGCCTGTATCCGGCGTATCCGCAGGGTCGAAGGCCACCTGCAATTGCCGCTGTTCCCCGGCGGCTAGACGCACCTTGCTCTCCGCCGGAATGATTCCGGCCAGTGTAGTCGTAAGTGCCTTGAACTGAATGTCATCGAAATGCATCTGGCTGACATTGCTGACATAGAAGCCGACCTTGCCCTCTGTGTTATGCCCCGGATCATTGCCCTTCAGGCGGAAGGCTCCATCCAGGTAGACGCTGATGTCGCCGCCTTTAACAAGCATTTTGACTGCATACTCCGTATTCGGCTGCAGGTCATGTCCCGGCAGCTTCACCTCCTTCAGCACCGTCCAGGCTGAATTGTACAGCAGCCAGGCGGAGCTTCCATCCGCCCGGGTTTTGTAGCCAATCCGGCTGGAGCCGCTGCCGGCCTGGCGGTCGAAGATATACAGGGTCGCATTATCCCCTATAACCTCCGGTGTCTTCAGCTTGAAGCTCAGCTCGTAATCGGAGAAGGTCTTGGGACTGAGCGCTGAGGCTCCGTTCAGAATCTTGTACCAGCGGTTTGGCCCAATCTTCTCAATGCTGCGGTTCGCATCCTGCAGCCAGCCGTTCGCTCCGGATTCGAAATCCGTGAAGTCCATCACGCCGTCCCCTGCCTCCACGTTCACCGTAACCGTGGCAGTCAGCAGCGGATTCTCCGCCGAAGCCACCGTAATGACTGTGCTGCCGACCGCCTGACCGGTAACTACGCCAGCAACATCCACAGACGCGATGCCGGGATCGGCTGAAGTGAAGGTCAGGACGGGATGATCCGCATTCCACGGAAGCACCGCCGTGCGCAGCTTCAGCGTTTTCCAGCGGTCCACGGTAACTTCGCTGTCATAGACGGCTACCCCCTGCACAGGATAGCTGTCTGTTCCTGCCGTTGTACCGGCTTTCCCTGCTATACCGATCTCTGCAAACGGGATGTCAGGAAACCCGGGAATGATATCGAAGACATCCGCATCCGGCCGCAGCGACAGATCGCCTCCCGCTAGGTCGGTGAAGCCGGGATCTGCTGCGCTCACCCAGTTATTGGCGTACTGCACAAGCCCAAATTTGTCGTATGCCCCGTACACATTGGTCGTTACGCTGCGCGGAACCGACGGATTGTAGACCACATTCCCCTGGAACGTATTCGTGTCGGGATAATACCGGTTCTCCGTGAAGAAATCCGCCAGCTCGGGGTACTTCGTCAGATAAGGGGTTCCGGTGAAATTATTGTTCGCCGTGAACAGCGCCTGCCACTTCGTCATGTAGTTCAGCGGTACCTGATCATCCGGCTCATCGCCCAGGAACATATCCGCATAATCATAAGGAATTTTGCTGTCGATAAAAATATTGTTGCGGGTCAGGATATGTGCACCGCCATTGTTTTTAATGGCCGAATTGCCCATCTTGTAAAAAATATTCTCGTCGATAGTCAATCCCATCGTAAAATTGTCGGGATATACACCCTCCACTCCGGCTTTGCTCTCGCCGATGTTATGAAAGTAATTGCGCCTGATCACCGTGCCGCGCTCATGGGGCTGCTCGCCGGCATTCATGTAGATCGCGCCGAGATCCGAGAAGGTGGTGCATACATCATAGATCTCGTTATACTCCACGGTATGATCATTGCCGAAGATCAGCACGCCCGGATGGGGCGCATCATGCAGCTTATTGTGCGACATGCGGTTGCCGACGCCGGACAGCAGCACCCCGGGATTGTAGGCTTTGTGATAGTAGGCAAAATCGTGAATATGCGAATTCTCCACCACATTGTTCCCTGGCGCAAGCGTCGTTTTGTTGCCGCCTGTCAACGTGACGGCAGTGCCGCCGATATGGTGAATATGGGTGCTGATGATGGCGTGGTCCGTTCCCGGTGCCCCTTCAAAGTTGTTGTAATAGAACCGGCTCTGTGTGTTAACCAGCACCCCGCTGTTGGTGAAATTGCGGATCTCGCTGTTCAGAATACGCATATGGCTGCCGCCCATGAACACTGCAGCAGAATCGCGGCCATTCTCAAGCACAAGCTCGGAGAAGTCAATGTACGAAGCATTGAGCGCGTTAATCATCGGACTCTTCAGCATCGTCACTTCAATATCCGGGTTATCCGCTGCAAACTCAGCGTTCGGCAGGAAATACAGCTTGCCCGCCTGGCGGTCGATGTAATATTCGCCCGGCATATCGATTTCCTCCAGCAGATTTTGCGCAAAATGGAAATCAGGGTACCAGTTTTTGAAGATGCCGCTCATTTCCCCGTAACGGAGGGTGATGCTTCGGGCAGCCGTGTCAATGGAAGCAATCTTGTTATACGACCATTCCCAGCTGTAGCCGAAGATCCCGTCCAGCCAGATATCGTCTGCCTGCGTCCAGTACTGGGGCCGGTCATACGTATAGGTGAAGGTGCCGCCGCGCGTATGCACCTCCCCGTTCGGGTCCTTCCTTGTCGGACCGGGATCAAGGATTTCATCCATCTGAACGGTGCTCTCATTGGGCCAGCGGGCCAGCGTCATGCCCTGTCCGGCCACATACAGCTCCATTGGCGGCACCTCGCTCAGATCATTGGCCAGATAATAGCCATGACGGCTGAGCTGACCGTAATCGGTGATCCCGAGCGCTGCCAGATCCGCCTCCAGCACTTTCGTTCTAGCCTCTGTACTTATAATACGGCTGAGCACCGACGTGTCCGTGACCGGAACGAACGCTGACTTGGCCAGCTGCTCCGAACCTGACAAAGTCACGGACTCACCCGGATAAGCCGTGTAAGTGACCGGCTTGCCGGCTTCGCCTGAATCCTGCTGCCGCAGTTCGAAGCTGGACGTCCGTTCATACCTTCCTT
The DNA here is from genome assembly GCF_000758605.1 of Paenibacillus sp. FSL R5-0912. Lineage (NCBI taxonomy): Bacteria > Bacillati > Bacillota > Bacilli > Caryophanales > Paenibacillaceae > Paenibacillus > Paenibacillus sp. FSL R5-0912. The sequence continues at coordinate 6,039,930 of NZ_CP009282.1, forward strand.
CGCGCAAATACACAGTGACACCGCCCTCCGGCAAGCCATCCTCCGCTTTCAGCGTCCGGATGGTATCACGGGCTTTTTCCAAAGTCAGAAACGGGGCATTCTGCGTCCCATTATTGGAATCGCTTCCATTAGTGGCGACATAAATAACCGCCCCCGGAGACCCTCCCTCCGCCGATACAGTACCCGCAATCGGCGGGGCAGGATTGATCGTGAACAACATACTGGCGGCAAGGGCGGCAAGCAAACGTTTTTTCACCAAGGCTCCTCTTCCTTTCCGGTTGGAATGATAACGGCTCCGCCGGTATTATATCTTGGCGAAGCCGTCCATGAGCAGCAGGTTCCTGTGATCTCCTCCAAAGGTGCAGGTATATTCTCTATGAGGCTTATTTCTTCAGGCCTTTATCCTTAAGGAATTGCTCGAATTGTTTGGTTACCTCTGTTACATATTTCTCTTCGCCCGCTTCCTTCAGCTTACCGTATAATGCAGGCCAGGTTTCTTCGAAGTCGAGTGTTCCCGTAACCAGTCCCCGTTTATATTCACCCCAGACCGCATTCAGGTTGGCGATCTCCGTATTCACCGGCTCGGAATTGAACTTGAAGGCACCTACAGGATTGACCTCTGAATTGGAATTGATCTTTTTGGTCTCTTCCCAGACATTCTCCGGTTGCCCTTCTTTCAGATAGGAGTTGAATACGCTGCCAAAAACCCAGTCCATATTCGGCAGATAACGGGAATCCGCCTTTGCCTTGATGTAATCCCCATCGGCCTTATCATAGTGTTCACCGGCAACACCATTGCAGAGCAGATTGTACAGCTCCTTGTCGGTATTCACCAGATTAAGGAACATCATCGCACGTTCCGGATTAGGGGCCGTACGGCTGATCGACTGGTTGGTCGTAGCCGAATAGCCGTTGGAGAACCAGTCGCTAAGCGGTACAGTAATAACTTCGTTGCCGCCGTTTTTGGCCTTCACCTCAGCCTCCACACCCGGCTTGAGAGTAACATTGAAATCGACTGCAATTTGGCCTTTGGCCAGGTAATCATTCGCTTTTTCGGTAGCGGCATCCTTGTAAATATAGCCTTCCTTATACCATTTGCTGGCCAGCCGGAAATTGTCCAGCTCTTCTTCCGGATAACGCTGCAGCGTATACGTAGGATCATCCGTTTTGATATAGAAATGGTCATCCAGCCCCGGAACTACCCAATATTTGTCGTCATGGGACTGCGGATTGATGAAGGAAGTGCCGAATACGCCAAACGGAATGATGTCCGGTTCATTTTGCTTGATTTGGGCCAGGAACGGTTCGATATCCGCTATCTTCTTGATGGAAGCGGTGTCAAGTTTGTACTTGTCGGCGAAGCGCTTCTGGATGATGAAGCCATAACGGGAGCCGTTGATCTGCTGGTTCGGGATACCGTAAATTTCCCCGTCGACCGACAGACCGTCCCACATTACCTGCGGCACATCTGCCTTAAGCTCCGGCGCATATTCATCCAGCAGGGCATCCATCGGCTGGATGGCACCTTTGCGCACCAGCTCTTCGGGCTTCAGCATGTAGCCGGTCCAGAGAATGTCGAACTTCTCGCCCGCTGCAAGCACCGTGTTCATCTTCTGCACATAGTCCCCGATCGCAACAGGCATCAGCTTCACTGTGGCATTAATCTTCGCCTTCACAATCTTGTTGACTTCCTCCTGCACCTTCTCCTGATCGGCCTGCAGCTGCGACAGCGGATAATACCAGGTCAGTTCGACCGGCTTCAGCTCGCCTGCGTTTCCTGATTCCGGAGCTGCACTTTGCGTGCTTTCCGCTCCGCTTCCTTCCGCGCCCTTCCCGGCATTGCTATTGCCGCCGTTATTGTTGCCTCCGCAGCCGGATAGCACCGATCCAACAAGCAATACAGATGCCAGAACTCCAAACAGCTTCTTTTTCATGTAAGTGACCTCCTGTACTTTGTACATGTAATTGTATGTTAACCCTTTAGGGAGCCAACCGTAAGCCCTTTGACGAAAAACCGCTGAAAAAACGGGAAGATCACCAGCATCGGTCCGCCGGCCAGTACGGCAATCGCCATCCGCGCCGAGCTGTTGGGGAAACTCGATAGATCGATGCCCAGCTGTCCGGTAAATTCAGAGTTCGTCGTGAGAAATTCAATGCTGTTGAGCGTCCGCACCAGCAGCAGCTGCAGCGGCACTTTGTTCGGATCGTCGATGTAGAGCATCGCGTTGAACCATTCGTTCCAATACGTGAAGGATATCAGAAGACCCAGAGTAGCCAGCGCAGGCGTCGACAGCGGCAGGATAATCTTGAAGAAAATGCGGAATTCCCGCGCCCCGTCAATTTTCGCCGATTCAATGATCTCCAGCGGAATTTTGGACATGAAGCCTTTCATGACCATGATGTTGAACGGCGACAGCAGAATGGGCAGAATCAGCGCCAACAGGCTGTCTTTCAGATGCAGATATTGCGTAATGAGAATGTAGGAAGGAACGAGTCCCCCGCTGAACAGCATGGTGAAAAATACATAGAACGTCGTCGCCCGGTTATACCGGTAATCCTGCCGAGAGATCACGTATGCAGTCATCGCGGTCAGCAGCAAGCCGGCCAGCGCACCAATAATGGTCACCGTGAAGGTCACTCCATAGGCGCGGAGCAGAATGTCAGGAGCATCCAGCAGATAGCGGTAGGCATCCAGACTGAAATTTTTGGGGATAAACTGATACCCGTTTTCGGTCAGCGACTTCTCATCTGTCAGCGACACGGCGATGACCAGCAGAAACGGCAGGACGACCACAATCGACAGCACCGTAAACAGCAGATTAATGAACAGCTTGGAAAATTCGAATTTCTTGCCCACTGTCAGGGCACCTCCTTACCACAGGGAATTATCAGAATCAATTTTGCGCACGATTCCGTTTGCCGTCAGCACCAGCACCAGACCCACAACCGACTGGTAAAAGCCTGTAGCCGCAGACATGCTTACATTACCGACTTCACGCAGCGCACGGTACACATAGGTATCGATGATATCCGTAGAGCCGTAGAGAAAACCTGAGTTGTTCGGGATAAAATAATGCAGGCCGAAGTCGCCGCGGAACATGTTGCCGATAGACAGGATCAGCATAATGATGATGATCGGGGCCATCAGGGGGATTGTGATTTTGAACGCCATCTGCCGTTTGGTCGCCCCGTCGATCCGCGCTGCCTCGTAATAGTCGCTGTTAATGCCAATAATGCCGGCAAAATAAATCAGCGTGTTGAACCCCACCACCTTCCATAATTGAACCAGAATAAGAATCACCGGCCATGGCCCCGCATTCTGGTACCAGCTCACCGGATTCAGCCCGAAGGATTCCAGGGTGCGGTTGATAAAACCATCCGAATGGTTCAAGAAGGCATAGGCCACATAACCTACAAGTACCCAGGAAAGGAAGTGTGGCAGAAACAAGGCTGTCTGGTAGAACTTGCTCCACTTGGCCTTGATTTCGTTCATCAGAATCGCCAGCAGCAGTGCTGCCGAGGTACCTACCACAATGTAGGCGGTATTATATAGAACCGTATTACGGGTTATCCGCCACGCCGTATCCGTAGTGAATAAATAACGGAAATTATCCAGTCCCACCCACTTGCTGCCGAAGATGCCGAGATCATACCGGTAATTTTTGAAGGCGATAATCAGGCCGATCATTGGAATATACGCAAAAATCAATTTGTACAGGAGTCCCGGCAGTGAGAGCAGAAACAGCTCCCGGTTGTTCCGGAAATGGTGAAGCTCTCTTCCAATCCACGTTCTTCTGCGCGTTCCCGGCGGCGCACCTGAACTTGCTCTTTGTTCCGCTAGTGGAACCTTATTCAACATAACCAAAGCCCCTTCCTTTCCTTCCTTAGCTGCAGCTGTTTGCCTGTGTACCAGGCTTTGCATGACTAACAATAGCGTGAATCAGGCTTCGGTGTTACTGTACAATTGCAAGATTGCTGTAAAGAGGGGCTGTATTGTTGCCAGTTTCCTGTTCCGGCCGGGCGAAGCCATACGTGGCGCAGCAAAAAGCCCGCTAAATGAACATCGCTCATTTAGCGGGCCTGGCTTAAGGCTGCAGAGGCTTGTTTACTTGCTGCGGTCAATGGCGGACTTCAGGCGGTATTCCTTCGGCGTCGTTCCGTAGCGGCGTTTGAACAGACGGTAGAAATAGCTTTCGTTGCCGAACCCGACCTTTTCCATAATCTCTGTAACGGTCAGGTCCTTCTGCTCCAGGTACTCTTTGGCATAGGCCAGGCGGGCTGCATTGATCTGATCCACGACTGTCGTGCCTTCCTGCGCTTTGAATACCTGTCCCAGATAGACCGGGTTCATCTTGAGCATATCAGCAATCCGCTGTACATTCAGATCCGGATCGGCGTAATGCTTATCAATAATTTCCTTCACTGTTTCGGCCAGCAGCCGGTTCTTATCCTCCCGCCCGCTGCGCCGCTGCTCTGCCACCTCGCGTACAACCTCCAGAAGTACGGCCTCAATCTCATCCAGTGTCTCTTTTTCCAGAATACGCCGGTTAACGGCCTGCAGGTTGACCGATACCGGGTTGACGTTGCGGTTGTTCATCTCGCCAAGCGTATTGCTTAAGGTAACCGCAAGATGAAGAACCGCCGAGAACATATTCTCGTAGTTGAAGCTGCCGAGCAATTCTCTCCATTTGCGGATCGTCTGCTCCGTTTCTGCCAGATCCCCGCCCTTCAGTCCTTCTGTCAGTTGCCGTTCCAGCTCCTGCGGGATACGCAGCGATTCATTCCGCTCATTCTCCCGCAGCATTTCAGGCTCAATCACTGCTCCCTTGCCGAAGACCATCCGGTAGTTCGAGTGACGCATGGCCAGATTGTAATGCCGGGAGATACAGCGGTAATCCGTGAACACTTCGCTCAGTGTAACCGTAAAGGTAATATGGTAGTAGTCAAAAATCGTCTGCTGAAGCTCCCGGAAGCGCTCTTCCAGCTTCGCAAGTGTCCCGGCTCCGCTGCCGGTGATGAAGACCAGATGGCCGCTTTTCATATCGGCCGCTTCACAAGTGCCTTCCAGCCGCAGCTGCTCCTGGCCGATATTGGCAATGGCAAAGTACAGCAGTGATTCCATCGGCAGCCCCGGATCTGCCGCAAGCCCCTGCAGATTGTCGATCTGCACCAGCGCCAGCCGCAGCGGCGACGGATAAGCGATGTCTATTCCGTGCTGCTCCCTGATCTGCAGGAATGCCTGTTCATCGAGGCTCTGGCTTGACCCGATCAGGCTGCGCAGCTGGTAGAGCTTCGCAATATTGGACTGCGAGGCCCGTTCCAGCTCCAGCCCCTTCAGCTTGCTGATCATCTCGGTTACATTCGCCGCAATCAGCGACAGCTCATCCTTCGCCTGCGGAGCACCGCGTACATCCTGCGGCACCAGCGTCAGCAGCTGGCCCACCGGCTTATACAGCCGCAAGGCAAAGAACACGGACAGCAGAATAGCGAGCAAAGCAACAGACAGCGTGACCGCTATCTCCGTCCATTTCATCTGCCGGACGCTGCCCAGCACAACATCGTAATCCTGCATGCTGACAATCTGCCAGTTATTCAGCGCTTTGCTCAGATAAGTGACCTTATACTTCCTGTCTCCAAATGTATAGTTAAAAGAATTAAGCGGCGCAGACGAAGAAGCAATCCGCGGCAGCAGGTCCGCCTTGATATTAAGACCGGCCGGAAGAATCCCGTCGGTTGAAATAAGCACCTCACCATCACTGTCCGTAATGAAGAGTACGTCTTCTTCCCGTTCCGCCACATGATTAAGCGCTTTCATGTTATCCAGCATCCATCCCGGCTTCACTGTCAGAATCAGCACATTGTCATTAATAGAACCGAGGGTGTCCCCGTCATATATAAAGATCGCAAATACGTCTATCCCCTCATCCTTACCGTCAAGGTCCAGCGGAATCAGCTGCAGCTTCGGCAGATCCGCCCGCGAGGCCATATAGTCCTTAAGGGAACCGTAAAGAAGACTATTGTTAATATCATGGTTGAGCGACGAGAAGAACCGGTGCTGGGCCCCGTTGTAAAAAACGGCAGCATGCAGATACGGGGAAGCTGCCACCGTATGGTTGAGGCGCTCAATCTTGAGAATGCTCTGCCTGTAATCCGCGCCGGACTTCAGCGCGAGCAGCTCTTCGTCATTGTACAGGGAAACGGCCAAATCCTTCACGATACCATTCATGTTCTCTATATTGTAATTAATTTGGGTCAGCAGCTTGCGGTCGGCTTCATTCTGCAGGCTGAGCACCTTGCCGCGGGCATTCGAATTCACAAATAGGGAAGCCACAGCCAGCGTGGCGACAACAAGCATAAAGCTGAGTATAATCCGCTGTAAATACTTCCGCGAGCGGATCGTCTGCAATACATTCATAGGTGATCTCTCCCGGCTCATAGGGTGACCTTAATATAATCCCGCGCCATTTTGCTTGTCAATCCGCTTTTCTGCGGGCCGCCTCCCCGAATTCCTCCGCACCCGGCAGCGTATCCTGCTCTGCATCGAACACATTCCGCAGAAGTGTCCGTGCGATTACCCCGTGTCCTGCTGCGTCCGGATGGATTCCGTCGCCATATCTATACGAGGCATTCAGTGACCGCTCCTGCCGGATATGCTCCAGCAGCGGTGTGCGCAAATCGATTATGCCGTCCGCAGGACATTCACCGGACAGAAGCCAGCCCGCATAACGCTCCAGCACCTCATCGTAATTCTGGTAAGGAGCCAGATAGCTGAAATCAGCCGCATCCGCCGGCTGCAGCTGGCCGTTCATTGACGGGGCATCGAATGGCGGCGGTGTCATCAGCACAACTGCAGCGCCGGCTTCACGGATTTGTGTGCTCAGCTGCTGCATCCCCGCCTGATAGGCTGCGAAACGCTCTCCCGACAAGGGATGATAAATCCCGTCATTCATCCCGTAGCAGGCTACGACCACACCCGGAGACGCTGCCGCAAGCTCTCTTGCCAGCCGTTCATGAATGCAGGGACGCGGAAACGGATGCGCCGCTTCGCTAAGGCCCGAGACCGTCTCGCTGGGGACACCGCCCGGGATTAACTCCACCGCCAGATCCGGACGGTGCTGCTTCAGCCATTCCCGGATTAAGCGGATATACAGTCCATCCGCCGTAATGCTGTCCCCGAGGAACAGAATCTTGAGATTCGCGGATTTTTTTATCGCGCTATCGATAATCGTATTAATATTTAAAGGCAGCATATCTTCCCTCCTGATCATTGCGCTATTTCCCGGCTTGGCCTATGCCAAGCGGTTCTCCTGCAATCTAATGGTAGCGCCCCCTGCCCTTTTCCGCCTTAACGATCCCGACTTTCTTTAGCATGATATCGACATGACCGTGTTAATAATAACGCAGCGCATTCGACTTGAGCCTATTTGCTCCAATCTAGTACTGCTATCAAATGCAGCGCTCTTGGCAGCACCCGAAGCGGCCCTTAGATTTCCTCCGTTTCGGTAGAGACAGCCGTATCTTGCCTCTGACGCAGCCGCCGGCGGTACGCTCCGGGAGTCAGTCCAAACCTCGAACTGAACAGGCGTGTCAGATAGTTCGGATCTTGAATGCCTACCCGTTCGGCAATTTCCGAAATACCCAGCACCGTACCGCCCAGCAGCTTTTTGGCTTCTTCCAGGCGCAGATGGAGTACATACTGCAGCGGCGTGGTGCCGATATGCTGTTTCATGCACCTCGTAATATAATCCGCCTGGAAATGCAGCTCCTCTTCAAGTCCTGCAAGATTGAACGGCTGTCTCCAGTGGACATCCAGGTAGCCTGCCGCCGCCCGGGCCAGCCGGACCGCCGGCTCCGGCTGTGCAGTCCGTATGCATTCTGCCTGAAGTGCCTCCAGCAGCCCGGCCAGCAGCAGGTGGAGACGCAGCGCATTTTCTGCACTCAGCCGGTTGTGTATCTCGTTCATCTCATGTAGAATCGGCTCCAGCGCCCCTACATCGACAGTGGCGTATTTCGGCATGTACAGGCGCTGCTGTGCAGAGGGCTCCTCATCCTCCACCGTTCCCTTGGCCAGCAGGGATGACCAGGGAATATCCTCCCGCCGGATATACGCCGGCTTAGATTCATGGATGAAGTGCACCCAGTATATTTCTGTATCCTCCTCACACGCCCGGTAACCTTCATGTGACAGTCCCGCCTCCAGCACCAGTAGCTTACCCGGACCCACCGCATACTCCTTGTCCTCTTCTCTCATATAGAGCGTTCCGCGCTTCACCAGCAGCAGATCATACACACCGAAGGTGCGGGCGAAATGCCGGTCCCCCGGAGGCCAGACGGCATGTCCCACCGTTACAAATTGCGGCAGCGGCGGAATCGCTAATTCCAGACACAGCACTGGCTATCTCTCCTGTCCAAGTCGATTTTGTGCTATTCAAAGTCTATAATATCACTGGCTGCCCCGGCATAAAAGAGGTACATTGACTGGGAATCCGCTTTTCATCCAAATCGTATAAGGGGTTGTGTATCCATGCGTTTTCGTCAGGTTCACCTGGACTTCCATACTTCTGAATTAATTCCCGGCATCGGCAAAGATTTCTCCAAATCCCAATTTCAGTCCATGCTGCGCGCCGGTCATGTTGACTCTGTTACGGTATTCTCCAAATGCCATCACGGCTGGGCCTATCATCCCAGTGAAGCCAATGAAATCCATCCGCAGCTCTCCTTCGACCTTTTGGGGGACATGATCAGTGCAGCTCACGAAATCGGAGTCAAGACGCCGGTATATCTGTCCGCTGGCCTTGATGAGAAGCTGGCCCGCCGCCATCCCGAGTGGCTGATCCGTGATGCAGAGGACCGCACACGCTGGGTGAAGGACTTCATGACGCCGGGTTATCATGAGTTTTGCATGAATACACCTTATCTGGACGTTTTGCTGGCGCAAATCCATGAAGTAGTCTCCCGTTATGATGCTGACGGTATCTTCCTCGATATCGTCGGCGGCCGTAAATGCCGTTGCCAGTACTGCGTCTCGGCAATGCAGGCAGCCGGCCAGGATCCCCGCGATGAAGCAGCCGTCACGGCCCTCGGTGAACAGACTTATCTGAATTATGCACGCCGTGTCCGGGAGACGATTGACGCGGTAAAGCCAGGCCTTCCGGTCTATCATAACAATGGTCATCAGCAGCGGGGCCGCCGTGATCTTGTCCAGGTTAACAGCCACCTCGAGCTGGAGTCACTTCCGACCGGAGGCTGGGGCTATGATCACTTCCCGCTGTCAGCACGGTACGCCCAGACCCTGGGCATGGAATTTCTCGGCATGACCGGCAAATTCCATACCTCCTGGGGCGAATTCGGCGGCTACAAGCACCCGAACGCGCTGCGGTATGAGGCCGCGCTCAGCCTTGCCCACGGTGCAAAATGCTCCATCGGTGATCAGCTTCACCCTTCGGGCTTCATGGATGAAGCGACCTATGCCCTAATCGGCGCTGCCTATGCCGAGGTAGAGGCGAAGGAGCAGTGGTGCAGCGGAGTGAAGTTCGTTGCGGACATCGCTGTCCTGTCCCTGGAGGCGGCACGTGAAGCCTGCCCAGACGGACAGGCGCTGAAGGGACAGCGGAATCTGGCTGATGCAGGAGCAGTGCGTATACTGAGTGAAGGACATTACCTGTATGATATCGTGGATACATTCAGTGATTTTGCCGCTTACAAAGTGCTGATCCTGCCGGATGAAGTGCCGGTATGGCCGGAACTGGCTTCCGCTATCGAAGCCTTTACCGCTGAAGGCGGCAAAGTGTTGGCCACTGGCCATTCAGGACTCAATACGGCAGGTGATGCTTTTGCGCTGAATCTGGGAATAAGCTGGCTGGGAGCCAATGCCTACCGGCCTTCTTACTTTAAGCCGTATTTCACTCCCGGCGCCCTCCTGCCTGCTTCCTATGTAATGTATGGTGAAGGTCAGCTGGTAGAATTGCGGGAAGGACAATCGCTGGGTCACCTGGAGAACCCGTATTTCAACCGCGATGTCTTTACTTTCTGTTCGCATCAGCATACACCTGGTACCAGAGAAGATAAGGGACCGGCCATGGTTGAGAGCAGCAGCGGAATCTACATCGCCTGGGATGTGTTCAGTGACTATGCGGAAGGCGGCCACCTTATCCTCAAAGAGATGGTGCTCCATGCACTGTCCCGGCTGCTGCCGCGTCCCACCCTGCGCACCGGTCTGCCAGCCCGGGGAATAACAACCCTGCAGTACCAGCCGGCAGAGAAGCGCTATGTGCACCATCTGCTCTATGCCGCCCCTGCACTGAAGGGCCGTATCGAAGTCATCGAGGACATCGTGCCGCTGCGGGACATTTCTGTCAGCCTGCAAATTCCGTCTCCTGCCCAAGTCCAGCGGGTCTATCTGGCTCCTTCGATGACTGAGCTGCCGTTTACAGTAAGTCCGGAGGGTGAAATCTCGTACACGATTCCTTACATGGAGAATCACCAGATGGCAGTGATCGAGCTGGCCCGTTAAAAAACAAAATTCACCTACAGGTGAATCCAGATCATACTTATTGATTGCGTTTCACCTCAGTTGAAGTTTACCGGGCGGGATCTATATGAACTATCCGCTCAGCAGGCGGACTGAGATTCCGTTATTTGAGCAGATCTGGCGAAATCGTGGAGTATCCGGACCGAGTGCAGTTAGAATAAAAGGTGGACGCCCGTTAACAGACTGGCCGATAATGAGACTAACGGAGGTGTGTTCAATGGGAGAACATCGGCAACGCTATAACGAAGAGTTCAAAAAGCAGACCGTGCAGTTCATTCAAGAGCAAACGAAAACGGTGGCGGATTTGGCGGAAGAACTGAATATCCCCAAAAGCACGCTGCATCAGTGGATGAGCCAATACCGGGAACTGAAGCATGAACCGGCAGCCAGCATGGATCGGGTCCGGGAACTTGAAGCCCAGTTGAAAGAAGTGAACCGGCTACTGCAAGAGAAAGAGAGCAAGCTGTCCGATGTAGAGGAAGAACTCGCAATCGTAAAAAAAGCAGTGCACATCTTCAGCAAACCAAGGAACTGAAATTCCAGTTCATGGAGAACCATCGCTCCGAGTTCCGCTTGGAGAAGATGTGCAAAATCCTACAGGTGTCCAGGAGCGGATACTATAAGTGGCGGACAGGATCCCCTTCAACAGCGTATAAGCTTCGAAAAGCGGCGATCCTGAAGCGAATAAACTATCACTTCAAGGATCAGAAGGGGCGATATGGGAGTCCCAAGATCACCCGGCTGCTGCACCAAGAGGGCTTTACCATTACGGAACGTACCGTAAGTGTGTATATGCGGCAAATGAAGCTCCGCTCCATTGTATCCAAGACGTATCGTGTCCAGACTACCAGCTCCAACCCTAACCATCCGATTGCCCCGAATACCTTGAACCAGCAGTTTAAAGTCCTTACACCCAATACAGTATGGGTGACAGACATTACGTATATTCCATGCCGTGGGGGCCGGCTGTACCTGGCGAGCGTCATGGATCTGTGTACGCGTGAAATTGTAGGATGGCGTTTATACGACCATATGGAAACCCGTCTGGTCCTGGATGCCTTACAGGATGCCTACACTGCTAAACGGCCGGGAAAAGGACTCTTGCACCACTCGGACCGGGGTTCCCAGTACACCTCTCACGAGTACCGTGACCAATTGAAGGCTTACCACATGGAAGCAAGCATGAGCCGCAAAGGGAACTGCTACGATAACGCCTGTATGGAGTCCTGGCATAGCCTTTTAAAGAAAGAACTCATCTACTGCAATCCGCGTTTCAAAAACAAGGAGCAGGCGTACACGGCTCTTTTTCAATATATTGAGTTTTACTACAACCGCAAGCGAATCCACAGTGCACTAGGGTATCTTTCGCCTGCCCGTTTTGCCGAGCAATTTAACAGAAAATCGGTCGCGTGAACGTCCACTTTGTTGACAGAGGTCCATTCCTAAGTTCGTGCTTATTTAACCCAAAGAATGAAGAATCTTTAATGAGAACCCTACTAAATATAAAACCGGAAAGCTGATTTTCTTTAGTTTTTCTAATGAACTCTTCCGCCAATTGAGCTGAAACCCTTCGAACCATCCCTTCATTAGGATCATTAAGACTTTCAATCTTTGAGTACCAAAATTCATTATCTGAAAATATTTTCTCCGTGTATTCATTAATTGCTCGGTATTTATATAGTACTTTCTGCATAAATTACTCCCAAATAAAATATTTTAGATTTGCACTCTCATGTACTTTATCAAAAATCAAGTTTGAAATTTCAGAAACCGTCTTTTTGTACTGCCTATATATGTGGTCTAAATGTTAAATAATATTAATCAAAAAACTCTATATTAATATCGATTATCTCTTATTAACTCAGGCGTATATATCCTTCCACAATGCCACCATGGTCTGTCATATACCCAACGGGATCCGGCTCTTTTTATGCTACACTGACACCTCTAATTGATCAAAAGCAGCGTTGAAAAAGTTATCGTCTGTGTGGAGGACTTGTTATGGATTCTACTTCATTTGACCTCTCCATAATCTGATAAAGGATATCATCAAGCGTATCAATTAATGCCTCTCTTTTGGGACCGTCTTTATTTCTCACAAATTCCAATACTTCCATAACCGCATCCTTTACCCTATTCCACCTTGCAATAGTAGCCACTATCATTATTGAAAATATGAATATTACTATAAATAACGAGATATTAAGGTTAATAGAGTGATTTTCTGTTTTCTTTATAAAATTTGGTATATTCTTTTCCACATTATAATAGGCATAAATTCGAGTTACTAGTTGTGTAATATTAGGTAGTGTAATTGCTAATAATAATCCCGGAGCTATTAACGGTGGTAGCTTTTTCTTTTTTTCATCCTCGCGATAGCTATCTATTAATTTTTCTATCTTCCACTTTGAATACATTCCATTTTCAATTAGGTATTCGGTTATTAAATGGATTTGTATTTCTGAAACAGTTGTTTGCCATTGTTTTGGTTTTATATTTATGGAATATTTCTGTTTTATGACTTTCATTGCTTTGTGTGCCAAAATCCGATTCATTCCGAATAAGGTGGCTATGAGAAGGACAGTAGCAGGCAATGAAATTAATAACCACTTAGGAATTGATGTAAGAAATAAAACTGAGGCCCCCGTCGATAACGCCCCTACCATCGATAGGCACACCACAAAGAAATATAACTTATGAAAAGTCGGCATATATTTGTAAATCAAGGCTTTACTAGAAGCAGAAGACTTAAAGTACTTAAAAAGTTTATTTTTCAATTTTCACCTCAAAAAAAGAACAATTTTGTCTAGTAATAGTATATTTAATGTAGAACCATATGTATGTGAATTCTTTATTATTTATAAGGATTTAAGTGGGAAGAATGCCAGTAGCTGTTCTAACTGAAAGAGGCTCTGGTCTGATAAAGAGCCTCCTATCAAATTGAACGGTCGGTGATGACTTTTTAAGATGGAGCCTGCTGCATCTACCCTTAAACAATTATACCTTCGAAATTTTTTTATCTACTCTTTTAAATTTCATACTCCCGGTTGTGCTTCTCCCGGTAAAGTAGTGCCCTTCCAAAAAAGGTTCTCCTTCTGAATTTAATTTAATTCTCAGTTTAGCTGTACCATCATGATTAGGATTGGTATCTCTATTTTCATCAGCATCGTTATAATATGTGTAACAGAGATACTTTCGGCCAGCCTCATCTATCCAAATATCACTTGTGTAGCTGCTACTATAACTCTTCTGAGTTTCGAGCGTCACTTTTATCTTATCAAATTCATGCTTGATTTCCATAGTGGTTGGTATAGGTGCTCCTTTTTTTTGAGTGGCTTTATCAATATAATCTGAAAAAATCATCCCCTCCCATTTCCCTCCTATATAAGGTACTGTGCATAACCAAGGGTGGAACAAATGAGGGAATTTTTTCCATATAAATTGCTTAAATAATAATGTTTCTAATAGTAGGGATATACCTGCAGCACTAGCTGCGGATGCAATTATAAAAAAGTTATATGGAGGTCCCTTAAATAATACCATCGTAATAAATATAATTATTCCTAAAATGATCCAAATGCGCCAATATACATTGGAATTATACAAGGTGATTTCCTCCCTTAATCGTATTCATAGAATTCAGTTAGATCAGAAATAAATAATTTCATTTTCTCAATACTATCGCTGGTCGGGCACAATAATTTAATGCCATTGGCTTCTTTATAATAAGTAAGTTCACTTTGTTTATTTTGCAAATGGCGCATTAACATGTAAAACATAAAAACTTTACGATGTTCTTTATACTCCAAATAATACTCTGTTGGTATATTCCACAGTAATGACTCTAACGCAAATGAACTAACATTATTAGCAGAGGGTATACCGTTTTCATCCATTAAGTAACGAATTTTTTTGATAATACGAACCATTTTCTTATAGTAGTGATTAGTGGCAACATTTTTTTCTTTACCATTTTTTATATGTTGTTCCGGATAATTTATAATTTCCTCTCCCGAATCCGCAATGATAGTAATTCCTCCTACATAATTCATTGGATTGTTACTATAATCATAACGGAAATCCTTATATCTGCGGCAAGGTACTGAGTCAGCATCTTTTCGATATGAGTTTCCATTTATCTTAATAGATTTATTTTTTCTTTTTACATCTGAACCAAAACGTTCTCTTAATGCATCTTCAATTTCATCTTTGAAGGTTTTGGCTTGAGCTTGAACGGTTACAAATCCATAATTCGAATTACTAACACCCGCTCTATAATGGGTTTGAAATACATCTTCCTCTACAACAGCAATATCTACATCACTTTGTGTTCTCACATTAGTATTGTTTGCGTACGAACCTTGTAGAAAAACCTTGATTTTTTTCCCAGATGAAGATTCAAGCTCTTGGAAATATGCATATGTTTCAGCATACATGGGCTCCACACTGTTTCTTTTTTCTTGGAAGCCCAATGGTTTTAAAGCGTTCACAACCATACTAATTGCATTTTTGCATTGCTGATCCTCAGTTTGACTTAGGGGCTGGGAATAATTATTTAACATAGTCTCAGTAAATTTCATACCAATTCCTCCATTAAGACATTTTAAATTCAGGAACAAGCGTTTGTATTAATCCAATTATATTCTTTTAATCATATAATTCCAATTAATAATTACTCTTAAAAATCTATTATACTTAAGCACCTTTACAAACATCTCTAAGCTTTCGACTATATTGATGCTATAGTTATGAATCCTCCTAATTCTATGGCACCCTAACTGATATCTTCTTGTAAACTGCTCTCTTTTTCTTAAGTTATGGTTTGAGCATTAGTGTTCATAAACTACCCGTTCATATAGCTTAATGAGCATCCTTCAGTCTAATATTTTTTATCTTTGAGCGTTAAATTAATGTGTTTTCGTTTGGGTATTTTATAACTTAAAAAGCACTAAAACAGCGCATAATTAATCTTATGCGCATTTATAATAAATTTTATAATGACTATACCTATCGTAAAATGCTTTATAAAATGAACATTTTTTTACTTCGGGAGCAAATGGTCGCAGGTTTTAATCCTGCCGTCTCGACCATATAAACGACAAAACTCTTAATTTATATATTTTTTGTTCGAATTTTATAGACTATGCCTCAACTGAAAGATAAAAAAAGTATGGTAGCAAAATGGTTTCCTTTCAATTCAATAAAGTGAACTACCCAATGTATGTTTTTATTAAAATTCTCATTCAACATGACGTCTTTACGTTAAAAAACTATAAAGTCCTATGCTGCTTTTCAAAATGTCTTACCGTCAAACTCCATAAAATAAATTTTATACTAACCTTAGAAAATGAAATAGGGACAGCAAAGGACGAGATAAAATCCTAGACTGTCCCTGTTCATTAAATTAACGCCTCCCGTGAGCGGAAGAAAAAATCTCATCTATGAAATTCAGTTAAATACCTCTATCTCAGCTATTGCGTAATGAGACCATGTGAGATTCGCACTATTAATCTTAACCCTAACTCCTTGCACATTGTTAACAGGAGTAAAGGATAACAGCCTGGAATCTGTTGGACCGTTCGTCGACCAAGCCACTGCACCCGAAGAGGCTACGGTTGTCCAATTGGTACTCCCGTTTGCTGACACCTGGATATCCCAGTTCGTCGGGGCCTGGCCTTGAGCATAAGTCGAAGACAGGTTTACTGCACTAACTGTCTGAGCCGTACCCCAATTCAAGGTAACATACTGTGGAGAGCTTGGGTTATTCATGCTCACGACTCCCGTTCTGGGATCACCGTCATTGACATTGCCCGTCGGAAACTGGCCATCGTTGCTGGTCGTACTTGGGATAGCAAACAGAGCAATGTTATTATTGTATACCGAAAGCTCCTCTATAGCATAGTGTGACCAAGTTAGATTAGCACTGTTAATCTTGATTCTTACCCCCTTCTTGTTGGTCACCTGATTAAAGGAGATTTCTTTGGCTTCTGCGGTGCCGTTCGTAGTCCAGTTAACGGTTCCTGAAGAGGCTACTGTTGTCCAATTCGTGCTTCCGTCAGCCGATACCTGGATATCCCAGTTTGTCGGAGCTTGACCTTGAGCATAGTTTGAAAATAGTTTTACAGTGTTAAAGGATTGCCCGGCGTTCCAATTTAAGGTAACATATTGCGGAAATCCGGGGTTGTCGATGCTAATAATTCCCGCACTCGTCCCGTCATTGACATTACTTGCCGGCCCATTGCCATTATTGCTTGTTGTGCTTGCAGTGGCAGTTAAAGCGAGATTGGCTGGACCTGCCGGAATACCGTTATTGTAATGAAGTCTAACGTATTCTGTTCCGCTTATATTTACAGAGAACGTACCATCTGTATTATTTGTAACGCTTTTGGAACCCGTCGATACCCAATTGTGATTAGCATCATAATAACCAATTTCTGCTGAATTCGGTATTCTGTTCGTAACTCTAAATGTACCGCCTCCGCCTAAACCCATAAGCATGATATCACTGTTTGTTTTAAGCGCTACGCCCAATCCGGAATTAGTCGTACTGAAGTTCACATCAAAGCCGATTGATTTGGTTTCACTGCTCGTTGAATTGGGATTGTAGAAGTAGCTAATATCGGTTCCTGATTTATAGGTTGTTAACAAGGGCTCTTTCGCCAATTGATGATTGGCAGCGGCAATAATGGCAGCATGCGGTCTCCAGGTATGGTCCAGATTCACCATCCCTTCTCCGTCAATGGATTGAAATGCCATTTGATAAATCGCATAATGTACGGCTCCCTTATCATAAGCAGCTAAATATAGATAAGGGGTATTTGTATATGGACTGTTTTCTGAAATTGACAGAAATTTAGTCGAAGGGTTTATTGAGTTTTGGATATTATTAATTTGCGCAGTATAGGGATCATTCCCCCAGAAGTCTATATTAGGGGCATAGTTTAGCAAATTATTAATAATTGAAGCATTCTGGCACCAGTAATTCATTCGCGTGTAAACGGAATAATTACTTTGTTTGATGACCTGAGCTAGCTGATCTTGATAAATGGCGAGCTGATGCTCTGCGAATGCAGCCCCATTTGTATAACCAGAGGCATTATAAGCCGCCGTTGTTTCCGGATCGTAGGAACGGTCCCACTCCCCACCTCCGCTGCATGCCAGCGCATTTACCATAGACTCGTTATTAACCTGGATTCCTATTGTCGTATGAGCGGTATCAAAGGAAGCCAAATGGTTCAAAATAGCCTCTAACGCTACCTTTTCCCGGTTCAACGTGTCTGCGTCTGCAAAGCTGTATCCCGTACAAGTTCCATCGTACCCGTTATTATATGAATAGATAGAACCGTCACTATTAATATGTCTGGTATACGTCGAAGTATCGCTTGTGATATAAGACGGCAGGAAGTTAGAACAACCACTACCGGCCACAAGCGTGCCGAACCATAAAATTTCAAGTTTCAGTCCATTGTTTTTACTATTAGTGATAAAGGAATCCAGCCAGGTCCAATCATAATTGTTCTGCGTAGGCTCCATCTGGCTCCATGGCAAGGGAATGCTTATCGTATTAAAGCCCTGATCCTTTGCATCTGTATAAAAAGCGGCAGTATCCGCTAATGTTTTTCCGCCATACCATAGCATACGGTCAACTCTCAATTGGACAGCAATTGGATTAAACGGCTTGCCGTCCACTTCGAGGTATGACCTCCCTGCGTCTGTAATCGAAACCTTGGAAATAACCGTTGCCGCATTCGTAACAGAGGCAGTATTTATTAGACTTAAGAATAGAACGATCGCCAACACTATCCCTACGCGCACTTTAATATTCTTTTGTAAAGAATGGCTCATGCAGATTCCTCCTGACAGTTTTTTTAATCATCTATACCCTTAAGCCTTCAAGGCGATATCTGCACTGGATTTTCCCAAATGCCAAATTCATATATTCTTGCCCCTCTGTATGTTGATTCTGTCTGTGGATTTGTAATATATAATCGTACGTATCTGCCGCTTGCGCTGACATTTCTCTCTGTTATATCCGCTGTATTCCCTGTGACCGTATCAGCATCCGTCCAAGAGTTCCCATCGTTACTGACCTGAAGTTTAAAATCCCTTGTGTTAAGACTTTGGGGCGCCCAAAACTCATAGCCTCCTGCATGCTTGACCACATATCTGCCGATTGGCTGAAGAGATCCCAAATCAATCTGCAGCCAACTCGTCTCTCCAGGTACAACCCAATCCGACTCTGTAGAACCGTCAAATGCCAGTTCCGGTCCTTGGCCATTGGCTGATCCGCTTGCCAAAGCTGGTTTGCCCAATGCCAGATTGGTCAGCGAATTGTAAATGTTGCCCGCAAGCACTTGATATCCTGAATCATTCGGATGCAAATGATCCGGGAAATTATCAATCATGTTTTGAGTTACCGTATTATTATCGATCACAGGCACGCCTGCTTGTTTGGCCGCCTGAATTGTTAACGGGACAACTTCCCCACTTACGACGGAATCGTATACTCCCCAAACCCCGGGATACACTGTAGGACTGAGCGCAACATAAACCTTAGGATGTGAGGGCAAATTTTTGTAACTGTTAATCATTTCTACATAATTGCTGATAAACTCATTCTTATACTGCCAGTTTTCTGATTTGGAGTCGTTCGTACCCAGCTGGATAATTACAATATCAGGAAGCCAGTTCTTACTGTCTGAGTACACCTGTTCATTCCAATAAGGGTAGTCACCCTTTTTCAGCATCGTCCTACCGGATACCCCGTAATTGTTCACTACATACCCTGGACCCAACAAACTCTGCAGCTGAGCCGGATAACTTGTTGCAGGCTGGTTGCTAGCCCCTAACCCAAATGTGATACTATCACCGACAGCAGCCACTTTAATGGGGGAAGCTATCCTGGTGTCTACGACCTCGATCTCTGTTACTGCGTAATGAGACCAAGAGAGATTCGCACTATTAATCTTAATCCTTACTCCCTTCATATGAGTGACAGGGGTAAAGGTCAGCTGCTTGGATTCTGCAAAGCCGTTAGTCGTCCAGGCAATTGTTCCCGATGAGGCAACCGTTGTCCAATTGGTGCTGCCATCTGCAGACAGCTGTATATCCCAGTTCGTGGGACCCTGGCCTTGAGCGTAATTCGTAGAGAGTGTTACAGCATTGAAGGCTTGCGCTGTACTCCAATTCAAGGTTACGTACTGCGGAAAGCTTGGATTATCCGTGCTAACGAGTCCTGTTGAATTTGAGCCGTCATTCACATTACTCGTCGCAGTTTGGCCGCCGTTGCTTGTTGTGCTGGCTGTTGCTGACAATGCCAGATTTGTTCCATCCGCTTTTGAGATTGTCGACAGGTTTAACATCACCGCACAGATCAACAAGGCGATAGTAGTTAGGGTTATTATTTTTTTGCCTATCATGAGATCTCTCCTCATATTGTTGTAAACACAACATCGGAACGGCTCTTTCAATTTTTTCCGAGCAGAAATTGCATCGTCATGTCGTTTGATCCAGGCAAATTTTCATGTCCGTAGTCAGGATAGACCACAAGCTGTTTCATCGCATTTATTTTGTTATACGCAGCGAATTGGGTAGAAGGCGGGCAGACATTGTCCATCAGACCAATAAACATCAGCACCTCCCCGTAAATCCGGCCCGCCAGATGCTGCAGATCGATATAACCCAGCCGGGTAAAAATCTCCTCCTCCTGTTCATGCAGCGGGTCATGATTCCTAAAGAAGCTGCGAAGCTCCTGGTACGCATCCTTGGCCAAATCCATCTCCCACACCCTTTTATAGTCGCACAGAAATGGAAATACCGGAGCAAGCTTTGATATCCGGGGCTCCAGAGCCGCGCAAGCCAGTGTAAGCGCGCCGCCTTGTGAACCTCCTGCCGCGTAGACGCGGGCAGGGTCGGTATCGGGAAGCTCAAACGCTATTCTGGCCAGCTGGGCTGTATCCAGAAAGATATGCCGGAACAGCAAGTTGTCGGGATGATCATCCAGCCCCCGGATAATATGGCCGTTCAGGGTGGTTCCTTTGACACCGCCGGGGTCCTCGGAGGTACCTCCTTGTCCGCGCACATCCATCGCCAGCACAGAGAACCCGAGTGAAGCAAAGCTCAGCTTGTCGCTCCAATCCCCGGCGTTGCTGGTGTATCCATGAAACAGAAGGACTACTGGATGAGGTCCCTCCCCCCCCTTCGGACGGATATATTTGGCGTGAATCCTTGCCCCTCTGACACCGTTATAATATAAGTCCATGCATTCGGCATGGGGCGTTTGAAAATCGCTTGGCACAAGCTGTACCTGTGGATCAACACCTCGCAGCTCTGCAAGCGCACGCTCCCAGTAGGCATCAAAATCGGCTGGTTTGGGGTTTCTCCCCTTGTATTGGTACAATTCGTTCAACGGCATATCCACAATTGGCATGATGGTCGTTCCCTTCTTCATTTAATAGGGGTATCCCCGTCTACCGCATCATTCATCTATTGAACCAGCTACACCGAAATTAAGCTTGAAGCGGAATGATGCGTCATCTTCATACCACATTGGAAAATTAGTCCCCCATACGTTGTTATGCAGGTTGACATGCATCCCGCCGTCCAGCTGAGCAAATTCGTTATCGAAGCGAAGCAGCCGTCTTGCTCCAGGCGAAACAAGCGGGGCATCCAGCGTGCTGATTGCCAGCGATCCGTCCGCCCCCTCATAGCGCATTCCCCGGTTCACGGCATGAAGATAACGATTGCCATCCTTTACGACTTCCAGCGGATTGACCCATTGGTTCATTTTGTCAATACGCCATCTATTGGCATTGTCCAGCATTGGAACGAAAGAAATCCATGATGCTTCTGGCAGACGATTCGCATCCTTATTCTCCCACGTTAGCACGAGATCGATTGTTGAATGTTCCCTGCAGAAACGGTATTCCAAGTGAAGTCTGCGCGGTGCTCCATAGCATTCAGATGCTTCTTCAGGCATAGCGAGAGTAACGCGTAAGACATCCACCGCATCTAACGAATGATATTGTAAACTTGCGACTTTCCCGGTATATAGCAGATTGGCCGGCCGTGGGTCGAGCAGCTCGATTCCCGGCTTTCCAAAATCAGCATCCGCCCATGGATGGGTGACCGCCAGGTTCTCTGAATAGCAGCCGAACCAATGCTCATAATTGGCCGGGCCGAACGTTTCGTAAGCATACAGCCCAAGCGGGAAGTCTTGGTCAGCCCATTGTTTTCCCCTGTTGTCTTTCAAGTGACGGATCGAACCGTCAGGTCCGAAGGAAACCTCGAAGGCACCGAGCTTATAAATCGTGTTAACCATAAGTTGGACCGGATCCGGTAGTGTTGAGTCTTTCGGTGAAAGAGATGCCAGCGCGGCCAGCGCCTCATTCCTTTTCGATTCGCTTAACGCTTCTACCGCTTCATTTACGTAGTTTCGCTGCTCCTCCCAAGACGACTCGAATCGGGAGAATGATCGGGATGGATTTACCTCTTGGGAAGCGCCTTGGGTTAACCGGTCCGCTTCATCCATCGCGAATGCTCCGATATAAGCAAATTTGGCCGGAACTGCATCCTCCGCAACCTGGTCTGACTGCCTTGCACTCCGGAAGGCACCCTTTGAATAGTTCCGAAAATCGCACAAGTGCTTCTTTTCGTCCATGCCCCATGTATGCTCGGGAATAAGGAGCAGAGACTCACAGAAAGCAATATACTCCTCCGATTCTTCCGTCCACCTTTCCTCCCGGAGCCACTTCTCCTTCAGCCGCAGCAGCTCGCGGTATCGCGAGACCTTAAACGGATCTGTTCCTGCTCCGTGAATCCATGTATCCCCGATTTCCTCACGGACGACGGGAAGTTGCTCCCTGCGCATCAACAACTTCTCCGCAAAGGCGTTGAGGGTCGATGCCTTGATCTCGGCATTCGGGTACTTCGCCGCAAGACTTGCGAATTGCCGGACAATCTCCCCTGCAGATGGAGGTCCGCAGTTGTCCCCGGTATGCGCGAAGATTAGCACATCATTCATTCCTTCGAGGATCATTTCTTCTCCATAGTTGGAAGCATAATTAACGATAATCTCCGAACCGTCCTGCTCATTCAGCCAGCGGAACACTTTGGGGACGGATGGCACCTTAGACGCCGGGTTCACACCGAGGTGCAAGTATTGAAGACCCGCTTGTGCCATATGAGGAATCATTGCAATCGTATGTCCCGGAACATCCGTCATTTTGGCCGCTATCGTCCGTTTCCCGAACCTGAGGTCCATCTTTGAGGATAGGGACAGTCCATATCGAAACAAGGATGTATCCATAAGCTCGGTATGCGTCGTGAACGGCAGTCCATGCCAGACGATATGACCAGCTTCGATGGCATTCTTTAGTCTCTCGGCCTCTGGCGGCGTGCCAGTCCGTAAAACATGGTGAATCAACCAAGAGCCCGTCGTCCAGAGGAAGCGTTCAGGTCCACTGCTCGCTGCCAGTTCTTCCGCCAGTGCGATGGCTTTCGGAATATACTCACTCCGATACCGGGCAATTACATGATCTGCGAAGTCCGTAAAACCGATATCCAAATGCGTCTTGAATACGATATGGACGGTTTCAATTTGGGTATTCACACTCTTTGATAACGACATACCAGTCTCACCCTTTCAAAGCCCCGGCAGCGATGCCGCTAATAATATATCTTTGCATGAACATATAGAACAGCAGGAGCGGTGCGATACCCAGAACCATCATCGGGAAAAAGGCCGTCCAGTCCACAGAAAACTTACCGATATTCCGGTACACTTCAAGCAGGATGACACCTTTCTCACGGCTCTGAAGAAACAGCAGCGGAGTAAAGAAGTCGTTCCAGGTAGTTAACGTATTTAGAATGGCGACTGTGGCGATTACGGGAAGAAGAAGCGGCAGGGTGATCCGAAAGAAGGTGCCTACAACCCCGCAGCCATCAATAGAAGCGGATTCCTCAAGCTCAATTGGCACGGTGGTCATGAAATTCTTGATCAGAAATATATTGAACGAGATCAGCGTAAACACATTAACAAATATGACAGAAGCAGGATTGTCGATGAGTCCCAGATCGCGAATGAGACGGAACAGCGGGATTATTGATACCTGGAAAGGAACGGTAACCCCAATGATAAAGAAATAAAAGAGAAAATTGTTTAACCGGGTCTGATGCCTCGCGAAAGAATAAGCTGCAAGTGACGCGCAGAGCAGCACCCCAAGCACCGAGCTGACAGTGATGAGGAGATTGTTCATAAAGACGCGGGGATAGTTCATTGCCTTCCATGCATCCGCATACCCTGAAAATTTCCAATGTGCAGGCAATCCCAAGGGGTGCAGAGTGGCCTCGCTCGAGCTTTTAAACGTTGTTATCAGCAAATAATAAATCGGTATAACCATGCCGATCGCCAGAACGATCATCAGTAGCTCCAGGAAAAAATCTGAACGTTTGTTAGCTTCTAAGGTTTTCAAAACATTCTCTCCTCCCACTTGTTTAGCACCTTTAACTGGATGAAGGCGACAATCATGATAAGGAAGGAGAACACGACGGCGAATGCGGAACCGTATCCAAACTGGGCTTCAGTAATCCCCTTGTTCATAAGCGTCATCACTATAGTCTCTGTCGAATGACCAGGACCTCCTCCTGTCATCGAGAAGATAACATCAAATACCTTCAAGCCGCCTATCATGGCCATAACGGTATTGAAGCTAATCGACGGCAACAGAAGAGGCAGCGTGATCTTGATGAATACCGTCCAGGGCTTCGCGCCATCGATGGAAGCAGCTTCATAATAGTCCTTGGATATTCCCTGCAGGTTCGCCAGGTAAATAATCATCGCATACCCTGTCCATTGCCACACCTGTGTGAGCAGGATCGAATACAGGGCTAGTTTCGGATTTCCCAGCCAATTGATACTGTTCAGACCCAAAGCCTGCAACGCCTGATTGATAAGACCGTAATCCGTAGAACTCATCAGATAAGACCATAGAAATCCGACCACCAGCGGGCTCAGAACCGCAGGGGCAAAAAAGATAAGCCGGAGCCAATTCCGGGACTTCAAAGGCCGGTTTAGTGCGATCGCAAGCGGGATAGCAAGAACATTCTGCAGCAGTGTCATCAGCAATGCATAAATAACGGTATTCTTAATCCCGATCAAGACGCTGTCATCTCTGAACAATCTGAGATAATTGTCGATTCCAATCCATTTCATATGCGGATGGATCAAGGAATAATTCGTGAAGCTGTAAATGGCCGTTTGAGCAAGCGGATAGATATAGAAAATTAAATATCCGATCAAAGCCGGCAGGACGAACAATTGGAACACCACATTGCGTCTGAAATTCCATCCAGTGGTTTTCATACTTTATCCAGCTCCCTAGTTTAATAATGGGATGCAGCGGCTCAACATATCGCCGCATCCCTCTATCTATTCTCTTTATTTCATCGAATCTCTAATTTCCTGCGCCTTCTTATCCGCATTTTTTAGCACCTCTTCGATGCTCTTCCCGCCGGCAAGGTGATCCTGCAGCTGCTTTCCTAGTTCCATAATGAGATCGGCTCCGGAAAGCATGCCCCAGTTGGCCCAGGGAGCATAAACATGTCCATCGTCAAAGGCTGCCTTTGAATCTGAATATTGTTCCGGCAGATCACTGTTGTCAGCCCCCTTGAGGAAGGACGTTCCGAAGCTGTCTTTGATCAGCGCAACTTGAGCTTCAGGTGTAGAGGTGAAATCCAGTATTTCGAGCGCCGCAGCCTTGTTCTCTCCGTTCTTGTTTAGCGCCCAGGCACTGCCTGGACCTCCGACAAGCCACCCGCTTCCTTCCTCAGTTCCAGGAATCGGGAACATGCCTAGTTTCAGGTCCGGGTTCTTTTGAATCAGCGTATCGTAAGACCAAGGTCCGCTCTCCCACATCGCCGCTTTGCCCGTAGCGAATTCGTCGAGTGCCTGATCGTATTCCACTCCAAGCATATCGGGAGTCAGGTTTTTCTTCACAATGGTCTCGTCCCATTTCTTGAACGCCGGCAGCCACGCTTCCGACAAAGTCGCTTCTCCCTTGCCGAACTTCTCATCGAAATCCTTGTTCTCCGGCTTCGAGTAGAAGTCATTAAGTGCCACTGCCATCGCTTGCTTGTTCATTGGCTCCCATGACTTGGCGCCCATCGCCTGCGGCTTCACGCCGGCGGCGCGCAGCTTATCGTGCAGCTCCATCCACTCGTCGAACGACTTCGGCGGCGTCAGGCCGTTCTGTGCAAATATATCTTTGTTGTACCAAATGCCTTCAAACCAAGATTGCAGCGGAATCGAGTAGACCTTGCCGTTTAAGGTTAGCGGCTTGATCCCCGTATCGTAATACCTCGAAACAAAAGGCTGGCTCGTCAGGTCCTCCAGGTAGCCAGCCGCGATCCAGCGGGCATCCGCCCCTTCGAGAATATCCGGACCTCCTCCACTAGCCAGATATGTCGTAACTACATTCGTGAATTGCTTGTTATCGACAAATTGGTACTGAATGTCGTAGTTCGGAAAATGCTGGCGAAGCAAATCAAGATACGTTTTGCGCACCTCCTCCTTATTGAAACCAATAATCTTGACCGTTGACTTCTCCGTGCTGCCGTTTGTTGAAGGTGAATCTGTAGCAGCGCTTTCATTCCCCTTGTTGCCGCCTCCGCAAGCGGATAAAATTGTAGATAACAAGAATAAAGATACGATGCCCCCTGCTAACGCCTTCTTCAAATAAAACCCCTCCTAATTTTTTATTTCGCAAACACCATATATTGATTGCGCTTACATTTCTGATTATATTCCTATATCCAGTTAGGGTTTGACGCACTATTCTCCACTTTATAGTCCGATATTACTTATTTTTCAACCTGTTTCACGCTTTTCTTCCATGCTGTACCCGGTATTCCTGCGGCCCGATTCCTACCCACTTTTTGAATGTCTTGGTAAAGTAGCTCGGATTCTCGTATCCGATTTCCAGAGCGATCTCGTAGTTTTTCAGATAAGTTGATACCAGCAGCTCCTTGGCACGCTCCATCCTGTACTCACTCAGAAAATCCCAAACGTTCATGCCGGTTTCTTTCTTGAATAAAGTGCTGAAATAGTTCTTACTGACGTTAACCTTCTCACAGATTTGTTCAAGTGACAGATCTGTATTGAAATTTTCAGTTATGAATTGCTTCGCTTGCTGGATAAGCGGATTGTGCTCGCCGCGTTCAGGATAGGCAAAGATATGTCCTGCATCTTCCGTTGTTCTCTTCTTAATGGCGGCCAGCGCTTCATGATACGCGGTAGGCATCTCCTTCAGATCGTTTCTCTCTCCGCTGATTCCGACAACAACGAGTAGACCGGTATTGATCAAAGCCTCCTCCGCAGCTTGTCTAATCTGCTCATGGGTTGCCTTACCCGAAACGACGGCTATCCATTCGCCAGGGTGATGCTCGAATAGTAGTTCCTTGACCAAAAATGCACCAAGCGAATTACAAATGGAATATTTCAGGTTGTCTGACAAGCCTGCGGAGTTCTGTTCTCTTAGCATATGACCGTTATAGGTGTTGCTCTGTGCTTGAATAACAGTTAACCGGAATTTGTCTGTAATCGTTTCGGATTCGCGCTCAGTCAGGACAGGAGCATATAAGCGATCGCGCATTCCCCTCTCCTCCGCGATCCGCACAAGTTTCAATTGCTCCTTCTCCCATTCGGCTTGCTCCAGCCATTGGACCCGGATGCCTTGAACAAGCGTCAACAATACATCTTCATCAAGAGGTTTTAACAGATAATCCTGTGCTCCATGACGAATCGCTTCACGGGCTAATTCAAATTCAGCATAAGCGCTGATAATGACGATTCTCAAATCTGGTTTTATAAGAAGTGCCTGCCGGATAAGCTCCATTCCATCCATGTTTGGCATTCGGATATCTGTCACAAGCAAATCAGGCATAGTGTTTTTTATAAGCGCAAGAGCCTCCATCCCATCTTTAGCCAACCCAGCAATCTCAATTCCAATGGAACCCCAATCGATAACTTGCTCCATTAATTGCAGACTTAGAATCTCATCATCCGCCAGTACCATTCTCATGTTGATTCCTCCAAACAGGGTAATTGAATTTCCATGCGGGTTCCTTGACCCGGAACCGTCTCAAAAGCAACTCCATATCTTTCGCCGTATTTCATCCTGATGCGGTGATGAACGTTGATTAAGCCAACGCCTCCATCAATAGTGGTGTCCGATACAGGACTTATCTCCAGTCTACTTCGCAGTCTTGTTTCTTCCGCGAGACTCATTCCTTTTCCGTTATCTTCAATGCTGATTCTTATTTCATCCTCCGACGACATCTCTACACGGACTGAAATCTTCCCTTTCATGCCACCTTGGAAACCATGAAGGATAGCATTTTCAATCAGGGGTTGTAAAATTAACTTAGGCATCTTCGTCTTCGCTAAGTCCTTTTCACAATAGACTTCATAAAGGAATTGATCGGGATAGCGGAATTTCTGGATTCTCATATAAGTATCCGAATGTTGAAGTTCCTGTTCTACTGTAACAGTCTCCTGTATATTATTGATTGCATATCTCAGTATTCCACCAATCAAAGTTACCATTGTACTGATATCGGCGTTGCGGCCGGTTACTGCCAAAGCTTTGACGGATTGCAGCGTATTATATAAGAAATGAGGATTGATCTGACTCTGCAGAGCCTGCAGCTCCATCACCTTACCTTGAATCTGATAGGCGTAGACATCCCGGGTCAAGCTCTGAATGTTCTCGATCATCGAATCCATGCGCTGTGTTACTTTATGCATCTCATCCGAACTGTCATCCAACAATTGCACATCCAGATCCCCTCTCTCGATACGCTGCATCTTTCTCATAAGACTGACGAAAGGACGCGTGATCTGGGCAGAAAGGAAATATGAGGAAAAGGCTATGAGCAGAATTGAAGCAGCAATTGCCCCTATAATGTAGGTTCCAAGGTTCTGCATATGACTCTGTACTTCCCGCATGGGTATAAAAGCTGCTATCTTCCAACCGGTCACTTTGGACGTTGTATATACCACTTTATAGGATTCTGAATCATTGTTAAGAATAAAGTCGCCGGATGGCAGTAAGGTCTTCTCTTTAAGTAAATGCGGAATAGTTTCAATTCGGTAATCCGTATGTGGTTGATAAATAGGAGCACCGTTCTCATCTAATATGATAAGAAATCCTGATTTCTCCAACCGGGTTTCTTTAGCTACGGCTTCGATCTCGCTGACGTTCAAATTACATAGCAGTGTGGCACGCGTATTAGGCGTGGAACGATTAAAGTCGTATATCGGCGCCGCAGCAGAAATGATCTGCCCGGAATCGGCTTCGCTGTAATAATTCTGATCATGGATACCCAGAAATTTGACTTTAAAAAAAGGGTAAGGGACATCGCCCATCCAAGACTTCCCATAGAATCGGTATTCTTTACTTACGACCGGTCCAGTCTGATCGTAAACGATTCCGTTCATATCTATGATAATTAAATCTTTAATCTTTGCATTGAATTTCTGCATATTCGTAAGATATGCTTCCACCTGTCGCTGATATAGGAGCAGTTTGCCGTAATCCGTGCGATTTTCCTGTAGCATGGCATCTGCCAGCAGGGAATTGCTGGCGGTCATCTGCAGCAGTGTGACGATTTGCGAAAAAAACGAATCGATATTTCCCTTCTTTTCCTCGACAATTTTCTCCGAATAATGGTCGATCTCGCTCATGAGTGTGTTGGAAATATAGCGGTAACCGGCGAAGCCTACTAAAAGAATGACAATTGCAAAAATAAGACTAAAATAAACCATGATGCGGTTACGAATAGTCTTTAGCCGGTATCGATTCGTGATTAGGTGTAACACTGCAAACCTCATTTCAGGCAGATTATTTTGAAAAAGAATGTCTATTTAAAACTATTATAAGGTATTGTGTCATATCCGTATCCTTCGATATTCCGATATTCTAATCCGATATTCTTGTCGTGTGTAAAATCTTTAATGATGTAATCGGCACATTTTTTTACTAATTATACGTTAATGAAAGATTTAATGATGGCGCAAAGTAACATGTGCACCAAGATTTGGAGTCTAGCCAGTCAATAAAAAAATTTCATCCCTGTTCGCATAATCCTTTAGAGCCCGTCCAGTAATCTCTTCGCTGGTTCCACTGGCATAGATATTCGCTGTATCCAAAAAGTTTATTCCGAGCTCAAGAGCTCTTTTAATGAGAGCTCGGCTGCGCTCTTCATCGAGCACCCATTGATGTCCTCCCGGCAGCACCTCTCCAAAGCTCATACAACCCAAGCAAATCCGCGAGACATCCATTCCTATATTTCCGAATTTAAAATATTCCACAGAGCAACCTCCATTTCTATATATGTAAATCCCTTGTCATTGAAAACAACGATGAATAAATCTACAAATCCTTGAACCATTCATCATTGACCGCTTCAAACCAATCTGTCGTACCGGCGACATGGCCATCAGCCTCTTTCTTTGCTATCTCCTGCTCCGTATTGCCAATTCCCGGTTCAATGGAACATTAGCCGATTGTCCCAAAATGATTAATCTCCTTTCCAGACAAAATATATAGCACTTTCAATCTAGTTGTTAACAATATGTCCCCCTTCTATTTTTCTTCATTATATGGACTGGATCATTCATTTAACTGATACAAGTTTCCTTTCTGCTAAGATAATCTTGCCAAATAAGATATATGTAAAACCAGCGCTTCATTGGATGGTTGGTTTCCTAATCCGCTTCTCTTCTATGATGATTTTTCTAATTAATTGAAGGCAAGCGGGACGTTCTTAAAGATATAGAGTTGTACCCTTCAAAACAATCTTGCTTTAGCACATTCTCTACAAAACTAGACCCCTGACAGTATCTACTGTCAGGGGTCTAGTCTTAAAATGCAACTTATGAAATTGAACTCTTCGCTGAGGCAATTCAACTGCGGAGGCCGGATTTCATCAGGAATCCGTTCCCAAGTCCCCCCGCCGAACACCAACCGTAACGATCTCGCAGGAACCCACAGTCAACGTTATCCCGTCATCCTGAGCAGTATGAGAAAATCCCTTCCCTCTGCGTTCCAGCACATCACTTTCATAGAAGCTTCCTTCAATCCGCAGCTGTACATGAGCAGCTTCCGGCCGCATGTTAAACCACCGGAGCATCAGCTCTCCCGTTTCCTCTCCGATCTTCGCCGAGGAGAAAGCAATACCTTCCCCTTCCCAGGCAAGCAGCCGGTAGTCGGGTGCCAGCAGCCCTTTGTGCAGGCCAGTCTGGATCGCTGTCCATGGCACCTGGAACTGGTATGCCACGGGATAAGCTTCCACTGCCCCCTTGCCTGCATGCGGCAGAAGAAGTATTTCCGCTGTATGCACGCCCAGACACTGGGCTTCAGGCGTAGGGAACACTCCCCAGTCTCCCAGCTCTGATACCGAGCGTAGCAGCGTGACTGCGACCGTATTGCGGCCATCCCGCAGCACCTCGTATTCATGCAGTCCGAGATTCGCAACCGTCAGCCCCTGCACGCCGTCACTTACATCCACGAATGCCTGCTGATGCTGCGTGTTGCTCGGATTTACCCACTCCACAGCCGGTTCATTGTCCCTTACGGCCACCTCGAAGATCGAGTCCGCGCGGTGAACCGCCGTTTCCAGATCTGCCGGGAATAGGGCACGGATGCGGTGATCCGTCGCCTGATTGTCCAGCTCAACCCGAAGACGGATGCCGGCGGCGCTTCGTTCCAGGCTGACCGTAGTCGTAATCGTAAGCGGGACGGTTTCTGCCCTCCGCTGTGATTTGCGCTCCACATAATAGACAGCTTCGCGCTTCTCCTCTTCGAACCGATCCTCTGCACCAGCCGGAATATTTAAGCGATGAATGATCTGAAGTGCAGCGCGGTAAGGCCTATTTTCAGCAATCGTGATCTCGGCAGGGATGCCTTGTGTCGTGATCGCTTGTTCACCAACTGGCTGTTTGTACATATATTCGTTCCCGATATCGCCAGTGTCTTCATATACGCCCAGATCCCGGTATATATGGCCGTTTGCCAAATCCGTCACCGTAAATGAACCGTCGTCCGCAACCTCCAGGCGCAGCCTCCCGTTATCAAGCACACGGTCCGATCTGAGCAGAGAATGCCCCTCTTCCGGTACCCTTCCACCGGCATGCACCCAGCCATAAGTTCGTAGGCCAAGCGCCGGCACATCCACCGCTTCGAAGGTGAGACGAACCCGGCGGCACCAATAGGGCTGGCGGAACTTATCGTCCGGAAGATCATACCCAAACTGCAGACCCAAATCCTCCATCCGGCAGGAAAGGATTTGCTCCTCACTGTCTACCAGCACCCGTCCAGAAATATCGACCTCCTTCATCCGTTTGGCCATCTCTGAAACGGCCAGGCCTTCGCGGAAGTAAATTCTCGCAGCATCCAGTTCAATAGCAACCGTCCCGCTGCGTTTCCAGCCCGTTGTGTTGAAGACCACAAACGGCAGGGCATCATTGCCATACCGGCTCAGTCCGCTCGTATTGACCTTGCCAGCTATGGCAGCTTGGCTTCCGCCGATAACCGCCTCCGCGACATCCCGGCTCTTATCAAACCGGGTAATCATTTCGCGGTGGACCTCATCTACGCTGCAGCCGCAAATGCTATCGTGGGGATGATTCTGCATCAGCGTCTTCCAGGCATATGTTAACAAATGATGGGGATAGGCTTCGCCAATGGTATGTGCGATCGCCGCCAAGGGTTCGGCTACGCCGCTGAGCAGAGACTGGCCATGCTGATTCAGTTGCTTAAGATAAATCCGCGAGGAAGCGGTATTGACAAGTGTTGACCACCCGTCCGTCCGCTGACTGCGAAGCTCTCCCTTCACCACAGACAGCCCCTCCGGACTGGCATTTCTTAGCGAGTTCAGGTATTCCTCAAAGCTGGAATGAATGAATTCCACCTCCGGATGCAGCTTTCGGGCCAGAATTAGCGCCGCAGATAAATCCGTCTGTACCGGCTGGTGATCACAGCCGTTCATGAACAGCAACTGCGTTGTCGAAGCATATTTTCCGGCATCGGCCAGCTTCTGCTTCCAGTAGATTCCGGCTTCTTCTTCATTCACCGGAATTTCCATGCCATTGCTGTACCAGTTCGCAAACAGAATGCCCAGCACCTGCGATCCGTCCGGCCCTTCCCAGATCAGCTCCGAGAAAGAGGATTCGTATCCGGCATCGGAGACGGTATTGTTGAATCCTGTGGGCTTCACGCCCCGCCCGAACACGGCATTGTCAATGCCAGCCTGGCGCAGGATCTGCGGCGCTTGCCCGATATTGCCGAAGGTGTCCGGGAAATAGCCGACCTTCGCAATCCTTCCGTACTGCGCCGCATCCCGGTGCCCGATCTGCAGATTACGCAGATTGGCTTCCCCGCTGGTCAGGAAGGCATCCTGAAGGATATACCAGGGACCAATGGCGATACGCCCTTCCTGGATGAACCGTTTCAACAGCTCCTGCTTCTCCGGACGCACCTGAAGATAATCCTCGAGAATAATAGTCTGACCGTCCAGATGGAAGCTGCGATAGTCCGGGTCCTGCTCAAGCGCATCCAGCAAGGTATCCATAAGTCCAATCAACAGCACATGGTGTTTCTCATAGGGCAAATACCATTCCCGGTCCCAGTGGGTATGCGGGATGATATGTGCCGTTTGACGGACGGCATTCGTTTTGCCTTTTGTCATGAAGCGTTTCTCCCTTTCTAATTGTCTATTCTGCCATGGCCTTCAAAAGGATTATCGATGGTAATCCGGCCTGCTTCCGCATCGCCGATTCCACTGTACAGATCCGCTTTACCATCCGGCCGCAGAATGATTCCTGCCGAGAACGCACAATCCGCCAGATGGGGTCTTTTGGCTGGCCCGTCGGGGTAGCAAGCCCTTGTGCCGATAATCTTCAGCTCCGATGCTTCGTGCGTTGTTGGATCCAGAACAAATGACATGTTCATATACGACTGTTGAGGAGTCCCCATTCTATCGATCGCATGATATGCGATATGGCCTATAACTCCAATTTTCCCGCTCTCCAGAAAATAGGCCTGATTGCATCCCCCCCACTCATCCTTACCGAATAAGTTAGGAATAACAGCCGCATTCTCCAGTACTTCGGCAGAAAGCTCATCAAGTCCGCCTATCACCGTGAACCCAATCACCGATTCACTGCCATACTGTCGGCGGATGTCCTCATTCCGGGGCCGCGAGAATACACCTATCTGAGAATTAGGCATTTGCACAAGCCGGATGTCTTTCATAAGCTCCGGTCCTGTTGTGAAATAATACAAATCATGCAAAGCGGAACCTTTATAGAAATAACCATAATAGGTTTCGGGCTCGTTCTGCTTGTAACGAACATGCGTCCCGCCCATAATCAAGTTTGCATCAACAAAACTGACAAATGGATCTTCCAGTGGATAAATCATTGAATCCGGCACAAGCGTCCATTCGTCCTGTCCGGTCTCCTGAAAGAGCCGTACCCATGACCTGGCCCACTCCTCTCGTCTTTCGATACGTCCGAAGATATACTTGCATCCCCCCCACTCAAAAGGAATAGACACATTATAGACATCAAAGCCTTCCACGTTGTTGAATTTCAGCTTTACACTTTCATAGATTTTATGCTCTTGTTCAAAATATTTCCTCATACCGGCAGCATTCATCGCAGACAACCTTTCAAACTCAGGTGTGATCAATCTCTTATCCTCACACGCAGACTTTTGATCTCAAAGGGGGTGAATTCAAGTTCAACCTCGGAGCAATGCTCCCGCAGCAGCTCTGCCGGCCGTTCCATCAGATCGCATTCCTCAATGGACAGACAATCGAGACCGAAGGATACCGCAGTGCGTGCCCTCGTCCCATCCGTTTCGTACAGGCGGAAGATAAGATGCTCGCTGTCCTCAGCCTTTTTTACGGATTCCAGCATAACGGAAGGATGACCCATCCGGATGAGCTGAACAGGATCACGGCGCGTTTCCGTTGCGATGTTGCCTTCTGCCAGTACAAGCGGGACATTCAGCTCGTATCCTTTGCGGTGGACGGCGGCGGTCACAGAATCTCCGGCATGCGGATACAAGGCATACGTAAACCGGTGGCTGGCGCGGTCAGCGTCCGGATCAGGATAGCTTGGACTTCTCAGCAAATTCAAATCCAATACATGCCCTTGAACACTATGGCCATACTTGCAGTCATTCAGCAGCGCGACCCCATAATCCGGCTGGGACAAGTCAATATAGTGATGGGCCGCAACTTCATCCTTGGCGAACTCAATCAGTGTATTGCGCGTTGTGGACCGCTTGATCTGTCCGAACTGGATATCAGAGGTGAACTGGTCGCTGGAAATGTTTACCGGAAAGGAGACCCGCAGCATTTTACCTGATTCATTCCATTCAGCTTCCGTCTGAAACTCTATCCTGTCCGAATCTGCAGCCAGTACAATTCTCTGGACAAGGAAAGACTCCCCGTATTGATAGTGTTGTTCCATAATGGCCTGCGGGCCATCAATACGGAAGATGCTGTTCATCAGCTTCATGGTTCCGGCAACCGTTTCGCGGTAGTCATGCGGGAAATCCCAAGCGTCCCCGGTATCTTCATAGACCGTGAACACATTGGCTACTGCTTTCGGGTAGATGACTTCTCTTTGTTGGCTGTGGTCATATATGGAGATCACATGGCCTTCTTCATTAAAACGGACCGTAAGCCGTGAATTTGCAAGCATTCCTTCAGACGCTCTTATTCCTTCGGCCTCCTTATATTGGACTGCATCCTCAAGCTTTAGATAGCTCATGCCGGGAACTACTGCCCACTGCCATTTTTCTCCGCAGCGAATCCATTCCTTCCGCTCCCACGGAAGCGAATTGAAGATGGCCGTTTCCCCGGTCCATCCCGCCAGACCGGCGAGCTCCGCGTATCTCTTGCTGATCATCGCATGCACTTCGTCATACAACTTGGCATATCGTTCCAGCGATTCGTCATAGACTCTGGTTATGGAGGACCCTGGCAAGATGTCATGGAATTGATACAGCAGGACTTCTTTCCAGATTTCCTCAAGTTTTGCCGCCGGGTATGAAGAGCCGCCCAATGCGTGAAGCAGGGATGAGCCAAATTCAAGCTCGCGGAGCGCCTTTTCCAGCTTGCGGTTATACCATTTATTACGCGCCTGGGTGGTCAGCGTCCCCTGGTGCTTCTCCAGATATAGTTCCCCCTTGAAGGTATCAAAGCGGGCACCTTCCTGGGCCAGACGCTGAAAGAAAGCCAGAGACGGTTCCTGGACCACCGGAGGAAGGCCGGACAGATTCTTCTCACGTGCCAGCCGCTCCAGATGCTCTTCGCCAGGTCCGCCGCCCCCGTCACCAATACCGAACAGCATCAGCGCATGTCCGGATACATTCCGGTCCAGATAATCACTCTCAATCTTAACCAGCGACCGCGGTGCAGCAGGACTATTGTAAGTATCTTCTGGCGGCAGATGCGTCAGCACCCGTGTTCCATCAATACCTTCCCAGTAGAAGCTGTGATGAGGATGGTCGTTGTATTCACTCCAGGACAATTTCTGGGTCATCATATATTCGACACCGGATTTGGCAAGAATCTGCGGCAGGCTTCCCGTATAGCCGAATACATCGGGCAGCCACAGCACTTTCATTTCCTGGCTGAATTCCTGTTCGAAAAACCGCTTGCCATACAATATTTGCCGGACCAGCGCCTCGCCACCGGAAATATTCGTATCCGGCTCCACCCACATCGCGCCCTGCGGTTCCCAGCGGCCTTCCTTAATTCGTTCTTTAATCTGTTCATACAGCTCCGGATAACCTTCCTTCATCCATTGGTAAAGCTGGGGCTGGCTGGCTCCAAAGATATATTCCGGGTACTTCTCCATGTTGCGGAGAACCGTCGAGAACGTTCGTGCCCCTTTGCGGATCGTTTCCCGGATCGGCCACAGCCAAGCCAGGTCAATATGCGCATGTCCAATCGCACTAACTGTAAGACTGGGGTCACCTCCCTGCTTGGCAAGCTCACGTCCGACGATCCCGGCAGCCTGTTCCACCCGCTTGGCATTGATTACAGACAAGCAATTGGAGGCATCATACAGGGATTGGGCTATCTTCGCTTTACGGGAGCTTGTATCCGGGAGCTTCTCTGCCAGCTCAAGAAGCACTTCAAAATCATAATACAAGCTGCGGATATCCTCATGGCATACGGCTATAACCGCCTCCTTCAGCGTTCCGCTCCGGTAATGCCCAAACAGATCATTACAGCCCGCGTCCCCCCATAGCTCGATCTTTTCACCGCCTGCCGCTGAGGGCACCAGATC
This sequence comes from Paenibacillus sp. FSL R5-0912, assembly GCF_000758605.1. Lineage (NCBI taxonomy): Bacteria > Bacillati > Bacillota > Bacilli > Caryophanales > Paenibacillaceae > Paenibacillus > Paenibacillus sp. FSL R5-0912. The sequence continues at coordinate 6,076,829 of NZ_CP009282.1, forward strand.
CACAACCCGCTTGCCGGGCAGACCAAGTGCAAGTTCAAACTCGGAATTAATGTTAGTCAGCCCTTGACGCGGCGTTCCCGACTCATCCACCAGGCACAGTTCTCCGTTCACATCGATAAGCAGGACAATCTTGGCCCCGGCAGCCTCAGCCGGAATGACGCCCGCGAAGCGGAACCATGCGCAATCCCACAGTTCACCCCAGCGGTCCCCCGGATGGAGCCTGACATGATTCCCTACTGTTTTTTGGCTGTATGTCACAGGCTCTTTCGTCACCCATGCTTCAACCTCCAGCAGTCCAACCGTATGATAAATTGCCTCATTAAGCTTTTCCTTCGTCTTCATTATTTTCATAAGCCTGACTTTGTCTGCTTCGTATGGCATTCTCTCACTCCTATATTTTCATGCCGTGCAATTGATAAATAAGTGCGGCAAAGAGGCTGTTTGCCCACGCAAACCAGGTTCGCGTATATTCAGCGGGATGATCCGGATTAAAACCTTCGTGCATATAGCCTGTATCCGCATCTGTCGTGGTCAGCATGACCAGTATTTCGGCAATCTCCTCAGGGTCAAGAGCTGTTAATCCCTGCATCGCCAGTCCGATATGCCATATATATCCGTCCGGTGTATGAGGGCTTCCGACACCGCGGGCATACTTCCCTTCGAAGTAATACGGATTAGTTGTACTCAGTACAAAATTTCTGGTATTCAAATAGAGCGGATCATCGGCTGCGGCATAGCCCAAATACGGAATGGACAGCAGGCTGGGTACATTGGCATCATCCATGAGATGATAATTGCCAAATCCGTCTGTCTCGTAGGCATAGATCTCGCCAAACTCGGGATGATTTACCTTACCGTAGGTTTGGATACCATAGTCGATTTCTTCTTTCAGCTTGGCGGCCTGATCCGCCATCTCCGTGTCCTTGTATACGGCACGCAGTATTTCCTCCATATATCCCAATGCGACAACGGCAAACATATTGGCCGGGATCAAATACCCGAATACACAGGCGTCATCGCTTGGACGGAAGCCGGACCAGGTCATCCCTGTATAATTGACCGGCATGGACGCGCCGCTGTTTCTAAGCGTATCGCTCGGAGGGCAGTTCAGCCTCTCAAAACGGTACGGAGAGTATTCATGATGTCTTTGCTCCACCGTCCACAAATCGATGATATGGTGAACTGCTTCCTTGAAGGCTTCATCAAAAATATCGGTGCCCCCTGTCTCCCGCCAATACAAATAGGCCAGTTCAACCGGATAACACAGTGAATCAATCTCATACTTGCGTTCCCAGACCCAAGGGCTGGATTCGGTCAGATCATCTCCATGCCCTTGACCATTCGCTTCTTTGTTGAAGGCATTCGCATAGGAGTCTTTATTGATGCAAAATATTTGCTTTTGAATAAGTCCTTCAATTACTTTCCGCAATTCCGGCAATTCCGTTGCAAAAGGAATGTAATGTTTGACCTGAGCCGTTGAATCTCTCAGCCACATCGCCGGAATATCGCCTGTAATCACAAAAACGGTATCATCTTCCAGGTACTGTACAGTCGTTTCGATAGTGCTCATGAAACAATTGGCAAACATGGCAGCCAGCTTCTCCCTGTTCAGGCCTCTATCTGAAAAATACCCCTCCCCTTGTTCTACAGCGTGTATAAGTTCCTGCCATTTCACCGAATCCTGAAAATTAACAACCGGTTTATTCATATGCTTGCTCCCCGCTCCTCTTCTATAATGACTTGTCTATGAAGCTGAAATATTCAGGTTCCACCAGCTCGGACCATACCCGTTGACCGGAGTGCGGTCGCTGAAGCGGATATACATTATTTTGTCGGGATTATTGGTCAGCACCCCCGAGAGGTTGCAAGTCTCCGAATGCCGCGCGGAAACACCAATGGAATAAGCAAAATTCCCCCAATTCACCCCGTCCCGTGAGACATCCACATTAAACTCTCCCGCGATGTCCAGCACCATGGAAGCTGAGGTTACATTATCCTTCAGATCGAATTTATAAATGACTGTCGAATCCTTGTCGGCGTAACGGTGATCATTATCGATGCTGCCTGTATTTTGAACAATATATTGATTGTCCGCGTAGCTTGGCGTTACAAGGTTTGCACCTGTTCCCTCTGTGGATATCGAAAGCCGGTACAGGCTTGGACCGTTGCCATTCTGGGGGCTGCCGTCTTTGAATCTCACATACACTGTTTTCGCCGGGTTATTATTCAACCAGCCGCTGATATTGGAATTCTCCACCGTTCTGCCGGTACCGCCGTTGGCATGGGCAGCGTTGCTCCAATTCGTGCCGTCCCGGGAGAGGTCGACCACATAATCGCCGCCGATGTCCAACGTCAGCGTCGCTTTAGTGGCAGCCGGGTCCAGGTTGAATTTGTAAATCCAGTTGGAATTCCCGTCCGCATAGCGGTGACCGTTGTCCATCGCCGAGGAATTGTCTTCGTACAGATAGACGGTCTCTGCGTCATTGTTGTTCGCGGCGAAGCTGATTCCCCTGAGCTCCTGGTTCAGCTTGTCAACGGTGGCAATTTCATCGCTTGGCTTCAAAAAAACATATTTTCCGGGATAGTCCGCATTCAGCCGGTCCACCTCGGCCTTCACTCTTTCAAAAAATAAAGGATTGCCGTTAGTATCCTGTCCGTAACCTGCCAAAATCGGATAAATATTATGAAACACAGGTCTGGAAGGGTCACTGTTCACATTTTTGAGGACATTATAGATGTCGCCTTCATTCTGAACCATGTCGCCTTGGGCAATCGTATAGATTCCATGGTATGCGCTGATGGGCTGTACATCATCGCCCCGGAAGAGACCTGCTACTCCAGTGCCGACCAGACTGTCCGCCATTTGCTTGTGGCTGGTGCTGTTGACTCTGCTATGCCAGATTTGGGAAGTGCGGATACCCGCATCCTGCAGCCACTGTTTATTCAGATTCAGCCATACCGAATACCCGTTTGTATAATCCTCGGGATAAATAAACTGATAGCCCGTAGGTCCGGCGACAAGCTCAACGTTGTCGGTCTTATTCGCGTAGAAGTAATCCAAGAAAGGTGACGCAAGTTCTTGTGCGGAAGGGGTAATGGTAATTCCTACAGGAACCTGCCCTTTCGCAGTACTCTGAAACTGTCCGTACAATGATCCTTGGTCGAATTGGATATTGTCGCCGTCGCTCGCCACGATGGAGACATACACTTTGCCCGGCTGCGCATTTATGGCAGTACCCGCCGGCTGAGAATAGGTGCGGTTCGGAAAGCTGGACCAGACACTGCCGTTCGAGTAATAATCCGATACCACATAACCGATGCCGTATGGATTTACCGTTGCGTTCAGTTCATCACCGTTGGGTGCATAGCCCATCACGGCCGTACCCGGCGCGTAGTTTCCTCGTTGCACAATTTTAACAATTTCCTCACGTTCGCTTTGGACCCGTGGATCAAGGTAGAATACAAATGATTTGCTTGCTGCGGCGTAATCGAATACGAGCCATGGGTTACCTGTCCAGTTATCCTTAGGGTTAGGTTCTGTCGTCCGCAAACCGGCAGAGAAAATAACCTGCTTGTTCAAGGAAGGCATCAAGTGATCCAGCGCCCAGTCATAGGCAGCCACCCGTCCGCTCCAGTTCGAACGGATATCCTCTGCTGTTTTCGTTCCAAATTCGGAAATCAGACTATTTCGGATACTGTCCGTCACCGGCAGTCCGCTCTCCAGGCTTCCCTTCATCAACGCAATATTGAAGGTCCAATCCGAATTTCCGTCCCATACAATGAGCTTGGATACCGTATTTATATAATCTCTGTACAGGGTTCTAAGGCCCGGATTGGTTCCGCTTAAGGGCGTCACATTCTGATAGCTCTTCCCGGTCGTATTCAACCAGCCGATGTCGATATTGTCTCTGGTCAAGACATAAATCTTGGCTGAACCTTGATTAATTAATCCCTGTAGAGCCAGTGCGGACAGCTTGGCTTCGGGGGAATCATTCCGCAGATCATAGACATAGAGGGTACCCGCTGCTGGTAATTTGGGATATAAACCCCCAGCAGCTTGAGCTTTAGGGAACCCTGAGACCACCGTACTTACAATCAATACAATCACAAACAGAACCAATCGCAGGCTTTTTCTCATAACCATCCTCCTGGTAATTGAGCTATAATCCTTTAATGCATCAATTCTACCTATCTACTGCTAAAGTACTATCCTTTGATACCGGCACTGGCAAACCCCTGAACGATGTATTTCTGCGTAAACAAAAAAATCACGAGCGGCGGTATAGTGGCTATAGTGGAAGCGGCGAAAATAAGCGGGTAGTTGCGGTCGCCGAATTTGGACAAGGCGCTGACAAGCAAGCCGACATAGCCCGTTATGGTGGTGTATTCAATTTTGTTCACAAACATAAACGGATTCAGCCAGTCGTTCCAGGTGCCAATAGCTGTATTCAGAGCGATTGTCGCGATGATTGGCTTCTGAATAGGCAGAATGATCGTCAGCAGTGTCCGGAAAAACCCGCTCCCGTCAATCGAGGCTGCTTCCTCAAAATCCCGGGGCAATGCCGCTGTCGATTGGCGGAACAGATAAATCCACACCACATTCGCGGGACCAATCAGAACATATAGTACCAGCGGATTGTTGATCAGGCCGTGGCCACCTGCTCCAAACCAGTCATTGCCGCCCATCAGCGGAATTTTTGCCATCAGTAAATACGTTGGAATCAGTGTCAGCACACCCGGCACCATCTGGATCAGTATAATGAAAAAGAAGAAGAAGGTTTTGCCGGGAAACTGCAGCCGTGCCAGCACATAGCCTACGAAGAAGGCCATCGATGTCACAATTAATGTGTACCAGCTCGTTCTCAGTACCGTATTCAGCAGAGGCCGGAGCATCGTCGGCTCGAATAGACTCTTGTACCAGGCAATCACCCACCGTCCGGGAATCGGCAATAAAGAGCTTATGTGCGTGAAGTCCTCTTTGGGAAAGAAGCCTGCCAGTAATGAAAATAAGAAAGGATACAGCATAACCAAAGCAATAGCCGTCAATATGAATGTCCACAACGATTTTAATAATAGACTCGTTTTCATAGAATCTCCTGCCGTCTCACAATAAATTGGATATAAATAACCGTTAATATCATGGTTACAAAACCGAGTACCATGGACGAAGCTCCCGACATGCCCATATTGAAGCTTTCCAGACCATCCCGGTAAATCCGGTACATTAGCACGTCAGTTGCACCGACAGGTCCACCCCTGGAGATAAACATTACCGAATCCCACATTTGCATGGAACCGATCAGCCCTGTGATCACGATATAGCTTGCGATAGGTCTAAGACCTGGCAGAGTGACATACCGGATCAATTGAAACCGGTTGGCACCGTCTATTTTGCCTGCTTCGTAGAGGGTCGGGTCGATGGATTGCAAGCCTGCGAGCCAGATTATTGCTGTAGGTCCCACACCTCTCCAGACGCCGTAAGCAGTAATCCAGAATACCATCCAAAACGGAGAATACGACCAGATCACAGGGTTTAAACCCAATGACTGTAAGAACTTATTAAGCGGCCCGGATTGAGGATTTAACAGTGCAATAATAACTGCTGTTGTTGTCGCTACCGACGCAACATTGGGCACATAAAAAGTGGACCGAAATAAGCCCCTCAGCTTCATGGGAACGTTCAACATCAAAGCAAGGATGAAGGCGATCAATGTATTGGCGGCAAATCCCACCCCACCAATCCATAACTGCTTCCACAAAGAGATTAAATAATCAGGACTTGTAAAAAAAGTCTTATAATTCGCAATGCCGATCCAATGCGGGCGGCTCGTGAGTCCATTCCATTCTGTAAAGGAAATAAATATGCCAAGTAGAATTGGAATGATAATTACAATGGCAAACCATATATAGATCGGCCCTATGATTGAATAGGCAAGTAAGGCTTCCTTCCGCCTTGGACTGATCCTTCTTCCTTTAAACTCCATGGTAAACCTCCTTGATGTCATATGAACGGGAAAGGGTGCGGCAGCAGATTGCCATGCCCCACCCAACACCCTTCACATTATTGCAACTGCTTCTCCGCTTCAGCCTGGGCTTCTTTCAAAATCGTATCAATGGGGTCGTTTGTCATGGTAGCTCTGGAAATAACTTTGGTATTAATGACATCCCAGATTTGCGAATTATTCTTATTGAATACAGGCAAGCCCTTCAATTCTCCGTTTGCAACTTGTTCAATTCCTGCTTTAAGGATAGGATTAGATTCCAGCACCGCTGGATCGTTCTGTAATTCCGTTGTAGCCGGAGGGGTGATATCATGAATGGATGCACTGCCAAGAATATCTTTGCTCAGCATCGTACGGAGGATGTTGAAGGCCTGCTCTTTATTCTTGGAAGCATTGGTCACGCCGTAATAATCAAAGCCCACCAATGAATTTGACGAAACGCCGCCTTCTGCAACGGGCAAAGGCACAACGCCGTAATTCAATTTCTTGGTGATGGCATCATTGGCCTGCCATGTGCCATTGATAGCAAATCCGAGTGTCTTATCATCATTAAACATCGCATAGAGTGGACCTTCGTCGGTGCCGTTGCCAATGCCCTTAGGGAAATTATGGTCCATGTCTCTGAGGAATTGCAGTGCTTTAGCCATTTCCGGCGTATTGATCGTTACTGTGTCTCCACCACCCCAGTCTGCGCCGACGCTACGAGCAATAGCCGTGAACCGGAGCGCGCCGCCGTTATGCGGGTGGGAGGGAATGCCGCCTCCAAAAAATTTGCCAGCTCCCGCCGCAGTCAGCTTCTCGGATACAGCTTGCCAATCCTTCCACGTTTTTAACTGAACGTTATCTGCATCGATGCCGGCCTGTGTCAGAAGATCTTTATTGTAAAAGAGCAGGAAGAGATTCCCTTTCGGCGATACAGCAACCGGTTTACCCTCCTTGTTATTCAGCAGAAAGTTTGGGTTGACCGCACTAACGATATCATCCGGCAGTGGAGTCAGAATATCTTCCGATGCGTAGATTGGCATGAAGGTCTCGCCATGCACGATGTCTGGCACACTGCCGCTTAAAATAGCTGATCTCTGCTTCTTATCCAGATCCTCGGCCCATCCCCAGTTCTGATAATCCACCTTATAGTTGGGATATTCCTTGGCGATGGCATTTCTTGTCTGATATCCCAGGTTATCGGGATTCTCAGTCTTAAATTTTGTCATGCTGGCATCGTCCCAATCACCTCCAACTACCTGCAGTTTAACGCTTTCATTTTCACCTTGATTAGAAGTGTTAGTCGTGCTTGAATTCTTGTTGCTTGAAGAGGCATTGTCTGTTGGATTGTTATTGCCTGATCCGCATGCCGTTAATGCCGTCACCACTGCCATAGCTATCAATCCCATCAAAAAACGCTTATACATTTCTATTCCCCCCAAAACTTTGATATCGATTACAAAATTATTATATATCAATAGTATTTATAATTCAATAAAAAAGTACTGATATATTATATATATCAGTACTTCGTTCTATTAATCATATAATTCTATCCACCGACTTGTTTTCCACAATCGTTGTCTCTAATTTGATGGTCTTCAGCGGCTGATCCGGATTTTCAAGTCTTGCCATTAGCAGGCTCATTGCGGACTCACCGAAAAAATCCGTAGGCTGTTTGACCGTTGTAAGCGGCAATGGATACATATCTATCACTTTGTTATCGGTAAATCCGGTTACCGACAAATCTTGCGGAATCCGGATGCCTAGCTTCTCGGCGGCATATACCAGCTTTATCGCCAGTATGTCCTCCGTACAACAGACTGCAGTCATATCGCCGGAGTTCTTCAAGTATTCCTTGAGGACCTCAATCACAGGATCTTCCGAGAGATTCACCCTTTTCATCATGCCGTTTGTTTCTTCAACTGAATGGATCAGCTTCGTATAAATCCCCACATGTGAGTCAACCAAAGCCTGAATATAGCCCTGATAACGTTCCTCCCGGCTTCTGGCTACGTCCATCTGATTGGTCAGGAACCCGATTCTTGTATGTCCATGATCAATTAAATACCGGGTAATCTGGTAGGCTGCCAGATAGTGATCATGAAGCACACAATCGAAATCAATCTCCTTAAACGAACGATCCAGGATCACTATGGGATATTTCGCCAAACGGAGCTTCATTAACTGTTCTCCGCATACCTTGCGGCCCCTCGGGAACAGAATAATTCCCGCCACATCCGGGCTTGCTGACATTTCCTGAAGAATCTGTTCTTCATTCTCCAAGTCCTCACTGAGCTTCACCACCAGATGGTACCCGTGCAGGCTGCATGATTGTTCAACCGAATGAAGGATGTTGCCGGTAAAATCATCGATCATCGGCAGAATTAAGGAAATCAGTTGCTTCACTTTATTCTTCATAGGCTCTTTTCCGGATCGGGTGGCGTTATATTGCAGCTCGCCTGTATTAATATCGGCTACGAAAGTTCCCCTTCTGGGAAGCCTGTATAAGATTCCTTCCTCCACCAGCGCCTGAATCGCCATCTTGCTGGTCATTCTGCTGACATCAAACTGCTCCGCCAGCTGGCCTTCCGAAGGAATCGGATCATGGGGAGCAAGCCCCTTCTCTACGATGATTTCCACGATTCTTTCCTTTACCTGCTCATAAAGCTTGCTTTTTCTTTGCTTGGTAAGTTTGACTTTATCCATTTTAAGCCCCTTTGATATTTTGATATAATAAATATATCACAACATATTTTTTATTTCATCTCTATATCAAGGGGCTGAATTTGCAAATTGGCCGGTCCCGAACTTTGCTTTCAAAATAAGCTCCCCCTCTGACACGGCGCTTCATCAGCCTGGTGCCATAGGGGGAGCTTATTCTTTGTCAGGATGCTTCGGCTTCTATTTCAGGCTTGTCAGCAAATTGTATAGAACCTGGACACTTTCGGCGCGGGTAAGCTGTTCTTGGGGGGAAAATTGCCCGTCGCCCCGGCCTTGGAGCAATCCTGCCGCGCCGGCGGCAGCGACTGAATCTTTGGCCCAGGCACTTATCTGATCCGCATCGGCAAACCCGCTTCCCGCCTGGCCTGAGAGCTGATAACCTGCTTTATATTCATAGGCTCGGACCAGCATGACGGCCATTTCCTGCCGGGTTACCGTACCCTCCGGTTCATATCTGCTGTCACTGCGTCCGCTTATCAGTCCTGCTTGTGCAGCGGTCTCTACTGCCTCTGCATACCAGGATTCCTGCGGTACATCAGCAAATCTGACTGCGGCGCTGCTGCCAGAAGCCCGAGTTATCCCGAGCGACCGCACCAGCATAGCGGCAAACTCTGCACGGGTGAGAGCTTTCTGAGGCTCAAATTTGGCATCGTCAACGCCTTCGATGACATGCTTCGCCGCCATTCTTGCAATGACGGTGCGGGCCCAGTGACTGCCGCCCACATCCTCGAAGCTGCGGGTATAGGCCAGCGCCGCATATTGTCCTTCCAGCAGGACTTCAGCGGTAATGCTCCCATTGCTCCACTGGCCTCCCGCATAAACTGGCTTGCCGCCAGCTAAGGCGGAATATACTCCGAGTAACTCAGGATCGGCAACGCCACCGGTCTTGAGGGTCAGCAGGGCCTTCCCGTTCTCCAATACAGAGGCCCCTGCAAACGGATCGCCGCTATGATCCGTAGCCTGCACTTTGATACTGAACACTTCACTGGCTGCTGTCCACTGCACAGTTCCCGGGATACTTGCCCTCTCCACCGCCTGCTTCATCAATTCGGAATCGGCGGCTGTAGCCGTAATCCTGATTTGCGCTTCCTGTGCGCCTTCTCCGGCATCCGCCAGTAGCTTGCGCAGGGTTTGCCCGCTGAGCTCAAGGGTTAATTGTTCCTTCATCAGCTTCAGGGTGCCGCCTTCCTCTACAGCGTCAGCCACATCCGCCGGAAGCAGAAGTGTTTCCTTCTCCTTGCTCCATTGTACAGAGAAGCTTCCCGCTTTCTCTTGCTTCAGATCCCCACGGCTCAGTTGCTGAATCCCTGCAGGCTGTCGGGGCACAGGAGTAGGTGTAGGGGATACCGCAGGAGACTCGGTATTCGGATGATCCTCACCGCCTGGATTATTCACAGGGGCGGCAACAATGACTGTGCGGATCACTTCGGCCGCCGCGTTGCCCGCCGTATCCTGCACATTATAATGAACCTTGTAGGTTCCGGCCACTCCAGTGTTCACTGCAGCAATTAGCTCGTCAGCAGTGGTAATCGTGATCACCAGACGATCGGTAATATCTCCGTCCCGGTCATCCGCAGCAACGGCTCCGGCATCCATGTACACCGCGCCATTCTCCACCTCCACCGTTGCGCCGCCCAGCAGCGTTATCGCCGGCTTCACTGTATCCGGTCCGGCGGTTGCTGCGATAATTACTGTCCGTACGACCTCATCAGCTGCATTTCCTTCCAGGTCGCTGACATTGTAATGAACGTTGTAGGTGGCTTCCGTAACAGTGCTGATTCCGTCCGCAGGAAGCCCGTTCCAGCTGTAGGCGGTGCTGATCCGGCCCGTTATATCTCCGTCCCGATCATCCGATGCAAGGGCTCCGGCATCGGAATACTCCAAGCCCACTTCCAGGATTACCGGATTATGCCCCCGCAGGGTAATCACTGGTTTGACCGTATCTTCGCCCTGTGAGGGGGGATTCCCGATTTCTTCAAAGATCAGGTAATCGATATTTCCGACATAGGTTTTACTGGTGGAGAATGTCAGAATGAGATCATGTACGCCGGTAACAGATTGTTCTATGGTTCCTGTATACAGAAGATAAGTGTTATAGTTGTCTGGCGCATCGGGAGCCACCGCGGCTGTAAGATAGCCGATTTTGTGGGCATCGTCAACGGTATCTGCATAGAGGGTGACCGTCCCTCCGCAGTTTGAGCTTTTCAGCGCCATATTCATCACAAAGCTCTGGATGCCATTGCTCCCGAAATCCACGGAGCCCAGGGTCATGCTGCTACTGTCAACCACATCGCCTATATAATTATAGCCATTGGTAAGATTGCCGGACAAACCCGTAGCCGCCGCAGCCGCTTTCTTGGCATTGGGCATTTTGTCCTTGCCGGGGGTGAAGCGGGAAGCCCATTCACCTTCGATATAGCTGAAAGCGGATATTTTATAATCGGTGGATAACACCGGCGTGGTATAGCTGTCAAATAACTTATAGTTTGAATAAACGGAAGCCTGAACCGTAAAGTCCCCATATTTCAATACGGTAATCAAGCCGGTGGTTTCATTTATAGCCGCGATATCGGGACGGGACGATGACCATCGTATTGAATAATCAGCATCTGCCGGCAAGTAGGCGGCTTCTGCACTGAGGGTGTAGGTGTTCTTCTCCTGTGTGGCATTCAACAGGGTATCTGCCGCCAGCGGTTTACCGTCCAGCCGGAAGGCGAGTCCGGTCAGCTGTGTCAGATCCGCTTTGGCCACATACGGATGGAAGACGAAATAATCCAGATTCCCCACATAGGTCTTCCCGGCGTTTGGTTTAAACACCAGCGTCACATGATGCGTGCCTGTAATCCGCTCGCTAAAGCTGCTTGTAAATTCCTTATAGACGCTCCAATCGGCAGCGGTCGGCGTTGTTGTAAGGGACCCGATTTTGCGGGCATTGGTCAGACTGCCGTCAGAATTGCCATCCATGTAAATCTCAATAGTGCCTGTGGCGTTGCTTTCTTTCACTGCTGCCGAGAAAATGGCCGAATCCGCACCGGTTTCCCCAAACTGGACATTGGAGTAAAATGCCCATGACCCGGCGAGGGAGCCGCCCAAATTATCACCTTCTGCATGAACAAGTGAATAGCTGTCATATTCGCCCGCTTCAATTCTGGCATAGGCATCCTTGGGCTCGTTGCCGACTCTCTTGTCATAGATGCCGGGCGATGCATAAAAAAGATCCAGTACATCGGACGCGGCGGCAACCGTCTGGCCCTCAGCATATTTGAATTTGAATAACTGGCTTGACGTCAAATCTTTCGTGGAGATCGATTTATAGGAAGATACCGAAACGGCCGGACCGTCAAACGATGAATTTGTTGACTTTTTCGTCCATCCGTAAGGCTGTCCCTGGTTATCCTTGGCATAACCGATCCGCATTCCCCTGTCCTTATTCGCCCCCATAGTGAAGACTGCTGTCTGATTAGGGTCAGCGGCAGAGACGGAGTACCCCTTAAACACTTGTGAAGCTCCGAAAATAATGATGTTCTCCTCTGTAAGGCTGGTATGATAATGCGCATTAAAATCTGCGACGGTCGGTTCCGTGGAAAACACACCATTCGTATTATACGTAAACCAAAAAACAACGGAGCCGCCTGGCCGGATGACCCGGTTCCCGGTTAATTCCAGCCTGCCTTCCCAGCTAACCGAAGCATCTGCTCCGATATTTCCCCACAGGAAGGCGTAATCATCCGTTGACATGGACTTGGTGCCGGCATTTGTGACTTCAAAGTATTTGTATCCTGGACTGGCATTGGGGAAAATCTCCGAGATGACCGGGTTGGCCTCACCGGATTCTTTATAAATGTTCAGGATGTAGGTTGTCGTGCGTCCGGCGGAATCCATTACATACAGGGAAACGGAGTTATTCGCTTCCGTCATATTGAAACTCAATTGACTTTGTCCCCCGGCTCCTGCAGAAACCGGATAAGGCGAGTTATTGATGCTTGCGGTAACGGTATACCCGGCGTTGTGCTTCAGCTCAAAGGACAGATTGCTGTCCGGTAAAAACAGGTTATAGGAAAAGCGGTTGTCTGAAAACTCCGGAACCGCCGTATCATTCACTTCAATGGCGTCTAATTTCGGCATTTGATTCAGCGACAGCTCTGCGTATACCGCCGAATGATCGGAAAGATACGGATTCTTGAGGATGTCATGCTTATACACGCCGATGTTTCCCGCTGAGATAAAGATATGGTCAATGACGTCTTTGGTCTCCCCGTTATAGTTTTCACCGAAGCCTGCAGAGCTGGGAAGTGTCGAATAGTGATTCGTCACATATTTGGCATTCACATACCCGTTGTCTCCGCTCGCAAGATATTTATAAGCTTCCGATTGCTCCGTTGCGTTGATGTCTCCCGTCAAGACGGCAGGCGCATGATATCGTAACGCGAGTTCGTTGGCCATTTTTGCGACCTGAATGGAACAAAGCCGCTGGATATAATCTGAGCTTTGGTGGTCGTAATGGGAATTTATATGAATGTATGCGATTTCATTTGTTCCTTTATATTTTAAAATAGCGTATGACATAACGCGGGAATTGGACATTCCTTTGTATAGCAGTCTGCCCTCTGCGTCCTGAATATCCATATACTTGGACGTTTTTACATTTGGCGTATCCGAGAACCAGTATCCTCCGGTTTTTTCAATATCATATAGATCGCTTCTGTAAAGAATGGGCGAATACTCGCTGTAGCCGCTTGTTAAATCGGTTATGCCGTCTTCAGCCTTATTTCCGGTAACTGCATAGGTCACCCCATTCTGATATCCATAAGTGCTCACGCTGTTATTCAGGTAATTCAACCAATCCTGGGTGACCTCATTCAAGCCCATGGAATCAGACTGCTTCCCGTCGATCAGAGCCGTAAGCATCTGTCCCCGGGTTTGTCCATTGTGTTCCCGTTCAATCGGCTGGTTCAGGCTCGTCAGCACATTGAAACTCATAATCTTCAATCTGGCATCAACCGTTTCTGCGCTTACACGCTTTATATTTATGCCGGAAAACATAGAAACCATCATAACAACCATAAGTACACAGGAAATTGCTTTCCTTTTCACATTCACTCCTCCTCGTATTAAACTCAGCATAGACAGAACTCCCGTAAACCGCCTATTTGTAAAAACCGGCAACTCTCCACTTAAATGAGAAATTGCCGGCTGTTGTTATTCAGATGAATTTATTTATTCCCCCAGCAGATAATTGCGTATTGCCTGGGCTACACCATCTTCTTCATTGGTTCCCGTAACGGCTTTGGCTGCCTGCTTCACCGCCTCCTGGGCGTTGCCCATGGCAATGCCCAGACCGACGGAGCGGAGCATCTTCAGATCATTCAGACTGTCCCCGCAGGCGGCAACTTCCTCCATCCCGATTCCCAGCAGCCTGCAGACCTCACGGATTCCGCTTGCCTTGTTAATCCCTAACGGATTAATCTCAATATTGCGAGGGCTGGAATTGGTAAGCTCGTACCGGCCCGTGGCGTCTAGAATCCGGTGGATCTGCTGCAGACAGGCCGGATCATCGGAGTGCATTCCGAATTTGAGCCATGGATCATCTTCAGGCCGCAGGATCTGCCCGGGCCAATTCTGCGCAGTGAATACTTCATTTACAGTATAGGCCCAATACCGGCAATTGCTCTCCAGCGCCAGCGCGTACAGCTCCTGAACCCAGTTATCCTCCAGCGTATGGCGGACCAGCAGGCTGCCGGGAGCCCGCCACACCTCACTTCCGTTGACGGCAACGAGCGGAGAACGCAGACCGAGCTTTTCGACATAAGGCGCAATACTCTGCACCTCGCGGCCGGTGGCAAACATCACGGAAATCCCTTGTTCAATCGCCCGGTGTATCCACTTGCGGTTCTCTGCGGATATCTCGTGGTTCCTGTTCAGTACCGTCCCGTCCATGTCCAGTGCGAGCAGCTTATATTTCATTCCTTCATTCCTCACATTCCGATTTCCATTTGCTGTATTCCTACGTCACGGTTAAGCGACATGGTGGATATCTTCTGCTTCATATCCGAATGCTTGCTGGATAGGACAAAATGCATCCTTACTGCGCCGCCTTCCAGCATATCCATCTTGAAGGACTTCACCTTGATGCCCTCATCGCGGAAGAAGTTTAAAAAGATCCCGGGATCGCCTTCCTTCGCCACCGTTACCGTATACACTGCTGTCTTGCTGGACGGACGGATACGCTTCTCTACCCACTGGAGCACAAACAGACAGACCAGCACCGAAACGAAGGTGAGGATAGCCCCGTAATAGAAGCCGGCGCCAATGGCAATACCCATTGCGGCGACTACCCAGAGCGACGCGGCTGTCGTCAATCCGGAAATTGTATTCCCGGTACGCAGAATCGTTCCGGCTCCAAGGAAGCCGATACCGCTGATAATTTGTGCCGCCAGCCGGGCCGGGTCCAGCCGGACATTAGGTTCCCCGGCAAATTGGCTGAAGCCGTAAATCGAGGTGAGCGTAATCAACGCCGAGCCCAGGCAGACCAGAATATGGGTGCGGAATCCGGCGTGATGCTGGCCCCGCTCTCTTTCCAGTCCAACGAATCCACCGATCAGGAGAGCGAGGGCGATCCGGAGGCTGATATCCATATAGCCAATATGCCACACAGCCGGATTGGCAGTCATCATCGCTTCATCCCTTTACACAATCCGGCCATATCCTGCGAATGGGTAGTCAATCGTAATCCGGCCCGCTTCGCAGTCGCCCACACCGCTGTACAGATCAGCCTTGCCGTCCGGCCGCATCACAATGCCGGCGGTGAAGGCACAATCAACCAGATGCGGTGTCTTGGCCGGTCCCGGGGGATAGCAGGTACGGCTGCCGATCAGATGAAGGCCCTCCGCTGTGCGGGTTTCCGGATCAAAGACAAAAGCCATGTTAAGATAGACCTTTACTTCGCCGCCGCTTGCATCCTTATCCCGGTAACAGTTATGGCCGATAATACCGATCCTTCCACTGTCAAGCAAGTAAGCCTGATTGACCCCGCCCCACTCGCCTTCGCCGAAGATGCCCGCGATATAAGGAGCTTGCTCAATTGTCTCTGCCGTAAGCTGATCGAGGCTGTCAATCACGGTAAAGCCGATCATGGATTCACTTCCATATTTGCCGCGCGTTTCTGCGCCGCGCGGACGGGAGAAGACACCTATTCTGCCATCCTGCAGTTCGACCAGACGGATATCCTTCATTTTATTGGGGCCTGAAGTGAAATAATACAAATCATGAAGATCCGTTCCTCTGTGGAAATATCCGAAATAGGTCTTCACCTTCCCCCCATCACGCTGGACATGAGTGCCGCCCATAACGATTTCGCCGCCGATCAGACTGACATAAGGGTCCTCCAGCGTATAGATCATGCTGCCCTGCACGAGAGTCCATTCATCCTGTCCGGTCTCCTCGAAGAGGCGGACCCAGGAGCGCGCCCATTCATCGCGCCGCTCGACCCGTCCGAACAGATAACGTTTGCCATCGCGTTCAAAGGGGATGGAAATGTTGTATACATCGAATCCCTCCACCCCGTGAAAACTCAGGATGGCACGGTCATAAATATGTTTGGTTTCCTCAAATTGAATTCTCTGCTCCAGTAAAGTCATATGCTCACTCCTATTCTTTTGTCTTTTCGATTATTTTCCCTGATTGGCCTGATATTCCTTGAACTGGCGCTGATATTCAGCAACAACCTTATCCAGTCCCGCTTTTTTCATTTTGTCGAGCGCCGCGGGGAATGCCTTGTCATACTCCTGTACCCCCATATAAATCGGCGTGATGCTGGCAGCCGCTTCTGATGCAATGTTGGTGTATTCTGTTCTTACATTGGTTGGATCAAAGGCAAAGTTTGCCGCAATGCTGTTAATCGCCTTCGGATTCGCTTCGAACAGCACCTTGTTGTTCTCGGGAATACTGTTTTCCAGATCAAAGCGCATGAAGCTTACATTGCCACTCTGGGATTCCGATCCCTTGTAACCGGGTTTATTGTTGTTGTCCGGGTCATTAATGGCTTTCATGCCCTTATCGCCGTCCTTGGTATAATGCTTGCCTTCGATTCCGTATTGGACGAGATCGTAATTCTCCTGGCTGGCCAGCATCCAGTTCATGAATTTGACCGCTTCCTCGGGATGTTTGCTGTTAACCGGAACCGCATTGCCGTTCTTGAAGGTGAGCGGCCGCAAGTATTCTTTTTCGGGATTGAAGAAAACTACGCCGATATCGTCGACCGTCGCTTCCGGATTGTTCTTCTGCAGCGAACTCAGGCTTCCGGCCGTACCGAAATTGACAAACCAGTCACCACTATCGATCTGGGCTTTGAGCTGCTCCCCCTTCAGGACGAGAATATCAGGACTTGTCAGACCCTTGGTGTACATTTGGCGCATAAATGCCGCGTCCTTCTTAAACTCTTCCGTTTCGATCCAGGATTTCACCTCGCCGTTCTGATTTACATAGAAAAATTTGTCTTTGACGGTGAATGGAAAAGTGTCGTACATGCGATGTAGAACCGTGGTATGCAGGCTCACCGGATCGAAGTCCGCTTTATTTGAGAAATAGGGCTTGTTGCCGCCCTTCCAGTTCTTCATCACCGTTTCCCACGCACTGATCAGCTCATCCGGAGTGGTTGGCTCCTTCAGATTGTTCGCCCGGAGAATATCCCGGCGGATGTTGAACTCGCCTTCGCTCGCCATTTCCACCCAATAGGACGGAACGGCGTAATATTTGCCGTCAATTTTGGCACCATCGAAAATATCTTCAGGGATGTATTTTTTCAAATTCTGACCGTACTGCTCAATCGCTCCGCTAATATCGGCCAACGCCCCGCGGTTGTAGTAGCTGGAGAACGGCGTGCGGTCCTGCATGATATGGAACAGGTCGAAATCCTCACCCGTGGAGAGCATCAGATTAAGCTTCTGGTCCCAGGCATCACTTGGAATGTAGGTTTTCTCAACCTCTACACCCACGCCATCCGCAGCCAGCTTCTCGTTGATCTTCTGGAAAACTTCCTTGTAATCCTTCGGTTCTGTGCCGGGTACTACGTATTTGATCTTGACCGGCTCAGTCTTTTTCTCTTTACCGGCTGATTGCGTGGCGGCAGCACTCTCTTTGCCTCCTTCATTCACGGTATTGCCGGAATTCTTGCTTCCGCATCCGGCAAGCGCGGTAACTGCAAGCATGGCTGCAAGCGCCAGAGTAAAGCTCTTTTTCATAAGAAATCGACTCCCTTATAATTTTGTATATAAACCCCGAAGGGATTATATTAGCCCTTAACCGATCCAATAACCAGTCCTTTGACAAAATACTTCTGCAAATAGGGATAAAGAAAAATGATAGGTCCGATCGTGACAATCGCAGTGGCCATCTTAACCGATTCTGCCGGCAAGGTGACATCACTTGCTCCTGCAAGCATCGTCATTTCATTCAGCATGCTAATTTCCGATTTCAATTGGAGCAGCATGAATTGCAGCGGATACAGGCTCTTGTCGTCAATCAGCATGATCGCGTTCCACCAGTTATTCCAGTAATCCAGCCCGTAAAAGAGCGCAATGGTGGCGAGTACAGGTGTGCACAGCGGAAGATAGATGCGGAAAGCGATCGTAAGATCATTCGCTCCGTCGATGGTCGCCGATTCCCGCAGGGAGTCCGGAACTCCGTTCATGAAGTTGCGAACCAGAAAGAGATTGAAGGGACTGAACAGCAGCGAAGGAATGATCAGCGCCAAGATGTTATTCGTGAGCCCGAGTGAGCGGTTCATTAAATACCAGGGCACGATTCCGGCGGAGAAGATCATCGTAATGAAAAAATAGAGTGACAGGGAGTTGCGGTACTTCACACTCTTGTTGGCCAAGGTATACCCGGCCATGGATGTGATCAGAACGGCCAGGACCGTTCCGACGAGCGTGACGAAGATGGAAATCATATAGCTGTGCAAAACCTGTGATCCACCGGTAAAAATCAGCTTGTAGGCATACAGGGAGAACTTTTCCGGAAACAGGCTGTAGCCATTCTTAAGGATCGTATCCTCGTCTGTTACTGAGATCATCAGAACCAGCAGCATCGGAATCAGACAGAGCGCTGAATACACGGTAATACAGGCATACATAATTAAGTTGCTGATGGAGCCTTTTTTCACTTTGTCTCCTCCTCAAAGTTGTGTTGATCCTACGCATCCTAGAAATTCTAGTAAAGTGCGCCGTCCTTGAAAAATTTGCGGGTAATCGTATTGGTGCCGAAGACGAGGATAAAGCCAACCACAGACTGAAACAGTCCGACGGCCATCGCTTCCGAAGGATCGCCAATCTGGCGCAAGGAACGGAATACATAGGTATCAATAATATCAGTTGTCTGGTAAAGGGTTCCGTTATCGCCGATTAAGGCATAGATCATCCCGAAATCGCCGTACATGATCTTGCCGATAGAGAGCAGCGTCAGGATGACAACCGTCGGCATCATCAGTGGAAGCGTAATCTTCCTGCACATCTGCCAGCGGTTCGCCCCATCGATCTGGGCTGCTTCGTACAAGGTGTCGTCAATGCCGGTAATGGTAGCCAGATAGATTACGGCACTCATCCCGGCGCCCTTCCAGACATGCATAAGCGTCAGGATCACCGGCCATGCCCTCGGCTCCGTATACCAGTTGAAGGATGCAAAACCGAGCTTGTTCAGCAGCTGGTTCACAATTCCCATATCCATGGAGAAGAAGGCGTATATCACATAGCTGATGACAATCCAGGAGATGAAATTCGGGAACAGCATGACTGACTGGCTGATTTTGACAAACAGTTTCTTGCGCAGCTCGTTAAGCAGCAGTGAGATAGCAAGTGCCGTCAGCGTGCCAAAGAAAATAAACAAAAGATTGAGAAATATCGTATTAAAAGTGACTGTGAGCGCTTTATTGGACCGGAAGAAAAACTCAAAGTTTTGAAAACCGACCCACTCACTGTGGAAGATACCTTTCGTGTAATTGAACCGCTGGAAGGCGATCAGCATATACGGATAGGTCATGTACCCGAATACAAATGTGTAGACCATTGCCGGCAAAACCAGCAGATAGGATGTGCCGTTGGCCCGTATATCCGCTAGAACCCCCCTGCGCCGACGAAGCTTCTTTTCCAATTTCAAATCCTCCCGTTAACGTTATCGTGCTTTGGCTGCTTGCTATGACGTAACTTTAAGCAAAATTCCGGCTGCTGGCTATTTCAAATACCGGATATTGCTTTAACTATCCGGTGACCGGACCCTCAAATTCGGCGGAGCGGTTTCATATATAGTACAATCCTTTAGAAATATGAAAGCCGTTCTTGGAACGTCTCCTCAGTTGATTAGGATTGAGGACGTTCTATCGCTCCAACCCTCTGGAGTTAAAGACGAATCATCCGCTGTCCGGACTAATTTGGCTCCCTGAAAATTGTCGTGTTCATACAATTCCACTGCAGCGCCGCCGAATACGCGCAGCGAGGTAATGTCATCATTCTGGATGCCCGCTTCGAGCAGAGCCGCCAGCGTGTAGCTGCCGGGAGCCAGTGACACCGCATAACCGCCATAGCTTCCATCCTTATAGAACACTGCACCCTTATCCAGACCGTAGGCCTCCAGCTCATAAATCCGCGCTGACGTATCGGTACTGAGGGCTCCGGCGTCTGTAATGTAGACCCGGATGTACCTCCCGAAGGTGTTGACGTCATGCAGGGTAATGTCCCGCGTATTTCCGGTCACTGCTGCAGCATCGGTCCAGGCGCTGCCGTTATCGCTGACCTGGATTTTGAAGTTCCTGGTATTGATGCTTGGCGTCTCACCGCCTGCCGCTGCATGCTTCACCACAAACCGGTACAGGTTAACCCTCTTGCCAAGATCAATCTGCAGCCAATGCGGCTCGGTTCCGGTTGCACACCATTTGCTGTTGCCAAGGACGGTTCCGTCAATAGCTTTATTAGGTGCTTCTCCCTGCACATAACCATCCGCCGTGGCGGTTCCCTGTGCCGCAACATTCACGTAACCGGCAGGCAAAGCTTTAGCTGTGCGGGGGATTTGGATAGTCAACTGCACCGGATAATGGTCCGAGGGATATAATCCGTTCTCGTTATAACGGTTGATATCCATCGACTCCACGGTTCCGGCACCACGCTGGAAAATCCAATCAATATGGTGGCCTGTTGTGTTGCCGTTATAATTACTGACGGTAGAAGCATTATTGAAGTCATGCCCGCTCTGGGTCCAGACATCGCTGAAATCCGACTGCTCAAGGATGGAGTAAGCGCTCTCAGTTTCGGGAGAATTAAGATCTCCGCCAATAAATACCGGCGTATCCGGTGAAGTCACATACTCCGAGACCCTGTTTAAGATCAACTGGGACGATAGCGCCCGGGCGCTGCTGTTCAAAGAGAAGTGGGTATTGAAATAATAGAAGACGGTTCTCGGATCGTCTTTCGCCTGGAACTTGGCCCAAGTGCATATTCGGGGCCACTTGTCATCAAATGAGCTGAGGCTTCCGACGGCATCGGGCGTCTCACTGAGCCAGAACTGGCCGGATTCCAGGACATGGAATTTATCTGCCCGGTATACGATGTTGGAGTATTCATCCGTCTTGTTCCCGTATCTTGAGGTTCCCAGTGACTGGTAGTTTCCGTTCAGATGACTTATAAAGTAATCGATTTGTACAGCATAAGCCTCCTGCATGCCGACAATATCAGGACCAAATGAATTGATGACATTCACTGCCTTGTCTTTGCGGTTATCCCATGAGTTAATAGTTCCGTCATCTCCGTGCAGGTTTCGCACATTAAATGTCATAAGCTTCAGCCGTGCCGTTTGCGTCACTTCCGCCGCTTCTGCCGTTGATCCCGGAGCCACCATGCCTCCAAGCCCGGAGATCCAAGCACCCAACATCAGCAGTGCCATCCATTTCTTATTCTTCATCATCTATTCACTCCCCATTTATGAAACCTCGCTTGCTTCCTTCATGCTAGAATAGCCGCCTTGATCCTGTAAATTTCGAAATCCTGCATTCCCTTACAAATTGCAGTTTTTCAACCTTTAAAAATCGGCTGCGGCTATCAAATTCTGAGAATGGGATAGGGCAAGGTTCAACGTTTTGATTTCATACGGTGCCAAAGCGAGTTCGATCTGCTGACCGGTAAAAGGGAGGGCAAAGGGATGCTCTTCCATAAGGTCAGTTTCCTCCACCGAGCAGAGCTCACCGAGGTACGGATCAACCGTTACGGATGCTTTAGTGCGAATCCCTCCGAATTCATACAGCCGTATAATCAGCGTGTTGCCAAATTCAGCCTTTTTAACAGTATCGATCATGACATTACGGGCGTCCGTCTGTATCATTCCAAGTTCATCGGGGAGCCTGGAGCCATCTTGCAGCGCAGTTGCCATCAGCGGCGCATTCAGTTCACACGCTGCCTGATGTGTTTCCGCTTCATACCATCCCCCGCTGTGCGGATACAGTGAATACGTGAACTCATGCAATCCCTGATCGGCATTGCTGTCAGGATAAACGCCGGATTTGATCAGGCTCAGACGGATGACGTGATTCCGGATGTCGTGCCCGTATTTGCAGTCATTCAGCAGACTGATGCCATATCCGCCTTCGGATAAATCTGCCCAGCGCTGGGCAACGGATTCGAATCGGGCATAATCCCAGCTTGTATTCCAGTGTGTCGGCCTCTCCACGTTGCCAAACTGAATTTCGTATGTCGCTTTGGTTGAGCGGATGTCCACGGGGAAGGCTGCTTTCAGCAGCTGCTGATGCTCCTGCCAGTCCACCCGGGTTTTGAAATCAATGCGCGGATGATCGCGGTACACAATTAGATACTGCTCGATCGTAGAGCTCTGGTAGCAGTACACCAGCTTCAGCACGCCCCGCAACGGGCCGGCTTCCAGCACAGACAGCTCCTGCAGTCCGTCCACAACGGTCATTTTTTCCTGATAATAAATGTCGATATCCCAAGCGTCATGCGCCATAGGCTTGTCTTCGAATACCTGCAGCATGTTTGCCGGCTGGTCCTTCTTCAGTACTTCACGTTTGGCCTGTTTATCATAGAGCGATGCGATCTGACCTGCATCATTCAGGAGAATACTATAGTAAGGGGTTTCGAGGCGGCCGGTACCGATGCTCCATGATCCAGAAGACTCCAGCCCGATACCCGCCGGATTGCGTAGCTGCTCATGCTCCGCTTCGGGACGTCCATAAATGGTCGTATATCCGTAAGCGGGCACATCCCGAACCGCCACCAGTACTTTGCATAAAGCTGTCAGATTCGCCTGTTCACTTACCGCAGCCTGAGCATCCAGCTTGAAGCCTTCTACCGTATGCCATGAGAAATTCTCTGCATCATCTATATCGATTTCTGCAAGGAATGAGCGCTTCCAGCCAAGAGCATTAAACACGCGGACAGGTTTCCCCCTCCTCTCCGCTTCGCGGCCAATTGCTCCATTCAAGCTACGAATCCCTTGTTCAATCGTGGCAAGTGCAAGCTGTTCCGATTTCTCGTATTCAAGTCTGCTGTCCTCATAAACCTCATGAATCGATGATCCCGGAATGATGTCATGAAACTGGTTACGCAGCACAATCTCCCAGCTGTCAGCCAGCTGCACCGACGGGTAGGCATGCTCCGGATTCAACGCAAGCGCGAATGCATTTAAGAATTCCGCATGATGCAGCAGCATCTCCATCCGGCGGTTCAAGCGCTTGTTGTAGGCCTGGGAGGTATACGTTCCACGGTGGGATTCGAGATACAACTCACCATCCCATAAATGAAGCTGCGGCTGGTCCTTGAGCTGTTTCTCAAGCTGCACAAAAAACTCTTCCACTCCCCCTGCCTTGACCCGGGGGGCACCCGGTATATCCTCATACCGCCTTACAGCCTCCAACATATCACGGGTCGGCCCCCCGCCCCCGTCTCCCCAGCCGTAAGCCAGCAGCAGCTGATTGTTGATATCCTTCTGGCGGTAGTTGTCCCATAGCCCTTGAACAGAAGCACCTGTCACATTGCCATTGTACGTATAATATGAGTTGTTACCGTTATCCGGCGTGGTAATGTAGTGCGTTAGAATTTCTGTCCCGTCGATCCCCCTCCAGGTAAATGTATCGTAAGGGAAACGGTTATATTGACTCCAGCTGATTTTGGTCGTCATGAAATAATCGACGCCACTCTTCTTCAGAATCTGCGGAAGCGCCCAGCTGTAACCAAATACGTCAGGCAGCCATAGTACGCGGTTATCCACGCCGAATTCATCCCGGAAAAAGCGCTTGCCGGTCAGAAGCTGGCGGACCAGTGATTCTCCCGACGGAATATTGCAGTCCGCCTCCAGCCACATAGCCCCGGTAGCTTCCCATTTTCCGCTCTGTACGCGATTCTTGATTTTGGCATACAGCATCGGAAAATCCTTCTTCAAGTAGGCGTAAAGCTGCGGCTGTGACTGCAGAAACACATATTCCGGAAAACGTTCCATCAACATGAGCACTGTAGAGAACGAACGCGCTGATTTCTCACGCGTGTGCTGCAGGCGCCATAGCCAGGCCACGTCGATATGGCAGTGTCCGACTGCCGTTATCTGTGGACGTGGCCCCCGCGGGATAGCTTCAAGACGCCCGCGCAGTATTTGGCGTGCCTGTGCCGCGGATGTATAAAACGCCTCCGAGCCGGGTCTGCTCCAGTCCAACTGGCGGAATGCCGCTTCCAGTGCGTCCGTCAGCCCATGTCGTTCCAGCTGACGTTCATCCAGCTGCTTCACAGTCTGGAGCATATGCATCGACGTATAATACAGGTCGTCCACTGCCTCGTCGAGTACCGCGAAGCTCAGCATATCGATCCGGTGATCAAACGGTATGCGCCCGTCCGGCGCCTTCAGTCCGCTCCACGCATAAATGGCCAGCTCTGCATAGCCTCTCTCCACTGCGTCTTTCGGAAAAAACAGCTCCGCATGATTGCGGTCAAGCGCCTGCAACGGCTCTCCGTCCAGATAAACCTGTGCTTCATACCCGCTGGTATTCCCTCCGCTTGTGTCCCCGAGCTTGATGAGACCAATGACATCCTGCCCCTTCCAGTCGTGTGGAAATTCGACATCCGTGATAAACCAGGCATAACGGTCTCTGCCCCCCCAGCGGTCACCAACACGAACCGCTGTTCCACCTTCAAACTGCTGACGCACTTCAGCCAAATCCTTCACATCCGGAGCAATATAAACGTCAGCCAATGTCCGGCTTTCGCGGTATCTTAATCCGGCAAGCTCCCGGATGCGGCCCTCCAACTTCTGCAGAACGAATTTCATGCTTGATTTTTCCCCTCCTATTTGTTTCGATTACCCGTCTCTATTGAAACCATCCAGACTCATATCTTGCTCCTTCATGCTAAAATAGTAACTGAACACTGTATATCTCAAATCGCTGCTTATCCTTTTAAAATACGGTTTTCCCTTATATTTGAAACCCCGGACCCGTTTTCGAAATAGATATTACTTCCTGCCTAACTTACATTAAAAGAGAAGTAATAATATTAGATTAGGAGGGAAAGGGAATGCTCACGAATGGAAGAAAGCGTGTGATCCTGTTGCTTGTGGCAATGCTCATCTTTTCCGGATTTGAGTTAGGTACCCATTCAGCACCAAGAGCACAGGCTGCGGATTTGGACTCGTACAATCTGAAATTAATGACGTTCAATGTCCGCAACGGGGGTACGGGGAAAGAAGCAGAGGAATGGGACAACCGAAAAGCCCTGGTCGCTCGAACCATCGATTTGTTCGGTCCCGATGTGCTAGGCATGCAAGAAGGTCATCTGACTGGGATTAACGATTTACTCGGCAGTTTGAACGGAGCCTATGCTTCAATTGGGACCTCGCGGTTTGGCAATACGGATGAGGAATATAACAACATCATGTACCGTTCCGACAAATTCGATGTGGTGCAATGGGGACAATTCTGGTTAAGCGAAACACCGGATATCGTGGGCAGCAAAAGCTCCTTTGATCCTGCCTGGCCCCGCATGTGCACCTGGGCCAAGTTTAAGGCAAAAGATAACCCGGGAGCTGAGTTCTATTACTTCAATACCCATTTCGGGTTGACTGAAGGCGCACAGGTCCAAGGAGCCACCGTTATTCTGGATCAAATCGCCAAATATGTGATCTCACCCGATGTACCCGTATTTGTCGGGGGCGATTTGAATGTGCAGGAAGACAGCAAGGCTTTCAAAACGCTGGAAGCATCCGACCTGAAGGATACTTGGGCCGGTGCCGGTCATGCCTATACGGATAACGATGGTACCTTCAGCAACTTTGAAGGATTAACGAATACAGGACATATCGATTGGATTTTCCAGCGCAATGTTCAGCGGATTCATTCCATTGAGATCAATTATAATCACGAGAATGGTCTTTATCCTTCCGATCATTATCCGGTTCAATTGGTCGTGGACCTCCCGCTAACAGGCCGTGTAGGCCAGACTGTTCCCGCTGCACCTCGCGATGTCTATGCGGCTTCCGCAGAGGGATTGACCCAGGTGGTCTTCGCCCCGTCTCCGGATGATGGCGGCAGTGCAATCCTGAATTATAAGGTAACCGCATGGCAAGGCGATCAAGTCGTCAAGACGGTGGACGGCGTCTCGAGTCCGATTTCCGTGACGGGACTGGATGTGGACGGCGAATATACATTTACGGTGTCAGCCGTGAATGCTGAAGGCGAATCTGCCCCCTCGGCTCCTTCAAAGCCAATCAACGAATTGGCGAATCAGTCACTCGGCAAGCTATACCTATCAGGTGCCGTATCGTCCAGCTATCGGCTAAGCGGTGCGTTAAGCATCACTCCTACAAGCGTGCCGGCCTACGAGCAGGAATATGCACTGTACTGGGGGAATGCAGGCGGAAAGCTGCCCGAAGCCCTGCCGATTGCAACAATACCAGCGGGTGAGGGTGAAATCAGCTATACATTCGACAAAACACCAGTGCCAAGCGGGGCGACGGCAGTTCTCGTGTATACGCGGATGCTTGGAAGCGATTCCACGAACTATACCCAAGAGATGTTGCCAACTGCAGGTGTTCAGCCGCTGCAGATCGAGGACTTCACCGACGTTTCGGACTGGACGGACTTGAGATACGGCAAAATTACGGTGACCGACGGCACCGGCTTGATCAGCGTAGATGGCCCTCCTGGCAGGGCATTCGGATATGCCGGGATTCCCGTAACTTACAATCTTACCGATCTTCCCATCCTCCGCGTCAAGATTGACAGCCTGGAGGACGGCGCCATGTGGGCACTTAAACTTCACACTAAGGCAGGTCAAGGGTCAGGGGACATTAAATTACAGGGAGACACCGATAAAGCAGGCGAATTTAGCTTCGACCTGAGAAAGGCTACCGGCTGGAACGGCCAGAAGAGTTTTATCATCAAGCTGTTCCCGATCGGCGTGGAAAAGTCGTTCCGCATTAGCGAGCTCTCGGCACGCCCGGCAGCAGAACTGAGCAATGATGAGGTAATTCCGATACCGGCGGCGCCAAGCGGCCTTATCGCATCGGCTGGCGATGCATCGGTCGCCTTGACATGGAATGCCTCGCCAGGCGCGGACAGCTACAAGGTGTACAAGTATGCAGGTACAGCTGCGCCGTTTGATCCCGCTGACTGGCAGCTCGTAGAGGCAAGCGTGACGGGCGCGACCTACACGGTAACGAGTCTTGAGAACAACACGAGTTATGCGTTCACGGTAAAGGCTGCAAACGCGGAAGGTGAGAGCGATTATTCTGCGGCTGCGACTGCGATGCCGGTGGCACCTTCAACACCATCAGAACCAGCAGTACCTTCAGAACCGACGGTTCATGATAATGTTCCGGTTGTCGACAACACCGTCATCAAATCAGCCAACGGCAGCATCATCATCCCTGCCGGTAGAATCGGTGAGGTCAGCCTTGAAGGTGCAGCTCTCGTCAGAGTGCCCGCGGGTGCAGCAGATCAGGAACTGCGTATCACAATAGCAAAGCTGCTTGATAAAGCACTATTGAAGACGGATCAGGGTGAAATCGTCAGCGATGTGTTCGAGATCCTGAAGAATACCGCCGGCAGCTTCAAGAATCCGGTCACGGTATCACTGAAGTTCGATCCGTCGGAGGTACAGGAAGGTCAAAGGGTCGCAATCTTCTACTATAACGAAGCTGAAAAAACCTGGGTTGAAGTCGGCGGCAAGATCGAGGATGAGCGGATCACTGCCGTGGTGAATCACTTCACCAAATTCGCGGTGCTGGCTGTGAGGCAGGACCAAGGGATACAGCCGAACCCGCCATTACCGAAGTTCTGGGACATCGCCGGGCATTGGGCAGAGGGCGCCATCAACAGCGCAGCGGACATGAAGCTGATTGGCGGTTACCCGGATGGTTCGTTCAAGCCAAACAAGTCTGTCACCCGCGCCGAATTCACGGTCATGTTGATGAACGCGCTGAAGAAGGGAGGCACTGCCGCAGCAACAACATTCAAGGATCAGAACGAGATCGGTGAGTGGGCGGTAAATTCGGTCGCCCAGGCAGTCAGAGCCGGCATCGTCAGCGGTTACGAGGACGGCAGCTTCCGCCCGAACTCGGTCATTACACGGGCGGAGATGGCAGTCATGACCGCCAAGGCGCTTCAACTGCCGGTGGATCAGACCACTGATACGGACTTCGCTGATGACGCGAATATCCCTCAGTGGGCCAAAGTAGCGGTCAAGAAGGTCTACAACCTCGGCATGATCAGCGGGCGCGGAGGAAGCTTGTTCGTACCAGATGATGCAGCAACCCGAGCGGAAGCCGTGACCTTGCTGCTGAGAATGCTGGAGCAACTTAAATAGGGACCGTTACCGTTTCATTCAAAGACGGATCAAAGCCAAATGACCAGCTCCTAATCAGAGAGCTGGTCTTCCCGCTTTCATAATCTCCCCTGTGCTTTTCAAAAAAGCAGAATAGCTTTCATATTTAAGCAAGGCAGTACCCTTTTCACCGGTTTTGTCCTATAGTTAAGAGGCAAGTTCAGCAGCATTGGAGGCAACATACATGCGCAGCACACTGGCCCGGCTTATCCGGTACAAAACGTTTCAGAAGCTTACCATCTCATATTTCCTGCTTGTTCTTATCACCGTCAGTCTGCTTTCGAGTGTTCTTTTTTCGCTGTTTTCGCGCAGCGCAGTCAATGAGATTGACCGGAATTCCAAATTAATGCTGTCCCAAATCAGCTATGCCTCCGATGTAGTTTACAACCAGGTCATGACGATCGGCAACTCCCTGATCAACGATCCGCAGGTGCTCTCTTTCCTGAATGGCATGCAGGAAGACAAGACGATAAATTACCATGTTTTCCGGCAGATGTCACAAATCAAGAGCGCGTATCCGTTCATTCACAGCATCGGGATCTACCGCCCCTCCACCGACACCAATGTGGATACCTCCGGACTTCCGTTTGACAAATCCCTGTATACGATCAGCGCCCAAAAATACATGGAATTCTATCCGCGTAAGCTATCCGTCAAAGGGATTAACAATAATAATCCGCTGCAGTTTCTGACTTTCCTGCTCTATCCCGACTATTCGCTTCATTCCTCGGCCAATCCGCTCATTTACATCAATGTGGAGGAGCAGTCGATTCTGACAACGATCCGGAATATCAGCAAAGCCGATTCTGCAAACAATGTGTTCGTGATGAACAGTGAGGGAGAAGTGCTCTCACATACCGATTCAGACCTGTTCATGGAGAATATGTCCCGGGAAGAGTACATCAGGCGGATTCTCGGGGAGAATGAGCCGGAGCACAGCTTCACGGCCAGTATTGCCGGGGAGAAGCATCTGGTCACTTATGTAAAGTCGTCAGAAATGAACTGGTATTTTGTAAGCGTTTCCCCCTATGAAAAGCTGATTTCCAATATACGCGGGCTTCGGACCGTCACCGTGATGGTAACTTTAGCGCTTGTGCTTGCCGGTTTGTTAATCTCCGTGTTTCTGACCAAGAACATGTATAAGCCGATGTCCTCTCTTTTTGAGATCATCAAGCCGAAATCCCTGAACCTGCCGAAATCTCCTCTCATTGATGAATATCAGGTTCTGGCCGAGGTCTTCACTATGCTGGAGGAAAAAGAGAAGTCGATGCAATTCGTCATCAGCCGCTCCTCCAAAACAATTCAGGAGCATTATCTGCAGGCACTCCTTAAAGGGCACACACGCGATATTGCCGTCCCGGAAGAGATCGTTCAGAGTATCGAAGAGAAGATGTCCGGACCTTATTTTTCTGTGATTGTGTTCAAGATTGATGAGATCGAAGCCGTGAAAAAGCGGGTAAGTGCCGAGCAGCAGCCCTTGCTCCGTTTCGCAATTGGCAACATTGCCAAAGAAATACTGGAGCAATTCGGAGCTTGCGACATCTTGATTACTGAGGAGAACGAGGCGGTGGCGATCGTCCAGTACGAAATGAATGAGCTGCCCGGCGAATTGAATAAAGCCCTGCGCAGTGTGCAGAGCTTCCTGAACCGCTATTTCAAACTGACGGTCTCCATTGGAGTCGGGGATATGGTGTACGGCAGGAAAAACATGCAGTATTCCTTCACTTCGGCCCAGCAGTACGTAAAATACAGATTGATTTACGGAAGCGAGTCGATTCTGGATGCTTCCACAACCCGTTCGCATCTGATGGCAGCCTTAAGCTATCCGACTGCCTCAGAAAAGAAGCTGATTGAAGCTGTACAGTCCGGGAAGGCTGACGCCATACAGAAAAGTATCGAAGAGTTTATCGGAGTGGTCGCTGCGGGCTCCTGCAATCAGATGATCACTTATTGTACCCAGCTGCTGCTCTCGCTGCTCAAGCATTTTGAATATCTGCAGTTCTTGCCGGAAACCAATTTCAATGAATACCTGGATGCCATAACTGATATCGAAGAAGCGGAGAGCCTGGAGCAAATCACCCGCATCTTCGGAAGCTACTGCGCCAATATATGCGTTCTAATAGAAGAGAAGAACCATTGGCTTAACGCACAAAAGCACAACAGCGTGATCGAAAAAGTGCAAAATTACATCCAGGACCAATACGCAGAACCGAATCTGTCCCTGGAGTTCGTGTCCAACTTTGCCGGGCTGTCTCCCAGCTATCTCGGCAAGCTGTTCAAAGGCTCCACCGGACAGTCCTTCAGCGAATACCTGAACCATACCCGGCTTGAGAAGGCACGGGAGCTGCTGCTCACCACCAATGAAACGGCCGCCAAAATCAGCGAATCGGTCGGCATCTACAATATCACTTACTTCTCTACCCTGTTCAAGAAAAAATATGGAGTCTCCCCCTCTGTATACCGGGAGCAGGCAACTATCAAGCGGTTGGATTCGCGGTAATGAAAGCAATGAGACTATTCAAAAAGCCATGAAATGACTGCTTGGGATGCCCCTGTTTTTTCAGCATCGACGTGATCGCTCGGGTGGACGCTCCACGAACGGACCGTTGTTCCAATCGCTGTTGTCCCCAGATTTTATTTATTACTCCTTAGCGGTGAAAACCGGGGACAAAGGCGACCGCTGCCGGTAGTCGCCAAAGATGATATTGCAGCTGTACGCAGTGTCTCCAAAAACGTCGGTTTGGTTGAGCAAGTGGAGGGTATCATCTAAGCACATTTGACCGATGCCAATTTGTCCGTGAAGATGCTCTCCGATGAGCTTGACTTGTCGGTGAGTTATATCCGAAATTTGTAAAAGAACGAGACGAACCGCTCCATTACAGAAACGATATCCGAGAAGCGGCTGAACATCATCTGCGGGGCGTAGATCTCCAGCGAAGCGCCGATTGAGTCAATTGTACTGAAATATGGCTTTTCATCATTAAATACCATCTATACTGCTTTCAAAATAAGATATGGCGTTACTCTGGCAGTCTACAGGAATTCCAAGCAGAAATAGATCTGGGCCGATTGCACTAGCCTTTTTCAGTGGATGGTCTATTTCTCCAGGAATTATGCTGACTATATTGGACTTTCACCAACTAGATTATTCGTGTTTCTGTCATGCCTAACCAAAGAGGGCGTTAACTTCAAACGCCCTCCTATAAAACAATCTGTAATTTTAAAGAATAAGCTCCAGCGAAGCTACGCGCCCGTATGAAACTTGGACGCGCTCGCCTTTTGCCGCCCACCGCACACTGTTACTGATAACCTGAAGCACCTCAGGCTGGTGATAAACGTGGTAAGTCTCGTGCCCGGGTCTGAAGTAAGGATTTTGACTTGTCCACGCTTGTAGCAACATCCACTACGGAACACTTCTTCGCCTTTAAACCAGGATATAAAGATAAGCATATCCGGTGCACAGCGGTCTGCTGATAATTAACGATTACATCGATGATGAATTACCCCACCGCCTTCACGCTTGGTAATTGATAAGAAAGCTTAATTACAAAGCTGATGACCTTCTCGCCTTTTGCGTTAGTCTGGATTGTCCATTTTTTCAAAGGCATCTGGGTGATTATCAAGTAAAAAATGGACTATAAAACTTGTCTGCATTAATCTCATATTCATTATCTGGGAGATAGATCGCAACATTATTGTCACTCGTATTCTCAACTTTGAAAACACCAAATCATTATTAAAGGAAGCAACCCGGTTCAGATTCCCCTTCCAGGACCGATGCAGCAATTGACTCAGTTTGACGTGAGATAACGAACATTCTTAATGGAAGTAAAAGAGCATTATTTTATTTTTATTTTTTCTTCGATTAAATAATTCCAATTTTGCAATCTGCAATCTATGTTTTCTGATTGCATAATTCACAATTAACTGGCTTAAAAATAAACTAAAAGGCATTAATCACATACTCCTAAAATTTTCACACATATAAAAGAAAAGCTGTTCTTTAATCAAGTAATTACTAAAACTGCTCTATTTTTCTAGTAGCTTTATTGGTTTTAATAAAACACATTTATCAAATCCAATCATTAAAAATGATTATTTTCTGATTTGTGACATTTCAGTGTATTTAATTACAAAAAGTAGCATTTTTCACCTCTATTATCCATTTAAGTATTAAGGAGGAGATCTATATGGTATATGAGACTAGTAGAGAGTTGTATTCTTCGGTTGAAAAAGGATTTAGCAGCTACGTTAAGTCTTGTCTCGCTCATAAAAGAAGTAAATTATTTAAAAGCTACGATCAGGAAAGGATTCGCTTTAGGTCACTTAACGATTTAAACGAGAAGGCTTTGACTAGAATTAGTGGATATACAACCCAAGTTACAATCTCTGAAAATGAGAACTCTTTATTTGAAGTATTATTATCTTTAAATTCATTAGAAAGAAGACTTATTTACTTGAAATTTCATGAGGAAAAAACAGACAGGGAAATTGCCAAAACGTTAGGAGTTAGTAGACAAGCTGTCACAAAAGCAAGGAAGAAGCTACTTGAAAAAATGAAAAAAAGATTGAAATTATAATGATTATTCCTTTAACGTCAGTTTACAAGACGCCTTTCGGTTATTCTTAAACAAAGATAGGGGATACGAAAATGCGTGAAGTATTAGAACTTATCATATTATCTCAAAGTGGAGACACGCTGGCAGAGACTGAACTTATTCAAAGATATGAAGGTTTGATATATAAACTGTCTTGGCACAACGGTAAATTTCATGAAGATTGTAAACAACAACTAACATTAGAGTTTATTATAGCCGTAAGAAGCTTTGATCTTGAACGTTATACTAATAATCCAAACTACTAATTTTTTAATGGCAATTAGGTTGCCTTTTTTATATCAAAGCTCTATTTAAGTTGAAGACCAATTTGAATTTGTGTTCCTCAATGATCCTTGATAACTTCATATTTAAGTATTTTAAGCACCTTCCTCTTGTACCCATCACAATGGAAAGCGACTTAGCAGAACCGCCATGATCCCCTATGTTAGTACACATAGAGGCCAGCGAATTTACTTCTGGCTTAAATCAATTTGTGGTAGATTGATTCGCAATGACCTACAAGAGGGATAATGATACTTCTGCCCGGCCAACGTAACGGTATTGGGGGCAGCCTGCTCAGATGAGGGGGAGTCTCTGTGAAAGTCAGAGCTATGATATCGATTAACCACCGATAGCTTGAAATATTATTATAAAATTGCTTTATTCATTAACTCACTCATTATTTATAAAATATATCGCAATAATTAATGGAGGTTCAATTATGGAGCATGCTGCTTTAATAACACTTAACCAACAAGAAGCGTATGATCTTTTGTTTCAGGACTTTCCAGACGTAGTTAATATCAGCGATATGTGTGAAATGCTTGGAGGCATAAGCAACAAAACAGCCTATAGACTTCTACAGGAGAATAAAATTAGTTGTTTTAAAATCGGTCGAATTTACAAAATCCCAAAAATCAACATTCTAATGTATCTTAATCTTTTCTCATTTACTTTTGATCGTACGAACCTTGACGATTTACCGCAATGACCACTTTCTTCTATCCATGCTATAATTAACATCTCAATGGTAGGATTATATAGCTAAAGTATAATCAACTTCTATGATGATTGGGGTTCTGACCTTAATAAGAAAGGACCTTATTACCCTCGATACTACATGAGAGTCATGCTATCTTCTCCTCGTTCTCTCCTTTGAAAAATAGAGAGGATTGCAGGCGAGTATTCGATAAAATTTTCTCCCAATTCAATGATTCGTACCAATTCTATAAACCACCTGAAAATTAGCAAAGTATGGTGAATTCAAAAAAGCAAAATATCCCTGCCTCCAATCTCTTATGAAATCCAGACGCCCACTTCATCGCTTTACCGCATTGAATTGACATTTTTACTATGATATAGTTAAGGTGTCGATGGTAGAAGTGTGGGCTGCAGAATTAAGGAGGGACGAAGTTGATTGCAGGCCATCTACAAAAAAAGAAAGGCTTATTCTATATTGTATTAAATTGCAAGGATGAAAATGGCAAACGGAAACCAAAATGGATTCCGACAGGGCTTTCGATCAAAGGAAACAAAAAACGAGCAGAAATTATGCTTATAGAAGCACGAAAAAATTTCCCCGAGCCTACTGATGAAGAAGAGGTTGAATTGCTCTCAGAGTCGATAATTAAGATTGACGACCCTATTATTAATGTTATACCAGACACAGAAACACCTGCGGATCCAAATGACATTTTATTCGCTGATTTTATGCTTGAATGGCTGGAAATTGTAAAGCCAAGTATCGAACTTACCACTTACATTTCTTACACCAATGCTGTTCGGGTTAGAATCGTTCCTTATTTCCAAGAGACAGGAGTCTCACTTTTAAGTCTCAAGCCATATCATATACAGGATTTTTATCAGTATGCCTTAAATGAATTGAACGTCAAAGCTAATACTGTTATTCATTATCATGCCAACATTCGTTCCGCACTTCAATATGCTTTTGTAACAGAACGAATCTTCTCTAATCCGGCGGATAAAGTACTTCGGCCAAAGAAAGAACTCTTCATCGGTAGCTCTTATACTGCTGCAGAAGTAAATCATCTATTGGAGATAGTGCAAGGCACCAAAATTGAGCTTTCAATAATCCTGGCCGCATTTTACGGAATGCGGAGAAGTGAAGCACTAGGAATAAAATGGGCAGCAATTGATATGGTTAACCGTACAATTACTGTTAAGCACACTGTAACCGCAGCGTCTCTTAATGGGAAGCTAATTACCATTGCAAAAGACAATACAAAGAACAAACCAAGTCGACGTACCCTTCCCCTTGTAGACGCGTTCTATGACCTCCTAGTGCGTCTTAAACGACAGCAAGAGGTAAATAGGCAGTTATGTGGTGGTTCATACTGTACAGAGTATCTTGACTATATTAACGTCGATGAGATGGGCTATCTTATCAAGCCAAATTATATAACTCAACACTTTGCACTAGTGCTTAGAAAGAATGGTCTGCGACATATTCGTTATCATGATCTTCGGCATAGTTGCGCAACACTATTGTTGGCCAATGGAGTTAGCATGAAAGAAGTACAAGAATGGCTAGGCCACAGTGATTACTCCACTACAGCAAATATTTATGCACACTTGGAGTACAGTTCGAAATTGTCTTCAGCCAATACTATGAACCAAATCATAAAAATAAAAGACAGTTCATTAGAATAATATCTAATGAACTGTCTCAGCTACAGTATACCGGCGAGAGGACTCGAACCTCCACGGTTTCCCAAACGATTTTGAGTCGTTCGCGTCTGCCATTCCGCCACGCCGGCAAATTATTAGTTCTCCATAACTCCTCTGGATAAAGGAGAGAACTGAAGGAGAGAACTTTCGAAACACCTTATAAAAAAATCAGTCATACCAAGACTTTAGCGGTAAATTCTTTGACCCACGTACTCGATTTTGAGTCGAGCGCGTCTGCCATTCCGCCACGCCGGCAAATTATAAGTATAAATCCATTACGGACACTTTGATTATTCAATAAGTAAATATGGCGCGCCCTGAGAGATTCGAACTCCCGACCTTTTGATTCGTAGTCAAACGCTCTATCCAGCTGAGCTAAGGGCGCAAAATATGGAGCGGACGACGGGAATCGAACCCGCGACCCTCGCCTTGGCAAGGCGATGCTCTACCGCTGAGCCACGTCCGCACACGGTATGTATTCAATATGTTACTTAAGTAATAATGGCGGAACCGACGGGATTCGAACCCGCGATCTCCTGCGTGACAGGCAGGCATGTTAGGCCAACTACACCACGGTTCCAAATTAATTGCGGGGGCAGGATTTGAACCTGCGGCCTTCGGGTTATGAGCCCGACGAGCTACCGGGCTGCTCCACCCCGCGTCAGTAATAAATGTATTCTCTTCTATCTTGCAAGTCTCCATGGTGGAGGCTGAGGGGTTCGAACCCCCGACCCTCTGCTTGTAAGGCAGATGCTCTCCCAGCTGAGCTAAGCCTCCATCGAAGAAGCAACTTAATGATCATAACACATTCTCATGAGATATACAATCATTATTTATTTCAACCTTAGAGATTGAAGAAGAATATGGTGACTCGTATGGGATTCGAACCCATGTTACCTCCGTGAAAGGGAGGTGTCTTAACCCCTTGACCAACGAGCCATATCAACAAACAATCTTTCGACAACAAAAAATATTATATCAAATATATTAGTATAGTGCAATAGAAAACACAATAATTATTAAAATCTATTATCCTTCCACTTCAACACTAATCTGAACCGCCATTGCAGATCCCCCTTTTCTATTCCCCGGTCTCCAACAGAGACATAATAATTCCAGCTACCCCTGGAATGGATATCTGCTCAGTGTCCACATAACACTCAAAGACCTTGTTCTCCAGCCCTGTAAGACATCTCTCCATCTGTACAGCAGCCCAGGATCCCCTGCCTTCACCACGGCCCTTCAGTCTGCTATGCAGGGCCTCAGGGGAAGCAGTCAACGTGAAATGACGAACTACTATCCCTTCGTTTCTTAGTCTGCCCACAATCTGCATAAAGTAGTCTGGATCTACTAGGGTCATAGGTACAATAATCGTTCCATTATACTCTGAATCTATGTATCTAAGCATTGAATACGTGAGCTCACGCCAGAGCGGATGGCTCTGAAAATCGTTTTTTGACATGCCTGCTGGAAGGTTCTCACGGATATAAAAGCCTGCATTCTCCGGATCGAAAATATACGAATGTGGAATACTCTGGTGGAGCTCAATTGCCGTTTGCGTTTATCCTGAACCAAAGGCTCCATTCAGCCAGATAATCACATAGATACCTCCCTGTTATATATCCCAACTATAGTCTATACACAAAAAACTATATAACCCTGAGCTCATAAGTTTCGTTTTTGTTTAGGATAAACTGTTGTACATATTACAACTTCACTTCTTGGATTCATAGGAGATCGTACAGATTGTTGTATGAAATACAACAATTGTTACGTTGAAGGTGCTTAGAGGAGGGAATATGCTGTTTTTCATACAACAATTTTGGATTATAGCTGAAATCATGAGGAGAATGTTGTATTATGTGCAGGATTATTGAAAGGCAATCAGATTTTCACCTTAAGACGCAAGCTAAAATCGTGAGCTTCTTGCATTCTCAACAGAAAAAAGTCCACTCTTTACCGTGATGAACGTTAAGTTTTATGTGAATCTTTTTGTTCGGCATATCTAAAACAAAAAACCACCGTTGCTAATCAACAGTGGTCTTAAGTGCTTGGCGGCGTCCTACTCTCCCAGGACCCTTCGGTCCAAGTACCATCGGCGCTGGAGGGCTTAACGGTCGTGTTCGGGATGGGTACGTGTGGAACCCCTCCGCTATCGCCACCAAACGGGCATTTGATATACAAATGCTATGATTCAGGTGTCAGCATCGCCAAATGCTGAAAACAAATTTTCTCTATAGAACTGCTTGAGCTCTATAAATTACAATTTGATTCCTGAAAACTGAATCCGAAACGAATCTGCGCTCTAAGAAATTTGGATAAGCCCTCGACCGATTAGTATTGGTCAGCTCCGTGCATTGCTGCACTTCCACCTCCAACCTATCTACCTCGTCGTCTTCAAGGGGTCTTACTAGTTGGGAAATCTCATCTTGAGGGGGGCTTCACGCTTAGATGCTTTCAGCGCTTATCCCGTCCGTACGTAGCTACTCAGCCATGCTCCTGGCGGAACAACTGATGCACCAGCGGTACGTCCATCCCGGTCCTCTCGTACTAAGGACAGCTCCTCTCAAATTTCCTGCGCCCACGACAGATAGGGACCGAA
Organism: Paenibacillus sp. FSL R5-0912; assembly: GCF_000758605.1. Classification (NCBI taxonomy): domain Bacteria; kingdom Bacillati; phylum Bacillota; class Bacilli; order Caryophanales; family Paenibacillaceae; genus Paenibacillus; species Paenibacillus sp. FSL R5-0912. Next base: position 6,115,284 of record NZ_CP009282.1, read on the forward strand.
CTGTCTCACGACGTTCTGAACCCAGCTCGCGTACCGCTTTAATGGGCGAACAGCCCAACCCTTGGGACCTACTTCAGCCCCAGGATGCGATGAGCCGACATCGAGGTGCCAAACCTCCCCGTCGATGTGGACTCTTGGGGGAGATAAGCCTGTTATCCCCAGGGTAGCTTTTATCCGTTGAGCGATGGCCCTTCCATGCGGTACCACCGGATCACTAAGTCCGACTTTCGTCCCTGCTCGACTTGTAGGTCTCGCAGTCAAGCTCCCTTATGCCTTTGCACTCTGCGAATGATTTCCAACCATTCTGAGGGAACCTTTGAACGCCTCCGTTACTCTTTAGGAGGCGACCGCCCCAGTCAAACTGCCCGCCTGACACGGTCCCCGTACCCGCTTAGGGTACTAGGTTAGAACCTAGATACGATCAGGGTGGTATCCCAACGGCGCCTCCGCAGAAGCTTGCGCTCCTGCCTCTACGGCTCCCACCTATCCTGTACAGATCGTACCCAAATTCAATATCAAGCTGCAGTAAAGCTCCATGGGGTCTTTCCGTCTTGTCGCGGGTAACCTGCATCTTCACAGGTATTAAAATTTCACCGGATCTCTCGTTGAGACAGCGCCCAAGTCGTTACGCCATTCGTGCGGGTCAGAATTTACCTGACAAGGAATTTCGCTACCTTAGGACCGTTATAGTTACGGCCGCCGTTTACTGGGGCTTCGGTTCACAGCTTCGGGTTGCCCCTAACCACTCCCCTTAACCTTCCAGCACCGGGCAGGCGTCAGCCCGTATACTTCGCCTTGCGGCTTCGCACAGACCTGTGTTTTTGCTAAACAGTCGCTTGGGCCTTTTCACTGCGGCCCCCTCGGGCTATTCACCCTACCGAGGCACCTCTTCTCCCGAAGTTACGAGGTCATTTTGCCGAGTTCCTTAACGAGAGTTCTTCCGCGCGCCTTAGAATTCTCTTCTCGCCTACCTGTGTCGGTTTGCGGTACGGGCACCTTCTCCTGGCTAGAGGCTTTTCTTGGCAGTGTGAGATCATGACCTTCGCTACTACAATTTTCGCTCCCCATCACAGCCCAGCCTTATTGATGTGCGGATTTGCCTACACATCAGCCTCACTGCTTAGACGGACATATCCATCAGTCCGCGTCACTACCCTCCTGCGTCACCCCATCGCTCATAGCGGATTACGGTGGTACAGTAATTTCAAACTGTTGTCCTTCGACTACGCCTTTCGGCCTCGCCTTAGGTCCCGACTTACCCTGAGCGGACGAGCCTTCCTCAGGAAACCTTGGGCTTTCGGCGGATCAGATTCTCACTGATCTTTTCGTTACTCATACCGGCATTCTCACTTGTATGCTGTCCAGCGCTCCTTACGGTACACCTTCAACCCACATACAACGCTCCCCTACCCCAGATACAAAGTATCTAGCCATAGCTTCGGTGGTGTGTTTAGCCCCGTTACATTTTCGGCGCAGAGTCACTCGACCAGTGAGCTATTACGCACTCTTTCAATGGTGGCTGCTTCTAAGCCAACATCCTGGTTGTCTGTGCAACTCCACATCCTTTCCCACTTAACACACACTTGGGGACCTTAGCTGATGGTCTGGGCTGTTTCCCTTTTGACAATGGATCTTAGCACTCACTGTCTGACTCCCGGCAAGAAGTTAATGGCATTCGGAGTTTGACTGAGCTTGGTAACCCTTGCGGGCCCCGCACCCAATCAGTGCTCTACCTCCACCACTCCATTCACCGAGGCTAGCCCTAAAGCTATTTCGGGGAGAACCAGCTATCTCCGAGTTCGATTGGAATTTCTCCGCTACCCCCACCTCATCCCCGCATTTTTCAACATGCGTGGGTTCGGGCCTCCAGTGCGTGTTACCGCACCTTCACCCTGGACAGGGGTAGATCACACGGTTTCGGGTCTACGTCCACATACTTAATCGCCCTATTCAGACTCGCTTTCGCTGCGGCTCCGTCTTCTCGACTTAACCTTGCATGTTAAACGTAACTCGCCGGTTCATTCTACAAAAGGCACGCCATCACCCAGTAATAGGGCTCTGACTTTTTGTAAGCACACGGTTTCAGGTTCTATTTCACTCCCCTTCCGGGGTGCTTTTCACCTTTCCCTCACGGTACTGTTTCACTATCGGTCGCCAGGTAGTATTTAGCCTTAGCAGATGGTCCTGCTGGATTCATACGGGGTTTCACGTGCCCCGCACTACTCGGGATCCGTCTCGGAGAGAACACAGTTTAGGCTACAGGGCTTTTACCTCTATCGCGGGCCTTTCCAGACCTCTTCACCTACCATATTCCTTTGTAACTCCATGTGAGACGTCCCACAACCCCAAGGGGCAAGCCCCTTGGTTTAGGCTGTTCCGCGTTCGCTCGCCGCTACTGACGGAATCACTATTGTTTTCTCTTCCTCAGGGTACTTAGATGTTTCAGTTCCCCTGGTCTGCCTCTGCGTATCCTATGTATTCAGATACGAGTAACTGCGAATTACCACAGCTGGGTTTCCCCATTCGGACACCCCCGGATCAAAGCTTGCTTACAGCTCCCCGAGGCAGTTTCGTTGTTCGCCACGTCCTTCGTCGGCTCCTGGCGCCTAGGCATCCTCCGTGTGCTCTTATTAGCTTAACCGTCACTCCGGTGTTTCGCTTGCTTGCTCATCTTGTTTTGAATGCTGCTCATGGATTACTCCATTCACCAACACATTCAAAGCCAAAGGTCGCTGCACAATCGAAAACCTTCGTTCTGCACTAATAACTATTTCAACTTGCTTACACAAGTTTCAGCTAAAAGATGTTCTAAAACGCAAATTCGTTTCGGTATCCAGTTTTCAAGGATCAAGGTGCTGAAATTTCGGGACAATCACGACTGTGATGTTCGAAAATTCAGACAGTTTAAAGATGAGAGCTTAAACTCTCAAAACTGACCAACGAGTGAGTGTTTGAACCCTAAGGTTCATTGTGGAAGCTTTAGCTTCCGATTTGAATGTTTCCGTTGCAGGAAACGATTCTCCATAGAAAGGAGGTGATCCAGCCGCACCTTCCGATACGGCTACCTTGTTACGACTTCACCCCAATCATCTACCCCACCTTCGGCGGCTGGCTCCCTTGCGGGTTACCCCACCGACTTCGGGTGTTGTAAACTCTCGTGGTGTGACGGGCGGTGTGTACAAGACCCGGGAACGTATTCACCGCGGCATGCTGATCCGCGATTACTAGCAATTCCGACTTCATGCAGGCGAGTTGCAGCCTGCAATCCGAACTGAGACCGGCTTTGCTGGGATTGGCTCCACCTCACGGTTTCGCTTCCCGTTGTACCGGCCATTGTAGTACGTGTGTAGCCCAGGTCATAAGGGGCATGATGATTTGACGTCATCCCCACCTTCCTCCGGTTTGTCACCGGCAGTCACTCTAGAGTGCCCAGCCTTACCTGCTGGCAACTAAAGTCAAGGGTTGCGCTCGTTGCGGGACTTAACCCAACATCTCACGACACGAGCTGACGACAACCATGCACCACCTGTCTCCGATGCTCCGAAGAGGGGCACTATCTCTAATGCTTTCATCGGGATGTCAAGACCTGGTAAGGTTCTTCGCGTTGCTTCGAATTAAACCACATACTCCACTGCTTGTGCGGGTCCCCGTCAATTCCTTTGAGTTTCAGTCTTGCGACCGTACTCCCCAGGCGGAGTGCTTACTGTGTTAACTTCGGCACCAAGGGTATCGAAACCCCTAACACCTAGCACTCATCGTTTACGGCGTGGACTACCAGGGTATCTAATCCTGTTTGCTCCCCACGCTTTCGCGCCTCAGCGTCAGTTACAGCCCAGAAAGTCGCCTTCGCCACTGGTGTTCCTCCACATATCTACGCATTTCACCGCTACACGTGGAATTCCACTTTCCTCTTCTGTACTCAAGTCACCCAGTTTCCAGTGCGACCCCAGGTTGAGCCCAAGGTTTAAACACCAGACTTAAATGACCGCCTGCGCGCGCTTTACGCCCAATAATTCCGGACAACGCTTGCCCCCTACGTATTACCGCGGCTGCTGGCACGTAGTTAGCCGGGGCTTTCTTCTCAGGTACCGTCACTCCGGCAGCAGTTACTCTACCGGACGTTCTTCCCTGGCAACAGAGCTTTACGATCCGAAAACCTTCATCACTCACGCGGCATTGCTCCGTCAGGCTTTCGCCCATTGCGGAAGATTCCCTACTGCTGCCTCCCGTAGGAGTCTGGGCCGTGTCTCAGTCCCAGTGTGGCCGTTCACCCTCTCAGGTCGGCTACGCATCGTCGCCTTGGTGAGCCATTACCCCACCAACTAGCTAATGCGCCGCAGGCCCATCCCCAAGTGGCAGATTGCTCCGCCTTTCATTCTCTCTTCAGGAGAGGAAAGAAATTATCCGGTATTAGCTACCGTTTCCGGTAGTTATCCCAGTCTTGAGGGCAGGTTGCCTACGTGTTACTCACCCGTCCGCCGCTAAATTCATTTAAAAGCAAGCTTTCAAATGAACTCCGCTCGACTTGCATGTATTAGGCATGCCGCCAGCGTTCGTCCTGAGCCAGGATCAAACTCTCCAAATTGGTTTTAGAAAGAGCCATTGCTCATTTTGAAACATCTGACGAGAATTTTCATTCTCTTTTTTGGATCTCGCCGAAGCGATCTCCCACTCACTCGTTGTTCAGTTTTCAAAGATCAAGCTCGTTGTCAGCGACGACTACCGCGTCACCAGCAACTCTTATAATATATCATATTCATCATCTGGATGCAACACTTATTTTTCAGAAGCTGTTTGCATACTCTTGAGAGAAATATGTCCAATCTTGTGAAAAGGCTTTCGCCCTGTGACTGGATTTATAATATACCACGCATTCATTACTAAAGACAACCCTCAATATTTACCATTTTGATGATGGTTCTATAGAACTCCATAGTTATACTATACGAGTCTTTGTACCTGCAAAACTCTAAAAAAGTGCAGCAAGCCCGCATCCTATGCGTGACCTGCATGCACTCCATAATCGATCGTTTCAGACTTAGTTAGATATCCATGGATTCTTTTTCTTTTTGGCTGTACTTGAACGTTCATTTGAGCTTGAACCTGTTTTGGAAGAAGTCTTAGCTTTGGCTGTGGTTGTCTGGCTGGAAGTTTTCACTTTTCCCCCTGCCGCTTTGGAAGCTCCGCCCTTGGAATTCTTAACCGACTGTGCTTCGGCGCGTCCTGCTTCAGGAGCCTCTGCCGCTTCCTGTCCTGCAAGCTCCGGCACCTGGATTTCCGGCACACGATTATGGGCATAGTTCTCCATACCAGGGTAGGACGGATAAGGTGGGATATTCGATACCATCGGCTGATCGTACATCGGCGACACTGCATTAGGCATTGAATTCATTCCCGCTGAATACGGTGAACCCATCATTCCCGGCTGCGGCATGCCATACATCGGATACATATTGTACATTGGCTGCATCGCCTGTTCATACGAATATGGCTGAATGGACATTCCGCCGCAGCCGCAGGAAGGCCAAGGAAGATTGACCGGCTGGCCGCTATACTGCGGAGAAACAAAAGTGGCATTATCACTGGCCGGACTCACTGCGGACATAACGGCGTTATTATAGTCTGGCGAAGCATTAGGGTACCAGCCTCCGGGATATTCATTCGCAGGATAGATACTGGCAGGATAAGCATAGGACGGCGGGCAATCCGGCATAAAAGCCGCAGGCTGAATGTAGTTAGGTGCAGCGTTTATATCCATCATCCCCATTGGCTCATACACAGGATACACTGGCGGACAATTCACGAAATACGGGTTCTCATTCAGACCGGGATAACCTTCGGTCTGGTCGCAGGGAGAGACTTTACCATCGTTCCATGCCGCTGGCTGAACCTCAGTTTTATGTGCTTCTTTGGGCATCTCATATGTGATGGCTTCTTGTGCCGGAACTGAGATCTGTACATATAAGCTTTGTTTCTCATGAACGATTTCCTGAATCGGCATCACTTCGGGGGCTTTATTGGGTGCAGGATTAGGTGCCGGTACATGAGCAGCAATGGGAACCGGGACTGCTTCTGCGGCAGGGGACACGACAGGAGCCGGCTTTTCTATGGGCCCAGTATAGGTTTTTCCGCCAATAGCTGTTTTGTCTACGACTGCAGGTGCTGTAGATTGTGCCTGAATGGGAGTAGTATTAGCTTTTGCCGGAGAGACAGACTGAGCCTGAATAGGAGAAGCAGCATTAGCTTTCTTAGGGATATTTACAACTTCCCCAGTCATCAGAACATTGGGATTCTTAAGCTGGGGGTTGGCATCAATCATGTCCTTCAGCGTAATTCCCCATGCTTTGGAGAGCTTCCACAAGGTGTCGCCTTGCTTGACGGTATGCTTGTAGTAGACCTCACTGTTATCTGGTACAGGTATCGGGGCTGCCGGTATTTTGACTTTATCTCCGACAGCAAGCACATCTGGATTCGTGATTTGCGGATTGGCCTCGATTATTTTTTGCAGCGGCACTCCATACTTCTGCGATAACGCAAACAGCGAATCGCCTTGCTTAACAATGTGTATTTTCACGCAGCATTTACCTCCTAATAATTATCTGTTATCGACGTTGCCCCTAGTTCAGGGATTACTGCACTCCAGCATGGTATATGCGGTACAGCCGCCTCCTTCGTTACTACATCTTATGCAGCCCATGGGCGAATGACATCCCTAATACAAAAAAAATCCTCCCATGGCTCCATGGGAGGATTGCTGCTATGTTCATTCATTGGTTTGCGGAATAACTATTAATGGACTATTCCCACACCTTATAACCGTCTTTATCCACAACATTGCGGAATTCTTCAAGCAGCTGCAGGGTAATCGGGCCGGCGTGACCAGAACCGATAATCCGGCCGTCGATTTCACGGGCTGCAATAACTTCGGCTGCAGTACCGGTGAAGAAGACTTCATCGGCAATATATACATCATGCATTGTGAACGGCTCTTCCTTCAGCGGCAAGCCCAATTTCTCACATAGCTCAATAATCGCCAGACGGGTAATTCCTTCAAGCGCGCCCAAATAGCAGGGAGGTGTGTAGACTACTCCTCTTTTGATAATGAAGATGTTGTCGCCTGATCCTTCGGTTACATATCCTTGCGCATTCATCATAATCGCTTCATCGGCTTCCGCCAGATTAGACTGGATCTTCACCAGAATGTTGTTGAGATAGTTCAGCGATTTGATCTTCGGATTCAGCGCATCCGGGATGTTACGGCGCTGGGATACCGATACGGCACGGAGTCCGTTCAGATAAGCCTGTTCCGGGTAGATCGCCAGCTGCTCTACAATAATAATGACACTCGCTTTGGGACAGCGGCGCGGATCAAGCCCCAGGTTACCAGGACCGCGCGAAACGATCAGACGGATATACCCGTTGCGCATTTCATTAAGACGGATTGTCTCAGCCATAGCCGCCAGCATCTCATCATAGGTCAGCGGAATCTCCAGCATAATCGATTTGGCCGAATCATACAGCCTGTCCAGATGGCCTTTGCATTTGAAAATGTTGCCGTTATATATACGGATTCCTTCGAAAATACCGTCTCCATATAAAAAGCCGTGATCAAATACCGATACCTTAGCATTGTCCTTCGTTACATGTTGTCCATCCAGATAGATCCATTGTTCAGCCATGAACTTACTGCACCTCCGCTTTCTCTTCCTCATAGGTGTATGTGGGATAGGACCCCAGAATCCGTACCTGACAGCCCAAGGCCTTGATCTCTTCAATTGCCCCCGGGAGCAGTACCGACTCTATCGGTTCCAGCACATCAATATAGAAATAATAAGTACCCAGTTTCTTCTTGGTCGGCCGTGATTCAATCCGCGACAGATTCAGCTTCCGCCAGGAAAATGCAGCCAGCACCTGATGCAGCGCACCAGGGAAATCCTCAGGCAGCGTCACAAGAATACTCGTCTTGTCTCCACTGCTCTCTAGCGGGAGCTCCAGCTTCTCCTGGCCAACAAGTACAAAACGCGTGTAATTGTTATTATGGTCTGTAACCTGCCGCTCCACAATCTCCAGCCCGTGCGTAGCTGCCCCCAGTGATGTACCGATGGCGGCCCAGCCCTTGCCGGGATTATTCTTTACAATTTCAACAGCTTCGGAAGTACTGCCTACCGATTCCAGCTCCGCCCACGGTGCGGCTTTGCGGATGAACTGCAGACATTGTGCCATAGCAACCGGATGGGACAGGATTTTGACAATCTTCGTATAATCCTTATGCCCGCTCCCATCCGTGAATTCCTGCGGATTACCGATCAGGTTCTGCACCGACGGAAAAATCCACTCCGCCTGCATCGGCAGATTCACCTCATTAATGAGCCAGTCAATATGCAGGCTGACCGAGCCTTCAATCGTATTCTCAATCGGAATCACACTGTAATCCGTAACTCCGTTCGCCGTAGACAGAAAGACATCGGATATCAGCTTATGATGCTCAATATTTACCGGGTTACCCCCAAATAAATGCAGCAGCGCTTCATGTGACACCGAGCCCTGCGGCAATACCGCTATTGATTTCATGACTGTAATTCTCCTTTTATCATATCCAAAAATGATCCGTTTTGCATCCCGTTTCTTTCAAGCAGCTCCGTAGTAACACCTGAAGTACATGGCGACAGCCATACAGTCCGGGAAGGAATCCCATTCTCCTGCATCGTCTCTGTCAGGAAATGCTCCAGCTCCTGCTTCTTATCGCTGCTGCGGTCCACCATACATAACAATGTAGGGCCTGCGCCGCTTAGCGCAATCCCCAGAGCACCACGCCCGGGCGCCTCAGCAAGCAGCTTCTCCATCCCAGGCACCATGGGTGCACGGTACGGCTGATGCAGGCGGTCCTGCATCGCTCTGCCAATCATATCGAGCCGGCCGGCGGATAGTGCTGCAGTTAACAGCGAGGTACGGCTGATATTATGGACTGCATCGCCCATTGTAACTTCGGCAGGCAGTAGTCCCCTTGCTTTGACTGTCTCCAGCTCAAATTCAGGAATAACCACCAGCACTTCCAGCGCCTGTGGAGGCTCTATCCGGATATAATCGGCATGTTGCCCATCCCATGCTGCTGTGATAATCCCCCCGAAGATGGAGGCTCCAACATTATCTGGATGCTTCTCAAGCGCTGTAGCCATATCAAACAGCTTCGCAGACCCAAGCGGTGAACCAATCATAGCATTCGCTGCGGCCAATGCGCCAACAATCGCGGAAGCACTGCTGCCGAGACCCCGGGTAAGCGGAATTTCTGAATACATCGAGATGGATAGTTCGGGGACCGAAACCCCGGCTTCTGCAAACACCATCTGAGCTACCTTGTACAGCAGATTGCTTTTGTCACAGGCGATACCCTTCATCTCATCACCATAAAGGTGAAAAACCGTTTCTGCCGCCTCTTCCATCTCAATCCAGGCATACAGTGACAGTGCCATGCCCAGTGTATCGAATCCCGGACCGAGATTGGCGGTGCTGGCAGGGACTTTTACTCTAGACCTTCCGTAAATACTCATGGCGTGGGAAATCTCCTTCGTTATATTTGCGCGCAGCCGATGAATCTCGGAATGCGGTACTCAGCCTTCTACACGATAATGGCTTTTGATGCGGTGAATGACATTCAATTGCTCTAAATGCCGCAATACTTTATTCATACTCGCCTTGCTGGCATTGTGCGTTACAATAATGATTTCTGCATCCGGGTTATTGGCATTAGCCTGCTGTACAACGGAATCCAGACTGACATCATATTCGGCAAACACTTGAGTAATCTTCGCCAGCACACCCGCTTTGTCATCTACGTGCAGGAGGAGGAAGTTCTTGTAGAAGATATCTTCATCGCTCTTCAGCTTCTTCTGCTTATAGGGGACAATCTGCTTGAGTCCGTTCACACCCAGCTTCAGATTCTTGATCACAGCTACAAGATCTGCCACAATCGAGGTTGCGGTAGGCATCGCGCCTGCTCCGGCACCATAAAACATCGTTTCCCCTACGGCTTGACCATACACATATACCGCATTATACACTCCGTTCACGGATGCAATCGGATGGCTCGCACGGATCATCGTAGGCTGCACACTGATGCTGAATTCTTCATCCTGCCGTTCGGCAATGCCGAGCAGCTTCATCTCGTATCCCAGCCGTTTGGCAAAAGCAATATCTTCTTTGCTCACGCCGGAAATGCCACTCACACTGACATCGCTCAGTTCAACGTTGGTCCGGAAGCCAAGGGTACCCAGGATAGCCATCTTACGTGCTGCATCCAGCCCCTCCACGTCTGAAGTAGGATCCGATTCAGCATACCCGAGTTCCTGCGCTTCCTTCAGCACATCCAGATAAGACGCGCCTTCCTGGCTCATTTTGCTAAGTATGTAGTTAGTTGTCCCGTTAACGATACCCATAATCTTCATAATCTTGTCGGAGGAGAATCCTTCAATCAGTGTACGGATAATCGGAATGCCTCCCGCCACGCTGGCCTCATAGAACACATCGCACTGCTTCTCCTGAGCTTTGGCGAGAATCTCCGAGCCATGCAGGGCCATCAGGTCCTTGTTGGCTGTAACGATATGTTTGCCGCGCTCCAGTGCCTCTAGAATGTACTCTTTCGTTCCCGCAATACCGCCCATGACCTCGACAATGACATCAATTTCCGGGTCGCGGATAACCTCCCAAGGGTCATCGGTGATCTTGGATGGATCGACTTCAATTTCCCGCGGCTTCTCCGTATTCTTCACGGCTATACGTTCAATCAGGATCGGCGAGCCTACCTGGCTGCTCAAATCCTCCTGATTCCCTTCAACGATACGGACTACACCCGTACCTACTGTACCTAAACCCAGTAATCCCACTTTAACCGGCTTCATTTGCATCCTCCTAAAAGTTTTGCGAGCGTCTGCTCCTTATATTCACTTCAAGCAAAACTCACTTCGTAAGCATAGGCTTAAGTTTTATGAAGCAATACTAGCCCTGTCCGATAATTAACGCCCGTTTCACACCCGAGATTGCCTTTAGACTATCCAGTAAATCGCCTAATTCTTCATTTAAATGAGAAATTTCGACAGAGATGACCACGTTGGCCCGCCCCTGCAGCGGAATACTCTGGTGAATCGTCAGCACGTTGGCCCCGTGGACAGCTACAGAACCCAGCACTTTAGAGAGCATACCTGATTCGTGCTCCAGATCTATCGAGATGGTTACTATACGCTCACGTTCCAGCTGATGAATTAAATGAATTCCATCTTTGTATTTATAAAAAGCGCTGCGGCTAAGTCCAACCTGCTCCACGCCCTCGTGTACCGTTTTGGCATCTCCTGCTTCCAGCAGCTGCTTGACCTGCATGGTCTTCAGTACAGCATCGGGCAATATGTCCTCCCGGACCAAATAATAGCGTTCTTTCACGAACGTCCTCACCCCAAAGACTTTTGTATGTACATAGTGGACATTATACGGGATTGAAGACTTAAATTGCAACACTTTTTCCTCTGAAGGCAAGTGACCTTCAATTTTCAAAAAAGGCTATTCCGCCCGTTAATCAGGAGGAACAGCCTTATCTTAACTGTAAGAGACGGTCGTACCGCAGTAGTCACAGCTCTTGGACTGGAGAGGGGAGACGGTATTCTGCGCACCACAGCCAGGGCAGCGTATGGCCTTCGGCTGCTGCTGCGGTCTTGGCGGCTGATACACCGTTTGTCCGCCCGGGGAAGAAAAGGGCGATGAGTCCGCTTGATTAACCGGAGCATCAGGCTCAGTATCCGCGCCCTCACTGAAGAGCAGCCCGGAGTCCAGCACCCCATACTTCTTGAGGTAGATCAGATCCCTAGTCACATCCCCCTCACTTTGCCCGGTACGGTCAGCCAGATTTCCAATATAACGCACTCTGCCGGCAGTGATTAGCTGCACATATTGATTGGCGAGCTGGGAGAAACGGAATCTGGCTTTGGCCGCCCTTTTGGCAAAAGCTGACGCGGGCAGGAGCAGAACAACAGCAAAGAGGATTAACAGTATAATTAGCGTCATGACATCGATCCCGTCGTCACTATATATCGAATAAAGGATAAAGCCCATCATCTGCACAAATCCCCCTACAAAAACATGATACAGCAGGCTGTAGTTGACGGGTTTGCGGTAATTTTTGTAATGTGTTCCAAAGAAGCGGATCAAAGCCAGCACAAGCCCGAGCGGCATCACAAGGTAGCCCACTCCGATAGTTACATAGTCAAATGTTGTTCGCTCATATTTGGGCAGACCGTCAGACGGCTGGCCTTCCCGGCCCGGCAGCAGTCCCTCTAGCTCATTCACGATACCCATTCCGTAATTTTCCTCCTATTTAAGTGCCGCCAGCTCCCGGTTACGCCGCTGGAGCGTGCCGGCAATACTATCCGCCAATTCCTGTGTTTCCGCTTTCCAGCCGGCTGGCAGCTCCTTCAGTACAAGCAATAAGGCAACATGATCATGAAGCAGAGAAATCTGCTGGCTTATCATATCCTCGGTTGCGGCCAATTCCGGATTCGAAACCGGATCACTGTACTGGAACTTATCCTCCAGGGAACCCACCAGTTCAGTCAAACGAATGGATTCCGGATGCTTCCAGCTCCCCGCAAGCGCTCTAATCTCACGCAGCTCCTGCCGGTAACTCCGCAGATTCCTTGAGGCATCGGCATCCCTCTGTTCCTGCGACGCTGCATTCCGGCCATATAACCTTATCGCTTCAAGAACAGACACAGCAGTAACTAACATGATTAGCTGCACTCCCGCATACCAGAGCGGGCTCAGTTCCAGAATCCAGTCAAGCAGCACAGCTAACGCAATTACCACAGATACATATAGGGCAATAATCCAAGCCCCGCTCAGGAGTAGCGGTGAAGTCCTGCTGACATCAGGAGCGGAACGCAGCCAAAATACGCAATAGCCATATACGGCAGTCTCAGCAATGCATACGGCAAGCAGGGTCACTATGAAACGCACCAGCGACTCAGAGAATCCAAGCATGAAGAAGGAGAAAACAGTGACCGCCAGAACAGCAACATAAATGACAGTGATAAGCCCTGTGTAAGACCTCTGTTTATTCATCCGGCTCACCCATTAGCCGCCCTTGTTCCGCATTCCGCGCAGAATTTCTGGCCGGGCTGCAGTTCATGCCCGCAACCCGTGCATTTGATGATCAGACTCTCCCCGCAATGCGGACAGAATTTGGCGCCGGGAATTACCGGCTTGCCGCAGCTGTGGCAAGTACTGCTAGCTGCTGCCGGCACCGGCTGCAGGCTCTGACCACAGCCGATACAGAACCGCGCATCTGCCGGGTTAAGCGTTCCACAGCCTGCACAGGATTTGGAACTTGCTCCCGGTGCTGCCGCCGTACCGCCGTCCAGTGACATGCCGCGTGTCATCCTGTTCATCATATCAGTCGCAGGTCCGGCAAGGCCAAAGCCCATACCGAGCCCCAGGCCGGTATTCATCATCCCGGCGCCTAAATTACCCGGATTTCCTGCGGCTTCCTCCATGGTATTGAAGCTGCGTTCCTGCTGATAAGTGAAGCCGATGATGTCCATCTCTGCTTTTTTGGCTAAAGCCTCTTTCAAGCGGAGTATGGCCGGATCATTATCAGGTATGTTAATGGAATCAATAAAGAAGTTATTCAGCTCGATCCCGCTATCCAGGAAGGACGACGCCAGACGGCCTTGGATATGCTTCGAAATTTCTACGACATAGGCATTGATCTCCAGAATGCTGATTTTTTTGTGCACCAGATAAGAAGAGATCAGTTCATTAATATTGGACATCAGCAGCCCGCGGAAATAACTCACCATAGTGTCCTGATCAAATAGCGGCAGCGTCCCCACCAGCTTCAGCAGGAATTTGCGGGGATCCTCAATCTTGACTCCGAATTGGCCGAAGGCGCGGACAGAGATCATGATTTGGTATTTGGGATCCTGTAGCTGCAGCGGCGAGCTTGTCCCCCACTTGACGTTCATAGAGTTCATCTTGTTCACGAACCATACTTCCGCTGTAAACGGTGATTTGCCGCCGAACGGCAGATTCACTACATTCGACAGAATCGGGATGTTCGCCGTGCTGAGCGTGTGACGTCCTGCTGTGAAGGAATCGAGTGCCTCACCGCCTTTGAACAGAATCGCCTCCTGGGATTCATTCACAATCAGCTGTGTCCATGTCCCCAGCTCCTGATTAGGATATTTCCAGGCGAAGACGCCTGCAGGCCCGTCATATTTGACTACTTCAATAATTGCCATCTGCCTATTCCCTCTTTCATGACAGGTATGTATTTATATTATCGGTTGGTTCAGCTGGAAATTAGTGCACACATATGATTGTAGTAAATTTAGCCAAATATTTAAAGCAGACTTTATACAAAGCCGTTCTTTTATGCCCTGTCTATTAAAAAAGCCGGCTGTGTCCCCTCACGGGAAACACAGCCGGCATATTCGAAGCTGCTTGACAACGCTCAGCAGCAAGCGCAGATATTTAATAGTAGCTGCTGTTCTCAACAAACTCGAATTCAAAATCAGCAATGCGCACAATGGTGCCTTCTACAGCACCGCGCTTGCGCAGTTCGGCATCCACACCCATGTGACGCAAGGTACGGGCCAGCTTGAGGATAGCATCATGTGTACTGAGCTGCATCCGCTTCAGCATCCGCTCAATACGCGGACTGGTGACCACAAATGCTTCATTGTCGCGGGTAATGGTGAAGGAATTATCTTCTTCCGCTTCCAGCTTATACACCTTGCGCTCAGTAGTTTCAGCCACTTCTTCAACGACCGGTGCGACAGGAATACTATCCAGTACGTCCGTTGCCCGGTAGAGCAGTTCCTGCACTCCCTGACGGGTAAGCGAGGAGATCGGCATGATTTCAAGATCCGGACGAAGCTCCGCCACACGCTCACGGAAGGCCGCAAGATTCTCTTCGGAATCAGGCATGTCCATCTTGTTCGCCGCAACAATCTGCGGACGGTCAATCAGGGCAGCGTTGTATTGCCTCAGCTCGTCATTAATCATCACCCAATCCTCGAAGGGATCACGACCTTCAGAACCGGACATATCCACGACATGAATGATGATACGTGTACGTTCAACGTGGCGCAGGAACTCATGTCCAAGCCCCACACCTTCACTCGCACCTTCAATCAGGCCCGGCAGATCCGCCATAACAAAGCTGCGGCCATCCCCAACGTCAACTACACCAAGGTTTGGTGTAATTGTTGTGAAGTGATAGGCACCAATCTTCGGCTGGGCAGCAGATACTACCGACAGCAATGTAGATTTACCCACACTCGGGAATCCTACCAGACCTACGTCTGCCATTACCTTCAGTTCCATTACGATATAACGCTCCTGGCCTTCTTCGCCGTTCTCGGCTAGCTCTGGCGCAGTATTGTTTGCCGTCGCAAACCGGGTATTCCCCCGGCCGCCACGACCGCCGCGTGCCACAACGACCTGTTGTCCATGACGGGTCATATCGGCAATGATCTCCTGGGTATCATCATCGATCAGCACAGTTCCCGGAGGAATGCGCACGATCATGTGATCGGCGTTAGCCCCGTGCTGGCTCTTATTGCGTCCCTTAATTCCCTTATCGGCCTTGAAATGTCGCTGATAACGGAAATCCATCAGTGTACGCAAGCCTTCATCTACCCGGAAAATCACATCTCCGCCGCGGCCGCCATCTCCGCCGGCAGGACCGCCCTCCGGCACATACTTCTCACGGCGAAACGCCACGAGACCATCTCCGCCGTCGCCGCCCTTAACATAAATCTTAGCTTTATCTACGAACATTAATGTTCACCTTCCTTACATCTCCAGCGGTAAACGCAGTTCTACAGAGCTTGTGCTCGGCTGAAACTGCTCCGCCTTCATGATTTTTCCTTGTACTATATTATAAATTTGCCCCTGCAGCAGTTCAGGATTGCCATGATCTCCTTCACCTTCGAAAGAGATAAGAATGTCTCTTCCCTCCTGTGAAAATCCGAGCCGAAGCTTCCGCGCTTCTCCTTGCGGAACAAGTCCGCTGTACTGATACGCCCTTATGGTCTGCATAATCACAGATGTCAGCTCATCACCTGTTTCGGGAGTCAGCTTGTCCTCCAGCTGCAGCCCTTCCTCCACTTCGATCTCCAGCTCCAGGCTGCTTCTGTAGGTACGGAAGGATTGCAGGTAGAATACCAGTGAAGGAACCCCCAGCTTGGCGATACGGCTGTCCAGCGCGATACGCTCCTTTATTCTTTCCACACATAACACGGATTTATCAGGCTTGCCCAGCTGGATATATCCGTAAAGTACTTGCAGATCGTTCATCCAATCATGACGATGGTGATTCAGTGTCCGGTTTGCCGCCTGCTGCAGAGTCTTCTCCTGTATACGCAGTTCCTCTTCATAATGACGCCGGTTGTAAAGAAAGCTGAATGCAAGCACTGCCGCTACCCATACACCGAGCAGCAGGCATGTGAAAAGGGAGGGTTGCCAATACACGAGACCTAAAGGAAGCACTGCGGATAACATGACAGCCCAGACGATACTTTTCCAGGATTTCATTCTTTCTCCCCGTCCCTCGGTTCGCAAAATTGATTCCAATGTCGCTATTGCTCATCTTGCTCGATATTTTCCATTTTCCAGTATAACACAGGCTTTCTCTGCAATCACCAGCATTCCTGCCGGGCGTTTGACTTGAATTCTATAGGTGCGAATATTTTCAAAAAAAGCCCCCGGCACTCATGCCGGAGGCTTCTCATCTAAATAGGTTCCGAAAGCTTACGCTTCCAGTGCCGCTGCTACCGGAGCGACATCAACCGGGTACACGCTCACTTTTTTGCGATCGCGGCCCCAACGTTCGAACTTCACTACGCCGTCCACAAGTGCGAACAGTGTATCATCCTTACCGATGCCCACGTTAGTGCCCGGGTGGATTTTTGTTCCGCGTTGACGAACCAAGATGTTGCCGCCGGTTACTGCTTGACCGTCAGCACGTTTCACGCCAAGACGTTTAGAGTGGGAATCACGTCCGTTCTTTGTGGAACCTACACCTTTTTTCGATGCGAATAATTGAAGATCCAATTTCAACATGTTGTCAACCTCCTTCTTCAAATAATGACTTCCTGTATCTGAACAAATTTTCTGTAAGATTTAGCGATATCTTTGAGCATCAGCACCATGGATTCCAGCAGAAGCTGCACCTTGGCGGAGACTTCAGGATCATTCACGGGAACCAGGGTTCCACTCAGAAATCCATCCTTCATCGAAGTATCCAGGACTACACCGGTCAGGCTTTCAATCGCATTCACTGTTCCAACCGTAACGGTCGAAACGCCCGCGCAGACGATGTCTTTACCATTCCTTGCGTATTCCGCATGCCCTTTGACGGCAAAACCGACAATGACACCTTGAGCAGAAGCCCGTGTAATCCGCACGTTAATCATTAACGCACCTTCTTACGCCTGAATCTTCTCGATAGTTACTTTGGTGTACGGTTGACGATGGCCTTGTTTCTTGTGGTAGTTCTTCTTAGGTTTGTATTTGTAAACTACAACCTTATGACCTTTACCATGTTTCTCGACTTTGGCTGTTACAGACGCGCCGCTTACCAGCGGAGTTCCTGCAGTCAAACCACCTTCGTTAGAAACAGCCAAGACACGGTCAAACGTTACGCTTGCGCCGTCTTCAGCTTCCAGCTTCTCAATGAACAACACGTCGCCCTCTTGGACTTTGTATTGTTTACCGCCAGTTTCGATAATTGCATACATTGTACTTGCACCTCCTCATGTCTCAGACTCGCCTAGTCTAGGTGGCAACCCCCGGAGGAATTACACTTGATATACCCGATCGGAGCGGTTACAGCATGTGCAGGAATATAATAACCAAACACATACTTGAAGATATTATCATACTTATTAGTCCAAGTCAAGTAGAAAGCGGCTTTATCATCCTTTTAACAGACGGTACCCTCTTAGCGTGAAAAACTGGCCTACTCCAGCCATGTCCCTACTTTGCCAGTCCCGCCGCAGCATTGACAGATCACCGGAGCAAATCCGGCCGAATCATGCCTTGCCTTCTTGCGGGTCATTTCCAGCAGGCCCAGATGGGTCCAGCCGAGAATATGCGTCTTGGTGCGGTCACGGCTGATGATGCTCTCCAGCTTCGCGATGACCTGCTTCCGGTGTTCCTCCCGCTCCATGTCAATGAAATCAACGATAATAATGCCGCCCGTATCCCGCAGACGGACAAGCCGCCCGATCTCTTCCGCCGCCAGCAGATTGGTCCGTGTTACCGTATCCTCGAGGTTTGTCCCGCCGGTGTACTGAGCCGTATTCACATCAATAACGGTGAGCGCCTCTGTCTCATCCCAAATGAGCGTAGCCCCGCCTTCAAGGATGATTTTGCGGCTGAAGCTCTTATGGAGCTGATCCCCTACACCATATGCCGAGAAGATGGACTCTTGTCCACGGTAGAATCCTACAGGCTTGTACCCTTCGGGAGCCATATCTGTAAGGAATGCTTCCGCCTCTTTAACCGCCTTGCCCGAATCAATCATCAGCTCATCACGCTGCGGGTTGAAGGCATCCCGGATAAACCGCTGAACGATGCTCAGATCACAATGCAGCAACGCCGGCGCTTCCAGTTCCTTGACCCGCCGGGTAATTACTTCCCACTGGGCCCGCAAAAAGGCCAGATCCCCTTCAACAGCCTCCACAGGCTCGTCCTCGGAGACTGTACGCATAATGATTCCTTCTTCACCCTGACGCAACCGTTCGCCGATTCCTTTAAGCCGGCTGCGCTCGGATTCGCGGCTAATTTTTTTGGAAACCCCGACATACTCGGCAAAAGGCATATACACCATCCAGCGTCCGGGCAAGGTATAATGAGTAGTCACCCGCGCTCCCTTGCCGCCACGCGGCTCTTTTCTCACCTGGACAACGATCTCCTGGCCGGGCTGCAGCAGCGTCTCAATAGAGGGCTTCACCTCCGGCTGCTTCTCCAGATGGGGATGCAGTACATCGTCTACATATAGAAAGGCATTCTTTTTCTGTCCGATATCTACAAAAGCCGCCTGCATACCCGGCAGCACATTCATAACCCGACCTTTATAATAACTCCCGACCAGACCTTGCTGCTGATCGCGTTCAGCCGCATATTCCACCAGCCTCCCGTTCTCCAGAAGTGCCATACGAGTAATATGTTGTGTGCAGTGAACGATCATTTGTTTCATGGCTTCACCTCTGGTTTGAATCATTCTAGCTTTATATTCCGAAATAAGAAGAAATCAGACGCTGCTCAGGGAGAACAGCCACTATATCCCTGTCATCGTTCATTACATAGATAAAATGATAATGGTTACGTTTAAATAGACGCAATATATCATCCAAAGGTTTCGCAGAGAACGCAACTATTGGCCGGGCAGCGCCCTCTGAATGCAGATACCGCTCATAGATCTGTTCCCTGTTCATCAAAAAAGCAACAAACCGGTAAGGCAGGTTGCGCTGGTCCGTTATATTGGAATAGAGCAGAAAGGCACCAATCATCAGCAGGTTAAGACGGAGTCCGCCGCCGGTTCCCAGCGGAAGCAGGGCGAACACCACAACAAGCAGACTGGCTGCAATACTGACTCTGCCGATCCACAGCAGGGTGTAATAATACGGAAGCAGCAGGCTTAGAGCGGCCTGCAGGATTTTGCCTCCGTCGAGCGGAAGCACC
Source organism: Paenibacillus sp. FSL R5-0912 (assembly GCF_000758605.1). Taxonomy (NCBI): domain Bacteria; kingdom Bacillati; phylum Bacillota; class Bacilli; order Caryophanales; family Paenibacillaceae; genus Paenibacillus; species Paenibacillus sp. FSL R5-0912. The sequence goes on from NZ_CP009282.1 coordinate 6,135,015, forward strand.
GGCAGCAGATTGAACAGCGCGATCATGGCATTGGCCCCGATGAAATAATCCAGATAAGCGCTGCTGCCATACTCCGCTTGCTTGAGGGCCAGCGCCATCAGGATCATAATTCCGTTCTGAAGCGGTCCGGCCAAGGCAATCCCCATTTCACGTCCGGCTGTCAGCCGCCCATGATCCTCAATGACCGCAACTCCCCCGAACGGCAGCAGTTGCACGGACTTGACGGTAACCCCGGTCAATAGTGCCGCACATACATGTCCGAGTTCATGGATAAATACAATCGAAAACAGAGTAATAATTTCAAGGAACTGTCCGGTAAGCACGGAGAGAAAAAGAATCAGCACGAAGAGCGGATGCAGTGACAGTTCAACACCGAAGATCCTAATCAAACGATACCACTTCAGCAGGATCAATATAAGACTTGTCTTTCATAATCGCAAAAAAAAGCATCGGAATCTGTGCATCCTCTGTCCCCTGAATCCAGCCCACCGTCTCTCCGCTCTGTACCCAGTCATCCACCGCGAGCCGCGTCCCGCTCAAATGACCGTATTCCGCCGTTATATTTCCGGTATGGCGGACGGTGATCCGGATGCCTCCCTGGGCTTCTTTGGACACGGACAATACCCGGCCCGTATCTACACTATCCACCGTGACACTTGAGCCTGAATCATCTGCCGGTATTATTTCTACCCCCTTAAGGGATTCGGCAAAGGGACGCGCAATGCTTCCCTCCAAGGGGGCGCTCAGTTCATGAACGGCTGTCACTTTCTCTGCCGGCACCTCTTTATCTCCGAAGATCGGAATGAACGAAGGGGCTCCATTGAAATGCTCCTCATACCATACCTGCACTGCGGCGAAATCCATATCATTACTAAGGGCGCCAGTAATGAAATACTGCGACTTCACTGCCCATGGCTCACTCACTGCGAAGATTCCCCACACCGCTCCAAAGACAAGCAGGCTGGCTACGGTCCGCCGCATGAAGCCTGCGCCAAAGCGCGGCCCATCCCCGCCTTCGTCCTCCCAGCTGCTGCGCTGCTTCTTCCACATTACCTCAGGGTCAGGTTCCGTTGAAGCAGTGAATTCATTTCGGGAACTAGCCCCCCATTCCCTGAATGGAATAGTGTTGTCAGGCAGAGTGAAAAGCGCTGGCGCTGATCCCGCTTCGGTCTGATCCTCTAATAAGCTCTGTATACGTTTCTTACGGCGATTTTTGATATCTCTCTCGTATTCCATATTGATCCCTCCGGGCGGGCTTGTTTTACTTCCATTTTATGAGTAGCGGAAGGTGCTTTAGAACAAGCCCTGTGGGGAGATAGCTATCAAGCAGAAGTGGTGTACCGGCCTTATTTCGTATATTCGCACAAAAAAACCCGCCAAGCATTTCTCAGCAGGCGGGTCAAAACGAAAGATCGCTATAAATAAGTGCCTGGCCACGGTTCAGCCCATTCCAAAAAATTTCTTGAACTTCTTAAAAGCACCCGGTTTCTGGTCCAGCTGCATGAGCGGCACCGCATCGCCAAGAATACGCCGGGCAATATTGCGGTAAGCAATTGCTGCTGAAGAATTCGGATTCATCACGGTAGGTTCACCGCTGTTCGCCGCCTTGATGACCAGCTCATCATCAGGTACAATCCCGATCAGATCAATATTGAGCACCTGCAGAATATCCTCGATATCCAGCATATCGCCGGATCTCACCATTCCCGGACGGATACGGTTGACCACCAGCTTCGGTGATTCCACATGTGACTGCTCCAGCAGACCGATGATCCGGTCCGCATCCCGCACCGCAGCATGCTCCGGAGTAGTGACCACAATAGCTTTGTCGGCCCCTGCAATGGCATTGCGGAAGCCGTGTTCAATCCCGGCCGGACAATCGATCAGAATATATTCGTATTCCTTCTTGAGTTCAAGAATAATATCCTTGACCTGCTCCGGTGTGACTGAGGTTTTGTCTTTGGTCTGGGCTGCAGGCAGCATATACAGCTCTTCAAAACGCTTGTCTTTGACCAGCGCCTGATTCAGACGGCAGCGGCCTTCCGCCACATCCACAAGATCGTAAATGATCCGGTTCTCCAGCCCCATGACTACATCCAAATTCCGCAGTCCAATGTCAGTATCTACTAGACATACTTTTTTGCCCTGCAATGCAAGTGCGGTCCCAATGTTGGCTGTTGTGGTTGTTTTGCCAACTCCGCCTTTGCCCGAGGTTACGACAATCGCTTCTCCCATGGAGGCTACACCCCTTTAAACACATTTAAATCCTGACGTAATTTGACTATATTATGAATTTTGTCGATTTGCATAGCACCACCTGATAAATAGGCAAATTCCATGCTGCTCTCCCGCGTTCCCCATTCATCCGGCGGCCTGCTGATAATATCAGCAATCCGGAGCTGGGTAGGAGCCAGCAGCGAAGCCGCAATAATCGCTTCCTGATTGCCGTTGATTCCGGCGTGTGCCATCCCTTTAAGCGCTCCAAGAATATAGATATCCCCCGAGCAGGTAATGGTTCCTCCCGGATTCACATCGCCGAGAAACAGCAGATTGCCCTCATGATGCAGCACCTGGCCGGAACGGAGCATTCCGCTCATCATAAATAACGCTTCCGTATCCTTCTCTTCAGGGTCCTCCAAGGCTTCAACGGAACGGATTAATAAGTTCCCCTGGCTTTTGAGAATCTCCAGAACTGCCTCTTTATCTTCTTCGGTAACAGGACGGTTGCCCAGCTTGATGTCCACATGCACAATCGGTCCGGTCAGGATATTTTGATGGCTGTGCTCCAGCTTATAGCGAAGCTCGCTTAAGAGATCTTCAAAGGGACACTTGTCGTCTAGCAGGAATACCAGGCCATCCTTGATGCCCTTAATCCTTACATGCTTGGATTTAACTGTCATATGCCTGTCCCCCCATCCTCATTCATTCGTGCCGGGCCGGGCAAATTCCTTCTTTATAGGATAAGAAAATGCAGCAGCGGCTTAAGCAGCTTCTTCTTTGCGGGTCTCTTTCTTCAGCAGCTCCAGCTGGCGCCGGAGCGGGATGTAGAGAAGCAAGCCGATAGCAAAATGAAACAGCATAGTAGGCAGCATATGGTGCAGAAGCGCCCAGTTATAGGGTTCTTTACTCAGATTAAAGACGCTGTAGATGGCAAAAAGCATGCTGTCCTCCAGCAGACTGCCCAGCAGTACCACCGTCATCATCAGCGGCAGCGGTGCACGCGGAATCTGGAATATCAGACCAATCAGATATGCGGATAATCCCATTGCAAAAGAATGTGCCCCAAGAATGCGGCCATAGAACACCACATCATGCAGCATTCCGAAGGATAAACCAAGAATAAGTGCCGTATGCCGGTGATGGTATACCGTCACAAACAGGATTACGATGAACACGAGATCAGGGATAATCCGCATCTCCCAGGCATTCGGAATCAGCCAGGGGAGAATAGTGTCTTCAAGGATAAATAAGAGTAACAGCAATAAAACAAGCACGGATCTGCGCATATTCACTATTCTCCACGCTCCTCCGTAAAGACAACGAAGAGTTCCTTCCAGTCCTGGAATCCTGCCGCCGGCTTGATGATCGCTGTAGAAGTCAACCCAAACTCCCCGGTCTTCACTTCTTCAACCGTACCGATAGTCATTCCACGCGGATACAGTCCTCCAATGCCGGACGAGATGATGAGATCTTCCTTGGCAATCGGATTACCCGCGGGAATTTTATTCATCATGAGCATTCCGGTCTGCTGGTCGTAACTCTCTATCATCCCAAAGGTCTCACCTTCCTTATTGAAGGCAGTAGCCGAAATCGGCGGCTGGGAGTTGGGATCATTGATATCCATCATCGTCATCAGCTTAACGGTAGAGGTGAAATTACTCACATTACTAATTACCCCGACGAGCCCTTCGACAGAAGTTACAGACATGTTCAGCTTAATTCCATCCTTCGCTCCGAGATCAATAACAAGCGTGTTGTTACCCGGCTCTGTCGTCAGACTGACTACATTAGCGATATGATATTCATAGTTATATAGATTCGTTTGTGCCTTAGTAAATTCAAGATCTTTTTTATAGCCTTCATTCTCGGACTTGATAAAATTATACTGCGCCTTATCCCGGGCGTATTGCGCTGCCAGGATTTTGAGCTGCTTATTCTCTTCAGCCAAATCATGCAGGTTCCCGATATCTTGGAACAAGCCCGCTACGTATCCAGCGGGCTTGTAGAACAAATTCTGCACGAAACCGGTCGTATCTCTGAGGAAGTTCTCCGGCCAGGACAAGTTTTTCCTTTGTCCCAGGCTGAAGCCCATCACCACGATAAACATAACCAGTGTAATCAGCAATATAAATAAACGTTTATTATTAAACAGCTTAAACAGTTTCAACACCCTCTAACAACCGAATTTCTCCCACATCAGGGGTTGACGTTCACAGGTCAGAATTGTCTTAGCGTTTGGAACGGAGACTCGAACTGCTGCGGCTCTTGAACAAATGAATATTCTCGAGTGCCTTACCTGTACCAATAGCTACACAGTCCAGCGGATTCTCGGCAACGATAACCGGCATTCCGGTCTCACGCGCCAGCAGCTTGTCCAGGTTACGCAAAAGCGCACCGCCGCCTGTAAGCACAATACCGCGGTCCATAATGTCGGCAGCAAGCTCAGGCGGACATTTCTCCAGCGTTACTTTTACAGCTTCAACAATAGCATTCACTGTATCCGACAAAGCTTCACAGATCTCATCAGAGGTGATAGTCAGCGTCTTCGGAAGTCCCGTTACCAGATCGCGGCCGCGGATTTCCATCGTTTCGGCTTTCTCGAGCGGCAGAGCAGAACCCACATCCATCTTCAGCTGCTCCGAAGTGCGTTCCCCGATCATGAGATTATACTGGCGTTTGATATATTGGATGATGGACTCATCCGCTTCATCGCCGGCTACACGGACAGAACGGCTTGTTACGATACCGCCGAGTGAGATGACCGCCACTTCGGTAGTTCCGCCGCCGATATCCACAACCATGCTTCCTGTAGGTTCCCATACCGGGAGATCCGCTCCGATGGCAGCGGCAAAAGGCTCTTCAATGATATAGGCCTCACGCGCTCCCGCCTGCTTCGTTGCATCTTCAACGGCGCGTTGTTCAACAGCCGTAATTCCGGATGGTACACAGACCATGACATTCGGGTGGCGCTGGAACATCGAGCGCTGCTTCTGTGCCTGGCGGATAAAATATTTAATCATTGTTGCCGTAGTATCAAAATCTGCAATGACCCCGTCCTTCATCGGACGAATGGCACGAATGTTGCCCGGTGTGCGTCCGATCATTTTTTTGGCGGACTCCCCTACAGCTTCAATCGTCTTTGTATCAGTGTTAATGGCTACCACGGAAGGCTCTCTTACAACAATCCCTTTACCGCGCACGTAGACAAGCGTATTCGCTGTCCCCAAGTCAATTCCTAAATCTTTCGTAAAACCACCTAACATCTTGTATGCTCCTTTTCCTTGTGGATCTAGACAATTGTATTACATATAACCTTTTTCTTTCAAACTTACAAAGCTGCTGTCACCAATAACCAGGTGATCCAGCACGTCGATGCCGACGATTTCACCTGCCTGCATCAGCCTTGAGGTCAAGGAGATGTCTTCAGGACTCGGTGTCGGATCACCGCTCGGATGATTATGTGCGCATATAATAGCTGCGCTGCTGCATTTCATGGCTGCCCGGAACACCTCGCGGGGATGCACAATGGAGGCGTTAAGGCTGCCCATGGACAATGTTTCCTGCGCAATAACATGATTCTTCGTATTCAGAAACAAGCAGATAAAATGCTCCTTCTGCAAATAACGCAGCTGCTCGGTCAGAATCTCCGCCGCGTCCTGGGGACTGCGGATGATAACCGGTTCTGTAAGCCGGGAGTTCGCCATGCGTCTTCCCAGCTCTATGCCTGCTTTCAGTTGCACGGCCTTGGCAGGGCCAATGCCTTTGATTGTTGTCAGTTCTTCAATGCTCAGGTCCGCCAGCCCGCGGAGGCCGCCTGTAATCCCCAGCAACCGCTGGGCGATATGAATAGCCGATTCATTCTGCGCACCTGTGCGCAGCAGAATAGCCAGCAGCTCCGCCTGACTTAATGATTCCGCCCCATAATGCATCATGCGCTCTCGTGGTCGTTCTTCATGGGGGAGGTCACGCAGCATAAATGATTGCGACTCCATCCCTAACCCTCTTTCTTCCGCTATCCTTGCCGGTTCAGTACAGAAATGCCGAACCCGGACAACATGCCGCTTAGCAGCGACAACGGCAGACCAACCACGTTAAAATAACAGCCTTCAATTTCGTCCACCAGGGTGGCACCAAGCCCTTGTATTGCATAAGAGCCGGCTTTGTCGGCAGGCTCCCCGGTCGCGATGTAGGCGCAGATTTCATCTTCGCTCATTGCTCTCATAGTTACAGAGGTTACCCTGTGATCTACCAGGGTCCGACCCTCTGCAAGACCGATACAGGCCGCCCCGGTATATACCTGATGTGTTCTTCCTTGCAGCATGGCCAGCATCTTAGCGCTGTCCTGCTCGTCCACCGGCTTGCCGAGCACCTTATCATCAAGCACGACAATCGTGTCGCTGCCGACAATAACAGCATCCCGGTCTCCGGCTGCAGGGATTACTGCCTCCGCTTTGCGCACGGCCAGATTACGCACGATGGTCTCAGGCGTCCATTCCGGCGGCGTACTCTCATCAGCTTCACTGACCAGAACCTCGAAAGGCAGGCCAAGCGAGGCTAACAGTTCACGCCGCCGCGGCGAACCCGAAGCAAGAATAATGTATCGCGTGTTGTCATGCTCCACTGTAATAAACGTCCCTTCTAGATGCCGGCAGCGAACGCTACAGTCTGCGGTACAGCCATACAGCTGTTATCATTCCGGCAAGACTGAGCAGGCACAATTTCAAATGGATAGTGATGTCATAGGTTATGATGTCCAAATCAGCTTGCGGCGACCACTTGAGTACAGTCGAGGTTGTAAGAAAAGACAGAGCTTGCACAGGTTCCAGCAGCTTGGCAATCCAGGCTCCGGCCAGCCAGCCCAGAATTAGAAATAACAGCAGTGTTCCTACATTTTTCTTCTTCATTTTGGTCTTCCCTCGCCATTTTTTGACACCCTAATTATTATACGGTGAAACGGAGTTCAATACAAACGCAAAATCCGTTCAGGGAATGTTTACCACAGCCTTGCCGCATAAAGCCCGATTTCACCGTCTCCGCCGGGTGTGGTCCACTAACATTATCCGACTCCGGCACAATAGGCAACTGATTTATCATGAAGCAGCTATACTGGCGAGCCACACAGCAATCCCCCGTCCGGCAAACAGCCGGTACGGGGGATGGGCAACACCTTATACAATTGGGTGGATGTTCAGCTTATCGCAGACAGCAGACTTTTCTGGCCGGTCAAAAAGCTCATCATAGCCTCCTGCACTTCCCAGAGCAGGCCCTCTGCCTTATTCTTGCCGTACTCGTTCAGTGCGGATATTCCCCGGCTCATGGATTTCTCCAGCCCGGCGGCAAAATTCTTCCCTTCCGTCGACAGCCCCGACTCCAGCTGCTTGACGGCTTGGGTCCACTGCATATGAAGATCACTTACCGCTGAGCTGTCGGTACTGCTGGCCGCACCGCTCAGCAGCGAAGCAGACAGGCCGCTCAGCTCACTCAACAACTGGCTGCTGACCGCAAAATAGCTGTCCACCACTTCCGCCGTTCCGTTAAAGCTGACCTGATCTACAGCGGGTAAGGCCACTTCCCTTACATACAGCTCGATCCCCTGATTCTTCAGACCGCTGCTGAGCAGCTTGGCCTGCTCACGCTCAGGCGACATCCCGGCGTACACCCGGTTGCCGTCCGCCGGGTCCAGACCTGCGGCAAGCCCTGCGGCCAGCAGCTCCTGCTGAGCCTGCGCAGCACCAGCCGGTGTGCTGAATACGCCGTATTGGAGCAGATAATAGCTTTGCGCCGCAATCTGTACCGGAACATGCGCTGCGACCGCCTCACTGGTTCCTTCAACCGGCACGCCGGTGATATCTGCTTCCACTCCACCGCCAGTATCATTCTGGCTCTGAACGGCCCCCGTCTGAACAGCAGAACTGCCGCTTCCATTCCCGGTGCCCGTCCCTCCGCCACTGATGAAGGACAGCGCTGCATAGCCGAGCAGGATTCCCGTGCCTAATGCTCCCGCTACTGACAAAGCAAACTTCCACCAATAAGATGGGCGGCGGGTATGGTAGGAGCCTCCATACAGATTCCCGTGCGTGCTGAACTGCCCAAACCGCTCCTGCTCAGCGCCCCGCTCATCCTCAAACAGCGGGTAGTTCTCACCTGGCGGTGCATTATCATCGTCCCTGTAAACCTCCGCATAAACTGGAATTGTGCGTGTTCTTGAGTCTGGAAGATATGGATACTGTCCAGTATCATACTCTCCATCTGAATCATCCCAGTTCCGGCGGCGCGGACCAGAGGATTTCATATAAGATACTTCAGCTGCACGGGGGATTTCCACCCGCTCCAGATCAACGATGTATTCAGCTGCACGGAGATCGAGGGCCGCTCTGATCTCCTCACGCTGTTCCCTGTCCTCAACTTCCAGAGTTCTAACAGGTTCTCTTACTATACGGCGGTCTGCCATTTCTGCCTTACGTTCTGCCGTCTCCTCATCAAACCGGAATGTCATTCTTCCGCTATTCAATGCTCACACCTCGCTATCTTCAGTTCTATACTGAAACATATGATAGAGGTGAGATAGATATGCTATATTAATATATTTATACCAGACTAAGTACTTTCTCCCTAACCCCTTCCGCCGCGTAGTGCTTGAGCAGTGTCCGGTAAGCCTGATCCGCAATAATGTAGCCGAGCTCCGGCGTTGTCAGCAGCTTCACCAGCTGGCCCGCAAAGACTGCACTCGTGCCTGCGAGCAGAATATCCCGTCCCGTCTCACAGATTAATTCCTCCGAACCGCTCAGGCTGCAGACGACCGGCGTCCGCAGCGCCCAGGCTTCCAGGATCTTAATCTGCCCCCCGCAGCCTTCGCGCAAAAAAGCTGCCACAGCGCTGGCCCGCCGGATGTAATCGGCTGTATGTTCATATTCCCTGACAATTTCAATAGAAGCATCATTAAGGGCTAAGGCGGCAACCTCCGGATGGACTTCCTCACTGATCAGATAACACCGGAAATCCGGCACCTCGGCTTTGACCAGAGGGTATATCTTCTTTAAGAACAATAAGGCCACATTCTTGCCCTGGCTGGTATTCATATTCCAATGAAGGACAATGGATTTCTCTTTGTTTACTGTCTCACCGGAGGCATAAGCAGGCTCCTTCAGGTCAATATAAGGCGGAATTACATGAACCTTGCCTGCATCCGCAAAGGATAACGCCTTAAAGGAAAGGGCATCCCATTCTGTAGCGGTCAGCAGCAGACTGGTCTTGTTCATTAATCTCCGCTCTTCCCGGCGGATCAGTGCAGCATTCAGCTTATGATAGCTTTTGCTAATTCCGCGTTTGCCGGCCGCCCTATTCTCCAGCATTCCGCTCCCGAAACGGTGGGCATCTGTAATAATGACTGCCTCCGGAAGCAATGAGGATACAATATCCAGGCAATTACTCAGCATATAATAGGAAATAAACACATGACTGTATGTATTCAAGCGGCACATCTCCGTGATTTCAGACCGCAAAGACTTATCATTACCGATCAGCGGAGAGTGTGAGCGCAGCTTGCTCAGCGGGTGCAGCAGTGACCTCTGTGAAGCAGAAGACCTCTTCACCTGGTGCACCGTAAGTGCAGGCCCAGGCTCTACCGCCAGCTCACGGCGGCAATGACAATATTCGAGCAGATCAATATCAAACCGCTCCAGCAGAATATCAAGAAAATTCTCTGTTCTTATTTCTCCTTCTAAATCTTCGGGATAACGACTCTGGGCTGATAGGAACAGCATTTTCTCTCTCATGGCTATAGCTCCTTGGTTCTATGTAAATGGTTATTGTTGTATACAAAGAAAAATAGGCCGGATTACATCCAGCCTTCATTTATGAATCTTTAGATGTAGATCAATAGTAACGCAGTTCCCGGAAAAAGATTGTCGATTTATGGGATGAAATAATTTTTTTTTGTATTCCCCTTACAATTAGACAAGACTTAGCAGCTTTTCCCGGACACTTTCCGCCTCATAGTTAGCCAGCAGGGTCTGGTAGGCACGGTCCGCAAGCACTACTCCCTTTTCGTGATCCTGAAGTAATTGAGTCACGCTTTCGGCAAACGTAACCGCATCATCGGCAATCATAATATTCGCGGAATGCTCATACAGCAGCCCTTCTGCTCCTTTGGTGGTTGAAACGACAGGAGTCTTGAGCGCCCAGGCCTCCAGTATCTTCAGGCGTGTTCCGCTGCCCTCCTGCAGAGGGGCGATCACAACCTGCGCCTTCCGTATATAGTCCGCCACACTGTCGACATATCCGGTGATGATGATGGAAGGGTCCTGGTCCGCCAGAGCGGCAACTTCCGGATGCACATCCCGGCCGACGATATACCATTTGATGCCCGGAATCTTGGCTTTGATGAGCGGATAGATCTGACGATAGAAATAGGTAGCTGCATTAATGTTCGGGAAGTAGTTCATATTGCCCGGGAGGATAATCCACGGCTCTTTCGGAAAAAGCGTATTTGTCCGATAATCGCCCATCCGGATGAAGTTAGGGATTACGTGGACCTTGATAGAATTTGTAAAAGAAAGTGCCTTAAAGCTCAGCCCATCCTGTTCGGATGTTGTAAGCAGCAGATTGGTCTTGTCCATCAGCTTAAGCTCATCTCTGCGCGTCCATACCGCATTAAGGGAATAAAAGAGTTTGGCGATCCCCCTCTTCCTGCGGGCAAGCTGTGCAGATAATCCGCTCTCAAAGTTATGCGCGTCTGTAATAATAACTGTGCCAGGCAGGGAACGGCGCACAATGTCAATGCAGCAGCCGAGCAGACTATGGGAAATAAAGACATGGCTGTATGCATGCTGTCCGCAGAGCTCTGTAATCTTCTCTTTCATATCCACATCTACATGGCTCATATAAGAGCAATTGCGCCATTTGTACAAGGAGCGAAGCATCGCCTTGCGGTAATTCATTGTGCGCTTCACCTCATGCACGGTAAGGGACGGTATGGCCTCCGTATCTTTGGAACCTGAATACGTTAAGAGATCCACATCGTATTTGGCGAGTAAAATATTCAGAATATTGCCCGTTCTCAGCTTGCCACCGCTATCCTGCGGAAATGGATTCTCTGCAGATATGAACAGCAATTTTTCCCTCATGGCTTCTTCTCCTACTCTCCATTTATCTATCTGTCTCTGGCAATGCCAGGTATCTAGCATATATTACCCCAAAGTTCTAAGAAGTTTTGTCGTTTCTTGGCTAATGCAAAAATAATTTCAAAAAACTGTAATTTTACGAAGCCCGGACGCAAAACAGCGCTGCTCCAATAACAGGAGAAGCGCTGCGCTGCTTAGATATGTTGTTCTATATAAAACGCATTTTAGATGACAACTAATCAAAAATGTTGTAATAGCGGGTTGAACCCGTGAAACCCTTGCACATTCAGGAATGTGCTTCAAACTCCCTCGCTGCATAGCCATGGCTACGGACCACACAATTGCGTCCGCGCTGCTTCGCCTGGTACAGGGCGGTATCGCTCAGCTTGTACAAAGTATTGAGCGGGACGCGCTCGCCCGAGACAATCGTAATCAGACCGATGCTCACGGTATAAGAGAGTGTTATGCCATCAATGGTGGCGTCCAGCACGGACCGGCGCAGCCGCTCAGCCACCTCCTCACTGGCTTCCTCATCCGACCGGTGCAGCAGCACAGCGAATTCTTCGCCGCCGAACCGTCCGAACAGGTCCCCGTTGCCGAGCTGACGCTCAATTCTGCGGGCAAAGTCGCGCAGCACCTTGTCGCCTGTATCATGGCCATAAGTATCATTCACCTGTTTGAAATGGTCCACATCCAGCAGCAGGAAAGAGAAGGGCGCCATCTCCTTGGCAGCCGCAGCAATCAGAGGCCGGACACGCAGCACGAATGCTCTGCGGTTAAGGATGCCGGTGAGTTCATCGTATGTGGCTGCACGCTCCAGTTCCGCATAGGACTGCTCCCTGGAGAGCAGCATGAAGCCGGCAGTTCCGAGAAACATCAGCAGGTATATTCCAATATAGAAAAAGACTTGAATCCACTCACCAACGGGTGAGCCCTCAGGCGGAAGATATACCAGTCTGCTTGCATAGCAGAGCATCGAGAGAATAACAATTCCGTATAGCAGGCCCATAATTTCCTGAAGCGGTGTTTTTTTCATTTTCCAGCATAGTATATACGCAGGATAACTCAGCAGCAGTGCCCCAGCAAGCGAGGCAGACGCAATTAGCCGCGGCTCGTCCGGAGACAGCAGATACTGTAGAAGCAGACCAAGCGCGGCACATCCGGTTAGTGTATAATAAATCCGTTTTATCCGTTCGGAATAGTCCTCCAGCATCTTGAGCAGCGCGAAGATTTCTGCGGTTCCTCCGGCCAGATTCAAGAGAAGAATGCAGGGGAGCACAGTCATAAATACACGATATTCCCTTAACAACAGAAGGATCATAATCACCAGCTGCAGAATTTTGGCGGTCAGGAACAGCAGGGATGTACCATCTTTCGGAGAATGCGACCGGTAAGCCAGAGTAAGCATAACCGTAAAGAAATTACCAAAAAAGAGACACGCCAGCAGTGTCTTGAAATCCAAACTGGCAACCATAGCGTCGCACCCCCATGCTCATCGATGTCATATGTATGATGTGTATAATCCCATTCTTTTACCCGGCTCTGACCACACGGTCCCGTCCGTCCTGCTTCGCCTGATACAGGGCTCTGTCACTAAGCTTGTACAGAGTATTCAAGGCGGTCTGCTGTTCAGGAAGTATTGTAATCATTCCGATGCTTACGGTATACCCGCCGGCAAGACTGTCTCCCGAAGCTGCCTTGACGGCTTGGCGCAGTTCTTCCGCCTTGCGGCTGCTGTTCTCCACATCCTGCCCATAGAGCATAATGGCAAATTCTTCGCCGCCAACCCGGCCGAACAAGTCACCGATTCCCAGCTGGCTCTCAATGGTAAGCGCGAAATCCTGGAGTACTACATCGCCCTTGTCATGTCCATATGTATCATTCACTATTTTGAAATGGTCCAGATCCAGCAGCAGCATTGAGCAGTATTCACGCTTTCTTGCTGCCATTGCCAGCTTCAGCTCAGCTTCTATCAGGAAAGCCCTGCGGCCAAGGATTCCGGTAAGGCTGTCATAAGCGGCTATGCGCTTCAGCTTCTCATAAGAATGCTCATTGGAGAGCAGGATGAACGCTGCAATTCCCACGATCAGCATCAAAAACATCCCCAGGTAATACAAGTACTGTGCCGGATTACCTGTCAGCGGTCCCATCTCCGGCTCCAGAATCAGCGCGACAAAGGACCGCAACAGCATCACGGCAGCAATGGTATAAAATACGCTTCCCATTATTCGCTGGAGCGGAGAACGTTCTTTACCCGCTGTCAAACGGTAACCAGGGTAGATCACAAACAGCATTACCCATAGCGAGGTCGTGGCCACCCTCAGGTTCGCATGGTTGAAGAATAGCGCGACGATAGAAAAGCTCAGAACACTGCCCACAACCAGCCCCCAATAATAGAGCTTCGCCTTACGGTCCATCATCCCCATCATCATCAGCAGGGCCGAAATTTCCAGACCTCCTCCAGCCAGAATGAGTGCATTGCTCACAGGTATGACGATCCAATGGGGAATATAATCCCATAGCAGAATAGAGCCCCAGAACACGACCTGAAGCCACTTTGCAGTAATAAACAGGACCGAGGCGGTATCCTTGGCGAAATGGTAGCGGTAAAAGGTAATCAGCAGACCGGAAAACAAGTTTCCCAAGATGAACAAGTACAACAGTGTATTAATATCAAGCTGAAAGCTCATGAGTACACCACCAAATATACGGGAATACCTTCTCTTTTATGGAGGAACATATCATTCACAAGCTATATCGGCAAAATGGCGGTTAATTTTCACTTCTAATTTTCCAGACGGGCCAGATGCCTCCAGACATAAAAAGAAGAAACGGCTTCGCTGTCCTTATTCAAGGAACGGAAACCGTTTCTGTTAAAATACCTACCTATCCTATTAACGATTCTTCAGATCATCCGCCAGAGCATACCCGACCTTCCAGATATCACCCGCACCCATTGTAATCACCAGATCACCGGGAGCAATGCGGTTCTGCAGGTCAGCCAGCACAGCTTCCTTCGTCGGCAGATGCCGTGCACCGGCGTTGCTGTTCTGCACAATCAGCTCTACCAGCTTCGCAGAGGTGACTCCCTCGATCTGTTTCTCTCCGGCAGGCGAGTAGATATCGGTAATAATCACTTCATCCGCTTCGCTGAACGCACGGCTGAACGCATCCAGCAGGAAGAAGGTACGCGTGTAGCGCTGCGGCTGGAACACGGCGATAATCCGTTTGCCTGTAGCCTTGGCAGCACTAATGGTAGCCTGAATCTCCGTTGGATGATGCGCATAATCATCAATGACGAGAATCTCGTTGATCTCTCCCAGCACCTGGAAGCGCCGCTTGGCACCGTGGAATTTCACGATTGCTGCAGCGATCGCTTCAAAGGCAATGCCGGATTTCAGACAGGAAATTACCGCCGCCATTGAATTATACAGATTGTACTGCCCCGGAATAGAAAGCTCAATACGGCCCAAAACCTCTGTACCGCGATTCATCGTGTACGACACCTGGCGGTCGCCCAGAACGATGTCGGTCGCCGTGTAATCTGCAGTCTCCGAATGAATTCCGTAGGTGATAACCGTACCTTTTACTTGAGGCAGCAGAGATTTCACATTCTCATCATCCGCACACACAATAGCCGTTCCGTCCTCACGCAGCTGGTTCATAAACTGCACATAAGCTTTCTTCAGTTGGCCGAAATCACCGCCGTAGTTCTCCAAATGGTCGGCTTCAATATTCGTTACAATCCCCAGCCAAGGATGATACTGCAGGAATGAGCCATCACTCTCATCCGCTTCGGCTACAACGAATTCCCCTTGTCCTGCCTTGGCATTCGTACCGACGTTCATGATCTCCCCGCCAATAATATACGTAGGGTCCACTCCACAGTCTTCCATAACCAGAGCAATCATCGACGAGGTAGTCGTCTTGCCGTGCGCACCCGCAACAGCTACACCCTTGCGCTCATTCAGCAGGCGGGCAAGCATCTGCGAACGGTGAAGAATCGGTATTTTGAGACGCTCCGCTTCTACCCATTCTACGTTATCCGACGCAAGCGCCGTAGAATATACGACCAGATCCGCGCCTTTGACCTGTTCGGCCGTATGTCCGATGTAGACCTTGGCACCCTTAGCAATCAATTTCTCCGTTAACTCTTGGGCAGCTACGTCAGAACCCGTAACTGTATATCCCATCTCCAGCATCACCCGGGCAATCGCGCTCATACCGTAGCCGCCGATCCCTATAAAATGCACACGTTCAGTAGTATCCAACAGTTCGTCACCAGCCTTTTTCAGAATCGGGTTGCCGTAAAAGCGTACTGCGTACATCAGAAATCAAATACAGCGTTCCGGACACGACCGCAAGGTCATCGTCCGCTGTGATCGTCTGCAGCAGATGCAGCGCTTGGCCCCAATTACGTTCTACTATGATTTCCAAGTTTTCCTTGGCATATTTATTCCGCAGACTTTCTGCGATGGCCTGCAGATCTTCCGCGTCCATTTTCTTCCGGAAATCCGGTTCGGTCAGGATGAGCGTATCCACTATAGGCAGTATATGCTTGAGATACGACTCGTGATGCTTATTTGCCAGCATCCCCATGAGCAAATTTAATTTACCGTATGGCCCAAACTGCGGAAGACTCTTGGCCAGGCTCTCTGCACCTTCCGGATTATGCGCTCCGTCCAGAATAATTCTGGGCGAAGTGCCTACTTCCTCCAGCCTGCCGGCCCAGAATGTACCGCGGAATCCCTCCAGCACATCCTCGTCCTCCAGCATGAAGGCCATATACTGCCGCAGCACCTCAAGGACCATCATAGCTCCCGCTGCATTCTCCAGCTGATGTTCGCCTTTCATAGCGATTTCCAGTTCAAGCGAGCGGAATGGACCCACGAAGGTGAAATGCTGGTGGCCGTCCCTGAGCTCTACGCCACTATAGCTGAAATCTTCTCCAGCCAAATATAGAGTAGAACGGGTAGACGCCGCTTTAGCCTTCAATACAGCAATGGCTTCCGGCTGGCTCACGCAGCTGACTGCAGGAACGCCCGGCTTAATGATTCCGGCCTTCTCACCGGCGATCAGCTCCAGTGTATCCCCGAGTACATCGGTATGATCATGTCCGACATTCGTGATTACAGACACTACCGGAGTAACAATATTCGTTACATCCAGCCTTCCCCCAAGACCTGTCTCCCATACGACTACATCCGGATAACAGACTTCGCCATAATAGAGAATGGCCAGTGCCGTCGACACCTCGAACATGGTCGGCGAACCCAGTTCGCCGCCTGCGATCTCCTGAACCAGCGGACGAAGTTTATTAACGAGTTCCAGCAAAGTCTCTTCAGGTATATCGATCCCGTTGTACTGGAAACGGTTGGTGAATTTCGTGATATAAGGAGACGTAAAGGTCCCCACCGTGTACCCGCTCTGAATCAGTACACGGGTCAGAAATGCACAGGTAGAGCCTTTGCCGTTCGTCCCCGCCACGTGAATGAACTTGAGCTTGCGGTGCGGATGACCCAGCTTCTCCATCAGAAGCTCTATCCGCTCCAGCCCTGGCCGGATACCGAAAGGAATCAGGCTGTTGATCCAGTCTACCGCTTCTGTATAAGAACTTAAGGGAGCGGTACTGCCGCTCCGGGTGATCTCTTCCATATCCCTTATCCTCTCAGCTCTGCGATACGGGCGAGCACTTTCTCGCGTCTATCCGAATAGTCCGCCTGCTTCGCCCGCTCCTCTTCGATGACTTTCGCTGGCGCCTTGGCTACAAAGCCCTGATTGCCGAGCTTTTTCTCCACGCGTTCAACTTCGCTGTTCAGTGTCTGGACTTCTTTTTCCAGACGGGCAATTTCCTGTTCAATGTCGATCAGTCCTGACAACGGCAGAAGCAGCTCGGCTCCTGCAACCACAGCGGACATCACTTTATCCGGTGTCTGCGGCGCAAGGCCTGCTTCGAAGGAAGAGGTGTTGCAGAAGCGCCCGATGTAATTGTCGTTGCGGGAAATAATGTCCAGGGTTTCTTGACCCCCGGCTTTGATAATCAGTTCTACCTTCTTGCTCATTGGCACGTTCACTTCCGCACGGATATTACGAACGGCACGGATAACATCCATCAGGAGATTCATCTCTGCCACTGCCTGCGGATTCTCAAGCGCAGGTTCATACTTCGGCCATTCGGCCAGCGTGATTGTGTCGCCCTGATGCGGCAGATGCTGCCAGATCTCTTCCGTAATGAACGGCATGAACGGATGAATCAGGCGCAGCGTGCGGTCCAGTACATAGGCCAGAACCGATTGTGTCTTGGCCTTGGCAGCCGCATCCGCTCCGTACAGCGAGAGCTTGGCGAATTCGATATACCAGTCGCACAGATCATCCCAGATGAAGTTGTACAGCAGCCGGCCGGTCTCGCCGAACTCGTACGAGTCAATTAGACGCGTAATATCGCGGGAAGTTTCGTTCAGGCGGTGTAGAATCCAGTGATCTGCCGTGCTGAGCTCACCGGTAATGTCGATATCCTCAAAAGAAACACCTTCGAGATTCATCAGTGCAAACCGTGAAGCATTCCAGATCTTGTTGGCAAAATTGCGCGCCTGCTCTACCTTTTCCATCCGGAACCGCAGATCCTGGCCGGCCGTGCTGCCTGTAGAAATCATGTAGCGCATGGCGTCCGCACCATACTGTTCAATAACATCCAGCGGGTCGATCCCGTTGCCGAGCGATTTGGACATTTTGCGTCCTTCCGCATCGCGTACGAGACCATGCATCAGCACATCAGAGAATGGCTTCTCCCCGGTGAATTCCAGCGCCGAGAAGATCATGCGGGCTACCCAGAAGTAGATGATATCGTAGCCGGTAACCAGCACATTGTTCGGATAGTAACGCTGATAGTCGCTGCTGCTCTCATCAGGCCAGCCCAGCGTGGCGAACGGCCAGAGGTTCGAGCTGAACCAGGTATCCAGAACATCCTCATCCTGCTTCAGGTCCGTTAGACCGCTGATTCTGCGCGCTTCTTCTTCATCATTCGCAACAACGATCTCACCGGTAGATTCGGAGTACCAGGCCGGGATGCGGTGGCCCCACCACAATTGGCGGGAAATACACCAGTCGCGTACGTTCTCGATCCAGTTCAGGTAAGTCTTCTCAAAGCGGTCCGGTACGAAGTTAACACCGCTGCCATCCTTCTGCGCTGCGATGGCCGCTTCTGCCAGCGGCTGCATCTTTACGAACCACTGGGTGGACAGGTAAGGCTCAACTACGGCTCCCGAACGCTCGCTGTGTCCAACCTGATGTACGTGGTCCTCAATGGATACAAGTACGCCCTGCTCTTTCAGGTCAGCAATGATCGCCTTGCGGCAGTCGCTGCGGTCCAGTCCCTGGTATTTGCCTGCTTCCGCATTCATAATTCCGCCTTCATCCATCACATTAATCTGCGGAAGATTATGGCGCACGCCCATCTCAAAGTCGTTCGGATCATGTGCCGGGGTAATCTTCACCGCGCCGCTGCCGAAGTCCTTATCTACATAGTCATCAGCGATAACCGGAATTTCCCGCAAGGTAATCGGCAGGATCAGCGTTTTGCCGATAAGATCCTTGTAACGGTCATCCTCCGGATGTACTGCAACCGCTGTATCGCCCAGCATCGTTTCCGGGCGGGTTGTAGCTACCGTAAGGTAACCGCTGCCGTCCTTAAGCGGATAGCGCAGATGATACAGATGACCGTTCACTTCTTTATATTCAACCTCGATGTCCGACAGAGCCGTGCGTGCAGCCGGATCCCAGTTAATGATGCGTTTGCCGCGGTAGATCAAACCTTTCTTATACAGCTGAATGAATACCTGGCGGACGCCGCTGGACATTCCCTCATCCAGGGTGAACCGTTCACGCGAGTAGTCCAGCGACAAGCCCATCTTGGCCCATTGCCCGTGAATCGTCTCCGCATATTGCTCCTTCCAGGCCCATACCTGCTCCAGGAACTTCTCGCGTCCCAGATCATGGCGGGAGATGCCCTGCTGGCGCAGCTTCTGCTCTACCTTGGTCTGCGTGGCGATACCCGCATGGTCCGTTCCCGGCAGCCACAGCGTGTCAAAGCCCTGCATCCGTTTGGTACGGATCAGAACATCCTGCAGTGTGAAATCCAGCGCATGACCAATATGCAGCATTCCTGTTACATTCGGCGGAGGAATAACAATGCTGTAAGGCTGCGCATCCGGACGTTTGCCTGCTTCGAAGAAGCCGTTCTCCATCCAGTAAGCATACCATTTCTTCTCCGCTGACCCCGGATCATAGGTAGTCGGCATATCGCTTTGCTTGTGATGCGCAGTAGCGGTGTCTTCTGCCGCTTCCAGCTGGTTCGTCAGCTCTGCTGCTGTATTGTTGTTATCAGCCATTGTGAACCCTCCATTAGAGAAAATGATGAGAAGCTTTTTGTATTCTGTAACGATCTGACAAGAGGAAACGGCTTTGCCGTCCTTACTACAGACGGTACCGTTTCAGCGAGAAATATAAGGATGATTGATCGAGTGAAACATACAAATCCTTATATTTAAATACAAAAAGACCCTTCGTCTCAAAGGACGAAAGGCCATTCTTTCGCGGTACCACCTTTGTTTCGCGCTAATCAGGTGTAAACGGCTGCGCCGTCCTTCATGGGACGGTATCCGTTTCAGAGGAAATACAAGGATAATGTATAATGTAAAACCTATACTTTCTTGTATTTCAAAAATAACCCCCTGCCTCAGGGCCCTTTTACAGGTCCGGAAGCTTAGCGCGACACTCATGCAGATAACGGCTGCGTCCGGCCACATCCTAACCTGGTCTCCATAAATGTGGAGGCAAGCTCAGAAGGGCGACTCCGGGGCGACTTCGGGGGCTGCATCCTGCGGAAATTCACAGCAACTACAATTCCGCTCTCTGAAGGGCTGACCGCCTACTCTTCCCGTTCCCAGTCTTTATGCTAGTTATTACTTATTTCAATAATACATTCAGTCCTAATCCTAGTCAACCAGCATACACACAAAGGGCAGAGTTTATACCACCCGGTTCAAAAAACTGTCTAAAGGAGTTGTAGGCTTCCAGCTTAACGGAGAATGTGCTTTCTTGGCATCGATAATACCCTATGTAAAAATAAGGCTGCCCCAAACAGCCATGTACATGGCTTGTGGGACAGCCCCCCGCAACTTCCTGCTAGCATCCCCCGGTCCATCTTAGGGAATATACAAAACCTGGCCTTCTTCTACATTCTGTCCGGAGAGCCGGTTGTACATGGACAGCTCTCTGGTACTAAGCTGATATTTCTCGGCAATCGTATCCAGTGTTTCTTCCCGCTGAACGATACAGAGCCGAACTTTGCGGAACAGCTCTGTACCGCCAAGGCCGCCGATGAACCGGCTTTTCCATTCGGTATCATTCCCTGCCTCAGGAATAACCGCCGCTTTGGAGGCCACCTCCTCGGAATGGAGAATCTCCTGCTCTTTGCGCGCGCGGCTGGAGCTGAGCAGCGAAGAGAAGGTCAATGGCTCCTGTTCGGCAATTGCCGGATCTTTTTTGCTGCCCAGCGCAATCTTGAGATCCTGCTTCTCCTCCTGTGGAGGTAAGAATTCCTCGGACACGAAGCTCTCATTGTCTATAGCCTGAACCTCTTCAGGCACTTCTTCATTCTCGGCCAGCACCGCAGCATCGTCACTGGCTGCGGATGTGAATACCGGCTCTGCCTGATTGGCTGCATGAAGATTGGCAGTACCCCAATGATCAACGGTATTCAAGGCGGTTGTCCCTGCCGGGAGCCCTGCTTCCTCCGTACCTGCCTTGAACGAATCATTCACCGCAGCAGGCTCTTCTGTCTTCTCGCGGGTAGGAAGAAAGTGACTGGAGACCGGTTCAGCCGCAGATTTGCTGTGATTCTCCCCGGAATCCGCTATTCCGGATAGAGCGGTTGCGGGCGAGGAATCCAGGCTATGCGTCCTCACCTTGGCTTCCTTGTCCTTCAACTGGGCGGATACTGAGGCCGAAGGCTGAGTGTACAAAGAGCCTTCCAGGAATAGCGGATTACCTGCAGCTTCCACGGATTCCGCATATTCCTGATCCTCCACAGAAACCTCCGCGACACCTTCCCCGTAGGTCCAGAGCGAATTTTCATATAGCGCATCATTCTCCGGCCCGCGGTTACCCTCTTCCGCCTTGTGGTCTTCAGCCTCAGGGGAATAGGCTACTGTATACTCCTCCTGCTGCCAGGCCGGCTGGGTATCCGCGTTTCCGATTCCGCGCAGCGAGAGCACCCCTGTTATGTTGACGGTTCGCATCGTAAGCAGGTCAATATCGAAATTCTCGATCTCAACCCCTATGTCTTCAAGTGAGCTGACCCGGGTCAGCGGGACTGTAATTTCAACAGGAATCGCGTGCTCCAGACGCTGTGTACGATCATCTTCCCCCCGGTAGAGTCCGGTGAGCAGCAGTTGCCCGTGCAATTCCGCCCGGTCCTCCCGCTGGATTACCTGGATGTCGGGAATCAGCTCGACTTCCTCCAGTTCAGCTATTCCCGGAAGCTCTTCCGAAAGGTGAATGCGTTCATAAATATCAAACCGCAAGCCGTGTGACTGGTCAAACACGGGAAATGTCCTCCTTCTTGGCATAATCTATCCCTGAGACAAGCCCAGAGCATAAGCCCAAAATGTTACTCCACTCATGTATATGCTTCAATCAGGAAGGCATGACAAACTTTGCCGCCTACTTCGGCGGACAGGAGATTATTTCGGATCGGTGAGTACTGTAAGAGGGTCCGGAATGGAATAATCGTGCGGGAGCCTAGCCCGCATGCTCGCTGCCAGCGGAATGCCGGGATACATCGCATTCAGCACATCGGCTGGATGGAAGGCTCCGGGAACCGGTCCGGCCGCCGGCTCTGCTCCCAAGATTGAACGGACAGCCGGGCTTTGTACGCTCTCACGCATACTTATGGCTTTACGGTATACATTCAGCGTTCCGGCCGCCATGACATCCAGTGAACGGCTACGCTGCGCCCACTCCCTTGCCTGGAAGCCGGTACGTACTCTCAGCTCCTCATTATCCAGCAGCTGCTCCAGCAGCCGGGCCAGCAGGGTGGCATCACCGGGAGGAATAATAAGCCTCCCGGGACAGTGCCCCGTGCACACTGGAGACGAGAGGAACCGCACGGCGCATAATCCGCCGCAGCGCATAGGAGGCAATGGGGTCCTGGGCATGAATGACATCGTAATTCTCCAGACCCAGAACCGCCGCTCCACCCTCAAATACATAACGCCCCAGCTCAAAGCTGAATATGCCATGCTCCAGATGCAGATGCGGGAATAAGGTAATATCGAGGTGCGGGAGCAGCAGGGTATAGAAGGCTTTTTTATCAAAAGAAGCATTCTGCCCCAGCAAGTACAAGGTGTTGTTCTCCACATGGCTTCCCATGAGTGTAACGGAGTGTCCCTGTTCGCTCAGCTTATCGGCAAGCTGTCTCATATACGTCCAGATCCCGCCCATATTGGTAAGGCCCCAGTAGGTAACCAGCAATATTCTCATAACTTCCTCTCCCCGGCTAATAGATTCACTTCTGCACGAGAGCAGACGGCTCCACTTTAACAAAGTATTATATGAGCGCTGCCGGATATAGGACATGGGTGTATGGTTCAATCTATAATAATTTCAAAATAACTTTATAATCAAAAAACGTCTTTTCGGTTATAATCGGTATACATCCTGAAAGGAAAACTTCTGTCATGTCTAAAGCACGGGTATTTGACCTTTCCCTGTTTGCCGCTTCCGTTGCTATAGCTTTCATTCCCAAACATGCTATAGTTCT
The DNA here is from genome assembly GCF_000758605.1 of Paenibacillus sp. FSL R5-0912. Taxonomy (NCBI): domain Bacteria; kingdom Bacillati; phylum Bacillota; class Bacilli; order Caryophanales; family Paenibacillaceae; genus Paenibacillus; species Paenibacillus sp. FSL R5-0912. The sequence continues at coordinate 6,158,178 of NZ_CP009282.1, forward strand.
GGACGATACATATATCAAGGCGCTGGTGCTCTATACGATCTTCTCCAGCTTCTACTTTCAACTGCGCATCGTGACCCGGAGCGGGAATTCTACGATAGATTATGCTATAAGCTATACCTCTTCGTTCGGAATTTTTGCCGGACCGCTAGGCACCCTTCTGTTCGAAACCGTATACCGCTTCATTGTATTTTTCTATAAAAAGTTGACAAAAACCGCCGATCCGGGCGAATTTCTGGATACGTTCTACAACATTGGGTCCTTTACACTGGGCGGTTCGGCCGCGTATTATCTGTACACTGTGCTTCACCCTTTTGCGGAGAGATTTCCGCTCGGATACTGGCTCCTGTTTCTCCTGGTCGTCTGTGTCACCACATTGCTGTCCTCCACTTTCCTGATCATAACCTTCGCGCTCTCAGGAGACATCAAGACACGTAAGGAAGCCCGTCACCTGCTGTTCCGGAGCCGTAACCTGCTTGATTTCAGCAAGGTAGCTCTGACCAATGCACTGCTCCTGCGCCTGCTGCAAATGGAGAAATGGGAAATGCTGATTGCCCTCTTCCTGCTCAATTACATCGTCAGCCTCTCCTTCTATTCCAAATCGCAGAGCGCCCAGCACAAATATGAACGCGACAAGTTCGAGCAGATGGCTTACCGTGACTTCCTGACAGGAACTTATAACCGGGCTCACATGGATAAGATGATGAAGGAGCTGAACCAGAGCGGGGAATATATCGGAATTGTAGTGGCGGATATCGACCGTTTCAAAAAAATCAATGACTCCTTCAACCACGCCGTCGGTGACCGCGTCATTATTGATTTTGCCGATACACTGAAGCAATTCCTGCAGGAGGAAGACATCCTGTTCCGCAGCGGCGGGGAAGAATTCACTGTGTTTCTCAGGAACCGAACCTTTGAGGAATGCCAGTTACAGATTCAGGCAATCCTGGACAGCCTTCACGGACACTGCGTAACCGCAGAATTCGAGGAACAGATGATCCGCGTGCCATATTCCGCCTCGTTCGGACTATATTATTACAAGGCAGACCCCGGCCAAAAAACTTCTATGGAAAAAGGGTATGTCTACGCCGACCAGCTTCTGCTTGAATCCAAAAAACTCGGCCGGAACCGGCTCTCGTACCGCAATGACCTTCGTCCGTAGCCGGACTTTAGAACGGTGAAGATCAGGTACGGGAGCGCTGTGCATTGCAACAAAAGAACAAAAACGCAAAGCAGCGATCCTCCAATAATAAGAGAATCGCTGCTTTATTGACATTTAAAGCTTTTGAGAGGATAAAGGGCCTGTCTTCGCCAGTATAAACCAACATCGGGACGGATACCGCTTGCCTCTACAGCTCAGTGGCATTAAAGGTATCTCCGCCTTCAATAGTGCCGGAGTTGAACCCTTTGTAGAACCAGCGTTTGCGCTGCTCGGAGGTACCGTGAGTGAAGCTGTCGGGCACCACATAGCCTTGTGCCCGCTTCTGGATCGTGTCGTCACCCACCGCGCTCGCCGCGGTTAAGGCTTCCTCCAGATCCCCTTCCTCCAGCAGGTTCATTCCTTGGGCATGCTTCGCCCATACCCCGGCATAATAATCGGCCTGCAGCTCAAATCGGACCTGATATTTGTTAAATTCGGTCTCGCTCAGGCTCTGGCGCAGCGAATTTAGCTGCTCGGAAGCCCCCAGCAGTGTCTGCACATGATGACCCACCTCATGGGCAATTACATAAGCCATGGCGAAATCGCCCGGCGCATTGAATTGCTGCTGCAGCTCGTCGTAGAAGCTGAGATCGATATACAGCTTGGCGTCCCCGGGGCAATAGAACGGCCCGACTGCCGAACTGGCGGTTCCGCAGGCAGAGTCCACACTGCCGCTATAGAGTACCAGCGTAGGATCCTGGTACGTTTTTCCCTGCTCCTGGAAGACCTCAGACCAGACATCCTCGGTATCGGCCAATACTACGGAGACAAATTCCGACAACTCCTTCTCCTGTGCGGTCTGCTCGTAAGGAACATTAGAGCTGGTACTGGAGCCTGTGGAAGTCAGATTGCCCATAATGTCACCGATATTCCCGCCGCTCAGCAGCGTAACAATCACCACAATAATAATCCCGCTAATTCCGCCGCCAATCAGCTTGCCGCCTCCGCCTCTGCTTCCTCTGCGGTCTTCTACATTCGAGCTGCCTCTTCTGCCCTGCCATTTCATGGCCCAACCCCCAGTTATGAATTCCGGTTTACAGGATGTATTTCATCTTAATACTGTTATACCCATAAACGCAGGGGTCCCACTCGCCGGGGTATAAATTGCTTGAAAAAAAAGACCCCTCCGCAGCCGCAGCCGTGAAGAAGTCTTCTAATCGGATTATTAAAAAGGCAGCCTATTTCGCAGCTTTAGCAGCTTCCAAAATGGCTTTCAGGTAACCTTGGGTATCCACCAGAGTAGCACCGCTTACAGCATCAACTACTTGCTCAGCGGTCTTGTGTGTAAGAGTCATTTCAAGAGACTTGATAGTTTTGCCTGTAGCGAATTTCTCAACGGCAGCCAGGTTCTTGTCATAAGAAACTGTGGAGCCTGCGGCTTCAGCCATATGCTCGCTGTAGTATTTAGTGTTAGCTTTCTTGGAAGCCAGAACCACGTTAGGGTCTTTGTAGCCGTTCAGACCAAATTCTTTATCCGAGTTAGGAACGCCAGTTGCTACATCTGTACCCAGGAATTGATAATCATCCAGCGAAGCTGCAACGATTACGCCGTTCTGTACTACAGCAACAGCTACTGTGAAGCATTTGGTACCATGGGCAGCCGCTTCCACCCGGCCTACCTTAAGTGGTGCGCTCGCTGCAGATGTTACACTGTTCAGGGCGCCGCTGTTGCCTACCCCTACAAGTGCCAAAGAGATGCCAGCTACGAGCATTAGTTTTGTTACTTTTTTCACAAATATTCCCCCAGTTAATGTTATGAGATACGCTTACATACTATATTTATCAATATATTGGATACACGTCTATTACAAATGTTACTAGTTAACTGCAAATAATTGGGATATGTATTTTTAACAGGGAAATGAAGGGATAAATGGAGGTGAAACGCAATAAAAGACAAATTCCCCTCCATCAAATCAGCAACAATGTCAGCTGCAATTCTCTTTCACAGTCACTTTATTATTTGTTATCGTAACCTTGGAATATCCGGATAAAGATTCGGTGTAGGAGCATACCCCTATGGTCTGAAGGACATCCGGCGCTCTGGGATCTGTATATTTCAGATAAATGCCCCCTTCACCGCTTAAGCTAAGCCGGGGTCTAATTTTGATTGTTTTTCCGCTGCTGAGCGTTTTCCCGAGTTCATCTGTGGAAGCGCCGGCAGCTGCGCCCGTAACCACACCAGTCTCAAGGATGCTCAGATCAAAATCGGACTCATTGTTTACTGTCACCCTGAAGCTCTGGAACTGGGCAGCCATACTCAAAATGCCGTATTTGCTGTTCACCTGTGCGGCCATTATAAATACGGCGGCAATAACCGCTGTACCCAGTGCTGTTGCCAGGACTACTCTGCGATTGCTTCTCATAAACTCATCTCCTTTACAGTAAGACGAACTGCATCGCGGAAATGTATCAGCCGCCCTGCGCTCCGCAAGAATATTTACAGCCGGATAGGCCTGGGTAACAGAACAGCAAGAGCTTGAAAAGAAATAGCAGCGTTGGCCTTATTCAGCCAATCTCTGTCGCTTCTATCAAACTGTTCTGCAGAAAGCAAAAAAAAGCAGCGCCCCTCCTATGAGAGAATCGCTGCTTTGCTTAATTTACATAGCTTCGCGGATGGAGATTAGCTGCTATATGAAATTCCATTTCAAATGGAAACTCGGAAACCTTCTATAACCGGCAGTTTAATTGCACGAAATACAACAAAAAGGGTAACCAGTTGCTAATCAGACGATTTAGTTGTACAAAGTACAATTAAGCCATACTGCGTACCTTAGGCATTATACTAGTTCAGCGGCTCCCCGCCTAATTGCACGCGAAGCTTCCGCATATCCTCCGGCCACGGATCAGATACTTCGACCCTGCTCCGGGTCCAGGGGTGAGCAAAAATAAGCTTCTCGCCATGCAGCGCCTGCCGGTCTGCACCTTCCGGCTTCGCCTTAGCCTTAAGCTTAACCTCCGGCCTGCCCGGACCAGCCAGCTTACCTGGCTCCAACAGTCCCGGTGTAATGCCCGCCTTCTCCTGCTCTTCGAACCAGGCTGTAATGGCCGACTTCACCTTACCCGGCTCTGTACGCAGCGGCAGCTTATCGTTCTTGCTGCCACCCGCACGGACACTGGCCGTATGCCAGCCGGGTCCGCCGTAGAGGTCATCCCCGTACAGCGGATGGCCCGCATGACTGAGGTGGACACGGATCTGGTGCGTGCGCCCCGTCTCCAGCTGCACCTTCAGCACAGTTCCGCCAGGCAGCGCTTCCCGCCCTATGATTCGCGTGACCGCCGCCTGTCCTCCCGGCGAGACCCGCCGGCGCGCCGCATGATGGCGATCACGGCCGATCGGGGCATCAATCACGGTAAGCTCAGGCGGCACACTGCCTTCCACAATCGCCGCGTAAAGGCGGGATACGGTTTTGTCGCGCATATCCTCGTCCAGTACAAGCTGGGCGTATTCGTTCTTCGCATAGAGCACAGGTCCTGTTGTATCCTTATCCAGCCGGTGAATATGGCGGACGGCTACCCCTCCACCGGAAGCGGCATAATGTGCTGCGACGATATGATCCAGCGTTACGCCTGCTCCGCTGCCATCCGGATGAACCGCCATGCCCGCCGGTTTATGGACCACGAGGCAGAAGTCATCTTCGTACAGTACTACAAGCTCCTGCCATACCGGCTCAATACCCGCTTCCCGGTAAGGGAACAGGGATAGCATCAGCCGGTCGCCCTTCCACTGGATGCCGCCTTCGCGGCGCAGCCGCGCATGCAGCTTCTCCGGCATCCCGGCCGTGCCGAGCAGCCAGGCGTCAATGGCTGCCTGCCTGTCGGCCGCAGCCGTAATCACCCGGCCTGGCATGACTTGAAGCCACTCTCCGCGCCGGATCCATTTGCCGCCGCCGGTGATGTTCCTGATGACCGCGCCAGTATTCCCTGTATCTGCAGCCGCTCCACCAGGGATATTTGTGCCGGACAACTCCTCCGGCCCGCCTGTCATAGCGACTTCAGGGCATTATAATGGCCCTCAATCGTATCATCAATATCCTGCTCGCTGTGCACAGCGGATACGAACATGCCTTCAAACTGGGATGGGGGAACGCTGATGCCCTGATCAAGCATTTTGCCGAAATAACGCTTGAACAGATCCAGGTTGCTGGTCTTGGCCGTCTCGAAGTTGACCACCGGTCCTTCAGTGAAGAACGGGCAGACCATAGAGCCCACACGGTTAATGGTGAGAGGGATGCCAGTTTCCTGCGCGTTACGCTTAAGGCCGGCTTCCAGACGTGCACCCAGCACCTCCAGACGGGTATACACTTCAGGTGTCAGCAGCTTCAGCGTGCTGTAACCCGCCGCCATGGCCAGCGGATTCCCGCTGAGTGTGCCTGCCTGGTAGATCGGACCAGAGGGGGCGATTTGCTCCATAATCTCTCTTTTACCGCCATAAGCACCTACCGGGAGACCGCCGCCGATAACCTTGCCGAAGCAGGTCAGATCAGGGTCCAGCCCGAAGAGCCCTTGCGCACAGCCGCGGTCCACCCGGAAACCGGTCATTACTTCATCAAAAATCAGCAGCGCGCCGTACCCCGTCGTCACCTTGCGCAGACCCTCCAGAAAGCCCGGAAGCGGAGGCACTACACCCATATTCCCGGCAATCGGCTCAACAATCACAGCGGCAATCTCATTGCCGTAACGTTCGAACGCGATTTTGACCCCTTCCAGATCATTGTATGGCACCGTAATGGTGTTAATGGCTACGCCCTCCGGCACACCGGGGCTATCCGGCAGACCCAAAGTAGCTACCCCGGAACCGGCTTTGATCAGCAGGCTGTCGGCGTGGCCGTGGTAGGAGCCCTCGAACTTGAGGATTTTGCTGCGTCCTGTATATCCGCGGGCCAGCCTGATGGCGCTCATCGTAGCTTCCGTTCCCGAGTTCACCATGCGCACAATGTCCACCGATGCTACACGTTCCACCACGGTTTTGGCCATTTCCGTCTCCAGCAGTGTGGGTGCGCCGAAGCTTGTCCCTTTAACCGCAGTCTCCTGCAGCGCCTTCACCACTTCCGGATGGGCATGGCCCATAATCAGCGGTCCCCACGAGCAGACGTAGTCGATGAAGCTGTTGCCGTCGATATCGTAGATGCGTGAGCCTTCGCCTCTGTCTACATAAACCGGGGTCAATCCTACGGATTTGAATGCCCGGACCGGGCTGTTCACTCCTCCCGGGATATACTGTTTTGCTTCTTCAAAAGCTATGCGGGAAGCCTCTTCCCTGCGTGTAAGCGGCACATTGCCCATACTTCTTCACTCCTGCTCTGCTGAATTTATACAGCTGAATATAGTCTAGCCGCGCAGCCAGCGCGCTGCATCCTTGGCGAAATACGTAATAATAATATCTGCTCCGGCGCGCTTCATGCCGGTCAGCATTTCCAGGACAACTGCCTGCTCATCGATCCAGCCCTGCTGTGCGGCCGCTTTTACCATTGAATATTCACCACTCACGTTGTACGCCACCAGCGGCAGATCGAACTGGTCGCGGATCGTCCGGATGACATCCAGATAAGCCAGCGCCGGCTTAACCATCAGCATATCAGCGCCTTCCAGCACATCTGAATCGGCCTCACGGATCGCTTCCCGCAGATTGGCCGGGTCCATCTGGTATGTCTTGCGGTTACCGAACTGCGGCGCAGAATCCGCTGCTTCCCGGAAGGGGCCGTAGAAGGCGGATGCGTATTTTACCGAATAGGACATAATCGGCACATGCTCAAATCCATTCTCGTCAAGGCCGCTGCGGATCGCCTGCACGAACCCGTCCATCATATTGGAAGGCGCGATAATATCCGCACCGGCCCGGGCCTGGGATACCGCCGTGCGGGTCAGCAGCTCCAGCGAAGCATCGTTGATCACATCGCCATGTACTACGCCGTCAACTGTATGGGTATGTACCATACCGCAGTGGCCGTGGTCGGTGAATTCACACAGACAGGTGTCGGCGACAACCAGCAGCTCGGGGTACCACTGCTTAATCAGCCGGGTAGCCTCCTGCACAATGCCATCCTCAGCGAAACCGGAGGAGCCGATGGCGTCCTTCGTTTCGGGAATGCCGAACAGCAATACGGCCGGAATTCCCAGGGAGGCAATCTCATCCACTTCCGCCTTCAGGGTATCCAGCGAGAAGTGGTACACGCCGGGCATGGAGCCGATCTCATTCTTCACACCGGTACCGTAGGTTACAAATATCGGCTGGATAAAGTCCAGCACGTTCAGGACGGTCTCCCGTACCATTCCGCGGATTCCGGCTGTACCGCGCAAGCGGCGGTGTCTAGTCATTGGAAAGCTCATTGCTGTTTCCTCCTGTACAGTAAGTATTTAAACACATCTATCTGTCTCAAGCATTATTCGAATATGAAGTCACAAAATGCAGCGTTGAAATGCAGTGTTCAAAATTGCAGAGCCCAGATTGCATTAGCGGAATAGCGGAAAACAGGCCGATGCTATCTGAGCCTCGTTGTTTCATTCCAGCGGCAGAGCTCCTGCACCAGCCCTTCGATCGTCGCTTCGTCCGGGAGCAATCCTGGAGTCAACCCGGCCTCCACAGCAGTCTGTTCGGTTACCGGACCTATGCAGGCGATTTTGACCCCCGCCAGCAGCGTCAGCGGATCTTCCAGGCCCATCCGTTTCAGGATAGAGATGAAGTTGCGCACCGTGGAAGAGCTGGTGAAGGTGACCGCATGAATCCGTTTCTCTTCGAGCAGCTTCACCAGTTCCATATCATCTTCACCAGTAACCACAGTCTCATACGTATCCACTTCAGTCACTTCCAGCTCCAGCTCCCTCAGCTTGCCGGGCAGCCACTCGCGCGCCAGATCGCCGCGCGGCAGCAGCACCTTCTGCCCCGGCTGCAGCTGATCGCTGAAGGCTTCAATCAGCCCTTCTGCCTGGAACCGTCCAGGCAGCTCTTCGGCGAGCAGCCCGCGCGCGGCAAGCGCCTCAGCCGTAGCCGGTCCCACCGCGCAGATCCGCGCGCGGTGCAGACCGCGCAGATCCGTCTTCAGCTGCGTCAGATGCCGCATGAAGTAGTCCACGCCGTTCGGACTGGTGAAGAACACCCAGTCGTACTCTGGAAGCCGGCCAAGCGCTGAAGCAATCTCTGCCTGCTTGTCCGCATCACGCTGCATAACCGTCTCAATGACAGGGAACTCATACGGTTCGCCGCCAAGCTCCTCGATCCGGTCTACCAGTTCGCTGGCCTGGCTGCGGGCCCGCGTCACTACAATCCGCTTGCCGAACAGCGGCATCGCTTCAACCCACATGAGATGCTCCCGCTGGAGCACTACATCGCCGACAACGATAACGGCCGGCGGCTGGAAATCGGCCGCCTTGACCTTCGCTTCAATGTCGGCAAGCGTGCCGGTCAGTGTCTCCTGATCGGCACGTGTCCCCCAGCGCACCAGCGCCACCGGCGTTTCCGGCGGACGCCCGTGCTTCATCAGCTGGGCGCTGATATATCCGATTTTGGCGACGCCCATCAGGAACACCAGGGTTCCTGTGGCGTTCGTCACCTTATCCCAATGAATGGAATGATCCAGCTTATCCGGGCTCTCATGTCCGGTAATGATCGACAGGGAAGACGCAGCCTCCCGGTGGGTTACCGGAATACCGGCGTACGCCGGGACGCTGATAGCCGAGGTAATACCCGGCACAATCTCGTAGTAGACGCCATGCCGGCGCAGCAGCTCCGCTTCTTCACCTACCCGGCCAAAAATCACCGGGTCCCCGCCCTTCAGACGCACTACCGTTTTGCCCTCCAGAGCGAGATCAACCAGCAGCTGATTAATGTCCTCCTGCTTCATCGTATGGCGGTCCGGCAGCTTGCCTACGTATATTTTCTCCCCGCCCGGCTTCATCCACTTCAACAGCCTTGGACTCGCCAGCCGGTCATAGACCACCACATCTGCCTTCTGGATACACTCCAGACCTTTGACCGTAATCAGCTTGGCATCCCCCGGACCTGCACCTACAAGATAAACCTTCCCCGCCATCTCCGTCATCCCCTTATCCCCTTATCCCTGAACATCCTGTCCCTTTACATCCGCCAAAATCTTCTCTGCGCCCCTGGCAATCAGCTTGCGTGCAACCTCCGCACCGAGCTGCACCGGATCCTTCCCGGTACAGGTTTCTTTAAGGATTACCGACCCGTCCGGTGTTCCCACCATTCCGGTTAAAGTGATTAACAGGCCGCGGTCTTCAGAAGTCCCGCCGGAATGAATAGTCCCGATTGTTCCCGTTGTCCCGGCCTTCTCCGTCTCCAGCACAGCGTAGGCGCCGATCGGCACCTGACAGCCGCCGTTCAGGGCGCCGAGGAATGTGCGCTCCGCCGTCACCGTAAGAGCGGTGCGCTCATCATTGTAGAGCGCGAGCAGCTTGCGCAGCTCCTCATCGTCCTCACGGCATTCGATGCCGAGAGCTCCCTGGCCCACAGCGGGCAGACAGATTTCCGGCGGCAGATACGCCGTTGCCCTGTCCTGCCAGCCCATCCGCGACAAGCCAGCCGCTGCCAGCAGAATCGCGTCGTATTCGCCGCTCTCCAGCTTCTTCAGCCGCGAGTCAATATTGCCGCGTACCGGCTCAATAACCAGATCCGGCCGGAGCGCCGCCAGCTGGCTGGAGCGCCGCAGGCTGCTTGTGCCTACCCGCGCGCCCTGCGGCAGATCCTCAAGGCCGGCTCCGCTGCTTGAGATCAGGCAGTCACGTGGATCGACACGCTTCGGCACTGCACCGTTAATCAAGCCTTCCGGCAATTCGGAAGGCATATCCTTCATACTATGTACTGCCATATCGATTTCTTTGACCAGCATGGCCTGCTCAATTTCCTTCACAAAAAGACCCTTACCGCCCACCTTGGACAGGGTGACATCAAGAATCCGGTCGCCTTTGGTAACAATCTTATGCACCTCAAAAGTAAAATCAAAGCCATGCTCCCCGCTAAGCCGCTCCAGATCGGCAATTACATGCCCTGTCTGCGTCAGCGCCAGCGCACTCTGTCTGCTGCCCACAATAATCTTCCGCATGAACCATTCCCCCTGTTCAAGTTACCTGCACCTGCACCTGCACCTGCACCTGCCCGCCCTGTTTCCTGCACCATACCTCTCATTCGCTCATCCACGCCAATTTTGCCGAAATCAAGGGCACTTTTGCCCTTCATTTGCTCATCTGAGCCAATTTTTCTGGAATCAAGGGCACTTTTGCCCTTCATTTGCTCATCTGAGCCAATTTTTCTGGAATCAAGGGCACTTTTGCCCTTCATTTGCTCATCTGAGCCAATTTTGCTGAAATCAAGGGCACTTTTGCCCTTCATTTGCTCATCTGAGCCACTATTGCTGGAATCAAGGGCACTTTTGCCCTTCATTTGCTCATCTGAGCCACTATTGCTGGAATCAAGGGCACTTTTGCCCTTCATTTGCTCATTCGCGCCAATTTTGCTGAAATCAAGGGGATTTATACCACTAATTTGCTCATTTCGGCGGATTTGACCGACTCAAAGGGATATATACCTTTAATTCACTGCACAACAGTAGGCTTTTGCCATTCCAGTCACATTCCAGCGAATCCGTCCTGTTCAACGTTATAAACACATTCAATTAGTCCACTTATTCGTCCATAAGTTTTATCATTCGGCCGTTCGTCCATTCAATCGTCGATTCGATATGTGGGCTGTCAGCATCGACATTTCGTTAGGGAACACTTCAGTAGCACGATTCAATCGACAACTTGAGTCAATTTCTGCCGCTGCTTATGTCTTTGCAGACTTAGTTTGAAGCAGTCTTAATGATTGCCGAATTCGTTTTAAAGCAGCCAGAGCAGATGCAAACTAATCCGAAATCGCAGCAGTTATACTTGTTGCCTGCTCCATCTGCTGGTTTGATCTACGCCGTTTACCTACTCCATCCGCTCGTTCCATCTACGCCTCCCGATGAACTGCTCCACCCACTCACTCCATCTACACTTCCCAATGGCCGACTCCACCTGATCATTCCGCTTACTTCTCCCGGTTACACTCAATCCAGGCTTCGACCTCTCCAGCTGTCCATGGTATAAAGGTGCCCTGCCGCATCTCATCCAACACATCAAGCTTCCCCAGCCTCCGCAGCAGCCGGGCGCGAATCTCAGCTACAGGCTCCAGCCGCTTGATTTCGGTGCGCAGCTCGTGCAGGAAATCCAGATAAGGCTCGTATTCCTCGCCCAGCAGTCCAGCGATCTGCGCCGTGATCTGCGCAGTAGCGGACGGTCCCGCCCCGGAGGTCGAGACCGCAACCGTCAACCGCCCCCGCCGAAGGATACCGGGCGTGATGAAGCTGCCCGCCTCGGCGTGGCTGGCCACATTGACCGGCAAGCCCAGCACCCGGGCCTCCCCGGCCACCGCTTCATTCACCGCCCTGTCGCTGCTGGCGGCATAGACCAAGACAGCTCCCGAGAGATCTCCGGGAGCATAGGGGCGGCTGACCCATTGCAGCCGCCCCTCCGCAGCCGCTGCGGACAACGTCCCGCTAAGCGCAGGACTGACAATCACGAGCTCCGCTCCTGCCTCCAGCAGCGGAGCCGCTTTACGTTCAGCCACAGCTCCGCCGCCGATCATTACCACCATTCTGCCCTGAACATCCAGCATAATGGGCAAATATCTGCTCATCCCGCCTCACTCCAGCATCTGAATATCAACTATACTCCACACCACAATAATCCAGCTTGCTCAACTAAGAAATCCGTCCCAGGTTGCCACTAATGCAGGACAGCAGTCCGGCGCGCATTAGATTAACTTACTCATTAACCGCCCATTATCACTTCAGCACAGTTGCTCGCTTCGTTATCCACCATAACACTTTAGTTCAATCACTGGCTCCATAGCCACTATAGTACTCCATGCAATCGCCTGCGCTCCTTAGCTGCCACAACATGCCCGCATAACTTCCCGTTTCTTGCCTGTACATTCCAGCATAACCTCTTGCTTCTCATCCACCTGTGCTCTCGAGCACAATTCAGCCGCCTCTACACTTCAGCACACCAACGCCTCTGCACGTCAGCACACCAGCCGCCTCTACACTCCAGCATACCAGCCGCCTCCAGCACTCCAGCACACCAGCCGCCTCTACACTTCAGCACACCAACCGCCTCTGCACGTCAGTACACCAGCCGCCTCTGCACGTCAGTACACCAGCCGCCTCTACACTCCAGCACACCAGCCGCCTCTACACTCCAGCACACCAGCCGCCTCTACACTCCAGCACACCAGCCGCCTCTACACTTCAGCACACCAGCCGTCTCCGCACTTCAGCACACCGGGTGCCTCCGCACTCCAGCACCCGGCTCGCCAACTTTACTACCCGCCCCAGCCATGGAACTCAGACCATGAATTCAGCAGGAAATTAAGAATAATAAAGCCATAGCCGGTGATGGCCCAGCGTGCCATCGCAGTGCCGCTTCTGCGGCCGGAAACCTTCAGTACTATATAGAGTATGTAGACTCCGAGGCCGGTAAGCGTAGTCAGCACTTTCAGATCCTGAAACAGCGGCGTCCGCCCTTCTGCAATAATCGATAAGCCAGCCAGAATAAGCGAGGCCAGCAGCAGCGGCACACCGGCAAGGATAGCGGTATACGAATATTTGTCCATTGTCTCTAGACTTGGGAACCTGCGGACACGGTCATCCCACTTCTTATTCTTAAGCTTGGTATGCAGAAACAAATACATTATCGCAAATACGGTCCCCAGTGTCAGTGCGGCAAAGCTCAAATTGGCCAAAATCACATGCATCGCCAGCCAGCCGTGCACCGCACTCCAGCTCTGCAAGGTATGATCCTCTGCGGTCAGCCATACCCGGTTCAGCAGAAACACGCTGAACCCTGCCATGCTGAGCAGCAGAATCGTAAACTCGCCGCCCCGCGTGTACGCAACGGCAAGCGAGATCACCACCATACTGAAGGAGAACCAGAACAGAAAGTCATACGGTGTGAAGATCGGCAGACCGCCCTCCTGGGAGAAGCGGATCGCCAGCCCCGTGAGCTGCAGCAGGCCCACAACAGCAAGAAGCCCTGTGCCCAGCCGCTTTCCGCCCGGATTGCGCCGAAGGCAATCCGAGAAAACAAACAGCAGGCTCAGGGCATATAGCAGCAGAGCGGCATCATATATTCCGTTCAGCAGTTGCATGTCGCTCACCCGCCCAGCAGGCCGGCCGGAGCAAACACGTTCCCCGGCACCGCGAACTTTCCGCCGGAGGATACTTCAGCAGGCGCCTCCTCAACCGGTACAGCACTACGGTCATCCGGACTCGGGTCCAGCTGCTCCTGCAGTGCAAAAATCTGGGTGAAGTACTCCAGAGCTTCATTCCCCTGCTTCCCGCCGGACAACTCCTTAATGACATTAATCGGATCATGCATCATCTGGTTCACAATACTTTTGGTCAAGCGGCGGATAACCTTGCGCTGATGCTCATCCAGTTCAGGCAGCTTGTTGAACAGGCTGTCCATCGTTTCTTCATATATCCCGTTCGACTTGTCCTGCAGCGCACGGATCACCGGTCTGACACCGAGCGTCTTCAGCCACAGCTGGAATTCATCCATTGCCTCACTAATCATCACTTCAATCTTGGCCGCTTCACTGCGGCGCATTTCCAGATTACTCTCCACAATGCCTTCCAGATCATCTATATCATAGAGGAAGACATCCGGCACACTTGCCGCAGCCGGATCAATATCGCGGGGCACGGCAATGTCGATCATGAACAGCGGCCGAGAAGGCCGGCGCTTCATCCCCTCAGCTACTTGGGCAGCCGTCAGCACATAACCGTCCGCTCCCGTGGAGCTGATGACTATATCCACTTCATCCAGACGTTTCAGCGCCTCTTCAATCGTGCTTGGCTTGCCCGAGAACTTCTCGGCCAGCTCCACCGCCCGGGACAACGTCCGGTTGGCGACAATAACCTCAGCCGCGCCGCTGCTGTACAGATGCTTGACCGTCAGCTCGCTCATTTTGCCGGCGCCGAGAATAAGCACTCTTTTGCCGGTAAACATGCCAAAAATCCGCTTGCCAAGCTCCACCGCCGCGTAGCTGACCGAAACCGCGCTTTCACCGATAGAAGTCTCGCTATGCGCACGTTTGCCGAGCGTCACCGCCTGTTTGAACAGCCGGTTGAACCACGTTCCGGTTACGCCCTCCGCCTGGGCAGTCAAAAAAGCACTGCGTACCTGTCCCAGGATCTGAGTCTCGCCGATCACCATGGAATCCAGGCCGCAGGTTACACGCAGCAGGTGTGCAATCGCCTGCTCGTCTTCATATATATACATATGCTGTGCAAACACATCACTTTTTACACCAAACCACTGCTCCATGTAGCTGCGGATGAAATAACCGCACATATGAAGGCGGTCCACGACCACATAAATTTCCGTCCGGTTACAGGTGGCGACTACGACCCCTTCCAGAACGCTCTTCGTCTGCATCAGCTGATGAAGCGCAGCAGGCAGATCCTTCTCGGCAAAAGCGAACTGTTCTCTCACCTCTACGGGAGCCGTACGGTAATTCAGGCCAACGACGACAATATGCATCGCTTGTTCACCATCCTAATCTCTATTCATTGGTGTAGGCACTGTTACTGCTTATTAGCATGTATTAGTATCAATTTCACAAGATCTCAAATCGCTGTGTTAAGTATATCACATCAAAATACGGCTTTTTGCAAAACCTTTGAACTATTTATGAATTGCAGATAATAATTATTATAAATAAAAATCCGCCAAAGCACCATGCTTTAGAATGGGTTATTTAGAGTTTTTTTATGAATCCGCTGGTTATCTGTATAACTCAAACACTTTAATGTCACCTTATATAACATTAAAACAAAATATTGACACACATTATTGCGAATGATAGCATATAACAAATCACATGCGTAATATTATATAACACAAACATTGAAAACAATCATTCAGAAACCATCCGAGTCACTAATATGTAAGATTCTCTAATTAAACCTCTCTTGTATAAGCTCGTTAATTTGGAATGAGCGTATCTACAGGCAACCGTAAATTGCCCCAGGCTACAAGAGGCCAGATAAGACACTGGAGCAACCAGTGAAGGGAACACGGCTAAGCCGGTCTTCTCCTCCTGACGTACCTGTCTTGTCCTGCGCCTCTTGGTCCTGGGGTTTTTGGCATTTATATTTGGCATTTATAATAGAAGGAGTGAGGGCAATGAGTGCATCCTACGCACGGTTAAGTGAATCGATCAGTCAAGCCAAGAATGTGAGGATCTACAAGAATAAAGATACCGCCTATGACTTTAAGCTGTACCCTTTCGGAGAACGAGGAACCTACATTGCCCCTGAGCTGATCAGTGAGATTACCGATAGTCTGGCAGAGGCCGTTACGGAACAATTCCCGGATTTCGATTACATCGTATCGCCTGAACCGGGCGGGCATACCTGGGGCATGCTTGCGGCCTACAAGCTGATGAAGCCGATGAACATTCTGCGCCTCAGTACAGAGCTGTATGAGAATTACGAGGTCAGCATCAAACGCGAGACGGCGTATAATGAGAATTATATTTATTTTGACGGCTTCTCTTCCGGTGACCGGGTGCTGCTGCTGGATGATGTCATTAGTTCAGGCGCTACCATCCGCTGCATCGCTGAGCAAATGTCCGTTATGGGCGTTGAGCTTGTAGGTGTGCAGGCGATTCTGGCTAAAGGTGAACACTACAAGCAGCTGGAAACGGACATTGGAGTGCCGGTAAGGTTTCTATCCCAGGTATGAAGTCTATAGAACTGCAATCGCAGAATTGATGAAATTATAACAGGGGAGTGACAAGCCATGGCTTATTATTATGAGCAGCCTTCAAGAACCTTCAGTGAGTTCCTGCTGGTGCCCAGCCTGACCACCAAAGAATGCATCCCGGGGAATGTCGATCTCCGGACGCCAGTAACCAAATTCCGCAAGGGTGAGACTCCGGCGCTGACGATGAATCTGCCTGTTACCTCTGCGGTAATGCAGGCGGTATCCGACCATAACATGGCGATTGCCCTGGCCAAAAGCGGCGGCATCTCCTTCATCTATGGCTCGCAGTCTATCGAGCAGCAGGTTGAGATGGTCCGCCGGGTCAAAAAGTTCAAAGCCGGCTTCGTCCTCAGCGACTCCAATCTGAAGCCGGAGGATACACTGCAGGATGTACTGGCGCTGAAAGCGCGCAGCGGCCACTCCACCATTGCCATTACGGACAACGGGGAACCGACAGGCAAGCTGATGGGCATTGTCACAAGCCGCGATTACCGCGAGAACCGTCTGCCGCCGGAGTGCCCGATTACTGAATTTATGACGCCGTTATCTTCACTAATCTATGCCGAAGAAGGCATCACCTTAACTGAAGCCAACGATATGATCTGGGATCATAAGCTGAACTGCCTGCCGATTGTTAATGCCAGCGGTCATCTCGTTCACCTTGTGTTCCGCAAGGATTATGACAGCCATCAGGAGTACCCGCTGGAGCTGCATGATGACAACAAACAGCTCATTGTCGGCGCAGGTATCAACTCCCGGGATTACAAAGAGCGCGTACCGGCGCTGGTGGAAGCCGGAGCAGATGTCCTGTGCATTGATTCCTCTGACGGTTATTCCGAATGGCAGGCCGAAACCATCCATTATATTAAGGATACTTTCGGGGAGAAAGTGAAGGTCGGGGCGGGCAATGTCGTCGATAAGGAAGGTTTCCTATACCTCGTGGAAGCCGGGGCGGATTTCGTCAAAGTCGGCATCGGCGGCGGTTCCATCTGTATTACCCGGGAGCAAAAAGGGATCGGACGCGGCCAGGCCTCCTCCGTCATTGAAGTCGCAGCCGCCCGCCAGGAATATTACGAGCAGACCGGCATCTATGTCCCGATCTGTTCCGATGGCGGGATTGTCCATGATTACCATATTGTGCTGGCGCTGGCGATGGGAGCTGACTTCGTGATGCTGGGCCGCTATTTTGCCAGATTCGATGAAAGCCCCGGACGCAAGCTGCTGGTCGGCGGGAACTTCGTCAAGGAATATTGGGGTGAGGGGTCGAGCCGCGCCCGCAACTGGCAGCGTTATGACTTCGGCAATGCTGACAAAGAGAGCAAGCTGGAGTTCGAGGAAGGCGTGGATTCCTTCATTCCTTACGCCGGACGGCTCAAGGATAATCTGGATCTCAGTATCAGCAAAATCAAATCAACCATGTGCAACTGCGGCTCGCTGACCATCCCGGCACTGCAGAAGCAGGCGAAGATAACACTGGTTTCCTCCACAACCATCTTTGAAGGAGGCGCACATGATGTTATGCTGAAGGAAAAGGACAGATCATCCTCCTGATCACATCCTAATCCATAAGGAGCGTCAACCATGACACAAATTACCAAAGTTCTGGTTAGCAAGAACCAGCTGCAGCAAAGAGTTCAAGAACTGGGCGCTGAAATATCGCGTGACTATGAAGGCAAAGAGCTTGTACTTATCGGCATTCTCAAGGGCGGCGCTGTATTCATGTCCGACCTGATGCGCGAAATCACTTTCCCGGTCGGCATCGACTATATGTCAGTGTCCAGCTACGGTGCAAGCTCCACCTCCTCCGGTGTCATCACGATCAAGAAGGATATCGACATGGATATCCGCGGCAAGCATGTCCTGCTCGTCGAGGATCTGATCGACACCGGCCTGACTCTGCAGCATCTGAGGCAGCTGTTCGCCCTGCGCGAAGCTGCAAGCGTCCGTATCTGTACTATTCTAAGCAAACCTTCCCGCCGCCTGGTCGAAGTTCCGGTCGAATACTGCGGCATTGACATTCCCGATGAATTCGTTGTCGGCTATGGTCTGGATTACGCCGAGCAGTTCCGCAATCTTCCTGAGGTATGGATTGTGGAGACGGGCGATTAGACTAGGATTAAGAAACCGTCAATTCTCCTATAGCTGGAGAATTGACGGTTTCTTTGTTCAGCAGAGAGATGGTTCCGCAACTGTCTCCCCTGTCAGAAACGGTCCCAGCAGCCGGATTTGCTCATAAGGTGCCAGCGGATTGGCAATCCGCCGCAGCATCAGCTCAGCCGCCCGCTCCCCTGCCTCCTGGACCAGCAGCGCCGGGCGCGACAAACCGGGACAAGCCTCCAGTTCCCCATGCTCCATCGCAACAATTGATATCTGCTCCGGAATATTAAGTCCCCATTCCTGCACCTTCCGCAGAATGGGCCAGGCTTGTCCATGATTCGCCGAGAGAATAGCCGTAGGGCTTCCTGTCTGAAGAATGGCCGATAAGTCAGCAAGCCATTGAGGATCAGCGGGGTTCACATGATACATCTGTTCAGCAGCGGAAATTCCCCGGCTTGCGCAGGCGGCCCTGAAGCTCTGATAGCGCAAGCGGAATCCCCTCTGTCCGTCCGGCTCACCCACGTACAGAATTCGGCGATGACCGCTGCGGCAGAGCGCATTTACCGCAAGAATGATCGCATGCTGGACATCCCAGATTACACTGTCCACCTCGGCCCCTTCGGGCGGGAAATTGATCATTACCTTCGGAAGACCAAGCTGCAGCAGAATGGTCTCCGCCCAGACGGGCAGCAGCGGCGATAGAAACAGTCCGTCGCAGTATAGAATGCCGCTCTCCTCCAGCCAGTCCGCCAGCTTGTCCGGCTGGTGTCCCTCAAACGGCAGCAATATGGATTGTACCTGATGGCCCAGCTCATCCATGCGCTGATGCAGACCATGGAACTGCAGATTCAGAAGAGAGTGGTCTGCAGGCATCAGCATGACGAACCGGCGGGGCTTGCCCGCCGCATAGGCAATGGATTCAGCGGCAAGCCCCGCTTCCTGCGCTTTGGTCGCATAATTCATTGCCCGGGCAGTAGCGAATACCCGCCTGCGGGTCGGTTCCGACATGCCCGGCAGCCCGCGCAGCGCTTTGGATACTGTGTACACGCTCAGCCCCAGGCGGTCCGCCAGATCGCGCAGCGTGACCGTTTTTCTCTTTGACACACGGCTTCCCCCTTTTACTTGGCCATTCCATTCTTCCATAGCTCTCCTGCAATGCAACCCCACAATCCCCTAAGTACAACTAAAATCAAGCTATAATCCCTTGTTCCTTATATCTATTATAAAGCTAAGCTCTATATAGAAAGGATGAATATGGTGAAAAAAGAACAGATAAATCTGCAGGTGGCCGCAGAGATATATGAGGAGGCCGATGTCGTAGTGATCGGGGGCGGTCCGGCCGGGACAGCGGCGGCGATCTCCGCCGCCCGCTGCGGACAGAAGGTAATACTGCTGGAGCAATCAGGGCAGCTTGGAGGGATGGGAACACTGGCTAATGTCAGCATCTATATGAGTGTCGGCAACGTGACCGGCATCTACCGTGAAATGCTTGAAGAGACAACTCCCGAAGCCGTTCCCGGCTCCCACCTGATATCGCTGCACTCCCGGAAGGACCAGTATTCCCCCTTTGCAGTGCGCCATTATCTGAACGGAAAACTGCACCGGGAGAAGGTTAAGGTCTTCTACCACACCGTCTATGTCCAGCCCGTCATGGAGGGGCAGCGGGTACGCGGAGTACTAGCCCGGACCCGCGAAGGGCTGAAGGCCTTCATGGGCGGGATTGTGCTGGACTGCTCAGGGGACGCCGCTGTGGCCAGGGATGCCGGAGTGCCTATGCGCTACGGCCGGGAAAAGGATGGATTAACACAGCCTATGACCCTTATGTTCACCATGCAGAATACCGGCAAGCCAGTTGTCCCTTATCTTCCTGAGGACTGTGAGATATATGAGTCCGTAGACGATCTGCCGCAGGGACGCCACCTGTACTGGGAAAAGAATGATGACGGCACGCTTCTGGTCAATATGACCCGCGTTAAGGGCAACGGCGCCCGTATTGAAGACGTCAACTTCGCGGAGCGCGAGGCTCTGCGCCAGGTTTTCTCAACGGCCCATTATTTGCAGCGCAACGGCTTTGAGAATTACATTATTGCCCATATTCCCGGCCAGACCGGTGTGAGGGAAACCGGGCAAATCGTTGGCCTGTACACCTTGACCGAACAGGATTTGCTTGAAGCCCGCAGGTTCGGGGATGTCGTGGCGCAGACCAATTATGAAATCGATATTCACAGCCCTGACGGGCAAAGAACGACGGAGGAGCGCCAGCTGGGAAGCTACGATATTCCGTACCGCTGTATGGTACCTGCCGGTGTGCAGGGGCTATTGGTAGCGGGACGAAGCATTTCGGCAACTCATGTAGCCATGTCCTCCATGCGCGTGCAGGCTACCTGCTATGCACTGGGTCAGGCGGCCGGAATCGCAGCAGCTGTCGCCAAGGAAGAGGGCACCGTCCATATGGCGGATATTTCAATTCCGCGGCTGCATCAGCTGCTGGCTGAGCAGGGCGTACAGTTTCATGGAACTGTGCTGTCTGCCGGGAACAACGGCCAGCGGGTTGCCCCTGAATGTTCCGGGAAATTATAAGCCTTTAACCACCGCCCTGCCGGAGCAGCTTACGGTAACGGCCCGGCGGTACACCAGTCAGGCGTTTGAAGCTGCGGCAAAAATAAGACAGATCTTGAAATCCGGCTGTCACCGCAACCTCGATCAGCGGTATACTCTCAGCTTCCAGCAGCTCCTTGGCACGGTTGATCCGGTAATGTGTTAAATATTCCAGAATCGTAATGCCGGTCTCCTGCTTAAAGATCCGGTGCAAATAGGAGCGGGAGAAATGAAAATAACGGACCATCTCTTCTATCCGGAAGGGGAGCTTGTAGTGGTCGGCAATGTAGCCGGTCATCTGCACCGCGAGCAGCTTCCTGCGCTCCTCCGCTTGCCGGGAAGGCGGACCAGCCTTCTCCCGTGTCAACACAGCGAACAGCCGGAGCAGAAGGCTTTGCACTTCTAGGGTATACGCTTCCCTCTTGCCTGTAAGCTCGCTCTCCAGCTCGAGCAAAATAGCCCGGACGCTCTCCAGCTGTCCGGTGTTTAGCTGCCAGAGCACAGAAGCAGACGCTCCATCGGGCAGCCATTCGCAGACCTGCTCCGCCGTGAAACGGTCTACGCCGCAAAGCCTGTCCAGATATCTCTCGTCTACTGAAAGAATCTGCCGGTGCAGCAGCTGGCCATTGGCCGGTCTGGGCATATGCAGCACGGACGGCCTCACAATAATCAGGCTGCCCGCGAAGATCCTGTAGGCTTGATCGCCTGCAATGAATTCCCCGCTTCCTGCCAGGCAGAAGTACCATTCATAACCGTGATGCGAGTGCAGTTCCGCCTGCTGAATGCCATTAATGCGCTGTACACATTGAACCGGGTAATCTACAAGCGCCCTGTTCGTCATATCATCGATCATATAGGAATTCTGCTTCTTCAATCCCGCTGAAGAAGCAGAATTCAACTCATTTACAGATCTCATTCCAGACATGCCAAGCTTCCTTTCCTCATCAGTATAAGTGTACAATCCTCCAATACATTGGGCAGGATCACCCAAGAATTCATACAGGCAAGCCACTTATACTGCTTAATATAAGTTCAACTCTAGATCACAGGAGGACTAGTAGATTATGACAACCTTACCTTCATCACAAACACTTGAGCATGCAGCAAGCAAGGTATATTCATATATGCTCCTGGAACATTCCGGCAATTGGGGAATGGACATGGCGCATTGGGATTGGGTTCCCGGCGTAGGTGCTGCCTCTATCCTGGAATATTATCAGCAGGACGGCGGCGATGAGATTATAAGCCGGCTGTCAGAATGGGCCCTTGTGCATTTGCACCAATCCGGGCATGCAAAGGTTATTAACTCCATGGCTCCGTTTGCCATCTTTCCCGCACTGTACAGCGTCACAGGGAATCCTGTCTTCAAGGAGAGCGCGGTCCGTACCGGTCAATACATGCTGCATGAAGCGCCAAGAACCCGGGAAGGCGCTTTCGAGCATACGGTGACCGAACAGGCAAGCTTTCCGGAGCAGGTCTGGGCGGATACCGTGTTTATGGCTGTGCTGTTCCTGGCCCGTCTGGCCCGGCTGACCGGAGAAACCGGGTATGCCCGGGAAGCCCTCAGCCAGCTGGAGCTTCACCTGAGACTGCTTGAGGATAAACAGAGCGGCGTGCTGTTTCACGGCTGGAACTGTATCACCGGTGACCATATGTCTGCAGCCAGATGGACAAGAGCCAACGCCTGGATTGCCCTTGCAGCGCCCATGATTCTGCAGGAGGTGGATGGCCTGCTGCCTGTGCCTGCCTCCATTCCGGAGAGATACCGCCGCTTGATGGCGGCCTTAATCGGTTATCAGAGTCCATCCGGACTCTGGCATACAGTCATGGACCGGACAGACTTCTATCTTGAAACCTCCGGGAGCGCCGGCATCGCAGCCGGGATATTCAAGGCTGTACGGATGGGCCTGCTCGGCGAAGCAGCTCTGGGACCTGCCAGAGCTGCACTTGAAGCGGTGCTGGGCACGATCAAGGCCGATGGGGAGGTCAGCGGCGTCTCCGGCGGCACTCCGGTTATGCCCACTGTGGAGGACTATAATGAAATCTCCTGCATACCCACTCTCTACGGTCAAGGACTGGTGCTCATTCTTCTGGCCGAAGCCATGAAGTGAAGGCTGACTCCGTTCACAAGACCCTGCCTATGCGGGGGGGAAGCCAGACCAAAGGCACCGCAATCCTGCGGTGCCTTTGGTCTGTGCCGGGCTTGTATACCGCAGCACTAAATGTTCAGATACCGAAGATCAGTCTCCGGGCCTCCTTGAGCCTACCCCTTAGTCCTGTCCTCTGAGTGCTTCCACCATGTCCGGCTTCAGCCGCAGGTTAAGCACCAGTTCCCCATCCTCCGTACTCCAGCTTGCAGCAACTTCTTCCCCGTTGCCTGCGGCCGACATGGTTACGCAGAAGGAGTCCGGGCTGCTGTCCCGTCCCTCATCCTCGCGTACCGACAAGGTAAAGACGACCATTGCCTCGTCCAGAGCCGTAAAATCAATTCTCCGGCGTTCACCGCTGTACAGCACCAGATCAAGGCAGAGGGTATCGCCGCTGTGGACAACTTCCCATTCCGGATTCTGGACCAGCGAAGTTGCCCCTCCGGCAAACCGGGTATACAAACCGCGAAGGGAAAGCTTCACCCCGCCTATGGATACCACCGCCCCTCCGTCCACGGCATTGGCGGTTACACCGTCAAGACTGCCGCCGATTTCCAGTCGCAGGCGCAGATCCTCTGCCTGGATGCCGCCGTCGATCCGGTCCAG
This sequence comes from Paenibacillus sp. FSL R5-0912, assembly GCF_000758605.1. Taxonomy (NCBI): domain Bacteria; kingdom Bacillati; phylum Bacillota; class Bacilli; order Caryophanales; family Paenibacillaceae; genus Paenibacillus; species Paenibacillus sp. FSL R5-0912. Next base: position 6,181,635 of record NZ_CP009282.1, read on the forward strand.
ACCGATATGCGTATCCCCGCCGTTCAGCGAGAGCTGAAGACCGCACAGCACGTTCCCCTTGCGCTGCTCGGCGGAAAAGACGGGTGCGGAAAAATCATAGCCGTCATGCAGCATCCGCAGCGCCGCATAGACCGTTCCGCCAGGACCGTCTACATAGGCCAGCAGATTGCGCCGCTGATTCCACATGACTTCCTTGCTGGCCGAACCAAGCGCATAGCGCGTAGTCATGTAAGTAACAGCGGTTTTTTCATAGCCGTCTTTACTGCGGTAATACACCTCGCGTACTTCCCTTTCAGCGGCTTCCCTGAACAAGGCGCGGTAGGGTTCGGGACAGGAAATACCAAGGTTGTACCATTCCAGATCGTAGAACATATCCGCTGGAGCACAAAAATCCAGTTCTCCCTCCAGCGCCAGCTGCAGGAACGCCCTGGCTGCATCCGGCAGCAAGGTGGAATAACAGCGGCTATGCGGTCCCGCCCATTGCCCTGTGGATGCGTGAAAATGCCGTGCCACCCCCTCCCAGGCCAAATTCAGCATATCCTCGCATATTTCCAGCGCCCGGCTAACCTTGGTCGCGGAGCGGATGCGTGATAATTCAATAATCGCCACCTTGGTGTACGTCGGACTGTTGTATTCCTGAAACGTCCGGGTTCGGCTGGCATATTGATGGAAGGCCTCGAATTTCTGCAAGCCATAATCCAGATAGCGCGGATTCTGAAAGACTTCTCCCGCGAGCAGCGTCACAAACGATCCCATAATGGCAATATTCGTATAATGCGGACCCATGTTGCGCCGGATGATGGATTCGCAGGCGTGAAATACCGATTCCCGCACCTTCTCCAGCAGCTCCGCAGGCATCCGGTGTTTATGCCGGATTACTGTTGTTAGAAGTACTTTTCCGATAAAATCCGCCCAGTTCCAATCCGGGGGCCTCATGCTGGACAAGGGCTCTTCCAGATAATACGACCAGATGCCATAAGTCACGCTGGCCGGATCATGGTCCTGAAGTGAAACGATTTGCCGGATCACGGCAAAAGCCCTATCCTCAGCATCCGTAAGCCCGGTATCCAAAAGCCCTTGGGCATATTCAATGGAAGAACGTATGGAATGCACCTGTTCCACATTCTGAAGTGCGGTGTGATAGCCGTTGGTTGTATATTTCTCTTTGATCATCGAATGCAACGGGCTGAATTGATTCTCCAATTGTTCAAGCCTCCACCGCAGGAGAGCCTGTTCTTCAAGCATATTGTTCATTGTGATCCTACCCTTCATATAGGAAGGAGAAGCCGTCAATGCCCAGCTCCTCCCGCTCCCTGTTACTTGCGCCGCTGCTCCCGGTATTCGGAAGGCGTCAGCGCGGTGAACTTTTTGAAAATGCGGACGAAGCTGTTGACATTGCCGTAGCCGACCGCTTCGGCAATATCCATAATTTTGCCGTCCGTCTCCTCCAGCAGCCGTTTGGCCTCAGCCATGCGCAGCGCCATCAGATAGTCGATGAAGTTGCCCTCGGTCTGCTCCTTGAACAGCTTGCTCAGATGGGACACGCTGACCCGGAATTCCTCAGCCAGCAAGTTCAGCGACAGTTCGGTTCGGCTGTAATTGTCATGAATATAATCCAGCACCTTAAGAATCAGGCCGTTTTTCTCCCTGCTGCTCCGTTTCTCTTTGATGGCTTCCATATGCCCCTGCAGGGTCTTCATTAGAAATTCCTTGATCTCTTCCAGGCTTTTGTGCAGATTCAGCGACTCCTGCAGCTCCTGGGGCATTTGGATATTCTTGTGGCCGATGCCAACATCCTCGGCGATCTCCGCCGCCTTCATCAGGCATTGAAGGCTGAGCTGCCGGATGATCTGGGGCGGCACGCCATATTCGGCGAAGGCTTCGAACCATCGTTCCACCTGCTCGCGCAGCTTCGTGCCGTCCAGCAGCTTCAGCGAATCCATCATATCCTCCGTCATCGCCACCAAACGGTAGAAGCGGGGAGAAAGATCGCTGTGAATATCCTCACGGGTAATGATCGAGTTCGCGCCGAAGACAAGGCGGTAGGACAAGGCCTCTTTGGACTGCTTAAAGGACTTGTGAAGCTCTGTCATGGACTCCACCAGCCCCCCCACCCCAATGGAGATGGTGCGCCGGAAATTCTCTTCCACATACGATTTGATCAGTTCCGCCACAGCCACCGCCCGCAGCTCGGCATCGGCATCATCGTCGGCAAAGCTGATGATGATCGCACAGGTGCCATTCTCCAGCTCAATGGCAGCGCCCTTTCCCTCAGCCAGAATCAGCTCCTCGGCCAAATTGCAGAGCGCATAATTGTACAGGTGCACATCCCGGATCGCGGCAATCTCCTCCCGCCGGTCCAGCTCCGCATTTAGCACGACAAAACGGTTCGGATGAAACTGGATTCCGAGCATTTCCATATACTGCACAACGTTGGAGATATTGATCTTATAGTTGGAGAGCAGCTCCATCAGCAGCTGCCACTTCAGCATGGGGCGGGTCTCCTGCATCTGCTTGTGCAGCTGGTCGCTCTGGACCAGAATCCCTTCAAAAGCGGACTCCAGAAATTGCAGATCATCTGCCCGGTCTGTCTCCTTCACCTGCGGAGAATATTCGTTCAATTTGACGGAGAGTGTGTGCAAAAACCGGTTCAGCGGTCTAAAGGTCCACTTGCCGAGCGCCAGGCCCATGGCGGCAGCGGCAATGAGGATCATCGCCGAAATCACGGCCAACGTATTGCGGAGTGCAATAAGCGGCTGGTTGAGCTTAAGATCGGAAACGGTGCGGATCAGCGTCCATCCGGTGTAGGGAGAGTCCGTATAGAAGACCATCGACGGCTTCTGATCCACCTGTGAGTGAAAATTCCCCGTTCTGCTCTTGCGGCTCAGCGCCTCATGAATGTATGAGGACTGGCCGATGTTCTGCCCCAGCTTGTTCTCGGCGGGATGAAGCACGATCTGCCCTGTCGCATCCACAATAAAGGTCTCCCCAAGATCCTCATCCTCATTGTGAATCAGCGAAAGCAGCATTTCCGTCTTCAGATTCAGTGCCATCGCCCCTTTGCGGGCACCCACGGAATGAAGCAGCGGATAGGTGCGGACCAGCGTGACCACATTTCTGTAGATCGGCGAGGTGGACCGGTTAATGACCAGCTGGCGGCTCGGCAGCCACTCAAAATAGCCATCGAACGTCTCGAACGTATTGATCCAGCCGTAATCGTCCAGCTTGCGCTCCTCAGTCAGCACATCTCCGGAAACCAGCCTGCTCTGGCTGTAAGAATACATATCGATGGAGAAGATGTAATCGTCGCTGCGAATGAGCCTGTCGATCTGTCCGCCCAGCCGGAAATCATTGCCCGCCGCTTCCTCACTGGGAAGCTTTTCATCAAAAAACTTCCGGACCTCATCATACTGAACGAGCTGCACGGACTCATTGTCCACACTTTTCAGCACCAGCTCCAGCTTCTGGTTCATATGCTCAAGCAGCTCCATATTCGTCCGCGTCAGGCGGTCCTTAAGATCGCCGGTGAAGATGAAATAAAACAACAGCCCCGATATGCACACAATCAGGAACAAAAGAATCAGCAAGCCCGCCATCAGTTTTTTTGCCCATTTATTCTGCAAAGCTCCCCATCCTTTAGTTCCCGACTGATCTCAGCCGTTACTTAAAACTGGCCTTGTTCTGCTCGTACCATTCCTGCGCCTGGATCTCTACCTGCTCTCCGCCGAGCCGTTTCCATTCCTTGCGGATTTCCTCAAGCGCCCAGACACCGGTATACTTGCTTCCCTGTGTGGTAACCTTGGCGCGGATCTCATTGATATAAGGCGTCATAGATGTCTGGATTTCATTGAATTCCACAAAGCTTGGCTGATATGGAATATCCCGTCTGAATTCATTCTTCATCGCCAGCTCAAGCCCCTGCTGGCTGAGCGCGGCGAGGCGCTGGGAAACTTCGTCCGAAGCGGCCTTTACCAGCAAATCTTCCGGTTTGAACGTATTGTTGCGCAGGATGGCGTATTCTGCGGCGTATCCTACTTCTTTCTTGAATTTGTCAGCGTCGATCACCTTGGCGACTCCGTTCACATCGGTGTAGTGCTCGCCCTCAATGCCGTTGTTAAGTGCCTTCCAGCCTTCATCCACCATCCAGTCCAGATAATTCACAGCCGCTTCGGGATCGGCCATATCCTTGTTGAAGGCAACATAAATGAACGGGGAAGTCTCCTGATACAGGCCGAATTTCCCGTATTTCGTGGATACCGGCTCCAGCGGCACAGGCTGCGCATCCGGCACATTGGCCAGCATATCCTTCAGTTGAGATTCCATTGTTCCGCCGCCCCAGTTGGCGATATAGATGCCTGCCTTGCCGGTGGTCCAGAGCTGGATGGCCCGCTGATTGTTCTTGTCGGTCAAATATTCCTTATCGACCAGCCCCTGCTCGTATACCTGCTTCTCTAGGGACATGACATCGCCGAACCGGTCAAGCAGGGCACCATACGCCATCTTGCCGTCTTCCAGATACCACTGGTTGTTCATATCCGCATAAATGGCCGAATAGAAGTCAAAGGTGGTTGAGCCTACGATCGGCGTCGTATCCGCGGCGCCGTTGCCGTCCGGGTCTCCATCCTTGAAGGCCTGGGCGACCTGAAGCAATTCGTCAATGGTGGTCGGCATGGCCAGTCCAAGCTTATCCAGCCAGTCCTGGCGAATCCAGGCGCCGTGATTGGCAACAGAATTCATGGTCCGCTCCGTGGCGACTGCATACATTTTTCCGTCGAACGTCAGGTACGGCTTAAGTTCTGGATGCGCTTCCAGATAGGCTTTGTAAGAGGTGCTGTACTTCTCGATATATTCATCAATCGGCTGGATCGCCCCTTGAGTAACCAGCTTTCCGATATAACTGCGGTCATATTCCCAAATCAGGTCCGGCGCCTGGTTGGAAGCGATCAGCACATTTAATTTATCCTGGGCCTGTGCCCGGGGAACCGGAATAATCTTCACGTCTATCCCGCTCTGCTCCTTGATCCATTTCACCCAGCGGTTGTCCTCATACGTACCCTCATCACTGGAAACGCCGCCGCGGTCGAACATTGAAACGCTTACAGCCTTGGGCTTGCTGTTTGTCGCCTCGGGGCTGGTGGTTGCCGACGAATCTGTCTTGGTATTCGCCGTGTCCGTGTTGTTCGCGCACCCGCTCAGCAGCGTGGCCGCCGCTATCCCCAGCGTCAACGCTGAGGACAGCCATTTGGTTTTGTGCATTTTCATTTTTAAATAACCTCCCTTATTAATCTAGCATATCTTCAAGCTTGTGGTAAGCTCGTGATATCAGCCTTTGACCGAACCCAGCATAACGCCTTTGACAAAATGCTTTTGCAGGAACGGGTAGACACAGAGAATCGGCGTGATTGAGAAAACAATAGATGCCGCGCGTATTCCCTCCGGTGTAATGGAAATCTGCCCTACGCCTTCCCCGCTCTTCAGCAGTTCGGGACTGACCATTTCGATCATCTGATACAATCTGACCATCAGGGACATTTTGTCGGTGCTCTGGATATAAATCAGCACATTCATATAAGAGTTCCACCAGCCCACTGCATAGAACAGGGTCAGAGCCGCAATGACCGGCATGGACAAGGGAAGGATAATTCTCCAGAGTATGGTCAACTCATTGGCTCCATCGATAGCGGCGGATTCTTCCACCTCTTCCGGGAGTCCCTCGAAAAAGGATTTCATGACAAACATGTTATAGACGCTGATTAATGCAGGCAGCCAGAGCGCCCAATACGTGTTGACCAGCCCCAGAGCGTTAATTAACAGAAAATGGGGAATCATCCCGCCGCCAAACAGCATGGTGAACAATACAGCCATCAGAATAGCGTTTCTTCCCCGCAGCCTGCTTTTGGACAAGGGATAGGCGCACAGCACGGTGAACAGCATGTTAAAAGCAGTCCCCGCAACGGTGATGAACACCGTATTTTTCATGGCTACTACCAGTTGCCCGTCGTCAAACAGATTGCGGTAGGCGTCCAGATTAAAATCAACCGGCCAGAGGAAAACCTCCCCGCCGCTGATCGCCCGGCTGCCGCTGAAGGATGTGGCGATAATATTGATAAAGGGAAACACTGTCGCCGCGGCAAACAAGGCAAGCGCGATATAATTCAGCCACCGGAAAAATACGGATGAGAACTCGGCTTTGGCTTTCATAAATGTAATCGACCTCTTTCTGTAAGCATGATTCCTCCTACCACAGGCCCCGCTCTCCCATAGTCTTGATTAACCGGTTGACCGAAATGACCAAGATAAAGGCGATAAGTGACTGGAACAGCCCCAGGGCCGTTGTATAGCTGTATTGAAGATTTTCGATCCCGCGGGTATAGACATAAGTGCTGATAACCTCGGCAACCTGGCTGACGGCGCTGTTCTTCATGGCGTAGACCTGCTCAAAGCCGACGTCCATCATTTGGCCTACCCGGAGAATCAGCAGAATTGCGGCGGTACCGCGGATACCCGGCAAGGTGACATGCCAGATTTGTCTGAATTTACTGGCTCCGTCGATTTTGGCCGCCTCGTACAGGGTAGGGTCAATGCCGCTTATAGCCGCCAGATACAGAATCGTTCCGAATCCCGCCTCTTTCCATATGCTTGAAGCAATGAAGGATACCGGCCACCAGAAGGTGTCTGCCATGAAATAAATCGGCTCCAGACCAACCATTTGCAGCAGCTGATTCACGATCCCGGTGGATGGGGACAGGATGGCGATGACGATGCTCCCCAGAACCACCCAGGAGATGAAATGCGGGATGTACAGCAGATTTTGCAACACACGCTTGTAGCTGCTCCGGGTCACCTCGTTGAGCAGTATAGCCAGAATAATCGGCACCGGGAAAGCAAATACGAGACTGTACAAATTAAGCAGCAGCGTATTGCGCAGTACTGTATAAAATTCCGGGCTGGCAAACAGCTTCCTGAACTGCTCCAGACCTACCCATTCGCTCCCCCATATTCCATCCGCCAGCCTGTAATTTTTAAATGCAATAATTTCTCCGAATAATGGGGCGTATTTGAACAGCACAAAAAATACAGCAACCGGAATAAGCATGAAATACAAATATTTATCCCGCTTCAGCTGTTTCCGGAATCGGCTTTTGGATACTGCGGCTCCGGAGCCTTTCTGCATCGCCGGTGGAATATAGGGCTCTGCGGATTGTGACAAGTTAATCTCTCCTTTCTTGTTTCTTGCTAAAGGCTCGCTCAGTAAGCGCATCCCCTATCTGAACGGCTGCCCTCAAATTAGCATGAAAGGAGGAGCTTTCGAAACCTTCACTTTCCCGTTTTCTACACCATTTCCCGATCCGGCACCCTTCATCATTTGTTCCAACCTTCATTTTTTAAGCCGGGCAGTACATTGGGTTCCTTTTTTGGAAGTTTATATAGCACAAATAGCGGCATTCCCGAAGGAATGCCGCCCATGCAATCATTGTAAAGATTCGCCGCCCTCTACGGTTCCCAAGTCAAGCAGCAGCGGTGAGAAGGCATCAAGTGTTACGGCCGATGCTCCAAGACTCTTGCCCTGGATCAATTCCTGTATGCTTTCCGGCGCCTGTCCATTGAGAAGTATATTTACCTGTTTGGCCTGCCAGCTGTAATTGGCGATATTCAGCAGCAGTCTGCCTTCGTATACACTGGTTCTCCACTCCACATTGGAGACTGTTTCTCCGGTTTGAGCATCCGTCAATTCCACCTGAAGCAAATTTTGCTGTCTGAGCAACGGAACAAGCTGCGCTTGCAATGCCGGGAGAGTCGGCGAAGTTAACGCGGTTGCAGTTCCTGTTACAGGAATAACTGCAGCATGCGCCATAATGTAGCTTCTGGCCGCTTCCGGATGCGTCTGGTTATGAACATCCCGGATAAAGGAATCCTGGCCCAGCACAACCGCCTGGCCCCCTTGCTCAATATAGGCTTTGACGGCTTCTATAGTCTCTGCGTCCACATTCCGGGCATCCGGAATAATCAGCAGCTTGACGGAAGACAGCTTGCCTTCCCCGATCTGCTTCTCACTGACAAAGCCGACCTTCTGCCCGGAGAGGGACAGAGCGGAATAGGCCCGGTCCACCGCCTCCAGATAAGCCGGACGGTACAGGTTGGACGCCTTAGAATACAGAACGGCCGTTTCTGCGGGAGCGTTCTGGAAGGAGGTCACCTCACGGGCCAGACGGTTCAGGTCCATGCCTGTTGTGCCGATAGCCGAAACGACATCCGGACGGTACAATACACTGCCCTCGAAATCGCTGGCGGGATCAGTGGTTCTTTCCCATACCCAAATGGTGGAAGCGCTTCGTCCATGGATAGCTCCCTGCCATATATCGTTGCGCACATGGGACGCCTGTTCAGGCACATAGCGGCTGTCGCGGTCGGGAATGATGTGGTCTTCCGAATTGAACACAGGTGCCGTTTTAAAGGAGGACAGCAGATCATAATATTTAAGCTTCTCTATAATCGTCGCTCCCTCGTCATGCAGATAATTCCAGGCATCCAGACCATTCAGATCACTGAGGCCGGATATCTGCTCCGGATCTATCCCCCAAGATAACGGGGACTTGGCCAACTGGGACTTGGCCAGCACTCCACCCATGATTTTTACACTTACAGGAATATCCGGCGCCATTTCATGGATAATATCTGCCATCCATTCATGCCACTCAGCAAACAGCTGGTCATTAAAGCTGATCCAGTCATAATAAAGTGCTGTCCGTTCCTCCGCCTGCGGCATCGCAACCTGCTCAAAGGATTCATAGGCGGTATTGTACACGGCATTCAGCTGTCCAATATCCGAATACATCTGCTTCAGATAAAACTGCCATGCGGGCTTTTGCGCAGGATCTTTATAAGAGATGAACACCGGCTCATTGGACAATACGATATTCTGGAGAGCAGGATAATCCTTGACCATGGGAATCAGGGTGCGCAGATAATCCTCAATCGCCTCCCTTGCTTTCGGATGATTAAAGTTGAATTTGATGAAGCCGCTGTTAGTAGAACGGATTTCAGGGTACTTTTGCAGCAGGAATTCCGGGAAATAATGCGGTGACAGCAGCAGGCTCACCGCCTGATTATGTTCACCGGCACTTTGCAGCGCCTGCTGGATATCATTGCGGATGGTGGCCGTAGAGATGAGATAATCCTCTTTCACTACAGTACCGTCATCCTCAAATCCGGGATACGCCGCCAGATTGGCGGTGGTCCCGCTTTCCACAATGCCAATACTGTCGATCAACAGAGAATCGGTTATATTCTCGGACACGATGCGGAAATCGAGCGAGGTCTCGGCACTGCCCGTGCGATAGGTTTTGGTAATTTTCTGCCAATCATAGGTTCCTGCCGGGATACCCAGCCGGGTTGCGAAGGTCCCGAACCAGACGTTGTTTACATTGGCTCCTTTGACCCACATGCTGAATTCATAATTGGTGTTTGGCTTGACGGCTATTTTCTGCCATACCGTTCCGTACACATTTGCAGCCTTGGGCGTAAGGTTGACTATCTTCAAGGCCCGGCTTCCTTCGTGAACCACTTCTGTCCCGTAAGAAAAGCTCGCCTTGGCTCCCCCCCTGATTTCCGTGCTCCACCCAAGTATCGTATTGGGCGATTTGAGGATACGGTTAGGTCCGGTCTCCATCTGGATCATGTTCGACCCAAGCTGGGACAGAACAGGAATATCCTTTTTCACCTGGGCAAAATGCCCGTAACCGGTAAAGAAGACCGGTCTTGACTCCTCTGCCCCTGTCTGCGAATTGATCGTGTTGCCAATGAAAGATTGCCGGTCGATAGTCACATCGCCGGTAACATAATGCGGAACCGGGAAACTCGTCTGTGTCCCAGCCAAATAAGCCTCAAGGCGGTCCTCGGTCTGCTGGTACAACAGCAACAGCTGGTCCCTGACATATTGCGCCCGTTCCAGTTTATATTGGGCAATATCTTCCTTGCCGTAAGGAATAAATTTATCGATGACCGCGATATCCAGCTTTTCATAATCCACTGCGATCCCCTGCGCCTCCACCTGCTCCAGCAGCGCTTTCAATTCACCCATATCTTCTTCAAGCTGCTCTATATCCTGTTCAATCTGAGTGCCGGAAGGAAGAATGTCGAGCTCCCAATGCAGTGTCCTCTCCTCGCCCGTTCCCGTTTCCCTGACCTCTGCCGTGAGCGATTGCTCTCCGGTTCCGGCAAAGGAGGCCGTAATCGGATACTGCAATACGGAATGCGCAGGTACTGTAATATTCCTCCATGCCGGGTCCACTTGAGCTATCTTTGTCTGGAATTGCTTCGCCTGATCTGTGGAATTCACCAGCTTCAGCTGAAAGTCCAGCGGCTCATTCTGCTCCGCTGTGTAGCGGTTCTCTTCCGGCTGCATATAATCACGGTCCAGCCATGCCGCCCACGTACTGTTTTGCGGGATGAAGAACAGATTCCCGAAGCTGTACTGGTCCTTCAGTTTCCCTATGCCCGGCGTCCATTCCACCCAATTCTTCCGTCCGGCTCCGTCATTGTCATTCAGCACAAAATTGAAAGGCATGGATGCCCCCGGTTCATCCGCATGGAGCGCACTCCAGGGAATTTCAGCCTCATAGATGGTTTCGGAGCCAACCCGTTTGGTCTGCAACCGGATAGGCTGCTTATCGGCGGGCGTATCTCCCTGATTCCATGTCCATACCTCAGGCGCTCCGTTCACCTGGGCGAATCCATACTCTGGACCATACAACACACTTGTTCCCGAAGCGAACTGGATACTGTCCCCTGACCACATCGCTGCTCCGGCCACACCGGATTGCACATCATCACGCACCTTCGCGGCAAAATAGAGGTGATCCTGATTATAAGCAAAATATACTCTTCCTAATAAATCGTCAGGTCCCTGCCAGCTGGCCAAATTGGCCTGGCCGCTTCCGGGCAGCGGCAATTCGATGTAGGAGGCTTCGTCCCATTCACTTAAATCACCGTCCAGGATGATCCCGTCCGCATAATAGACAGGCACCGCCTTTCCTTCCGCCAGACTTCCAAGGAAAGTCTGTTCATCCATCACCGTGCCTGCCCCGGCTCCGTTTACGCTATAGCTGAAGGTTGAGACAGAACTGTCTGCATATCCTAGGCTTTTTGCATACGCTTTCAAAACTAATGAACGATCGATGGCGACCGGCCCGGTGTACCATTGCTTTGTCGGAGACAAAACAGGGTCCGTGCTATCTGTTGTGTAATAAACGGCAGCAGAGACGGTTGCTGTAGCCAAGCTGACAGTTGTGCCTGATTCCACGGGTCCAGAAGGAGGATCGGCGCTGACGGCCGCAGCTTGCGGCACAGTCTCAAAGTCCCCGTTCTGCAGCAGATTGGTATCCGTTCCTGCCTCCACCATCGTCAAATCATCAAGCCAAAGCGCCCCTGTTACGCCCTCGGAGAGAACGGTGAACGGGTAAGAGGTGGCGGAGGCATCTGTTGTAATATTAAACACCATAGACTGCCAATCGAAGGTTCCCGTCGGCAGAGCCTTTTTTAGCGACCAGCCGGCATTTAGTGCGATACTTGAGTACGAGGCTTGAGTCCCCTTGACCTTCAGGCTCACCTGATAGGTGGTATTGGGCTTCACCGGAACATGCTGCCGGATCGCCAGAAACACATTGCTGGCCTTGGGCGTCCGGTTGACTATTTTTAACGAGGCCTGACCCGCACTGAATACGGTTTGGTCGATGTAGACTTCCCCGTCCACCCCATTGTTATTGTAGCTTGTTGGCCAGTCTGGAATATTGGCGATCGGCGCAGATGCGGCATATGCAGGAGGGATGTTAATCCCGCTGCCCACGATCAGCAGCACACTGAGCAGTACGGCAGCAACTCTTGCGGAGTACCTTTGGGTTCTCAAAATCGAATGCCTCCTTTGTAGCTATTATTGGCTTCGCTTATTCTCGCTCTCCGTCCGGAGCTCCGGATGCTCCTCCTTTCTTTCAGGGTCTAAAGCACCTATAACCTACCATCTGGCATCGTTTTGTGTTATCTGCACCTTTTGTGACGGTCTGCTTTATTTGTGATTTTGAGGTTTCTATTTTTGTGCTTCTCTCTATCTAATGCTAAAGATGCGGGATGACTATTCAACTGAGCCCCATTAATCCATAGAAAATAACACCCGCAGCAGGAGATCTATCGCATCTCCATTCTGCGGGTGTTATCGTATATCTTGCTTATAGCTAGTAGCTGCGGCTGTCCTGAACATGAATATAATTAACGCCTTGCGCAGTCAGTTTAGAGCCGCTTATATTTGCGACTCGGACCGCCTTCTTGCCTTTACCGCTGAGGGAGAAACTGATATTACTCGCCAGCTTGTTCTCTGCGATCTGCTCCAATGCGCTGTGAAAGCCCCCGATTGTCACTCCCTCCAGGTTCTCCAGCACCGGTTCTTTGCCCTCTTCAATCGTCTTGAGAATCTGATAGATCAACGACTTGCTTCCGTCCATCTTCCATTCGCCTCCCGGGTCTATTGTGAGCGTTTACATTTCTTTCAGCCGCGTACACAAAGTGAATACTTTTGTATATGTATGTCTTATTCGACAATGTATACCCATTCCCTCTTATTGGAAAAGCGAAAAAGGTTGTTCAATAGAATGTTTCGTCCATATGTTTGCCGTACAGGCTGGAGGTTCCGACAAGTCTGAATTCCCCATTTACTTTGGCATACGTATAGTTCACATCTGGCTCATCTTTGAACAGTACGTCCGCATCATAGTCGCCCGATTTGAAGCTGTAACCTCCCCGGATTTCCTGAATATTGGCAACCGGGTACAATCTTGTATGAACCAGATATTTTTTCACTTCACTAGCCATCTGACTTTTTTTATGAGGAAATCCGGTAAGCGATATATATATCCCTCCGGCCAATATAGTCATTACCACTAACACAATAATTGAAGTCCTGTTTTTAAACCCCAAAGGAGAGCCTCCGTTCCACACTGGAATTTCAAATATGCGATAGAATAACATATTTTTACATCCACTTTCATTTTAGCATAATGGCTCTTGTGAGGCTAACATCAAAAAAAAGCACCGGTTAAGGTGCTTCTCACATTACAACGCGCTTATGCGTTCTGCTGGTAAACCGGTGCACCCAGGGGAGAGCTGCCCGCTCCGCCGTCTACAGCAATATCGGCACCTTGGATATACGAGGAATCATCCGAGGCCAGGAACAGCGCCACCTTGGCAATCTCTTCCGGATCACCCGCACGGCCCAGCGGAATCGAACGCGACATGCCTGCCTCCACCTGGCTCCAGTTATCCATCGCGGTTTGTCCCCAGATAGGTGTGCGCGTCACGCCAGGGGCAATGTTGTTAACCCGGATGCCCAGCGGGGAGAGCTCCGAAGCCAGCACTTTGGTCATGCTGCTGACCGCCCCTTTACTGGCGGCATATGCAGAGTTGCCGGGTCTGCCAGCCTTAGCCAGCACGGAGCCGGTCAGAATGACTGATGCACCGGCCTTCAGATGAGGCAGTGCGGCCTGAACAGTGAAGAAGACACCGGTCACATTAATCTTGAGCACTTCCTCGAAAGTCGCCAAGTCTGTGCTGCCGAGCGGTGTTGAAGCCGCTATGCCTGCATTGGCATAGACAACATCCAATCTGCCGAAGGCCTCAATCGCGGCGTTCACTGCCGACACAGCGCTCTGCGGATCTGTCGCATCCGCCTGAACCGCAATGGCATGCTCCGCGCCCAGTTCTTCTACCGCCGCCTGCAATGATACCGGATTGCGGCCGGTAATAACGACTTTGGCACCTTCAGCAACAAACAATTTGGCGGCAGACAACCCGATTCCGCTATTCCCTCCTGTAATCAAGGCAACCTTACCCTCAAGCTTTCCCATTCTGAACACTCCTTAAGTTATAAGTTTATTTGTTGTTACTGTGTAATCAAGCTTCTGATTGTTATTTTGAGACCGAACGTTCTATTATTATCAAAAAAAAATTGTCCGCCTCACATTTGCAATCTTAGCATATTGAGAACGAACGGTAAAGTATTATTTTTACCGGTCGTTCTCAATAATTCCCCTTGGTTAACTCTCTCTATGAATTTGCCTGGCCACTGAGACTTCCAGCTTCTCAATAAAGCGCAAAGCCTGATTGTTGCCGGGTTCAAGCTCCCGCAGTTTACGGGCTATCCTTAATGCCGTCTCGTAGTCTTTCAGTTTAGCATGGCAATAGATGATGCTGGTCATGCACTCCGTTTCATCCGGCTGAATTTTGGCCGCCAGCCCGAATGCATCCAGCGCCGCCTTAAATTCACGCATTTCAAGAAGAACAAGACCTTTATTACGCACAGCATCATAACAGGACGGATCCAGTTCATAGGCTCTCTCAAACTCCTTGAGGGCTGACTTAGAATCAGACACCCTTGCGTAACACATTCCCAGGTTCAGATGGGCTTCAGACTGCGCTTCATTGAGCTTCAAGGATTGCTCATAACATTGCCGCGCCTGTGCATAGTCCTCCATCTCATAATAATAGGTACCCATATAATAAAGAGCATCCTCACTGGCCGGATTCATTCTCAGAGCTGTCTCATAGTAACGGAAGGCTTTGTCCAGCTCCCCCAGTCTGAAATACACCCGGCCGAGATTAAACACAGGTCTTTCCCACTCCGGACTCTTCTGCTGAAGACGTTCAAAACAGGAAACCGCCGCCGGATACTCTCCCAGTGACAAGTGGCAGCAACCTATATAATTCAGACAGTCACCGGAATGCCCTAACTCCCACTCCTCCGTGAACAGCGCAAGCGCGCGAACGAAATCCCCGCTGGCATACGCTTCTTCACCCTGATCGTAAAGACTATCCACTTCCATACCCCCTCCCCTGTATCCAGCCCCTCTATATAGCCAGCCGTGCAATAAAGAACAGATAGCCCGCGATCCACAGCAACGCAGCAATAATAATTAAGGCCCTATGTACCCCACCCAGCTGGCCGGTTTCCAGTTAAAAAACGGGTCCGCCCCTCGCCAGGACGACACCCGTTCCTTCATTTATTAGAAACCTTACCGCCCCGTAGTCTCAAAGGAAAACTTGGACGTCCAGGTGGCACCTGCATCCTTCGTCACATAAAGTGCCGAGCTGTTCAGGTCTCTCACCGCTAGCCAGCCTTGATTATGATCGGTGAAGGAGATCGTCCCTTCGAAACCGTGAACCGTCATCCGGTTACTCCAGGCCTGCCCGTTATTCTTGGTGACCCCGATCCCCACTTGTTCCGCTGCAGGCTGGAATCCCACCAGGAAAGCGGTTGTTGTACCGATCACCACCAGATTGCCGGGGCTGCCCGAAGCCGGCCCCTTCTTCACCTTGGCCGCACCGCTTCCCGGAGCCGGACCGCCTCCGGCCGTCTCTTGAGCAATCACCCGGGTCCAGCTGCCGCCGGAGTTAGCGCTGCCGTAGAGCGAATACGAAGTCTGCGACATTCCGTAACCGCCGTACAGTACGGCATACACCTGACTGCCGTTCGCATAGATTTGTCCGTATGAGGGTTCTGCGTAGGAAGATTTCAGCATCAGCTTCCAGTTCGTTCCGCCGTCTGCCGTCCGCATCACCCGGTACCCGCTGCCCGGTACAACGACCACGGCCCATCCGCTGCTCAGGCTGGTGAAATAAGCTCCGCGTGTATTCGCTGGTGTCTTAATCAGGCTCCAGCTCTCTCCGCCGTCATTCGTATAATAGGTGGACGCACGGTTGTAGCCGAACCCCTTGCTGCTGTCCAGGAACTCTACCCTTTCAAAGGTCACGGCTTTATTCGACAGCCTTGTCCAGGTAGAGCCTCCATCCGTGGTCCGGATCAGATATTTAGCCTGACCGTCATTGACCGCGGCAAGCGCCCAGCCATGGACATTATCAGGGAAGTCGATCTGCTGAAAGCTCCACTGCCCTTCATAAATTTTCTGGAAATGGCATCCGCTGTCCGAGGTTCCAATCAGGAATCCGTTCCCGGCTGCCCGCCCTGTATCTGCACTCAGAAACTCTACATCAGAGAAGCTAAGCGGGATCGCATCTGCTCCGCTGTGTGCTGCCTGCAATTCCTGAAGCAGTCCATGATCTCCCGTGCCGCAGGACGAAGCCGGGGTTGGTGCCGGTGCCGCTGCCTGCACCGGAGAAGCCGAGGTCCCCCAGCCCAGTAGAGTAATTAGACTAGCGGTAAGGAGAGTTAATGTGATCTGCTGCAATCTGGTTGTCCAATTCATTGGTGACACCTCCTAGAATATATATACCCTGTATGCGGACTGCTACTTCGCGCTATGTAATTGCTTGTCCGCCACTTTTATGAATATATTAAGCGTAGAACTCCTGACAATTCAATGTAATATAATAAATGGTACAAAACTGTAACCAATTGAACTGTTACATTATTCCTCTATGGTTTAAATAATAAGTACAGAAGCTTTCTAACATACAGCAACTAGTAGCAACTAAGGGAAGTGAACGAGTATGATAAAAAAGGACATTCAACATGCGCTCCTCTCCAATCTGTGCCAACGCGTTCACTTGATCAGCGGAGAAACTTACACCGGAGTATGTAAAATAGATCACTCATCAGACGCACTGCACATCGCAACGAACAAAGGCACCTTCACTGTTCCTTACTGGACAATCAAGCGTTTCGTTTAAGGACCAGCTTCCGGGAACTGTCATCATAATAAAGGATCTGCCTCTGTTTCCTTCGCCGGACACACTTTTGGTTTTGGCGGATGAATCAGGGGTATTTACGCTTCTGATTGCCGCGCCGGACTCATTATGAGCCGAATCCGATGTCCATGTTCCCTCCGTACGCCGATTTCTGACGGTTGGGCGGCTTGAAGTCCTGTATTGTTGTATTTTCTGCAAGATTCCTGGCGGTGACCTATACTCCCCTCCTTCCCTCGTCATTCCCGCCTCACTCCCGCGCTGGCGTGTCCTGCTCCCGGCCAGCCCGCTTTCACTCCCCTACAGGGGGAGTAGTTCCAAATACAACAAAGACCCCATCCTCCACATGCGTGGATAACGAGGTCTTGTTGTCGTCAAAGTCAAATCACCGGATTCGGCACAAAGCTGCCTCCGCGGCAATTCTTCAAATAATTCAGGGCATGCACCTGGCCGGTCATCTCCAGCTCATCACGGTAGACCGGATCATGCCAGCCTTCGATGTCGATCGTGCCCTTGTAGCCGCCCTGGCGGAGAATAGTGATAATATCCGTCCAGTTGGTATCGCCGAAGCCTGGCGTGCGGTCCCATACATAAGGCTTCGGACCATGAATCCCGTATTCCTTGATAATGTCCCAGGCAATTGTGGCATCCTTACCGTGTACATGGAAGATCTTATCCACCCATTTGCGCAGCTGCGGAACCGGATCAATCAGCGCGGTCAACTGGTGGGCAGGCTCCCATTCCAGTCCCAGATTGTCCGCATTTACTGCATTGAACATCTTCTCCCAAGCTGTAGGGTTATGCGCGATATTCCAGTCGCCCTTCTGCCAGCTGCCGCCCATCGCACAGTTCTCAAAAGCAATCCGCAGACCCTTGTCCGCGGCCCGCTTCGACAATCCTCCGAATACCTCTGCGAATCTAGGAAGAGACTCGTCAATCGAGGAGCCCGGCAGCCGCCCGGTAAATCCGCCTATAATGTCCGTGCCGAACAAGTGGGCATGTTCAATCAACTGCTCCCAGCCGGCAAGGGTATCCCCACTCTCGGGGTTGCCGCCAAGCGGATTACCATAGATCCCGACAGCAGAGATCACGAAGTGATGCTTAAGCGCCAGCTCCTGAATCCGGGCCGCAGTCTCCGCCAGATCGGTATCACCAATCGTCTGCCAGAAATTCAGTTGGAAGGATTCGAAGCCATGCTTCACCATCTGCGGAATGACCTGGACGGCTTCACCGCCCCGGACCAAAGTGCCTATTCTCAAAGATTCTTGCATCCTGGATATCAACTCCAATACGTTTATAGTCAGCGCCCTGCCGTTAACGGCTCTTGATCATTTTGCAAGAGCCCCGTTTGAGCAATACCGCATCATAGACAATATGCTGATGGTTCGTGCGATTCGAAATAAGGTCAAATAATACCCCTACACTGGATAGAGCCATTTCCGTACCCGGCTGGCTGATCGTATCCAGCGCAGGATGATAATATTCTGCCATCTCAATGCCGTCAAAGCCGATAATCGAAATATCATCAGGGATGGACAAGCCGGCGGTAAGCACAGCCTTGGCCGCACCGATGGCAATGGTATCGGAAGCAGCAAATATTGCGGTCACCGCTCTGTCCCGGTTAAGCAGTCTGCGTGCAGCGTTGAAGCCCGAGCTCGGACTGTATTCACAATCCTCTACAAGTCCGGCATTGTAAGGCAGATTATTTTCTTCTAATGCCAGCTTATATCCCAGAAGCCGCCGGCTGCCCGTAGTTTCATCCAATAAAGGTGATTTGGCCAGGAAGCCAATGTTCTTGTGTCCAAGTGAGATTAAATAACTGGTCGCCTTATAGGCCTCTTTCGATTCATTGATGGTTACGCTGGAGAATATGGCCGGGTCCACTTCCTGGGATGTAGTAATCGTCGTCAGTACAAACGGAACCGTCAGCTGCTTAAACTTCTCTTCGGAATGATTATACGTACCGCCCATGAAAATAATCCCGCTTAAGTTCTTCTCCTTCACCAATTGAATCGCCGCATTGATCTCATCGGTTCCATCCTCTACCTGATGGATGAGAAACGGATAGCCGCGCAGATTGACCTGCCGTTCAATTTCCTTGATCATGATGGCGAAGAACGGATTGGTAATTCCCTTGACCATGAGTGCAATGTTCTTGGATTGCGTGGTTTTTAAATTCCGTGCGTTGGAATTCGGAATATAATTGTATTCCTTCACGACACTCAGAACCTTCTCGCGGGTCGCATCACTCACCAGTCCCTTATTATTAATAACCCTGGATACAGTCGAGATGCCGACTCCGGATATCCGCGCGATATCCTTAATATTAACGTCCACACTACTCCCCCATTTATAGGTAAGGGAGCTATAGACTATAGCTCCCAGGTACCTCTACATTCCTTTAGTTGACGGGTACAAATTCTGCCAATTGTTTCTCTACTTCGGCAATGACCTTGTCAATTCCTGCTTTTGTCAGCTGGTCACGGTATTCTGCAACGGCTGCTTTTGGATCTTTGCTTGTTTTACCCAGCATCAGCTGAATACCGAGCTGTGCATTGACGTTCGA
Organism: Paenibacillus sp. FSL R5-0912; assembly: GCF_000758605.1. Lineage (NCBI taxonomy): Bacteria > Bacillati > Bacillota > Bacilli > Caryophanales > Paenibacillaceae > Paenibacillus > Paenibacillus sp. FSL R5-0912. Next base: position 6,200,887 of record NZ_CP009282.1, read on the forward strand.
GATCGAAGCAATTTCAGTTGTTACATTCGAAGGATCGAAGCTGAAGCCGTTGTAAGGATCATCGATTGCTTCTTTATCCCATTCAGCAAACAGGTCTTTACGGATCGGGTTCTCAGTATCACTCGGAATCACGAACTTGTCGTTTCTGAGGGACCAGGCCGAGAAGCCTCCGCCATCTGTTTTTTCATTGAAGCCTTCCGGCTGCTTCTTCACGCCATCTTCAATGACGTAGTGCTTGCCTTCGATACCGTATTGCATCAGGTTGTAGTAGCTTTCATCGGTCATGAATTTCTCAATTACCATCAGAGAGCGCTCCGGATTAGAGGAATTCGCGCTGATTACTGTCGAGTTGTCTACACCCATTTTACGCTTGATTTTCTTATTCGCTTCAGCAAAAGTATAGAAGCTTGTAGGAGAGTCAGGCAGTGCCTTGATATCTCCGCCGTACTGCCCGATCCAGTCCTGGGCATGAGTCAGATAACCCGCAGAGTTCGCTGCTCTGAAGTTGTCCTTGCTGCCGAGGGAAGCGGACAGAACGTCTTTGCCCCAATAGCCCTTGTCGCCCCACTCACGCATTTTCACAGCCCAATCCTCGAATTCCTGGGTGAAGGCTGGATGCAATACGGTCTTGTAATCCTCCGGGCTCTTGGTGACCAGATTCAATTCATTCAGCGAGATACCAGGTGCGTTCAGCCACATGTCTGTAGTATCTACGAGCATTCTGAACATGTTCTGTGCATCCTCAGCCTTACCGTTAATTGGCGGGAAGGATTCGTTGGCAACCACATTATCCATGTATTTAACCATGTCATCGATTGTCTTAATTTCGGTCATGCCGTATTTCTTCAGCAGATCCGTACGGTATGCATAACCGGCAGGCGTGTATTCACTGAACAGACTCGGTACGCCGTAGATTTTGCCATTGACCTTGGTGTTCTGCCAAGAGGCTTCAGGAATCTCCGCCTTCAGCTTAGGCGCCACCTTGTCCAGCATGTCGGTAATGTCAGTCAGCGCACCTTCAGTAGCCAGGGTGTAGTAGGACACAGCGGCACCCGGAGAAGCATGCGACAGATCGAACGATTCGCCGGAAGCGAACAACAGCGGATACTTGGTAGCTACGTCCGGCCAGTCAATATACTTGATTTCAAGTGTAGTATTCAGATCAGCCTTAAGCTTCTTATTAATCTCAGCCAGAATTTCTTTATTGGTAACTCCTTCACTGCCCCACAGGTAGTACACCAGCTTTGCTTCCTTAGAGGTGTCTACTCCTCCAGCATTGGTGGAAGTAGATGGAGTGTTCGACGAACCTGAATTATTTCCATTTGCATTATTGCTTGACGAACAAGCGGATAGCACTCCAGTAAGCATGAGGACAGCAGCTAGAGAAGAAGCAATCTTTTTACCTTTCATTCGGTAAGCCTCCCTTTTCTTTTCTATATTATGGATTTTGCATCTATAACAAACACCCTTCTATTGAAGCAGGCGTCCATTAACCTTTAACAGCACCGACGGTAAGACCGGTTACGAAGTAACGCTGAATGAATGGATACAGGAGAATGATCGGGCCTGTGGCCAGTACGGCTGTAGCCATTTTAATGGATTGGGTAGGCAGATCGGCTGTATTAATGACCGCTCCCGAGTTGATGAGACTGCCCATATTCGCCTGGTTGATCATGCGCTGCAGGAAGTACTGGAGCGGGAACTTGGTCGGAGAGTCCATGTACAGCATCCCGTTGTACCACTCATTCCAGAAGCCCAGCGCCGAGAACAGCCCGATAGTCGCCAGTGAAGGAACCGCCAGCGGCATGAAGATCCGCCAGTAGATGCGGAAATCGCCCGCGCCGTCAATCGTGGCTGATTCATACAGGGAATCCGGGATCGCCTTCATGAAGTTACGCATCAGGAAGATCGACCACGCCCCTACCACAGCCGGCAGAATCATGGCGAACAGGTTGTCCTTCATATGCAGATGCTTGACCATCAGAATATAAGTCGGAATCAATCCTCCGCTGAACAAGGTTGTGAAATAGATCAGGAAGGAGAAGAAGTTACGGTATTTGAAATCCTTGCGGTTCAGGACAAATCCGGCCATGGACATCATGAACAGCCCGAGCACCGTACCTACGACTGTGATAAAAATCGTAACCTGATAAGCATCCACCAGCTTGGAGGAGTTACTGAGCAACAATTCGTAGGCCTTGAAGGAAACTTCATTCGGAATCAGCTTATATCCCTCGCGGACAATCTCCTGCTCATTCATGAAGGAGGAGGAGATCATCAGCGCAAAAGGAAACACACAGAACAGTGCAAAGATCGAGATGCAGATGTAACTGATCACTTTTATGAAAACACTGCCGGAATCCTGTTTGATTTTAATAGATGTACTTGCCATTTTCATCACCCCTGTTTCGTGTCATGTCTTAGAACAACGCGCTGTCCGGTTCAACCTTGCGTACAATAAAGTTAACCACAAGCACCAGGACCAGGCCGAATAAGGATTGGTAGAATCCTACTGCAGCACCCATCGAGAAGTTAAATTGTCCCACCAGGGAGCGGAAGACATACGTATCTATGATATCCGTCTGCGGATACAGCACGGAGTTTGTGCCAATGAGATTGTAGAACAGGTCGAAGGAGCCTTTGAGAATCCCGCCCATACCGAACAGCAGGAGCAGTATAAAGGTCGGCTTCAGAATAGGTAGGGTCATGTAGCGGATCCGCTGCCAGGTAGTAGCACCATCCATGTAGGCAGCCTCGTACAGATCATGGTTGATCCCTGTGATCGCAGCCAGATAGACAATCATACCGTAGCCGGTACCAGCCCAGATCTTGAAGGCCACAATAATGTATTTCCAGATGCCCGGATCATTATAGAACTCATAACGGTCCAGCCCTGCCCCCGAGATCATCGTATTGATGAATCCGGAGTTGAAGTTGAAGAGATTGTAAGCAAACACACCAACGATAACCATCGAAATGAAGTTTGGCAGGAGAATAACGGACTGGGAGATCTTCTTGAACCATTTTCCGGTAATCTCCGACAACATGATGGCAAACACAATCTGAATAATATTGCCTAAAGCAAGGAATACCAGATTGTAGAGCAGCGTATTCTTGGTGATATTCCAGAGTTCTCCGGTCTGCACCAGGAATTCAAAGTTCTTCAGACCGATGAAATCACTTCCAAAGATGCCTTTGTTGAGCTTGTAATCCACGAATGCAACATAAGCGCCGGGCATTACCGCATAGTGAAAGACCGCGAAATACACAATGACAGGCAGCAGCATGAGATACAGCACTTTGTTCTTAAATAGTTCCCGGACGATATTTCCGCCCGCATGTACAAATCTTGCCAATGAGCCCACCTCCAAATTGAACGATGCATTCTTACCGCATGCATATCTTTGTTTCACTTCTTGTCCCTGCAGCTGAATGACAACTGCGTGCATACCTTTAATATTTAACCGTATTGGACAGTATAGAAACGTTTCCATTATTTCTTTGTGTTTCCCCTTGCTCAGAGCATACTCCCAAGTTGTATACGCTGTCAAACATTTTTTATTTTCGAATTACAAGTAAAAAAATTACATTCTGCATCGCAAAGATGATAATTAGGTCGTTTTTTCGTAGATAATTGACTTTTTTTCGTCTTCAGACTAATATCGAGATGTATCACTTATGGAAACGTTTCTATTTATTCTTTACACGGACATGTCACCATCTAATGATGAATTCCCCCTAACCTAATTCATGTCCCAATCACGTACTGGAAAGAGAGGGTTATTATGATTTTCAAACAACAATCAAACATGATTACCTTAACCCGGGATGACCTTAGTTATACGTTCCTGCCAACAGGAGACATCTTCGAGTTCACCCATGAGTCTACTCTCATTAATCAGTTCCAAGGCAATCCTGTAGATGGTTCAGCTAATAATATCTATCTGCGCGTGCATACGGAGCAAGGAATCAGCAGCTATCCTTTACTCGGAATCCGCTCGGGCTCCAAGCTGTCCCATAGTCAAGACCAACTGATTTTTGAAGGTTCTATAGAAGCAATTAGCTACCGTGTCACCTTCGCGCCGGCCCGGGACGGAATCTGGTTCTGGCATATTCAGCTCTCCGGCAGCGGTGAGACCGTGGATGTGGTCTACGGACAGGATATCGGTGTCGCAGGCAAAGGCGGCGTGCTGGCCAATGAGCTGTACATGAGCCAATATCTAGATCACAGCATCTGGGAAGGCACGAACGGCTACGCCGTGTGCTCCCGCCAGAACCAGCCGCAGGGAATGGCCTTCCCTTATCTGCAGCAGGGTGTAGTGGGTACCCGTGCAGTAGGCTATTCTACTGACGGTATGCAGTTCTTCGGCGTGTCCTACAAAGGCAGCTATGTGCCCGAGGTGCTTAGCGGCAATCTGCAGAATAGCAATTATCAATACGAGCTGGCCTATACCGCGCTGCAGACAGAGCTTATGACGCTGTCCGTTCCAGCTGAATTCGCCTTCTACGGGCTCTTCCGCCCTACTCATCCGGCTGCTGTTACAGAGCTTGAGTTCCAAGCCGAGCTGCAGGCAGCTTACGATGAAATCGACTGGAGCGCGGGTGAGGCTGTGCCGAGCAGAGATGTGCCTGTGCTAAGTACTGATATTGGCGCACCTTATGTCTCTGCACAGTGGACCCAGGCTGAGATTGATGCGGCTTACCCTAACCGGAAGCTTGAAGAAATCGAGAACGGGGAACTGCTCTCCTTCTTCACGGATGAGCATGTCCATGTTGTACTGCAGCCCAAAGAGCTGTTGGTCGAGCGTCCGCACGGCCATATCATCACTACGCTGCTTGATAAAAGCCAAGTCGATAACAACCTAATTTCTTCCACTAACTATATGTACGGAATCTTCAACGGCCAGACGGTTGTCGGCAATACCTCTTTCCATAAACTGCTCTCCACACCACGCGGCCTGCTGAATATTCAGCGGAACAGTGGACAGCGGATCTATATCCGCCTGGATGGGGTCTACCGGATTCTTACGCTCCCGGCAGCTTACGAAATGGGCGTTAACTTTGCCAAATGGCATTACCAGGTTGAGGATGATCTGCTCACGGTTACCGTCTTTGCCGCAGCAGGTCAGCCGGATGTTGCCCTGCAGGTTCAGTCAAAGCTCGGCAGAGCCTATGATTATCTGATCACGAACCAGCTTGTTATGGGTGAGCATGAATTCCAGCATCCGGTGAGAGTTGAAGCCAGGGACGGTATTCTGCAGGTTCTTCCTGACGAAGCGTCCGTGCAGCAGCTTCCTTATCCGGGTCTGCATTTCGATATCCAGCTTCCGGGAACTGCCTATACGTACAGCGATGACCGGATGTTCTATACGGACAGACAGCCGCGCAACGGAACGCTGCTGACGATTTCCGTCACGCAGTCGGCAAGCTTCCAGCTTGTAATCCAAGGCCGGCTCACACAGGCCGACAGTCTTCCCCTGGTCTCTCCTTACACTCCGGAAACCGAGGAAGCGCTGTTTAAAGGCTTCTATGAAGCATTTACTTCGGGCTTCCACCTCCAGCTTGATGGAGAAGAGCAGTCACGGATTGATATTCTGAACGAAACGGTATGGTGGTACACCCATAATGCGATGACCCATTTCATTATGCCGCATGGCCTTGAACAGCCGGGCGGAGCCGCATGGGGCACACGCGATGTATGCCAGGGACCGATGGAGTATTTCCTGATGACCCAGCATTATGAGCTGGCCAGAAATGTAATGCTGAAGATCTACTCCCATCAGCTGTGGGAGAGCAAGGAATGGCCGCAATGGTTCATGTTCGACCAGCATCCGGTACAAGCCCATGAATGGCATGGCGATGTCGTACTCTGGCCGCTGAAATGCATCAGCGATTATATTAAGGCTACCGGAGACTATTCGATTCTTGAGGAACAGGTTGGCTATCATCACCTGGCAGATGCTCTGCCAAGCCAGCGGACTGAAACCGTGCTTGAGCATGTCAAAGCTGCTGTAGAGACGATCCGTGAACGCTTCGTACCGGGCACGTCCCTGATCAATTATGCCGGGGGCGACTGGGATGATACCCTGCAGCCTGCTGATGAAGCCTTGAAGACCAAGCTCGTGAGTGCCTGGACCGTCGCTTTGGCCTTCCAGGTCATCCGCAACCTGTCGCAGGTCACTACAGCCGATGCCGAATTCTCCGCCAGCCTTGCTGTAATGGCCGAAGAGATGAAGGAATCCTTCCGGACGCTGCTGATCAAGGATGGCGTCATCGCCGGCTTCGCCTACTTCCAGGAGGACGGCAGCATTGATTATATGCTTCACCCGTTGGATCAGCAGACCGGCATCCATTACCGCCTGCTGCCAATGACACGCAGCATTATTGCTGAGCTGGTGACCCCGGAACAGGCGGTTGCCAATTTCCGCCTGATTGACGAGCATCTGAATCACCCGGATGGCGTCCGTCTGATGGATCGTCCCGCCCGCTATGAAGGCGGCGTAAGTACGATCTTCCGCCGTGCCGAGCAAGCCGCCAGTGTCGGCCGCGAGATCAGCCTGCAGTATGTGCATGCCCATATCCGCTATCTCGAAGCTTCCGCCAAGCTTGGCGAAGCTGACCGCGCCTGGGAAGGCCTGTTCCAGATCAATCCGATCAACATCCGGCAGAGCGTCCCGAATGCCCAGCTGCGCCAGAGCAATATGTACTTCAGCAGCTCGGACGGGAATTTCCCTGACCGTTACAGCTATCAGCAGAACTTCGATCAGCTGCGCGATGGCAGCGTAGAGGTTAAAGGCGGCTGGCGCCTGTATTCCAGCGGCCCCGGAATCTATCTCAATCAGCTCATCTCAGCTATTCTGGGTATCCGCTTCAGCGATGAAGAGCTGATCATTGATCCGGTGCTGCCCGCCAGCCTTGACGGACTGCGCTTCACTTATGAGTGCTTCGGCCGTCCGTTAACCTTTGTCTATCACATCGGCTCAGGCCCGGCCCGTACTCCGGAGCTGCATGCAGCAGGAGTTGCGGTTACCGGCCAGGTCCTGTCCAATCCGTACCGCCCGGGTGCCGTAAGCATTGCCAAGAACAACCTGCTTACGCTGCCCGGCAATGAACTGCATATCTATTTGGCACAATAATATATACAGACGATAACTTTCAGTACGCTTAACGAAGGAGTTAGCTATGACTAAACCGTTTATCCAAGATCTCGTGAACGATATGACACTAGACGAAAAGATGGCCCAGCTAACCCAGCTCGGTCCTTACTATTGGGGTCTGGATGATACCGTGGATTTAACGGGTCCATTCAAAGAATTGAATATCAAGCCGCAGGTAATGGAGAACATCGGAAGCGTTCTGAACGGCATTGGCGCACGGAATGTTATTGAGCTGCAGACCCGGCATCTGGAATCCAGCCGCCAGAAGATTCCCCTGCTCTTCATGGCGGATGTCATTCACGGCTACCGGACCATCCTGCCGATTCCGCTGGCGATGGGCAGCAGCTTCGACCTTGAAGCCATCGAACGCTTCGCTGAAATTGCAGCCAGAGAGAGCGCCGCTGCCGGTATTCATGTCACCTTCTCCCCCATGACTGACCTCGTGCGTGATCCGCGCTGGGGCCGGGTGATGGAGACCTCCGGTGAGGACCCTTACCTGAACGCCCGCGTGACCGAGAGCATGGTCCGGGGCTATCAGGGGACAGACCTGAAGGAGCCGGGACGGATTGCAGCCTGCGTGAAGCATTTTGCCGGCTACGGCGCGCCTGAAGGCGGCCGTGAATACAACACGGTGGATATGTCCACCGGTGTACTCCGCGAATTCTATCTGCCAGCTTATAAAGCTGCAGTAGATGCCGGTGTCGCAATGGTCATGGCCGCGTTCAATACCATTGACCGTATTCCGGCCAGCGGCAACAGCAAGCTGCTCCGCGGTATTCTGCGGGAGGAATGGGGCTTCGGCGGCGTCACCATCGCCGACTTCAACTCTGTCAATGAGCTGGTGCCCCATGGCGCTGCGCAGGATGGCCGCGAAGCTGCCCACAAAAGCCTGGCCGCAGGCCTGGATATCGAGATGATGTCCACCCACTATCTGAACCACGGGGCCGCACTGGTTGAAGAAGGGCTGCTCGATATCAGTCTGATCGACGAAGCGGTCATCCGGGTACTGGAGCTGAAGGATGCCCTCGGGTTGTTCGACAACCCGTTCAAGGATGCCGATCCGGTGGCAGACGAAGCGGATAAGCCCAGCGCTGAGCATCTGCAGGCTGCACGGGAACTCGGTGCAAGCTCGGTAGTGCTGCTGAAGAACGAGAATGAAGTGCTGCCTCTGAAGCGGGGAATGAAGCTCGGTCTGGCCGGTCCTTTCGCCACCTCCATACATGTACTGGGCGGCTGGGCCGGAACTGAGAAAGATCCGGCAGTCTCCCTCTACACCGGCATCACCGGCAAAATCCCGGCAGCAGATATTATTACTGCAATGACCGGCGAGCTGGGAAGCATGCTGGAGGGTGTCTTCGATGTGGAAGACCACGCTGAGGAAGCCTTCGAACAGCTGAAGGATTGCGATGTCATTCTTGCCGCTGTCGGCGAGAATCAGCAGGATACCGGGGAAGGCGGCAGCAAAGCCAGCCTGCGGCTGTCCGCGAACCAGGAGAAGCTGATCCGGCGTCTGAAGGATACCGGCAAGCCTGTTATCACTATCATATTCAGCGGCCGTCCGCTGGAGCTTGCCCCTGTACTTGATGCCAGCGACGCGCTTGTACAAGCCTGGTTCCTGGGCAGCGAGTCGGGGAATTCCATTGCAGATGTACTGTTCGGCGATTATAATCCGTCCGGACGCCTGTCCATGAGCTTCCCCTACTCTGTAGGACAGATTCCTGTGTATTATAATGCTTATCAGACGGGACGCCCTTATGATCCCCAGTATCCGAATGTACGTTACGTAACCCGGTATCTGGATATCCCGAATGATCCGCTGTTCTGCTTCGGCTATGGGCTGAGCTACTCCAGCTTTGCTTACAGCAGCTTCAACGTTGAAGCTGCTGCTGATGCCCCGGTGCTCGCCTCCATTGAGGTAGAGAACACTTCGGAGGTTACAGGCAAGGAGACCGTCCAGCTCTATATCCGCGATGTTACAGCAAGTGTGGTCCGTCCGGTGAAGGAACTGAAGGGCTTCAAGCAGGTTACCCTCGCCGCGCATGAGAAGCAGGTTGTAACCTTCGAGATCACCCGCGAGATGCTGATGTTCTACGGCCAGAACGATGAGCTTGTGTTCGAGCCTGGAGAGTTCGATATAATGATCGGCCGTAACTCCGGCGATCACGCTACGCAGCGGATCTGGATCGGCTGAGGTGCTGATTTGGGCTGTGTCTAGCTGCGTCTAGATGCATTTAGCTGCGTCTAGATGCGTCTAGATGCGTCTAGATGCGTATCTTCAGACAGGTGAGCACTGCTTCAGGCAGCTGCCTATAGCCAGCTAGCTGTACACCAGAAAGCCGCATATAGCTAGCGGCACACCAGAAAGCGCCAATCTTCCTCACCTTAGGGTGTACGAGGATTGGCGCTTTTTTGATTTTTCTATGCGGCTTCTGTAAGTTATGCTCCTGTATGTTATGACCCTGTCAGCAGCTCTATATCCAGCCGGGCAAAGGTATCCTTCCATTCACTTGAGCAGCCGCTGTCGGTCAGGACCATGGAGATATGTTCCAGCGGAGCAATCTGGGCAAAGGTGGTCACTCCGAATTTGGAATGGTCCGCAACCAGAATCGATTCCTCGGCCCGTTCCATCATTTTACGGGAGATGAGCGCTTCTTCAAGATGATAATCGGTAATTCCTTCCGAGAGTGACAGACCCCCGGCAGAGATAAAAGCCTTGTTCACCTTGAACTGGTCCAGCAGCTCATGAGCGGTGATGCCTACAGCCGCCTGATAAACGGCATTCACCTCGCCCCCGGCAAAAATAATCTTCCCCTGAAACTGTTCCAGCGCGCAGTTCAGGACCGGGACTGCGTTGGTAATGACCGTCACATGGGCGCGGTCTTTGAGCTGCCGCATAATCTCAAGCGTGGTCGTCCCGTTGTCGAGGATTACCGTCTCGCCATCCTGAATAAGCGAAGCCGCTAGCCTGCCAATGGCCTGCTTGTCCAACAGATTCATCTGGGAACGCTTCATGAAGGTGGGTTCATTATTCCCGGAACGAATCCGCACGGCCCCGCCGTACACCTTACGCAGACGCCCTTCCTTCTCCAGACGGTCGAGATCACGCCGGATTGTCTCTGTGGTTACAGCGAACCGCTCAGCCAAAAAATGCACCTGCACTTTCCCCTCCAGATCCAGCTGGGAGAGGATGGTATGCCTGCGTTCTTCATAGGTCAGGGACATGTATGATTCCTCCAGTTATAGTCTGCTCGTCAATGCAAATTGCATCATTTAATACAGGTGTCTATGTATATGTAATGTTGTTTTGAGTGTATTGATGTTGATTTCCTCAGTATATGGAGCCGAATTCCACTTGTCAATGCAGCTGTTTCTATCAAAAGATTGCTCTAGTGGACAAGTGTATCTCCTTACGCTTACGTACCACAACCTTAATTCCTTAATTCCTTAATTGTCTTGCTCCACCACCGCTCCCTTGTACTTAGCATCATTATCTTCTGTTCACACATATGCCTGCGGTTTGCGTGCGTATCGAAGCTGGCGAATAATTGAATAGTTGTATTTCGTACAATTAAACGTTAGCTAAAGCGTGAATTTATTGCGATAACTGTATTCTGTACAACTAAACATAGCGTATAGCAACCATTCAGGGAATGGCGGTCTATTTAATTGTATAGAGTGCAGTTAAAATGATCTGGCGCACCGTATCCGGCAACTTTAGTGGTACAAAATACTGTTAAAGCCTGCGAAGCGAGAAAACGCTCTGCTTCAAGCAGGAGTAAGGTTTCGCACCGGTTGCAGTTCCAATTATAGTTCAATTGTACTTTCTGCAGCAGATAACCCCTAAATCCGCCGAAAAATAGAATCTATTGCACTCTGTACACTAGAATTTTGTAAAAGGAGTCTTTAAGGGTGAAATTGGAGGAATCAGTTGTATGAAATACAGCAGAATGAGATTTCATGCCGGTTTGAGCGAATTCTATTGCAGAAAGTGCAATCCATCCAATTATAGATTGACAGAAACGGATTATGATCCTAAAATCAACATGAAACAACATAAAGAAATATAAAACAACATGAATGCACTTGAATACCCAATGAACTACATTCATAACTTTATTCAGGCAGAGAGGGGATTTTCACATGAAGCACAATTTATCATTCCGCCAGGATGGAACCTTTACCATCGTACAGTTCACCGATCTTCACTGGATGGATGGAAGAGCTGAGGATCAGCGGACCCGGGAGCTTATGGAACGCGTGATGGAAGCGGAGCAGCCGGACCTCGTTATTTTCACAGGAGATCTGATCTATACCGGACCTGTCCCGGAAGGAGAACAGGCATGCGAGCAGCCCAAGCAGGCGTTCCGGGAGGCCGTGGCCGCTGTAGAGAAGAGCGGTACTCCCTGGGCATTCGTCTTCGGCAATCATGATACCGAGCAAGGTGTCTCCTACAGTGAGCTGATGGACATTGCACTGGAGCATCCCCACTGCCTGGCTGAAGCAGGTCCGGCAGAGCTGGCCGGTTCTGGTAATTATACGCTTGAGATTGCGGGCACCGGCACCAGGGCGGGCGCCGTTCTCTATATGCTGGACACTGGTGCCTATTCCGGGCTTGCGCAGATTCCCGGCTATAACTGGGTCCGGCAGAGCCAGATCCGCTGGTTGACAGAGCAATCGGCCCGGCTGAATCCCCTGACAGGTGAAACCAAGCTGCCTGCGCTGGCATTCTTCCATATCCCGTTGCCGGAATATGCCGAGATGTGGTCCACGCAGACCTGCTACGGCCATAAATTCGAGCAGGTCTGTGCTCCGGTGCTTAATTCGGGACTCTTCACAGCTATGGTGGAAATGGGCGATGTGGCAGGTACTTTTTGCGGACATGATCATGTGAACGACTTCACCGGCAGCCTGCATGGCATCCGGCTCAGCTATGGCCGGGCCACCGGCTACAATACATACGGGCGGGAAGGCTTCATGCGGGGAGCGCGTGTCATCCGGCTGACTGAGGGCGATAAGCAGTTCGAGACTTGGCTCCGGCTTGAGGATGGCTCGGCTCTGCTGGAACAACCCTCCCATCCCCCTGTACCTGCCGCTGATTCAGAACACTAATGATTTCCTTGAGGGGTTGAAATTTAATGCTGCTGCCAATTCTTTTGGTTCTGGCTTCCGGGATGTGTCACGCGGTGTGGAGCATGTTCACCAAAAGAAGCCGGGACAAAAGCATCTTCCTGTGGTCGATCATGATGATCTCTACTATTCTGCTGCTCCCTATCCTAATAACCGAGCTGTGGACTCAACCGCTTGCAGCCGGAGCTTATGCCCTGCTGTTGCTGTCTGTGGCGCTGCAGGCCTTATATTCCTGGCTTTTATCCAGAACCTATGAGATGGGTGACTTATCACAGATATATCCGGTGATGCGGGGGACGAGCACGCTGCTTATCCCGCTGATCGGTGTTCTTTTTCTGGGCGAATCGCTGTCTGTCTATGGATGGGCCGGTATTGCCTTCATGCTCGGCGGATTCGCAGTGCTCAGCGGACTGGGCTCCAGAAGCTCAACCACATCCCTATCTGCATCCCTATCTGCTTCCGCATCCACCGCCTCCCGGAAGTCCGGGTATACACCGATTCTTATGGCGCTCTGCGTGGGACTCTGCACAACCTGCTATGTATTCGTCGATAAGCTGAATCTCCAGCACATGTCTCCGCTGGCGCTGCTTGAGGTCACCAATATCGGTTTTGTCGCCGGTCTGACTCCGGCGGTTCTGAAATCGCGCAAGCTGCTGGAGGAGTGGAAGAGCAACAAGTTCACCATCCTGCTGGGAAGTGTGCTGAATCCGGGCTCGTATCTGCTGTTCCTCTTCGCACTGCAGCAGGCGCCGCTCGCCCATATCAGCCCGTTGCGGGAAATTGGGACCATATTCGCTACGTTCCTGGGCATCCTCCTGCTCAAAGAACAGCAGGGCTTGCGGCGGATTCTGTGCTCTGTAGTCATCTTTGGAGGCATTCTGCTTGTCGGGGTATGGGGGTAGAGCAGGAACCCGCCATTTCCCGGCAGGATAACATCGAAACATGTCGAATAGAGAACGTATGATGAAGACTAACTTACCGAAGCAAACCATGATCAATACCACAAGCATATTGAATCTCAAGCACGCTCTGTTGCTGCTGTTATATCTGACCCTCCTGATTAGCATACGTTATCTGTGGTTCAACGCGTATGAGGCGCCTGAGCATCAGGAAGCGAAGCAGGGCGTCCTCGATATGAGGGGCTGGGACTTCGAGAACTCCCGGTCTGTGCGGCTGGATGGTGAATGGGAATTCTATCCCGGCCAGTTCCTCACCTATGAGAGCTTCGCGGGGCAGCCCCCGGCTGCGCAGCAGGTTGTGCAGGTTCCCGGCGACTGGAGCAGCGGCTTCCCTGAGGAGGGGCACTCCTCCTTCGGCTACGGTACTTACAGGCTGCGTATACTGGTAGACCCGGGGCTGCAGGAGCCTTACGGCTTCTGGATTCAGCGAATCCAGGCGGCCTCCAGCATTGAGGTTAACGGGCAGTCCGAAGGCAGCTTCGGGCAGCTGGCCGCAAACCGTCAGGACTATACACCTGAGGCAGTCTCCTACACAGCAGCCTATAATGCGGCAGGGCAGCAGGAGATCACGCTGCTGGTCCGTGCGGCCAATTACGACCACCCGATTGAAGGCGGGATTGTCCGATCTATCCGTTTCGGCTCCCAGGCAGCGGTAGATACGGAAAGGATGTATTCTATCGGCTTCCAGCTGGTCACTTTTGTGATCATGCTGCTGCATGCGATGTATGCGGGAATTCTATTCTTTTTCAATCGCCAAAAAGCGTTTCTGGTGTTCTGCCTGCTGCTGCTGGCGGTAGCCGCTTCTGTAGTGACCGATAACGATACCCTGCTGCTGCTCTGGCTGCCGATCAATTATACCTGGGCGCTGAAGCTCAAAATGCTGGCTTATCTTGCGGTCTCCCTGTTCATGCTGCTGCTGACCCGAAGCTTCTCCGCGCAGAAGCGGCCTGTCCGCTTACTCAGAGGGTACCTGCTTCTCCTGTCCCTCTATACCGTCTATATCCTGGTGATGCCTGCGCAGTACGCCCTATATGCAAGGCCCTTCTTCACAGTGCTCTACCTGCTTCCGATCGCAGGCGTCGTATACTCCATTGGCCGCATGGTTGTCCGGCAGGAGCAGGACTCCGTATTTCTGCTGTTTGCTGCCGCAGCTATCGGCTCCAGTGTCATTGGCGGATCCTTCGAATCGAGAAGCCAAGCAAGTATTCTGTATTATCCGGTAGATGTCATCGCAGCCATCATCTGTTTCTCCGCATACTGGTTCAAGCGGTATTTCCGCAATGCAGAGGAGAACCGGCTGCTTAACCAGCAGCTGAAGGAAAGCGATCATCTGAAGGATCAGTTCCTGGCGAATACGGCACATGAACTCAGAACGCCGCTGCATGGCATCATCAGCATCGCCCAAACTGTAACAGCGAAGGAGAAATCCCTCCAGGATCATCAAAGCTACCAGGATCTGGAGCTGCTCATTACCATCAGCCGCCGGATGTCCCATATGCTGAATGATCTGCTCGATGTGACCCGTCTGCAGGAGAAGCGGATTGTATTACAGCGTGAACCGCTGGCCATCGGGCCGCTGGTAACCGGAATTCTGAATATGTTTGAATTCATGACAGACAGCAAACAGCTGCAGCTGCGTAACGAATTACCCGCTTCCCTGCCGCCCGTCTGGGGCGATGAGAAGCGGATTGTGCAGATTCTCTATAACCTGCTGCGCAATGCCATCAAATACACGCAGGCCGGAACAGTCACCGTCTCTGCCGGGATTACCGGCAAGACTGCAAGGATTAGCGTGTCCGATACCGGTATAGGGATCGACACGGAGACACAAGCGAGGATCTTCTCGCCTTATGAGCGAGGCAGTAAGGGCATCAATGACGGAGGCGGAATCGGGCTCGGCTTAAGCATCAGCAAGCAGCTGGCAGAGCTTCACGGCGGAGACCTTACTGTGGAATCCGAACCCGGGAAGGGGGCCGTGTTCACCTTCACCCTTCCCCTCGCATCAGCTTCTGAGGTCCGGTATGTGCCGGAAGAGGCCGCTGCTGCAAGGATGAATAGCAGCCTGAACATGGAAGACCTGCTGCTTGAACAGGGGGGACTGTTATTCCCGCAGCCTGATACCAGCGGTATCTCTGCAGCTGCATCACAGAAGATCCCTTCTCTCCCTCAGATGCAGCTGCAGGAGACCTCCATGACGGCCAAGACTCTAATTCTCGCCGTGGATGATGATCCGGTCAATCTCAAGGTACTCGCCAGCATACTCTCGGATGAACAGCATCAGCTGGTCACTGTCACCAGCGCCCAGGAAGCTCTGGATCTGCTGGGCACCGAGCCCTGGGACCTGCTGATCGCCGATGTCATGATGCCCCACATGTCCGGCTACGAGCTAACGCGGATCGCCCGGCAGCGCTTCTCTGTCTCAGAGCTGCCGATCCTGCTGCTCACTGCCCGCAATCAGCCGGTGGATATCTATACGGGATTCTTATCCGGAGCCAATGATTATGTCGCGAAGCCTGTGGACGCCCTGGAGCTGAAATACCGGGTCCGCTCCCTGACTGGACTGAAGCAGTCCATTAATCAGAGCCTGCGGCTGGAGGCCGCTTACCTGCAGGCGCAAATTCAGCCGCACTTTCTATTCAACACGCTGAACGCACTGCTGGCCTTAAGTGAATTCGACCTCCCGAAGATGCGTGATCTCGGAGAGGCGTTCTCCTCCTATCTGCGAATCAGCTTCGACTATATGAACTCACAGCAGCGGGTCGGACTGTCCCATGAGCTGGAGCTGGTAGAGTCCTATCTGTTTATTGAGAAGGCCAGGTTTGACGAACGCCTGCAAATCGAATGGGAGGTCGAACCAGGGATTGAGCTGCTCCTCCCGCCGCTTACCCTCCAGCCGCTGGTCGAGAATGCGGTCAGACACGGCCTGCTGAGCCGGAAGGCCGGTGGGAGGCTGAATATCCGCATTCACCGCCGGCAGGGGTACACATCGTTTGAAGTAGAGGATAACGGCAAAGGGATGCCTGATGAGCAGGTTCGTCATCTGCTGGACGACAGCGGACTCGGCTTGCCTTCCCGCGGCATCGGACTGCTGAATACCAACCGGCGGCTGACACAGCTGTATGGCCAGGGACTGGTCATTCGCAGCCAGCTTGGAGCCGGCACCACCGTTTCTTTTGTAATTCCGGAGCGGGTGAATCTGAATTCTTAGAATTCAATTCACCAGAACGTATAAGGGCCGTGGATCAGCATTGATCCGCGGCCCTTTTATGCTTTTAGGACATCAGCTTGTCCCATAGCTCCTGATGAGACTTATACACGTGCGGGTACTTACGCTTCATGATCCGGATGCCTTCAGTCATGAAATAGTCACCGTGTTCTGCCCCGCCGGACGGCCACATCCCATCTGGAGGAGCCTGATCCAGCCTCTCTGCCGGATGCCTATACCCTTCCGAGGTGAAGAAATCATTGGCTTTGGCCTGTACGCCCGGATACATGCTTTTGTCTTTGATGAGCCGGTCGGTTTCCAGGAGCAGCTTATTTCCCCCTTGAGCCAGCGTGCGTTGCTGCTGCACAGCCGGATTGCCGGGATCTATATAGTGGGCAAGCTCGGCGAAGAGCAGCGCTTCTTTGTAGGCTCTGTTCTCTGCCAGCTCACGGCTCTCTTCCAGCAGACGTTCCACCGCTGATTCTCTCTCTGCCCCCTCAGGCAAGGAGCGTAGATAAGCCCTTATTTCCTGCTTAACCTTATGCCAGAACTGCATTTTATTCGTGTAGACCATGATTTTGATCCAATAAAAATAGAACTGTAAAGTATCTCCCTTCAGTTCAACATCATTATTCTCATTCAGGTCCTCATTCAGGCCCTCCTTCAGTTCTCCAGCCATCTCTTCATATATTCCCCAGGCTTCATCTCCCAGCTGATTCATCATCAGCACATCGGTATAGTCCGTCAGATAGACTCTCCGCCAGGCACGGTGCTTCTTATCCAGCGCACGCGCAACACTTAGAGCCTTCTCATATCGCTCGTACTGCAGCAGAACACGGATTTGCAGCATCGTACCAATAACACTTGACCGCGTGCTGGGACTGAGCGCCTCTACCTTCTTCCATACTTCATCGAACATGCTCAGCTTATCCTCGGCAAGATACACTGAGGATAATGCAATGCTTGCCCCGGAGTGATCCGGCTTGAGTTCCAGTACCTTGCGGTACAGCTCCTCCGCCAGCCGGAAGTCCCCTGCAGCGAAGGCATCCGTGCCTTTATCAATGAGGGTATCCAGTTTCTGTGTGCTGCCGTTCTTGCGGGTGAAATCATATTCGTCACGCCGGATTGGATCACTCAAGTTATCATAAGCCTCGCGGATCTTACGGAACTCCTCCGGATACTGCTCTTGAGGAAATTCCTTAATCTTGGCCTCATAACCCGCTTCAATCGATTTCGGCGTAGCATTCACCCGTACACCCAGCTGTTTGTAGTAATTCACCATCTCAACCACAACCGGCTTGCTGCTCGTCCGGGTACCGGATGGTTGTTGATTTGCTGTTGCTTTCATCTTCCAGCCTCCCTATAGTTCAGCATTAATCCATAATAGAATTCTTATAATCAGAACCTCACCAACACTATGTTAACTTTATTATATACAAAATTGGCTGGGGGCTCGAGCTATTTAGGGGGACCACGGCTGCTAATCCTATTCCTCACTGCCCCGAGCAGGACGGATATCCATCAATAAAGAATATACAACCAGCTGAGGTAGTATATTGAAATAACTATTTTGTACCATTGTCCCTGCCACTCATATCCGATATCGTAGGCTATAACACACCTATGGAAGGGGCAGATGTCACCCCATGCAAGCATCACAACCATCATTATCCGCAGGAAATAGCAGTACGCCGAAGGCCACACGGTTGAAGGTTATCGATATGGTCCGCGGCATCACCATCCTGCTGGTCGTCGTTGGACATGCCGGCCTGACTCCAGCTGTACTGAACGATATGTTCAGAGACTTCCGTCTTCCGCTATTCTTCATCGTCTCCGGTTACTTATTCAGCGCCTCCAGGTATTTTGACAATCTTAAGCTATTACTGCGGACCAAGCTCCTGACTCTCGTCCTCCCCTACTTCACAGCCGGGCTGCTGACTTACTGCCTCTGGGCACTCCTGCGGATGCTCGCCAGCGACCATAGTCCGGATATTGGATGGGTCCAGCCGCTGGCCGCCCTCCTCTACGGCAACTATTCCAACGGACTGCTGCTGAACATCCCCATCTGGTTCCTGACCTGCCTGTTCGTTACACAGATCGTCTTCTGCATCACCATGCGCTACATACACACACGCTCCTGGCAGCTCCAGCTCGGGATCATGCTTACCTTAAGCCTGACCGGCTATGGCCTGGGACGGGTCATCTTCTTGCCCTGGAACATCGATGTGGCCCTAGTGGCCCAGCTCTATGTGTTCATTGGCTATAAGCTGAAGCAGCATCAGGTACTGAGCAATATCCGCATTTTCAACCTCAATACCCTAATCCTGCTGTTCATCTTCCTGGCTGCCGCCTACTTCAACTCCTATGTCGACATGAACAACCGGGTGTACGGCAACCTGCTCCTCTTCTACCTCGCCGGTATCGCCGGAAGCCTGCTGGCCATCAAAGGCACCCAATTGCTGTCCAAGTCCAAATTATTCGCGGCCCTCCTGACCTACATCGGCCAAGAGTCCCTGGTCATCCTGATCTTCCATTACGGCGTCTTCATCCTGCTGCTGAACTTCCTCGAACATTATGTGCTGGGGACCTATCTGGGCTGGTTGCCGACCACTATAATTGCGGTAGCCGGGTCGCTCGCCTTGAACCTGGTAATTCAGAAGGTCCCGGTGCTTAGCTTGCTGATTAGCGGGAGGAGGGGGAAGGGTAGTAGACCATCGTCCTCTGAGCCTGATGGCAGAAATGCTATTACATTAACGGGTGGATAAAAGTAATGATTTTCCTATACAACGAAAAGAAGACCTTGAGTACCAAGGTCTTCTTTAGATTATTGTAGGTATATAACTATCCAGAATTACATCAGCTTCTTAATCTCATCCAGTGGTAACTCAACGGCTTTGGATACAACTTCCGGAGTAAATCCATGAAGCAACAATTTACGGATAATCTCCGCTTGGGCTTCTTCTTTTCCTTCAGCTTTTCCTTCTTCGTATCCCCAACGTTTCCAGTGTGGCATCAACTCCATTATTGCTTCACCCTCCTCCGGGTATTGTTTCATTAATTCTCTTAGAATCTCTTCATCCTGTGCACGATCCTGCTTGAAATACAAATCTGCCACGGACATAATGAGCGCCAGCCGTCCCTGATCCAATCGTGCTTTTAGCTGCATGAACATTCGCAGGAACTCCCCGCGTACTTCTCTCGCTTCTCTTGTAGTATAACCCATTTTGGCTAGCAACGCAGCAGCCACTGCATTATCCGAATTAATAAATTGGCGCCAGTTCTGCTTACGGAGCTCCACCTTTAGAAACTGGAAGCGCAGGATTTGGTGCTCCGGAATACTCATTTCCAAAATGTCCTGCTCCTCCCTGATCTCGTCTGAAGTAAAAATCGCAATCGGAATAATCAACTTATGCTCTTTCCGGTAGCGCTCGAATAGACGGCTGAAGTAAATAAACATCCGTTCGTGAAACTGTGTGTCTCTATACGATTGCGGCTCCAGATGGATTAGTATATAACCGTCCAGCCCTTTGTAGCGGATCTCCAGCAGCTTCTTAAAAGCTTCATCATGCGGTATGGATATTTCTGTCGCCTCACGTTTCGAGAAATCCAGCTTATTCCATGCGATTATATTCCATTTTACTGGATTCGTATATGATAAAAAGAACAAACGTTCGATTTGACAATAAGCCCAAAGAAACCGACTTCACCTCAACGGCGGGTCAGTTTCTTCGGGCTCTACTTATAATTCGACTTGCAAGTTACTATTTCAGCTGATACAAACGATAGATTAAGGCCGCGGCTTCTGCTTTGCTGGCGGTTTGAGCAGGACGGAAGCTCTGATCCTCGAAGCCTTCGAATAAATGAATGCTCTTAGTCAACGCCACGCTTGAAGCAGCCCATTTCGATATCTTGGCTGCATCCTTAAAGGCTGCATTCACTGCTGCCGGCTGGGCAACAGCCGATTTACCGTTATACGTTGTAATTGCCCGTGCAAGCATCGTTGCAATCTCTTCACGCGTGATGGTTGCCTCAGGGTCAAAAGCAACCGCCGATTTGCCGTTAATGATCCCCGCTGCATAAGCAGCCGCAATCTCATCCGCATATGGATTCGTTGGCTTAATATCCTTGAAAGGCAAGGCTACGCCTTCCCCATTCAATCCATAGGCTCTGGATATCATTGCCGCAAACTGCTGGCGGGTAATCTTGTCGGATGGAGCAAACACTCCGCCCTCATCCAGGACGCCCTTGGTCAACAAATAATTGATCTCTTTAACTGCCCAGTGAGTAGCAGGAACATCCGAGAAGGCAGCGGATCCGAGCATCACTGTGTACTTACTGAAATGTCCTCTCGGAGCAGTTACAGTTTGAGTAACAGGATCATATTTACCTCCAACGGCTTCCCAAGTAAGACTCTCCTCATTAAGGACATACACGGTCAGATTCTCAAGATTAGCCTCTGAGTATTTCGAAGTATCAATAGAGGATACATCAAAAGTCACGTCTATCGGCTTGGCGAAACTTTTAACCGGTTGACCTCCAACAGATGCACTGAATTCCATCACAGGGATGTTTGCCAGCGGTTCTGCCTGACGAGGTTTGTTAATAACAGCATTCTCTACAACTTCTGCTGCCAGATTAATCTTCTGGCCTGCCTCAATTTTACCGAAGGTATCAGGCTCGATGGTGAATGCCGTTTGGTCCATTTGGATCTTCAATCCGGCAATATCATTCTCCTTCACCAGTGTAAGAATCTCTGATGGAAGTGTGGTATTCAGCTTATGAATCCCTTCACTCACCGGAGGTACTTTAACCGTTAGGCTCAGCTTCAGATCAGCAGCGGTCCCGGCTCCAAGCTTGCTTGTCAAATCTCCAGAGACAGAGACCAACGCCAGCTTCGCCGTTTCAATCTGTGCACTGATTAATCCCGAATCCAGCTGTGAAGAGACGGCGTTCCCTTCCACGGTTACATTTTCTTTGGCGATCGTGACCTCACCAGCTTTGTTAAGTGCAGCCTGACTGGAAGAAATGACAGCGTCTTTTAACTTCTGAACTTCTTCCGCCGTGATGCCCTGTGCATGATTCAGCACTGCAGCCGCATTCTCAATAAGTGCATGGGCGACTTCAACTGCCTTGTCAGAGCTGTCCAGTTTGTTCAGTAAATACGGAGCACTGCCTACCAACTCTGTAATAGAACTTACAATCTTCTGTTTCTCTGCAGGATCCTGAATGGTTTCCAGGAGTTGTGCTGCCGTATCCATAGCCAGAGACAGACTCTTACTGTTCTGTTCAGCTTGTGCGGGAGTGTTAACCGATTTGAGTGACTCCGCAATGCTCGACAGCGCATTCTGTGCTGCCGAAGCCTTCTCGGCTGCTGAACCTGAAGTATTCTTCAACAGGTCTTGCAGCTTGTCATTCTGCTGCTGTACATTCCCATTACCCCCTGCTGTTGCTGCAGGAGAGGAAGCAGCCGGAGTGGCAGCAGAACCGGAAGTTCCTGACCCGGATCCCCCTGGAGCTGGTGTCGGCGTTGGCGTTGGCGTTGGAGTAGTACCGGCGTTTCCACCACCTCCAATATCTGTTCCCGGCGGATTCTGACCTGGATCAACCACAGTGCCTGTAGCCGTCTCCAGAGTTACTTTTTTGTCCAGTGTATAGATTTGTCCGTCAATGGTCAGGGAAGCTTTGATCAAGTACGTACCGTCAGTCAAATATCTGCCATCTGCATAATTATAAGTAATTGCCGTTAGCGGGTAGCTTAGTGAGATCTGTGAGGACAGCACTTCCCCCGCTTCGTTCTGGAGTTCATAAGATGCATGTTCAGGATACAGACTCTTGCTGCCACTGCTCCAGCCCCCATTGGCAACCAGAATTTGCGGCTTCTTAATTTGTGCAATCTGATTGCCTGCCGCATCGACCAGTCCAATCTCCAGCGAGGTCGCACCGGCCGGGCGTATCAATTTGCCGTTCTGCAGTCCTACAATATCTATTCCTTGCAAGGCTTGTGGTGCAAGCTGAGTGAGCGTACCTGCCTGCAAAGTTCCAGGTGCGAAATGAATATTATACTGGTATTCTATAGCACCCATGATTTGGTCTACATACACCGTTACATCTCCTGGTGTCACTTGTACCTGATTGGCATTGTACGCATAGCCTTGAAGTTTCGATTTGTTGGCTGTGGTATATTCAACAGCATAGATGGTTCCGGATTCTGGTGACACCAAGGAAGCCAGCCCGGAAGCAGAATCATCCATGGTTAAGCTATTGTCTCCTGCATTGATTACAACGTTATCACGGTATACAAAAGTGCCCGATTGGGTCTGTGCCATCATACTGTAAGTTCCTTGCGTAGCGTAGAAATAATTCTCATCTACAGCGTTGCTGTCGATAACATGGGGAACATAACTAGCCCCGGCTAAATCCCTCCGCACCACATACAGTTCTTCTGTCGGCTTATCCAGAATAACCTTGCTGACTTCCTGAAGTTCTTGTCTTGCGTCCAGCACCAGCGAATAATCCTTGCCGGGTTCTGTGCTAATGGAACCATACATGTAGTAACCATATTTGGCCTCTACTCCGGTATAGCTTCTGTCGTAGCGCATGAAGTCGACGCCTACCACTGAAGGAGAATCCACCACCAGAAACCCCTGTGATTCAGAAGTGCTAAGGTAATCAGATGTAACTGAATAAGATCCGTCACTTCTTCTAACTGTAGCCTGGATGTTGGCATAATCCAGTGGAACCCCGCCCTCATAGCCAGCACCTTCAGCTTTATCCAAGCCTCGCACACGGATTACAGCTTGAGATTCCGGATTAATGATCGCTACATATACCTTTTTAGTTAAATAATCAGTCTTGTTGAAGTACAGTTCACCAATATAATAAGCCTTGTCATCAGGAATCGTGAACGTTCCCTGCTCATCGGTGGTACCGAGCACTTCATCATAACGGCTGATCTTTACTCCAGCCACCGGTTGTCCCTGTGCACCAGTATCATGCTGGCGTACTGTAATCGTTACCTTCTGCGCCTGGTCAACGGTCAGGTATGGCTTGTCTACCAGGTCAACCAGTTTGCCGTCTGCGCCTCTAATTTCGATATCAAGCTCGTTCTTCGGCAGAACCTTCAGTTCAGCCTCGCCCAACAGCGCCCCAAATACATATCCGCCATCTTTGTATACATACGGGAATAATTGAACCTTATAAGTTCCCGATTTAGCAGGCTTCCAATCCCGCTTGTTTATGCGCTGCAGATTACCTTCCTGTTCTTCACTAGTCCAGCTCAGGTATTCGTTCGAAATGACAGTGCCACTCTCATCCGTAATTACCAGCCTATAATTACTGCTCACATCAAGACTATTGCCATGCTCATCTGTCACTTTAACCAAAGCTTCTACACTCTCGCCCAGGACAATCTGACTCCGCATTTCGGCTTCGCTGTAATAATAACTAGTATCCTGCACCCTGAAGCTAATCTGAGTCTTATAAGTGCTGCCGCCATGGAAGGCATAAGCATCAGCAGTCGGAGTGAAATACGAATCCAGTGCAACGGCATTCGTATTAGTGTCGCTGGCATAAGAACTTCCCGAAGCAACGTTTGTGGTCAGGCGGTGAATTTGTTCACCTTTAGGTACGTATACATCGCTGCCAGCCGCAGGAGCATACATACTGATCTGGTTGTAGTTGAATCTTCCATTCAGATAAGATACTTGAACTTTTGCCTGAGTTCCATCCATAACAGGTGCTTGAATATTCAGCTTACTGAAATCACTGGATTTCGCAGCAAGCGCTACCTCATGGCTGGCTTCCACCGGCTTGAATTTGTTCCGGAACACAATCTTACCTTCCACACCGGCGACTCTTCCAAGCGTTGTAAATTCATATTCTTTGTTCTTCTTCAGGTAGACTGTGTTTCCATAGAAAGTTGGAGCACCACTTGTACTATTAATCTGTTTGTACAGACTGTTATCAATTAAGGAGTAATAGTCCACAATCACAGGTTTATCATCCCAGGTGTACTGGAGATTCACACGGCTGAACTCGCTCGCATCCTCAATAACTTCTTTATGAACCCCGTCTACTGACGAGTACAATGAAGAAACAGGTGTCTGGAACAAATACGTTTCATTATTATTAAGTACATAAGAGCTGTAATTCCCTGATACCTCTCCAGTTCTGAGTACCAGCATAGCATACCCCGGGACAGCACTCTGATCGTCGAGTCCGCTTAACCCGTAGATATTTCTGCTCTGATCGCGGAACAATCTTCCCTTGGCATCAAGATAACGAATAGCTACAGTATAAGTACCTGCTTTTTGAAGATCGGTTATATAGATAGGCTTAGCTTCGTACTGCTCGCTTCCCTGCTTCAGTAATACAAACATAACCGATTTATTGAGCACCAGTTTCGTATTATCCTTAAGCTGGATCTGCCCGCTCGCATCCGTAGTATAATAGTACGAACTATAATTACTCCACACTGCAACAGATTCACCCGCAAGCGGAACACCATTATTCAGGATGGTAAGTCTTACATTCTTATCATCACTGCGGATTTCCGAAGTAGAGGAACTTTCATATGTATTAGAATCTTTGGTCATTCGTTCCAGCGAAATATCAATTCCTGTAGCAGAAGGTACACGGATGCTCTGGGATGGTGTCACAATCGTCCCTTTCTCGCCTGCATATTCTGCATGCAGGAAGTATTCCTCACCGGCTGCCAGACCTTCAAAAGAAAGATTGTTGTACGTCATAGATGTATAAACTGAATCCAGCACAGTAAGCTGGGCTACATTCCTCGCCTTCGCCAGACTGGCTATCTCGATGTCGTCCTTCTTAAGTACGAACTTAACCCCCGTTAGAACCTTAAGATCGCTATAAGTCACGTCTACCACACTGTTGACCGTAATCTTTTGTTTGCCGTCCGGCAACCGTTCATTTGAGACTACCCCCGCTTTAAACGAGGCTGCAGATACCTCAAGTACACTCATAAATGATAACAATAGTACTAACATCAGCGAAACCGTAGTTCTTAATTTTTTCGAGATCATACGTTGTCTCCTTCTCCCCAGTTCATTCATCATAACCTTTAATCGGAACTACAATATCCCTCCATTCCCAAGTAATTCTATTAAAAAGTTTCATAACAAAGATGTTACATTTTTCTAACGAATATGTCTATTAATTCCTTAATAAGGTGTCGAAAAACATCCTTACTACTACGGTTTTGTCACATTTTGTCTGCAATTCACACCATGAGTACGCAAAAAAACGACGAAGACCTCTCAAGTCCCCATCGTTTCTATACTATAACAGAGCAATTCCGCTTAAACTTAGCAAAAAGCAATCAAGCCCGCTCCCGCACAACCTCCGGAAGAGCTGTCTCCCGCCGCTCCGGCGTACTTGCCGACATCAGGCTGGAGAGCTGCTTATAATTCATAGCGAACAGCATACCCAGCGCCGCCTCCATCAGGATGATGAGGTCTCTGTTCGGGATCACGAGCGGAATGGCAATCACACTAATGACGATGATCCCCCAAGGCAGGAGGTGTTCCAAATACGGCGCTATGAAGCGGTTAAGCCACAGCAGGATATGCATGCCAACATAGGTGCAGATCAGCACCAGCCCCCATATCAGCACAATGTGCAGACGGCCCAGACCCAGCCGGTCAAACGCGAGGATCAGGAACAGATGGGTAAACAGAAACAGCAGCGAATGCCTGCCGACATACAGCAGCGGACTTGCGGGAGCATAGCTGTTGATGCTTCGGAAGAGAGAGAACGCCCCGAACAGCACAGTCATAGACAACAGCAGATAGGGCATGGACATATTATATTTCACGTAATCTGCCTCACTCACGCCACCGTAACTTACAATCCCCAGCAGTGCGGCGGCAACCAAAGTCATGATGAGGTTCACCCGGTTACTGGCTCGGTACGCAAAGACTCCCGCCAAGAAAGCAAACAGCCAGGGAAAATACGTAAACCCGACCGTCTCTGTGAACACAACAGATTTAAGCGGAAAGTCCGGCAGCCGGTGCCCGATGAACGAATGTACCGCAAACACGGCCAGCGACAATAGCAGATACAGATAGAGCGGGGGCTTAAGAACCTTCTCCAGCAAATAGACAGTGAGGACGCCAAGCGCGATGATCTGGGGAACATCCATGATGCGAAAAGCCTGTACATCCGGTCTCCACATCAGATTGTAGGCGAAACCGATGACCGCGAACAGCACATAGAAGCCGAGCAGGGAACTGAAGCTGCGCCGCTTCACCTGCAACGTAGTAGTCACACCTGAGACCGCGAAGAAGAGGACCGGGGCTACACCCGCAACTATCTGGAACACCCGTTCATGCCTTCCATAACATTTTTGCGTATATGTGTAAGGTACAGAGAATGAAAGGGCACTTGAAGCCAAAAAAATAGAGACCCCTCAGGTCTCCTTAGGTCTCTGTCGTTTCGATATCCTGTTTGCGAAGCAGCTGCCTCCGCTGTTTCCCCCGTTTAATCCACATCCGATTCGTATCATCCCGGTAGAACCGGATCTGTAACCATCGCAAAGGTGTCCATATTTCCCTAAAATGAT
Organism: Paenibacillus sp. FSL R5-0912; assembly: GCF_000758605.1. Taxonomy (NCBI): domain Bacteria; kingdom Bacillati; phylum Bacillota; class Bacilli; order Caryophanales; family Paenibacillaceae; genus Paenibacillus; species Paenibacillus sp. FSL R5-0912. The sequence goes on from NZ_CP009282.1 coordinate 6,227,917, forward strand.
AATTAGGCATGGTCCATCTCTCCCAGACTATAAATAGATTTGCTTCTAAGTATAGACCGGGATACCTAGTTTGTTTGTCGGTTTGTGGATGGTGAGGCTAGAATATTAATTTCTGTATAAAAGAACAACGTTCCCAGTATTCCGGGAACGTTGCTTAGTCTGCGGATTAAATTATTGCTGCCCGGTAAGGATCAACCTCCACCTAAACCGTGCCCCATAGTTTGAATCAGAGCTTGAGTGCTGATGTTTGCTATGGGCTCAGTAGTACCCACAGGTATAATAATTACAATAGCCAGACTACAGGAAGCTAGAAGCTTGAACAATTTTCTTTTCATGTGAGTCCTGCACCTCTCTAATTAGAAGTTTGTATTGCTCTTTCTCTTCTTCATCTGCCAGCTGCCGATGCTGTTCGAATAGATCAACACATTTGAGAATATTGCTCTCATCATTGATTCTAGCAGATGATTCCAAACTTTGCAGAATGAATCTTATTCCTTCTTTACGCTTATTATGTAAATAATAGGCTGCCATTTCAACGAGGAATTGGGTGTGTTGGTCCAACATAACCTGCCGATTGTAATCGCCAAATTCTGTAGAATACGTCCGGTAAGGAATATAGGAAGCAAACCGCTCCAGAATAGAATCAACATTCCAATCATAGCGGTTAGCCGATGAGATAATATTATATAACGCAATGAATATCTCATCTGGTCGGTGGGAGATATATTCGACATATGCTGAGAGCGCCTCATATTGTCCTGCCATCACCCGATAGAGCAGTCTGTTCGCGGTACCCCAATCCTGGAACTGAGCCATAGTCCGCTTCACATCTTCATTATCCTCCTGTATCCAGCTTCCATCCATATAGAGGGACACCCAATCTAATGCCGATGGGTAATCTCCTATTTCCTCACACACATTTGAAAGGATAAGCTGCGCGTACAGGATATAGAAGTACAGAGGTTTCTCAGTTTTTCTCTCGTTGTCCTCTCTGCGGTCCGACTGACGCTGGAGATTATAACGAAGAGTCGCTAATTGCAGCATCTCCTTCGCCAGCTCATCCACCTTATGCCACTTATGCATCGAAACATATACATGAGCGAGATGCTTCAACCCATCCAATTGATCCGCTTCATCCAGCCGGTCCAGGTAACATTCGAAGAGAAGCGCCGCCTGCAGATTCCGCGTCTGGTCGTCACCAATGGCGATTCGGAATAGTCGGTATTGGCATACCGCGAGTCTCTCGGAATTCTGATACTTCTCACTGGCACTCACATGCTTATACAGCAATTCGGCAGCTTGCCACAGCCCCTCTTGAAACAGTCCTTCAGCTACTTCGAACAGCATGGGGGCATAGACCAGATTCTCTAGCAGATTCTGAACCACCTGTTCAATACAATCCAGACGGCCTAGTGCAGCCGACCGCACAAGAAAGGGCCGCAGACGCCGCCAGGTTGGTGACGAGTAATAGAAACATTCATCCACGTATAAGCTGTAGAAATAGTCCTCCGGCAGATCCATCGCCTTGGTGATTCGCTCCAGATGGTCCATAGCAATGGGCTGCTGACCACTAAGTATCCGGCTGAGCGTTCCTGAATTAATTCCGGATTGTCTGGAGAATTGATTAATGGACATTCCCTTCTGTGACAGATACATTGCTAGTGCATCGCGAATCATTGTTCTAGTAGGGACCACGCAGACACCACCTAACTGGAATCCAAATATTATATATTTGTTTATAGATGTAATAATATGTCACATTATTCCAATGGTCAATAGTCTAGAATATTGCAGATTAGTCGAATCCGTGAACTGCGGGCAACCTAATTGCCATTCTCACTGGATTTACTGTGAATAGATTGCGATTCCCGGTTCTAGCAAAAAAATAGAGACCCTAATGGTCTCGTAAGGTCTCTGTCGTGTCGATATCCCGTTTGCGAAGCAACTGCCTCCGCTGCGATCCCCACTTCACCCACAGCCGATCCTCATCATCCCGGTAGAACCGGATCTGTATCCATCGCAAAGGTGTCCATATTTCCCTAAAATGATAATTAGGCATGGTCCATCTCTCCCAGACTATAAATAGATTTGCCTCTAAGTATAGACCGGGATGCACTATTTGTTTGTCATTTTGTGGATGCAGAGGCTAGAATATTATGAGGGGTTTTGTCGGAATTCCCTTACCGTCGGAACCAGCGTTTAATCTGCTCCAGTGTACTCTTCGCTTCCGGCCCGCTATAGCCGAAGGCGTTGCCAATCATCTTGATATACTCGTTAAAAGTAGTCTCCCGGCTATACCGGTCACTCCACCATGTCTTCGCATGATAGCCCGAGTCGGAGCCTATATAGGTCAGTTCAATCCCTGACTTCTTATAGACATGATCGAAAATGAATTTCACCCGCCGCATATGGAAGTCCGAGGACACAACGATGGCAGACTTGAAGCCGTGTTGCTTCATGATCGGAAGCGTGAACTGGGCGTTCTGGTAGGTGCTCTGGGCTTTGTCTTCGGTGAGGATGGCCTCTTCCGGGATACCCAAGGCGAGGGCAGTTTGGTGCATATCACCGGATGGACCTGCATTTTCTGAAACTGCCGATAATAGCATATACGGTGCGTAGCCCTCTTTGACAAGCTCCACCCCTTTCTCAACCCGTCCGCCACCGCCGCTAAGTACGATAATGACATCAGTCTGCTTGGGAGCTTCAGACAGCGGGAGGAAACGCCCCGCACACAGGAATAACAAGGCCATTAACAGAACAGGCAAGTACAGAAAGAGAATTCTCTTTCTACGCTTGCCCATCTTTTTACAGGTTGATGTTCTGCTCATAAGCTACTTCCGGTACTCGCCGCTAAGAATTTGCTCCCACCACTCAGCATTCTCCGTATACCACTGAATCGTCTGAGCGATTCCGGTCTCAAAGGTATAGGTGGGCTTCCAACCCAGCTTCAACAGCTTAGTAGGATCAATAGCATAACGTTTATCATGACCCAGCCGATCTGCAACGAATTCAATCAATTCCTCAGACTTCCCTAAGGTATGAATAATAGTCTTCACTACTTCGAGATTCGTACGTTCATTATGGCCGCCAACATTGTATACTTCACCGTTTACACCTTCGTGCAACACAAGATCAATAGCAGCACAGTGATCCCAGACATGCAGCCAATCCCGGATATTGGCACCATCCCCGTAGACAGGAACCTTCTCTTCATTCAAGACCTTAGAGATCGTAAGCGGGATCAGCTTCTCAGGGAAGTGATAAGGGCCGTAATTATTAGAGCAGCGGGTAATGTTCATTGGCAAGCCGAAGGTTTCATGGTACGCGCGAACCAACAAATCAGACGATGCCTTGCTGGCACTATAAGGACTGTTAGGTTGCAGCGGTGTCTCCTCTGTGAAGAATACCGTAGGATCGAAATCCAGTTCTCCATACACTTCATCCGTGGACACATGAACAAATTTCGCCACCCCAATGGTCCGTGAAGCATCCAGCAGCACCTGGGTTCCCATTACATTTGTACGGACAAATATAGCCGGATCTGTAATCGAGCGGTCCACATGACTCTCTGCTGCGAAATGTACCACATAGTCGAAGCGCTCTTGTTCAAAAAGCGACATAATCGCATCACGGTCAGCAATATCCGCCTGGATGAAATGATAGTGATCTCTATCTTCAATCTGCTTGTGCTTGGTTAAATCACCGGCATAGGTTAACAGATCCAGATTATAGACATCATAATCGGAGTATTTATCCACTATATACTGCACAAAGTTCCCGCCAATGAAACCGGCACCTCCGGTAATCAGCAATTTCTTCCGACTCATGAATTACACCTCAGAATGTTTCGATTTAGTATCTACTCTGCTTCAGTTATTATAGGTAAAGTTTAGAATAGCATCTTTCAATACAGGAGCCTGCTCGTCTTTGCCGGATAGTACTGGAGTAACATGTAACGGCCACTCTATTCCAATGGCAGGATCATTCCACAGAATACCGCCATCACATTCCGGAGCATAGAGCTCATCACATTTATACTGAACTTCAACATCCTCAGTCAGCGTCATGAACCCATGGGCGAACCCTTTGGGGATCAGCAGCTGCTTCTTATTCTCGGCACTCAGTTCAATTCCAAACCACTTGCTGTACGTGGGACTGCCATGTCTGACATCCACCGCCACATCGAATATAACTCCACGCGTGCAGCGGACCAGCTTCGTCTGAGCTTTAGGATTCAGCTGATAATGTAGTCCACGCAAGGTCCCTTTGGTAGCTGAATACGACTGATTATCCTGTACAAAAGCTATATCAATGCCCTGCTCTCTAAATTTCGCATCACTGAACGTCTCCATAAACCATCCCCGGTGGTCACCGAACACCGCAGGTTCCACGATAAATACGCCAGGGAGCGCCGTTTCTGTTAACTTCATCTCTTCAACACCTTTACTGCTTAATATTGAATCTTCCCGGTAGCTACCTTGATCAGATATTGGCCGTAGCCCGTCTTACTTAGCTTCTGCCCGCAGCTTAACAGGTGTTCCTTCGTGATCCACCCGTTAATATATGCAATCTCTTCAAGAGCGGCAATCTTAATCCCCTGATGGTCCTCAATCGTCCGGACAAAGTTCGTAGCATCCACCAGGCTCTGATGAGTTCCGGTATCCAGCCAAGTGAAACCTCGTCCCAGGAGTTCAACATCCAGCTCTCCTATCTTAAGATAGGCTTCATTAATCGAAGTAATCTCAAGTTCGCCTCTGGAGGAAGGCTGTACATTCTTGGCAATCTCCACAACACGGTTATCATAGAAGTAGAGACCAGTGATCGCATAATTAGACTTAGGCTGTGCCGGCTTCTCTTCAACGCTTAACACTTTACCTTCGTCGTTGAATTCAACCACACCGAAACGCTCCGGATCTTGTACGTGATAACCGAACACAGTCGCACCTTGTGCTTTCTCCGAAGCACGCTGAAGCATTTTCCGGATTCCATTCCCGTAGTAAATATTATCTCCAAGAATCATAGCTACAGAGTCATCCCCAATAAACGCTTCCCCCAAAATAAAAGCCTGAGCTAGACCGTCAGGACTTGGTTGAACTATGTATTGTAGGGAAATACCAAACTGAGACCCGTCACCAAATAGACTTTGGAATCTCGGAGTATCCTCAGGTGTGGAGATGATAAGGATCTCATTAATTCCGGCAAGCATTAAGGTAGATAATGGGTAATAGATCATGGGCTTGTCGTATACGGGAAGCAATTGTTTACTGGTTACCATGGTTAATGGGTAGAGGCGGGTTCCACTGCCTCCGGCTAGGATAATGCCTTTCATAAATACTCAACCCTTCTAACTTATTAGAATGTTAGTTTTTTCAAATGATCGTGAATATTTTGTGGTAAGTATAGATAGTTCCTAGGGCAATCTTCTCGGTGTATATACAATTCGCTGGTTTGCCTAAGATACAAGTTATTCCTAAATCAAATTATTAAGTTCAAGCACCATTCATATGAGGTATATACAGATATCTTTGCTATAGAATCTTTTATATTTTTAAGTGTGCAGAGCTATATTTTATTTTTTATAGCCAACTAATAATTTAGTAGTTGTCAAAATAGAAAATATTTTTTTTGAATGGATGACACAATAAAATATATACATAACTAAATATGTAACAAAAGCTAATAATGGTGAAAAAAACCAATTAGAGCATATGAAAATAAGAATAAGTATCCATTCACTAACTATATTTTTCATAATTTTTGTTCCCATTAACTTAGATAGATACAGTTCGGAAATAAAACTTCTAATTGCTATCGAAATCACCATAGATACGATAACTACATTAAGATTATTAAAAGCATATGCTCCCAGCAAACAAAAAGTTACACTCACTAAAAGGCTTAACACATTTACTCTAAGAAGAAATTTTTCTTTTCTTAGAACTTTAAAATATGTAGAACACAGCATATTCATTTTCCCATCAAATAAACAAACTGGTAAGAAAAGGATCAAATAATCCAAACTATCTTTGTATTCAGGCAAGAAAGTCAGTAACAAATATTTTAAGGGAATATATAATACAAATATGCTTGGCAATATAATATTTAGAACATCACTTGATAAAGTATAAAATTTCTTTAAACTTTCTCTATTAACTTGTCTAAGCGCAGGGAAGAGCACCATACTTATTTGCCCAATGAATGTTAAGAAAAAATATGTTAGTATCACTGAAAATGAGATTTTCCCGAAAGCAACAATTCCCCAAACTCTATCTATTATAATTCTTCCAATTCCAAGAACTAGAGAACCAGCAATATTCGAAAACATTAGATTAATTCCAACAGATGTATTTACTAGTATTTCTTTAAAAACTATTTTAAGAGTTTCAGTTTTAGAAAAAATTATCTCCCTCCCTTGCCAACAACAATAACATAATGCTATTAACTTACTTAAAATATACATGGATATAAATATCTCAAAATATTCAACTCTTAAAAATACTAGACATAGTGCAACTATGATAAAAAAGATCTTATCAACAATAACAGATATTGAATATATTTTCGTCCTATTTACAGCCTGAAAAATATAACCCATAAACCCGTTAGCATTAAATAACGGCAAATATATTCCAGTGGCAATCCAAACAATTCTTCTACTCTGATCCTCAATAAATATAAAAGCGTAAAACGTAATAATCAACGTAAGCAGAAAATGAAAGAGCAATGAAACTCTAAATTGTCCATTTATTAGCTTCACGTTTAAATCCTTATAACTTCTGCCTCCCTCTCGCAAATAGATACCATCGTTTAAACCAAGATGAAAAAATCCGCTGTATCCTGAATAAAAAATAAATAGTTGCCAATAACTAAATTCATGTATATTCAGAATTTGTGGAACAAATAAAGACATAACAACACTTAATAAAAGTGAAATTATTTGTGCAATAAAAGCAAAAAACAAATTCTTAATCATGTTGTTTTCATTATTATTTTTCATTTGCTTACTCTCCAAACTATTCGACTACCTTGCAGTACTTCTTGTAAGTATTATACCTCATTTGTTAGCTATCTTTCTCGAACCTACTCAAGGAAAAATTTCTCTTGAAAAGACAAGTGCAAAATGAAAATTAAAGTTCTTGCATCCCTGGACTCTAACTTTCTTATGAAGATCAGAAGATTTATCTCCATCTGGTCCAGCACTACACCAATACTCAAAATCAACTATAATATATTTACATTTTTAATATATGCAAGATCTGAATCATAAAACAACATAAAGAAAAGTGATTTGTAATCTGATCTTCGCCATAATGTAATGTTTCACTTTCTTTTAGTGCTTCAGTGAATCTGGGCTACCAATTTGTTTAAACATATAAAATTCGCACTAATTTCTTTATGCTTTTATTTTCGAATTTATTTTAAGAATTTTATATACTATAAGCACTCCAATAGCCTTGAACAACCCATTAAATGACATTACCAACATAAAAAAGCGTTCTTCAATAGCTGACTCAACAATAGGGTAAAAAAACATTGAAAACACTATAATCCAAACACCAATTTCCCGTTGTTTTTTTACAAACATTAGTGCACTTGAGAAAAAGACTCCAAGGAAAAACTGGATGAGCAACATACCATTGAACGAAAAATCTTGAATATACCTTGCTAAAGGAGTATAAATATTCACTCCATTATTACCTATTAAAAAAAAATCTAATGGAGCATTTAATTTTGGTATGTCAAACCCCATTTGTCCGAGCGATGAGTATAGGCCAAACAAAGTATGCCCACCAAAATAACTAGAGTCGGAAAAAGGAGATTGTAAGTAATGGTTCAAACCAACTATTGATCCACCTAGATAAAGTGAAATAGTTGTACTAAACCCCAAAAAACTTTTATTTGTTAAAAACCCAAGAGCAAAAAAACCTGCTAAGAATATACCGATTGAAAACACTCCTATATATAATAGTTTTGTATTTCCCCCTCTCCAATTACTTTTATATTTAACAAGAATATAACTCATTATAATAGTAGTACTTATTAATTGAATGAACACCTGTCTTCCAGTAGTTAATGTAAGTTGACATATAAAAAGCAGCAGCGGAATAAAGAAAATTTTCCATTGGGTTCTTTTACCAAAATAAATAATATTGTATAAAATTATGAAAATGAAAACATATGCTATTGACATACAAATTGCCAATAATAGTGTCAAAATAGTATTTATACTATTTGTTGCACTAGCACTTCTAGCATATTTCAGCATCATACTATAGCCGCCTGGATTACCACCAATCAATGATATTCTATAGGTTTCATTGAAATACCAATACAAAACGACTAACATAAAAATTGAAGTTACTACAAGTATATATTTAGGAATCTCCAAAGCCTTTTCTCTTGAATATTCAATTGTAAGATAAAATTCCTCTTGTTTATTTCCAATAGTATATCTAACGATAAGTTCGCCTAAACCAAATAAAATCAAGGCACTTATTATTGTTAAAATTGTTTTTAGACTTATTTCTATATTCCAGTCATTTATTGCAACTACAATAATACTAATTAGATACATGGTACACGAAATTAGCCAAGGTGATAATATATCTCTACCAGTTGAAAAATAAGCATAAATCATCAAGATCAATATTAGAAATATCAAAAAAAAGATCAATGAACCTCTCCTCTTCCTTACTTAAGATAAATAGTCAATTCCCTATAATTCCTTACTCCTTTAAGAATAGCCTTTCCTTTTTTCACTTTATTTTTTTCATAAACTATTGTTAAAATAAATAATTTTATTATTCTTAAGTATCCAACAAATATACTTCCAAATCTTTTGTGTTTTCTAGAAAAATATAAGATATTTTTGCTCATATGATATTTTCTTATATCTGAATGATTTCCAATATTTATTTTCCATTTAAAGATTCTCCTTTGGACTATATTACCGATTTCATGAATTAACTTTATATTATTCAGCTTAATGATTTCATAGCCAGTTTTTTTCAATCTAATACAATAATCAAAATCGACTAAATCAATAAACATAAGTTCATCAAATCCCCCAATCCCCCCCCAAGCCTCAACATTTGTTAATGCTCCAGATGTAATACATTTATTTATAAACTCATATTCAATTTTGCTTTTATTTAATTCAATTGGTTCCTTGTTTCTATCTTCAATAGTAGGGGATACAATAGCCACATTAGGAATATTCAAATATTTTTGATACTCTTCCACCATATTCAACGGGCAAATTGAATCTTGATCGAGAGTAATAACCCATTTATAACCATTGGTTTTACAATAATTCATAGCTTGGTTAAGAGCAGCTGCAATTCCCCTATTTTCATCATTTTTTATAAGAATAATTTTGTTATATATTGAACATTCTCGCTCCACTATATCTATATTAGCTGAATTATTGTCAATCATTATAATTAACTCAACTTGATTAAAAATAGCTTCTATATTTTCTTTAAGTCTAGTTAATTCAGGATTAAATAAAATAATTCCTGCAGCAATTCTTTCCATAGGGCCACCTCAATTAATAGGATCTTAGAACAACTGATAACTTAGTTAAAGCATCTACTGAAAGCCTACCAAACTTAAGCTTTTTGTTAAAAAGCAAACCTAGTGTATTGGAATATGAATTCTTATAGTTAGCAATCTCCCTCAAGAGATCCAGGTTTTCTTCTGGGATTAAATCGATATATTCATTCAATATAACTTTAGCTATTTGAGATCTATTATTCTTTTGTGAAGTAAATCCTTTTAATTCTTTAGAGAATCTTTTTAATAGCCCTTGTCGCACCCCAGTTACATTTCCACCATGTTGACGATAATATATATATGAATTAGGATCAAATATCAAATCCCCCCCTAAGCTCAGACACACTTTATAAAACCATGCATCGTGGCTACTAATGTTTTCCCTTAAGCAGATACCCCTTGTTGCTATTTTTAGTAGTTCATTATTAAAAACCATAGTACATCCTGAAATATTAAACCGTACCATCGCACTACCAAGCGTTTTTTTCATTTGGCTATAATCTTTCAGGCCTATTTCTTTTAACTTTTCATCTACAATAATCAAATTTGAAAAATAAAGCTTGCAGCCCTTAGTTTTAGATTTTTCCAACTTATTAATTGCAGTAATTATTTTTCGAGGATGCCACAGGTCATCCTGATCACAAAATGCATAATAATCTGCGGTATTCAAACAGTAAGAAGCCAATTTAAGAAAACTTAATTGATAACCCGTGTTGGCTTCTGAAAAAAAAACTATCTCTCCCCTTACCTTGTATTCATTCAATATTTCTAACGTAGAGTCCGTAGAACCATCATCTCTTACAGTTATTTGTATCGAAACATCTTCTTGACGTAACAAACTATCTAGCTGTTCTCTTAAAAAGCGTTCCCCATTATATGTCGAGAGAAGAACTTGTACCTTATGCATTCTCTTGAACCCCCATTATTTTTCCATAAAAGATGTTCGCTTGATTGAAATAATCTATCTAAAGAAGTAATCGTCTTCTTAATTAACCTCTAGGTCGTATGTTTTCAGTATGTGGACAATACCTTAATAATACTCACGTTGTAGAGATACTCTTTCCGAAATACCAAATTGAAACATTTTTTCTGGTTTCAGTTAAATAATTTATTATCTATATAGAGTGAATTTAAGAATCTAACTTGCAACATAGGCAAAACCTTTGGGTAGCCAGGGGTTAATCTATCAGCTTGCCATCATTCTTAAGATTAACTTATTATATTAGGAAGAATAAATTTTTCACCCATAATAAAATCAAAATCATCTGGTTCAAAAGAAGTATATCCACTTGCATTATAAAAGGTGAATTCCCCAAATATTATCTTTCCATCAATATTATAAAAATCAACCCTAACATGGGGGAATTCCTTAGATAAATCTTCAGCAATTTCAATCATTTTTTCAAAATTCCGTGGCTTTTCTAACTTCTCCAAAATTTCACTATAATCCGTCCTTCTAACTTCAATTTTATTAAATGCCAAATCATAAAAACCAAGTTTCCCCTTACTGTGATCATCAATATAATCTATCATTGTATACAAACAAAATACTTTTCCATTAAAACAAAAAAATTTATAATCGGGCAAGTCATTATTCGAATCTCTATCAATTAACTTTTCAATAGTTATTTTAGGTTTTATATTGTGATAGCACCATTCCCTTCCGTAGGAGCCTTTAGCTCGTTCCATCCAATTCTTTAATTGTTTTCTAACTGCCGACTCATCCATTAAGCTCTTGTCATTTATAAAGATATTGGTCCCTGATGAATTATTAACTTTTATTGCAAATTTATGAGGTAAGGAGTCAAAATTAATTTCGTCTACAGAGTTATAAACCCCATATAATTCATTCAGAATACCTTCATACCCTTTTTTATTCAGATATTGTCTTACAGCATACTTATCCGAGCATTGAGTGAGGAGTGGGTGACGGTAGTATAATTTATACCACTGTAACTTTTCAGTGTAGCGTTTTGGATTTTTTAAATTTAATTTTCGACCCGTTTTTATTCGGTATTGCAATCGAATAATAGGTTTGTCGGGAATGAAATTAAACATATTTATTATTTTCAACCTAAGACTTTTATTTTTTATAATCTTTTTATAATTCAACTCATGGCACCTTCTTCTTATTTATCATTAATGCATCTCTTCTTTGCTTTGTATTTGATACCAGTGGACAAACTTTTCTATTCCCTCCTGAATACATGTAACTGGTGTAAACCCCACATCTGTAATTAAATCACTAACATCTGCGTATGTTTGATATACATCACCAGGCTGCATAGAATGGTATTCCTTAATCGCCTTTTTACCAACAGCTTTTTCTATTGCTTCAATAAAATCCAGTAGTTTTTCCGGTTTGTTATTTCCTATGTTGTATATTTTGTAGGGAAGTGTCATATTCAATGCAGGAGAATTATTAATCAAACGAACAATTCCATCAATAATATCATCGATATAGGTAAAATCACGATACATATCGCCATTATTAAATACCTTTATCGGTTTACCTTCTATAATTGATTTAGTAAAGGAGTAATAAGCCATATCTGGTCTTCCATATGGTCCATATACTGTGAAGAAGCGTAGACCAGTAGTTGCGATGTTGAATAGATGGCTATATGTATGCGCCATAAGCTCACTGGATTTCTTAGTAGCAGCGTACAAACTCACTGGATTGTCTACCTTATCTTCAGTTGAGAATGGAATTTTTGTATTTGAGCCATATACAGAACTTGAAGAAGCATATAGCAAATGCTCTACTTGATGATGTCTGCATAATTCTAGAATATTCAAAAAACCAACAATATTAGATTGAACATAAGTGTCTGGATTTTCTAAACTGTACCTCACACCTGCCTGCGCCGCCAAATTTATGACGACATTTATTTCGGTATTCATGAACATCTCTTCAAGATATTGTTTATCAACTAAGTCAGCCTTATGAAATGTAAAATTATCAAATTTATCTAATAAGCTTAAACGGCTATGTTTGAGATTGACATCGTAATAGTCATTTAAATTGTCTAATCCAACAACCTTGCAGCCCAGTTCCAGTAGTTTCAAAGATAAGTGCATCCCAATAAATCCGGCTGCACCTGTTACTAAATATGTTTTTGTAGTGTCTACAGGTTTTAATTGCATATTCAAACCCCTACTCCATAGTATTTAAATCCTTTATCTAACATTAGTTCTTTGTTATAAATATTCCTAAGGTCAAAGAAGAAGTCACCAGTATTTAACTTTTTTATTTTCTCAAACTCAAGATTTCTGAACTCATTCCACTCGGTAAGTAGAACTATTGCATCTGTATTTACAATAGCTTCATAAGTAGACTCACACCATTCAAGATTAGATTCGATATCTTTTAATCTCCATGCGCCTTCTTTTCTGCCCTCAGGATCATACACTTTAAGTTTTGCTCCCAATTTAACTAGTTCCGGTAAAATCACAAGGGAAGGCGCATCTCTCATATCATCCGTATTCGGTTTAAAAGTTACCCCTAAAACAGCAATCGTTTTACCTTCCACTGTCCCCATAGCAGTTACAATTTTTTCAACCATTTTCTTCTTTTGTCTTTCATTTGCTTGAACAGTAGTTTCAATTAAAGAAATTGGCTCTCCACAATCCTGAGCAATTCGGGCTAATGCCAATGTATCTTTCGGAAAACAACTTCCTCCATACCCTGGACCTGCATGTAGAAACTTAGGAGATATACGACCATCTTGTCCCATAGCTTTCGCTACTTTTTGAACATCTGCTCCTACCTTTTCACACACATTGGCGACTTCATTAATAAAGGTAATCTTCATCGCAAGAAATGCATTAGAGGCATATTTAATCATTTCAGCAGTTTCAATATTTGTTTCTACAAATGGCGTCTCATTAATATATAGCACCCTGTATACTTCTTTCATAATTTCAAAGGCACGGTCACTCTCAGCACCAATTACTACTCGATCTGGATGAGTGAAATCTTGGACTGCGGATCCTTCCCGAAGAAATTCAGGATTAGAAACAATGTCAAAATGGAATTCAGCACCTCTTTGGTCAAGGGTATCTTGAATCATTTTCTTAACCTTTTGGCCTGTACCAATGGGAACTGTCGATTTATCAACAACAACTTTATATCCATTCATATAAGTCGCTATACTCTTACCTACTGAAAGAACATATTGGAGATCGGCGCTACCGTCATCTGCCGGAGGAGTACCCACTGCAATAAATATAACATCATTAGTTTCAACTGCCTTTTTAATATCCGTCGTAAAATTAAGACGTTTATTCTCATAATTCTTTTTAACAATTATATCAAGGCCCGGTTCAAAAATAGGGATAATTCCATTTTTCAAATTTCCAATTTTCGCTTGATCTATGTCAACACAAGTGATGGTATGCCCAAAATCAGAGAGAATGGCTCCTGATACTAGACCAACATACCCAGTTCCTACTACTGCAATTTTAGCCATTTTATACACTCCATATCATAAATAATTATTTACATATTTCTGTTATTTTGTTCAGATATGCACCTATCACAATATTTCTATCAAATTCCTTTTCCACTTTCAATCGAGACTCTCTACCCATTTGCACTTTCTCTACATATGATAAATTAATAAATCTCTCCATTTTACTTACTAAGTCATCAGTGTCTTTTGCTTTGAAAGTATATCCATTACTTCCCTCGTTAATAGTTTCTCTACAGCCTGGAATATCAGAAGCAATCAATGCACGACCTGTCGCAGCTGTCTCCAACAATACGTTTGATAGGCCTTCTCCACCATGAGAGGCTTGTATAATACAATGCGATTGTTCTATAAAGGGTTTAACATCTGATTGATATCCACAATAAGTTATGTATCCTTGTTCACAGTATTCTTTAATCATATCGTTGTAGTGTGGATGGGTTGTTTCAATGAATCCTATTACATTAAGTAATGTTTTTGGATACTTTCTCTTTATTATTTTTGATGCTTCTAGATATTGATCTATCCCTTTATCCTTCATAATTCTACCAATAAAAATAAAGGTCGTATCCTGTTCTTCCTGAGGAAAAGGTTTATTCATAAATTCATTTAAGTTTACCCCTGAACCTGGGATTAACTCGTGGTTGCTTCTAATAACTCCACTTTTTAGCAATGTATTGCGATCTTCAGTATTTTGAAAGAATACGCAATATGATTTTTTCAGACTCACTTTGTAAAGTAGAGACAGGAAGTTTTTCAGCATAGAATTATGTCCAAAACCGCTTCCTAGTCCAGTGATATTATTTATACATGGAATTTTCAATAACCTACAAGCTATCCCGCCATAAAGATTTGGTTTTATTGTATAGGTTAGTACAACATCCGGCTTGATTGTCTTAAGAATCTTCATATAATGAAGTATCAATTTTAGATCCGCAAAGGGATTAGTACCTCTTCTATCTACTTTTGTCTCAATGAACTTACAGCCCCAACTAACCATAGTATCTACTTTTTCATCATATGGTAAAGAGATATGAACCTCGTAATCTTGCCTTAAAAGCTCTTGTATTAATTCTTTTCGAAAATTGTATATTACGAATCCATGATTACCTAATAACAGAATTTTTTTCTTCATCAAATTCTCCACCTAATTACATGCTTATTTTTATAGATTCTTCAAAATCCACTATACAATAATCAAACGGTGGAATAAGCGCCTGATCGTAAGTTTTATTTCCAAATATTTTATTAACAAAGTTTATTTTACTAGACATTATTTTTAATGTTGGATTGAAAACTTTCACTAGTCTTACTTTTTTATTCATTGTGGAAGCCATAATATTGATAATTTCTGTTGTGCAAACATACTCTTTATTTTGCGGGAAAAATACTCCTGCTAATTCTTTTTCGATTATAATTCTTAGAAATTCACATAGATTACTGACAAAGATCATACTTCTTTGATTTCGGATGTCTGGAAATACAGGCAGTTTCCCAGCTAACAGTTTCAATCTAGGAAAATTCCCTTTACAATTTGGTCCATATACCATAGGTATTCTTACAGAAACCGCTTTGAAGTGAGCACTATTCAGCTTTTGAATAGCGTTGTCTGCTTCAAGCTTGCTTTTCCCATAAAAATCTATAGGATTAGGGACCGTATGCTGAGAAATTATTTTATCCACACCAATCTTGCCATCTGGACCGTAAATTATCATACTACTCATAAAAATAAACTGTTTCACATTATCCCGCTTCGCCTTGTTAGCAACTTCTATCGTCAAATCACGATTAACTTTATAGTACTGTGATTCCATAGAAGGATCAGTAGATACATGTGCTATACCAGCTACGTGCATTACAACATCATAGACCGAGAAATCTCGCTGTTTCCATTCCTCGCCCCTGACCGAAAGCTCTTCTACATCATAATGTTCAGGCCACTGCTCCGCCCATTTCATGAAGCTAGTCCCAACGTAGCTGCCTTTACCAGTAATCAAGATCCTTTTCTTGTTCATCTTATAAAGTAACTCCTTTGGTGTTAGATGCTACTTCCTGTTCACTTGTACCTTCTCTTATACCCTCAGACTTTAGGACACTTGTTAAGGTTCTCAAGAAAACCTTGAGATCAAATATGAAGGTAATACTTGTAGCATACTCCCCATCAAGCTTAGCCTTCACTTCAATAGGCAGCTCATCTCTGCCATTAATCTGCGCCCACCCTGTAAGTCCAGGCTTGATATCATTCGCCCCATATTTATCACGCTCAGCAATCAGATCGTATTGATTCCACAACGCCGGACGAGGGCCTACTATACTCATGTCTCCCTTAAGAATATTAATAATCTGAGGAAGCTCATCCAAGCTTGTCTTCCTAAGGAATTTGCCCACTTTCGTAATGAAGAAGTCAGGGTCTTGAAGCAGATGTGTAGGCATATCACTTGGTGTATCTATACGCATCGTTCTGAACTTGAGGATATAGAACTCTTCCTTATTCCTGCCTAAGCGCTTTTGACGGAAAAGAATAGGACCTTTAGAAGTAGACTTGATCACAATCGCAATAATCAAGAAAAAAGGCCATAACAGGAGCATTCCAATTAGAGCCAATACGAAATCTAAAGTTTGTTTAATCATAATATACGGTTTCATACACTCACCATGTCCTTAGGATACTTTGGTTCACAGCTATCATTTGCATGAACTGTACAACTATAGCTGTGAACCATGTTTCTAATATTGATGATTCCCTGAAGTTGTTAATTTGCCATAGCTTCAGCTGCTGCTTCACCAGCTTTAAGAGTTGCTTCAAAAGCGTCCTTATACTGCTGAATAATATCTGTACTATATCCATTATTGTTTAGTTTCTGTTCAGCATCAGCGATTATATTATTAAATGAAGCTGTAAATGAAGCTAGTTGCTGTTTACCTTTAGCTTTGATACTTTGTTTGGCTGCATCATCGGTAGCACTCAAATATTCAAAGGCAATGCCCATCAATGTGGATTGACTTTGAGACTGTAGTGCGTTCAGCTTAGCTTCTGTTTCACTGGTAATAGACTCATAGGATACCTTACCCGTACCTGTTCCCGCCGATCCTGAACCCGTTCCACCCGCTCCAGTTGCATCAGTATTTGTCGGTGTAGCACTAGCAGATGGATTCGATCCATTACTGTTTGAATTCCCGTTAGTAACTTTCTCTTCATAGTCTTTAGTATTAGCAGCTATTGTCTTAGTTTTCTGATTCCAGCTAATGGAATTCCCTACAGATTCCGATAAAAATCTTAAGGGTACATACAATGATCCGTTTAGAATATAACTGGATTGTCCCTTAGTCAAAGCCTTAGTGCCACCATTAAATACATAACTTGCATTTACATTAGTTAAGCTAAGATTCTTTGCTGTAAAAGCAGCATCATTACTGGCATTCATCAAGTATTCCTTAATGATTACCAATTCCGAACTGCTAGGATCTGCCACAGTTACCTTAAGATTCTTGGCATCCCAGCTTACACTCTTCTGCAGTGCATATGACATGAACCGTAGAGGAACATAGGTAGTGTTATTGTACATAAACACATACTGTCCTGCTGGGGGCTGCAGAGCCACACCATCAAAGAGCATTGTCACATCTACATTCTGTACTTTGATAGAATTCGAAGCCTTTGCAGTCGCTATAGAAGTAGCAGCTGAAGCCGATATAGGCGCCGATGCTGTTAATGGTGCTGATCCTATTAACGCTACTGTCAGTAGAGCTGCTGCGGGAATTTTCACCTTAAACAAGATCATTCACTTCCTTTTTCTTGTGCTTTGAGCTGTTCTTCTTCAGCAAGTATTTGATCACGTGTCTTGCCTTGACTGACACCGTATTTCTTGGCTACTTGTGAGAGTTCGTTATATTGTTCCTCTGAGACTTTCCCAAGAATAATACTGCGGGCTTCCCGCTTTTCATCTATGGTTAGGCCACCCTTAGCCAACTCTTGAAGTCTCTTGATATCAGATACGCTTAGTTGTCCAGCCACAATAGCCGCAACATTCGCCTTATCCTTCACCGTTACACTATCTTGAATTTCTTTAGCTTTATCCTTAGAAACTTGTGCGGTATATCCATCCTTAGAATCCGTATTCTTATCTGCCACTGGGGCTGGAGTAGTTGCTGGCTTAGTGGTACTGACAGCCGTTTGTTCTCCGGCAGCAGTAGGAGCTGGTGTGCTGTCTGGTGAACTTGTTGATGCTTGATCAACTGAAGCTGCCGGTTCCGCAGTCGGATCACTCTCCGCCACCACAGGCTCAACAACCTGTCCCTGCGGCACACTGGCTGTATCATCCGCTTCCACATCAAACCCATCAGACATAGAGTTCATCAGCTTATCGACAGCATAATTGGCAGCGAATAATCCGCCAACGCCCAACACCACGATGACCGACAGCGTCCAGATCAATACTTTCTTCCATCTTTTCACTTCAGGTACCTCCGTATCTCTAATTAGCTAATCGCCGCCTGAATCACCGGCTGCATCGGCACGATCTGATTAATCACTTCACGAATGGCTTCTCCGTCTTCAGCGATAACACGTTCTAAGCGTTTGAACTCTAGCTCCATTTGACTCTGGCTTATCACATTAGGTCTGCCAATGAAGATCCGGTCATGCTGAGTGGAACTCAGGTTCTCTTCATCTGTCAGCAGCTCTTCATATAGCTTCTCGCCTTCACGAATGCCCGAGAAGGTGATATCGATATCCTTATACGGTTCATAGCCAGACAGTGTAATCAAGTCCTCGGCAAGCGTCAGGATCTTGACCGGTGCCCCCATGTCGAGTACGAATACTTCTCCACCGTTCGCGAAGGAACCGGATTGAATCACCAGTTGAACCGCCTCGGGAATGGTCATGAAGTACCGGACCATCTCAGGATGCGTTACCGTGACCGGTCCACCGGCAGCAATCTGTTGCTTGAAGGCCGGTATTACACTTCCACGGCTGCCTAGCACATTACCGAAACGCACTGCCGAGAACTTGGTTGGACTATTTACGTTAAGACTCTGAACATACATCTCAGCGATTCGCTTCGTTGCACCCATGACACTGGTAGGATTAACCGCCTTGTCCGATGAGATCAGCACGAAACGTTCTGCACCGTATTTGTCAGCACAATCAGCTACATTACGTGTGCCGAAAACGTTGTTCTTAATCGCCTCCGAAGGATTGCGCTCCATCAGAGGAACGTGCTTATGTGCTGCCGCATGAAAGACAACCTGCGGCTTGTGGCTCTGGAATATATCCATCAGCCTTGCACGGTCTTGAACGTCGGCAATGATTGTAACGATATTCAGATAAGGGAAGCTCTTACGCAGCTCCATCTCTATGGTATAGATACTGTTCTCCCCATGCCCCAGGATCAACAGCTTGTCCGGTGCAAACGGAGAGATCTGGCGGCATAGCTCTGATCCGATAGAACCGCCTGCTCCCGTAATAAGTACGGTCTTGTTATGGACATAACCCAGAATACTATTCATATCTGCTACGATAGGCTCACGGCCCAGCAGATCTTCAACACTGACATCCCGCAGCTTCTTAACAGAGATCTTACCTGCGATCAGATCATTGAGTGCAGGTATAATCTTCAGCTTCGCGCCTGTAGCCTTAGCCAGATTAATGATCTCGGATATTTCTGTTCTGGAGACGGAAGGCATCGCAATGATAATCTCATGAATCTCCCGTTCCTTCACAATTCTCGGAATATCATAACGGTTGCCAAGCACAGGAATTCCCAATATAGACAGATGATATTTATCTGGACTATCATCTATGAATCCCACTAGCCGTGTATGAGCGAAAGAAGCCCCCCTCATTTCTCTGGCAATCAATATGCCGCAATCTCCAGCTCCCACAATAAGTGTGTGAGTCTCCGTATCCTTATTGTTGATCCGGTCATTACGGAACACTCTCCAGAAGAAGCGTGTGCCCCCTACCAGTAGCAGAATCGTCTCCATCGACCGGACTTCTATACTGAGCGGCACGCGCTGCGGCAGGATAACAAAAGCTACTGCGTATGAGAGTATGGCTCCTACTACAATAGCCTTAAGAACAGATATAATCTCGCCTATGCTGGCATACTGCCACATTCTGCGGTATAACCCGAAATAGACCAGGCTTCCTCCAATAGCGACCGTTGAGATCAGCCCGTACACCACCATCTGCATAACATATTCCTGAGGAATATGGTTATAGAAACGGAACAGGTAGGAAGTCACGATACTGAACCAAATAATCGCAATATCGATCAGAAACAGTACCAACACTCTGGTTTTCGCTGTCATTTTTAGTGCCTCCAAAAATAACAATTTTCTTCAATAAGGAAACTTAATTGCCATAATAGTAATAATAATAGCCTTCGCTGGCTTTACGCTTCACATTGTTCAGCACTACGCCCAGCATTCTTGCTCCAACTCGGTCCAGACCTGCCTTTGCCTTAACGGCAATATCCCTCTTCACCTTGCCATAACTCACGACCATAATGACACCATCGCTCTTGGAGGCCACAATCTGCGCATCTGTAACTGCCAACAGTGGCGGTGTATCGATTAGAATAACATCATACAGCTGGCGCAGCTCTTGCAGGACCGCACTCATACGGTTGGAAGCCATCATCTCTGCCGGATTTGGCGGAATCGGCCCGGATGTCATCAGCGCAAGGTTATTCACACCGGATTCTTGAATGACTTCAGACAAATCCGCCTGCTGGGATAATAATGAAGACAAGCCATAACGGTTACTAAGAGAAAAGGTCTTGTGTGCGGTAGGCTTACGCAAGTCACCGTCGATGAGCAGCACCTTCTTATCCGCTTGAGCATACGCAGCGGCAAGGTTAGCTGTCACTGTAGACTTCCCTTCCTCCGGCCCGGAAGAAGTGACCATAATAATCTGAATCCGTTCATCTACCGAAGAGAAATCAATATTCGTGCGCAGTGCCCGGAAAGCTTCAGATACAGGTGAGCGCGGGTTCGTCACGGTAATCAGATGGCGTTGTTTATTTGGCTGCTGTGACATGTTCGAGTTCCCCCGCCTTTCTGGTCTGCGTCTGTACTTGCTGTTCCGTAGTCTTCGTTTCTTCTTGTCCAAGCCGCGTAATCATGGCGATCGTTGGCAGTCCAAGGTATTTCTTAATGTCATCTTCTGTCTTCAGCGTATCATCTAAGTATTCCAGCAAGAAGGCAATTCCCAGACCGATCATCAAGGATACAATGAAGGCAATCGCGAGGTTCATCACCACATTCGGTTCTACCGGTCCTGGAGCAACCGGGGGATTAAGCTTAGCTTCATTGAGGATGGACACATTCTGCACATTGAACAGGCTCGGAATCTCCTGCTTGAACACAAGTGATATAGCATTCACGATTTCCGCGGCTCTCTGGTATGAATTATCTCGAACGACAAGTGTCATCACCTGCGTATTGTTTACAGAGCTAACATTAACCTTCTTCAGCATTTCCTCCGCTGTAATAGCGAATTGCGGGTAGTCCTTGGCCACAACATCGAGGATTGCCGGTGTCTTAATAATTTCCTTGTACGTATTAATCAGCTGAATATTCGTATTAATCTGGTTCAGATCCAGCTGCCCTACTGTAGATTGGGTAGGTGTCTGATTAACGATAATCTTCGTTGAAGCCTCATACACCGGATTCTTGATGTATAAGCTGTAGACCCCGGCAAGTACACATGCCACGATAACAATACTAACAATCATCCACAGTCTCTTCCTGACAATCTGGAAATAATCGCGCAGATCCAATTCTTGTGCTGACAAGTGAATTTCCCTCCAAGCTGTTTCTGTAATATACCTTCACTTAAAAAAGCGCCCCCTCTCTAATAGACGAGAGGAGGCTCTCCACACTTACTATTTACTTACTTGAAGTTGATTGTACGGTAGATAATAACTGCTGCTTCTGCACGAGTAGCAGTGTTGTTAGGGCTAAACTTGCCTGCGTTGCCGATAACCAGGTTATTGCTGGCGGCGAAGGCCACTCCGTCTCTTAGCGATGCGCTGATCTTAGCGGCATCGGAGAATTTGCTAAGTGCACTTGCACTTGTAGTTGCCTTAGGGTTAATGGACTTGATCGCACGGGAGATCATAGTCGCCATTTCTGCACGGGTAATGGTTGCGTTAGGATCGAACTTAGCCGCGCTGCGTCCGGTAATGATCCCCTTCTCAGCAGCTACAGCTACGTATGGAGCGTACCAGGAAGTGGAGCTCACATCGCCGAAGCTCTGCTTAGCGGAGTTGTTCTCCAGGTTCAGTGCACGAATCAGCATCTTGGCGAATTCAGCACGGGTCACATTGCTCTTCGGAGCAAAGTTGCCGTTACCGACACCTTCGATTGCGCCCTTGGCAGCTACAACGGCAATTTGTCTTCCTGCCCAAGCCTGTACACTTGCAATGTCTTTGAAGCTTACTTTGTTCTCTACTACTGCGTAGGAAGAGAAAGTGTCACGTGGTTCTACGATATAGTCACCGTCTACAACACCGCCCTGGAACTGCAACGCGCCGTATACAACCTTAGCCACGGAGAGCAATTCTTTGTCAAGGCCAGTTGCATTCTTCAGTGGCAGCTTAATAGTGATTGGCTGCTGGAAGGTTGTTGTTGCCACGCCGCCTACCGTCAGATCAAATTCATATACGCTGGATGCCAGCTTCAGGCTGGAAATCGAAGTCACTGTAGAATCAGCAATTGTGGATGCTGTAAGTGTAATAGCTTCACTGAATTGACCTACTGGAATCGTTACGGTCAAGCCGTTGAAAGTAATTGCGATGTTAGCAATACCTTTAGCCTTGGCAGCTTCGATGATTGCTTTGGACAATGGCACTTCAACAGTTGCAGCATTCACTGTACCCAGGTTCAGGGTGAGTGTAAGACCTGTCTTACCGGCATTCGCAGCAACCAGGGCATCAAATGCCTTCAGTACGTCAGCATCAACCAGCTTCAAGGTAGCTTTATCTCCAACAATAGTTACCAGCTTGGATACATCATACAGGCCTGGTGTAGCTGTAGGGTTGGTAACCGGAGTTGTTACTACAGTTCCACCGCCACCACTCCCGCCGCTTCCACCATCACTGCCACTGAAGCCGTAAGCTTTGATATAAGCAGTAGCAAGGGCTTTCACTGCAGGCTTCGCTGTTGGAAGCATTGTATTCAGGTTCTTCAAGCTGAGCTTCACATCAGCAGGAGTAATATCAAGATTGTATACTACCTGGCTAACTGTAAGGGCCCCCGCACCTGTTCTGTGGTTAAGCACCGTTGTAATTGCATCGTCGAGCAAAGCATCCTGGCTTGTGGAATTAGCGATAATATCCAGCAATTGAGCACTTGTCTTGCTGCTGACCAATTTGCGGAGCTCTGCTTCCACACCATTGTCACCCAGCAGGAATTCAATCAGATCGTCAAATGTAAGCTCAGCCACGCCAGCTTTGGCTGCGATTCTGTTGAGCAGGTCCACATTGTCCACATCATAACGGATAGCCTTGATCTCCGCAAAATCGTTAGCATATACATCATAAACTACACTGGATACGCTCTTAAATGCTTTATGGGCAGTTGCAACATCATTAACATCCAATTCAAGCTTGTCCAGTACTGGCTTAAAGATAGCTTTGAAAGTCGAAAGGTCAATGTTGCCTGCTTCTAATTCATAAGCCAGAAGCTTTTGCTTGTCTGCTGGAGTAAGCTGAGCATAAATCTTCTCAACTTTTGTCTTCGCATCTGCGTGGGTAACCGCTGCCGCAGAAGCCGTACCTACGATCCCAAGATGCTGGGCCAGGCCTTTACTGCTGAACGGGAATCCGGCAACGGATGCCGCCGCCATACTTACTGCTAGTGTTGATACTGCCAATTTTTTCTTCAAACTCACTTGTCATCCACCTCATTGTATGTATTTTTATAAATATTATAGCTTTAATCCAGTAATACCCATTCTACCATTAAAAACTAGGGAGGTCATCCCTTACGAGAGAAAAATCCGAACAATCTATGAAGTTTGCTCCCGGATTGAACAGGATTAACTCGAATAATCTCCTCATTGGCAACAATTCTACGCGAATTGTGTAGAAAAAAGTCGAATGTCTCGTTTCCCAAATGTCTCTTCACGACTTCGTAAGCCTCGCTTAAACCGAACGGACGATTACTAGAATCATGCGCATCTGAAGCAATCACATGTATAGTCCCCCGCCGGCACAAGTCTAGTGACAGCTTCTGCAGCTTACTTCCGAACGTTCCGGCAAGACTCTGCGCCGTCAGCTGTCCGAGTGCCCCCAATTCGGTTAGCCGCTCCAGCTTGGACGGATTCTCGGCGACCTCGGCATTCCGCTCCGGATGGGCAATCACCGGTACATAACCTTGGATAATCAGCTCATGGCAGGTCTCTTCCATATTACGCGGCACCCGCGAAGAGGGCATCTCCAGCAGAATGTATCTGGAACCGGCAAGCGTCAGCAGTTGTCCCTTCTCGAGATCATCCAGCAGATCCCCGTAGATACGAATCTCCTGTCCGGGCAGTACCTGAAGCGGATTGCCAGCCTCCTGGAGCTTCATGTTCAGCAGCCGCACGGCTGCTTCAATATCTGGAGCCGGATTCATATAGACTCCGTTCGCATGATGCGGCGTAGCAACTACAGTTGTAATACCATCGTTATGGGCGTCTTGCGCCATGGCGAGAGCGGCGTCAACATCAGCGGCTCCGTCATCTATGAAGGGTAGAATGTGGCTATGGATATCTATCATACGTAGTTTATCGGTCCTTTCGTAAAAGATATGTATAGTTTTCGCAAAAAAATACAACCATTTCACTAGGAAATGATTGCTAATTTAATACTAGTTATCACTAAGCTTCTAACTGAAACAGCCGATAAGTTGCCCTCTTAAGCTGTTCATCTACTTCACGGATGTCCGCTACCTGCTGATAAGTATTGCGGAGATCCAGCAACCTATTAATCTTCCGGCGCTCCTGCTCTATCTCCTGCTCTACCGTCTGCAGCTTGTAAATAGACATCATCTCTACCAATGAATATTTATGCTGATAGATCAGCTTGGTGCCGCCGGGTCTCACTTCCGAGATCCGGCGCACCGAGCCACCCTCATAGTAATACATCATGGTTAATTCCTTATAAATCCGGTTCACGGTTCCCGTGCCCTTATACATGAAGAAGAGCTTGCGGACCGCATTGATCAGATGAGGATTCACTACCCTGCAGGACAAGGAACCAATATAAATGCCGCCTTTGCGTTCAAAAGACAGATGTACCTCCTCGCCCCCGGCCTCTTCCAGTACAATCTCCTGTTCACCTGCGCCAAGGATCTTCACGCGGTGACTGATATAGCTGGTATCGGCAGTAAGCAGAAACTGGTTCAGCTGAAATTCGGTCATTTGCATTGTTGCATTCACATATTCCATAGCCAGACGCTGAGCCATAACCATCCCTCAATTCTATGACAAACCCTTAACTCTCAGAAGAGTCTTCGTGCTGTGGTTCATCCCCGGAATCCTGATCGTCCGGTTCTGCCGGAGGTTCTTCTTCGGTAGGAAGAGTATGTCTATCGATAAGTTCCCATAGTTCGTCTTTGCCAAGTCCAATCTCTGATGAATAGGCAATGAAATTATCACCCGGCAGCACACCGAGCTCCTGCTTCATCACTTTGATATGCTTCGGCCAGCGGGTCTTCGGAATCTTATCCGCCTTGGTTGCCACTACACAGAGCGGCAGATCATAATGCTTCAGCCAGTCGAACATCATCTTGTCATTACCGGTTGGCGGATGACGAAGGTCTACAACGAGCAGGACCATCTTCAGCGTTTCACGCTCGGACATATATTTCTCAACCATTTTGCCCCAGGAGGCGCGCTGTGTCTTGGAGACCTTGGCGTAGCCGTAACCCGGAAAGTCGACGAAATACATACTTTCATTAATACGATAATAGTTCATATGCTGCGTCTTACCCGGTGTAGAACTGGTGCGGGCGAGATTCTTGCGGTTAATCATTCGGTTAATCAGAGAGGACTTCCCTACATTGGAGCGCCCTGCCAGAGCAATCTCCGGCAAGGCATCCTCAGGGTACTGATCAGGGCCCACGGCACTGATCACAAATTCGGCATTGTTAACTTTCATAGGACTTCCTTTCTAATGCACACTACTAGGCGCTTCAATACTTATTTCTGTATCCTTATCTGTGTCTCTGCCGCTGACGGCGCCGTGATCCACAAGTGCATGCTTCAGCACCTGATCCATATGGGATACCGGCACAAACTCCACATCGTTCAGGACACTCTCGGGAATATCCTTAAGGTCACGCTCGTTGTCCTTAGGGATGAGGATCTTCTTATAGCCTGCACGGTGGGCAGCCAGCGACTTCTCCTTGAGGCCCCCGATCGGCAGCACACGCCCGCGCAGCGTAATCTCGCCGGTCATCGCCACAGTCTTCGAGACATAACGTTTCGTCAGGGCGGAGATCAGGGCTGTTGCAATCGTAATCCCTGCGGACGGACCGTCTTTGGGGATCGCACCTTCGGGAATATGGATATGAATATCGTTCTTCTCATGGAAATCCGGTGCCAGTCCCAGCTCCTCCGCCTTAGAGCGGGTATAGCTGAAGGCGGCCTGCGCCGACTCCTTCATGACATCGCCTAGTTGTCCGGTCAGCGTCAGCTTGCCCGTACCCTGCACAACTGTTACTTCGATCAGCAGCGTATCGCCGCCAACCTCGGTCCAGGCCAGTCCGGTCACGGTACCAATCTGATCCTCCAGCTCCGCCATTCCATAGCGGTACTTGGAGGCGCCCAGATAATCCTTGATCTCTTCCGGAAGAATGCTTACGCGTTCCTTCTCTTCCGAGACAATCTGCTTAGCGGCTTTGCGGCATAGGGCAGCAATCTGCTGTTCCAGGTTCCGCACCCCGGATTCCCGGGTGTACTCGCGCACAATCTTCAGCAGCGTATCGTCCTCAATGGACAGCTGTTCCTCTTCCAGCCCATGATTCTTGCGCTGCTTCGGCAGCAGATAGCGGCTGGCAATCTGCAGCTTCTCCAGCTCCGTATAGCCCGGAATGAACAGCATCTCCATCCGGTCCAGTAATGGACGCGGAATATTATGCACGGCATTCGCTGTCGTTACGAACATGACATTCGAGAGATCGAACGGCAGCTCTACGAAGTGATCGCTGAACGTATTGTTCTGTTCAGGGTCAAGCACCTCCAGCAGAGCCGCCGACGGATCGCCGCGGAAGTCCGCTGCCATCTTGTCGATCTCATCCAGCAGGAAGACCGGGTTGATGCTGCCCGCAGTCTTCATCCCCTGGATAATGCGCCCCGGCATCGCCCCGACATAGGTACGGCGGTGACCCCGGATCTCCGCTTCATCCCGAACGCCGCCCAGCGAGATACGGACGAACTTACGGTTCAGCGAGCGGGCGATGGAGCGGGCGAGCGATGTTTTACCAACGCCCGGAGGACCTACCAGACACAGAATCGGCCCCTTCAGACTCTTGACCAGCTTCTGTACAGCCAGGTATTCCAGTACGCGTTCCTTCGGCTTCTCCAGACCGTAGTGGTCTGCATCCAGCACCTGCTCCGCCTTCTTGATATCCAGATCGTCTTCGGTCGATTCGCTCCACGGCAGACCCAGCAGCCAATCCACATAGTTGCGGATGACGCTGCCTTCAGCCGAGCTTGCCGGCATCTTCTCCAGGCGGTCGATTTCTTTCTCGATCTTCTCCTGCACACGCTCCGGCAGCTTCTTCTCTTCCATCTGGGCGCGCAGCTCATCTGCTTCGCCTGCCCGGCCTTCCTTCTCGCCAAGCTCCTTCTGGATCGCTTTCATCTGTTCGCGGAGGTAATACTCCTTCTGGGTCTTCTCCATCTGCTTCTTCACGCGCTGGCTGATCTTGCGTTCCAGCTCCAGTACTTCACGCTCATTATTGAGGATATCGAGCAGCTTCTCCAGACGTTTGCTGACGTCAATGGTCTCCAGAATCTCCTGCTTCTCCTTAATCTTAAGCGCCAAATGACTGGTGATCACATCGGCCAGCCGGCCCGGCTCCTCAATATCGGAGACAGCGGCCAGCGTCTCGGGAGTCACCTTTTTGGACAAGGTGATATAATGCTCGAACTGGCTCAGCACGGAACGCATCAGAGCATCGCTCTCTTGATCGACATCCTCCTGCTCCGGCAGCTCACGCGCCATCACCTCATAGTACTCCTCGTTGTCTGTATAATGAATAATCTCTGCCCGCTCCACGCCTTCGACCAGCACACGGATCGTGCCGTTGGGAAGCTTAAGCATCTGCCGTACATTCGCAACTGTACCCACCCGGTAAATATCTTCCCGACCCGGCTCCTCTATATTCACTTCCGACTGGGAGCAGAGAAGAATCAGGTTATCTTCAACCATAGCTTTTTCCAGTGCCCGGACGGACTTCTCGCGGCCTACATCTAAATGCAGAACCATGCTGGGATATACAAGAAGACCTCGGAGCGGTAATAAAGGAAAACGACGACCTTTGGATTTGCTTTGTATCATCGCTTTCGCACCTCCCATGGTTCATAAGTAGTGTCATATGCATTCATTCTAACAAAAGCGGCATGAAAACACCAACAAGCCTTGTGCCGCGGCAAATGCTGTGGCGCAGTCGTCTTTTAGTATTCGCTAAACTTAAGTGTACTATGCCGTTGCCCTTACTTAAAGGGTGCCTGGTTAATTAAAAGAAAAGAACGCCCGGCATGGACGTTCCCCGAATGTATTGTTATTTTGCACGATTAGCCCTAATTACGCATTTACACTTTGTGCCTTAAGATCCTGCCTTGTATGCAATGTCTTCATTGCCAATCTTGCGATCGGCTGCGCAACCAGCTGTTCAATCCAGAAGGCTATCCAATAACCGACAGTGAAACCGATCATACGGTAGCATTCAATAAAATATTCAGGAGAACCCTGGCATTAAATCCGTCGGCCACATGTTGGAAGGATCTTTGCTTGGACGGTGAATCAAGTACTTTACGGGGGGCCCCCAAGAGCTACATTCTGCGGACAAAAGGGGAGATGCCGCAGGGATACCAGCTGATGCCATAAGCAAGTGGATAAAGGTATCTTAATTTGTTGATTTCGGCGGATCGGGAGCAAGCAAGTGGAAAAACAACATTTAATTCGGATGATTTCTGCTACTTGGGTGAAATGCGATGATTTAAGTGCTGTTTATCCAACTGCTATGAACGAATTTGTCAATCCCCCTGTTTCTTCCCTTTTTAACAAAGGTTTTTTCAATCCCTTGGGCATGGAGACAACATGCGAGTCGTCGGCTGGCACACTGCTATCCGTGGGTTGGTTCCACATGTTAGGCCTACGTCGAAGGAGCTTCCCTAAACTATTGTCGCACGTCAAACCCATCCGGGTTTTGTGCAGTTGGATTTCGTGGATTCTCCTCGAACCTTTCTCGTTGTCTCCATGCCCCAAGGATTCATCCTTTGGGGACAGGCTTTTTCTTGTTCTATATTATGCGATTCCTGCTTCTGCCTTTACCGCAACACACCAAATGAATCCGACCAATTCCCGTCCCACCGCTGCGATCACCAAGTTTCGGTGTTTTCCCCGTTTGACCATCTGCACATATTTTTTGTGCAATCTCTCCTGCGCCTTCCATGACGTTTCCTGGACATGAGCACTTTGCCCTTCTAACCGCTTTTCTAAATCGCCTTTGACCGCCGGAAGGTAACGGTAACTCCAGGCCGATTCCACCAAAGCACGCCTTACGGAGGCATTTCCTGTTTTAGTCAGGCGGCCCCGTCTTGTCTTGGGTCCTGTAGAAGATTCCCGCGGAACCAGTCCCAGGTAACTCATCAGCTGCGCAGGCGAACGGAACCGCTCAAAATTCCCGATTTCAACGACGAGCGTCATGGCCGTGAGCAGGGCAATCCCCCGAAGACCCTGGAGCGCTTGAATCACAGAGGCGTACGGGCAGATTTCGGCTTCTTTCCGCATGGCCTCCTCTAGCCGTTTAATGCGCTCCTCCACCTCCCGCAACTGTTGTTGCATCTCGGTGAATACCCGTTCTTGCGCGGTATGCTCAAACGTCAAGGTAGAGAGCCACAGCCGGTATCGTTTCGTCCAGCGTTTTTTCATCCCTTCCGGGGTGTGGATCTGGTGCCGTAACAGAAAATGAACGAGGTGCTGCCGGGCCCGGTGCAGTTCTTCCCGAGCATTCTCCCGGGCTCGGATGAGATCCCGAAGAGCCTCGAGTTCCGGAGTGGGTACATGAATGGCCGTCAATTCTCCCGCACGGTGGAGCTGAGCGAGCCGCTCTGCATCCCGTCGGTCGGTTTTAATGGCATCGCCTGAACGCTGAGGAATACGTGAGGGGGCGATGACCGTGCAGGAAATTCCCATCTTGGTCAGCCAGCGATACAAATCATACCCGGTGGGTCCCGCCTCATAGCAGACTTCAAGAGTAACCTCCGGGCTTTTCAGTTTCCGAATGAGTCGTCCTACAGCATCTGGCGTATGGGCAATCGCTCCGTGATACCGTGCGGGGTCCCGTCCCTCGTCTGCAATCGCCACTGCAATTTTTTCTTTTGACACGTCCAAACCTACGTATTTTATGGTATTCTTCATAGTAACAGCTCCTTTCGCATTTAGCTCTGAAATGGTTGTCCTTACTCCCATTTTAACCTAAGGTGTGCGAACAGGGGCTGCCTTTCGTTCATCATAACTGCTGTTCTCGCCGGGTTCATTCGTTCCTTAGCAAGTGTAGAAAATCCATCTATTTCCGTAATACATAACGAACAAGCTGAAACAGCTCCGCCATTCTCCAAAGAACGGCACCGTTCCAGCAAGTTTCGCAAAAAAAGGTCCCCCAGTATATGATCTGAGGGACCTCCTTCATAATAGAATGCTGCTATCCCGGCATACTCTCCCCCGAAGCATCCGCCTTCAGCAGCGAAGGCGCCGAAGAGAAGGTCTCGCCCGATACGGCAGGCATTCGCACGTCTGCCGTATCCGCACCGAACAGGTGGCGGAAGACTTCTTCGACGGTGTCCATCGGGATGACCCGCAGGGGGCCGAGGTCGGCGAACAGCGACTGCCAGTTCTCCTTAGGAATCAGCACGGTGGTTGCCCCGGCCTGGAACGCGGCCTCGACCTTGGCGACCACGCCGCCAACCGGCTTCACACGGCCATGGATGCCGATCTCCCCGGTAATCGCTACCGTGTTATCCACCGGCAGCTGCCGGATGGCGGAGACGATAGCGACCGCCATGGCCACTCCGGCGGACGGGCCGTCAATCGGCGTGCCGCCGGGGAAGTTAATGTGCAGGTCGTAGTGGTCCGGCTCCAGCTTCATCGTACGCAGTACGGTCAGCACATTCTCGATGGAGCCTCTGGCCATACTCTTGCGCCGGGTTGTCCGTGAGCCGCCGCGCAGCTCCTCTTCATCAACCACACCGGTTATATTCAGTCTGCCTTGTCCATGGGCAGCAGGGGCAGCGGAGACCTCGATCTCCAGCAGCGTACCCATGCCCGGCCCGTAGACGGCAAGGCCGTTAACCAGCCCGATCTGCGGAGACGTTGGAATCTTCCGCTCCGTCCGCAGCGGCAGCTGGCTGCTGCTGGCTACCCATTCGACCTCTGCTGCGCTGAGGGTATCCCGCCCTTCCGTCAAGGCCAGTCCGGCGGCCAGCTGGATCATATTCACGGCCTCACGGCCGTTCGTGGCGTATTGCTGCACTACTTCTACAGCTTCGGGACTCGGCTTCAGCCCGATCTTCTGGACGGCATCCCTTCCGATCACCGCTATCTCCTCCGGCAGCAGGGGCCGGAAATAGATCTCCATACAGCGCGAACGCAGCGCAGGCGAGATTTCGTCCGGCGAACGTGTCGTTGCGCCCACCAGCCGGAAATCGGCGGGCAGGCCATTCTGGAAGATATCATGGATATACGCAGGCGTGTTGCTGTCCTCTGAATTATAGTAGGCACTCTCCAGCAGCACCTTGCGGTCCTCCAGCACCTTCAGCAGCTTGTTCATCTGAATCGGATGCAGCTCTCCGATCTCATCCAGGAACAGAATCCCGCCATGCGCCTTGGTTACCGCTCCGGGCTTAGGCTGCGGAACTCCGGCCACCCCCATGGCCCCCGCACCCTGATAGATTGGATCATGCACCGAGCCGATGAGCGGATCGGCAATTCCGCGCTCATCGAAGCGTGCGGTAGTGGCATCGATCTCGGTGAATTTGGCCTCACGCTTGAACGGGGACAGCGCGTTCTTCTTCGCTTCCTCCATAACCACACGCGCAGCGGCTGTCTTGCCCACACCGGGCGGGCCGTAGATAATGACATGCTGCGGATTGGCACTGCAGAGCGCGGCCTTGAGCGCGCGCAGCCCGTCCTTCTGTCCGACGATATCATCGATGGAGGCCGGACGTGTTTTTTCTGAGAGCGGCTTGGTCAGTGAGATCATCCGCATCTTGCGCAGCTTATCCAGCTCCTTGCGTGATTCCCGGTCTACCGCCGTCTTGTTGGTCTTCTGTCCCCGCAGCAGATTCCAAAAATAAACGCCGATGACCAGCGCGAAAAAGAGCTGCACGATCATCAGCAATATACTTAGTTGCATAGCACACCCTCCTATTTCCTTCCGTCTGCCTGTCCAGTATTTAACTACTACTAGGTAGTATAGCCGTTTCAATCATTCGTAAACGCTTGTGCCAAAAAAACAGAAGAGGTCCGCAGATTGCATACGATTTCCATTAAGGGAAACACTATACCGGATGAAAGGAGGCTGGCCCATATGACACAGCTGGAGCATGCAGGAGCACCACAGGAGAAGCTGCCGGAATCGTTGTCTCTTTTCCAGGAAGGGTTACAAGTCCGCCTGGGCAAAAGTACAGATATCATCTACCGGTTCATCAAGCTTGGCCCTTTGTCCGCTGTACTTGTATACATTGAGGGAATGGCTGATCCGCAGGGTCTCATCCAAGGGATTCACGAGGATGCCAGCCTGTTCCATGAATTGAAGGAGTTTACGCCGTTGACATGCCTCAAGCTGCTACAGGAACGGACGCTTACCTTGAGCAAGGTTGGAGAGATCAGCAACTATACAGAGGTTGAAACGGAAATTCTGGCGGGCAACACGATTCTCTTCATTGAAGGCAGCGTTACGGCGCTGTCTGCCGGTACAGAGGCTCTCAAGCAGCGTGCGGTGGAGGATGCGGTCTCCCAGTCGGTAGTCCGCGGGCCCCGAGAAGGCTTCACCGAATCCTTACGGGACAATACCGCTCTGGTCCGCAGGCGCATTCAGAACCCGAAGCTTCGAATCGAATCACGTAAGCTGGGGGAGCAGACCCAGACGAATATCGCGGTAATGTACATTGAAGGCAATGCTGATCCCGCAGTGCTTCAGGAGCTGCGCAGACGGCTGGATGATGCCAGGCTTGACAGCGTACTGGAGAGCAATTACATCGAGGAGATAATTCAAGACAAGCGGTATAGTCCTTTCCCTACCGTCTATAATACAGAGCGTCCGGATGTCACCGCATCGGCACTGCTGGAAGGGCGGATCGCCATTCTGGTGGAAGGGACCCCGTTCGTGCTCGTGGTTCCCGCGCTGCTGGTGCAATTCTTCCAGTCCAGCGAAGATTATTATCAGCGGAGCGACTTCGCCAGTCTGGTGCGGCTGCTCCGGTTCTGTTGTTTCGCTATTGCTCTGCTGACCCCTTCCTTCTACATCGCCATCACTACTTTTCATCAGGAGATGATCCCTACTACACTTCTGATCAGTCTGATCGGCCAGCGTGAGGGGATTCCTTTTCCGGCATTCCTTGAAGCGTTCATTATGGAGATTACCTTCGAGATTCTGCGCGAGGCCGGCATCCGGCTGCCCAAATCCATCGGCCAGTCCGTATCCATCGTCGGAACCCTGGTTATCGGTCAAGCTGCGGTTGATGCCGGACTGGTCTCGGCTGCCATGGTTATTGTAGTGTCCATAACAGCGATTGCCAATTTCGCACTGCCTGCCTTCAATGTCGGAATCTCTGTACGGATGCTGCGGTTTGTGCTGATGGCAATCGCCGCTTCCTTCGGCTTATACGGGATGATTATTGCGTTGATTATCCTGGGGCTGCATTTATGCAGCCTGGAATCTATGGGCGTTCCTTACATGACCTCGTTTGCGCCTTTCCGCTGGCAGAGCCAGAAGGATACCTTCATCCGCTTCTCGCGGCGCAGCATGAAGAAGTATTTCGGACGAAACTAGGATTTGCCGCCCGTGAATCTATAACGAAAGGAATGCTGCCTGATGCGGGGAAGACGCGCCTTAACCCTCCTCCTAATTCTATGTCTTACCTCTCTTACCGGATGCTGGAGCCGCAAAGAGTTAAATGATCTGGCGCTCGTCATGGCGCTCGGCGTTGATCTGCACCCGGAAGGGTATGAGGTATCTGTCCAGATTATGAATCCCAGCGAGACTGGCACCCAGAAGGGTGCCTCCTCCGGAAGTCTTCCCGTCGTCACCTACAAATCGGTGGGCCGAACGATCCCCGACGCGCTGCAGCGGATGCTGAGCATGACTCCCCGTATGCCGTATCTGGCCCATATTCGCATACTTGTGTTCGGGGAAGCGCTGGCCCGCGAAGGGGTCAGCGATGCACTGGACTTCATCTCACGGGATCATCAGCTGCGCAACGATTTCTATCTGCTGGTAGCCAAGAATATGAAAGCTTCGGATATCCTGGAGATCATCACACCCTTCGAGCATATTCCGGCGAATTCCTTGTATTCTTCAATTCTGGTCTCCCATAAGAACTGGGCAGCTACCGGAAAAGTCACACTCCAGCAATTCATTACCGAGCTTGAGCGCGGCGGATCGAATCCCATAATGTCAGGGGTCCAGCTGCTAGGAGATGTGAAGGATGGGGGTACGCCAGGGAATGTGCAGGGCATCCGTCCGAAGACCTTGATTCAGCATGCCGGGATCGCCATGTTCAAAAAGGACAAGCTTGTCGGGTGGCTGGATGAAACGCTTAGCAAGAGTGTAAATTATGTGCTGGCTGACGTGAATACAACCGCCGGAAGTGTAACCATCCCCGGCGGAGGTACCGTAGGCTTCACCGTGTCACGGGCAGATAGCTCAGTGGACATCAGGCTTGATGATCAGGGCAGACCTGAATTCCTCATTAAGCTCAAAATCGAAGCCGATCTGACAACGGTGGAGGGTACGCTTGATCTCAATAAGCCGTCCAGTATCCAGGCTATCGAGGAGGCTCTGGTGAACAAATATAACATAAAGATGTCCAGTGATATCCGGACAATCCAGCAGCAATATAATACGGATATCTTCGGCTTCGGGGAAGCGCTGCACCGGCAGTATCCCCATCTCTGGAAGGAATACCGCAGGCATTGGGAGGACAGCTTCAAAACCGTCAAAATCGATGTTCACTCCAAGGTTACAGTCCGGCGTATCGGCTCTATCATACAGCCACTCAAAGGGGAGCTTGATGAGAAATGAACTGGAATCTGCTGTTACTCTTCTTCCTGCTGTTTGTACTATTCCTGAAGACACCCGGCATTCTTAAGCTGCACTCTGTGCGCGATGCCGCTGCATTCTATGGAACCTGGACGCTATCCGTCATGGTTACTCTCGCGGATTGGGCAGATTGGCCTCAGCTTAGGCCGCTAGACTGGGTGCGCAGCGTTATGGAGCTGATGTCCTGAACATTTTACCCGGGAAAGGAAGTGAGACAAAGGTGAAGAGCCGCACTGGCATTGCTCCAAGGCAGTTCTATATTATGACATTTGGTTTAACCATCGGAACCTCGATTCTGGTCATCCCGAGCGGACTTGCGAGTACAGCCAGGGAGGATGCCTGGATTGCCTCGTTATTCAGCCTGGCGGTCAATCTGGTTATGGCGTTGCTGTATGTCTTCATCGCCCGGCTTCATCCCGGCAAGAATATCTTCGAGATTCATGAAGCTGCCTGCGGCAAATGGCCGGGTAAAATAATCTCGCTGCTGTATCTGTTCTACTTCATGATTCTCACTGGTACTTTGCTGGGTGACCTTGGTTTCTTCATGTCCAGTGAGATCATGCCGGAAACGCCGATTGAGGCGATCCAGATTATATTCCTGATTGCCGCCGTCATGAGTGCCAGTATGGGAATTATCGCACTCGCGAGAGTGGGGGAACTGATGTTTCCCTGGGTGCTGTTCCTGTTTCTGCTTCTGGTTCTGACGCTGAGCCCGCAAATTGAATGGAATCATATCAAGCCTATACTGGAGGACGGCTTCGGTCCTGTCCTTCGAGCCGGCCTTCATTCCGCCATGTACCAGGAGCTCATTGTACTCATGACCTTCCTGCCCTTGGTGGGCAAGCGAAAAGGCGGGGAAAAAGCATTACTGTGGGGAGCGGTCACAGGCGGTATCGTGCTTTCTCTTATCGTGCTGCTCAGCATCCTTGTCCTGGGCATTGAACAGACGGAGAACAATACCTTCCCGGCATACGCACTGGCCAAAACGATTAATATCGGGAACACTCTGCAGCGCGTCGAGGGAATACTGATCACCCTCTGGATATTAACCTTTTTCATCAAAATCTCACTGCTCTACCTTTCCATCCTGAGAGGTATCCAAATCGTCTTCAAGCTCAAAGCACCGAATTACCTGATCTATCCGCTGGCCGTATTGTTCATTCTCATCGCCTGGAATACATATATCAACACCGTCTATGTCAACGAGATTATTGCCAAGGTATGGGGGGAATTCTCCTTTATCTTCCAGGTATTGATTCCGTTCCTGATCTTTTCGATAACCCTGCTGAAAAGGGCTCTCCGCCAGGGACGCACTTAAAAAGCGCCCCGCTGCAGAATGTCTGATTGAACAGACCGCTGCAGCGGGGCGCTTCATGTATATAAACATTGTTGCTAATTGAATAGGATACGATAGAATCAGTTCAGTTACTTGCTGCCCTCAGGATTACCAACAACTACCGCAGGAGCCAGTCCCGCATGCTTGCGGCCGGGAATCTCGCCCGTTTCTTCAAAATGGGCTACAATGATGTCAATTTCCTTCTTCAGCTCGGAGACCAGCTCCGCCTCAGGAACCTTACGGATCATCTTGCCGTAACGGAACAGCAGACCTTCCCCGCGTGCGCCGGCGATGCCGATATCGGCTTCCCTGGCTTCACCCGGTCCGTTCACTGCGCAGCCCAGTACAGATACCTTAATCGGCACCTTCAGCTTGGAGATGTACTCTTCTACTTCATTGGCAATAGAGAAGAGATCAATGTCCAGGCGTCCGCAGGTCGGGCAGGAGATCAGCGTAGGGGCGTTCGAGATCAGACCGAAGGTCTTGAGCAGCTCACGTGCCACCTTCACCTCTTCTACCGGATCAGCACTCAGGGAGATACGTACCGTGCTGCCAATCCCCATAGAGAGCAGCGCGCCGATCCCGGCCGAGCTCTTCACTGTTCCGGCGAACAGCGTGCCGGATTCGGTGATGCCCAGATGCAGCGGGTAAGGAATAACCTCCGCCGCCTTACGGTAAGCCTCAATAGCCATCGGCACATCCGAAGCCTTCAGCGACACGATGATATCGTGGAAGTCCAGCTCCTCCAGAATGCCGATATGGTACAGGGCACTCTCGACCATAGCTTCCGGTGTAGGATAGCCGTATTTCTCCAGCAAATGCGTCTCCAGGGAACCGGCGTTGACTCCGATACGGATTGGAATCCCTTTGTCCTTGCAGGCCTTAACTACTGCTTCCACCTTATCGCGGCGTCCAATATTGCCGGGATTGATCCGCACCTTGTCGATGCCGTTCTCAATCGCCAGCAGGGCCAGCTTATAGTTGAAATGAATATCCGCTACCAGCGGGATATGAATCCGCGCCTTGATCTCCTTAATTGCCGCCGCCGCTTCTTCATTATTGACCGTCACGCGCACGAGCTGGCATCCCGCTTCCTCCAGCCGCAGAATTTCGGCTACGGTCGCTTCCACATCGGCGGTTTTGGTCGTGCACATGCTTTGGATAGCAACCTCGTTGTTTCCCCCAATAATAACCCCGCCGACATTGACGGGACGGGTCTGGTGTCTCAAGAACATGGTTTTCTCCCCCATAACGATCAAAGCTCCACCCTCTCCGCTCCCGCAGGTACTGCGGGGTGTGCGGGAGAAAGTGGAGACCCTGAATTGTATTGTTAAGCTGCACTGAGCAGATGATTACTCATTGCTTAGGCACTTTCTTCTTTTTTCTTGTCTTTCTTGAGACTAAGCTCCGGCAGGGACTTCTCCTGGACTACCTTCTCGGTAATGACACAATCCTTGATGTCATCACGCGAAGGCACCTCATACATCACGTCGAGCATAATGCTCTCGATGATTGCACGCAGTCCGCGGGCACCGGTGTTCCGTTTGATCGCTTCCTTGGCAATAGCTTCCAGGGCAAGCGGTTCAAACTTCAGCGCCACATTATCCATCTCGAGCAGCTTAACGTACTGCTTCACGAGCGCGTTCTTCGGCTCGGAGAGGATACGTACCAGGGTGTTCTCATCAAGCGGCTCCAAGGTCGAGATGACCGGCAGACGGCCGACAAACTCAGGAATGAGGCCGAACTTGAGCAGATCCTCAGGCAATACCATGGAGAGGTATTCGCCGGCTTTGAGATCCTTCTGGCCTTCAACCGCTGCGTTGAAGCCGATGACTTTTTTGCCGATACGGCGTTTGATCATTTGCTCCAGGCCGTCAAAAGCACCGCCTACGATGAACAGAATGTTCGTAGTATCGATCTGGATGAATTCCTGATGAGGATGCTTACGTCCGCCTTGCGGTGGAACAGAAGCCACTGTACCTTCCAGGATCTTCAGCAGAGCCTGCTGTACACCTTCACCGGAAACGTCGCGTGTAATGGACGGGTTCTCGGATTTACGTGCTACCTTGTCAATTTCGTCTATATAGATAATGCCGCGTTCGGCCTTCTCCACATCATAATCCGCCGCTTGAATCAGCTTCAGGAGGATGTTCTCAACGTCTTCACCGACATAACCTGCTTCCGTAAGGGAAGTGGCATCTGCAATGGCAAAAGGCACGTTGATGATCTTCGCCATCGTCTGCGCCAAGAGGGTCTTACCGGAGCCTGTAGGTCCGAGCAGCAGAATGTTGCTCTTCGTCAGCTCCACATCTTCAATCTTGCTCTGGCTGTTCACACGCTTGTAGTGATTGTATACGGCAACGGAGAGCGATTTCTTCGCTTGCTCCTGGCCGATTACGTATTGATCCAGAATATCGCGGATTTCCTTCGGTTTCGGAATATCCTTCATATCCAATTCTTCTTCGTGACCGAGCTCCTCTTCCACGATTTCCGTGCACAGCTCGATGCATTCGTCACATATATAAACGCCAGGTCCCGCTACCAGCTTACGAACCTGCTCTTGCGATTTGCCGCAAAAAGAACATTTCAATTGCCCTTTTTCATCATTAAATTTAAACATCTTACCACCCCTTTAAGATATGATCGGTGAAGAGAGTACCTGGTCAATGAGCCCGTATTCCTTCGCTTCTTCCGCGCTCATGAAGTTATCGCGGTCCGTATCCCGTTCGATTTTGTCAAGGGGCTGACCTGTGCGCTCTACATAAATCTGATTCAGCTTCGCCTTCGTCTTCAGAATCCAGTCGGTATGGATCCAGATATCGGATGCCTGCCCCTGAACGCCGCCAAGCGGTTGATGAATCATAACTTCGCTGTTGGTCAGCGCAAATCTCTTGCCAGGCGCTCCAGCTGTAAGGAGCAATGATCCCATACTGGCAGCCATCCCTACACAAATCGTTGAAACATCCGGTTTGATATATTGCATCGTATCATATATACCCATGCCGGCTGTGACAGAACCACCGGGCGAGTTGAGGTACAAGTGAATGTCTTTTTCGGGGTCATCTGCTGCCAGGAACAACAACTGTGCAATAACCAGATTGGCGACATCATCGTCAATCGCACTGCTTAGGAAGATGATGCGATCCTTGAGCAATCTGGAATAGATATCGTATGAGCGTTCTCCCCGACTTGTCGTTTCCACAACCATTGGTACCAGACTCATGCCACCAACCTCTTTTCTCTATACAGATTAGTCTTTCCGTTTCAGAAATATTTTAACACGTTCAAAGCGGGATGTCATTTATTCACTGCTGCTCTCACAGCCGCACTGCTCATGTGCATGCCATTATATCGCAATTCCGCGGGCAATGCCAATTCCTGATTCGTGGTATGTACTCACATAACGTCCGCCCCGATAAAAATAAGGCACGTAACAAAAACTTACGTGCCTTATCTGCTCTTATGGAGGCCTATTGGAAATGGCCGTACTAGGTAAAATTTCTAAAGAAGACTACTCAGCAGAAAACTACTCAGCGCTTGCTTCTTCTGCAGCCGCTTCTTCAACAGGTGCTTCTACAGCAGGAGCCGGAGCATCAACTTCTACGCTATTGCTAACGAGGAAATCAATAGTCTTGCGCAGTGAAATTTCGTCATTCAGGCTGCTCAGGGAACCATTGGCCGCCAGAATGCTGCGGATTTCATCAGGAGTACGTTTGTAAGCTTCTGCCATAGTAGCAAGCTCTTGCGTAACTTCCTCTTCGGAAACTTCGATCTTCTCTTCCTTAGCGATAACTTCCAGAACAAGGTTGTTGCGAACGCGCTTCTCGGCATCGCCCTTCATTTGTTCCTGCAGGTCTTCACGTGTCTGGCCGGAGAAGCTGAGGAACATATCCATGTTCATGCCCTGCTGGCGAAGACGGGTGTCGAAATCACGAACCATGTTCTCTACTTCACTGGCGATCATAGCTTGAGGAATTTCAACTTCAGCATTAGCAGCAGCTGCATCAACTACTGCAGTTTCGCGAACGCCTTTGAGTTCTTCCTGCTTGCGGGACTCCAGCTGTGCCTTCAGATCTGCCTTGTATTCTTCCAGAGTGTCGAATTCACTTACATCCTTAGCGAATTCATCATCCAGTGCAGGAAGCTGTTTGCGTTTGATTTCGTGCAGCTTCACTTTGAATACAGCTACTTTGCCGGCAAGCTCAGCAGCATGGTAAGCCTCAGGGAAAGTAACTTCAACATCTTTGAAGTCTCCGGTGGACATGCCAACTACTTGCTCTTCGAAGCCTGGAATGAAGGAGTTGCTTCCCAGTTCAAGGGAATGACGCTCAGCCTGTCCGCCTTCAAAAGGAACGCCGTCAACGGAACCGTCGAAATCAATTACAGTGATGTCGCCGTTAACTGCTGCTTCATCTTCAACAACAACAAGCTCAGCATGACGCTCTTGCAGACGTGTCAGTTCAGCGTCCAGCTCTTCATCAGTTACTTCAGCCTTCTGTACAGGAACTTCCAGACCTTTGTACTCGCCCAGCTTCACTTCTGGCTTAACGGTGATCTTCGCTTTGAAGATGAACGGCTGGCCTTTGGCGAATTGCTCGATGTCTACTTCAGGACGGTCTACAGGGAAGATGTCGGTTTGTTCAACGGCTTCGCCATAAGCTTCAGGAAGAAGAATGTCGATGGCATCCTGGTACAGGCTTTCCACGCCAAAACGGGATTCGAAAATCGGCCGCGGCACTTTACCTTTACGGAATCCAGGTACGTTTGCTTTCTTAACCACTTTATTAAAAGCTTTGTCGAGTGCTGCAGCTACACGGTCTGCTTCTACTTCGACTTCAAGAACTCCAAGGTTCTTCTCTATTTTTTCCCAGGTTGCTTTCATAATATACTTTTCCCTCCAAAATTGATTACATGTTTACTTAAAAAAAGTCATACAATTCACGCACAGAATAACCATTATATTATATACAACATTACTTTATTTATCAAGTAGAGAACTCTTTACAAATCCTTTGAGCGAACGGTAGGCCCCTTCGAATTGAAAGCGCATGCTGTCTGTGATCCCGTACATACTCCGTGTTTCCTCTTCATTCCGGTTTCCGTTCAGGCTCTCCGACACCATCTGGTGCAAGGCTCCGGCCCAAATATCCAGCAGCGAATACTCTCCGTCCAGCAGCTCGCGGTATTCCTTCGTTCCATAAATCGACATGATGAACTGCCCCCATAGCTCCTGGGCAAAATAGTACAGCGTCGGCTCATGCACCTCGGCCTGCTCCGCCACCCGCTCCAGCACCTGGCTTACCTGCGGCGGGAACTCGTCATTGTGCAGCGGCACTGCCTCGATCTCCACCTCTGCAGCTTCGTAGCCGCGGCTCAGCCTGACCGCCCCCTGGGCCCCACGGCGGCGGAGCGTCTGCAGCGTGCGAAACTGCAGCAGCGGATGCACCTCAGCCTGCTGCAGCCAGCCGGTCAGCGCTTCATCTACATGGCTTCCCTCCAGGTAGGAGAGCTGCTCCAGCGCTAGCACGGTCGCTTCGGACAGCGGCTCATTCATGATCCGCTTCAGCAGCTTATCGGGATAATCCGCATCCTCCTCCAGCTTGGATTTGGCCAGAATCCGGGCCATATCCTCTTCCTTCAGATCCTTCTCTTCTGCAGAGGGGGCACCATCCGCATCCCCGCCCTGTGCGGCGTAGGGAAAAGCCGCTTCCAGCCAATCCAGCAGCGACTGCCACTCCTCGTAGTGCCGCTCTTCCTGTCCTTGGCACTGCAGCAGAAAACGCAGCAGTTCCATCGCTTCCCCGTAACGTTCACTTTCCAGCATTACCGTAAGCTGGATCTGGTAATAATCCAGCGTCTTCGGGAACAGCACGATATTCTCTTTGGCAGGGGAATTGAATTGATTCATGAGGGCAC
This sequence comes from Paenibacillus sp. FSL R5-0912, assembly GCF_000758605.1. NCBI lineage: Bacteria > Bacillati > Bacillota > Bacilli > Caryophanales > Paenibacillaceae > Paenibacillus > Paenibacillus sp. FSL R5-0912. The sequence goes on from NZ_CP009282.1 coordinate 6,270,736, forward strand.
CTCCTTTTCTCCGTTCCTCTTCATCCGAACCCTAATCAATTGTAGATTATAGCATATCCCCGTACGGTTTCAAAAAAACAAGTTGAAAAAATAATCTATGTATGATAACATAATTTTTGCTTGCTTTTCAGTCAGGCACCATGTCCCGGTAGCTCAGCCGGATAGAGCATGCGCCTTCTAAGCGCACGGTCGGGGGTTCGAATCCCTTCCGGGACGTCATAGAACAGCCTCCCTTCGGGGAGGCTGTTTGTGCGTCCGGGGGATGAGAATCCTTGGCGCCAGCCGGGGACGCTAAAGCATACGCTTCGTTAGCACCTGCTCCGCAATCAGCCCGAATGGGCTGTATCCCTTCGGGGACGTCTGTGCCAGCACATAGCGTAACCCTTGCGGACTGGAGGGCCCTTATTTGGGCGGATCACGCCATTCCGCAGGCCATGCGGACTCAGATTCCGTTAAGTAACCAATTCCACCTCATTATGAGCTTCAAATTACAATTTAAGCGCTCCTGAGTCCGCATCGGACAGATAAGCAGCCTTTTTCGCCAAATAAGGTCATCTGTGTCCGCATAGTTCTGCCGCCTCCCCCCACTTCTCCCACCCTGCTTCTATATCACTCACAGCAATACTCCGCGCAGATCCTAACAAACTCTCACTACTCGTATCCCACCGTGGAACTCACAATAATATTCCCCGCTCCCGGCACGATTATGTTCCCACTAAGCACCGCAGCATTTCTTATGCTTCTTCCCGCTTCCGCAAGGACAAGGATCGTTGCGGCCTACTTTTTCCGGGCTTATATATGTTTTTTCAGTTCCGTTTAATCTGTTATAAGTTCCTATGGGGGCTTTAGTTCTAAACATCCGGTCCGCTTCTGCCTTACGCTTGGCCAGCCTAGCCTCCTCCTGATCAAGCTGCTTCTTCCAATCCTGTAATGAAGGATGTAGTGTGTCCGAGATTACGCAGTAAGCATATATCGACTCCGTGAGATTCAATAATCCGCGGTCGTAGTCTCCTTCCAGCATAGCCTGGACTATAGGAAGCCCATTATTTGAACCAAGTTCACAAAGACCTTCAGCCAATATAGTCGCGTTGGTGAGATCTCGTTCTCCCGGCAACAATCTGAGCACTGCCTCCTCTGAATCGGGCAGCTTGATTTTACCGAACACACCAGAGGCATACAGCCGGTAGCTCTCCCCTTCAGCAATAGAATATTGCTCAGTGAGCGTCGTAACCACCCCGGCTGTCCCGATACGAACGAGCGCCTCTTTGGCATTCTCCAGAAGCAAGTCATCCTGAGAACCGAAAAAACCGCACAGCACAAGAATAGCCGCCTCCAGCTTCATTAGGCCTGCCAGCTGGATAAGATAAGGCACTTCATAGCTTGGGTCGTGAGGATCATTGTCGCGCAGCCTCTGCAGCACAGCCTCGGTATCCATACATCTGCGGCGGGACAGCTCATTTACGATTTCGTCCCCGTAAGCCGTATCAAACTCACCCCAACTTTTCCCTGTGCTTTGTTCAATAAACACTTTGAAGACATCCAACAGTTCCTGGTCATCCAGGTTCGCAAGATTACTCTTTTGAACCAGCAGCTTTTGCCAGCTCGGATCTTGCTCGACTAACTCCATAAAGGGGATGGACTGCTCAGGACTGCAATGACGCAAGATGATCTGCAAATGAAATTTCGTATTCTTATCGATAGTAGGCGACTGGTATAAAGCCAGCAGCTCGCGGATCACTTCTTCAGTTAGCGGGAATTTATAGGTATGGGGCAGGTGAACCGTCCCGGCATCCCCGGATTGCTTCATCCTTTCTAGCACAAGCGGCATTAGAGTAGTATCGTTCTCATATAAAAAGCTGTCAGCAAAGTATTGCAGGGCAGTATTACTTACAATTGGCTCCGGATGGAGGATGAAACCTTTTACTTGTTCAGTTGTAAACATCAGCATGTCCCTCTCTTATTATGATTCTTCCGGCTTCTTCAGCACATAATGGGTAGCGTAGCTTGTTTCAATATTGTAATCCCCGGAACCCGAGCCTTAAGAATACATCCAGCGGACTGACAACGCCCTTCTCCGAAATGAGACCATTGACTATTCCGTGAACTTTCTTGCGCAGCTCCAGCCTATTCACACCGATTCCCTCTCCTCCTGCCTGCAATAAGAACATTTCTCCGGAAAATGAAGCCCATCCTCCTTGTAACAGCGTTGAAGTCAATGGGTTCCCACTGCTGCAAATACGGTATGTACTTCTTATCACCTGAACATAAAATTTTAAACAAGAGTATGAAGATCATGCCACGGTTTCGTTCCTTCAAATATTCCATGCTGACCGGCGTAATCCCGTTATCTAGCCATTGATCCCATTCCCGCAGAAATTCTTCCGCCCGCCGTTCCCGCTCAACCGCCCACCCGCGCGGAGTGAACACGATCATCGGGAACTTGCCGGAGTACTCGGTTCGCAGATAATCGGCAGCAATCAGTTCATCTACTTTCTCCACAATCTGCTCATGCGTGCTATCACGGTAAAATCAATTTTTCACATAAGATTATAGCATATCCAGACAAGTGAATCGTCACGATCCGGATGCCTCCTTGCGAACTGGAAGGCCCTTATGTGGGGCGGATCACGCCATTTCGCAGGTCATGCGGACTCAGATTCCGTTAAGTAACCCGTTCCCCCGCATATTGAGCTCCAAAAGACAATATAAGCGCTCCTGAGTCCGCATAGGTCCGCGGAACCCTCTGTTCTATCATAGAGCACTTCTCATTGCTATCAGTCCCCTCCTCATTCCTCTCGCTCACTCCTCACTGCTTCCACCTCACCCCCTCACCGCTTCTTCTATCTTGCCTGTTACTCCCTGCAACCTATATCTATCATCCTGCCGCTTACCCTCACTTCCCGCCACATCCCCTCACTTACCTTCATCCCTGCCACCCGCACCCGCATCCCCGCACTCTGACGTTCTCCTTCACGTGGCACCTTGCGCACACTGCTCCACAACAAAGAGCGCCCACGCAGCCACAAGGCATACGGGACGCTCCCTTTATTATACTAACCCTCTCCCGGACTCCGCCGACAGCTTCATGCTACGCAGGCTCTCGGCGTCAAAGACCAGGTTCTCCACCGGCTCGGTGATGTCTGCGGTATAGCGGTCAATGGTGACTTTACCCAGGTACATTTTGCGCACAGAGATACTTTGTTTGGCCTTGAGGTAGGATTGTGCGCCGCTCTCCCCGCCGACATAAAAGGCAGCAATGCTGCCCCCGGCCTCCAGCTTGGAGCCGCGGCAGACGGAGAATGTTTGGAGAAACGTAATATTGCCCGAAGAGAACAGCTCACTCTGCACGATCCCGTCCCGGTGGATGATGATGTCGCCGTTGGATTTCAGCGTGCTGTTCTGGCATTTGCCAATGTTAACCTCGACCTTGGTCTCCTGCATCCGGGCCACCCCCCTATGCAGCTCTTCCAGCATACTGATCACTCCGCTTAGCGAAGCTTCACTCATATAATCCACCAACTGGGCCGGCTTCAGGAACAGATTCAGGAAATGCAGCGTCTGTTCCAGATCCTGATGGTAAGAGGCCTGAACGGTTGCCAGCACCGAGAGCAGCTCCTTGATCAGCTGCGGGATCTTCTGGAACTTGCTCTCCAGCAGCAGCAGCACAGCCTGTCCGTACTTCACGCTCTGCTTCCGGCCTTGGACCGCCTGGACCAGCATCCGGACCGCGGTCTGGAGGATCTTGGTCTCTTCTATCAGCTGCTTGGAGCAGTTGTAGATCCGGTTGTACATCACGCCGAAATACCCGGAGTACAGATTGCTGTTCACTACATTGCCTTTGACGAGAATGCTGCCGGTGGCTGTGATGGTGGAGTTATAGATGCTGCCGGCAACATAGACATTGCCCAGCGACTCAATGATCATATTGTCCTCGACATCGCCCCGTATAATGACATCACCGGAGAATACAATATTGCCGGATTTAATGTTCACATTGCCGGGTACGATGTAGGACGTGCAGATGTCGAAATATTTGATCCGGTCACCGGTCACCCGGGGCCGGCCTTCACGCAGGGCGCGGATTTCATTGCCGATCAGCAGGACTGTATTATTTTTGGCTAGAACCGAAAGGTCTGCAGGCGTCGGAGGATATAGAATCTCTCCATATACGTCATAGCCGGGAATCCCCTCGATAACCGGAATTTTGCGCGCCAGCACTTCACCGCGGATCGCGGAAGGAATACGCAGATGACTGCGGTAATCCACCTGGCCTTCAATCTCGCTGAATTCATTCTCAATCGTCTCGGAGAAAAACAGTTCAAGATGCGCATTCTCCCCAGGCACAGCCGCTCTGCCCTGGGCAGCGGTAATTGGCTGATACGTGGGATTCTGCAGTTCAGCATGAATTCCGGAGATATTCAGATTCTGAATGATCCCCCGGCGCTCAAAATCGGCAATAATCTGGTTCAGACCCAGAATTCCGACAACATTCTCCGTATCCATCACGGCGTCTACTTCCACCATACCGGCGGATAAATGGTCATTCAGCTTCCAGGAGAATTTTTTCGTGGAATGGAGGGTGAAAAAAGCCAGCAGACGATCCTCCGACACGGTAATCGAATACAGCGGCGGCTGCGAAATTTCCCACTCTATAGTATCCCCGGTAGTCACCTCGGCCGGGCCGGAAACCGGCTCACCGTTGACATATAGTTTAACCGGAAGAACCCCCATAATAACTGCGGGCGAACCACCGGGCAGCGGGTCCTGTATGAAGATTTTGTCAGCCCGGACCAGCACCCGCCCCCCGTGGTCATGATCCGGGTCATCGGATACCATAAATGAAATATCAAACTCTATATCACCATCAGCTTGTGACAGCTCCAGCATATTAATCAGCTTATTCAGTTCCTGCTCGGACATACGGTCAGGCATTCGGCATACCCCCTGTTCCTTATAACCGCTTTCACTCTAGTATTATTATAATTTTAAGCAATGGAAATAGATAGGCTCCCCTGTGAAAAAAGCCCTCCGGCGGCTGCGATCCTCTCCGCTGCTCTTAACGTCAAACAGGCTGCCCGCCATGGATTATCCACAGCAAAGGCAGCCTGTTACTTACATATACCGCTCCAAGTCTAAGTCTCAGCGCCCCCTGCGGCGGTTCCCCAGCCACAGCGGAAAGCGGAAAATAAAGTTAATCAGCAGGACTACGAACACCAGCACCGCAGCGGATTTGTCCGCGATCTGCCGCGCATCCTCGACAATTGCCTCGGACTGCACGTACCACAGATGTACCGCCAGGGTCTCGCCCGGTGAGAACAGATTGAAATCCCACATCTCGCCGGAGGTGCTGAGTCCGGCGGTCAGGATAATGACCGCCGATTCCCCGAAGGCGCGCCCGGCCACGAGGCAGACGCCGGTGATGATTGCCGGAAGGGCTACCGGCAGTACTACCTTGCGGATGACATGGAACTTCGTCATGCCGAGTGCATAGCCGGCTTCACGGATCTCGCCGGGGACCGCGCGCACGGCTTCTTCCGTCACGCGGGCCAGCATCGGCAGATTCAGCAGTGCCAGGCTGACGCCTCCGCCGAGGATGGTCAGGCCGACACCGAAGTACTCGGCGAAGATCGCCAGGCCCAGGAGGCCGAACACGATGGACGGAACGGAGGCCAGGGATTCCACACAGATGCGCAATGCGCCTGTGAAGGCATTATCCGGCGCATACTCCGCCATATAGATACCTGCCCCGATCCCGATGGGAACCGAGATCAGCAGCGAGATGAACAGAATATAGAAGGAGTTGAAAAGCACAGGACCGATCCCCCCGCCGGCATCCATCTCTTCCGGCTGCTTGATCAGGAAGTCAGGCCGGAGCGCCGGCAGGCCTTTGCTTAAGATCGTGAACAGCAGCCAGAAAATCAGCAGCATCACCAGAGCGCCCAGTGTGTAGAAACCGATGGTTGCTATTTTGTTGCGCCGCTGCGCCCTTGCCGTATATCGTGTACGGGTAAATCCGTTCATCAGGCATCCCTCCGTTTACGGCCCAGCACGCGGATAATTAGAATCAGCACAAAGGAAATAAGCAGCAGCAGGAAGGCCATCATATGCAGGGAGTAGTTCCAGGTGGACTCAAACTCAACATTAGAGATCTGCATTACAATGTTGCTGGTCAGCACGGAGGTTGGCGTGAACAGGGTCTTCGCCAGCTGCGGTGTATTCCCGATCACCATAACCACCGCCATGGTCTCGCCGATCGCACGGGTCATGCCGAGAATAACAGCCGAGATAATCCCCCGGCTCGCTGCCGGCAGCACAACACGCATAATGACCTGAAGACGGGTCGAGCCCAGCGCATACGCGGCGTCACGGTATTTGCGCGGAACGGACACAATCGCATCATCGCTGATCCGGCAAATGGTCGGCAGGACCATCAGCGCCAGCACGAGGGCTGAAGCGAGCAGTCCGTCCCCCAGCCCTTCTCCGCTCACTCTACGCAGGAAGGGAAGCAGTACGGTCAAGCCCAGATAGCCGTATACAATAGAAGGTATGCCGACCAGCAGATCCAGTACCGGACGGATGAAGCTTGTCATCCATTTGGGGGCGATCTCCGCACAAAGCACGGCCATGCCTACCGAGATCGGTACAGCAATGACCAGGGTCAGTGCCGTCAGCGATAATGTATTTACAATAAAGGCAGCGGCGCCGAAGGCCTCCTCTTCCGGTGTCCAGTTGAACGAGAAGAAGAAATCGAGCGGCGAGATGCTCTCGAAGAGCAGCAGTGCCGTTTTGCCGATGAATACAATAACTAGTCCAAGCACCAGACACAGCGCAAGGATACTGAATAAGAAATAATAACGGGATATCGTATTGCCTAGCAGATGTCTCTTATGTCTTCTGGTATTTACTTTAACTTCCTCAAGGCTCTTCTGTGTCTGTGCTGTCAGTCTATGAACCGGTGCCCCCATACTTTCCCTCCTGTAAGAGGCCAACCCCGCATGAAGCTCCGGAGCTGGCCGCTGTTACCTATCAGTCTGTTACCTTGTACTAGGATTGATCCTAGGATTGCATGGCGGCAATCGGAATGAATTTAAGCTTTTTAAGTGAACCCTGCTGGAACTTCTTGCTCTGCACGTACTCGATGAATTCTTTAGTAGCGCCGGTAGGCTGGCCTTTGGTCATGTAGTAGCCGTAAGCCCAAATCTTGTACGAACCGTTGATAACATTGTCCGTAGTCGCTTCCACTCCGTTGAACTTCACGGCTTTGATGTCACTGCCGGTCACGTAGACAAGGTCGATGTATCCGATAGCGTTCGGAGTAGTGCCCACAGCTGTTTTCATATCGCCACTGGAGCCGGCTTCCTTGTAATTCTTCTCTTTCTTCACAATATCTCCGCCGGCAAGTGCCTTCGCCTGATAGTTGACCCGGGTACCGGAACCGAAGGCACGGGTGATCACCACGATGTTGGCATCTGATCCGCCGACTTCCTTCCAGTTCGTGATTTTGCCGGAGTAGATGCCTTTAAGCTGTTCTGTAGTCAAATTGTCTACACCGACGTTTTTGTTCACGATGGTTGCAAAAGGAATAACGGCTACCTTATTGCCTACCTGTCCTTCAAAAGCCTTGAACCCGGGAACATCCATACTGGCATCCCAGTCGCAGGCGCCGATGTCCGCAATGCCTTTCTTCACGGCTTGGGGGCCGGTTACGGAGCCTTTGCCTGAAGCTGCGATTTTCACTTTAGGGTGAAGCTTCTGGAATTCTTTGGCGGCCTGCAGCGTCAATGGAAGCAGTGCGGTCGAACCGTTAACGGTGATTTTACCCTTGAGACTGTCCGCAGCAGCGGCAACCCCTGCAAAAGCTGCGGTAACCGCGATAACCGCGGTGAGCGCTGTTACTGTTAATTTTCTGAAAACCTTCATGTCTAAAATCTCCTCCCGGCGGCCAGCGCCGATAAATGTTGTTATGAATCATTGTTACTCAGTATTAGTTATTAGTTGGACAGCTGTACTGCTTTGCCGTTCTGAATGACAAGGATTTTGCCGTCGCTCACAATTGCCACTTTGCTGCCGTCATTCGATACAGACACCTCGGACACATCCTCTGCCGTACGGAATACTTCAACCGGAGCCGCTCCGCCCGCAATAGAGTAGATTACTGTGCTGCCGTCTGCTGCCAAGCCTGCAACCACCAAGCCTGTACTCACTCCAGCAGCCCAGTTGGCTTCAGCACTCAAGGTGATATCTGTGCTGGTACCGTCTGCTGTAATCGACTTCAGGGTATTGGCGGCAGTGCCCTCCGGATCTGCACTCAGGTACACTACGCTGCCGCCCGCAAGAATCTCCGGATACAGCTTGTTGTCGAGCGCTGTAGTCAGGGCTGCCGGCTTCGCGCCTTTGGTGGCCAGATCCAGCTTGTACAGCTGTTCTCCGGCTTTGCTGAAGTCTACAGTCAGTGAATCTTCAGTACTGTCGGCATCATTCTTGGCTGTGCCTGTTACATTGACAATGTACACAGCAGTTTTGCCGTCCGCCGATACGCGAAGCTCCGATTTATTCTCCACTTTATCCTCAAGCAGCGCTTTGACCTCTCCGGTCTCTACAGAAATCTGCGCCAGCTTCTCCTGCTTGTCGCCTTGAATGAAATAGATCGTCTTGCCGTCGCTGGACCATACGAGGTCCGTCTTCACGCTGGTGTCTTTGCCAAGGGTAGTGATCACTCCGCTGGACAAGTTGATCAGTTGCATAATGCCTGTCTCATTGCTGAACGCGCCCCACTTCTGATCAGGAGATACTGCATAATCCATTACACTGCTGTTGGAAGAGAACAAGTCATAATTGCCTGGCACCAGGCTAAATTTGTAGATCATTGTCGATTCAGCATCGCCTTGGTTCGCGATCAGTGCGCCGTCGGCATTCCAATGAAGGGTGTCAAATTGACCTGTCGGCCGGGCGAAGCTCAGGATGCTGCTGGTATCCGCCTGCAGCTCACCGCCAAGTGCGGTAACCAGCTTCGTGAGTTCTACATAGGTTTTGTTGTTATGAACGACAGGTGCTACTGTAAATTCCTGTGCTTCACCATCAACCTGATAGCTTTTTACACCCGCCTGAATCTGTACATTATGTAGGCCCTTGCTGTCATTTAATAGAAATCCGCTGCTGCCGAGCACAAGTCCTGCTCCAAGCTCCCCTGCCACCTGGCTTAACGAATAGAGTTTATATCCACCGCTGTTGATTGTGCTGAGCGCAACCGGCGTACCATTGATACTCCATGTAGTACTTCCCTCTTGAACTGCGGCTGTCTTGACGGCGGCGGCGCTCACACTGCTGCTTGTAGCCAAAACACTTACTGATCCCCCTGTTACGAGAAGTGCTGAAGCCAATGCTGCACCGATCCATTTACTGTTTGTCAATTAGATTCACCCTTTTCCTATAGGTAACTGCTAATGTTATTTTCATCTACGAATGTCAATTCTGTTGCAGAGGAATGTTATGGAAATATTAATTGTAAAAGTAATCACATTTTCGCTCTCCTAAATGGATTGAACTTTAACCTTTTCGAGAAAAAACCAGTCGCCACTGCGGTGAATATTTGGACTTCCAGCCGCTGTTGTTCCCTGATTTCTTGATTGTTACCGCTATACGCGGTGGAAATCCGGGGACAAAGGCGGTCGCTCCCGCTCCTACAGTTCCAAAATTCCCCTCCGTCACTCCTTTTCTTTCTCAACTTGTCCATCCAATCTATTAAAAAAAGCAAAAATGTTTATGGGGAGGAAAATACAACGGCGGACCCCGGAATAACTCCAGGACCCGCCGTTTGTAAAAGTTATGTTAATTCAGTATCCACGTCACGATAATCTCATTACCGCCGGACTTAGAGTCCGAGCTGCTGCCAATAATAGAATATGAATAAGAACCGCTTACCTTGCCATTAATTAGAATGTTGTTGCTGTCGACAATCTCTGTTCCGCGTTCCAGATCCTTGTCCCTTACATATTTCTGATATGTACTTCCAAGAGCGGTCATACTTTCCTCTGTCTCGTAGATCAGCATAGAGGATTTCTTCCCTTCTGCCACCTCACCTTGAGTAAAAGTGATGCCCGCGCCTTCCGGTATTGGCAGATCGTCAGGCAAATACTGCTGCGCGTCCGCATTCTCTTCCGCCAGGGTATGAAAAGCTCCGCTGTCCGCTTCTGCACCGTCTGAACTGCTGCAGCCGCTAAGTCCGGCCGCTGCGAGAAGCACTCCCAGAGTAAGGAGCAGCTTATGTCCTGCCATGATTCGCACCACCTTCTAATGGAATGGGTTCAAGTAGCCGGTAATCTCCAGTATTCTCCTTATTACCCTGATAACCGGCAGGTGGAAACGGGGAATACCTAAAATTTAATATGATTTATGCGGCGGCAGGCGGAGACGGGTCCGCGTCCTTAAGACATTGTGCATGTGGTGCATGTGCCCTGCGGGAGCCTGACACAGCTTTTTCATAATCTGTCCGCCGGTCAGGCGGACTGACAATCAGCTATTGCGGGCAAAACATCAGATTCCCAAGCTAACCGCAGTCTTGTCCGCAATAGAGGATATCATTCGCACGTCAGATTTATATTTTTGTGTACTTGGAAAAGAGATTTACTTTTACCAAGAGAATCATTATGATAATGAGTGAGTACTCACTCATAATGCTAAGAATTGAGGAGATCACAATGAAGCAAGCCCCCCCAGTGATTACAGTAACCCATGTTGACCGGGCTTTCGGCAGCAAGAAGGTATTGAAGGATATTACGCTGCAGGTGGAGCAGGCGGAAACCTTCGGAATTCTGGGCCCGTCCGGCTCCGGCAAAACCACGCTGGTCAAGCTGCTCACGGGCATAGACGAAGTTACCTCCGGCGAGATTAACGTCCTTGGGGTACGGATGCCGAAGCTTGCCATGCTGCAGCAGATCGGCTATATGGCCCAGTCCGATGCACTATACACTGAACTGAGCGCCAAGGAGAATCTGGAGTTCTTCGCTTCCCTCTACGGTCTGAAGGGCGGCAACCGGACACGGCGGATCAGAGATGTAATGGAGCTGGTGAACCTGCAGGAGCATTTGCGCAAAAGAGTAGACCAATACTCCGGAGGCATGAAACGCCGGCTGTCCCTGGCTATCGCGCTGCTGCATGAGCCGCCGCTGCTGCTGCTGGATGAACCCACAGTCGGGATTGATCCAGTGCTGCGCCAGTCGATCTGGAAGGAACTTAAGGCGTTGAACCGTAAAGGCACCACGATTGTACTCACCACACATGTTATGGATGAAGCGGAGAAATGCGGCCGGCTGGCTATGATCCGGGATGGCGTTCTGCTCGCTGTAGACACGCCCGCCGGACTGCTGCAGGCAACCGGCTCCGCTACCATTGAAGAAGCCTTCCTGTACTATGGAGGTGTGCGCTCATGAGAATCCGTGCGATTACCCTGAGAATTCTGCAGCAATTCATCCATGATAAAAGAACCATGGCGCTGATGTTCATCGCCCCCCTGCTGGTGCTCAGCTTGATGAGCCTGGTCTTTAACAGCGACGCTTATAAGCCGAAGATTGGCGTAGCCTCCGGTGCTGCAGTGTTCAGTACCGCGCTGGAAGCCCAGAAGGCTGAAGTTACCAGCTATGATAATGATGAATCCGGCAACGCCGCCCTTCAGTCCGGGGACATTGATGCTTATATTACAATGAAGGGAACCACTCCTGAGATCATGCTGGAAGGCAGCAACCCGACCGCTAACCGTGCCGTGATGATGGCCATGCAGGAAGCTATGCAGAGCCTGCAGCCGTCAGCGGCTGGCAGCGTACAGCATCAGCCGCAGATCAGCTATCTGTACGGCGCCGAGGATATGAAGACGATCGACCGTTTCGGCCCGATTATGATCGGGGTATTTGTATTCTTTTTCGTCTTCCTGATCGCGGGCGTCTCCTTCCTGCGCGAGCGGACCACAGGAACACTGGAACGCCTGCTCTCCACTCCGCTGAAACGCTGGGAAATCGTGCTAGGATATGTCTGCGGCTTCGGTATCTTCACCGTCTTTCAGGCGCTGCTGATCTCCTGGTTCTCGATCCAGGTGCTTGGCATTATGATGGCCGGAAGCTTCGGCTACGTTCTGCTGATAACCTTGCTGCTCTCGATGTCGGCACTGACACTCGGCACCCTGCTCTCGGCATTTGCCGCTAATGAGCTCCAGATGATCCAGTTCATTCCCCTGGTCATTGTGCCGCAGATTTTCCTGAGCGGATTATTTCCGATGGATACCCTTCCGCTCTGGCTGCAGCGCGTAGGATTGGCAACCCCCATCTACTACGGCGCCCAGGCACTGATGGATATCATGATCCGCGGCAAGGGATGGAATGATATCGCTCTTGATGTATTCGTGCTGATCGGCTTCTCCCTGCTGTTCATGCTGCTGAATGTGCTGGCCTTGCGTAAGCACCGCAGAATGTAACTTCGAATTCGCAGTATGGGCTGTGGTACACTTGAAGGTAAGAGCAAGAGAGTTGGAGGGTCCATTATGGAGAAAGACAAGGCTGCAGAGCAGCAGGGGCAGGAGCAGTGGATTCAAGAGCTGCTGGCCCTCAGTGAAAAGGAACAAATGACCCCCAAGCAGAGGTCCATTCTGCAGGCGGCCATTGATACATTCTCGGAGAAGGGGTTCTCAGCAGCCGCCACCAGTGAGATCGCCCAGAAGGCGGGTGTGGCTGAAGGAACGATCTTCCGCTACTACAAAACCAAAAAAGATCTGCTGCTGGCCATCGTAGTCCCCACCATGAGCCGGATGATCGCTCCGTTTGTGATGCGTAATTTCAGCGGTGTGCTGGATGTACCCTTTGAGAGCTATGATGCCTTCCTTAAGGCATTCATGGTGAACCGGCTCGATTTCGCCCGTAAGAATCTCAAAATTATCAGAATCCTTATCCAGGAGATCCCCTTCCAGCCCGCGCTCAGAGAACAGCTAGTCGAGAATATTCTGAGCCAGGTGCTGGAGCGTGTCACTGTAATCACGGATCATTTCAAGGAGCAGGGCCAGCTTACGGATGCTCCCACTCCTGCGATCATCCGCTTCACCATTTCCTCGGTCATCGGCTATCTGCTGGCCCGCCTGCTGCTGATGCCGGACCATGACTGGAATGACGAGGAAGAGATTGAGCAGACCGTCAGCTTCATCATGCACGGAATTGGCGGGGCAAGGTAAAAGCGCAGGCCATATGTAACCCGGCGGGGCAATATACAATCCCCGCCGGGTTTTTGCTTTGTTTTTTACCCATTCCCCTTTTGAAGGCGTACGCCTGTTCTGTTATTATGGGTACTATAACGATTGTCCAACGGGACAAAACAGGTCTTAGCTTGAGAGCAAGTTAGCCATCAGGAATAGAAGGAAGTGAGGATTACATTGGGTTTCCAGGTACCGGAACGGGTAATCAAGCTGCTGTGCGGCAGAGCCGCTTTTGATCAGGGGGTAGCTTATTATCACGCTCATAAGGTTGATCTTATCTATTCTGAGCACAACGATGACGGGGAATATTCGAAATACCGCGCTGCGGTTCATGGACTGGAGAGCCATGAAGTAGTGCTAACCATAGATAGTGACGGTGATGTTAACGGGGAGTGTACCTGCCCGGCTTACTACCGCGGCGGACCTTTCTGCAAACATATTGCAGCTGCACTGGTTAGTGTCCTTTATCTCGGCAAAGATAGGGACATGGACCAGACTCCCGATTCGGATGGGCAAGTGCCGGAGGCGTTCACGGGAGAGACCGGTATACTTACGCCCCGCCATTCCGGCTCTGCCGGAGACGGATACACCGGACGCAGCGGTGACCGGCAGTTGGTGAGCAGCATGCTCGGGATGTTCACCGGAGTGCGGCAGCGGCCGAGTGGAGCCGGAACTTATATGGATCTGCGGACACCGCTTCAGGTAGAGTTCATCTGCAAACCTTTCTCTTACAGCTTCGGCAGCACAATGCTGGGCATAGAACTGAAGGTTGGTCCTAAGCGCCTCTATATCGTGCCCAAAATCCGGGGGTTTCTGGAACGTGTTCACCGGGGTGAACCTTTTGAATTCTCCAGACATTTCAGTTATGATCCCGCCCTGCACAGCTTCTCGAAGGAAGATAATGAGGTGCTCATGAAGCTGATTGAAATCATGCTGAATGAAAAAATATACCGCAGCAGCATCAGCCCTTACACTCCGCATACCGGCACTTCGGGAAATGAGCGGCTTCTGGCTATTCCCCCCTTCTTCTGGGAGGGCCTGCTGCCAGCACTCACGGCCGCCCCTGCAGCCCGTCTGCAGCACGGCCAGATCCTGCACGAACGCTTGTCTCTCTCCGCCGAGGCTCTTCCGCTGAGCTTCCAGTTCGATCAGGCGCAAGGAGAGGGGTACCGGCTGGATGTCCAGGGGCTTCAGCAGCTTACGATTCTGGAAGATTACGGGCTGGTATTGTCAGAAGGCAAGCTACTGAAGCTGCCGGTGCAGGAATGCGGGCGTCTCGCTGAGCTGAAAAAGCTGCTGAACCCCTCGCGGCAGGATGGAATTGCCATTGCCCCGGAGCAGATGGAGCCATTCATGGAGGGCGTCATTCCCGGACTCAAAAAATTGGGCCAGGTGTTTATTGCCGATGCCATCGCGGACAGAATCGTTCAGGCCCAGCTTCACGCCAGACTCTATCTCGACCGGGTCAGAGACCGGCTGCTCGCCGGACTTGAATTCCAATATGGCGGGATTGTCATCAATCCGCTGGAGGAGAAGGCGCATGAGCGGAGCAATGAGGTGATTCTGATGCGGGACGGGGAGGCCGAACGGCGGATTCTCGACCTGATGGCCCATGAGTCGTTCGCGCGGACGGAGAGCGGATATATCATGCGGGATGAGGACGGGGAATTCGATTTCCTCCACCATACCATTCCGCTGCTGGAGCCGCTGCTTCAGGTCTATGCCACTACTGCCGTCAAGGAAAGAGTGCTTACGGAGCATGCCATGCCCAAGGTCAGCCTGAGCTGGAATGAGAAGACCGACTGGCTGGACTTCAAGTTCAGCATGGATGGTATTCCGGAGAAGGATATTGTGCTGGTGCTGAAATCCCTGCAGGAAAAGCGTAAATATTACCGGCTGCCGGATGGTGCGCTGCTGCCGCTGGAAACTGCAGAATTCCTGGAAATTATCGCCCTGATGAATGAGCTTGGCGTTCAGAACGGAGAGTTCAATCACGCAGAGTTCTCCCTGCCGCTGGTCCGGGGTCTTCGCCTGCATGCGGATACCGGCAAAGGCGATTCCGTCCAGATCGGCCGGTCGTTCCGGCGGCTGCTGGCCAATCTGGCAAGTCCCGAGAACCTGGACTTCCCTGTGCCGGAGAGTCTGGCCCCTGTACTCCGCGACTATCAGCAGTACGGCTTCCAATGGATGAAGACGCTGGCCCACTACCGCTTCGGCGGCATTCTGGCCGATGACATGGGTCTCGGCAAAACGCTGCAGAGTATCACCTTCCTGCTCTCCGAGCTTGCGGATATCCGTCAGGGCGGAGTCCCTGCGCTCATTGTCAGCCCGGCTTCGCTGCTCTACAACTGGCATAATGAGCTGAAGCGTTTCGCGCCGGATATCAAGGCAGCCATTGCCGACGGCAGTGCGGACGAACGCAACCGGACGCTGCGGAATTCAGCCGGCCATGATGTCATCATTACCTCTTATCCGCTGCTGCGCAGAGATGCCGTGGAATACGCCAAGCGGTCTTTCCATACCCTCATCCTGGATGAAGCGCAGATGATTAAGAACCATGAGACGCAGACTGCCCAGGCCGTTAAGCTCCTGCAAGCCCGGTACCGGTTCGCGCTTACGGGAACGCCGGTGGAGAACGCGCTGGAGGACCTGTGGTCAATCTTCGGCGTGGTATTTCCCGGGCTGTTCCCCGGCAAGAAGGCCTTCCATGACCTCCCCCGGGAGACTGTGGCCAAGCGTATCCGCCCCTTCCTGCTGCGCCGACTCAAAAGCGACGTCCTGAAGGAGCTGCCGGACAAAATCGAATCACTGCAGGCCTCTGAGCTGCTGCCGGAGCAGAAAAGGCTCTACGTCGCATATTTGGCCAGACTGCGCAAGGAAGCGCTCAAGCATCTGGACAGCGACAGCTTCGGTAACGGCCGGATCAAAGTCCTCGCCGGTCTCACCCGGCTGCGCCAGCTGTGCTGCCACCCTTCCCTGTTCGTGGAAGGGTACACTGGTGGATCGGGCAAATTCGAGCAGCTGCTGGAGATTATCGATGAATGCCGCAGCTCCGGCAAACGGATGCTGATCTTCTCACAGTTCACGCAAATGCTGGGGATGATCGGGCGCGAATTGGCCCTGCTGGGTATCCCGCACTTCTATCTGGACGGACAAACACCGGCTTCCCAGCGTACCCAGCTATGCACCCGTTTCAATGAAGGGGAACGCGATCTTTTTCTGATCTCGCTGAAGGCGGGCGGCACCGGTCTTAATCTGACCGGTGCCGACACGGTCATTCTCTATGATCTGTGGTGGAATCCGGCTGTCGAGCAGCAGGCTGCTGACCGCGCCCACCGGATCGGACAGAAGAAGGTCGTGCAGGTCATCCGCCTGGTTGCGCAGGGAACCGTAGAAGACAAGATGTACGAGCTGCAGCAGAAGAAGAAGAATCTGATTGATGAAGTGATACAGCCGGGACAGGAAGCCCTGTCCAGCCTGAGCGAGCAGGATATCCGCGAGATACTTGCGATATGACCGGAGGCGAAGCGTGAGTTGTGGGCGAATGGAGCGGAGGCTGACTGCGGGGTAGGACGTTTTGCCGCGGGCAGGTACGGGTTAGGCGTTTTAAACTGCGGGCAAGCTGCGAGCAAGGTATGCCAAGCGTCTACGTTCTTAGAGCCTCCGTTCTAATTGCACTTGATACAGCAGAATTCAGTGAAACTGGTGGTTTTCAGTGAAAATATGCTGAAGATCCTATCCTCTACGCCATAAATAAAACAGGGATGCTCCTGAGCCTATAGGCTTGGGAGGTCCCTGTTTTATTTATTTCTATTGGCTTGCAGTGCTGGGTTTAGACAATTGTAATTCCGCCGCTGGCATAACGGTCAACCGTTGTCGCTACATCAATTCCGGCTGATACCGTTGCCGAGAAGACCAGCAGCAGACCTCGATAGGTCCTGTTGATAAAATCGGCATCCCGTCTCATTCCTCCTTCCATATCTAGCATTTACGGCGTGAAACTCAGTTACTAGCGACGGTTGATCATTAATCGCACAATATAATAAGATTCGTGCGTCCTCTAGTCAGTGTGTACATAAGACAGGTTCCATTCACCAATATCTGTTGGGACGCATATCTTTTTATTAAGGAGAGACCGCACTTGCTGCCGCTTTCCCGAAGAATGCCCAACGGAAGAAGGGAGTCCTATGCCCCCTCCTGGAAGAGGAAAAAGACCTGCCGCCAAAAAACCACCGGCCAGCTCCAAAACACAAACTCCAAAAGGGCTTGAGTTCGCGGTAGCTGCTCTTCTTTTGACCGGCAAGCTGAAAGTAGACTCCATCCAGATGTACACGGACGCATCGATGTTCGTCAGTCTGGTAGGCAAATATAAAACCTTAAGTGATCTAAGCAACGACAACGTCGATAAGCTGGTCAGCTTCCTTGATGACAACAGCAGTCTCACCCTGAACGAGATTATGACCGCTTTGAAAAAGAAAGCTGAAAACTCCTGACCACCTAATTAGAAAGTGAAAGTGAGGCGCGGGGATATGGACAGTTTTGACGGGGAGGGTTTCGCTGGCGGTCTGCTGCTGGTAATTGTAATTGCCCTGCTGATTTATGGTTCTACGGACATCAAGAATCTGACCGGTGCGCCTACTGCGGACTAGGCATTTCCTCTGTCAGAGATTCTGAAGAGGTCTGCTTGCCGAGCTGGCTTTGTAGTCCATTGCCAGGCGGCATCTATGTGATTACTTATGATAAATAAAGCTGCCCTAACTATACTGGGGACAGCACCCTGTTTGTGAGGCAGGGATCAAAATGCCTGGCAAGTTTAAGCAGCCCGTCACCGAAAATCCATCGGTGACGGGCTATTTAGCTTCACTGGAATCCGAATTTATCTGAATTCTACTCTGCCAAGCTTAGTTTATTTTTTGAATCAGGATTGAGGCATTGGCATTGACTTGTGTTCCGCCTGACAGCGTCTGCAGCGAAATTGCCGCTGAACTGGAATGATTGCGCAGAGTCAGGGAATCTCCCGCTGCCGCTACAACAATCACCATTCCGGGATTGGCCTGAGTTCCGGCGCAAGAACCATATATGCCGCCTGCAACAGAAGTACCATTTTGAAAAAGTGAAAATTGATTGGGCTCAACTCCCGTTGCGTTGAACCAAACTGCATAATCTCCAGCAGTACCTATAGGAATCACAGAACTTCCTGCCGTGTATGTAATTGCCCCAATTATAGGACCATTATTACTAAAAGTAACATCGGCCTCCAAAGGAACCGTTTGGGCAGCCGAATTATAAATATAGGCATACTCGGAAAGACCAGCCGGACTGGTTCCTGTCGCTCCCGTCGCTCCCGTAACCCCAGTCGCGCCTGCTTCGCCTGTGGTAGTTCCCAGAAGTTCAGCAGAAACCAGTCGGTGTGGCGTTACTAAGCCGCCTGAGCTATTTTTTCCCCAGACTGAGACTTGCACCTGTTCATCAATGGTTCCCGAAGTGACAAAAACAAACTCAAATGCATCCAAACCCGCATAATACGTGGTTGTCACTACCTGATTGGGCAGTACATTCAACGTTTCACTGACATATAGCGTGCGGGTTCCATCCAGATAGTAACCCTCTACCGTCACCAAGGAAGACATGGTATCACTTCGGTTATCGATTTTGACCGTGACCTGCTGGGTAGGTCTAAGCCCGCCTACCGCATTATTTTCAATCGGTCCTGTAGATAAAAAGCTCATCTTGAGTTCTCCACTCCGAATATTTTAATTGTGACAACAACTTACTATATTCGAGCCATCACTGGAGGTGTGGACAAAGCCGGATATCTATTGCAAATACCGGATGTTATAGGTAGCATTTTACGGAAACAAGGTTCAGCTTGACATTCCGCTATTGCTTTCTTCCAGAAATTCGCTATACTGATAAAAATCATATTGAATCAATGACCGGGAGAGTAATGGCCCTGAACCCTAGTCCCCAGCGAGCCGGGAGAGTGTAAGCCGGTACAGATCAGGATTATGAAGCGCACCCGTGAGATGGACTTCTGAACTAAGAGTAGGAAGCCCCGGCCAAGGACCGTTAACCTGTAAGGTGGCTGAACTGCAGGTTCGGCAACGAGAGTGGTACCGCGAGCGCATAAGCCTCGTCTCTTTTGAGACGAAGGCTTTTTTTGTCGTCTATTCTTTGTTCATTAGAATTCTGCACTAACCTACGGGCTTTAGCCGCCGCTTACACTTTTCACAACTATAGGAGGTATTTACTCATGTTAATGCTAAGCCAGCTTATCAAGAATAGTCTGGAACAATGTATTCACAAAGTATCTGAAGACCTGGGAGTTCCCGGCAGCACTCCGGTAAAGGCGGCTCTGGAGCAGCCGGCCAATGCGGAGCATGGTGATTATTCCAGCAATATTGCCATGCAGTTGGCCCGTACTCTGCGCAAAGCCCCGATTGCTATCGCTGAACTAATTATCGCTGAGCTTAAACAGTCTGGTTCTGTAAACGGCCTGCTGCAGAGAATCGAGGTTGCCGCACCGGGGTTCATTAATATGTACATCGATTGGCAGGTATGGGCCACGACTGAGTTCAAGCTGCCACTGGCAGCTGGCGAGAAGGTTATTGTGGAGCATACTTCGGTGAACCCGAACAAATCCATGCATATCGGGCACCTGAGAAACTCCTGTATCGGGGATGCGCTGGTTAGAATTCTGAGAAAAACCGGCTACACGGTCGAGGTACATAACTACGTGGATGATCTGGGCAATCAGCTTGCAGATACTGTAGTCGGCCTCTTGAATGTCCCGCTGGCCGGAGAGCATGTCCGTTTCGGAGATTACTGCTGGGATATTTACGCTGAGATCAACAAGGAGTACGCGGAGCATCCGGAGTCTGTACATAAGCGGACTGAAATACTTCACGCGCTGGAACAAGGTGACGGCAACACCGCATGGATCGGCAACCTTGTCGCCGGTCAAATTGTGAAAGAGCATGTGGAGGAAATGCGCAACTTCGGGATTAACTATGACCTGCTGGTCTGGGAGAGCAGTATTCTGAAAGGAGGCTTTTGGTCTTCCGCCTTCGGTCTTTTGTCGCAGACAGATGTGTTCGTTCAGGAGAGTGAAGGCAAGCTGGCCGGCTGCTGGATTCTGAAGCAATCCGCTGGCACTGGCGCACAGGATGCACTGGAGACACCGGAGACAGAAGAGGAGCATCAGAAGGATAAGGTGCTGGTGCGCTCGAACGGGATTTTGACCTATACGGCCAAGGATATCGCTTATCATCTGTGGAAATTCGGCCTCTTAGATAAGGACTTCGCCTACCTCGAATTTAGCAGTGGGCTGTGGACGACTGGCTTGAGCGGTGAGGTGCTGCCTTTTGGACATGCAGATAAGGTCGTTAACGTGATCGATTCCAGACAAGAATATCCGCAGGCGATGGTGAAGCAGGCGTTTCAGGCACTGGGATACCACGAGCAGGCGGAGCGGCTGCATCATGTAAGTTATGGTGTGGTTTCGCTAAGTCCGGCTTCCGCTGCCGGGCTCGGTCTGGATACATCCTCCGGTAAAAGCTCCTATGCCATGTCCGGACGCCAGGGCATCGGCATCAAGGTCACTGAGCTAGTCCGGCTTATGGAGGATTCCATCGAGGCTACCCGTTCCGACAAAAACGGCCTGTCCAGCCGGCTCATCGCCACCGCTGCCATCCGCTACTATCTGCTGCGCTTCAATCTGGGTACTGAGATTGTGTTTGACTTCAAACAAGCCATGGAGATTTCCGGCAACACTGGCGTTTATCTGATGTATGCCTTTGCCCGGGCAAGCCGTGTGCTCAGTAAAGGCAGCGCCCTGGCGGAGAGCGGTACCGGGAATAGCGAAGGTAACGAGCTTGACGGGAGCCGGGAGTATGGGGGGCACGGGAATAGCGGGGATAGCGGGAGCAGCGCGCATGGCTCGAGCAGCGGGCTTGGCGGGAGCAGCGCACATGGTGAGCTTCCGCTCTTTCCGCCGCACCTTGAAGCAGCCGAGCTCGCCCTGCTGAGACAGCTCAGCCTCTGGCAAGACACCCTATATACGGCAAGCCGGGAGCTTACGCCGAATACGATCTGTAACTACGCGCACAGTCTGGCGTCGCTGTTCAGCAACTTCTACTCCGCCTGCCCGATCCTCCAAGGAGAGGCCTCCAGCATCGCCTTCCGTCTCTGGCTGACCCAGAGCTTCACCGATACTTTAGGAGAGGCGCTGGATGTACTCGGGCTGCCTAAGCCGGAGCGGATGTAAGCTGGGGCGAAGAAGCTGTACAGAGTCCCGCATAGTTCAAGTAGGGCTTATAGTAGATAACTGTACTCATTGGGTGAAAATGATGTTGGTTACTTGGGGATCGCTGTAGGCGAGCGGGGGTTTGGGTTTGAGTAACAATAGTCTAGCGGATCGCTCTACAAAGAGTGACTTGAATGCTCAGACAGCAGGGATTTCCAGGATAATTGTCTGCATTGTACAGACGAAATATTCTGCTAAGCTATGCGGACTCAGATGACGCTATTTGGTGAAAAATCCTGTTTTTTTGACCGATACGGACTCAGGGGCCCTTATATTGTACTTTGGAGCTCAAAATGAGGGGAAACGGGTTAGTTAACGGCATCTGAGTCCGCATGGATTGCGAAATGATGTGATCCGCCGAAATAAGAGCACCTCAGTCCGCAACGCTGCTTCTATACGTGATGTTCTCGCTTCAAAGTAATCCTCCGGACGACAAAACAGCCTTCCCGAAGGAAGGCTGTTACTTGACGTCCCGGAAGGGATGCAGCCAAACTTCGGCTGATTGCGAAGCGTATGCTCACGAAGCTTAACCTCCAACGTCCCCGGCTGGCGCCTAGGCTTCTCATCCTCCGGACGACAAAACAGCCTTCCCGAAGGAAGGCTGTTACTTGACGTCCCGGAAGGGATGCAGCCATACTTCGGCTGATTGCGAAACGAATGCTCACGAAGCGTATGCTCCAACGTCCCCGGCTGGCGCCTAGGGTTCTCATCCTCCGGACGACAAAACAGCCTTCCCGAAGGAAGGCTGTTACTTGACGTCCCGGAAGGGATGCAGCCAAACTTCGGCTGATTGCGAAGCGAATGCTCACGAAGCGTATGCTCCAACGTCCCCGGCTGACGCCTAGGGTTCTCATCCTCCGGACGACAAAACAGCCTTCCCGAAGGAAGGCTGTTACTTGACGTCCCGGAAGGGATTCGAACCCCCGACCGTGCGCTTAGAAGGCGCATGCTCTATCCAACTGAGCTACCGGGACAAATGAAGAAACATGCTATAAAGATCATATGTATTAATGCAACGTTACTTATTATACCTGATTCACAGAATTTATCAAGACTAAACTCTCCCAGCCGGCAAATGAGGTCCCCTACACCCCACCGTTGAGGCCACTTCTGAGCGATCCAGTGGATGTCCTGATATACGAACCCCAATAAAAAAGAAGCCTCCCGCATCCTGAATGCGGCAAGCTTCCTGCTCTATGGTCCATCCTATAGGTTATTGGTTGGTGATCGTGCAGTGAATCTTCGTTGCAAGAGGTCCCGCCGGAATCAAGAGTACTGCCTGAAATGTTCGCCCAGCTGCTTCTTCAGCTCTCCGAAGATCAGCAGCTCGCGCTGAAATTTGGACCGTTCATCTTCCGGACTCATTACGGTGCTGCCGGTGAAGCCGCTGACCGTCACGTCCTTAAAAGCATCATGCAGATTGTTATCGAACCAATCGGTGGCGGTGTCCGCGTCATTCGTCAATATACGGACAATTTCGTATCCCTCCTCGCGCTGGTCCTCAACAATATAAACCAAAAGTGCGGAATCGCCCACAGCTCCAGGCAATACGCCAACCTCTGCACAAGGTGCTCCGTCATACTCGGTCATTCTGCGGATTTTGGCGTCTTTAATATAATACACTTGTCATCCATCCCTCCTGGCAAATTTCCCTCTCCCCTAGTGTTCGGATAAGGACATACATTTTATCCCTTCAATCGGCATATATCTGTATTACTTGGCAAAAAAGAAAGGACAGACAACAATCGCACAAAAGAGAGGAT
This sequence comes from Paenibacillus sp. FSL R5-0912, assembly GCF_000758605.1. Taxonomy (NCBI): domain Bacteria; kingdom Bacillati; phylum Bacillota; class Bacilli; order Caryophanales; family Paenibacillaceae; genus Paenibacillus; species Paenibacillus sp. FSL R5-0912. Next base: position 6,294,035 of record NZ_CP009282.1, read on the forward strand.
GAACCAGACATGTGCGGAATAACCGGATTTGTCCAGTGGCGCGGTGATCTTACAGGGCACTCGCAACTGCTTGTCAGAATGACTGAAACTTTAGCGAACCGCGGACCGGATGCAGCCGGAACCTGGATTTCAGGACCCATTGCCTTCGGACACCGCAGACTCAGCGTCATTGATCCTGAGAACGGCGCACAGCCGATGATTGCCCGCCATGACGATAAGGTGTATGCAATTGTGTATAACGGCGAGCTATATAATGCCCCTGAGCTCAAAAAAGAGCTGAAGCAGCGCGGCCATCATTTCCTCACAGAATGCGATACTGAGGTACTCCTGCATGCCTATATCGAATGGGGACCGGACTGCACGGAGAAGCTGAATGGTATCTTCGCTTTTGCCGTCTGGGACAGCTTGCGCGATCAGGTATTCCTCGCCCGTGACCGCCTGGGCGTGAAGCCTTTGTTTTACAGCCAAGTGGACGATGTCTTCGTATTCGGATCTGAACCCAAGGCGCTGCTCCAGCATCCCAAAGTCCAGCCGAAGGTTGGACCGGAAGGCCTTGCGGAGGTTTTCATCATCGGTCCGGCCCGTACACCGGGACATGGTGTATACAAAGATATATTCGAGCTTCGTCCAGGTCATGCCATGATTTACAGCCGCAGCGGCATCCGCACTTATGCGTATTGGAAGCTGGAGAGCGACCAGCACACGGATAACGTGGATGAAACTGCAGCCCGGGTGCGGGAATTGCTCCAGGATACGCTGGAGCGCCAGCTGGTATCCGATGTTCCAGTCTGCTCCCTGCTCTCCGGCGGACTCGATTCCAGTGCCTTGACTGCGCTCGCCGTAGATTATTACAACCGGACCGGCCAGGGCCGGATCGATACCTTCTCTGTAGATTATGTAGACAACGATAAGCATTTCAAGAGCCATGCCTTCCAGCCCGGAGCAGACGGCCCCTGGATTCAGCGGATGATTGATGAGCTGAACACGAACCATCACTTTGTTGCTTTTGACACTCCAGAATTGGTAACGGCACTCGACAACGCCCTCTACTCCCGTGATTTGCCGGGTATGACCGATGTGGATTCCTCACTTTATTTATTCTGCCAGGAGATTAAAAAGAAGGCGACTGTCGCTATCTCCGGCGAAGCTGCGGATGAAATTTTCGGCGGCTACCCCTGGTTCCACCGTGAGGAGATGCTGTCTTCCGGCACCTTCCCCTGGTCGGTAGCACCCAAGATGCGTGCAGGTCTATTGTCACCGGAAATGAATGAGTGGATACGTCCGCTGGAATATTTAGGTGACCGGTACAGCGACGCCGTGGCTGAGGTGCCGAAGCTTGACGGTGAGACCGGCAAACAGGCACAGATGCGCGTGATGTCCTATCTCAACATTACCCGCTTCATGCCTACGCTGCTGGACCGCAAGGACCGGATGAGTATGGGTGTGGGCCTGGAGGTCCGTGTTCCTTATTGTGATCACCGCCTGGTGCAGTATGTATTCAATATTCCCTGGGAGATCAAGACCGTAGGCAACCGTGAAAAAGGCATTCTGCGCAAAGCGCTCGAAGGCGTGCTGCCGGATGATGTCCTCTACCGCAAAAAAAGCCCGTATCCCAAAACGCATAATCCCGCTTACCTGAATCAGGTGCGTTCGCAGATGCTGGGCATCCTGAATGATCCTTCTTCTCCAATCCTGCCGCTGATTGATCCGGCCAAAATCCGGGAAATCGCCGCCTCGCCGGAGTCCTCCAGCAACCTGCCGTGGTTCGGCCAGCTGATGTCCGGCCCGCAATTATTTGCTTATCTGGCCCAGGTGAATCTGTGGCTGCGGACCTATAATGTCTCCATCGGCTGATACAGTTTCAGGACAACGTCAAATTATGGGGATTCCGTCTGGAATATTGTGATCCTTGCCACAGACCAAATGGAGCATAACCTCTACAACTATAGGTGAAGTATATCCTACAACTTAGGGGTTTTATCCAATGCATTCCTTAGTCAAATCCGATTCTTCCTCTACAAGAAAACTGATTGTTTTTATCCTCGTGACCTTCGGCTTCACCTGGCTCTGCTGGCTGCCGCTCCTGCTTAATAAGCAGTTCGAAGCCGGCTTGCCGGTATTGCCCGGACAATTCTATCTGGGATCCTTCGGACCGCTGCTTGGTACATTGGCCAGCTTAAAGCAGCCTGGAGAAGAGGGCTTTGCCGCCTGGTGCAGAACTGCATTTTCGCTGTCTTTCCCAAAGAAATGGCTGATATTGGCTGCAGGACTGCCGCTTGCATATGGAGCGGTAGCCATTCTGGTGCATACCTTAATTACCGGCCATCCGCCGGATATGCGACAGTTCGGGCTCACCTCCGATCTTCCTCCGCAGTTTGGCATCTGGATGACCTCGCTCGTGTGGATGCTCACCTTCGGGATCGGGGAAGAGAGCGGCTGGCGCGGCTACCTGCTTCCGCAGCTGCACCAGCGCTACTCGCTGTTCACCTCCGCCCTGCTGGTTGCTGTGATCTGGATGGCTTGGCATCTTCCGGCCTTCTGGTTCAATGAGAGCTACCTGGGTATGGGCTTCGGTGTGCTGGGCTGGGCGATCAGCCTCACCTACGGTTCGGTCGTTCTGGCCTGGATCTGCGCCGGAAGCCGCTGGAGCATTGTTCCGGTGATTGTGTGGCATGGCATCTTTGATCTGCTGACAGCCAGCGACCAGGCAGCCGAGATTATGGCTATGGTCTGCAGCATGCTGGTCATTATCCACGGTATTCTGCTGATGAAGATACTGGGCAAACGCAGAGCATAGCAAACTGCCGTGGTTCGGCGAGCTGATGTCCGGCCCGCAAAGATTTGCTTATCCGGTCCAGGCGGATCTCTGGCTGCGGAAGCAAATGTCACCACCACCTGATCATGCTTATTCTGTATCCCGCCCGGGCCGAGTGCTTCACTGCTTATAAACAAAGCCGCCCAGACCCGGATCTATTAGGGTCTGAGCGGCTTTTCGAGCATGACATAATATTAGAGCAATTCCTGTTCATATATAGCCTGCAGCCTGCTGCCGATCACCTTTAGATCGTTATCCAGCACCACTTGATGGCCGTTCTCTGTCAGACTGGGTAATCTCCGTTCTGCGATTGCCGCAATTTTATTCCGGAATTCTTCGTTCGTCCTGCCCTTATAGACCGTTTCATCCGCTGTCAGCCACTCTGAATAGATGGGAATATCCCGGATCAGGATGGGAATTCGGCTGGCCAGAGCCTCAAGCAGCACAATCCCCTCTGTCTCCTCATGACTTAAGAACAGAAACAGATCGCTTCCGTTATAAGCATCCTTTAATTCCTGCCTGTCCACATATCCGGGAAAATGGAGGTTCGGCAGTTTGCGGAAAATCGCCTTCTTTACCTCCCGCGGTATAAGGTTCAGATTGGTATAGCCGAACCAGTAGAACTGGTATTCCGGCATCTGCTCCGCAAGTGCCACGAAATCCAGAACTCCTTTGCGCTTAATATAATGCCCTACGGAGATAACGGCTTTCTCGTCAGGCCTCAGCTTGTATTTACTGCGGAATCTGGAGCGCGACGCCTCATCCGGCTTGAAGAACTCCGTATCTATACCGTTGGACAGGCTGTAGATAGGACGCTTCAAGGCATAGCCCTCCAGCAGTTTTTTCGAATAACCCGTAGGTGTAATGATGATGTCACCGCTGTTGTAACAGAGCTTAATCCACAGTTTAAACAACGGTGCTACCAGGTTAGAGCCGCGGAAAGAGTTGCGGAAATCCTCCATCGTGGAATGTGCATAATACACTACCTTTTTGCCTTTCCGCTTCGCCCGTCTGCTCATGAGCAAGGAGTCCGGGAAAATCGTGTTCAAGTGAACCACATCATAGCTTTCCTTGGCATTCATTGTGCTGGGGATATTCATCATTTCCAGAGTTTTTTGCTGATGGCGTATGGCTTGTCCGATACCGCTTGCTGCTACCAGCTTCAGCAGCCCCGAATAGATTAGAACCTTCATGATCGTATCCCTCACCGGTGCAGCAGTGCCATGATATTGTGGGATAGCAGACTTAGCCCAAAGCTGTAGAGTGCAATGGCTATAGGTTTCCCGAATATGATAACTGCCGTGGATTTTTGTAAAGTCATCTTGGTTGTTCCTGCCATGTAGCATAAGAAATCATCCGGTGCGACGGGCAGAAAAATAGCGATCGTGACATTTTATCAAAGTTCTTATTGTTCTCCGTCCAACTCATATATTTACGGTACAGTTGGCGCCGAAACGGGCGAAGAAGCCCTGCAGCGCAGTTTCTGAGTAAAAAATTCTGGCCTGCACCTCGGGAGACTGGATTTAGCGGACTGGGGTCATGACAAAACAGGGTTCAAGCTCCTGTGGTGCTTCGGTTACAAGCTTCGTGTAGGTTTCCTCTATCTTGGCCGCAAAGGCTGCGGAGGAATAGTTGTTTACAGCATGAGTTCTGGCATTTGCAGATAATTCCCTGTACCTTTCCTCACTCTCAAAAATAGCCTCCAGCTTCTCGCAAAACTGCTCGAAGGACGTATATTGCCAGCCGTTCACACCATCGAGTATGACTTTGTCCAGACAAGCGTCCTTCCTGCACAGCGCCGGCACACCGCTGGCCAGGGCTTCGACATAAGTAAGCCCCTGGGTCTCGCTCTGGGAGGCACTTACAAAGATATCGCCCATGCGGTAGTAGGCAGCCACTTCCCCCGGTGGAACCATTCCGGTAAAAATAACCTTGTGTTCCACGTTTCTTGCCTGGGCAAGGCTCTTCAGGTTAGCGCGGTCAGGTCCATCGCCCACGACCAGAAGCGTAATCCTGCTGTCATTCATTCTGGCCACAAAATCTATGATCTCTTCTAAATTCTTCTCTTGAGCCAATCTTCCTACAAACAGAAGTACCTTATCTGTAACGGGAATGCCAAGTCTTCGTCTGGCCGCTTCTGTCTCTGCCTGCTGCACAGGCAAGTCAAAACACCCTAAATCTATGCCTGTAGGTACGACCCGGATATCTTGGGTTACCCCATACTCTTTGAGTAGGGTGAATACCTTCCCGGTCGGTGCAATCACCCCCTGTGTCCGCTTCAGGATATTCCTCGTGAATGCTGCGACCAGCGCCCTGCTCCACTTCTCATTCAGCAGGAAATAGTGAGTGTAGTCTGCATACACCGTATGATACGTGTGGACAATGGGAATATTCAGCTTTTTGGCGATTCTGCGTGCCATGAAGAACGTGCTGAATTCACATTGGGAGTGAATGATCTCCGGCTTCCACTCCATCAATTCCTCCATATACTTACTTGCCAGGGCTGTTCTGACCCGAGCGCCCGGATAGATCATTCCTGCCCCGAGCGAGCCGATATAGGTGATGCCATTCTTGCAGTAGGATAATCCATTCTCAGAAAGTGTTAATACCCGTACCTCATGACCCAATTTCATAAGCTCTCTGCGCAGGTTTACTACTGAGGTTACAACTCCATTTACAACAGGCTCATACCAATCAGTCGTTATAAGAATTCTCACAGGTAGCTCTCCTCTGCCTTCACTGCATGTGAAACCTAATTACAGGGACAACTTTTCCTTTTTTTGGCTATTTATATTATATAATAGTTTTATTAATTTTCTCTTAACAGTTTATAAACGGGGTATTAACATCTCTGTTTCCCGCTGCACTATATTCTGAAATGTTAAGCGAGACGTTGATATTGAATCTGACAAGGAGCTGGTCGTCTGTAAATCCTATTATGTATGTGACCATGTACGGGGTTTCGATGTAGTACAGCGTAAGCTTAAGGGTCTCCTCTGCCAGCCAGCTAGCGTAAGTGATTACCTGTTGCCGGTGCAAAGCGAGGTCTTTATAGAACACATCCTCAGTGCATACCGGCTTGGTGAGATCGAAGGGCAGCACATTGTCCCGTTCATCCCCGTATACCATTTGAAGCGTGATCTTCAGCTTGTTCTTTACAGTAAAAGTAATCCTCTTCAGCCCATGGGGGTTATCGCTGATCAGATATGTGCCGCCGAAACCGGTAACCGGCCATTTCCCGGGAAACGCCGGCTGCAGCACAGGTAAGGCTGAAGTGCTCCAATCGGACAGCAGCTTCTGCAGGCTGGCTTGATGCCCGGAATCCGGCAGCAGGGCCGGGCCAAGCGCATCGAAAATATACTCAAAGACCAGATCCAACAATACCTGCAGGCGGCTCATATTCCCGAAGCTGGCGGTTGCTGCAATGACAATATTCTGCTCCGGAGCAACCAGGCATAACTGGCCAAAAGAGCCGTCCCCCCGGTAGCAGCCTCTCCGGCACAGATGGAACTGGTAACCATAGCCCTGCGCAGAGTCGATCCTTTCCACTCCTGCACGGTTATCGCTCTGCTCACTGGCCGCCCGTTCTATGTACTGCGCTGATACGATTCTACGCCCGTTATATATTCCTTTGTCCAATAGCATCTGGCCGAATTTGGCTATACTCTCTGTGGACAGACTGAGTCCCATCCCGCCTGCCGTAATGCCCAGTGGACAAGTCTCCCACGAAGGCCGCGGGATATCCAAGGGTTCAAACAGGCGCGGCATCAGATAATCGGTCATCTTCTGCCCGGTGACCCGTTCGATAATGGCCGCCAGCATATAGCTGGAGGGGGTACTGTAGCGGTAATAGCTGCCGGGCTCATGCTCTACCTGCTGTGCGAGAAAAGCGGTGATCCAGTCCTGCTCCTTCACCACAGCCGGATAAATATCGCAATGGTGGCCCGCATTCATCGAGAGCAGATGGTGCACAGTCATGTGCACCAGATTAGGCGTCACAACCTCCGGCAGCTTGTCCGGGAAAAAGGAAATCACCGAATCCTCCAGCTTCAGCAGCCCTTCGTCCCAGGCAATGCCAGCCGCTATGGAGGTAAAGCTCTTGCTTAGCGAATACAGCAGCTGCGGGGTTCCCAGGCGGTAAGGCATCCGGGTAAATTCAGCGGTGACCTTGCCGCCCTGCAGCAGCATGAAGCTGTTAACCTCAAGCCCCTGTTCCCTGACCTCCATGAAAAAACGACTTAATGCCTGCGAAGATAATCCGTGATTCTCCGGTAGATCTCTGGCGATGTCCGTCATACTTATCCTCCTGTTCAATTCTTTCTGCTTTTATCATAGAAGCTGGAACAGCGGCTGTCGATGCGCTTTAAGCGCCTAGTAACTTGGCGGATTATCGCCAAACGCAAAGAGCAGATCACCCGAAAGGATCTGCTCTTTGCGTTTATGGCTTTACGCCTCCACCTATATAGATTGCACTGAGAATAAGACAATACAAGATGAAAGTACGGAGGGGAATTTTGGAACTGTAGGAGCGTCAGCGACCGCCTGAAAGCTTTCCGAAGGAAAGCTCGCAACGGAAGCATAAGCTGTCCCCGGATTTCCACCGCTTATAGCGGTAACAATCAAGAAATCCGGGAACAACAGCGGCCGGAAGTCCAAATATTCTCCGCAGTTACGACTACCATCTAAATTGGAAACTGCTCTTGTTCAATCTATATCATCCTCAGAAATTGAAATTATCCGGGTCCGGGCCAAAACGGTGATTCTGATTCAGGTCCTCAATAGCCTTGACATCGTCATCGCTGAGGGTGAAATCGAAGAAGCCGGCATTCTCGATGATCCGCTCAGCATGCACCGATTTCGGAATCGTGATGACACCCTGCTGCAGATCCCAGCGCAGGACAATCTGCGCCACGGTTTTGCCGTACCGCTCCGCCAGCTCCTTCAGCAGCGGCACATCCAGGTTCCCCTGCATCAGCGGGCTCCAGGCTTCCAGCTGAATGTCATGCTCCCGTGAATATTTAAGCAATTCACGCTGGGTCAGCAGCGGGTGGAACTCGATCTGGTCTACGACAGGCACAACTCCGGTATCATCGATGATATCCTGCAGATGATGGGTCTGGAAGTTACTGACGCCGATCGATTTGACCAGGCCTTCCTTTTGCAGATGAATCAGCGCTTTCCAGGTCTCTTTATATTTGCCGGCCACCGGCCAGTGAATCAGATACAAATCGATCTGCTCCAGACCCAGCTTCTTCCGGCTGACTTCAAAAGCCTTCAGCGTAGATTCATAGCCCTGATCAGGATTGCGCACTTTAGTGGTAATAAACAGCTCTTCACGGGGTACCCCGCATTCACGGATAGCTTGTCCAACGCCTTCTTCATTGTTGTACCCGGCTGCCGTATCAATGCTGCGGTAACCGGTCTCCACGGCAGCTTTCACTGCCTGGATAACTTCATCGCCATCCTGGGTCTGCCATACGCCAAGACCCAGCCAGGGCATGGTCACTCCGTCGTTCAAGGTAGGCCCGCCTGTAAATGGTGCGTTCAATTGACTCATATGTTTACCCTCCAAGCCTAATTTGAGTTCATCAAGCATCCTTAACCTTAAAAGCGCCTTCATAATCATCCAAAATCAGAATCAGTATAGAAGATCGGTGAGAAGCCGCCAAAAGTGACAGAAGAATGTCTGATCATCGTTGGCTGCTTCGGATACAAAAATGGAGTACAGCCTATCCTACGGCTGTACTCCATTTCATTCCTGCCCTTATTTCTTGTCAATCAGCTTGAAATCATCAAAGTGGAACTCCGGTGACACGATGCAGGAGACCAGCACCGGCTCTTCACCGAGCGGACGGGCTGCCTGCCATACTCCTGCAGGGATGACTACCTGCGGCTGCTGGCCTGCGGCGATGTCCAGCCCCAGAATCACTTCCGTCACGTTCTCCGGCTGTTCACCGCTGCCCCCCAGGCTAAGCACAATCGGACTGCCGGAATGATACAGCCAGATTTCGGAGGACAGCACAGTGTGCCAATCCGAAGTCTCGTCAGCATGAAGCAGGAAATAAATCGAGGAAGCTGAAGCACGCGGCCCCGAATAGCTTCCGCCCAGAGTCTCCTTAGGAATCTCGAAGGATGAATTCCAAAGTCTCTTGTACCATCCGCCTTCAACATGCGGCTGCAGCCCCAGCGTTTCTACGAGCGGTGAAATCTCTTTTTGCGTCACAGTATCTTCTCCTTAAAGTTTTGCGTAGCAAAACTGTCTTCGTAAGCATAGGCTTAGTTTTGCGTAGCATGCTTCGTAAGCATAGGCTTAGTTTTGCTTTTAACTTTAACGGAATGTGCTGCAATTGTAAAATAGCCCTGCGCTTATTTGCCGTCCTTGCTTGCCTTGAATACTTCTGCAATAGCTCCGAGACTGCCAAGCGTTTCAACTGCACTGGTCGGCAGGAACACTTTGTTTGCAGGTCCCTTGGAGATTTCAGTCAATGCTTCGAAGGACTGATAAGCCAGGACTCTTTCATCCAGTCCTGCACTGGCGATCAGGGCAATCCGCATCTTCTCGGCTTGCGCGACTGCCTCGATCGCCTTGGCCTGGCCGAGGGCTTCCAGCTCCTGCGCCTGACCGAGACCTTCCGCCTGACGGATACGCGCTTCCTTATCCCCCTCAGCCTTCAGGATCTTACTCTGCTTATCCCCTTCAGCGCGGAGGATCATATCCTGTTTGGCGGCTTCCGCCTCCAGTACAATCGCACGCTTGCTGCGCTCAGCCTTCATTTGTTTGTCCATCGCTTCCTGGATATCCAGCGGCGGCTTGATGTCGATAACTTCTACACGCTCAATCCGGACGCCCCATTTCTCAGTAGCTTCATCCAGCGCGAGACGGATATCCGAGGAGATTTTTTCACGGCCGGACAAGGTTTCATCCAGCTCCAGCTTACCGATAATCTGCCGCATGGTTGCTGTAGAGATATTACGTACACCATAGACATAATCGGAAATTCCGTAAGTTGCTTCTTCCGGTCCTACCACTTGATAGAAAATAATCGTGTCGATCTGTACCTGCACGTTATCCTTCGTGATTACCGTCTGCGGCGGTACATTCGCCTGTTGAATCCGCAGGTCATGATAGACCCGCACCTGATCAATTACCGGAATCAGAATATTCAGACCCGGTGTAAGCAGGCGGTTAAATTTACCGAGACGCTCCACGACCCCCACTCGTTGCTGCGGAACAATCTTGATAGTCAGTGCGATAAATACTACGACAACAACAACAATAATTCCGATAATAGCTAACTCCATCAGTACATATCCCCCCATCGTTCTACTTCGATAATTGTGGTGCCTCTTCTAACGACTATCACCTGTTGATCCTTGCCCAGCGCTACTGTAGATGTTGCACTCCATGTATCGCCGCCAACCTTGACCTGCCCGTAACGGCCCGGCTCAATCGGTTCGACAACCAGACCCTTTCTGCCGACAATATCGGTACCGGTATCCTTGAAGCCCCTGGAATTGCGTAATCTTTCTGCCAAGGGTTTGGTGAAAATTGTCAATATCAAGGCCACCAGTGAACCGGCCACCACTTGCAAGAGCAATGCATCCGGGAGCAGAAGCGCGACCCCGCCGGCAACCAAAGCTCCAAGACTAAGCCATAATAAGTAGAATGTGAACGTAAACATTTCTACAACAAACAAGACGCCAGCGGCAATCAACCATAATACCCAAACAACCATCGGTGAATCCACCACCTTCCGCTATATACTACTATAACGAAATAAACGGCATCACGTTTCATAAATAAAATGAAACAGGGACAGCAGCCTGCCTCTTCATTATATTTCAGCTTATGGAAGCTTATGAACGCTGGCAGTACATCTATGTATTACAACGCATAATTTCCGCCTAAGTATATGTAAACATTTAATTATTCAAACGAAGCAGCGTTGCCGGATCTTGCATGAAGGGGCAGTGCCAGCCTTAAGCCGGCACCGCCCCTTCACGTGAGTTTGCTATTGCTGCCAATACCTGTTCAGGTTCAGTTCAGCTTCCAAAGAGCCGGTGTAGTAGAGGGCTCCCAGCTTACCAGCGAGGTATGTGCCTGCAGACAGGTGTACGATTTCCCGCTGTAGGTTACAACATCACCCGCTTTATAAGCAATTCCGGCAGCCCAGGCTGAGGCACCCGGGGTTGCCGTCACCACAGGTGTGGCGGTTGGTACCGCTGTCGGCGTAGCCGAAGGACTTACAGTAGGAGTGGCTGTAGCAGAAGGCTGCGGCGTAGTGTTGCCGCAAGTGCCGATAACCCTCCAGACTCCGAAGGCACCGCTGAGATCCGGCCGGTCGCCCTGCGTCCACCACTGGGCTTGATAGAGCAGTCCGCCGTAGGAGGCCTGCTGTCCTTGAGTGTAGACAGCGGTTGAATTCCAAGCCGCTGCCGTACATTGGCCTGGCGTTGCAGTAGGTGCAACTGTTGCAGTCGGTGTGGCACTCGGCTTGACCGTTGCCGTAGGTGTAGGCGATGGGGTTGCACTCGGTGTTGCCGATGGTTTCACTGTAGCTGTTGGCGTAGGGCTTGGCGTTGCCGATGGCGTTGGTGAAGGAGTCACCACTCCGCCGCCAAGATCAGCGCTTAGCTTCGTCTGCAGTGTCCGGTTACGATCGCCGCTGGTCTCCCAGAACATGGCTCCGGCAAGGCCTTTGGATTTCAGATAAGTTGTTTTGTAGCCGATGGATTCTACATCATCATAGCTTATAAATGTCTGGTTTGAAGGATTATAAAGATAAGGAACCTTGGAAGTATTGTTCCAGTAGCGGGTATAGCCGTTCTTATTGATATAGTTGGCTTCCAGATCACTGAAATCATAATTTCCCTTCTCCCAGGTGCCTGTGGAGGAGATTCCCGCCGAGACCTGGTACTGGCCATTCCCCGCAGCCGGAGCACCGCCCCAGCCTCTGCCGTAGAACGGCATGCCAAGCACCAGTTTGTTTGCCGGCACGCCGGCACTCAGATAGCTGGTAACCGCTTTGTCGATATTGTAATTCGCCGGTTCGGTCAGCCCCGAGGAGGCTGCAGCCGGATCATAGTAGAGCGGCGCGTTATGGCCGGTAGTCGTGTTCCAGCTTCCGTTGAAGTCATAGGTCATGATATTAATCCAGTCCACCACTGCTGCGATTCCGCTAAGGTTATTGTTCTGGATATAAGCTGGTCCTGCGCCGGAAGCGATGGTGAGAAGATACGTTTTGCCATCGGCAGTTCCTGCAGCATTCAGCTTCTCGCGGATCTTCTGCAGCAGCAGAACATAGTTCTGTTTATCCTCTGCACGGTAGCTGTTGCCCGCCAATCCTCCGCTGACCGGGTATTCCCAGTCCAGATCGACGCCGTCCATCTTGTATTTGCGGATGAAATCTACGGCGGAATTGGCGAATACCTCACGGGTCGCTGCAGTCGCAGCTACATCCGAGAAGCGGTTCGACCATGTCCAGCCGCCGACGGAGATGACTGTCTTCAGGTTCGGATTCTTCTCCTTCAGCTTCCAGAGCTGCTTCAGGTTACCCTTGATCGGGTCATCCCATTTATCATCGCCGAAGCTTTTCTGGGCATCGATCCAGGGATCACCCAGCACAATGGTGCCGTTCGGGACGCTAATTGTCTGGCCTTGCTCGTTCTGACAGGACCAGGTTACCGGATTCGGACCGGTTGGGTCTGGATTGCCATGTATCCCGTTCCAGCAAATATCCGCAAACGCATAGTTGATTACATTCATTTTATTAGGATCAATATCCGTTACATTATACGCCCGCCCGTAAGCGGCCCAGGAAGCATAGTACCCGACAAGCTTGTAATCCGAAGCTGCATTAGCCGTTCTGGTATTTGTACCGAAAGCCGAAAAAAGAGCAAGGAAAAGAACTGCCGCCAAGCCAAGTACAAAGGGTTTACGAGATTTACTTTTGATAAAGACCATTTCGTTATTACCTCCCCGGTTCAATGCGTTACCCAACACAAAGCTTCAGCACTCACCTCCCGGACCCTATTGACCCACACCCTGTTAATCTATTAAATACATAACTAGCAGGCTGAAAGCTATACTCCAGCCCAAAAAAAACGCAGCTAAGCTGCATACCTGCGGATCTCGTGCTCTCTTGAAGGGTGCGTACCTGTAACTATGGCTTATGCTTGTGTAGTAAGTTTTGCGTCATTCAGCTAGGCTGCCTCTGTTTGCAAAACTTGTGAAAGGAATGGGGTAGCGGAAGAATGCAGAATGTTCGAAAGGGGTGAAGTCAACTCTTATTCTCATACAAAGCACGCCGCTGCGCCAGGGGGAAATTTCCATACTGAGGGGGATTATCATCTAATTTCCATAAAAAAATCCGGAAGCCCCGTGCATGTTACGCATGCATGGAGGCTTCCGGATAAGTTGCGGCTTCTAGTTCACGTCTCGCTGCGCGGCAGCAAGCTTCTCCGTCAGCAGGCGCAGTGCCGCGCCCCGGTGGCTGACCGCCTGCTTGTCTTCCAGGGTCAGCTCCGCCATCGTCTTCTCAAACTGCGGAAGATAGAAGAGCGGATCATAGCCGAAACCGCCGCCGCCCGCAGGCTCCGAGGTAATCCAGCCTTCCACTGTTCCTTCCGCCGTCAGCTCGCGCCCGTCCGCCGGATCATACAGTGACAGCGCACAGACGAAACGGGCCGGACTGAGCAGCGGCTGGCCGGTATCCTCACCCTGCTTCAGCCTCTCCAGCTCGCTCAGCAGCTTCAGGTTGTTCGCTTCATCATCTGCAGGCTCCCCGGCGTAGCGGGCCGAGTATACTCCCGGACTGCCGTCCAGCGCTTCCACGCATAGACCGGAATCATCCGCGAGCACCGGAAATCCGAGTGCATCCCCTACCGCCCGGGATTTTTTGAAGGCATTCTCGGCAAAAGTCACCCCGTCCTCCACCACATCCGGCAGATCCGGGTAATCGAATATGCTTTTGACGGTGAGTCCAAGGGGAGCAAAAGCGTGCTGGAACTCCCGCACCTTGCCTTTATTCTTCGTCGCGACAATCAGAATCCCGCTGCCGGACTTCATATTACACCTCTTGGCCAGACTGGCCGGAAGGAATTTTGAGCGCAATCGGGCCCAGCACTTCTTGTTGAACGGCGATCAGCTCGTAGATCCCCTTCTCGCCCAGACCCAGCAGCTGGTCAAGCTCCTGGCGTGTAAACGGCCGCTCTTCGCCGGTACCCTGCACTTCAACAAACGCACCGCCGCCGGTCATAACCACATTCATATCAACCTTCGCCTTGGAATCCTCTTCATAGTTCAGATCGAGCAGCGTTCTGTCGCCGACGACACCGACGCTGATCGCCGCCAAGTAATCCGTAATCGGAAATACCGCCAGCTTGTGCTGCAGCGCAAGCTTATTAATGGCAAAGGCCATCGCTACAAAAGCGCCCGTAATCGAAGCTGTCCGTGTCCCCCCGTCTGCCTGAATCACATCGCAATCCAGCGTAATACTGCGTTCGCCCAGCGCCTGCAGATTCACTACGGAACGCAGTGCCCGTCCGATCAGACGCTGAATTTCCATCGTCCGCCCGGTAAGCTTGCCGCGTGCTGCTTCGCGCTGGTTACGGGTCTGGGTGGCCCGGGGAAGCATGGAATATTCGGCAGTGACCCAGCCTTTGCCTTGTCCTTTCAGAAACGGCGGAACTTTCTCATCCACGGTTGCCGTGCAGATGACTTTGGTATCTCCCATCTCAATAATGACAGAGCCCTCTGCATATTTATTGGTCCCAGTGGTTATCGTCAGCGGCCGGAGCTGGTCTTCTTGGCGCCCGTTTGATCTCATCTTTTCTGCCTCCTACATCGTATAGCCCTAAGTTTGTGTGTACACGAATCCATCCCTTATCTTTTACGCAGAAACGGGTGCCGTCCTCTGCTTCAGAGAACGGCACCGCTATTCCTGTCAAGATATCCGGATCAATGAACCTTTATTCTATCAAAGAGTAGGCACAAAAGCATCTTTTAAGCATGCATATCCTTCTACAGCGGCAGCTCGTTCACATATTCCGGTGCCGAGACCGGCTGGCCGTAATCGACATTATTGGTTCCCGTAACTGTTTCTTTACCGTTCAGGCGGATCTGCACCAGGGCATCGTCCGTATTCTGTGCAACCGTCAGCACGACCGATTCGAGCATTTCCTCAGGTACGCTTGTGCTGCCTTCGAACATCTCATCCTTCAGGGAAACGGTAACTACCCCATTCTGGCCTGCTTCCACGGAATCAACCACCGTGCCCTGCGTCATGACCATTTCCAGGCCATTCTCGGACTGTGGACCGGCAATCAGCTCGTTCAGAGCTGCCTTCACCGAATCTCCCCCTGCGGGTACAAAGCGCGTAACCGGAACATAATACTGGTGAATGCCATCCGGCGAAGCAGCAGAGAAGTAGACGGTCACTGCGCTGGAGTTCATCATGAGCGCACTCTGCTTCGGCAGGTTAATGCCCATGGCGCGGGACAGCGGCCGATCCAACGGAGTACCCTGCAGCGGCATTTCGGTAAGCTTTTTGCCATCGACCCAGAGCTGTACGCCCTGGATGTCTTCCTGACCCGTCAGGGTCCAAGTGACTGCCTCCAGAATTTTGCGTTCATCCGCCGGATCATAGTCATTGAATGCCGAGTTGAATTCAACGATGGCCACCTTATCCTGGCCGATAGATACATTGTTCACTTCCGTCCCTGCGGGCAGTACACCCTGGAAGCCTTCAGGCAGTACAGATTTGTATGCCCCCTTGCTGACTAGCGCAGTAAGAGAATCCTCCAGCATTGCTGTGCCCCCCCCCTGCGGAAGGGCCAGAGACACCGGTGCCAGCAGGCCGTGCTGATCCTCCAGGAATACGGTTGTCCGTTCTCCAGCCGCAGCGGAGGCTGCCGCATCTTTAACCCCTGCTGCGAGATCACTCTCATCCAGCGAGACCGGTCCCAGCACCCCGGTGTCGAGTGTGCCCTCTCCGCTGACCTGCAGCATTTGTGCTTCAACTTCACCCGGAGGCGGGTCTACCGCTGCCGATTCCGAACCGAACAGACTGCAGCCCGAGAGCATAATCGGAACGGCCAGCAGGCAAGCCGCGGAAACCCCGCGGATGTGTTTCATAGGCTTATTCAATCTTCATTACCCCTTTCAACGCTAAGATCAGTTTGTACTGCTATGTATACGAGCCCTTAGTCCAAAAAATAACAACAGCTTATCCTAAATTGCAGAAGTTCTGTCCGGGTGGACAGATGCAGCCAAAGTCCGGACCGATACGGCCAGACACAGCTCACGAATCCGCTCGGTTCTGGACATCAGCCTGCCGCTTGCGTACAATTTAGTACAAACAGCTATCCTAATTGACTTACGAATGGAGGATTTCTCATGACTGATGCCAAAATCCCTTACAGCCTCAACAGCAAAGCTGTCGCCGAAGCCACCCGGTACTGGCTGCAGAAACGCGGGGTAACCATACTTGAGATTGCCGAGCTTGTCATGCTGCTGCAAAAGAAGTATTATCCGAACCTGACCATGGAGGAATGCGTTCATAATGTGGAGATGGTACTGAGCAAAAGGGAGGTGCAGAATGCGGTCCTGACCGGTATCCAGCTTGATGTACTGGCTGAGGAAGGCAAGCTGTTCGCTCCCCTGCAGGATATGATTGAGAATGATGAAGGGCTGTACGGGGTAGATGAGATTCTGGCGTTCTCCATCGTGAATGTATATGGCAGCATCGGCTTCACCAACTACGGCTATGTGGACAAGCTTAAGCCCGGAGTGCTGGAGCGGCTGAATGACAAGACGACCGGCCAAATCCACACGTATCTGGATGACATCGTAGGTGCCGTGGCCGCAGCTGCCAGCAGCCGCATTGCCCACCGGAAGCAGGCAGAACGTGAACAGGAGCTTGGGCTGCCCCATGCGCCGGAAGATGTTGAAGAAGCCGCGCGGAGAAAGGTTCAGGAGAGTGAGGAGCCGGAGTAAGACGATATTATATTGATTTTATTTTGAAAGGTGCGAAGTATGAATGACCTATTCGTTTGTAGTTGAGCCTGTGTCTGTTCTTGACTTTGACAGTGAAGATGAACTGATTGACCGGTGTAAGGAATGGAATCTCCTGCCCGCTACAGCCACCCGGGTCAAAACTTATCAGTATAAAAGAAACGGCCTGACATTGCCCGTAGAAATTGTAGGGTACGTGGACAGTCAGACCGTGGTGATACAGTTTGAGAATAAACAGCAGCACTGCATACATCCCGCTTATCTGAAAGAAATGCAGACCGCCGCCTTTGGACAACGCACGATAGCGCCAGCTGAAGCTGCTAAGGCGGAAGACTCCGCAGAGATGCCGGAAGAGACTCCGCCAGCGGAGAACATCCCGGAAGAGCAGGCAAGCCCGGCAGGACCGGAAGCAGAAGCAGCAATCGGGGAGATTCCGTCTGCGCCGGACAGCACAGATTCAGCAAAGCAAGAGACACCGGTAGCTCCGCAGAAAAAAGCAGCCGCCTCCAAAAAGAAAGCCGCTGTCCAGCTGCCTGAAGACAAGCTCGTGATTACCGCTAGGGTCAAAGAGTTCACAACCGTCCCCAATCATTTCTCGGACAACGATGATGAAGTTATTATATACGAAGCCGTTTCGGTAGAAGGCCATGACCTGGCGATTGAGGAGGTCTGGTCCAGCCATAGCGCAACGCTGAAGAAGCTGGAGCTTAATACCGGAGATAAAGTATCCTTCGAAGCCAAAATCGTTGCCAAGAAGCTCTCGCAGCATCCGGTTAAATATAAGGTCAACAACCCGTCCAAAATGAAAAAAATCGATCCGGCTTTGCTTACTGAGGATTTACAGTGACCCGATATCCGAATTAGTCGGTATGCTTAATTGCAACTATCACTGAATTCCACTCGGAGCTACTATATCAATTGCTGCATATAAACAGCGGGATGTATTTTTTTCGGAATAATATTGCAACCTACCAGCTTCTACAGATCTATTGCACAGTATCCAGCGGCCGTGGTGCCATTTGATTGCGCTCCATCAGAGCCAGAATGTCTTCGATCATTTCTTTGGCCGGGTATGGCATCGAATGAGTGATCCACCACTCCATAACACCTACTACAGCCGATGCCAGGAATTGGATCAGCATCTCTTTGTTCATCCCTCGGTTCAGTCCGCTCATGTCGATCTGCTCACTCAGACCCTGCAGCAGAATCGCATGCAGACGGGTCCTGAAGGCCGGAACGCCTTTATTGTTAAGCAGTGTAGTGAAGACCCTTGCGTGCCGTTCCAGATATTCGGCTGTGCGCAGCAGCGCGCCTCCGGAGGCGATATGGGCGTTCTCCCCGCCGGCCAGGCAGCTCTCGCACAGCTGCTCCATTTGTGTCTCGATACACTGATCCAGCAGATCGTACTTGTCTACGTAATGGAGATAGATTGTACCTCTGCTTACATTGGCACGCGCTGCGATCTCATTTACCGTAATCTGCTCAAAGTTCTTCTCGGCCATCAGGCTGATAAAAGCCTCAAAAATAGCTTCCCGCGTTTTGCCTATACGTCTGTCCATATGCTTCTCCTTTTCATCTGTCGTCCAGTTGCTTAGTTGCACTTATTATATTTAACAGATGTCAATAAATCAACAAGTGTGCATGTGACACCGTGCTATGCCCTACCACCATACTGCGCTATTGGCGCACAGCGGTTCAGCACAACGGGATACATTGGGCCTGGATACCTTCGCGGTAGCCTAATGTATTCGACTTTTCTGTGAAAATACGTCTGGCACTGCGATAAACGCACGGCCTACGCGGCGCACCCAGTCCAATTGTGTTCGGTTTTTCGATTACATTTGGCCTACGCGGCGCACCCAGTCCAATTGTGTTCGGTTTTTCGATTACATTTGGCCTACGCGGCGCACCCAGTCCAATTGTGTTCGGTTTTTCGATTACATTTGGCCTACGCGGCGCACCCAGTCCAATTGTGTTCGGTTTTCCGTTAAAATATGTTAAATAAATGAAAAGACGATGTTCTGTTTTTTAGCCACGCTGCTCATTTTCATGCTGGAGTTGTGCCTTGAAAGACATGTTTGTTTTCGCATACATTTGGCCCGATTATCTTCGAGCTGCCACATTGTATTCGATTTTTCGCATACATTGGGCCTAGATACCTTCGCGGTAGCCTAATGTATTCGATTTTTCGCATACATTTGGCCCAAATGCCCACTTCCGGCGGATTTAGAGGGATTTATACCTTTCACTTTCTCCTATCACCCGCTTCCGGTGGATTCAGAGGTACTTCTTGTTCCCACCACTCAGAGTAACTTGGTACTTTTCTAACTAACACCTAAAAACGGGTACCCTCCTTGGCGGATGGTGCCCGTTTCTCTTAAGTATGCTGTATTCTGGTCGTTCTTTGGTATTGGAAGTAGTCGTAATAGTAATAGTAATTGTAGTGGTAGAAGTAGTGGTAACAGGAAAGGGTAAGGTTCCCGCGACTGTTGTAAGAACCGCTTCAAGAGAGTCGGCAACTTACACAGATGGACTTATGTCTGCAACAAGCATCCTATTGCAGCTTATCCGGACACCGCCGCCGTGAACAATATACTCCCGCCGGGGCCGTCCTCCGTCTCGGCCGCCCGCTCCCTGCGCACCAGCTCGGCCAGATGGGCCAGCGCCTCGCTCATCGCGAACCGCATCTGATGCGCGGTCGCGATCCGGCTGCGGAACAGCCCCTCACAGACGGCGAATCCGCTCAGCGGTCCGCCGGCAAGCAATGCGGCTGTTGTATCCAGCCGCTCCTCATGATGCCGGAGCAGGCTGTCCGCCCGCGCCGTGAACCCGCTGAACGGTTCCCGGTGGCCCGGGAACGCCAGCTCCACCTCAAGGCTGCGCAGCTCCCGCAGCCCCTGCAGATACGTCCGCAGCGGCTGCGGATCGCTGCCCGGCTGCAGCCCGACATTGGGCGAAATCTGCGGCAGCACTGCATCGCCGCAGAAGAGTTGCCCGCTGCCGCCGTGGTAGAGCGACACATGACCCGGCGCATGCCCGCCGGTCATTAGTACCTGCCATTTGCGGCTGCCCATCACAAACGGCTCCGCCTCATTGATATAGGTGACCTCCGACTGCGGGGTCACCTCCGGCCGGAAGCTCTCCAGATGCTCCCGGACGCCCTGAATCCAGACCTCCGGCATGCCGTGCCGCAGGAAAAACAGCGGCAAAGCCTCATCCAGAATCGCCCCGCTGCCCCAGGCCAGGCCGGCTTCAGCATGAGCCCGCTCCGACATCCAGACCCGCGCCCCGCTGCGCGACTGCATCCAGCCGGCAAGACCATAATGGTCGGGATGATGGTGGGTAACGACGATATCCCTCACCTTGGACCAGGACAAATTCAATTCCTCCAGCACACCCTGCCAGGCAAGCTCTGCATCCGGGGTGTGAGGGCCCGGGTCAATCACCGTAACCCTGCCATCCCGGTCAGGCAGAATGTAGCTGTTCACCTGACGGAGCGGCAGCCTCATCGGTACAGATACCTGCAGAACTCCGCCATCCCAAGATTGAATATCCGCCTTGTGCAAAATCCTCTCTCCTCCTCCGGCTCTTCTTCCCGCCGCCATCTAAGGTCTAGCTCCTGTGAAGATCATCCGTGTTGAGGACTCAGCATCATATTTTTCTTCATCGTAGCTGCCATGCACAGCTTCAAGCCGCAGCCCGGCAGCAGCAATCATCTCGCGGAAATTGTCTACCGAATAGAGCTTCACCCGTTCATGATATTTCCGGGGCGGCCCCCCGGCCTTCGAGATCAGAAGGATATCCTTCTTCACGTAACCCTCCTCAATCCGGCGTGATTCATCGATCAGAGTATCCCCATCCTCACGGACAGAGTGGGGCACCAGATGGCGGATGACATAAGCCGGATTCAGAAAATCAATAATAAATTTGCCCTCCGGCTTCAGCATCCGGCAGATTTCCTTCAGCACCTTGATCTGCTCCTCGTCTTCTTCGAAATATCCGAAGGAAGTAAACAAATTGACCACTGCATCGAATCCGCCCTCCAGGGAAAGCTCACGCATATCAGACCGCAGCCAGGTTACGGCTTCCGCACCCACCTGCGAACGTGCTTCACGCAGCAGCGCCTCGGATAGATCAACCCCGGTCACCTCATAACCGGCCTCCGACAAAGCCAGTGAATGGCGGCCCATACCGCAGCAGAGATCAAGCACCCTGGCACCTCTGGGCAAGTCCAGCCAGCCGATCATCGTCTCCACCTCATGGCGTGCACCGCCGAAGTCCCTGTGTCTATAAACGATTAAATAGTCCTCGCCAAAGCTAGTTTCGTACCACTCACTCATCTCTCTATTACTCCCTCCACAGCCTTTTTCCCAGTACAGTCTTATGCCTCTCTTTAATAACGCTTATTGTACCGTCTTTTACTGTGGAAACAAAGCGTCAGGATCACAATTCAGCCGGAACATAGATTGAATAATTATTTATTTTCGTTAAAAAAAACAGCAGTCCCTGGAGAGCGCTCCCGGACTGCTGTTTGTGTTCTTCAGCCTGCCGACTGCGGAATCCAGTCCAGCCTACGGTTTGCCGCTTAAGCGCTGCAGATATACACGCGCTTCAAACGGACGCAGCTTCAGATTGCGCAGATCATCCTCTTTGGCTGCAGGATAATTAGAGATCAGCAGCTCCTCCTTCTCCGCCGCCTGAAATTCCTCCGGAAGCTCAAATACCGGCTCGCGTTCATAGAAATTCAGAATGACCAGCAGACGCTGGTCCGCAAGCGTCCGGGTATAGGCATAGATCTCCGGATGCTCCTCCAGCAGCAGACCATATTCGCCATAGACGATCACCTGATGTTGTTTTCTAAGATGAATCAGCTTCTTGTAGTAATTGTAGATGGAGTCCGGGTCTTTGACTGCATTAGCCACATTAATCTCCCGGGAGTTCGAGTTCACCCTGATCCAGGGAACGCCCGTCGTAAATCCGCCATCCTCACTATCATCCCATTGCATCGGTGTGCGGGCATTGTCACGGCTTTTCGTATGAATAGCGGCCATAATGTCGGCTTCGGGAACGCCGGCGGTCCGCTTTTCCTCGTAGAAGTTCAACGTCTCTACATCCCGGTAATCATCAATCGACTCGAAGGCAACATTAGTCATCCCAATTTCTTCACCCTGATAAATGTAGGGGGTGCCTTCCAGCATGTGGATGAAGGTTGCCAGCATTTTGGCTGACGGGATGCGGTAGAACAGATCATTGCCGAACCGCGACACCGAGCGTGGCTGATCATGGTTGCACAGATAGTTGGCGTTCCAGCCCCGGTTATGCAGAACGGTCTGCCAGTTGCTGATGATCTTCTTCAGCTCGCTCAGCTTCCACGGCACGACATCCCATTTCCCGCTGCCCGGTGAGGCGGCATCCAGATTCATATGCTCAAACTGGAAGGTCATGTTCAGTTCACGGCGGCCGTCGCCGACATAATCCAGCGCCTGCTCCGGCCCGAGGCCCGAGGTTTCTCCCACCGTCATAATGTCGTAGTAATAGAGCACCTGATCATGCAGATTCTGCAGCAGCGTATGCACATGCTCCAGGTTCGAGAACATATCATACGCGCGCACGGTCGGCGTGCCGCCGGGATTCAGGGCATCCGGATAACCCTCGGCCTTCACAATATGGGCAATCGCATCAAACCTGAAGCCGTCAACCCCCTTCTTCAGCCACCACTCCACCATCTCATGCAGCTTGTCGATCACTGCGGGATTCTCCCAGTTGAGATCGGGCTGAAAACGGGAGTACAAATGCAGATAATATTCATCCGTACGGGGATCGAGCTCCCACACCGAACCGCTGAAATAGGATTCCCAGTTATTCGGCGGACCGCCGTTTTTCCCTTTTCTCCATATATAATAGTCTCGTTTGGGATTATCCTTCGAGCTTCTGGATTCGACGAACCACGGATGCTCATGCGAAGTATGATTCAGCACCAGGTCCATCATCAGCTTCATCCCGCGGGTATGCATCTCGCGCAGCAGCAGGTCAAAATCATCCATCGTGCCGAATTCCTTCATAATGTCGCAATAGTCGCTGATATCATAGCCGTTGTCATGGTTCGGTGATTTATAAATCGGGCAGATCCAGATCACATCTACGCCGAGGTCCTGCAAATAATCGAGCTTCGATAACACTCCGCGCAGATCGCCCTTCCCGTCACCACTAGCGTCCATGAAGCTGATCGGATAAATCTGGTAGGCCACGCTCTCTTTCCACCATTTGGGGTTCAATTTAGCTTCCCTCCGCTTCTATTGGTTCCTGCCTCTGTAAGACATATTAATATATCTTAACCAGACCGAAGGAAGAGAATAACAATTTAATCAAAAAGCATGTGCCTACTCCGCCGCATTCATTCCCCGTATGGCTGTCTTCAGCCCGCTCTTCTGCTGAAGCGAAGAAATATAGCGACAGCTCCACTTCGTCCATGGAATATACCTGCGGTTGACGCCCGTTCAATTGCAGCTGAAAATTGCTCTATTGCACTATTCCTGCATCATGCCTTTACGGAACCTCTCTAACTAACGGAGCCTTAGGGTTATAGCTTGCGGCGATACCCTATATTTTGTAATTCCCTGCACAACAAAAAGACAGGATACCCTAGAACCGGTACCCCGCCTCCCTCCAAACCTGTTCTGTAACCCTTCAATTCACTCTGCTTCCTGTTACTGCTAGGCCAGCTGCTTAATTACAATCGACGCATTGACATTCGCTTGTGTTCCGCCGGCCAGTGTCTGCAGTGTGACTGCAGCAGCCGAGCTGTGATTTCTCAGCGTCAGCACATCTCCTGAGGATAGGGCAAAAATGGCCTGCCCGGTATTTTGCTGAGTGCCTGCACCCGAACCGTATACCATCCCTGGAACCTCTGCGCCGTTCACGAATAAAGCAAACTGGCTTGGCTCCACGCCGGATACCGAGAAATTAACCTCGTATATACCCGCATTGGTTACCGAAATGGTTGTTGTCCCCGGAGCATGCGTAATCCCCGGCGTAAGAAAACCATTCGTATCAAACGACACATCCGCCTCAATCGGCACAACCTGCGCGCCGAGGTTATATACATAACCGAACTCTGCGATTCCGCCAGCCGCCCCCGTGGCTCCGGTTGCACCTGTTGCACCAGCCGGACCGACGGCGCCCGTCGCTCCGGTTGGACCAGCTGCCCCTGTGGCACCTGTGGCTCCAGCTGCGCCTGCTGCTCCCGCTGGTCCTACTGCTCCGGCTGCTCCTGCCGGTCCTACAGGTCCCACTGCTCCGGCTGCGCCTGCTGGTCCCGCTGGTCCCACTGCTCCGGCTGCGCCTGCCGGTCCTACAGGTCCCGCAGGTCCTGCCGGCCCTGCTGGGCCGACCAGTCCGGCAATTCCCGCCGGACCGATCCCGCCCAGCGCTCCCGCTGCACCGACCGCTCCGGCGGCACCCAAGGCGCCAGCGACTCCCGCAGCGCCGAGTGCGCCTGTGGCTCCAACTGCGCCTAGCGCTCCAGCGGCTCCGGCCGCTCCCAGCAGCCCGGCGGCTCCTACGGCGCCCAATGTGCCGGTTGCTCCACGGGCACCCAAGGCACCCGCTGCGCCTACAGCGCCCAGCGCTCCGGCCGCGCCGACTGCGCCGAGTGTTCCGGCGGCGCCCGGTGCACCGAGCGCTCCGCCTGCACCTGCTGCGCCAAGCGCACCTGCCGCACCTGCAGCGCCAGCCGCGCCCAGCGCTTCTACAGCTCCGGCAGCACCCAGGGCACCTGCTGCCCCGGCTGCTCCCAGTGCCCCTAATGGAATATTAACGCGTACGATCTGCTTTTTGACAATAATCTTCTTGCAGCTGCATTTGTTGTTATGCAGTTTTCTTTTCGGACGTTTAATTTTTGGCAGCGGGCACTCCAATACATCGTCTTTGCAAATACGTTTTTTTCTCTTAAGTTCCGGACGACCCATAATTAGCACCTCCAATAGACTTTATGTATCCTACTCCGTTTACCCAGATAGGGCATGGACATTCATCCCGTAGGCAAATATTTATTTTAGGAAAAACGGGTTGTTTGTACCGGCCGGACAACCTGATTTCAACCCGGGAGGGCCAAAATTGTTCACCCGCCTTATCACACCCCGTCCACCAAAAACATATACTAATGGCGGACAACCTGCCCTTTGAAAGTCGGGCGCACACAAAAAAGAGCATCCTACTGCACTGTCTGCATTAGAATACTCCTCAGGTACCGCTCTCAGGCCAGGTAACGCCCGGCTTCCGCTTACATCATCATCCCTGCCTTACAGCAGTCCAACCATCTTCAAGCCTTCGTAAATCCCGTCCTCGCTGACATGCTTCGTTACGTAAGCGGCAGCAGCCTTTGCCTCAGCCTCCCCGTTGCCCATGGCAATGCCATAACCGACAAAACCCAGCATCTCCACATCATTCAGACCATCGCCAAAAGCATACACATCTTCCTTCTCCACGCCGATCACCTTCAGCATTTCCGCGATCCCGTTAGCCTTAGAGCCATTGCCCGGCAGCACATCCATACACAGCGGATGCCAGCGGATGAAATTCAGCTCCGGATACCGCTCGGTATATGTAACCTGACTCTCCTGCGGACAGAATATCATCGCCTGGTAAGTCTCATTCTTCAGGAAGTATTCGGCATCATGCGTCGGAAACACCAGCTTCAGCGAACCGATGCTCGTCTTGATATACTCATGATCCGCTACGTTCACTTTCATCCCTACAGTATCTGTGTAAGCTACCGGATGATCCAGCTTCTCTGCGAACAAGGTAATATCCTTCAGAGTAGACTTGTCAATCGGATTGCTGTATACCAGCTTTCCTTCATAGACTACATATTGCCCGTTGAGCGAAACATACGAGTTAATTCCCAGCTCCTCGCGCAGCTCCTCGAACATATAGTCCGCTCTGCCGGTAGCAATCGCCACATTATGGCCGTGTCTTTTCAGTTCGGCTATCGCTTCTCTGGTGGAGGCGGGGATGTTCTTGTCATCATCATAGATCGTGCCGTCAATATCAAAAAAAATCGTTTTCTTCAAAGTCATAGCTGCCCATTCTCCTTGCTTTCTTCCGAAGTAACATCCTGCTCAGATTGTAGATGCTTCCTGCAAACGATGCAAGCTTCTTTTCAGAAAATTCCATTTGCACTGTAAAAATTCACACAAGCAGAAACGGCTTTGCTGTCCTTTTAAGGACGGTACCGTTTCAGCGAGAAATAGAAGGATAAGTTATCGTGTGAAACATATAAATTCTTATATTTTCAAAAAAGCGGCGCCAGCCTTCCGCAAGGAAAACCGCCGCCGCTTCTATAATCATCAGCCTTATCAGCATCTGCAGCCCCGTAATGCTCTCTTAGACAGCATTCTGAGCCCGCTGCTGCTCTTCCATCAGCCACTGCACCAGCATATATTCCGGCACGGTGCCTTTACGGGCTTCCGCGTATTCACGTACCTTCTCCAGTAAGCGCCCTGCCGTGTCCGCACTGACCTCAAGTCCGCGCTGCTCCAGCACATGCGTCACACCGCCGCTGCCGGAATGCTTGCCGAGGACGAAACGGTGGGCCCGGCCTACCTCCGCAGGATCGAAGGACTGATACGTGGACTTCTCCTTCATCAGCCCGTCCACATGAATTCCCGATTCATGGGTGAAGGCAAGCTGCCCCACAATCGGCTTCGCGTCACCGACACTGCGGCCGGAAGCGGCAATCACCTTGTCAGCCAAGCCTTTGAGCAAATCCAGCCGGACCGCACATTCCCCGCCATACAAATAGCGCCAGGCCATGGCAACTTCCTCCATGGCCGCATTGCCGGTCCGTTCGCCGATGCCTGCCACTGTCGTGCTGGCCCATAACGCCCCTGCAGCTATGCCGCTGAGCGTGTTAGCACAGGCCAGCCCGAAATCATTATGGCAGTGCACCTCCAGCTCCACATCACCAGGCACTGCACCCAGCAGCCGGCTCACCCGGTCTGCCATCTGCCCCGGATGATGTGCGGAGACGGTATCCGCATAACGGAACCTGCGGATGCCTTCCCGGTACAAGGTATTCACTACTTCGACCAGATAATCCATATTCGCCCTGGAGGAATCCTCCATGCCTACCGACACCGTCATTCCCTGCCGCAGCCCATATTCTACTGTACGAAGCAGCTTGTTCAGACCTTCCCGTTGCGACAGCCCCAGCTTGCCCTGCAGCTGAATCTCCGAGACCGGAATGGAGATATGGCTCCAGCCCACTCCGGTAGCCCTTGCCTTGTCAATGTCACCGGGGACCGAGCGGTTCCACGTCATCAGCTTCATGGGCAGACCCAATTCAGCGATGGCCGCAATATCCTCCTGCTCCCGTTTGCCCATGGCAGGAATCCCAACCTCTGCTTGCTCTACTCCGCACTCCGACAGCAACTTTGCGATTTCCAGCTTTTCCGCCCTCGTGAATGAAACTCCAGCCGCCTGTTCACCATCCCTCAGTGTCGTGTCACATAGCTTGAGACTTTTCACGGTGTACCTCCTTCTCCGCAGCAAGCGCAATTCGGATTACGGGTAATATGGACGCTGTAACAGGCGAAGTCGAGTGAGCTGAAGCGATGCATTACGCCCGCATAAGTTGTCCCTACCCCTGTAATCCATTTTACGGCTTCCAGCGCTGCCAGACAACCCGCAATCCCGGAAGTCGCACCCAGAACAGGAAACCCAAACGGCTCCCACTGCGGCTGCACATCCGGATACAGGCATTCGAGGCAAGGCGTTAATCCTGGAATCACAGTAGTCAGTGATATTTCAAAGCCATACATTGCAGCTTCTACCATAGGTGTATTCGTATCCACACACAGACGGTTCAGCGCATACCGTTCAGGGAAATCATACCGGGCATCAATTACAATATCGGCATCCTCCACCCAAGGTCTGGCCGCGTGATATTCAATTTTGGAATTATAGCCTTCAAGCTCCACATGCGGATTCAGCCGCTTCAGCTGAGCGATTGCCGTACTCATCCGCTCCTGCCCCAGATGATCGCTGTCCATCAGAATTTGCCGGTTAAGATCCGGTGCAAGAATGATTCCCTCATGGGCCAAAATAAGCTTACCCACGCCTGCCGCTGCCAGATAGAGCGCAGCTGTTCCTCCAAGGCCGCCGATTCCGGCCACCATGACCGTCGCATCCTTCAGCGCCTTCTGCCCGTCTTCCCCGAGCAGCTTCAGCTGCCGGGCATACCGTTCCAGCTCCAAACCTCCGGCAAGCTGCTCCATCCCTGAATCCCCCTGTGACTGTGAATTGATTCTGCTTCAGCCCTCCAGGCTGAGCAGGCCGTGCTCTGAAGTCATTTCATTATATTTCTCAAGAAAAGCCAGCCCCTCTTCTATGCACTCCACCCCGTAACGGATCGTCTTCTCCGTGGAAGTGAACGGGAAGGGAAAGCCGGCCCGCAGGCTTTTGAGCACCAGAATAACCCTGCCGCTGTAGAGCAGTCCCCTTCCGAAGCCCTCGCCGTTAATCTCGGCGGTGCTCTGGATCATGAGGCCGGTTCTTTCGTCTATCACTCCCGCCATTGCCTGAAACAGCAGCGGCACCTGCTGGCGTACCTTCGGCGACACCGCACAATTGAATTCAGATTGATCCTTATCCTCGGCGGAAGCCAGGAACAGCTTCCCGATCTTCTCCTGCGGCGGAAGCAGAGCGCTACGCCCGAAGAAATCTCCGGCGTCCAGCAGATGGCATAACCGGCGGACCAGAGCATCCGCTGTCTCCTGATTCAGCTCCTTACGCGCTTTCCGGCCGCGCAGTCTCGTTGCCGCAGCCTCCGGAATTCCTGTATCCTGCAGCTCAGCATTCTCATTAGCCATGGGTTCCATCTGCTTCTCCCCCTTCGCTCTCGCCAGTTTCCTCCGCCCGCAGAACCTTAGCCAGCCACATAGGCGGCTTGCCCTGAAGCATCTCCACCAGCCGTTTCAGCTGTTCCTCTATAGGACTGCCGAAAGGGACCTTGACCGGCATAATCTTGCGGCGCGTCACCCGCGCAGCCGCTGATGCGCCGATCTGCATAATGAAGATCAATGTACAATCGCTTACCGCATCCAGACGGCTGTCGATTCTGCCTGCTTCATCCTGGTTCAGCACCGCCGTTAGCTTACGCAGCTCAACCAGTGATGCCCCGGATTTCGTTACATTATATACAGCAAACATCGGACTTTGTCCGAAATGGGCATTCACACGGTTTCCATCATCTGTGGCGAACGCTACTTTCACGGTGTCCTGCCTCCCTTTGCATTAACAAATTCCCTGCTTTATTACTCCATTCCATAGCGCCCCGGTACCCGACCGAGACAGACATATAAGCACCCAGCTCATTCCAGACCGGGAATCCGGCCGGCATAAATGCTGCCTCGATCCGCTGCGCACCTGCAATTCCGTGAGAATTGCTGATCCACAGATCTGCTCCCTTGCCCAGGACCTCGGCATCATCCAGGTCGCCTACCCATACCTCGCGTTCCATTCCGGCAATCAGCGGGGTTTCAAATGAGGAAATCAACGCCTTCTGCTCTACTCCCAGCTCCTCCAGCCATCCCGAGACGGAATACAGATGATCCGGTTCCAGTGCAGTCAGGGCCGACATTCCGGCAAATTGAAAATGGGCATCCAGCATGCTGTCGAGCAGATTCTCCCGCTGCCAGCAATACCGCAGCGGCACCGGCTCTCCGCTGATCTGATGCAGGAAATGCAGCAGTTCATCCGAGGCTTTGAGTCCCATTGCACCTTCGAATACCTTATACGGTGTGCCCAGCGCATTATGCAGCCGCCGGGCCGGACGCTCCATGCTGCCGCCGATGGCAATCGTCAGCCCGGACTGCAGGCTCTGCAGCATGGAATCCAGCGGCACTCCGCCCCGCGTCAGCGGCGAGAAGCCGGTGAGCAGATGGCCGGACAAGGAGGTCGAGATATCCGGCAGTGCAATCACTTCGAACCCGAAGGAGGAGATGATCTCCTTCAGCTCCATTACATCAGCCGGGGTTAAGAAAGATCCCGGCAGCAGGGTGATCTGCCGGGTGTTGACACTCCTGGACCCCCGATGTCCGACCTGCTGGATCATCTCGTCAATCATGGCTTCTACCGTAGAGCTGAAGCCCGATTCCAGTGATCCGCGAAAATCAGGAAGCACGACAGAGAAGGCGAGACCGCCGCGCATATTCCGCTCTCTTTTATACGTCTTCAGCATGTTCTGATAATCCACTCCGGCCACATCGGTCAATTCGGTTCCAATAATGCCGATGATATCGGGACGATGCTTACTGAGCACCAGATTCAGCGCCTCTTCCAGATTGCGGTTGGCATCGAAGATGACATCCATCTCCTGGAGCGCCGAGGTCTGTACGGCAATCGGTTCCCGGAAATGCCGGGTCAGCAGCGCCTTCGGAAAAGCGGAGCAGCCCTGGGAGCCGTGAATCAGCGGCATGGCCCGGTAACAGCCCTGCAGTGCCAGCACGGCACCCAGCGACTGCCCGATCTTCATCGGGTTGACCGATGCCGGCTTTTTTCTCCGGTTAACGGTCATACGGCGGAGCCTCCTTATCCCATGGGGCCGGGCTTGCGGCCAGCTTCCAGATTGGATTGGCCAGGGAATAAGTCAGTTCTTTGGCCAGCCTCAGCAGTCCCTCATACCCCGCATAAGCCTTGTGCCGCTCCTGGTTAATATCTATAAAAGGAATCTGCTCTTTCATCGCCACGTACATATTGCGTCCGCCGGCAATCATAATATCCGCCTTACGTTCCCTTACGGTCTTAATAATCCGGCTTGCTCCGCCTTCGGGAATGTATTCCGTATCATCGCCCACCCGGTCGGCAATCCGCCGCACATCATCCTCAGTGCTTTTGTTCGTACCTACCCCGACTACCTGGACGCCAAGCTCCTTCAGCGCCGAGATCACCGACCAGCTTTTGACGCCGCCGGTATAGAGCACTGCCCGTTTCCCTTTCAGCAGCTTGCGGTACGGCCGCAGATCCTGGCTTAACCTGGCTTCTTCCCGTTCGGTGAGCCGGTCCACCCGCCGCTCCATCTCACGGTCATTCATCAGAAATGCCATTTGCCGCAGCGAGTAGGTCGTTTCCTTAGCACCATAGAACGAACCTTCGAAATAAGGAATGCTGTATCTGGATTCCATTTCCTTGGCAAGGCCCAGCAGCGCCCGGCTGCAGACCACCATATTCACTTTGGCGCGGTGCGCATAGGTAATCTCCTTGTAACGGGCGTCGCCCGTTATCCGCGAGGTTACCGTGATCCCGGCGCTGTTCATCAGCTTCTCGATATCCCACATCTCACCGGCGATATTATACTCACCGATCAGATTCACACCCAGAGGCGACATCGGCTCCGGTTCTCCTGTACCGATAACGTACTGCAGCAGGGCATCTCCGGCCAGACGGTTGCCGAGATTCTTGCTGCCGACGAAGCCGGGACTGTTCACGGGGATCACAGGGATCCCGATCCGCTCAGCCGCCGCCCGGCAGACAGCATCCATATCCTCGCCAATCAGCGCTGTCACACAGGTTGAATATACAAATATTGCCGGAGGCGCAAAGCGCTCGGCAATATAGTCGATACTGTCCTTCAGTTTCTTCTCGCCGCCAAAAATAATATCGGAATCCGTAAGATCCGTAGCGAAGCCGTATTGGGACAGGGAGGGGCCGCTTGACAGCGTTCCTCTGCTCTCCCAGCTATTTCCGGCACAGGCAATCGGTCCATGGACAAGATGTGCAGCGTCCATAATCGGCAGAAGCGTAATTTGGGCTCCGTCGAAGGAGCAGCCTCCAGCTGCTTCACCCGGTTTGGGCCGTGGACAGGGCTTTGCTTTTGGGGCTATGCTCCCGCAAGCCTCGGAATCAAATTCGTTTTTTCGAACAGGGTCCATCGGCTCTTCATCTCCTTCGCTTAAGATGCTGTATTTCACGCAAATCTTGCGCTGCTCCTGAGGCGGCATTTGCACCTGATGGCAAGAATCCCGGCCCTCCGCCGTCCCCGGATGCCGGTTACAATAACCGTTGCCGAATATTCCGGGGACTTGAGAGACCAGGCGAGGTATTTTTTACATTTATTCAAATGGTTGTATTTATATAATAAATTTCATTTCAGAAAGTTTCAGTAATTCTCATCACTTCGCGTGATCAAATTACCTTAGATAGCTGATAAATATGCGTTTAGCGCACCAGTTCGAAATTAAATCCGGAATTATTATCATCGAGCTGCTGGAGAATCGTGTTCACAATTAAGCTAAGCAGATTCAACGTTCCCTGGTACCCGATAATCGGATAACGATGCATATGATGACGGTCAAAGATCGGGAATCCGACCCGGATCAGCGGCACATCGGCATCCTTGGCGGCGAATTTCAGATGCGAGCTGCCAATTGCCAGATCAACCGTATCATTCAGCAGCAGCGAGCGCATATGCCACAGGTCTTTACCCACATGCACAGTTGCTTCGGAACCGTACGGACTTGCCGCCAGAAGCGCCTCGGCTTCATCCTTAAATTTCAATTCATTGTAATCAACATCACCGTTCGAGCAGACGATATGCACCGGCTCCATCCCGGTTTCCAGGCAGAACCCGATCAGACCGATCAGCAGATCCGGATCACCCACCAGCGCAACCCGCTTGCCGTGCAGGTAAGGATGACTGTCCATGAGCGCATCTACTACGCGGCCGCGTTCTTCGGTAAGTGAGGCGGGAATGGGCAGACCCGTCAGTTCACTGATTGCTTCAAGCAATTTATCGGTACCTTTAATGCCAAGCGGCGTCGATAATGCGGAGATTTGCTGGTTCCAGGTTCCGCTGATATATTCCTGAGTCTTCTTCAGCGTATACTTTTGCAGGGACAGAGTCCCCAGCGCATTGGCTGCCTGCGGAACATCCTCAAGCTTCGTGCCGCCATAATAATATTCGTATTCTCCCGTGGCCGGTGAGTCATAGTTCCCGCTGTGATCCCCCAGGATCGTGTACTTGGTATCAAACGCAGCAAGAATCTTGCGCAGTTCCGCGAAGTTACCGGTGTAAGGCTCGAAACCAAGCATTACATTCAGCTTCTCCCCGCTTTCTGCACCGCTTCCCGGCTTACTCTCGATTCCTGAACGGGTGTAGAGGTAGCTCAGAATGCCTTTGATCATGGCATCATAGCCTGTAATATGCGAACCGACGAAGCTCGGTGTATTGCAGTAAGCTACTGGATATTCTTCACTGATAACCCCTTTAATCCGGGCGTTGCCGATAAAAGAGTTCAGGTCATCCCCGATAACCTCAGCCATGCAGGTGGTACAGATCGCAACCATCTCCGGTTTGTAGAGCGCGACACTGTTCTCCAGACCATCAATCAGGTTGTTCATCCCGCCGAATACGGCAGCATCCTCAGTCATTGAAGTGGAAACAGAAGGTGTAGGCTCTTTAAAGTGACGGCTGAGATGGCTGCGGAAGTAGGCATTGCAGCCCTGTGAGCCGTGAACAAACGGCAATGTTTTCTCAAATCCGAGTGCGGCCATCACTGAGCCGAGCGGCTGACAGGCTTTATGCGGATTAATGACAACATTCTGGCGGTTAAAATTCTTTTCCATATATTCAGCAGATTTGGAGTATGCGAGCGCTTCGGCAGTCTCCTGCTCGCTGCAAGGCGCTTCGAACTGCTTCTTGTTCTCCCGCTGCTGAACATAGCGTTCTTCCTTAAACAAGCTGGTATTATCTTTAATGTTCAGTTCATCCTTGCTCATATGCTCGCCTCCTCTGGCTCCATTTTCTCTTTTCGGGTCACCAGATCCCACACCGGACTGTTCACCGTCATATCCATGTCCTTGGCAAATACCTTAAAGCCGTCGAAGCCATGATACGGGCCGCTGTAATCCCATGAGTGCATCTGACGGAACGGAACACCCATTTTGTGATACACATACTTCTCTTTCACACCGGAACCTACCAGATCAATGTTCATTTTCCGGGTGAGCTCTTCCAGCTCGTAGGCTGTTGGGTCATCCATAATGATTGTTCCTTCTTCCAGCATCGGAAGCATCTTCTCATAGTCATCCTTATGGGCGAATTCGTAACCGGAAGCCACGATATCCATACCCAGATCTTCATAGGCTCCGATCGTATGGCGTGAACGCAGGCCACCGATCATCAGCATGACGGTTTTGTTCTCCAGGCGGGGTCTGTATTTATTGATAATGGCATCCATTACCGGCTTATATTTGGCGATCATCTTCTCGCAGTTCTCCTGAATCGTAGTGTCGAAGAGGGCTGCAATCGCCCGCAGGCTCTCATAAGTCTTGGTGGGTCCGAAGAAATTGTATTCGAGCCATGGAATGCCGTATGCCTTCTCCATATGATCCACCATGTAGTTCATCGAACGATGACAGTGAATCAGGTTCAGCTTCGCCTTGTGAGCCACTTCCAGCTCATTGAGGGAACCGTCGCCGGACCACTGGGCAATTACGCGCAGGCCCATTTCTTCCAGCAGAATACGGGAGGCCCAGGCGTCACCGCCAATATTATAGTCGCCGATAATGTTGACATCGTACGGACCGGTCTCCGCCAGTTCCGCACGGCCCATGACGAAATCGCGGATCGCATCGTTTGCGATATGGTGACCCAGCGATTGGCTGACCCCCCGGAACCCTTCGCAGCGTACCGGAACAATCGGCATATCCAGCTCTTTGGACATCTTCTTGGATACCGCTTCAATATCATCACCGATCAGACCGACCGGACACTCGGATTGAACCGAGATCCCTTTGGCAAGCGGGAACATTTCGGTAATTTCACGCATGATTACGGCCAGCTTCTTATCTCCGCCGAAGACAATATCCGTTTCCTGAAAATCACTGGTGATCTGCATAGCCGTAAAGTTGTCGATCCCCAGCGTACCGTTGGCAAAGTTACGGCGCGAACCCCAGCTGTATTGTCCGCAGCCTACAGGGCCGTGACTAATATGGACCATATCCTTGATCGGGCCCCATACCACCCCTTTGGACCCTGCATAAGCGCATCCGCGCGGCGTCATCACACCCGGACGGGATTTGATGTTAGACTTCACTGCACAAGTTCCGCAATCTATGGCATTATCTGTAGCCACCTGAAAATGTTTCTCGCGGTCTTTCTTCGCTTTTTTCGGGTAGGCTTCAAGAACTTCTTCTATCAGTTTTTTATTGTCTTCGATATTCAGTCCCATGTATTGACCCTCCTTATTCTTGATGCAGGACGCCCAGGCCGCCTGCGTGGCTAATGCCACTGGAGATGAACCGGTGAAGGCCGTCTCTCCACTCCCGTTCACCGGTTCACTCTATAGATTACGGCATAGAGCCTTATTGACCGGAAGCCTGCAGTTTCTTGATCGCAGCTTCTTCATCTTCAATGATCCCGAATTCCATCAGCAGCTCTTCCAGCTCTTCCATGGAAATCGGAGTAGGGATGGTCAGCATTTTGTTATTGAGGATTTTCTCAGCCAGTGTTTCATATTCTTTCGCCTGCTGATGGGTAGGGTTATATTGGGCAACAGTCATTCTGCGCAGCTCGGCATGCTGAACGATATTATCGCGTGGTACAAAGTGAATCATCTGTGTGTTCAGGCGGCGGGCCAATTCCATGATCAGCTCATCTTCACGGTCTGTATTACGGCTGTTGCAGATCAGGCCTCCCAGTCTTACACCGCCGCTGGTGGCATATTTCAGGATACCGCGGGCGATATTGTTCGCTGCGTACATCGCCATCATCTCACCGGAACAGACGATGTAGATCTCTTGGGCCTTGCCTTCACGGATTGGCATTGCGAAACCGCCGCATACAACGTCACCAAGGACGTCATAGGATACGAAGTCCAGATCCTGATAGGCGCCTTCCTGTTCCAGGAAGTTGATGGCGGTGATGATCCCGCGTCCCGCGCAGCCTACACCTGGTTCTGGTCCGCCGCATTCTACATTGATAATGTCGCCGAACCCTGTCTGCAGTACATCTTCAAGCTCCAGATCCTCTACCGAACCCAGTTCAGCTGCCAGTTCAAGCACCGAGTTCTGGGCTTTCGTGTTCAGGATAAGACGGGTAGAGTCTGCCTTAGGGTCACAACCTACGATCATTATTCTTTGTCCGAATTTTGTAGCCAGCTGAGCCAGGGTGTTTTGTGAAGTTGTCGATTTACCGATACCGCCTTTACCGTAGAAAGCTATTTGTCTCATTGTTCATCATCCCTTCGAAATGTTTATATTTTCAAAATAAGAGCTGTACTTGACGCTTTCGAGAATGGCTTCCTGAATTCCGCCTTTGCGGACTAGTGGCAGGACTCCGATTTTGTTCAGGCTGGCCCTCGGGGCATCGCCGATACCGGAGCAGAGAAGAATACGGCAATCACTTAAGATAGATATGATTTCTTGCAGCGTGGCGGCTTTATCGCCGTTGCAGTCTGCTTTGCCATGACAATAAGCTTGTATCTTGCGGACACCGAGCAGTTGTACATCAACTCCGTCGGTATCATAAACAAGGAACTCTGTGGCATGCCCGAAATGCTGGTTGACCTTATCGCCGCCTCTTGTAGCAACCGCAACCCGTGTCTTCGGTCCGCCCTCCACTATACGTCTCGCCTGTTTGGCTTTGACGCGCTCGCGGATTTTGGTATCCAGTTCACTCTGGAACATTGCCCTGGCTTCTTCATTAATGACCGGTTCAGCTTCCATCGCTTCAAGCGGGAAATCCTGATTACGGTCCTGGCCCAGCAGCCCGATGGCATCAGCCCGGCATTGCCGGCAATGGCGCATGACCTTCATGCCGTCACGGCCAAGAAGCTCCTGCAGATTAAGCAATTCCTTCGGACGGGGCGCCTTGCGTCCATCCGCTTCGTACTGGCTGCCCGGTGCGATAATCAGCGGTGTTACATTATGCAGCGTGGCCCCGAGTTCTTTTACTCGTTTGGACACTGCGGGCAGATGATGATCGTTGACCCCCGGAATCATAATGGAATTCACTTTAACCAGAATCCCCAGCTTTGCCAGCATTTCAAGTCCCTGCAACTGACGGCTGATCAGCAGCTCGGCTGCTTCTCTTCCTTCGTACCGGACACCTTCATCGAATACCCAGGGATAAATTGCCTGGCCGACATCAGGATCGATGGCATTGATGGTGATGGTGACATGACGGATGCCAAGCTCGATGATCTCATCCACATGCCGGTAAAGTGTAAGTCCGTTGGTGCTGAGGCAAAGGGAAACGTCTGGCACATACTTCTTGACCCGGGCAAAGGTATCAAACGTCTGCTCCGGATTCGCCAGAGGATCTCCGGGTCCGGCCACACCCACTACCGAGAGCTGCATCAGCTGAGCGGCAACGCCTCTCACCTTGCGTTCCGCCTGCTCCGGAGTAAGCACTTCACTGACCACGCCCGGCCTGCTCTCATTCACACAGTCGAACTTGCGGTTGCAGTAATTGCACTGGATGTTACAGGCGGGAGCAACCGGGATGTGCATCCGGGCATAAAACCGGTGGGCCTCCTCGCTGTAGCAAGGGTGGCGGCTAATCTCCTCCTCCGCTTCACTTGATATACATGACGGCTGCATCATTTCCCACCTCCTAAAAGTTTTGTGAGCTTAGCTTCCTGTACAATCTGCGTACAAAACTCGCTTCGGAAGCATCTGCTTAAGTTTTGTGAGCTAAGCTTCCCTGACATTCCATCAGCGACAGTCAATTGGATATTCGCTTAGTTGTGTTATGTTTAATAACATCAACCTCGCTTGGCTGCTTTAATTAGTCTCATCATATTTTCATAACAGGGTATCGTCAATTAGATTAAAGCTTAATTCGCCCTTTATTTCCTTAAGTTTGCAGTTTCGCCATATCAGATGTTAAGTAATATAACTCATACATTCCATGGTTCCGTTTTCAAAACAATCATTTCCTGATGATATTTATTCTCATAAACATTGACAACGCCTCTCAACTCATATATGATACTTTTAGTTAGATACGTAAATCCTAAAATTTCATATATCCCGTAAAGGGGAGTAGCTGTTAGATAAAATCGTCAATACGAGAATATGAGGATATTCTCCGGTTTTATCGGCAATTCATTTTGTTAGCGAGACCTTTACCAATCAGGTTACCTTTATTCCAAAGGCTAATCTGTTTGGTAAAGGTCTTTTTTATATAGTTTTGGTTACAATAATGGTAATAAGGGTATTTTTATGAAAAGTACCCAGAGCCACATGAGGAGGAAACAGCAATGGATTGGGGATTATTATTAGAATACGGATGGGTATTGCTCGTTCTGGTCGCACTGGAAGGGCTGCTTGCCGCAGACAACGCACTTGTATTGGCAATCATGGTTAAACATCTTCCTGATGAGGAACGTAAGAAGGCGCTCTTTTACGGATTGGCAGGAGCGTTTGTGTTCCGGTTTGGATCACTTTTCGTCATCTCTTATCTGGTCGACATCTGGCAGGTACAAGCCATCGGCGCAATTTATCTATTATTTATCGCGGGGAATCACATCTTCCGAAAATTGCTGTTCAAGAAACCAGTCACGGATGAAGCAGCTGAAAGCGGCACTTCCGGGGCTGTCAACAAGAAGAAATCCAGCTTCTGGTTCACCGTATTTAAGGTTGAGATTGCAGATATTGCCTTTGCAGTAGACTCCATCCTCGCAGCTGTTGCCCTCGCCGTTGCTCTTCCGCCAAGCGGAATCGGCCACATTGGCGGACTTGACGGCGGACAGTTCCTGGTAATCTTTGCGGGCGGATTCATCGGCCTGGTCATTATGCGGTTTGCCGCTTCTTTCTTCGTCAAATTGCTCCACACACGTCCAGGTCTCGAAATTGCCGCCTTCTTCATTGTCGGCTGGGTAGGGATTAAGCTTGCCGTCATCACTCTTGCACATCCTTCGCTGGGTGTATTGTCTGAAGACTTCGCGCATAGCACCTGGTGGAAACTGACCTTCTACGTGGTTCTGATTATTATTGCGGCTACAGGCTGGTTCATGAGCAGCATCAAGACCGAAGACAATGTCGGCGAGAATCCCGTCAAGGAAGTCGACAAACAGCTCGGCAAATAAGCTTCTTCACTCCATATGAGACGTCAAAAAGCCCGTTTCTGCCATAGTGGCGGAAACGGGCTTTGCTGTGCTTCATTCTCTATTGGCCGATCACCTGATCGGTTCTGCCCTGCAGCTCTACAAGCTTCATGATTACATTAGCTGCCTGCGCCTTGGTTACAATCTGCTGTGGATTGAACTTTCCGCTCTCTCCCTGCAGCAATCCCAGCTTCACAGCCAGCGCCACTGCCCCTGTATCCTGAATGGCCGCATTGTCACTGAAGCTGGTTATGACAGAATCATTACCCAGAAAAGCTGAAAGCTTATCGTACTTCAGGAAGGAGGCAAGCAGAACAGCAAGCTGTTCGCGGCTTAACTTACTCTCAGGCTGCAGCGCAGCCTCTCTGCTGATCCATTCACGCTCTGCCGCATAGCTGACAGCTTCATAATAAGGACTGTCCGGACTCACTCCAGCCACGGCTTTAGGTTCAGAACCATTCGAATATCCTGCATAATACGGTGTTGAGGATCTGGCAATCAGGGTAAACCAGTCTCCGGCCGTTATCTCCTGGTCCGGATTCACCTTCTTGTCCGCATCTGTGCTCAGCACGCCGTATTTCAGCAGCTCGGTCAACGCCTGCTCTGCTGCATGCCCCTTAAGATCAACTGCCTCCGCTCCACTCCGTGACTGCAACGGGCTCTCGTAGGTCGTGACCCATTCCTTAGTTTGCGCATCCAGTACCTTATAGGTATCCTGAGAATCTGCCGGAGTCGGAGCATATACCAGCTTAACTACCGGTTCAACATACTTATTATTTATGTTATATCCGCCTATACTGCT
Organism: Paenibacillus sp. FSL R5-0912; assembly: GCF_000758605.1. Lineage (NCBI taxonomy): Bacteria > Bacillati > Bacillota > Bacilli > Caryophanales > Paenibacillaceae > Paenibacillus > Paenibacillus sp. FSL R5-0912. The sequence goes on from NZ_CP009282.1 coordinate 6,333,775, forward strand.
GTACTGCAGTTTAAGATCGTATCTAGCGAGATAGCTCTGAAGTGCTTCCGCCCCGGAAACTGCCGGAACAGGCTTATCTTTGAGCGCTTCATAACCGGTGTTGCCTGTATTCGTGTAGCTTTGCAGTCTGCCGTAAACATCCATAGTCATGACTATATTACTGTCACTAACCGGAATACCCTGATAATAGCGCAAGAACTGGTAACGGTACCCCTTCCCATCTTCAAGGATACTCCACTTCCCTCCATGCTCAACCAGCTTAAGACTTCCGCTAGCCTTAGGATACAGACGGTTGATAAGCTCTATCGCCCTCTCCTTGGCTTGTGCCTGCGTCAGTTTGGTTCCGCCTGCAGGTGCAGGCTGTTCCTTCAATGCCTGGCCTCCATACTGATCCAGCTGGAATTGAATGATTTCTCCGGTGCTGGAGTCTACTTCAGCGTACGTACGCTCCGGCATTGCCATATTAGCAGCCGTGCGGCTTGCTTCCCAGGATAATCTCCAGAGCTTTTGTTTATCATTCTGGGAATTCACGCCAGAGTTCTGGCCTGACAGCTTGCGTTCTGCAGGAATCGCGGCGACCTGCTGTACCAGCTTCGCCGCTGCAGCTGCGGTTAGCCCGGCGGCGCTTGACGGCTGGAAAGCATTCTTCCGCTCTGGAACCGCCTCATAAGTAACAGCTGCCGTAATTGCCTCGCCTTCGTTATCTATGCTTTTGCCAGTCTGGGCATCTACAAGGAACAGGGACTCACTCTCAGGGCGCCAGCCCAGAATCCAGCGCACTGCCGCGCCGTCTTTATATAGAGGAATATAATAGAGCCCAATCTTAAAGTTCCCGGCAAATTGCTTGGTTGCTGATTCCAGGGAGACCGCCGGCTTCGCTGACGGATACACTAAGTCTGTAGCCGGTTTGCTGAATTGAACGATATTCCCGTTTCCATCTACGGCGATGTTCAGCATATCCGTTGCTGAGGGAAGCCCGTTTCTCATGATTCTGAAATGAAACCTATATTCAAATATACCAAAGAGCGCGTCTCTGCCCATATAAGTCGGGTCGTTATCATCCAGTACAAGGTCCGTCGCTGCCAGGGATGGTGCGGCCATGGCAATAAAGCTGCGGGCTTTCGCCAGCGCCTCCTCCCGGGAGAATTCCGGAGGGTAAAAGGCATTCTCCCTCAACATAGGATAAGAAATATACGTATTCACCAGATCACCTGTCATCGCATCGACCAAACTGGAGAACCCGTAACCTGAGCTGCCCAGCTGATACTGCCACTGGACATTCCACACCATCTGGTTCCCGGAAGGAGGGTAAGAATCCGTGCCAAGCCGTACATTGGATACCGTCGCTTCCTTCAGAACGGGAAACCACTCTCTTAGCTTGGCAATGGCCTGCTCCTGTGTGATTTTGGCCTTGGCCGGGTCCGGGGCTGCGGAATTGGCGGCCTGTCCGGCAGCTGCTGTAGAGAGAGGCGGCGTCACCGAAGTGTAGCTGGAATCCGCAGCAGCCAGCCCGCCAGGCAGTAGTAATGCAAGCGTTACCGAAGTAATCAGGGCTGTCCGGGCGGTTTGCTGAATAAATTGATTGCGTTTACTGTTCAAAACATTTCATCCTCCTCAAATAAGCAACATGGATATTCTAATTATAATTATATTTAGATATATTTACCATCTTATATTTGCGACAGGAAATTACAGCATTCTCAAAGAAGTAGAAACGGCTTTGCCGTCCTTTTAAGGGACGGTGTTGTTTCAGCGAGAAATAGAAGGATAAGTTATCGTGTGAAACATATAAATTCTTATATTTCAAAAGAAACGGGCACCGTCCTTATGCGGACAATACCCGTTTACAGACTACCTCCGCCACTTCATAAACCGGTAATCCAGCAGATCCACCAGCAGGAAAAGGACAAAGCCTACCAGACTGAACAGCATAATTCCCGCATACATCTCCGGATAATCCAGCCGCAGCCAGGCATCCATAATGAAGAAGCCCATGCCATGCTCCGTACCGTAAATTTCGGTGAAGAACAGCACCGATATTGCCGTTCCAAGAGAGATACGAATGGTGCTGAGAATGACCGACAGTGCGCCGGGGAGCGTCACATTCCAGAACTTCTGCATGGAGCTGGCGCCGATGCTCGTCAGAACATCATATGTACTCTCAGGGATTGCCTTCACACCATCACGTACGGATATGATTATCTGGAACAGCAGGATCAGCATGATCATCAGCACTTTGGAGATCTCCCCGAGGCCGAAGAACAGCATCACTACAGGCAATAGCGCAATCTTGGGAATCGGATAGGTCAGATACACCACCGGATCCAGCAGCCTGTTCCAGAGCGGAGAGCGGCCCATCAGCAGGCCTACCATCAGTCCGAGCAGCAGTGCCAGCAGCACACCCTCGAAGATCCGGAGCAGGCTGTAGCCGACGTTCAGCGCCACATCACGCGCCCCGAGATGAAACATAGCTTCATAGACTGCACCCGGACTTGGCAGAATGGAATGATTCATCAGCAGATAGGCTATATACCAGATTACATTCATGCCCGCAAAAACGAACAGCAGCCGCAGCAGGTGAGGGAGATGCCGTTTTTTCACCATTTCTCCATCATTACCCTTCTGATTCTCTTACTCTGCTCGAAATACTCATCGCTCTCCCGCTTGTCCACATGCTTCATTGCAAACACAGCAGAGTTATCGAGAATCTCAGGAGGCTCCTGTTGCCCGGGCAGCATCACGATAATCTTCTGTCCCAGGAGAATCGCTTCTTCTATGTCATGGGTGACGAACAGCGTGGTTGCCGGATGAGCCTGCCAGTTGTCGATAAAAATCTGCTGCAGCCCTTCCCGCGTGATGGCATCCAGCGCTGAGAACGGCTCATCGAGCAGCAGAAGGGTCGGCAGAATGGCGAACGCGCGGGCAATAGCCACCCGCTGCTGCTGCCCGCCGCTCAGCGAGAGCGGAAACCGGCCGGCCAGTCCGGCTATACCCATGGACTCAAGCCAATGCATGATTTGCCCGTCCTGCTCCTGCTTATTTTGGCTCACGCCGCCGGGGCGGGCAATTTTCATGGCAATCCGGATGTTGTCACGGACTGTCTTCCAGGGGAGCAGCCCATAATTCTGCGGCACCAGCCCGATCAGCGTGTCCTTGTCATGGACGGATCTGCCGTTGAAGAGCAGCTCCCCCTCATACCCCGGCAGCAGGCCGGCAATCGCCCGCAGCAGCGTGGATTTGCCGCTGCCCGAAGGACCTATTACTGTATATATCCCATGCTCCGGCAGGGTTAGATTCATATCCCCGAGCGCGAGCTGCCCATTGGTGTAAGCTACATGCAGGTTATGAATCCGCAGTCCGTTATTCTTTAAACTGGACATCGGAGATCACTTCTTCAGCCGATATATTTTTGGTGAGCAATCCTTTTTCACGCGCCCAGGCGAAGGCAGCCTCCACTTCCTTCACATCCACCTGGTAAGCAGGCAGGTATTCCGGCACTTGAATCTCATTCTTCAGGGTGTCCGGATAACCCACTTCCTTGATAATCAGATCGATATATTCCGACTGGTCATGCGTTTTCATATAATCTACAGCTTCATCATAAGCGGCATACATATCACGGATTGCTTGTCCCTTGGCATCAATCGCACTCTGCGGGAAAGCCAGCACGAACGGGTTAATCCCTGCACTATGGGTCGAGCTGAGAACGCGCAGGCCTGCAGTTTTGCCCATCGTCACGAACGGCTCCGGAAGGACGGCTGCATCAGCCTTATTACTTTTCAGCAGCTCCAGACGGGTTGGAATCTGTGGCACTTCGGTTACCGTAATATCGTCTTCGGTCAAGCCGGCCTGCTTCAGCATCATCGCCACGGTATATTGGGTCGAGGTATTCTTGGACAGTATGACCGTCTTGCCCTTCAGATCCTTAACCTCTTTGACTTCATCATTTCCGGTCAGCAGATCAAATTCACCCGTTGTAGTGCTGGTGATTTTGACATCCAGTCCAGCTTCATTATAGATCGAAATTGCTACGAGATCTGCGCTGAGGCCATCCACTTTGCCGGCTTGAAAAGCTACATCGCGGTCCTTGGCGCTCTTGAAGGTCTGGATATCGAGGTTAACCTTATGCTGTTTATCGAAGCCTTGCTCATGTGCAATAATAAACGGAATGGCATCAATCGAAGGCAGCAGTCCAAGCGATATGGTAACCGGCTCAGCTGGAGCTTCCGCAGCATTTCCGGAGCTTGCATTATTGGCATTGCCTGCATTATTCGAATTTCCGCAGCCAGCCGCTACCAGACCAACCGCAGCAGTCAACATTACTATTTTCATAAGGTTCTTCCAGTTTTTTCTCTCCATGAATCTTAATTCCTCCGTCTCTTTTCGCTTCATCATTTTGCTGTTGCTTCGCTTCTGCTTCCGGGAACAGGATCATCCAGTGGTGTAGTGCGGCATTGCCTCTCAGGCCAGAGGTCCATGCGCATTTATTCACATACAGGCATACAAGTAGAAACGTTGAAGCCGCCCTTCCAAGGGCGGCACTCGTTTCTGGTGTACATCTATTCAAGTCGTATGCTCCGGGAAGACCTAAGTAATGCAATTTTACACCCATTGCCCTATTTTGTATATTTATAAATTGAAATAATTAGGGTAGTGCCTACATGTATTTCCCGTAATCCTTGATTGTCACCTTGGCCTTGCACGCTATCTCCACCTGCGGATATACCTCCCGCCAATTCATTTGATTCCACTCTTTATAACTCAAAGAGTTCCTTACCTGTATCCCGATTCCGAGACTATCCACGTTATGCTGCTGCATTTGCAGCACCATTTCTTTGGCTTTGGCCATAATCACGTCTGCGATATCCCGCTCCAGCTGTTGCCTTATCCCGGCCTTATTCAGAGAATGGTGTCCGGTATATTCAAGCACAGAGCCCTGGATGTTCGCCAGAAGCTCGACTTTGAACCGGTCTGCCCCCAGACGATGAACCTTCACCTTGCGTGAATTCAATAATGAACTGAACATCACTACCGCCGGCCGTCCGGCCTCTTCGCCCAAATGGAGAGCAACCTCTCCCTGTCTTAGATCATCACGGAACAGTCCGAAGAATATCCCGTCTTGAGCCGGAATCTTCATTCTGTAACGGTCCTCCTGAAATAAGGCAATACCGTCAATAACGGCTTTGTCCCCGCTATCCCTTACTATCGGTGCCACCGGATCTATGCCATCGTCATTATAGTCGCGGGAGAATTCATACAGTGTGGTATTGGGAATGCTGTTGCCGGCCGCCTCTTTCTCCAGCAGGTGATTGATATATCTTCCGGTATCCGTATGCGGCTTGTACTCCTTGGCCAGAATTTCACCGGCATCCCCGTTAATAATCGTAACCTTGACGCCAAGGGCTATAGAGGGGTCCCGCAGCAGGGTATCAATGTAATCCCCGAGTCCGGCTTTGGCCAGCTTCAGGCCAAACAATGCATCTCTGAGCTGCCCGCTGACAACCGTCAAATCTGTCTGTCTGGAGAACATGATTCCCGCTTCCTTAATGCTATCCGAGACAGTAGACAGCAACTCGCGGCGTACGGAGGAATTCGGGTCAATGACCGGGACGCAGGAGGTAACTTTGATCCTGTTATTCTCTGCAAGATCATAGCTCGCCGTCTGCACCAGGCCCAGCTTCTCAAGGATTCTCTCGTCGCTTTTGCATCCGGTCAGCAGCAGAGGAGGCAGAAGCAATAGAATCAGGAACAACCTTGCCATGCAATAGTTCTGTCTATGCACGGACCTCTCCCCCTTTCCGCTGAATCAGCAGCAATAGAAGCAATAGTACCGGAAATCCGAAAGCAATCCCGGTCACCGCATACCCCAGATTAGTGATCCAGACCCCCACTGCATCCAGTGTCTTCGGAATAAAAGAGATGCTGTAGGAAATCGCAATCAGCAGGAAGGTGAGCAAGGATAGTTTTATCCTGGGAAGTATTCTTCGCACCGACTCTTGTGCCGCCCACCAGTACATTACAACAGTGACCAGAACCGGGAACAGAAACAGACCGTACAGCAGATTCTCCAGCCTCTCTATAAACGGGAATTGGATATACGCCAGCAAATCAAGCAAGGGATAGAGCAGTTTTTTCAATTGCCCCAGACTGAAGAACCCGAAGCAGATGATCGCCAGCGAGATATATAGCACAGCTAAATAGAGATTTCCCGCATGGACACCCGCCATAGCCTTTTTGTTCTTGTTCACGTAAGGAAACAGCAGTATCGATAATTCGTAACCGAGAAAAGCGGAATAGATCTCCATGGCTCCTTTAAGCTGATCATGCCCGCCTTTAAGAATAAACGGAGTCAGGCGTTCCCAGCGGAACGACGGAAAAAACCACAGCATGAGCAGATACATCCAGGCGGACAGCCAGAAGAACAGCGTAGCCGCTTTGGAGATGGAATAGATTCCTTTGGTAATCATCAGAAAGGCCAGAATGTCCATAGCCAGCTTGAACACCATGGGATTCGTTGTTGGGAAGGACAGCATTTGGAAGATTAGCACGTATTTCTTGCCGATCATGCAGCCAAAAACAAGCCAGACCGCAGCCAGACCGCCATAAAAAGGATACAGCACCGCCCTTGGAATCGACTGCTCCATAATTTCAAATACAGACCTCCCTTGACCAAGCCGGAAGACCAGTGAAATTAAATAGATATTGAAGGTAGAGACTACGATACACGGCACCAGAAAAAGCCATCCGTTGGTACCGAAATATTCAGCCAGATTGCGGGGCAATGTGAAGATTACAATTCCGGATTGGGTCAAATGCATTAGAACGGCAATATGAAAGGGGCGCAGCTTTTCGGGCATAACGTCCACTCCTACTTTTTGTTTTTTTGCCTGATAGAATTCATGGTCTTACTCTGGGACGGACGGCTGTTCAGCTTCGAGAAAGGAGCACGGATAAATACATCCTTCCAGTCTCCCGTCTTCATAGGAGCAATAGGGGTCAGATAGGACGAGCCCAGACTCGTCAGGTTGGATAAATGAATTACGATCAGGGCTATACCCATTACAAGTCCAATATTGCCCCATATTCCGGTGAGTATTATGATTCCGAAGCGGATCAGGCGGATGGAGGCGCTCATCATATAGCTGGGAATTACAAAAGAGGCAATGGCAGATGAGGCTACTGCGATAATAAGCACATTACTTGTCAGACCAGCCTGTACAGCCGCTTGACCAATCACAATCCCGCCTACGATCCCGATCGTCTGGCCAATTTTGGTTGGCAGACGCGCTCCGGCTTCCCGCAGCAGCTCGATCATGATTTCCATCAGCAGCGCTTCATAAACAGGAGGAAACGGCACCCTGTTCCGTGATTCGGCCAACGTTCGGAGCAGTGCTTCCGGAATCATCTCATAATGAAAGGTAGTTACCGACACATACATCGCCGTGAATGAAATCGTTATTACAAGAGCCAGAAACCGGAGCAGCCGCAGTCCCGTTCCCAGTGCCCAGCGCTGGTAGTAATCATCCGGTGATGAGAAGAATTCAAAAAAGGAGGATGGCGCACTGATCGCTGTGGGACTATTGTCAACGATGGTGATGATCCGTCCGGCGGCCAGCTTCGACACAGCCACATCAGGTCTTTCCGTAGTCAGAAACTGCGGGAAGACCGAATTCGGCATATCCTCAATGAATTGGGTCAGCGTCCCCCCGTCATTAATCGCATCTGTCTCAATCCGGTTGATCCGGTTCTGCAGATCCCGGACATATTTAAGATTGGCAATATCCTTGATATAAAGGATGTACACAGTTGTTTTGGAAATTTCTCCGATCTCACACTGGATAATTTTCAGATGCGAGCTTTTGATCCGGCGGCGGATTAAGCTCAGGTTCGTAGGAGCGGATTCTACAAAAGCATCGTGAGGGCCGGCAATTACCGTCTCCGTTTCCGACTGCTGTACACTGCGGCCTTCCTGGCCGTAGGCGTCCAGTAAGTAGACAGCTTCCCCGTGGAAGACAGCTACACAGCCCTCCAGTATGCCGACCACCACAGCTTTGGACTCCCTTGTCTCAACAAATTGGGACTGGAGGAACAACTTATCCAGCCCATCCGCTTGAAGCCGGTCAAAGGGCCGCAATATTTCCTGGATTAGCAGATTGTTATCCACCGTATGCGGGAAATACACAATATCGGCGGAGAGTTCAGGAAAGCGCCGGTGGCTGAGATCCGCACACTGATCGAATTCATTAAGAATATGCCGCAGGGTAGGAATATTCTGTGTGTCCGGTTCCATAGATGCCCTCCTTCCCCGTTCGTTTGGTATAGTATACCCAAGATTTTCTTGGATATTTAAGGCTGCCGCAATAAAAAACCCTCTTTCATCCCGCAGGATAAAAGAAGGCTCTTAGACATCCTCTGGTTAAAACATTCATTATTAGAGATTTTCTTTGCTCCAGGCAGGATTGCCGCGCTTCAGCTAGTTTGCTCTTTTTCCTCGGCCTGTCCCCCCGGCTTATGCTATAATAATTAAACATAATCCAAAAAGTCCGCTTCTGATGTAATCCATATTTGAGGAGCTGTGACGATGAGCGATCCGATTTTGCAACAGATTCTTACGGAATTACAGGGAATGAAATCTGATCTGAGCGAGGTTAAGTCCGATCTGGGCACAATGAAGGCTGATATTGACAGCATCAAAGAAGACACGAAGCTGATCCCGCTGATCCAGCAGGCTGTATCCGAAGTCAATGCTGAAGTCATTGCAACCAGGGACACTCTCGAGCGGTTAGACAAACATTAACCATACATGATTCTACACTGGACATGCTGGCCAGACGTTCTATTGATCAGGAAGCCGCATTGAAACGTATAAAATAAGCTTGCCATACAGGAATTTGCTGCAAGCGACCGCCATTTCCGGCAGTCGCTTGTTCTTTTACCATTCCTCATTGCCTATTGTCTCCCCCACAAGGACATAACTCCTTTCACAAAGCACAAACCCTCTCCAATTCACACTTTGTACTCTTTTGTTGTCTATTTCACACGGACACACCTTTGATTTTCAACTGATCCGTGTTATAATGAAAGCGTAAACAAAAGTGATCGAAACCCTATTAACCATCGGATTTCATCGCCAAGGAGGATGAATGCAATGCTGGCAGGAATTAAGGAACTGAAGAATTGGGTAACCGGAATGTGGCAGCCTGGGATGGCTTCTGGGGAAGAAGACTACCGGAAAATGGAATACAGCGTAGAGCGCCATTTGCACACACCGCAAACGCCAAGCCCGCTTACTTACGAACAGGAATCACGGATCAAGACTGTCAAATTCCATTAATCTAACCGGATGTATATAGATTGAACTATTTTTCAACTTGAAAATCCACACTCAAACAAGGCCGCATGAACCGTATCATCCGGTTCATGCGGCCTTTTATTTATTTTGCTCAGTTTATGCCTTTTCGGAGAATTAAGCGCTCCTGAGTCCGTATAGGAGGTCTTCCGTTCTTCCTCCGCTCTAAAATAATCTTCTCAGCCACTCCAGAACAGTCTCCACTGCTTCCAGATACCGCTGCCCTACGAGCAGACCGGTATGGGTGGTGTTCCACAGGCCTTTATATTCTGCATGAAAATGCTCTGCGTTTACTTTGCCCCTGCGGTCGTCCTCCGCACTGTTAACAGCATGGATAACCAGACAAGGGCAAGTAATGGACCGGCTGTCTACCGGAATTCCGTCCGCACCGTAATGATAAGAAAAAGCGCTAAACGCCTTGGCAGACTCCATGGTCAGGTACTTCCTTTGGAAAGCTATATCCTCTGCCGATTCATCTATGCTTGTAAGCTCCTCACGAACCGGGGCAGGCACTACGAGGCCAGGTTGTGTCCGGACGATGTCCCGGTAAGGCACCCGGTCATGAACCTCCTTACAAATACTTGAGTCGATCAGCATAAGCCCAGCTAGAACTGCCGTTTCCGCCAGCTTTTGGCTCAGAATCCCGCCCATGCTGAACCCGATCACAATAGGCGGAGCCCCGCACTCAGCGATAACCTCGCTGATATCCTCCAGATAGTCCCCGAAGGTTATCTCCGTCATATCCAGCACTCTGCTTCTGTAATGGCTTCTCAGATTCATGACATAACAGGTCCAGCCTTCACGGATAAAATGGGGAATGTATTTGCTCCACATCCAGCTTCCGGTAAAGGCACCATGCACGAACAGTAAAGGAGGCCTGCGGTCAGCGTCTTCCGGGAGGTTCCTTCCTGCAAATATCTGCAGATACAGATCGTTCTCTCCGATGTATTTCTCTGTATGCGGCGGCAATTCTGTCGTGTAATCTCTCACAGGCATGTCCTCCTCGATATTTTAGTTTGATATCAAACTATATAATATATTTTTTTAGAAGTTGTTATTGATTTTAATTAAAATGCTCAGCAGTGCTTCCTTCTCCTGTTCGGTGACATTGAGGTAAAACTGCTCCAGCATGTCTGCGGATATCGCCTCAAAAACCGTTTCCAGCTCCCTCCCCTTCCCCGTCAGAGCAACGTACACAAACCTGGTATCCTCCTTCTCTCTTTCTTTCGTCACCATACCAAGCCGGACCAGCTTATCAACCAGTGCCGTGACGGTCGATTTGTCTTTATTAATTTTGGCGGAGATCTCTGCCATAGTAAGCCTAGGCTTCTGCAGCAGCGCATAAATAATGTCCCCGTGCGAAGTGCCTATCCCCTCTATGCCCTGCTTCACCATCTCTAGGGCAATGAACCGGTTAACCTTCTCTCTGATCTTGGAGATCAGCGAAATCACATCTCTAGTTTCCATACATGGATTATAGTTTGATGTCAAACTATTGTCAATGGCGGTCATTTTATATAGTGAGGGAACGCAGGTTTACTAATCGTTCGGAATATTTTCCAGCAACATTACTTCTTCACCCTGCTGCTGTCTGATTGCAATGTTGGCTCTGCCCCATGAACACATTACGTCAATAATTCCATTGGCTGTTGTTCCATATTCCGTTATATAATATTCAACTTTGGGCGGCATTTGATGATAGACCTGTCTGCCGATCATTCCGTCCCTTTCAAGTTCGCGGAGCTGCTGGATCAGAACCTTTTGCGAGATGCCCGGGATAATGCGCTGTAATTCACTTGTCCGTTTCTTACCCGACATTAGATTACATATGATTAACGCTTTCCACTTTCCTCCGAGAATTTCAAGTGTTGCTTCTATGCCTAAATGATATTCTTTCATTCCTGCCACCTCATCACACCCTAATTAATTTAGCCTAACTTATCTTATGATTTCTATCATGCCATATAACGAACCTTAGTCCAATGCACACTTTGAGGTAACCCTGTTACTTTATTGTGTGTATTTACATTTTTACCGGCTTCCAAAATAATATAAACAGCTGCATAAAGCAAATCCCCGCCGGAAAGGTGACTGATTATGAAAACCCTTGTGATCCTAGCACATCCAAATATCGAAGCTTCAAGAGTAAACAAAAGATGGAAACAAGAGCTGCATCAGCATACAGATGAAATTACGGTCCATGAGATTTATAAGGAGTACCCGGACTGGAGCATTGATGTTCCGAAAGAGCAAGGATTACTCGAAGCACATAGCCATATTATTTTTCAATTTCCTTTATATTGGTATAGTTACCCGCCTTTACTGAAAAAGTGGCTGGATAACGTCTTCACTCACGGCTGGGCATATGGTTCAAACGGGAATAAGCTGAGAGGAAAGAAGCTGGGGGTAGCTATGTCAATCGGTGATAAGCAAGACAATTACCAGGCAGCCGGTTCCGTTTCTTTTACTGTAGATGAGGTGATAGCACCGTTTAAAGCCAGCGCCGTGCATGTGGGTGCGATCGCATTACCCTATTTCGCGGTCTTCGGAGCCTCCTTTCAGGCTAGTGATGAAGAAATCAATCAGAGCGCAGCGGACTACTTCCAATATATTATTGAGTATAGATAATACTCACAGGTCTCACTTGTTCCTTTTGTGAAAATCCTGCCCAAAATACAACATTAGTGCAAGTAGGGTGTTAAAAACCCTTCCCTCACCCCAAAGGGTAAAGGAAGATTTAAAACTCCACCACTGAAGCACGGCAGCTATACTTTCAACTCGGGAAGGAAGCTATTCCCGTTTCTTCCCCACTGCGCCAAGATAGATAACAAACTCCTCATCGCCGTCTAACTCCAATACCTCATCAATCAGCTTCTGATCATAGATGCCAATGGCGCAAGCGCCTGCACCGATGGATTCACTGGCTAAATACAGGTTCTGGCAGACATGTCCTACATCGATGAGGATTTTTTTGTGAGCGGAAATATCATATTTCCATTCAGAGCGGTAGGGTGTGGTACTCCAGGCAAACAGCACGGAAGCTTTGCGGGCAAAGTTAGGGACAAAGGGCTGATCCAGAGTGATCGCATCAATCTTCTGTTCCAGCTGATCTAATTCAAACATAAATGAGAGCTTATGCTCCACCGGAAGGTACCTGTAGATTCCTTGCGGAATGCCCTCTACCCGCATAATCATTAAATAGGTTTCAAAGGTGTGTGTCGCCCCACTGCAGGGCACGGTCCGTAGCGTAAGCCCATTCTTGCTCATACCGGTAATCCCTTGGGTAGCCCATAGTAAATAGGATAACTCCTCCAGACTTAAAGTGTCCGCAGAATAGAAGCGTGTACTTCTTCTTTGCCCGATACAATCAAAGATATTCTCTTTACTCCCTACATCTCTGCTAACCTTCGGCAGATCAATAATTAGTGATTCCGGATCAAACGGCTTAACCATTGGCGGCTGGGCAATTCCTTTGATCTTGTCTGTTTTAATATGTTTGAACTCATGAAAATTGGATTTCAGAAAATTTCTTTGTTGTTCATATCTGCTCATAACAGTTCCTCCCGGATTAACTTGATAGCTTTAATTTAACACTCCGGCAAAAATAGATTGTGATTTCATTCACTTTTACATTTTAAAAATCCAAATAACAAAAAACCTCCCCTTCCCCAAAAGGAAAGGAAGGCTTACATACGTCACTCTGAAGCACGGCAGGAATGTTATCAGACTAAACCAGTTCGTTCATAATCTAATCCTTATACGTTTTAATGGATCACATCAAATATATCGTGCAGCATAAATAAGATCAAAAAAAGCTTTCCTTCACCTCGAATGGTGAAAGAACGTTGAACGCTTCGTTTTACAAAGAAGGATAGAATTAACGAAATGGAACATTAGATTTCTTCACTTCAAGAGAAGAGTCGACATATTTCAAGTAAGGTACGATTCTATTAGCTTCCTCTACTTTGGGTCCAAGTATAATTTTAGAATACCGAAGGTTTTCACCAGTACGTTCAACATAGAGGGTTGGAACTGGAGAACTTGCATTGTTTAGCTGAATTTCATTAGAATTGATGGGTTCATAACGTATCAAACGGAGTTCTTCCTCATATTCGTAAACCGTTGTTTTGAATAAATACCTAATCTGATCAATGGACTCCCTTAAATGTTCAATCAATGAATTCTCCAAATTTTCATTGCTTTGGCATATATTTGAAGCAGCTTGGATATACTTCACAATATTATCAAGCTCCACTTTTATCTGATCTATACTTTGACTATCATCATCGCCAGTTACATTAGCCATACTAAGCTGTATTTCATTATCAATACTTTTAACGTAGATTACCCGATACGGGATATATGGATTAACATATGTATGCCCATTTTCACGGTTTCCAATAATATCATGTTGAATATCCTCATTAACACTATCAAAAAAATCATTCCGAATAACTAAACAGCATCCATGGCCTTTATCACCATATTGTGCCCACATAGGCAGTTCGTCTACTAGTAAAGTTAAACTAAATAAATAAACATCGCTTGCTTGCATGTTTGTATCCTCATTAACAAACCGATCATAAACCTTGTTTAGTAATGAGCCATCGCATCCATGGCATTCCTTAAGTGTTGAAATAAATACTAGCCCTTCTGAGGGATCGTTCATATATGCAGCATTGTTTAATCTTAGGAATGCAGGATCACCACTTTTCTTGACAAGATAGTTTAAATTTTCAAGTCTAGAATAATGAGCAAGTTCAGCACCTTCCGGAATTGAAATCGCGCACTGCTTCATAATTTGCTTCATACTGAGATGAATACCAATCAAATTTGACTGAATCTTAGGATAATCCCTAAATGTTGAGACTATCTTAGATAAAAAATAATATTGAGTATCGCCAAGTACATCTGAATGAATTTCCGCGAAAATTCTTATTAGTTCAATTCTTTCACTTAAAGTACTAATAATTTTGGAATTATTTACATTTTTAAATAGATTCGATCCGGAAAATATATTCAAAAACTTATTTATACTTTGTTTTCTCGGGTTGTTTAGATATGCTTTCTTCCCCTCCTCAAGATAGGTTCTGGAGTTGTTAATATTACCTGTATATACATAGTCTAAAAAAACATAATTATAATACAACATGGCTTTTCGATTATCAGTTTTTGCTTTATCAATTTCTATAGCATTATCAAGTACTTCAAGAGCTTTTTTACCATTTGAAAGCCTTAGATAAACTAACGCTAAATCATCATAATATTGGTTATTAGTTGGTTGTAAAGCTATAGCTGTTTCGTATTCCTTAATAGCCTCCTCATTTTGTCCATTTGCATAATAGGACGCACCTAAACTGTGATGATAATGTGCGTTGTTGGACTCTAGCTCAACTGCCTTTTTCGCTGCTTCTATGGCTTTCTCATATTCTCCGTTTAATTGATACGATTCGCTTAAACTGTCATGATACTCTGCGTTGTTTGGTTCTAATTCAAGTACTTTTTTCGCTGCCGCTATGGCTTTCTCAAATTGTCTATTTTTCAAATAAGATTTACTTAAACCCACACGATACGCTGCTTTATTTGGTTCTAACTCCACTGCTTTTTTCAGAGCATTTATAGCTTCTGTATGTTGTCCGTTTGCCCGTAACGATATACTCAAACTGTCAAGATATTCTGCATTGTTTGGTTCTAGCTCTACCGCTTTCTTTGAAACTACTATAGCTTCCTCATATTGCCCGTTTGCATGATAAGATGCACTCAGACCCTCATAATATTCTGCATTGTTTGGTTCTAGTTCTACCGCTTTTTTTGAAGCCACTATAGCTTCCTCATATTGCCCGTTTGCATGATAAGATGCACTCAGACCCTCATAATATTCTGCATTGTTCGGTTCTAGTTCTACCGCTTTTTTTGAAGCCACTATAGCTTCCTTATATTGTCCATCAACATGGTATGATAAACTCAAACTGTTTAAATAACTTGCGTTCTCAGGTTCCTGTTCAACAGCTCTTTTCGTAAATTCAATAGCTTCCTCATATTGCTCTATTGTATGATAAATTGTACTTAAATTATCCAGATATTTCGCATTATCCGGTTCTATTCCGACCGCATTTTTCATGAATTTTATAGCTTCCTCATATTGTTTGTTTATGAAATATGATATGCCTAAACTATCTAGATATTCTGCATTTTTAGGTTCTAGCTCGACTGCCTTCTTTTTGGCATCTATGGCTTCCTTATATTGTTTATTGGCATGATATGATATTCCTAAACGTTGCTGATATTCTGCATTTTGGGGTTCCAGTTCAACTGCTATTTTATTGCATTTTATGGCTTCTTCATATTGTTTGTTCACTTGATATGTTATACCTAGATTAGAAAGACCTTCCGCGTCAGTTGACATTGAATCATTCTCCCCCATAGAATCATAATCAAATCACAAAATAATCCTTTTCATTAATAACTTTACAACAATCCAACAAATTCCTCCACAAAATCCTATGGAAATATAAATCGCAACACGTTAGTGAATCTTCTTATTTAAAGATCAAAAAGAACTTCCTATCCATAGCCGATCCATTACATTAGATTAACAAAGCGAATAGATAAATGGCAGAGTGACAGCAACGATTCGGGTACGTTCGATAATTAGACATAAAGTATTAAAACCCAGTGTGTAGCTTAGCAGATTCATAGTATTAAGGACTATTGCTTTTTTTGATAAGTTACAAAGTAACAATCAGTAAGTCTCTAGAATATAACAAAAAACCTCCACTCACCCCGAAGGGTAAAGGAAGGCTTAATCGCGTCACCACTGTAGCACAGCAGCTATGTTTCCAGTTCCCCAGGCTTGAGCCGTCAAGGGAACCGCTTGCAAAAGGCTTTTACGTCTGCTGCACTGTGCTCTGCCGATTATATTCCAGCCTCCGCATCCACCGTCAGCCGGTATCCGTCCTTTCCTTCTCTGACAGCAAATCCCCAGGCTTCGGCGGCTTTCCAGGCGGGATCACTTCCCAGCCGGACCTCAAAGGCCTGACAGGCTTCAGCCCGCTTACGCAATTCTTCATCGGCTCCGGGCAGAGGCGTGCCGGCAACCTTCTGCCGCAAGGCTCTCCACAGCTCTACATCCGCCAGCGCTCTTTGCAGCCAGGGCCCTGCCTCTTCCTTAAACTTGGAATTCTCCATTTCAAGTAACCGGTAGGAGACGCTCTCCAGGCGGTCGAAATACAAATCAAGCCTCGGGATATCCTTGCTCTGCAAGGCCTCTTTCAGTTCCTCATATCCACCGCTATAGAGCTGGCTATTTAGATTCTGGCTGCAGAAGAACATCATATCGTCTGCCAGCTCTCCGGCGAACTCCCGGACCGACAGCTCCCAGGAAAGCTCCGGCATATAACGCTCACTGTTCCACATGTAGTGGGCCATTGTGTTCAGTGTAATCTTGGAGCATTCCCATTGAACCATCGGATTCGCTACCACTGCCTGGTGTCCGGTCTGATCAAGCTGCGAATAACGTCCGCGAACCGGGTCCAGAAACAGCCGGTCGTAGTCGGCATCATTGACGGGTATGTTGTCCCACAGCCACAGCTCATGTCCGTAATAGCTGTAATTATTCCGTGCATCCCTGCTTCCGACTTGCCGGGCGAAGACCGAAGAGCCGGTCCAGAATACCTTGATGTCCGTATGCAGCTTCTCGCGGATATCCCGCTTATATTCGGTATCCCAGGAGGACCAGTACTCAGAGGGGCACATCACCAGAGTAACCTTCTGCAACTGACGGCTCAAATAGTCATAGACACGGTTGGCCACATAGGCGTGCGCCAGTCCGGAGCGCTCCAGGTAATGGAGGTTCTCCCCAGACAATGCGTAGTCGATGTCGTCCATGAGCAGAGCGAAATGCCGGACACCGATGGCGATCATCGCCCCCAGCTTCGCTTCCAGACTGGCAAAATCATCTTCACTGCGAAACTGCAGATCGTTCCCCGGACTAATGCAATAATAGAAGTCTACCAGTTGGACGTCACATTCCTGCTTCAGCTCACGTATCTGGGCAAACATAGCCTCAGGATAAGGCTCACGCCACAGCTCACGGTGATAGAGATCATCCTTGGGAGCATGCATGAAGGCGTTCATGCGGTGAGCCGCCATATAGCGCACAGCATCCATCCGGTCATCAAAGCTCCACGGCGTGCCATAGAAGCCCTCAATAATGCCGCGGACTGGAAAAGAAGGCTCATCGTGAAGGGTAGCCACGGGCAACCGGCACTTCCCTTCATCTATGCGCAGCAGGTGGTGCAGAGCATCCATCCCATACCTTAGTCCTCGCTTATTGGAGGCTGCAATTGTAATTTTTCCGTCCTTACGGATGTCCAGCCGGTAGCCATCCGCCTTAAGCGATCCCTCATATTCAAGCTCCAGCGTGGCATTGCCCGGTGCGGGTGCCTCTCCTTCTTGTAGCGGTTCAATAATTACAATCGGGCCATCCGCAGCAAGCGGCCACTCCCACTTCTGGATCATGGAGAACTTTGAAGTCAGCCCGATTCTCAGCTGCTGCCCTTCCAGCACCAGCTCCTCACCCTGATCGTAGTAGTCCCGGAAGTAATACTGCCGTTCCCGTAGCGGCATAGTCATATTCACGCCTCCTTCGGCCTCACTATATAGCTCATATTGGTTCTGCGGCTCTTATGCTTAGGCTTAGTCCGTAACCTTCACATTTCCAAACACGGCCTTGCCCCGCGAATCATTCCCCGGATTGCTGAGCGCTATGCCGATATACACCTTACGTTTCATGGGGATCTGAACCGTTCCGACCGTCTGCCAGCTGCTCCCGCTTGCCGAAATCGACCCTTTGAACGTATTTCCGGTTCTGGTCAGCTTCAGCCATTTCGGAGCCGAGGCGGCCGCCGTATGGTCGGTCATATCGCCTGCGGTTTCAGCACGATACTGGAAGGTCGCCCCATTCCCGGGGGTAAGCATCATATCCGCGTGCTTCGAATTATGGACCAGGGACTCCCGGATCATAATGCCAGCCTTGGCCCAGCCGTCCAGCCAGCTGGTGGACTGCACCTTAACAACAATCTCCGCATTGCCGCTCACGGGCTGGTATATATAATTCAGCTGATCCGCATTCCCCCAAATATCCGTCGAGCTGCTGCTGAGTGTAAATTGCTTATTGGAAGCATTGTAGGTGGCGTTCCCCGGCATGGAACCGATATTCCGCGCCTTCCACACAGCGGGCAGCTGGGCCGGATAGTCTTGCTCTACCGGAGCCGTCCAGCCTGGTGTCGGCCAGGTCTCACGTTCATGGATGTTCGCCAGCTCATCTTCCGGCCAGGCCCCGTAGGCAAAGAACGCCAGGCGCTTCACGTCCGGATAATTCTCGCGGATGCCTTTGTAGACCTCCTGATATTGATCATCGGTCCAGTCATTATCCAAGGTGGCTACGATGTCCGCAGCACTGCCGCTGATCCGGTCGCTCGTATCCTTCAGGATGCCGTAGGAAGTGCTGTATACCCAATCACTGTTGAACTCCCAGTCATCGAAGTACGCCATCGGTGCGACAAAGTCGATCTCGTCCTTGAACTTGGCTACATTCTGTCCAACCTCTGTAAATTCCGGCGGCAAAATATACACACCAAGCTGCACATCCGGATTCGGGGATGCAGCAATATCCTCACGGATATCGCCTACATACTGTCCAATTTGTTCCGTTCTCCATTCGTTCCACTGCTGACGCTGCGGCGAATCCGTATCAAAGTCAATGCTGAGCGGCGAATACCCGAACTCCGCCTGATACTTCGCAACCGTGTAATCACTAACGTCCATGTTGTAATTGTCGAAGCGGATCCAGTCCAACACAACCCCGTCCACATCATAATTCTCAATCACTTCCTGAATGATGGAACGCTCATACTGCTGCACTTCATGATGAATTGGATTGACGAAATATTCGTTGCCGTTAGAGCCTGTAAACGGAGTCTGAACCCCGTCCACCAGCGCCTGCATCTGCCATTCATCGTGAGCCAGGAAGGCCTGCTGGTCATGGAACTGGGGAATCCAGGCATGAACCTTAATTCCTGCGGCATGAGCTGCCGTAATGACAGCCTGCAGGGCATCGAAATTCTGGTAGCCCTGGGCAATGGGCGCGATATTACTCTGATAAAATACACTGCCGGACGGAACCTCATCATCTTCATCCTGCTTCACGTTCATGCTGATGACATCGACCCCGTAGCTTGTGGACAGCCCGATGAAATTCTGCACATCCGCCATGTTCTTGAACTGGTTCACGGTCCGTACAATCACTTCCGTCTCGAAAGGGGGATTGCTCTGGTCCTCGGCCTGGGCCGGAAGGGGAAGGGAACCACCCGCTACCGAAGAAACCAACACGATACCCAGCACTGCCTTGAACCCCGATCTCCGTGCAAATGTCATAATCTCGCCTCCACATCATAGTCTTATTGAACTTCTAACAAGAGTTATTTCGTAGCGTTGATTTTCTTAACATTTTCCTGCCACTTTTCGGTTCTGAACTCAAGCAGCTTATCCAGCCCTGCCTTTGCGGTGTTCTTCTTAGCCGTCTCCAGTGCCGCCAGCACCTCTTCATCCGACTTCGCCTGAACCATCTGCGCGTAAGCAAGGGTATAGATATCCGCGACATTCTGTGCGATGATGCCGGTCTCCGTATCGGGAAGCGGGTCGGTATTTACGAATTCCGTAATGTCGAGCGCGGTTTTCCAGGTCACCGTAGACTGCGCCACGGTCTCCCATGATTTCTGGTTCGCCGAGAGCAGCGCCTCGAGGCTCATTTTCGCCGTATCAATGAAGGTCGTATTTCCCGCCCAGTTAAAGTCCTCGAATTTTCTCATCGTATCCGTACGCTCGTTAGCAGGGGTGGTCTTGTATTTCTCATTCGGAATAGGCGCTCCATCCGCGTCCTCTTCATCCCAGTATAAGCCCTTAGGGCCGAAGAACAGCACCTTTTGTCCCTCTGGACCCGTAATCCAGTCAAAGTAAGCGAAGATAGCCTCCGGGTCCTTGGCTTGTTTGGTAATGACACTGACGTTCCAGCCCAGCGTCTCAAAGCCGCTTACAAATACTTTGGTCTTGTCTATTCCTGCTTTGTGGACAGGCCAGATAATTTCATAACCGCTGTCCGGATTGTTCGCCGTCAATGCCCGGTGTCCCTCGGCTCCATACGTAGTGATATTGGATTCGACCATGACCGCTACCCGGCCGGTATTGACCTTTTCCTTGACCGCATCCTGGGTCTGCTGCAGCGCGTCCTGTGTAATCAGCCGCTCGCGGTACAGCTTATTGATGTACAGCACCATCTCCTCGTAAGCGGGATCGTCCAGGATAGATGTCAGCTTGTCGCCTTGCGGATGCCCCATGAGTGTAACGAACTTGCTGGTGGAGTTCTCCCTGAAACCGCCATACATAATTTCCAGACCTGCCCCCTTCTCCCCAACCTCCAGAGGGACTACATCCGGGTACTTGTCTTGCACCATGAGCAAATACTGATATAAGTCATCAAAGGTCTCCAGCACCGGTCTGCCGAGTGCGTTATAAATATCCTTATTCACCATCCACCCGCCGTTTCCGAATTGCCCGGAGGTATACCAGTTCGGAATTTGATAGATTTGCCCGTCATCTGAACGGAGCAGATTCAGGGTCGATTCCTTCACATATTTCTTGAAGTTCGGATATTTCTCATAATATTCATCCAGTGCAACGAGCTGCCCTGCCTGCACCAGCCGTTCTACTGAGGACCCCCGGTCCGTAAAAATAACATCCGGCAAATCACCGCCGACGATCATCGTGTTGAGCTTTTCTCCGGCTGCTCCTCCGGATTGTATCGGTTCAACCGTAACCTTGCGGTTCTCCTGAATCCACTTGGTCGCCTCGTTCTCCCCCCAAGGTGAGGTCGTAAGCCAGTCGTAGTTGCCATAGAAGCTGAAGGTGACAGGCTTGATCCCGCTGCCGTCATCTGTGGCGGCCCCAGAATTCAGATTGTTCTGCGAAGTGTCAGAATTTCCCCCTCCGCTGCAAGCAGCAAGCAGAAGCACCAGCGAAGTCAGCAAAAGAGCTACCCATTTTAGGCGTTTGCGCATTCTTTTTCCTTCTTTCTACGTAAGATGGGGAGTGCTATTCTTTCAATGAACCGACCATTACACCCTTAACAAAGTACTTCTGGAGAAAAGGGTAGGTCAGGATAATCGGAATGGTAGCGATCATCATCGTAGCCATAGTCAGTGACTTCGTGGTAATCGTCCGGTTCCGGTTCATATGATCCAGCGCGATCGCATTCGAGGAGCCAATCTGGGTCATAATGTTGGAGTTCATCACCTGCCGCAGCAGCGTCTGTATAGGAAGCAAGTGATCCTTGGTAATATAGATCGCTCCCGTAAACCAGTCGTTCCAGTAACTTACTGCGGTGAATAAAGATATCGTGGCCAGCACCGGGCCGGAGACGGGAATCACGATCCGGAAGAAAATACCGTAGTTGCTGCTGCCATCGATTTTGGCGGATTCTTCCAGTCCCTCAGGTAAAGCGCTGAAGAAGGTGCGGATGACAATCATGTTCCAGACGCTGATGATGCCGGGAATAATCAGAACCCAAAAGGTGTCCAGCAGGCCCAAAGAGCGAATGAGTAAGTAACTGGGGATGAGCCCTCCGCTGAAGAACATTGTAATCATGAAGAACACCATATATGGTTTGCGGAAAAGCAAGGTCTTCTTGGACATGCCGTAGGCTAACAGGGCCGTGAAGAAGACGGATAATGCCGTGCCGCTTAGCGTTCTAAGAATAGTGATCAGAAACGAATTCAACAGGCGGTCATCCTGAAACACAATATAATAATTTTCCAGGGTAAATGCTCTTGGCAACAGGGTTACACCGCCGAGCGCCGTATCGCTCCCCAGATTAAAGGAAATGACGAGCGCATTCCAAAACGGGTACAGCATGAGTAGCGCCAGCAGTGTCAAAAGGATATAAATAGTCCGCTGCATCACTTTATCGCCCAGGCTTAGTCTCAATGTTCACCCCTCCTAAAAGGTTTATGGAGCATTACTTACAGTCGATACATCGCAATAAAACTTGCACCCGGAAGCATTCGCTATAGTAGTACCTACCAGAGACTAACATCTGCCCGGCGGGCGATTGTGTTGGCTGTCACCAGCAGAATGACACTGATCACCGCTTTGAACAGCCCTACCGCTGTCGCATAAGAGAATCTGGCATTTAATATCCCGACGCGGTACACATAGGTGTCGATAACATCGGAGTAGGGTCGCAGGATTGGATTGGTTGCCAGCAGCAGAATATCCTCGAAGCCCGCACTGAGCAGACCGCCGATGGCAAGAATCATAAAGATGACGATAATGGGGGTAATGCTGGGGAGTGTAATCAGGTGAATTTGCTTAAACCGGCTTGCTCCGTCTATGGATGCAGCCTCATACAGGGTCGGATCAATGCCGGCAATCGCAGCCAGATAGACGATGCTTCCAAACCCGACTTCCTTCCACACATTTACACTTACCAGAATGGACCAGAAATACTTGGGTACCGCCAGGAAGTTAATGGGCTCCCCGGCCAGATTGAACCGCTCCAGCACGTAGTTCACCGTTCCGTTATCTACGGATAGCAGCGAAAACACGAAACCGGATACAATAACCCAGGACAGGAAATAAGGTAAATAGCTGACGGTCTGGATCACGCGTTTGAAGCCCATATGCCCGACTTCATTCAGCATCAGCGCAAGCAGTATCGGGGCAGGAAAAGAAATAATCAATTTAAGCAGGCTAATCACAAGGGTGTTTCGCATCACATTCCAGAACTCCGGCGCCTCGAAGAACATTCTGAATTGCATAAAACCAACCCAGGGGCTATTCATCATGCCGCCGAAAATATCGTATTGCTGGAACGCCATCACCACGCCATACATCGGAATGTAGCTAAAAATGAATACAAAGATAATGCCCGGCCAAACCATGGACTGCAAATCCAACTGACTGGTAAATCTCTTCCACCTGCTCGCTTTTCCGGCCGTGTTCATCCGCTTTACCTCCTCTGGACGATTCTAGTGAAACAACGGTAAAAACGGTTTGTTCTTCTCCAGCATTTCATCCAGCAGCTGTTCAGCTACGGTGACTGATGGCATGAGCGGATGATGGACCATAGCCTGCAGAGCCACATCCCGGTCTCCGTGAACAGCCGCCTCGATGGTGAGGCTCTCATATTGCTTGACCGCAGCCAGCAGGCCTCTGACGGACTGGGGAACTCTGCGCAGCGGAATCGGCAGCGGACCCTGCTTGGTGACCATACAGTTCACTTCAATCGAGGCATCGTCCGGCAGGAAATCAATAATTCCGTTATTCCTTACATTCAGCGTCTGGATATCGCGGGAATCATTATGAATGGAGCGCATCAGCAGCACTGCCGCCTCCGAGTAATAGGCTCCGCCGCGCTGTTCCAGCTGCTTCGGCTTCTCCTTCAGCTCTATGTTCCGGTACAGCTCGAACAACTCTTCCTCCACCTTCTTCACGACTTCAGCGCGTGATCCGGTCGTTGCTGCTGCTTCCTTCTGTTCCGCCAGCATCTCGTCTGTCATATAGTAATAGCTCAAGTAGTAAGAGGGAATGGCCTGCAAACTGTTCAGAAACCGGTGGTCCCAGGCATCAAACGGCACATTACTTGCCTTATAGCTCTCGGGGTAATCAATAAGCTCTTGCAGCTTGCTCTTCCCGTCAATCACGACATCGGATACCCAGTGCAGATGGTTAATGCCGACAAACTCCGCATAGATTTTCTCCATAGGAAGTCCGAAGAACCCCGAGAGCCACTTTTGGAAACCGATCGGTGAGTTGCACAGGCCTACGCTTTTGACCGATGAATATTTGTGGACAGCCTCAGTCACCATCCCGGCCGGATTCGTGAAATTCAGCAGCCAGGCATCCGGAGCCAGCTCCTCGATATCCTTGCAAATATCCAGAATGACCGGGATGGTCCGCAGGCCCTTCATCATTCCTCCGGGACCGGTCGTCTCCTGACCGATGACACCGTACTCAAGCGGAATCAATTCGTCCCATTTGCGTGCTTCCAGCATCCCTACCCGGATTTGCGTGCAGACGAAGTCCGCTCCGGCAATGGCCTCCCGGCGTTCAAGCGTCTGGGTCACGGTAATCGGCAGTCCGGACGCTGCAATCATGCGCTTGCTCAGCTCCGCAATCGTATGTAGCTTCTCTCTTCCCTCTTCAATATCCACCAGCCAGATTTCGCGGACAGGAAGCTCCTGATGATGCAGGATGATCCCTTCAATTAATTCAGGCGTATACGATGACCCCGCTCCGATAACAACCAGCTTCAATGTTTCCTCCATGATAATTGCTCCTCCTTACCCTGTGATAGATGATCAAGAACCTCATGATTCACATGCATACCGCTGCTTTCCATCGCCAGAATGACCGACCCTACAACCGGCTCCCGGGTTAGAATCCTTAATGTGCCATTCGGAGCCGCCTGCTTCACTCTTCGCTCAATGGCCCGCCGGATGATGCCCGAGCGGTCTCCCTTGGTCAGCAGGCTGCCTGCAAGCACGATATCGAAGATGTCCTCCTCCATGGCCAACCGGCGGATGGCCGAAGCCGCAGCCAGACCCAGCTCATCCCCTTGCTTGACCAGCAGCCCGGTGGCCACCGGGTCTCCTTCCTCTGCGGCCTGAAACAACAGCTCCGCAATTTGGGGAGGCAAGTCTCTGAAATGATCGAGGTAATCCTCTCTTAACTCTGAAACGGTGGTATAGCCCAGCAATTGAGTTAAGCGTTTGCTTAACACTGTCTCCATTTCTCTTCCGTCATCCGCCCTGAGGACGCTGCGGAACACTTCCATACTCAGATCATAGCCGCCGCCGAAATCCCCGAACCGGTAACCGAAGCCGCCGCATTGGTAGGTAGCACCAGCCGGATTTTGTCCACTGCAGTTCACGCCCGATCCGCAAATCAACACGATCCCATAGTTCTTCTCTGTACCTGACCGCAACGCATTCCAGGTATCGCAGGAAATCTCCGTCCGGGGAAGGCCAAGGCTGCCGATGATGGGCCGCAAAATTCTAAAATCAGCTTCTCTGTCTGCTCCCGCCAGGCCGAACCAGGAGTAATCCAGCTGATCCCTGGTCAGCCCTGAGGCCATAATGGCTTCCGATACAGCCTGCTTCAAGCTGTTCTCCGCCTGCTCACGGTTCAGCTGATGATTCCCGTTCCCGCCCTTGCCCGCACCAAGAATCTTCCCCTGTTCATCTGCAATCATTGCGTAGGTCTTACTGCCCCCTGCATCCACTCCCAAAAAATACTTCACAGATAGTTCACTCCTAAATTTCAAGTTAATCGAACAGAAGCGGTAGATTCACGAATGAGAAGCTGAGGCGCAAGCTTCGTTACCGCAGGCGGCATCACCTCCCCATGAATCAGCTTCAGCAGGATGTCAACACCGATATTGCCCATCTGCGCCTCGGGCTGCCTGACTGTCGTGAGCCGCGGGTAGAATTCACCGACAAACTGCTGATCATCAAAGCCAACCACTGAGATATCCTGAGGCACCCGAATCCCTTCCTCCCGCAGAGCTTGAACAACCCCAAGCGCAATAAAGTCGTCTCCGCAAAAAATGGCCGTCGGCAGCTTATCTTCACGAATCCATCTCTGGGCCACCTCATACCCGCTGCTTACCGTAAATCCGCAATATTCCGTGCCGAAGGGCGTTAACCCCGCTTCATTCAACGCCTGGACATACCCCCGTTTGCGCTCCGTTACACTGAGGAACTCCGGCGGGCCGCCGATATAGGCGATCTTTGTGTGTCCAAGGCTGATCAGGTGCCCGGCAGCTTCATATCCTCCTTGATAGTTATCAACGAGCACACTTGGAACATCTTCATGCTCGTACTGGTTATCCAGCAGGACCACAGGAATGTTCTTTCGCTTCAGCTCCTCCACATATTCCTTCTCCTCCAGCGGAGACAACAGGATAATCCCGTCCACGCGGTCCTTCTGGAACAGGAAGTTGACCCCATCATCGTCATTCTCAGCGATAGACAGGGCCAGGAAATAACCCTGCTCTGCCAGCTTCCGGTTCACCACGCGGATCACGCGGTCATAGAAAGAGTCGTTAAAGTTGGTAATCGACATCCCAATGACTCCAGTCTTGCCGCGTACCAGACTCCGCGCCGCTGAATTGGGCTGATAATTCAACTCCTCAATAGCACTCAGCACTTTCTGGCGGTTGCCCTCACGTACAGAGGGTGAATTGTTTAGAACTCTGGATACGGTCACTACAGAGAGCCCTGACTTTTTGGCTACATCATGAATGTTCATCTAAGCATCTATGCCTCCAAATTCAAAAGTTTAATCGATTTAACTTTTAGAGAAATAAAAAAGATTTACTCAGTATGCTAAACTTGCAGCCTGACTGAAAAATCGTACATTGTACGTTAGGTTTAAAATCACTAAAAACATAAAATCCAATTGAAAGTTTAAAGGTTTATACTTTACACAGATTTTACAACCAATTCCCCCATCCGTCAATCCATAAAATGCAGAAGGCTTAATATTCGCTGATTATTGAAAAATAGACCAAATGACGCCTCCATACTTGGACTGCAGTCACTTAGTCTATTCCTGTTTATTTTTCAAAAAAATCATCCGAAACGATAATTCCATTTACTGAGATGAGCTTGTTGAACGGATTATTTTGCTCAGAGACCTGTGTGGCAAACTCGCCTCCGAAATGCCCCATTTTGAACATATCGCGTAGTAACTTGGATTTCTGTGAGGTTGTACTTTGAGCAGCACCGTAATATTCACATATGTCATGCACAGAAACGTAAGGCTCAAAGCTTTTATCAAACAAAAAGTTAATCGTCCCAATGGCGTGAATAATGCCTGCTGCCCAGATTTCCAGCTTTCCGCTCATAAAAGGAACCGTCCGTTTGCGTCCCAGCTTTTCTACCATTTTGCAGGACAGCTGTCCATAATCTTCATCCAGATATTCCTGGCAGAACCCCCGCACTAGCTGCAGCAGTTGTTCTTTCTTCTCTAACATCTTCGGGTCTTTCATTCTCGGCCTCCCTATTCACAAATTCCGCATCCCCTCACCCCCAAGGATAAGAGAAGGCTTAAACGCCATCACCTCTGAAGCATGGCAGCTAGATTTTCAACTCCCCAAGCTTGTCGTCTGCTGAAGTTCTGGAATGCAATACAATTCCTTTTTTATGAGCGAGTTTCTCCAACCATTTACTTTTTTACTTTGCTTCAAATAGTTCTTCAAGAAGTTCATCTGATTATCATCTAACAATTGAAATAATCGATTAACTTCCTTCTCTGTTAAAGGGATGACCTATTTTTTTCTCCATTTAAAAATAGATCTTATTAACTATATCGCACCATATAATTACAATTGCTTCACTCACTTCCGTCATCCTTAAGCATCTATGCTATACTGAAAAGATGATAAACTAAGCGAGGTGAAGCCAATGAAGTGGGGAGAGATTACAGAATTACACCCAAGCCGCTTTGTACTGGTGGAAGCAATTAAAGCAACCTCAAGTAACCGCATGCGTCATTTAGAGGATATCGCAGTCATACAAGATTACGATAACCCGCAAGAAGCTTGGAGCGGCTATAAAAAGCTGCATAAGCATCATCCAAACCGTGAACTGTATGTATTTCATACAAGCAGAAATGATGTTGAGGTTGTGGAAGAGTTTTTTTCAGGAGTACGGCAACAGATATGAAGTTACACCTTCTGCATGGCCTGCCTATTGTTTCTTTGACTCTAACTCACCATGTTCAATCCATTTCTTTTAAAAATCTTTTATTTGATACTGGCTGTGCTGCAACCGTTTTTGATTCCGATATACTAGCTGTAATAGGTATCGATATTGATTTTATTAACGGAAGAGCCAAGCGGATGTATGGAGTAGGGGGAACGAGTGAAATTTGTTATGAGCAGCAGATTCCCGGCTTTTGCATTGAAGGTATCGATTTGAGTGATTTCCCCATACAGCTTGGTTCGATTCAAGAGCCTTACGGCTTTGATGGAATTATTGGCATTGATTTTATGATGAGAACCAAATGCCAAGTGGATTTTGAAGCGATGATTATCCAGCTTGAAAAATAGACCAAATGACGCCTCCTCACTCGGACGGCAGTCACTTGGTCTATTCCTGTTTATTTTTCAAAATAATCATCCGAAACGATAATACCATGTACTGAGAAAAGCTTGTTGAACGGATTATCTTGCTCAGAGACCTGTCACAACAAAAAACCTCCCCTCACCCCGAAGGGTAAAAGAAGGCTTAAACGCGTCACCTCTGAAGCACGGCAGCTATATTTTCAGCTCCCCAAGCTTGATCAGCTCGACAACCGCTTGCGAACGGCCTTTTACGTTTAATTTTTGCATGACGTTCGTGGTGTGGTTTGAAATACACCTTCTTGTTGTCAAGATTTCAAATCATGTCACATCCACCATTCTTGAATGTTCGTTCTGAAAGCTAAACTATAGTTGTGTCGATCATTATCATCTTTGAACACCCAAAAATCCCCAGTTATTTGAACATCTTCAAAATTGTCTGGGTCGATAATTCCTCCATGGTGAATCAATGTATTTAACCACCTCTCATTTACTATTCCGACTACCCATAAATCATATCCAAAGTCTTTAGCACATAAATACAACAAAGACACTATCATAAGGCTTAAACGATTAAATTTTGCAAACGGAGGGATAACTATACCTGTCAATTGAACATGTTTATATCCTTCATTATTTGAAAACGTAAACTGTATTACTAAGAGTTCTTTCTCCTCAGTTGCTGGATCGATCATTTCAACTTCAAATCTCATACCATTTTGTCTATCGTAAACTTTTATATTTTTTGAAAATATTTTAAAAAAACCAAGTAAATATATCACAGTATATAACTCATTATCTTCAAGGTTAGCAAAGTAACCACTTAATTTAAAAGTGTCATTTTGCTCTTCAGACAACGGGGGATACGTGAATTTCAACCTTATTCCTTCAATCGACTCTTTTGAAAAATATAATGAAGCATCATCTTCGTTCCATTGTTTTCCTACTTTCAGGCTTCGCAAAAATTCTGAACCATTCATATCCATCACCTCTTACAAATTATTGTTTTTCTATACAAATTGAACTAATGACATTAAATGAAGTCTCAATAAAGTGGATATATAGAATAATTTTCCCACAAGTATTGGCTTACGCTGCTTACCTGTCAAACTTATTCAAGCAGCTCAAAACAGCTTATTTAGCCATCACTTTCGGAATGTAATGGGTTTCTCTTCACTACCTATGTAATTTAGTAACTAAGGATATTAGCTATGGCTTCCGCCCATTTATGTTTCAATAAAATCACATTACGGTGGTCATTCTAACATGAATTTGATAAGCCCTTATTGTAAACATCTGCATAATACGTACTTATACGCGAAAAGCGATTAGTTTATAAAGCGGAAGAAGTTTTTGCATCTTTGTTACAATCTGTTGTGTGATTACATCCATATCCTGTATACCTTTGTCGTCCCACTTGTACAGGCAAGATAAAAATGATTCTCGACCATCCAGATCATATGCAGTGTAAAAGGATGAGAAATTTTCTTCTGGCTCTTCGTCGATAACATAGATAAATTCCTTATCTAACTGGTTATCAAAAATAATCCACTCAAACCCTTCACCTTTTAAATTTGCAATTTCTCGGTTTAGCTTATCTTTAAAATGTGGATTTTTATCTAGTTCACCATGCAAGTAGGACCGATCATGGGCTTTATGTTCTACGGCATGAAATAAATTGATCTCAAATCCATGTCTAGTGATTGAGAACTGTAGACAGGCATGTTTTTGAAAACCATAATCCTCTCCATATGTATTTTTTACATTTTGTGTTGCATTTATATAATTGACTTGTTTTGGTGACTTACCATAGCGTATCCCAAGCCATGTAACTTGTTCTTTATTATACGAATTCGGTCTGGCAGAAGAACAGATGTATGCCTCATCCTTATGACAATATAAGTTGAACAATTTAATATGTTTATTATAGATATGTTTGTGAATGTTAAGCATTTTTTCTTTGACTCGATCAGTTTACCCGAATACTCCTATAGTCCTAAACTCCGTCTCCTCAATAAACAATCGTGATACAGGAACTAATTGTTGAGAATAACCTGATCCAATGCCATTAGCATAGAGTGGCTTCTCGAGAATTCCACCAACAACCCCTTCAGCTTATTAGAAGCAGTCCACCATTGCGGTATATGATTTGAACTAATTTCAGAATTTCTATCCCAATTCAATAGAGATTTAAATGGTTGAAGAAGATTACTTTCACTAAATTCATCTTGTATAGTTGGAGCTGATAATGTACTTCCACTCACATTTATAAATATATCGAGGTTCAGGAAATTAAAAACCTTCCCTCGCCCCGCAGGGTAAAAGAAGGTGTAAACGTGTCACTTCCGAGCACGGCAACTAATTTTCCAGCTCCCCAAGCTTGATCAGATCGACAACCGTTTGCGAACGGCCTTTTACGTTTAGTTTTTGCATAACAGAGATGTGTTTTGAAAACTTGATAGGTGGGTTTCAAGCGTAAAAAAAATTCCAATTAAATAGCGGTTCAGTAAACTACCACTTTCTGTAAACTTAAAGGATTTTTCATCTTCCTCTTCAACTTATTACTTAATAACACCTTCACGTTTTAAGACACGCCCCAACTCGTAGAAAGTCTGCTCTATATTATCACCAGTGAAGCCTATATATTGAAGTCCATCTACATTAGAGAAGTCATCTAATCCTTCTTGCCTAAGCAAAATTGCCTTTTTAAATCCTAGGCGTCCTTGGAAAAGTCCTGCTTCGTGAATAACATTTTGACGTGCCCGTATCTTACCTTCATTTGTCTCATCCTCTGCTGTAAGAACAACAATCGCAAAAGCTGCTTTATCTAAGAATCCCTCTAAAATTGGAACAATCGATTCGCCTACATGAGTTTCGGACTCAAAAGAAAAGGAATCTATTCCATAATCATCGTGTAGAAATGTTTTAAGCCTAGCCCATAGTTTACTTCTACCATGACCAATAAACACAGATACTGGCTTTGAAGGTATGTCTTGTTTTATAGGATGGACAAACTGGGGTAAATCCACTGCGATAGGAATAAGTTCTAATCTTCCGATGATGGACTCAAGCGTTGTTAATTTTTTTTGGAATTTTCTAACGAAATTTTTGTAACTATCCATCCACGACGTTGCAATGGCATATGCACCTGTTCCTTTGCTATACTCCTCGGAAATATCCTCTACTGTAAAAATTGTTTTTAATAATAACCCGTTAAAATCGTCCCATTTTGTAAAATGTGGGATTAATGCCTTGTACGCTTCCTCCGAACCTATCGGGCTTTGAAGTAACTCCTGCCCTTCATTTACCCGTTTTGAAAGGCGATCCGCTGCCTCTTCTCTTGAGACAGTAAGTTGTAAGGGTTCCTTGGGCGGATTAATCCCTGTTGTTTTCTTTACCATAAGCTCATTTTACCCCTTTGGTATCCATAGTATTAGAGTTCCAGCATTCTGGATCATAACTATGATTATATTGGAAAAATAGGGGATATAGAAGAGAAAACACTCACAATGGAACATCTCATATCAATTTCCACATTCCATACTTTAGGAAGTACAGCTCCATTGCCTGCATAGATTTAATATCATAATCAACAATAAGTCTTATCATTGCACTATAAAAGGGGATTACTTAAGATCCCAATTGACCCAATGGAGTATAAATCTCCACTTCACCATCAATACTCACAACCAACTTCTCAATCAGCTTGGATATAACTATTCTCATTTCGTCCAAATGAGCGAAATCCAGATCAACAAGGCTTTCCAATGCTGCTCTAATCTCATCGTAAACTTTGTCCATATTGATTTGTTCTTCCTTATTCTGAGATGTCTTTGCTATTAAAGATTGCAGTGAGACAATCTCCTCTTCATACTGTTGTTTTTCAAACCGATATTGTTCTTCATCGATCTCCCCGAGAATGTTCTGTTTTCTCAATTCGAACAACAACTTACGGTTTCCTTGGATAGCCTTCTCCAACTTCTTTAGATCCTTATCCATATCAATGGCTGACTTCTTCCTCAAAATTCTTTCTTTACTTTCCGTGGTTTCTGTCTCAACGTTTATCACTCGCTTCAACTTCTTGCTCACTTCATTGATGACGGTATCTCTAAAATTGTTGTAAGGAATCCAGGCATTGTTGACACAGCCTGTCTCTCCTTGCCTTCTCCTGGTGGAGCAGATCAAATAACGGTATTCTGGACCGTCCTTCCTCGACTTCCCTTTACAGGTCACTAGAGAGGCCCCACAGTGCTTGCAAAAGATGATACCAGCAAACACATTCACTCGATTCCTGACGCCTCCACGCCTTCCTCCTCCACGTTTTAAGCGAATCTCCTGCGCAAGTTCGAACGTTTTATCGTCAATTATGGCTTCATGAGTTTGTTCGGCTGATCTTTCCCATTTTGCCTTTTCCCTCTGTACTTGTTTTTTGCTTCGGTCAGACATGTTGTTGATGTCATTATAGACCTTTTTCACTTCGTATTTACCAAAGACATTCTGCCCTGTATACACCTCGTTGGTTAGAATTCTCTGAATTGTCGTAATACCCCAAACTCCACCTTTCGGAGAAGGAATCTCCATATCCTTATTAAGGTACTGTACAATTGCCTTTTCCCCCATCTTTCGGGATACATATAAATGGAAGATGAGTTCGACGATATAACTATAATTTTCATCAGGTGCAAGAGTCTTTTTATCACTACTCACGATTTTTCTATATCCAAAAGGAGCAACACTTCCTGTAAAATTCCCTTTTAGCGCGGACTGCCTAATACCACGTTTCGATGAAAGACTGATCTGTTCGCTGAGTTTCTGATTCACTGCGGAAATGATCTGAAATTTGAGCTCATCATTATCCTTTAGCGAATCAAAGCCTTCTTCAATAGAAATCAATCGGATGCCTAAAGCATCCACCAAGATCCTCTTTAGGTTAAGTGAGTCAAGCGTGTCTCTTGAGAAGCGTGAAAGTGAAGCGAATATTATGGTACCAAAATACTTGGATTTGGCATCCTGGATCAATTTCTGAATCTCTTCCCTTGCTACGATGGATGTTCCTGTGTCACGATCTTCATAAGAATACTGTACATCTAAGTCAAGCACTCTTGCCTTTTCTTCACAGAGCCCCCTCTGGTGCTCAGGGCTGTCTTTTTGGGAGTCTTTTGTGGTAGATACACGTACATATATGGCTGTTACATTAGGATTTATCATCTGAAAATCACCTGATTCATCATGGTTGTCTGTCCTTAGAAGTCTCCCTATTATAGCTCATACCAGGATGTTTGGAGAGCACCTTGCGAATGGTATCATCAACCAATTCTTCAATAATTCTTTCAAGTGCCTTTTCCTTTTCAACGGACTTAAAAACGACCTTAAGCTGCACAGACATCACCTCTGGTTATGCCTATTACGAACTAAGATTGTCCTATTCCATTAGATTTCGTATTCTAATGTGTTCAAAGTGATAATGCTTTCCGCTGCTCCATATAATCTGATAACGAATATATTCCAGAGTAAATATGAAGTTAACTCAGTTAACCTGGATTATAAGGTAAACCCAAGTTAATCTTCATATAGAGAGGGGGTTAACATGGCATCAGAAACATTGGAGTTAAGGTGAACCCAGAAATTAAAGAAAAAGTCTCACATGATTGCGGTATCAGGACTATCCAGCAAGGAATGGTTTGAAAGCGTGATTACCTTATATGAACTTCAGACGTACAAGCAGCATGACAGTGCGAAGAAATATTTAAGTGACTTGGAAATCCTTCAGGAGCACACCTCACGAATTAATGAAATATTTTCCTCTTTAATCAAAAAAGTTATTTTGATGATAACAACTACACCTCAACAGAGATTGCAAAGGTTACCCTAGAGAAGCAGGGAATTATTGAAGAACTTGAACAACTAGTACAATTTCTGAACAAAGAATTAACTGAGGTCAATCGTGAATTATCAGAGACTCATAAATCGTGGAAGCAATTGGATGAACTGTGTAGTGCACAGAAAGAGACAATATTCCATCTACAATCTGAACTTGAACGTCAGAACGCTCGAATCTCAAAGTTCAATCAGGAAGAATTCGACATGTTGACCAATGAACTTAGGGGATTAAAACAAACGCTAGAAATTGCAACATTGCGTCATGAAAAAGAAATTCAAGAATTGATTGCTCAACACCAACAGGAAGTTATTGAGAAATATTTGAGCAATTCGAAATCAACTGGAGAAAGACAAAAAGGAAGGCCACCGAAGAAGGCAGTTCAGGAAGCGTCTTTGCCTATAGAAGTGCCGTCGATTCAGGAAAGTTCGAGTAATAACGCCTACAACAAAGATCATGATGACGAAAGGTAACCGTTCTCAAATATCAAAGGTGACAGCCTATGTCTTATAATGAGCCATCATTTTTTTAAATTGAGAAAAACAGAAAAATGGCACGCAAACTTATATTACGTTTGCACGCCATTTTTCTAATTAAACATTTTCTTAAACCAAGTACCTTATTGATTCTAGATAATTCTCAAGTCGATTGACTTCAAATCTCCGCTTTTTG
This sequence comes from Paenibacillus sp. FSL R5-0912, assembly GCF_000758605.1. Taxonomy (NCBI): domain Bacteria; kingdom Bacillati; phylum Bacillota; class Bacilli; order Caryophanales; family Paenibacillaceae; genus Paenibacillus; species Paenibacillus sp. FSL R5-0912. The sequence continues at coordinate 6,368,857 of NZ_CP009282.1, forward strand.
AACCACTCTTGTGACCAAATTCTATAAATTTTCCATCCAAGCCCCTCCAAAACTTGCTGACGAAGTCGATCTCTATCCCGCGCGACTTTTGAACTGTGATAAGCCTTTCCATCGCATTCAATGCCCAACAGAAACTTATTGTCATTGAGTGGATCAACAATAGCTAAATCAATTCGATATCCTGAGCAGCCAACTTGAGTTTTAACTTTGTATCCCATGTCCGTAAGAACGTTGAATACATCCTCTTCAAAAGGTGAGTCAAACTCCATCTCTTCATGTGCTGTCATGCTGATCGGCAACTTGCCATCCATAGTGGCTTGCATATAATCCTTTAGCAAACGCAAACCAGTATTCCCGCTTACTTTTGTATCAGATAAATCAGATGGCTTTAAGGAACTAATTAACTTCATATGATATTTGGCTCTGGTAACAGCTACATTTAACCGTCTTTCTCCACGAGTTTTGCTTAATGGTCCAAAATTGTAATGCAACGTTTGATCAGCTGCCTTAGCATAGCCCACACTTAAGAAAATGACGTCACGTTCATCACCTTGAACATTCTCCAGACTTTTGATGAAAAACTCTTCATGAGCCCCTTCTTGAAAGAAACGTTCAAATAACGTATTTGCATTTCTTAGTATGGTCAGTTCATTCTCTATAGCAGAAGCTTGAGCCTCACTGAACGCAATCACTCCTAGAGATTGATTAGGGTGTTCTTTAAAATGCTCAATTACTAAATTAGCAATCTGTTCTGCTTCTTTTTTATTCGTTTTATTTCCGCCTCGATCGTAAACACCATCTTTAACATAAACAAATTCTGTTCCCAGATAAGGTCCATTATCCGAACTTGGGAAAGTAATCAAATTGTTGTGATAAAAAGCCTCATTCGAAAAAGTGATTAACGACTCATGTTTACTACGATAATGCCAACGTAAATTAATCGGAGGGAGAACATGAGCGCACTCATCCAGAATACTTTCATATGAAACTTCTTGATCCTCTTCTTGTTCGTCATCGAAATCTTCTTCTATCGTACTGCTATGGAAAAAATTCGTTGGAGGTAATTGTTTAGTATCACCTACAACAATCAACTGTTTTCCACGTACAATAGCTCCGATTGCATCCTCTGAGAATATTTGTGATGCTTCATCGAATATCACTAAATCAAACTGAATTACAGAAGCATCCAAAAATTGACTTACAGACAACGGGCTCATAAGTAAACATGGTTTTACCTCCATGAATAAAGGTGCTGTAAGATTTAAAAGTTTTCTTATCGGATAGTGTCTTTTTTTCTTTCCTATTTCCGCTTGTATGATTTGAAGTTCTCTACGAAACGCAAGCGAATTTATCGCGTGATTTCGATTTGATTCTAATCTTTCCTTTATACGGAGGACGTTCAACTGATTGCTCTTTACATCCAGTTTTCTAAAAGAAGTCACATCAGTATTCATTGCGTCTGCATCAAAGTCAAATAAAAGCGGTTCATTTTTATAAATTTTATCTAGCCAAAGTGTAAAGAATCTCTTTTGGAATAGATCTTTAAACGTGAAATCGCCAATATTCTCATTTTTTATTGCAAGCATAAATTTGCCGAGACCTAAATTAGATGCAATGTCTTCAAGACGTCGATATCTGATCCAGTCTTCCAAAAGATCAATTGAATCAATACGTATTTCCGAAAAGTGAATAAGATCCTCCAATTTGAGCTCAGAGAAATCAAATTCTTTGAAGATAACAGATACAGTAAAATACAAATGCAGATTTTTTTTTAGGTTCATGTTTTTTTCATATTCTTTTTCCGCCTGCTCTAACCACTCCATGATGTGGACTTTTTTTCCTTTTCCTTCTGAAGTAACATAATTCAGCAACTTAGACGGCATCGCCATATTAGCAAACAAGTTATGCCATTCATCCGTCCATGCTAGTGCATCAAAGATTTGTTCCCAATTCGTGTTGTACCCAGTGAATCGATCACCGAATACAACTTTAAGATTCTCCAATTCACTATCGATAATCTGTTTATACATTTTGACTTGGACTGCCATCTCTAATGTATTTTTAATCTCGTCGAATGTTAAGTCAGTGTCCACAAAATATGAGCTAAGTTTAGAGAATCCATACTGCCAATCTTCGACTTGGCGTTTTATTAATTTAAGTGTATTTCCAAATTCAGCATATGGCCAATATAATTCTGGACCTTCGTAACCCGAAAAGAATTTTGGCAGTGCCTCCCGATACTTTGGAATTTCTTTTTCAATGGTACTTAAACATTGCACCAGGGGAGTTACATCAACATGAACTCCCTCTCCACAGAGCATTGTTGTTTTAAATTCTTTAGTAATCTGAACATTACTTTTAAATAACAAAGTGAATTCTTCGATAAACCTAAAAAACTTATCCCATTCCGTATCATTACCTTTAAAAGAACTCCCCAGAATATTAATGTTATTTTCGAAACTTTCGTCTAGCTCCTTGGATTGTTGCTTAAGGATAATCTTATTTTTCAAATCTTGTTTTAAGGAAATCACACTCAGATTCATTGGATTCTGAAGATGACAACTAAATTCATCCACAAAATTAAAATACGCATCCACATTTTCCGATTCAATTTGAAGCTTAGTAAATAATTGTTCTGTATTAATCTTTGAAGCATCCGAACCAAATAAACTAATTAAATTTGGATACTCATTGTGAATTCGATTGATGATATGTTTCAAATCGGCACATATTTGTTTCAAATGGGCAAAAGAAGACGTCAGCAACTCGACTTTACCCGCAGGTCTAAGTAGTAGTTCTCTTAACGATACAGTTAGGCTACGTCCTTGATGCCATTCTACAATCTCTTTTGTAGTTGATAGCGCTTGTTCGATGGAAGACCAACTTGTATCAGACAACTGGTAATGCCACCCCAGCGATGTTTGAAATTCAGATTCCTTTTTTTCAATGGACTTCTTGTAATCCAATACTCGTTTTATGTTACGAACGTACTTTTGAAACGTATCAAAGTCTAATTTCTCATTGGATTTCAGATTAGCCCTTAGCCATTTTAAATCCTTTTTATAGGAACCATTAAAGACCCTTAAAAATGACTGGTATGGTCCCTCACACCGTTCAAAAATATCGTAAATGCGCTCATCATACACTTCTTCTTCAAATAATTTAGTGGATTTATCAAATTCAATTTGATATTTACTAAATAACTCCCTACCCTCTCGAATAGTCGTTTGTATACCATGATAATTATTTAAGTTGAACCAACTTTCCTGTGGCTTTGGAGATTTCTCGATAAATCGAATCACAATTTCTAGATTATCAATCAAGGAGATGTTGGTTATTTCCATTCCGAATAGTGACTCAAATTCTGTTTTATATGTGTTTAATAATTTAGTTTTACTGAAAAAATCCCCGAGTAATCCTTTCACCTTTGATTTTTGATCATACAAAATAACATCCTCTGTTCCTGATCTTTGAGTGTTTCTAAATGGCTCAACTAGGGACTCTTTAACTTCGAAATCAATCAAAGCCTTTTCAGCATTGATCTCTAAAAAAGATGGCTTATATTGAGATAACAAATCGCCTCGTAATGCTGCATTCTCTAAGTACTTTTCCTTTAATTTCATGGCTTGATTTAAAACATTTGCTAGATGGTTTACATCGAACCAGATCTCTGTTGGAGTTACACTTTGGTTTAGCAAAGAAAGATAAATTAACAACTGGTTTAGTTCTTTAGCATCTTTCAACTCGTGTATTCCAAGACTAGAGGCTATTTCAGCATAATTAGAGGCATTGGAGAGAACAGGCAGGATATCTTCGATCCCATTTATTAATGCACTTTGGGTTAACAAAAGTTCGTTCAGTTTTGTTTCAGGAATCATCGAAATAAACTGTTCATTTTCAATATATAGTTCGTTATAAAAATCTTGAAGGCGGCTTTCCTCCAATATATCTTCATTGACCTTTGTGGTTAACTCCTTTTTTTCATCAAGAAATGTTGAAAATCTCTCTTGATAATTTTTAGCATCATTAATGATCTGGGAGATATTCCCCCTATCAAACCAACCCACTGGAGGCATGGGAGAATGCTTAGCCATGTCCAATATGTTAGTTGCCTTCTTTAATTCATCTAGCGTAGAAATCTGTAACCCAGTAAATGATTGTATATTTGATACAACTTCAGTCGTGTATTCCAATTGATTTTTCATCTTTTCAAGAAACTTTTTCACTTTAGATTTTATTTCAAGCGAGAAGCTCTCGTCGTTATAGCCTTCCCATGGGTGAAAGTCAGATTTATACACAGTGGCCCGATAACGTTCAAGATCAGCCAGCAATCTATAAATTGATTCAAGCTCAGTAGTTGGGCTAATGTTGAAGTCCACTGTGAATTCAGGGACGTTTTGCAACCTAGAAAGTATTCCGTGTATTTCGTATACTGTCATGTCATACGGTTCTCTGGCTAAATGAACCTTTTCTGAATATGTATTTAGTTTTTCCCTGATGACGTTTATTTCGCCGTATACTTCTTTGGATATTTTCCTATTTGATCCCTGAATATTTAACACATGGTTTATTTCATCTAAAACCTGTCTTTTATTGGCTTTTTGACTATGCATCTCAATACAAAAATCTCCTAACCCTTCACTCTCTAGGCGACTTTTCACTACATTTAATGCGGCCATTTTCTCACTTACAAATAGAACCTTTTTGTTGTTTGCTAAGTTCTCTGCAATAATATTGGAGATGGTTTGGCTCTTCCCAGTGCCTGGTGGACCCTGAAGAACAAAGCTCATCTCATTTTTAGCAGCCAATATTGCTTGCTGCTGGCTTGAGTCCGCATCGAGTATATTGAATATTTCATGGGAAGGGACCTCCCGATCCATACTGGTTTCATCAGGAATTCGTGTGTGATCGAATGTTTGTTTTCTGCTTTCCTCATTAGAAACACCTGCAATTTCTCTGATCAGTGGATGACTTTCGATTATATTTTTATAAGTCTCCATGTCTTTGTACATAACCAGCTTGTTAAAAGAAAACAACGATAAATAAACGTCCTCTTCGACGCCCCAACCCTCAAGATTAATAATAAGTTCTCTTATTTCTCCCCATAATTGATTAACGTTAATACTTGCTGGATCTTCAGGGAGCTCAGGTAAGGTAATACCATGCTGCTCTTGCAACATATGTGCTAAGAAGGGATTGATCACAATCTCATCTTCAAACTGATTTAATGTAAACGGGGCATTCGCACTAATTCTTTTTAAGGTTACAGGCACCAGCAGTAAAGGCGCAAAGAAATCTGATGTAGACGAGAGCTGTGTTTCTTTCCATTTCAAAAGTCCAAATGATAAGTACGAAATATTTATCCCTTGTTCGTTCATTCGGGTCTTTGCAGCCGTTCTAAGTTTATTTAAGGTCTTATTATAATTTTGAATTTCTTCGGCAATTCGTTTCTTCTTCTCAAGTTCTTCAATCGCCATTAATTTGATTTTTTCAACTTGCTGAGTATATTGGGTAACCAATTTATTACAGTCCAATTGCTTTTCTTCCCCAACGAGTGACTTGTATAAGTATGAAGGGGTATCTAAAAAATTTACGCTATTGGTTTTCTTTGGCTTAAAATTGAGCAATGTGTTCCTCTTACTCATATCGATGAGGTTCTTTTTCCAATTCGCTATTCGATTTGATAACTGCTGTTCGATTTGATTGTCCATTTTTATCCACCTATTCGGTATAAAGTCTGCTGACCAGCACCAATACATTCAGCCAGTCCTATGATAATTAGGTAAATTGTACCACGCAGCTCATAGTAATAGAATACAGAATACTAGGAACGGTTAATTAATCATTACCTAAGAACCGAGCTACTTATTTGGACGGTCATTCGATTATAACTTTTGAAACTAAGAAGCCTTATATACCGTAAGGTTTAAGGGGGGACGAGCCCTTTAAAAACTCGGTTTAATACAAGCTACGGGATCGAAAGGCTAATAAAAAACCGAGTTTTTATTTCACTACTATTCTAGCTTTCAACCCAAGAACCGAGGTAGAACAATAAAAAGACTTGCTTCATTATAGAAACAAGTCACTTTATTACTGTGTATAATAAGTCATGCCGTGCTGTGATTCTAACATTCCCTATAGGATCAATGGTAATCTCTTGTACAAACTCAAATAATAAACCACGAAGCAACCTCGAATCGTACTCAAGCTTTTCTTGTTGCTTCATCTGTTGCCTCTTTAATTGTTCCAACTTTATTTGTTCCAGCTTGCCTTTAACGCTTTCTTGATTAAGTTGTAATTTATGAATTTGTTTAATTTGATTTTGATGCTGTATCAATTGTTTATCAACCACACTAATCTTGTGTTCGTAACTTTCTTTAGACAGTGTCAATATTCGAATAAGTGTCTTTACATTGTCCCTGATTTCTTCCATTTCTTCCACATACATACTATGGAGAAAAATAAACTGTTGATCAATTTCAGACTTGACCTTACACAGTTGGTCCTTATAATTTGAAATTGTTTGGCTGAGCACATCACATTTTCTGCCCAAGTTAATGATGTCATCTTCTATGCTCATTAAAACTTTCTGAATGATTACACTTTCATGTTGTTGTCTCAAATTTTTCAAAAGAAAATCAATTATTTCATGTGCTTTGCTCAATTCCACTCTGTAATCGCAAGAGGAACACCAATAAAACTTAGTTCCATATTTTCCTCCTGATTTTCCCGTGGTAGTTTTATCTTTGCCTACAAAATAACATCCACAAGTTTCACATTTAAGAAGATCCTTTAGTAAAAAACTCGTTTTAAAATGCCGTGGAGGAACCTTACCATTGACCCTCTTATCATATAGTTCCCAACATCTCTCCCACTTTTCTAATGAGATAACTGCTGGAATTCTATCGCTGTGTAGCATCTCCCATTTCGATCGGTCATTAAATGAATTGTTTGCTCGTTTTTTCTTTCTTCCCCGTGTCAAGTATCCCGCATAAAAAGGATTCGTTACCACAGCCCGAACAGCCTGGTCTGTCCATTTACAGCCATCATAAGAGTTAGAAGGCAATTTCTGAGCAATCTTATCAAAGCCAAAGTATTCTAAATACATGTTAAAGATATCTTTAATTAGCAAATGCTCGTGTTCAACTGCTTCGAAGAGCTTTGTTTCTGAATTATAACGATAGCCAAAAGGTGGTTTACCTCCACGCCACTTACCTTGTTTGAAAAAAGTATACATAGTATCCCTAGTCCGAATGCGGGTGTTATCTACTTCAAATTTTGAGTTGCCATCCTTGATTAGATCAACTAAAAGATCCCCTGAATCATAAAGACTTTCTGTACTCGCAATGATTACGGGAATTTTATATTTTTTTAAAGTTGAGCGTATCTCTTGGTGTTCACTTGGAATTCTTGCTAGTCGATCATGCTGCGATATAACTACAAAGTCATATTTATCTAAATGAGCATCGGCGAGTAAATATGATACACCGTTGCGTTCTTTCAGCTCCTTTTTCCTTGCCGAAACTGCTGTATCTAAATACTCACCAACAAATTCACATTCATATTTCCGAATAATATCTAAGGCCATGCTTCTCTGGGCATCCATCGTTTGCTTGTCTGTAGAATGCCTTCCGTAAACCCCCCCCCTCATTCCAGGACTAATCAACGTTTTTAAATGCAATTGTAATTTCACCATCCTTGATGTTTACTAATTCAAAAAACGGATGTTTTAATTCAATTCGGGGCGAAAAATCAGGAGGACCAATTTCAATTTTACCTACAATATCTTTTAATACTTCAGCTAACTCTACACTATTCATCTTGTCGAGCTTATCTTGAACGTTTAACTGTGTCCATATAGCTTGGATTCTTGCTGGAAACACCTTTATATAACTCTGAGTTCTCAAAAGTAACTTCTTTTGGTTCTCGTATTGAACTAATTTTGAATACTCTGTCACCATTTCCCTCTGGGTATTAGGATCTTTTTTGAGTATCCACTTTTCCGTAAATCCAATTACGTTATCGTTCAATATTTTCATTTTTTGTTCTAACTCTAAGAGTCTGATTGCACTTTCTGCATTCACTCGATTGATCACATCCATAAGAATTACGCTGTTTTGAGAACAAGCTATGTTTTGGACCCACTTACTTACTTCTTCTAAAACGTACTTCTCTAATACTTGTTGAGGAAACTTGTTTCGATAATGAGCGCTGCAATAATACATAACAGATTCTTTTCCAGCCATTGAAATTAGCTTTCTTTTTAATGGTTCATTACATGTCCTACAGAAAACAAGTTCATCAAGCATACTTACTTCAGATTTTTGCTTACCTCTACTCTGTATTAATCTTTTAAGTATCATCTGAGCTTGGTTCCATTTATCCTCGTCTATAATTTTCAATCGTTTTTGTTCAATTTCTATAATATCCTCATTGAATTTTGCTCTACGGAAGCCCATATATTCAGGCGTGGTGATATACTTTTTAATTTTGTTGTAATTGCTTTTGTGCTTTTCAATAATTCTCTTAGACTCTAAATTCCTAACAAATTCACTGAATGTACGACATTCAGTGAATAATAGTTCATTGAATATCCTCTCAATTTTTTCTACTTTTATTGGATCGGGTTGTATTTCTTTTTTTGAATCAAGGAAGTATCCAAAAGGCAACTTTCCCCCATGATTTTTCCCATCAGAGAATAAAGCAAGTTTAGTATCTCTGATTCGAAGTGCAATCTGATTCACCTCACGCTCGTTAAATCCAGCAATGATCAATTCAAAAAACTCCCCTGCTGGTGAATATTGCAGGGGGAGTTCATTACTAGCAGAAAAAATAACCTGAACGTTATATTTCTTCAATATTTCGTAAATTTCTAAATGCTGTCCAACATTACGTGCTAAGCGATCCCGTTTGTAGGCTATCAAAGTTTTTACATTACCTCGTTTAATGTCAGTAAGTAATCGGGCAAGATTGGGTCGGTCACTAATTTTATTTATACGTGCAGAGACCGCTATATCAATATATTCTTCATCAATTAACAATGAACGCTGAGCAGCGACAGCTTCAGATATGGTTCTCTGCATGGAAATCGAGTTCTCTTGAGATTCAATAGATGAGCGACAGTACAGGACAGTTTTCACAAATCCCTCAACTCCTTCTCTAAAAGGGTATGCTCATCCTCGCCCAAATTTGCTATTTCTGAGTTCAAAGCTTCTTTAAACATATTCACATATAAGGCTAACCATTTTTGCATTGCTTCTGGATCATGAACATATGTGATATTTGTTATTTTTATTTCGTTTACATCAGACTCCCTCATTAAATCCTCCTTTTTGTTCGTTAATTACCATTCTCAATTTCTTCTTATCTCCTTTAAATCCCAATTTTTGTCGCGTATAATTATAATTAGGGGGTGTTCCATGAGAACATTGGGGCAACAGGTTAGAAATATGAGGCTTCAAAGAAATATTGGGTTAAGTGACTACGCTCAAGAGCTCGGAGTGTCTACAGGCTATCTTAGTAATTTTGAGACTGGTAAAACTGAAACAATACAATTAACAATCCTTGAAAAAATACTTAATGACCTGGGACTTGGGAGCTCGGACGTAGAAGTAGATTCAGCAACTGAGCAGCAATTAAATCGAATTAACTCCTTGCTCATAAAATTATATAATGAATCACCAGAGGCATTTCAGTATTTCACTAACAATTTAGAACAAGGGATTGAGTTATTTAACAAACCTAGTAATAAGTAGTATGGTTAATAAAGCGAATGTTATTCATATTAATGAAAAGTTATTTCATATTTATGAAAAAAGAGCCCGTATTCGTTTAATTCGAATTCGGGCTCTTTTTGATATTTAATTTTATAATGAGATGTAATGATTTGAAGAACAGCAAATTATCATCAATAAATATTAAAACGAATATTTTTCTCTTCTTCTCTTGAACGCCTCCTCCGAACCTTCCATGATATGTAAAACAGTATCCCTAACAAGAGGTGTCTCCAGTCCTCCTTCAGCTCTAACTTTTCCCTTTCCCATATTGGCATAAAGAGAATATACAAGTTCTGAATCACCATTTACAGGAATATTCGCATTATGTGTCGATACAATAATTTGTCGCTTGAGCTTTACATTACGAAGTAAAGGCACCAATTCGTTATATATAAAGTCAGAATCAAGTTCATCTTCAGGTTGATCAATGATAATAGGATTATTACCATGTGCAAATAGTAACGCAAGTAGTGCAGTGTTTTTTTGGCCATCGGAAAGCCCATTATCCTCCCATGACCCAGCACGGGTATTATCACTCCTAAATAATGTAATATTAACTTTATCGTTTACTCGAGTTCTCTGTAAGCTTTGCCAGTATTCAATTTGATCTTCTTCAAGATACTTCTTTAGCTCGACGTGTAATGTTTTAACTTCATCCGATGCGATAGTAGGATCAATTAGCCATTTGTTTAGTACTTCCCAAGGGCTAGACTTATCTGACTGAATAAAACAATTGAAAATAGATAATCCAATATCTTCCCAATGCCTACCCAGTCGAGTGTTTCCTCTCAATTGTGGAGGAGAATCCCAAATTTCACAAAAATGATTTTTATCTTGACAGTAATAAATATCTACAGTTATGAAAGCTTGTCCCGATGCAACTGTTGGAATAGAACCTGAACTTAGTATGCCATCAAGTTTGCTCCGCTTTAATTCTGTTTGAGCTTTCCAATTAAGATGGAGATTATCTAAACTAATATATAAATCCTCAATACTTTGTGAAAGAGTTTCTAGGAGCGCTTCTTTTTCATCTAATTGAGTATTTTTCTCGCTTAGATTGGCTTCCAACCCTCTCAATAGTTCAAGCTCTTCAGGCTTTAGTCCTTGCTGTACACAAGCGGATAAAAAGTCCATTTCTGTTTGTTGAAATGCTCTTTGTACAAGTTCCCATTCATCATGTTTGATGGTTAATTCATCTATCTTATTCGAGTAACTTAGAAGAGCAGATTCAATCTCAGACGAAAGTTTAAATTTCGCGTCAATCAACCCTTTATTAAGATCACTAAAATAACTACTCTCTATCCACTTTTGTTCTAGCAATTCTGAATGAGAATCTTTGAATTCTTTAGTTGTATTAGTCCAGTTTTCAAGTAAACACTGTGTCTCAGAAAGTATTTCAGCTATATAAGCATTTGCTTGATTAGCCTGCTTTTTCCGCTCATTCTCAGTGTTTACAGCCACAAAAGAATCCCACTGTCTTTGCAATTCATTTTTCTCCTGGATGATTATTCTTCTGTCCGATTTTGTTCGTTCAAGCCTGTTACTTATCTGAAATAGCTGGTTTATTTTAGATGTTAATTCAAATTCATTTGATTTTAATTGAGCAAGGTCCACACCTGACAAAGTATCTATGAGTGTTGAAAGTGAACTCTGTTGTTGAGCTATATTTGATAGTTCTCTTTGACTATAAATTTTCACATTCATGTTCTTTAATACTGCCGTGGGCTCTTCCACATCTCTACTTATAATCCTTGGTAAAGTTCCACCATCTATTTTAAATTCTATTTTATCGATCAGCCCGTTCTTGTCTTCCCAAACTAATTGAAGTAAAGAGTTTCCTGTTAAAGTCTTCCGAACTCTGTTTAATTGCTCATTAGTCTCATCATTAACGTGACTTGTGCACAATCTTATGTACTCAAGAATTGAAGATTTACCTGATCCACGCCCACCAATTATACAATTGAGATTAGGTGAAAAATTTATTTCTTGATCATCAAGAAATTCAGTATTAGATAATTTAATCGAAACTATTTTATCATGACGCACATCATTTTGAGGAGACTCTGACTGCAAACTAATTCGATCTGTATCTAAAAAGGATTGTTTAAGTGACTCTATACATGGGTGTGACATCTTAATCCAAGTTGCTCTTTTCCCTATGAATCCTTTTTCTCCTTCATTAAGACGGTAAGCATCTGAAGACATAACTGCAGCAATTCTTCTTTCTCTTCTCCACTCCCTATGACAGTTAGAATCCGCTGATATCATCCGTTGCCAATTTCTCGATAATTTCCCAAGCGGTTTTGGCACTTCCATTGCTAGCAGTTCTGAATTAAGGAACATCTCCCTTTGGAAATATTCCGAAATGAAGCTATCATTTAATAAACCACTCTCTGCCAGTGGGTGTGCCGCAATTATTAGTCCATCATTATCGTTTTGTACTTTTCTAACAAGTTCCTTAAAAATAATATCCACAGGAACAATGTTACCGTCTATAACACGCCTATTTCTAATTAAACCTATGTTTGACACTAAATCATCAATGTCTTGGAGAGATTTATCATAATTAAAGATACACAGAAGATGTACTCCCAGGCCCTGTGATATTTCTATCTCAAACCCAGGAAATATCACTATTTCTTCTTTTTCGACTTGTCTTGCTATTACTCGGTTTCTTTCTTGCATCATTTCCAAATATGCCCGTCCAATAAAATTATGATCTGTGACACAAATAATATTTAAATCAATCTCATAACAACGCTTTAAATATAGATCTACTGAATTAATGAGTTGTTCTTGTGTATGCTCTGCGGGTAGATAGGCTGGGTCATCGTGACACCAATTATGACAATCTCCTGGTGTTTGCATTTGAAAGTCGCATTTAAGCCAATTCATTCCTTTGTATGACATTTTCACCCTCCTTTTGTAGATTCAATTATAATTGAAAAACATAGTTCGAGCGATAAATTATATACATGTTTCTTGCTTTTTTATTTTTTTGTCAATCGACTCACTGACTCTGCAATTAAATCCAAAACAATGTAGAATCTCTAAGTCAAAAGTAAAATTTTTACATGCCCCGTGAAAATAAAATAATGTATTTGTTTCTCTATCTCACGGAATGGTTAGAATCCCCATGGTATAATTGCATCAAAACCTTCGTTAAGGAGAGTGTGTTAGTATGTCTTGGGCAATACCAAATCATAAAAAAAGCTACACAGAAGCAGAAATTAAAATGTTAGACTGGATTACCACTAAAATTGCTACTTCTGAAGAAATGACAGCAATCGCCCCAACTATAGCAGAAGCAATGGGACGTGGTGAAGGGGCAATAAGGCAACAAATTGAAGATCGAAAGCAAGCATCTGGAGATAAAAACTTCTTTTGGGCTCAAACGTAAGTTAAGAAATACAAAAAGAGGTCACTTCATACAAGGAAGTGACCTCTTTTTGTATATTCATTATAACATTATTTCACTAAACACTCATTATATGGTTCTAATCACTCCTATAACATATCCCTCATTAAAGAATTGTTCTTTGATACAGAAAGAACCATTATTATATTTCTCTTATGTAATATTTTAACAATTTATATTAGTATGTATTTCCCAATCAACTCCCGTTGAGAACTTTTTCTTTTCATAATCCATACAATCTATATAAAGTGGGGACTCAGCAAGTATTGCAAGAACTGGTGTGGAGACACGAAGCCTATCCGAGCTTTTAATATCATTTATGACTACGATAGGAATATTTATTTCTTCCTGATTTACAACAGTTTTTTTTAATTGGATATTTATTACTGGGTTTAACCTATAGATAAGAAGTGGTTCAATTAAATTAAGTATTTTATCACGGTAACTAGAATGAAACCATTCAAGTGGCATTTCAAATTCTATTTCCCTCTCTGTTTGATTTATAAATTCATGTATTTTAATCACTAAATTTACTTGAGCCATATAAATTTTCTTATCACCTTCCCATATTGGATTATGTAACTTAGTTGTTGCATTGTGTCCATTTTTGAATCTGGCTTTTGTTGAGTTCGTTTTACCGATATATGCAATTTCCTCAGTTAGTAGCCTTAGTGAGGAAACTTGGCTTAACCCTAGTTTTATTGCTGTCATAAAGTAAATCGGGTTAAAGAACTTATCTTCAGAAGGGACCTTCGACAACTTCTGTGATGTAATATTTCCCGCGTCATGTATCCTATGTATCTCCTTAATCTTTAAAACGTACTTCAAAATAGTTGGCTCACCATTAAATCGAAAGTTACCTCGGAGTCTCGAAAAATCTTCTTCAGTAAACCTTACAATCCTGTCACTGTTTTCATAATAACTAAGCTGAAGATCAGGGACTTGATTATTCTCATGTGTTGCTAATACTTCACAGTGATATTCCCATGACATTACATCTAACCTCCATCAACATTGTATAATAATGTATTTTATAATAAACTATTATATCTAAGTTTCATAGAATATAAGATATAATGCAAAAAGTTATTAATCATAACTTCAAGATATTCTGTTACCAATTTTCGATGTCAATCTCCTGATAGAACATTTGTAGTTATCTCCACTTACAACATCATTATTATAATCAAGTTAATGCTATCTGTATTTCAAACCACATCTCATTGGAGATGTGGTTGCGGACGGTTTTTTCGCTAATGAATAACAGTCCGGCAATATCCCGTGTAGTTTTGTCCTGCACTAGAAGCTCGAATACTTCGCGCTCACGATGCGTCAACAGAAATTTGCTATGATGTTCGTTCCCTTTCAATGGTGTCACCCCTCCTTGCTCTGGGTTTGTTTGGTATAACAAGGTAAAGGGATACAGTCAAACCATACTATGTGGGGGGGCAGTTAATGGTGCTGTTGCAGCATTAATTTGGGCGGGGACAAACGCGGATCATGGACAACCAAAGCGTTCTTGACCAAAACGCATAATAAAAACGGCTTCAGCTCCTACCTTAGGGGCGTCATCCGTTGGGGAAAAGTCTATAGAAAGCACGCTGCTAAGTAATAATTAGGCAGAAAATGTTGCTGGAAATCCGTCCGCCCGCAGCGTTAAGCCGCAAACTTTACCGGTCCGTCACGCCCTTTCGGTCACGCCGGCTTAATCCGGTAAGGCTGCTTACAACCCCAGTGTAATTTATGAAATGGATTCCATAGCAAGCTTTTTTATATGCGAAAATGTAAAAATTTCTATGGTAAAATAAAACCATTCGAATTCTGACTCGGAGGGCAGCATACGCCATGGCTAATATTAAAGAAATCGCCCGGATTGCCGGAGTTTCCGTAACGACTGTCTCGCGGGTGCTGAATAATCATCCTTATGTCAGCAAAGACAAAAGAGCCACCGTCCTCGATACGATTGAGCAGTTAAACTACACCCGCAATATGAACGCCGTCCACCTGATTACCGGGCGTACCGGTGCAGTGGCGGTGATCCTTCCGTATATCAATGCTTTTTATTTCTCGATTATTATGAATGGCCTTGCTCATGAGGCACTGCTCGCGCAATACCGGCTGATTCTGTGCCAGAGCAATTATTTGGCAGATGAAGAGATTAAAGTCTTGGAGATGCTGCGCAATAAAGAAATCGATGGTGTGGTCATTGTATCGACTGCGCTCAAGCCTGAATTGATTGAGGAGTATACCGCGTACGGTCCAATTGTAACCTGCCAGGACAGCGGGCAGCGCCGTTATTCCTCTGTATATATTGAGCATTATGCAGCTTTCCTGCAGGGGCTGCAGTATTTGAAGGGTAAAGGGTACCGAACCATCGGCTATTGCGAAGGCAGGCAGAATGGCAGCAGCGCCTCTATCCGGCAGACCGCTTTTCGCGAATTCATTGCTGAGCACCAGCTGGTTTTTCAGGAGGAATGGATGATCTATGACTGCACGACGGAAGAAGACGGAGCGGCTGTAGCACGGTCGCTGCTGGAGATGCCGAAGCGGCCTGAAGCTATGATTATTACGGGAGATCATGTGGCAGCCGGACTGATGATTGAGGCGCGCAAAGCGGGTCTCAGCATCCCCGGAGACCTCGCGGTTATGGGCTTCGATAACCAGCCGATCGGCCGTCTGCTCGGGATCACCACCATAGATAACCACCTGTATGAGATGGGTGCATCCGCCTTCCGCATTATTCATGAGCAGATTCGCTCAGACAACCCTGACCCGGTCTACCGCAAGCTGGATTACCGGATTATTGAGCGGTCCACGGTGTAGAATAAGTAATCTGCGCTCACTGCTTGTTGCCGCAATAGTTGTGATAGGCATATCCAATATGCGCTCAAAGTTATACTCGTCCTAGCCAAGCGGTCAATTGCCGGTGGGTAGGCGGAATAATTCGTGCTGAGTTAATCCAGCGTTGTCACGAATGTTTTAAACTTCAATGTGCGGAAAGTTTAAAAAACATTGCGTATACCAGGCATTCCGCCGGGGATTACGCTGTTGTCTCTGGGACACCCGGCAGCAGAGCGAGCTTAGATTAAGATCATTAAGTTTTGCTTCGCCCTGTAAAGGCATTATGTTGTACGTAGTGCAACTCCGGTTCATGAATGCCCGGGTGTCCGGGAGGAATGTTGTACGGAATACAGGAATTCCCCCGATCTTCTGCTGGAACAAGAGGAATTGTTGCCTTTTCTACAACAATTCTTGAGTTCGGCCGTTGTTATTAGTAAATTGTTGTATTTCGTGCAGGAATCAAGTAGAAACAGTAACGCTGTCCGTTTAGAGGACGGTACCGTTTCAGCGAGAAATAGAAGGATAAGTTATCCGGTGAAACATATACACTCTTTTGTTTCAAATAAACAAGCTGCGTCTTCCGCCTGTCGGGAGGCGTTTTTGGTGTTTTATTTGTGCGAATCCGCATGAATATGATAATTATCACATTTTTATTGACAGGTACGGTATAGAGATTTATGATAGGTCCATCATTGATAACGATTATCATTTACATAAAGAATAAGGGGTGTTCCAACAGAATGAAGATTGGTTATGCAGTACCCGCGGGTTTGCTTGCGGCTTCCCTCCTGTTTGCCGGCTGTGCAGCCAAAGATAACAATAATAATGGCAACAACGGCAATAACAGCCATACCTCCGGGAATAATGCTGCTGCCCAGACGGGCAATGGGTCAACCGGCGCACCGGCCGCAACTGCAGCTTCAACTGCTGCCGCTACGGCGGATTTCACCACGGCTATCGACGAGTACCGGAAATATGTAATTGAACAATGCGACGAATTCGTGAAACAGACTGAAGGCTTCACCGATGCGGTGAAAGCAGGCAAGCTTGAAGAAGCCAAAGCACAGTATGCTCCGGCACGCATGTATTATGAACGGATTGAGCCCATTGCTGAAGCGCTCGGAGATCTGGATCCCAATATTGATGCCCGCGAGAACGATGTTGACGCTGCGGACTGGCGCGGCTTCCATAAGATTGAACAGGCCCTCTGGCAGAACAATACCACAGATGGAATGACTGATGTTGCGGACCGTTTGCTGAAAGATGCGCAACTGCTGCGCGCCAAGGTGGAAACCGCTGAGATTGATGCCAATCTGCTCGTTACCGGAGCCGTAGAGCTGCTGAATGAAGTATCCTCCTCCAAAGTAACCGGTGAAGAGGAACGTTACTCCCATACGGATTTGTATGATTTTGTCGCCAATGTGGAAGGTGCCCAGAAGATCTATGAGCTGCTGAAACCCGAGCTGGCCAAAAAAGACCCTGCGCTGGAGCAAACGATTGGCGAACGGTTCACCGCACTGCTGAATGAGCTGGCGCCGTTCAAATCAGGTGATGGCTACGTTTCCTACGAAACGCTGAAAGAAGATGAGGTTCGGAGGTTAAGCCAGAATCTGGATGCCTTAGCTGAGCCTCTATCCAACATGGGAACTATTCTGGGAGTGTGACCGTTATGATAAAGAAAGATAAGACTTCCAGGGAAACTCCCGCTACAGAGAGCGGTCTCTCTAAGGATGCTTCTAAAGATCAGCTATTATTCGATAAAAAACTAAGCCGCCGCGATATGCTGCGGCTTACTGGCGCCTCCGGCCTCGGCCTGCTGCTGGGCGGCGGCGGGGTAGGCGGCATTCTGGCGGCACGCAAAGCAGCCGGGCAGCCGGGACAAGCAGTCTCTTCCCCACAACTCGCGGGAGCGGACATTATTCCATTCTACGGGAATCATCAGGCGGGAATCATTACGCCTGCGCAGAATTTCCTGTGCTTCGCTTCATTTGATCTGACAACAACCAAGCTCAGCGAAGTCAAAAAACTGCTGGAGGCCTGGACTACCGCCGCCGCTGCCCTTACTTCCGGTACGCTGATCGGCAGCGTGAATGACAATCCCAATCTTCCGCCTGCCGACACAGGCGAGGCAGATGGCCTTACCCCCTCCAAATGTACACTTACCTTCGGGGCCGGTCCTGCCTTCTTTGACAGCCGGTTCGGGCTGGCTCCGAAACGGCCAGCCTCCTTCACCGATCTCCCGGCATTCACGGGAGACAGCCTGGAGCCGCAGTGGTGCGGCGGCGATCTCTGTGTGCAGGCCTGCGCCGATGATCTGCAGGTGGCGTTCCATGCCATCCGTAATCTGGCCCGCATCGCCCGGGGCACAGCCGTACTGCGCTGGACGCAGGAGGGCTTCCAGCGCACCGGCAGCGCCGACCCGGCAGGCGGCACACCGCGTAATCTGCTCGGCTTCAAGGACGGCACGGGCAATCCCGACGTCACCGATGACGCCGAGATGCGGAGTGTCGTCTGGAACGGAAGCGGCGATGGCCCCGCCTGGATGAATGGCGGCACGTACCTCGCACTGCGCCGTGTGCGGTTCCGCATTGAGATCTGGGACCGCTCTACGCTGAGCGATCAGGAAGCAACGTTCGGGCGTCACCGGCAGAGCGGCGCTCCGATTGGAGCCCGGGATGAATTCGCCGAGCTGAATCTGAAGGCGGCGGATGCCAGCGGCAAGCCTGTCATTCCGCCGGATTCCCATTCGGCCCTCGCCCATGGGGATGGTTCAGTCAAAATGCTGCGCCGCTCCTACTCCTATTCCAGCGGCATGGATCTCAAGACCGGACAGCTGGATGCAGGACTGGTATTCATCAGCTTCCAGAAGGATCTGGTGAAGCAGTTCGTGAGCATTCAGCAGCGCCTCTCGAAGAATGACCGGCTGAATGAATATATGGTCCATACCGGCAGTGCCGTATTCGCCTGCTTCCCCGGTGTAAGGGAAGGCGGGTATATCGGGGAGTCGCTGCTGGGGTGAGGTACATTGGAAGCACTGCCCGGATTCAGTATGTGGGATAAACGCTGAATTTTGGTGCTGGATATATCCGGGTGCGTAAGGTTGCGCAGTGTGACCAGAAACAGCGGGATGAACGATGAGGGACGGACGTTCAGGGACGGATGTTCAGGGACAAATAATGCAGGGCAGACTGGAGATTTGAGAACAGGATGTGTGACGGGGAAATTGCGGAAAGAAACGGAGCAGCGGCGGGATTGAGTACATGGAGGGGCGGCTGGCAGCTGGCACGGCGGCAAACGGAATCAGGCAAAATGTTGCACTGGGTACAACTCGAATACCGAGTTTCCTGCCAATTTGGACGGATTGTTGCATGAAATACAACAATCGCTTCGTTTACCAGCCTGGAACCGGTGGAATGCTGCATTTCATACAACAATTTTAGCTTAGGGGCAATATTTGAAAAGAAATGTTGTATTTGGTGCAGGATTGTTAGCGGAGAATCAGGTACAACAGCTGCTGCCGCCCCGAAGTCCCACTGTTCACTGCAGTAACAACCACGCTTCAGGTTCAACTCTTAAGTCCGCCTTCTATAGAGGAAAGATAATAGCATGCTTATTCGCGAAGGGAATGATCCCGATGATCATAACGGTTAAAATCAGTCCATGGCGGCAGATCCAGGCAGCGCTGCTGCTGATCTGCCTGCTTCTGCTGCTGACCGGCGCGCCGGCTTCTGCGTCAGGCGCGCCGCTCGATGAGCTGCTGCCGCCTGTAGGCAGCGCGCTGGTGGAAGCCGGCCAGAGCCGCTGGGACGCGGCGGCGGCCGATGTGGAATCGTTCGCGGCGCTGTGGCGCAGCGCGAACGAAGGCACGCCGGACCCGGCACTCGCCGGTCCGGCAGCTGAAGTCGACGCCGCGCTGGCAGCCGCGGCGCAGGCCCTTGCGGCCGGCGGCGGAGCGCCCGCCAAGGCCGCCTTGTCCACGCTCGCCAGAAGCGTGGACGCGTACGTCACCGCCGCCCCAGGCGTGGACGCGTACGTCACCGCCGCCCCAGGCGGGGGCGGCGGTGACACGGGCGCCGCCGGCCGCGCAGCGGCGGCGAAGCTGCTGCCCGCGGCGGAGCGCACGCGGGATGCGGCGCGCAGCGCCGACTGGACGGCGGCGGCGGAAGCCTACCGCGCCGTCGTGAACGGCTGGACGCCGGCGGAGCGCGGCATCCGCGGGGACAATCCCGCCGTCTACGGTCTGCTGGAGACGAAGATGAGCCTACTGCGCATTGCGCTGCAGGCTGAGCCGCTCCGCGAAGAAGCCGCGCTTGCGGAATCTGAGGCGCTGGTTGCGCTGCTGTCCGGCTACAGCGAGGGCAAGGCGGTCGATACCGGTGGTGCGGCAGCGGAGCCCGCCTCCATTGAAGGGCTGATCAGCTACCTGAACCAAGCTTCAGCCTCAGCCAAAGCCGGAGACAGTCCGGCAGCAGCCGCGGTAATGGAGCAGTTCATCACGGCTTGGCCTTCAGCAGAAGGTGCCGTACAACTCGCCTCACCCAAGGTCTATGCCAATATAGAGAATGAGAGCACCGCCGTCACCGGCTATCTGCTCTCCGATCCTCCGAAGCTTGCCGGTGCGCTGGAGATCATGGACAATATGCTCGCCGAGCTGACTCCGCTGGCCGGAGAACAGACGTATACCGCGTGGGATGCGGCACTCATTCTGCTGCGTGAGGGGCTCGAAGCGATTCTTGTGCTCGCCGCACTCCTTGCTTATATGCGCAGGGAAGCAGAGCCCGCAGCCCGGCGCTGGGTCTGGTCCGGGGCTGCTGTGGGGCTGGCCGGAAGCATCGGCATCGCCGTGTTGTTGACCTATACCATCTCGCAGGCAGCCTCCGGGGGAGCACGTGAGCTGATCGAAGGCATTGCCGGGCTGGTTGCCGTGGTCATGATGCTCACCGTCGGCCGCTGGCTGCACGGTAAATCCAATACGGCTGCCTGGAATAAGTATGTGGACCGCCAGATGCAGGGTGCGCTCGCCAAAGGCAATCTATGGTACCTGTTCTTCATCGCTGCGCTGGCCATCCTGCGCGAAGGAGCGGAAACAACGATTTTCTACGCAGGCATGGCCCCGGCCATTGCCACATCCCAGCTGCTGCTCGGGATTGGCGGCGCACTTGCGGTACTGATCGTTCTGGGCTATGCCATCATTGCCCTGAGCGCCAAACTGCCGATAGCCGCCTTCTTCCGTACCGCCACAGCGCTGATCTATTATCTCGTGTTCCGCTTCCTGGGTGAGAGTATCCATGCGCTCCAGGTAGCCGGCAAAATACCCGCACATGCAGAGAGCAGCCTGCCTTCCATCGGCTGGCTCGGCCTGTACCCGACCTGGGAGACCTTTGTGCCGCAAATGCTCATTCTCGCTTTCATCCTCTGGGAGCTGCTTCGCAGCAGACAAGCTTCCCGCAGAATGCGCACACCAAACCGGCTAACCAAATAAACAAACGAATTAAAAAGCCGCAAACTGCTTGAGTGACCTCAAACACAAACACGCAGTTTGCGGCTTTTGATTCTCCGGTTTGCCCTATCAGATTATCCCGCGAACCAAGCACAGAAGCACCGGGGCTTGCCGTTCCTAATTTTCCAGTCCGGCACATTACATTCCCCCTCTAATCTCTAACCGGCTCTCTGTCCTCTGCTTCTACCCTCTTTCTCTCTGCCCTGCCCTCTTTTCTCTGCCCTACCCTCTTTTCTCTGCCCCTGCCCCTGCCCTCTGCCACGCTCTGCTTACTTTCTGCCTATCCTTCCTCCGCAATTGTTTACTCTAACGTACATTCAGCCCTCCCTCCCTGTTGTACCCTGCCTGCAAAGGAGAATTAAGTGGAAAAACGTCATCTAATAATGGAAGCAACCCTGTTTGCAGTATCATAGTTGGAATAACAACACTTAATTTCACTCAAATAGGAAACAACGAAGATATGAGTAGAATTAAGTAACATAAATCCACTTAAATTCAAAAAAAAGCAGAATATAACTGGTTTAGATAACGAAAATCCAACTAATTTCCCGGCGGGCGGTCGTGTCTCCAGCAGATGCATTATCGGCACATTTCCAGCAAACGCCCTCTTCGGAGAGCCGTTCCCAGACAAGCGCATCTCCGGCGGACATATCTCCAGCAGACACGCTTACATCAGACGACCTCCGGCAGGCAGGTCTACGACTAGGTGCGTCCCGGCATACGCGTCTACGCCATATACATTTCCAACTGGCTCCCCTCCGGCGGACATATCTCCAGCCCGGCATGGCTCCCGCGCACTTAGGGCAAACTCACTATTGCATCCTTGAGCGATTTGTTTTATTCTGATTATGAAAATAATTTTCTTTATTATTTGTATATTTGTTAAAATAATTTCAGATATCATTTCAGCTTCACTGCTCATCTATTCCGCAACACACAGAAATCAGCGTCAGCTTTAGCGCAACATAAGTACAAACAAACTACAGGATTACAAAGGAAAGAAAAGAAAGAAAAGAAGGTGAGTACTTGTCTCCAATTCTGCATGCCCTGGAGCATGACAAGCCCAAGCTGTCGCAAATGGAACGCAAGCTGGCAGAGCGCATACTGGCTTCTCCTGGGGAAATTGTTCATATGGGGATTACGGATCTGGCCGAAGAGTGCGGCATCAGCCCGGCAACCATTACGCGGTTCTGCAAGGTGCTGCATTTCAAAGGGTTCCCTGATTTCAAAGTCAAGCTGGCGGCTGAGCTCGCCCATAGCGACGCTTCGCCGCAGGATGGCGGCTCCTCTTACCAGGATATCGTGGCCGGCAACCCGCTGCCGTTCATTGTGGAGGCGATGCAGGCCAATCATCTGGCCTCCATCCGGGATACCACCTCACTACTTGATCTCGGACGGCTGCAGAGCGTGATCGATCTGCTCTGCCGGGCACGGCGGGTGGATCTGTACGGAATGGCGACCTCATCCATTGTCGCCCAGGATTTCTATCAGAAGCTGATCCGCATCGGCGTGAACTGCACGGCTTTTGCCGATTCGCATATGCAGATTACTTCCGCTTCCTCGCTCGCGGCCGGTGATGTCGCGTTTGCGGTTTCTTATTCGGGTGAAACCCCGGAGACGATCGATGCGTTAACCTGTGCTGCGGCAAGCGGCGCGGCGACTGTCTCATTAACCTCATACGGAAGCAGCACACTGGCAACACTTGCCGATATCCCACTGTTCTCTTCCTCGCTGGAGCAGGGAATGCGGCGCGGCGACATGGCATCAAGAATTGCCCAGCTGCATATCATCGATATTCTGTTCACCGGCATGGTCAGCACCCGGTTCGGGGATTTCATTCCCAAGCTGGAGCAGTCGTATCTGAATGTACAACACTACCGTCATAAACGGGGAGGACAATCTTAATGAATATTTTGAAATTCCAGAACGAAGAAGATTTAGCAGTAACCGGGGCGAACCTGATTGCCAGCCTGCTGCAGAGCAATCCCAAGGCCGTGCTGGGTCTGGCTACCGGAAGCTCTCCGGTGGGCGTATACGCGAAGCTGGTGGAGATGCACCGCAAGGGCATTGTGAGCTTCGCCAAAGCCTCCTCCTATAACCTTGATGAATACGTCGGTCTGCCCGTAGATCATCCGCAGAGCTACAGAAGCTTCATGAACGAGCATCTGTTCAATCATATCGATATTGACCTGGCCCGCACCCATGTCCCTAACGGAAATTCGCCGGATCTGGATGCCGAATGTCTGGCTTATGACCGGATGCTGGAAGATAACGGTCCTGTGGACCTGCAGATTCTCGGCATCGGCAGCAACGGCCATATCGGCTTCAATGAGCCGGATGCCAGCCTAAGCAGCGGCACGCA
Organism: Paenibacillus sp. FSL R5-0912; assembly: GCF_000758605.1. NCBI lineage: Bacteria > Bacillati > Bacillota > Bacilli > Caryophanales > Paenibacillaceae > Paenibacillus > Paenibacillus sp. FSL R5-0912. Next base: position 6,392,754 of record NZ_CP009282.1, read on the forward strand.
TGTCGTTGACCTGCTGGAGGAAACACTGGAAGCGAATGCCCGTTTCTTCGATAAGCTGGAGGATGTGCCCCGGCAGGCCGTAACGATGGGGATCGGCGGTATTCTCAAGGCCAAGCAGATTGTACTGCTGGTGCGCGGAGAAGAGAAGGCGGAAGCGGTAAAAAATGCGCTGGAGGGTCCAATCACTACCCAATGCCCCGCCTCGCTGCTGCAGAGTCATCCGAATGTAGTGGTCCTGCTTGATAAGGGAGCAGCAAAATGGCTGAAATAAACGTTTCATCCGCTGAACTGCTGTACGGCAAAGTACTTACTCCTGAAGGAGTCATCCAAAAGGGCGTAATCGCCGTCTCCGAAGGCTTGATCCAATATGCCGGGGAGGCCGCCTGGCTTCCGGCAGCCTATGCTAACTGGCAGAAGGGGACTTCACCTGAGCCTGAAGGACTGCTAATTCCCGGATTTGTTGATGTACATGTGCATGGGGGAGCCGGTCATGACTTCATGTACAGCGATGCGGATTCACTGGATACCATTACACGCTTCCATGCTTCGCAAGGCACAACATCTATGCTGGCTACAACTATGACTGCCGCCAAGGATGACATTGACCGCGTGCTGTCTGAAGTGAATGCTTATCGTTCCGCTGAAGGCGGCATGCCTTATGCCCAGCTGGCAGGCGTACATCTGGAAGGTCCGTTCATCAGCCCGAAATGGCCCGGGGCTCAGAATCCCGGGCATATTGTTCCGGCCAATACATTATGGCTGGAGGAATGGGAAGCCCGGTATCCGGGGATGATTCGCCAAGTTACACTGGCCCCGGAACGTGAGGGCGCTCTGGAAGCTATCCAGTGGCTGCGGAAGCATGGAATTACGGCAGCGCTCGGCCATACGGATGCCTCGTTCGAAGAGGTTATCGCCGCTGCAGATGCCGGCCTAAACCAGGCTGTGCACATGTTCAACGCCATGACGCCGCTGCATCACAGGAAGCCGGGAACTGCAGGTGCCGTCCTGTTCGATCCGCGCATCCGCGCGGAGGTTATTGCCGACGGCATACATGTTCATCCGGCAACGATCAGTATTATCGCCCGGCTTAAGCACGAACATAACCTGCTGCTGATCACAGACGCCATGTCGGCGACCGGACTCAGCGACGGGGAATACGCCATCGGCGATTTGCCCGTTATTGTCAGCGGCGGGATTGCCACGCTGAAGGAGCATCCTGAGGCTCTCGCCGGCAGTACACTGACCATGATCCGCGGCTTCCGCTATCTGGTTCAGGAGATCGGCCTAAGCCTGCAGGAGGCCTCACAGGCAGCAAGCCTTACCCCTGCGGTGTCGCTCGGCATGCAGCGGTCTATCGGCTCGCTGGAGGCAGGCAAACGCGGCGATATCCTGCTGCTGGATGATGAGCTGAATCTGCGCGGAGTGTGGATTGGCGGACGCAAGCTGGAGGCTGAGGCTGAAATCGGGTAAGCTGCGAGCTGTTTCTGCTGTTGCCCTGATCCATTCTATATATGTATAAGCAAGCCAAGCAGAACATCGGTCCCGGATTCGGAAGCGGTGGCTGCTTGGCTGTTTGTTTTCTGTGCTATGCTATGCCCTCATGCTGAATAAGCATCATATTCCTCTGGAATACTAGCCTAATTGAGACAGGGCAGTTTACTTAATGCTTAACGCTTCACCCTTAATGTTTAATGCTTAATACCCGCTGCGTGTAGGGAAAATCCGTTCGACCATCGTGCGGAATTCCTGCGCAAAGCCTTTAAGCGGATGCCCTGCACGGAATTCCTGCGCGTAATAATCTGCCCGCTCAACGAAATCGGGGTTGGCCGAGACATACACATTGTTAAGGTCTGTCTTCCCCTTTTTAACTTCTGCGGCGATTTTATCCTTCATGTCCTGGGTAAGCGTGTCTTTATCCGTAATCGCGGTTCCGTTACCCGGCGCCACATTGCGGATTCCAATGGTATTGCCCAGGCTTTCATCGATGTCGCGTTTCATTTGGCGTCCATCGACCATATTGCTGCGGGACATGATACCGTTGTTGCCGTTCCCCAGATAATTCTCCGGATCTGCAATGCCCGTACCACCTACAGTACCCGTACCTGTCATGCTTCCCGGAATTCCGGCAATAGAACCGCCTGTTCCTGTCATGCCCGGATTACCGGCTGCAGTTCCTCTACCGGTACGCATACTGTTATCCATTCCACCCATTCCGGCGCCTATCCCTGTTTCCAGTCCGCCTGCCGGTCTGCCCGTACCGCTCAGCATCCCGGATGTGCCGCTGCCGCCGGTACTGCCATAGCTGTACGACTGGATTCCCCGGGTATTCTTGGCATGGACTCCTCCGGACGCATCTTCCAGCATTACGGCTACATAGGCGCTTTTGCCTACCAGCATTACATTAGCTGAACGGACTTCCGGCATGGCCGCCACACGGTTCGCCAGTTCCTCGCTCATCTCCATACTGTCGAAGGAATTCGCACGCATTCCGTTCTGAGCAGCGTTGACGTGAATACGTCCGTCCGTCCCCCGTACATTTTTCGTTTCCACCGTATTGCCTGTTGCAGAGTTATTCGCACCGCATCCTGTAATACTCACCGCGCCCAGCAGCAGCGCAGCAGAAACCGTTAAACCGAATTTCGATCGTAACATCCGTTCATCCCCCGTCATAGAAAGTTAAGTGCAGCGTAACAAGCTTTAGCATGGCCTCTGCCCTGCCAAGCTATCCTGAAAGGATTTGGCACATCGCTCTTTAACCGTCACGTGTAAGTGAAACTTGGCGTATCTTATAAACAGCAGACTGTGTTTCTCCGCAGGGTTAATGTCAGGAGGGGTAATCTTGAAGGTTTTATTCACGTTTTATGTACCAAGCGGCGGGGTAGAGACACTGAACAAGCTGCGGTGTGAGAATCTTCAGAAAAGCGGCATCGAATGCCATGTGCTCTACCTCATGCCGGGATCCGGAAGCCACAACCAGGGGAACTTCCCGGTGTTTATCACATCAGAGGATGCAGGAATCAAAGCGGTGCTGGATACGCATAATTATGATGCCATTATTGTAACCTCAGACTATTTACTGCTGGAACGTCTGCGCCGGCTGGGGTATGACCGTATTCTGATATATGAATCTCAGGGACTTGGCAAGCGCAGTGATGCGAGGAATCTGATTATTGATGCTGTACCTTTTCTCCGCTCCTACTGCAATGCCGTACTGATTCCCCCCACAGATCATTTACTGGAGCTGTTTATCGAGATCTGTCCCTGGCTGCACCGGTATGTCATTCCCAACATTGTGGATGTGCAGTCCTTCCAGCATATCCCCGGTGAACCGCCCCGGGATCCGGTCATCGCCTGGGTAGGGCGGCTGGAAACCAATAAAAACTGGAGTGAATATCTGAAGGTCGCCCATCAGATCCGGCTCCACAAGCCTGATCTTCATCTCTGGATGTTCCACGATCCCGATCTCGCTGCAGATGACCAGAAGGAGCAATTTAACAGAGAGCTGCAATCCCTGGGTCTGAAAGGGCGCCTTAGTGTGTTCACAAACATTCCCAATCATATTATGCCGGTCTATTACTCATCTATCGCCGGTTCAGGAGGCTTCCTGCTGTCGAGCTCCATCACAGAAGGCTTTGGATATGCTGTAGCCGAGGCCATCTGCTGCACCTGCCCTGTACTCAGCACAGATTCTGACGGGGTCAGATCGTTCATTACCCATAACATTACAGGCAAATTCTATCCGATCGGCAATGTGGAAGCGGCTGTAAACGAAGGGCTGGAGCTGATGAACAACCTACCGCTGCGTGAAGCCATCCGCAGGCAGGGCCGGGAGCATATGGTATCCCGTTTTGGATTCGAACAGTATGCCCGATCCTTCCGTGAAATGTTGAATTCCTTCTCCATCTTCTGAAGGTAACGTGAAAAAGAACCCTCAACCCCGTACCGCTTCCGGGTTTTGAAGGTTCTTTTGGGTTATCCGCCCTGTTTAGATACAATCTCAAACAGCTCTGTCTGAAAGATCTGCATGCTTCTCTCCCAGGTGAAGCGCCCCGAGTCGAGCTCCCCTCTCGCGGACAGACGCTGACGGAGCTTTTTATTGTTAACAAGTGAAGAGACATCCTCGGCCAACCGGTTCTCGTAACGGTACGACATCAGGCAGTTATGCCCGTGTACACAGTATTCGAGATTGCCCCCGGAATATACGGTGACCAGCGCGGCACCGCAGCGCATAGCTTCCAGCCCCGGCAATGAGCCGGTGTCGTGGGTGCTGGAGCTGACAAATATGTCGCTCTCATTGTAATGATACGACAGCTCAGAATCATTGCCCGGAGTACGTATTTGAAACCGTCCATCCCCGAGCAGCGCCTGCAGCGTCTCTGAGGAAGCATATTCCGACGGGGGCGTAATAATATATATCTCCACTTCAGGATGTCGCTGTCTCACTATGTCCAGCTGCTGAAGCAGATAATCCTGTTCCCGGTGACTGGAGAACCCGCCCTCGGGACGGCGCATAATGGCCGAGACGACAATCTTGTTCCCGCCGCTGCCGCGTAAATGGGTATTTGTGAAAACAGGGCTTAGACCGATTGGAACAATTCTGCCCTTAATGCCATGATTAATCCGGATGATCTCCTGCTGCCAGCGCGAGAGTACAAGCAGGTTGCGGGTGATATTATAAGAGGCGAACGACAGATTGTTATTGGGTAAAAAAGTCGGCTCATAGCATAAGGCCAGCCGGATATGCAGCCCCTTGCCCTGTTCACTGGCCCGCTCTGCAACCGGCACCGTTGTATAGTAGTTGGAGATGATCACATCCCCGTATGGAAAATCATCTTCAGTCAGCATCGTTGCCGGTGCTGTAATAATGGGACATTTCATTTCATATTCCACAATGCCGTGACTGGGTATAAGCACAACCACCTCATGGCCGATTTCCGCCAGACGGTTGGCCAGCTCGGCCAGCATCCGTTGTGCACCGCCTCTGGACAACGTCAGAACCGGGAATGTCAGTCTCATTTCCCTCTCTCCTTTCTCAGCAGCTGCGTCAGAATGCCCTGATGTCTGCTCTGCACCAGAGCAATCTCCCGGTTCTGCGCTTCACTGTGTATGACAGAGCCCATTTCTTTGTGCACACGGTAATCCAGGAGCGGCTCCTCGATATAGGACCATTCATAATGCGGCAGGATACGCAGCCACAGATCATAATCCTGTGTATACAGGAATTTCTCGTTAAACCGTCCTACCTTATTGAAAATCTCCATGTCGAGCAGAACCGAGCTGCCGTTTACCGGACAGCCCGACATCATGGTCTCAATGAGATCGCCCCTGTTACGAAACGGCTTGCTCGTGACTCCTGCGAACCGCTCTCCGAGCTCATTGATATAGTAATAGGCCGTATGGCTGAAGGAGGTTCCAGAGCTGCGGATGGCTTCCATTTGCCTTTTGATTTTATCCGGGTGGAACAGGTCGTCAGCACTTAACCAGGCAAAATAAGCTCCGCTGGCCGCCTGGATTCCCATGTTGAGCGCCGAGGCAGTGCCGCCGTTGGTTTTGCGGATATACATTATATTGTCCTTGTAAACCTCAAGCTTCTCCAAATAGCGTGTAGAACCGTCATCGACAACGATCAGCTCAATGTCCGTGTAGCTCTGAGCCAGTACACTCTTCACCGCCAGATCCACATAAGGGCAATTGTAGAAGGGAATCACCACCGAAACCTTGGTTTTTGGAATCATGTGCTCATCTCCTTCCCGATTCGTTTTATACTGTTTTGCAGGCCAGCAGAGCATCCAGCGGTGCGTGATTCTCGCCAAACGCTTCACGGAATGAAGGATTCTCCGCATGATGGTAGCCTTTCAGAACGGTTACAGCGTAGCCCAGCTTCAGGAAATCCTCAGGCTCCCAGCCGCTCCAGTGCTTCTGGTAAACCTCTCCGTGCAGGTTGAAATGATCCGTTCCCTCCTGCGGGAAGAACCCCCGCGGCGTAAATACGACTACCCGGTTCGAAGCAATGATCTCCGCTTTCCGCAGCAGCTCCATGCCCTCTCTCATCGAGAAATGCTCCAGGGAATCAATCAGCGTGACCGCAGCGAATGTTCCCGGCAGAAACAGCTTATCAATATGGCTGGCATCGGCATGTACCGGAATGATATGCGGGGACTTGTATTTGCGGTGCAGCAGATAAGGTCTGTGGATATCCAGCCCCAGCACAACAGCCGCCTCATATCGTTCCAGCAGCGTACCGGTACCGCTGCCGATATCCAGGATACTCTCGGAGAATTTCAGCTGCTCCAGCAGGACCGGCAGAAAGTCTTTCACTTCTATTTCCCGGTACATATGCTTTCCCTCCTAAAAGTTCTGTGAGCCCGGCTTCCTGTGAATTTGCTTCTAAGTGGAGAAACGGCTACGTCGTCCTTAATAGGCCGGTATCCGTTTCAATTCACTTCCGGAGCATGGGCTTAATTCGTTGCACCCGCTTCTTTCTTCTACCCCTGCTTAACCGCCCATGGAAGCAATCAAGCGACTCAGCGGGGCATGATAGCGGGCATTGGTCGCAGCGGCTTCAGCCATGACGACATCATAATGTTTGATCGTCCCCATACCGTCATGCCGGCGGTAAGCCGTTAATGACTGATTAAGCATGACCGGAGCGTAACCGTTCAGGATAGCCCGGTACCACAGATCGTAGTCATGGGTATACGGAAGACCTTCATTGAACAGGCCTATGTCTCCGAATATTTCCCGCTTGAACATCACGGTGCAGCCGTTGATGGGATTGCCCTGCAGGAAACAGCGCAAGTAGTCCAGCTGGTTATGAAACACAGCTGCTGCATTCAGCTGGGTCAGCTGCGAATCCCCGTTGATGAAGTTGAAATTGGTGTATGTGATCAGCAAACGGTTCTGCTCCATGAAAAGAACCTGGTTGTTGATCTTGTCACGATAGAACATATCATCCGAGCTAAGCCACACCACATAATCCCCTGTAGAATGGGCAATACCGTGATTCAGTGCGGAGGCAGTACCACCATTGGCTTTGCCCAGGTAGTGAATATGCTGCAAATATGGGGTAATGCGCTCTGCATGCATGAATGATCCGTCATCAACCACGATAATCTCATAAGGCTGCCAGGATTGAGCCAAGGCGCTTTGCAGCGCCTGCTCAATATAAGGGCAATTATAAAAGGGAATGATTACCGATACTCTGGGCTTCATCATATTCTTCCTTCCTTGCCGGCCCTTGTATAGCCGATAATGTCCGCAAGTGACCGGTCCAGACCGATCCCCGGCTTCCAGCCGAGAACGGCAGCATTGTCCTCAGGTTCTTCCTGCAGTACTTCTCTATCAGCAGATGCAGAGGAAGGCTGCACTGGAACGGCAGATGCTGGGGAACCAGCAGCCTGACCTTCCTCTGCATGCTGCGGTCCCCAGTCCATCTCCACCGGAACCGCCGCATGAGCCAGCAGCTTCCCGGCAATCTCCCCAAGCTCCCGCTGCGCCCCGGAGTCGATCCGGTAGATCTTCCCGGTCTCTCCTTGATCCAGAATATAGCCATAAGCTCTAACGGCATCACGCACATCCAGAAAGTCGCGCAGGACATGCCGCGAGGACAGCCTGAATGCTGCAGGCCGGGCTTCCCCCTTAGCGGCCGCCTCTTCACTGCGCACAATATGCCGTGCCAGTAAGGAACAGAAGCCGGTGGACGGTCCGGGACCAATCAGATTGGAGGGCTCCGCCATCAGAACAGGCTGTTTGAACAGCGTCCCCCAGGCCAGCGACACCAGTTCCTCCAGCGTCTTGCTGAGACTGTAGGGATGTGGCGGACCTGCCGCGGAATCCGGTCTGTACTTAAGCCGGGAGCCGGCCACCAGGATACGGCTGGCCGGCTGGAAACGCAGCGCCTCAAGCAAATACAATGTAGCCATTACATTAGTCTCCATATAGAGCAGCGGGTCTTGCCAGGACTCCGGAACCGAGTTCTTGCCTGCCAGGTGCAGCACCTGATCCGGCATGACCTCTCCAATCATCCCGGCGACAGCCTTACGGTCGCCGAGATCACAGATATATTGCTGAACGCCTGCCGGGAAGACGGAAGCTTCCGCTGCGCTGCGGCGTACCACAGCGGTCACTTCAGCTCCCTCAGCCGCAAAATAAGCCACGGCGTGCCTGCCGGTAAAGCCGGCGGCTCCGGTTATCAGCAGCCTCCGGCCCTTCATGTCGGCATCTCTGAGCCGTGCATAAAGTCTGCGAGCTCCGCAAGCATCTCGGGATAAGACGGTAATTCGAAGTTCACGTCGCTCCTGGTGTTGACCAGCGTCCGGTCCTGAACATGTATCCGTTCGGGGATGATCTCGACATCCTCCTTATGAAATGCAGACTGCATCATCTGCAGCAGTTCATATTTGCTCACCGGCCGGGGATGGGCCAGATGGATCAGCCCGGACAGATCAGCGTCCAGCAGGGAACTGATCACTTTGGCCAGCTCCAGTGTGGTGACTCCGTTCCACATCACACGTTCATAGCCGGTTACCCGGCCCTTCTGGGCCAGGAACCATTCCATGAGCCCGATGCCGCCGGAGCGGATTTCGGGACCAATAATGGAGGTGCGGATCGTCAGGTGGCCGGGGTCACGCACTTCTCCAAGGCTTTTGGTGATGGCATAAACGGATGTGCCGTCAGTGGCATCCTCTTCCGTGTACCCGCCGCGTGTTCCTTCGAACACGCAGTCGGTACTGATGTGGATGAGCCGGGCATGGACGCTGTCCGCTGCCCGCCGCAGACGGTGGGGAAGGAATCCGTTGACATGGTAAGCGCCGATTACGTCACGTTCGGCGAATTGATTCAGTACACCCATTGCATTAATCATGCAATGGGGAGAGACGATTTCGACCAGTTTCTCTACGCCGGCAATATCATCGGCATCCACATACAGCCCGCCAAGATCGTTCTTATCCCGGGTTGTATGGAAGACGTGATGCTTGCCCTGGCGGCGGAAAAAATCCGCCAGCATGTGACCCGCCATACCGTTTCCGCCGAGGATAAGCAGCTTCACTTGAGGAACCCTCCCCGGATCAGAATGTCCTTGATCTCTGCCTGATCCATCAGATTGTTCTCCGAGCTGAAGCTGTTGAAGGACACATGCGGATATTTGCGGTAGTGCTCCTTCAGCTCCGGCATATCCAGAGTAGGAAGAATAACCAGATACTGCTCATCGTAGACAACGGTAGTTAAGCTCTCGAAATCACTCATGAGGATCTCATGGATTTTTTCCCCCGGGCGGATTCCAGCCTCGATCATACTGACATCTCTTCTGCCCGAAGCTTCGATTAGTACCTCCGCCAAATCCACAATCCGGCAGGTTGGCATGGTCATGACGAAGATCTCGCCGCCGATGCTGACCTCAGAGGCTTTGAACAGCAGCGTGATGGCATCGCGCAGGGTGAAGAAGAAGCGGGTCATATTCATATCTGTGATCCGCACTTGTCCCTTGTCCTTGATCTGCTTCATGAATAAGTGAACGACACTGCCGTTCGTACCCAGAACATTGCCGCCGCGCACCGTTACAAAGCGGGTGCCTGAACCGATCAGGTTGGCGTATACGAACAGCTTCTCACCGATCGCTTTGGTCATGCCGTAGAAGTTCGACGGATTCGCTGCTTTGTCGGTTGAGATGTAGATCGCTTTTTCCACATTATTGGCAATCGCTGCTTCGATTACATTCTGCGTGCCGACCACATTGGTCTTCAGCGCCTCGTACGGCTGGTCTTCACAGACAGGAACATGCTTGAGCGCCGCCAGATGGAACACATAATCCACTCCACGGCATGCAGCCACGAGGGCATCCTTGTCACGGATATCGCCGATGACGAAGCTGAGGCGCTTATCCTCATATTCACGGCTCATGGCTACCTGTGCAGACTCGCTGCGGGAGAATACAATGATTTCTTTGGGATGCTGCGGCAGCAGTTGCCGGATAAGCTCATGCCCCCAGGAACCGGTACCGCCTGTGACCAGAATCCGTTTATTATTGAACATGCAGGTTCCCTCCAAGCAGAAATTTAACTACTTTAACCGAGACATCGGGGGTCAGGTACCCTTCCGGCGCCTCCCAAGCAGGCTTAAGCGACGTCATCAGCCGGGTGCAGCGCAGAATGCTGTTGTGATCTATGCCGGACACTACATTACTTCCGCAATCGACCGTCTCCGGACGTTCTGTGGTCCGGCGGATGGTCACTGTCGGCACCCCCATCAGGCAGCATTCCTCTTGAACGGTGCCGCTGTCCGTAATGGCGCACAGCGCATAACGCTCCAGATGGACAAAATCAAAAAATCCGAAGGGCTCATGGAATTCCACCAGCGGGTTCATCGTCAGCGGGAACTGCTCCGTAAGCTTGGAGCGTGTACGGGGATGGATGCTGCAGATCAGGCGGAGTCCATAATGTTCAGCCACAAGGTTAAGTCCCGACATAATATGGAGCAGGGATTCAGGATCATCGACATTCTCGGCCCGGTGGGCAGTCACCAGCAAATACCGGCCTGCTTCAAGGTTCAGCCGGGATAAAATATCACTGGACCCGATTTGCTCCTCATAATGCGTAATCACCTCATGGATCGGATTGCCGGTTAACACGATACGCTGGCTGGGAAATCCTTCGCTGAGCAGATGTCTTTTACTCTGCTGGGTATAAGGCATATTTATGGTCGAGACGGCATCTATGACACGGCGGTTTTTCTCCTCCGGCACTTTCAAATCGTAGCAGCGGTTGCCTGCTTCCATGTGTACGACAGGAATACCCATCCGCTCGGCAAGGATTGCACACAGTGCACTGTTGGTATCGCCGAGCAGCAGAATCCGGTCCGGCTTCTCCTGAAGCAGGATACTCTCCAGGCTCCCGAACATGGCGGCCAGCTGGCCCCCGAGTCCGGCCTGCTTATCCTGCAGCACATAGTCCGGTGCGCGGAGTCCCAGCTCGGCGAAGAAAATCCCGCTGAGGCTGGCCGTGAAATTCTGTCCCGTATGCACCAGCAGATGCCGCTCCGCATGCTCATCGAGCAGCGGAATGATGACGCTGAGGCGGATGATCTCGGGCCGTGTGCCCAAAATCGTCATGATCTTCATGGGTTCACTCCCCTTTGATTATGGCCTGCCCTTAAGGAAGGGCAGGCGGTTCTGTCAGAGCTGGCGCCGGTCCGGCGCAGCGGCGGTGCCGGCTCGCCGCCAGGAGCGGTGGATTCAGGGGCATTTATGCCCCTGATTGGGGCGATTCCGGCGGGTGGAACGGATTCAGGGGCATTTGTGCCCCTGATTAGGGCGATTCCGGCGGGTGGAGCGGATTCAGGGGCATTTGTGCCCCTGATTGGCGCGGTTCCGGCGGGTTGGGCGGATTCAGGGGCATTTGTGCACCTGGTTGGCGCGGTTCCGGCGGGTTGGGCGGATTCAGGGGCATTTGTGCCCCTGATTGGCGCGGTTCCGGCGGGTGGAGCGGATTCAGGGGCATTTGTGTCCCTGATTGGCGCGGTTCCGGCGGGTTGGGCGGATTCAGGGGCATTTGTGCCCCTGATTGGCGCGGTTCCGGCGGGTGGAGCGGATTCAGGGGCATTTATGCCCCTGATTAGGGCGATTCCGGCGGGTGGAGCGGATTCAGGGGCATTTATGCCCCTGATTAGGGCGATTCCGGCGGGTGGAGCGGATTCGGGGGCATTTGTGCACCTGATTGGCGCGGTTCCGGCGGGTTGGGCGGATTCAGGGGCATTTGTGCCCCTGATTGGCGCCGTTCCGGCGGGTGGAGCGGATTCAGGGGCATTTGTGCACCTGGTTGGCGCGGTTCCGGCGGGTTGGGCGGATTCAGGGGCATTTGTGCCCCTGATTGGCGCGGTTCCGGCGGGTTGGGCGGATTCAGGGGCATTTGTGCCCCTGATTGGCGCGATTCCGGCGGAGGCTGGCGCAGCGCCGGCAAAGTGCCGGTCCGCGGACTCCCCGCGGACCTCAGGCCGCCTTGCGCCGCCGTCTTCCCCGGCGGCGCGCATGGCCCGCGCGGCGGTGCTTGCCGCCGCCGCTGGACTTCCGGCGCGCGGAGCCTGCCGCGCGCTTCTTACGGCGCGGGCGCGTTCCCGCCGCGCGCGCCCGGGCTTTGGCGCGGCGGAGCCTGCCGCGCCGGAGCCTCGCGCCCCGCAGCCGTGCGGCGCGGCGCGAGGGGCGTACCCGCGGCGCCTCTGCCGCGGGGGCGTCCTCCCCGCCCGCCGGCGGAGCTGCGGGCGGGGCTTCTTCGGCGCCGCTGACTTGCGGCGGCGCGAGGCAGTAGCGGAGATGCCACCTCTCCGCTAAGCCGTGCAGGCGGGCGCGGTAAGCCGCCGGGCCGTAGACGGCCTCGATGCGTTCCCGCGCCAGGCTGCCAATGGCCGCCGCCATGGCCGGAGCGGCCAGCAGCGTGTTCACCCGCTCGGCCAGCGCACCGATGTTGGCCGCAGGCACAAGCAGCTCACCGCAGCCCGCAGCGTTCAGAATCTCCCGCAAGCCGCCGGAATCATAAGCGACCACCGGCTTGCCGAAGGCATAGCCTTCGAGCGCCGTCATGCCGAAGCCTTCACGGATCAGGCTGGGAACGACCAGCAGATCCATGGCGCAGTAGGCTGCGGGCAGACATTCTTCATATCCGACAAATCTGAACCGGGAGGTTAGCCCCTCCAGCTTCACTTTGCGGACACAGCGCTCATAATAGCTTTTGTCTCCAGGGGAGCCCACTACAATGTAACGGGCTGCCGGATGCTGCTCATGCACAAGGACAGCCATTTTGACGAAATGCTCCAGACCTTTTTCTTTATTAATGAAGGAAGAGACATAACCGATCAGCGGTTCCTCCGGTGCTATCTTCAGTTCATTCCGCCGTTCTCCCCGGAGCTTGCTCCAGGCCTCAAACATCATTTCCGTTTCATTCCAGGAAGGGGGAAGCTGGGTTACCTTGCCTTCACGGATATCCTCGGGGAAGCAAGCCGCAGCCGTCTGCGAGATAGCCAGAATCTCATCGCTGTAGTTATGGATCAGCTCCACGCTGATCGGAGTGAACTCGTTATCCGTAATAGTCTCGGAGATCTTCCAAACCACCGGAATACCCAGCGATTTCGCGGCCATCGGCGGCAGCGCGTGCACACAGGTACTGGAAATAATGAACGACGGGCGCACACCTGCAAGCCAGTCACTCAGCTCCTGATACTCCCGGCTCTCCTGAAGCTTGCGGATGTCTGCCGGAAGGCCGGCATATGGAGTGTACATTCCATAGACAAGCGGAATAGATAACAGCTGGACATCGATTCCGTAGCTCCGGGCCAGGCGCGTCAGCTTCCCGTCCTGCGGGGCTACGAGGATACAATTAAAGTAAGGAGACAGCTCCCGGCTGAAGAATAACAGCAGCTTCTCCGCACCCGTAATACTGCGTGTATTGGAGACATGGGAAAAGAGGACGATTGTAGCTTTGTCGGCCATGGTGTCTCGGCGCTCCCCTGCGAGGGGCTGTGGAGCAGCCATTCACCTCCCTAAAAGTTTTACGAAGCTTAGCATCAGGCATTCTCATCGCAGTAAAACTCGCTTCGGAAGCATAAACTTAAGTTTTACGAGCATTCACCGCAGAGCATTTCTTCGTGTAAAACTCGCTCCGTAAGCATCCGCTAACGTTCACGAATCATCACTGCGTCTTACTTACTTTCTTTCATCCGGAGGATATCCGCCGCAAGCAGGCTAACATCATAACCCGGTACTCCATCCAGTATATTGAGGGGGCACAGATGCCGGCACGACACCTGTCCCCTGTGATGCGCACATTTTTGAAGCATTCTGCGGGAGATTTAGCCGTAAATGACCGCCAGCAGCTGGTTCAGGCGTATGGTGTAGGTGTGGTCCTTCAGGGTCCGTTCAAAAGCGCGCAGCGCCATATCCCGGCGTTCCTCCTCATGCGTCAGGTAGAAACGGATTTTGTCCATCATTTCCTGCGGGCTTGAGAAGGTGTCAATCTCTTCCCCGACCTTATAAAAGGAACCCATGTCATCCCGGGCGTCGCTGAGCTGCAGCGTGCCGCTGGCGGCGATTTCGAAGGTACGGGGATTCGGCGATGCAGCCGGAATATACAGCGTATTGTTATTGGCTACTTCATCAATGTGGGAACGGTGCAGGTTGATGACAATCTTCGAACCGCTGTAGGTGACTGCCGTTTCCTGCGGAGACATCCATTTGCCGATCTCAATCCGGTCACCATAGATAGGCGCTTCCGGCAGACGGTCCCACCAGATTCCGTTAATTACCGTGTTGTAGCTCATCAGCTCCGGCATGATATCGCGGAAGAAATTGATCCGGTTCCAGTAAGCAGACCCGATGAAGCTGACATCGCGGCTGACCGGCGAACGTCCGGTAGTCGGGCGGTAATGCTCGCGGTGGGCGGCAAAAGGCAGATAATGAACTTCCGCGCAGCCAAGGCCGCGGTAGATTTCTATGCAGTTACGCTCCAAGGTGAATACATAATCATAGTGTGCAACGATTTTCATAGTGAAGTCCGTGTAGTACGGATCATCTGTAAGCCATATCGCCGTCTTGATTCCTGAGCTGCGTAGAATAGCAACCTGCTCCAGCGGTAAATCCAGACCGTCCAGAACCAGGACCAGGTCCGGACGCTGAGCCGAAGCCAGCTCTACCAGATTCTGACGGACATCGGTAATCGTCACTTGGGTGGTCAGTCTTTGCAGTGCGAAGAGTACCGCATCATCAAGTGGGGAATACGGATACCCTTTGCCTGAAGCCACGTACATGACATGGATATTGCGCACCGGAAGCGGTTCTTCCGGCCGGCCATCCAGAATCGCCAGGCGTCCGCGCAGGTAACCTTCGTCGTATCCAACCTTGAAGCCGGTCAGGCGGCCACTCAGTTTCTGCTCTTCTGCAGGAGTCCGCGGCAGAGGCGGCGCAGGCATTATAAATTGATTATTCATGTTTATTCGCTCCTTCTATCCCATAATGGATTTCACCCTTGTGCAGCAAGAACTCCCAGCAAATGAGGCAGACGCGCGGTAAACGTGTGGTGGCGCAGTGTCGTCTGCAGTCCCCGCAGCGCATACTGGCGGCGCTCCTTCTCATGCTTCAGGTAATAGTCAATTTTGCGCTTCAGCTCGTCGGCAGAGGCAAAGGTCTCCAGATCATGACCCGGACGGTAGTGGCTGCCCAGATCCTCACGGATATCAGTCAGCTGCATCGTTCCGCAGGCACTGATCTCATAGGTCCGGGGATTAATGGAGAGAGACGGCAGCTGGAAGGTATTCCGGTTGTCCTGCCCGCCTTCCCACGGACGGTGAATATTAATGACAAGCTTGGCACCGCTGTAATAGTTGGCCGTTTCCTCGGGAGGGATGAAGCCGCTTTTGATGAATGGAGACAGTTCTTCGAAGGTGTTCAGCCGTTCCCAGAAGCCGCCGGCGATCATCACCTTCTTGCCGCGGAGGAACGGGGCCAGCTCATCGAACAGCTCCGTCCGGTTGCGGAAGGCATTGCCGATAAACACAACATCGTATTGATACTGCGGTCCGGTACGGCGCGGGTAGAACATCTGCGGGTTGACACACAGCGGAAGGTAATGCACTGAAGTCACACCCAGCGAACGGTAGAATTCCACGCAGCCCAGTTCGTGGGTAAACACGTAATCATAGTGCCGGCAAATGACAGATGTGTCCTCGGTAAAATAAGGGTCATCCACAAACCAGATTGCTGCCGGAATACCCAATTTTCTTATTTCCGTGATTTGTTCCAGATGATTCTCGGGAAACACATGCAGCCCGTTCATCACAAGCACCGCTCCCGGCGACTCACGCGATGCCACCTCCAGCATGGTTTCCGGAGAACAGATAATTAGCTCACTGACCAGCTGCCGCAGCGCTTCTGCTACTCCCGTGTCTATCGCCTGAAACCCTTGGGGAACATACATCAGCTTAAACGGCCGGCATGCACCTACTACAGGAGTATTCAGACGCTTCACGGCTTCGCACAAGCCGAGATGGTACCCTTGCGTGTAACCGTCTCGGTAATCCCGCGGACGCACGTTTCTCTTTTTTGCTTTCACGGCCTTCACCCTGCCCCGTCATATTCTCAAGACAGTGTACTATATGCGGAGTCAGCATCCGCCTCATGGACATCTGTCTGTATCGCGGCGAAATTGGCACATGCCCCCTGTCTTTCGCCCGCATGGCCCGAACCTTTGCAGATTTCATCCACTCCAGTTCCCTGCAAAGTGAGGGGTTAGCGCCGAAGCCTTCAGTCGGGTACTTTGCGGGCACCCCAAAATTCATATAGAATCAAAAGATCAACCTTTCCATCTATCCGGCTAAGAGGAGGGATTTAGAAATGAGTTCGATGTATGACCCGATGCTCTATCTCCGCCATGTAGACCTGCTTCGTGAACAGGTGCCTTCCTTTGATACCTATCCGTTTAATCTGCCGGTGGTGCGGGCTTTGGAGCGGATTGCTTTTCAGAAGCAGGTTACATTCCTTGTAGGGGAGAACGGAACAGGGAAATCGACTGTACTGGAGGGAATCGCAGCCGCCTGGGGGTTCAATCCGGAAGGCGGAACGCTGAACTTCTCATTTAACACCCGAGCCTCGCATTCGAGTCTCTATGAATATCTGCGGATTGCCAAAGGGGTCAAGCGGCCGAAGGACGGCTTCTTCCTGCGTGCGGAGAGTTACTACAATGTGGCTACTTACATCGATGAGCTGGACGAGGAGCCCGTGGCGGGCTCGGAACGTTTTATCAAAGACTCCTACGGAGGTAATTCTCTGCATGAGCAGTCCCACGGAGAATCCTTCTTCTCCACTTTCGTCCACCGCTTCGGCGGACAGGGCATCTATATTCTGGACGAGCCGGAGGCCGCCTTGTCCCCCTTGCGGCAGATGTCGCTGCTGGTGCGGATGCATGAGCTGGCAGCACAGAACTCCCAGTTCATCATCGCCACTCACTCCCCGATTCTGATGTCCTACCCGGGTGCGGATATATTCCTGCTGGAGGGAGAGAATATCACGCCTGTGGCTCTGGAAGACACGGACCACTATGCGGTGACACGGGCCTTCATGACCGACCGGCAGAGAATGCTACGTGAGCTGTTGGGTGATGATTATGCTTCGGATGCTTTGGACACATAATAGAAAACCTGCTCCAATGTCCAAAGAAGCTTATCCACAACAGACGAATATCTTATTTTCCTATACACTCAAAAAAGACACTTTAGCGGCACATCTGCCGTTAAAGTGTCTTTTGAATTTGATTCTCTAATAAAGCTGGTCGTCCTTCTCTGTATTGCAATCACTGTATTCATTTAGGAGCGCATCCAGCTTCACCGATTGGCGAAGCACCCTTACATCCTGCATCCCGTGTTCCAGGGCTAGTTTGTTCAGTTCCTGCCTTGCCTGTTCAATTCTGTCCTTGTAATCATCATTACGCATAGCGGCCCCCTTGTAGGATGAGGCTGTTCCAAGCCATTTTCCACTCTTTTACTAAAGTTCCAAACACATTGTATTCTATATTCTCAAAAGGGTCAATTAGAGGTTTTCAGCGCAAATAGGTTTCAGAAACATGACCAGCTTGTGCACCACCCAGCCAAACATAGCCACAGCCATCATATCGAAACAAACATTGAACAAAAACAGATGCTTGCCGATATCCGCCCGGCCGTCGCCGAGGATTGGCACCAGGAACGAGAATAGTCCAATCAGCCCCAGCAGCAGCAGCAGCTCTCCGGCGATCCGCCCCGCCGGTTCTTGTGCCCGGAAATAATGGTACAGCACTCCCGCGTAATAAACGAGATAGAACAAGACCAGGAAACCTAGCGAATTCGGAACATGATTATTTTTGAATTCACTCCACCCGCTGTATGCATAGGCTACGGCCCCTGCCGTCTTGCCCTCACTCTTCTCATAGCTTCCGAGATAATAGGGACGGATGGACATGCTGTTCCTGGCAGCATATTTCATGTTATCTATCAACCGGTTAGGATGCTTCATATAGAAGAAAAGTACATCTTTATGGGATACCCGGTCATAGAAATCTGTTGTAAGCGAAGGATCATCCTGCTTGATCGCTGTATCTCCCTGAAAATAATTTGTACCCGCCAGCACTTCCAGCCGCTCCGGCAGCCCCAGATCGCGCAGATCCCCGCGTACATCCGGCGACTCGTTCAGAATTCCGAAGAAAACCGTCTGATAGAGGTTGATATGCTTGAGTTCCTTCGGCGCAGCCACATACATGATTACGGACACGAGCGCCGTTGCCACCGCGAACCGCAGCGCCAGCTTGCGCCAGCTGCCTGTTCCATTCAGTGTCCGCAGACGGAGGAAGATCAGCGCAAACGCCAGGCCGACGGGTGCATTCTGAATTTTGGAGCAGATCAGGAACAGCACGGCGATGAAGAAGAGCGTCAGTTCTTTGGGTGTCGGCCGTTCCTGCCCCGTCAGTCTCAGACCCAGCGCAAAGGTAAGCAGCATGAATACCATGGATACCGGTTCGCCGAATAAGGAGTTGAAATAGGCCAAATATCCGATATCATAAAAGACAAACAAAATGCCCGCACCCAGCAGCAGACCCGTAATATTGGAGCCTTTGGCCACCAGCTTCACAATCAGCCAAGTCGCGGTAAGCAGCAGCAGCCCATATACGCTGCCCAGCAGGCGGATATCAAAATAACTCCCGTGAACCAGCCCGGCGAGCAGTCTCGGAATCAGCACAATTAGAATCTGCGAGGAAGGATAAAAGCCCGTGAACAGATTTTCATAGGAAAACCTGGAATGACTGAAGCTGAAAAAGCGGTCGGCATAGCTCTCCGCAGCATCATAATAATTCAGTCCGATCGTATTCATCATCCGCAGGAAATCGCCGTTGTCCGCAACTCCAATGAATGGCCTTATGAACAGCAGGTAGATGATCAATATGGAGCCGGCCAGGGTTATGAGATATTCCGGTTTTAATAGTCTTTTCATAATTCCTCCTAGCGCTGCGGAAGCAGCTTCACATATTCATCGGACAAGCCCATCAGCTTCAGGATATAGTCATAATCGGTCTGATATTTACTGAAATCCTCCACCGGCTCATACGTATCCAGCGAGATGGCCTCTCCGTCCGCGAAGCTTTTCCCGGGCACGAACATCACCTCATCATTAAAAAAGGAGCCTGTAGGCAAATAATAGCGCATCCCTACCACATTGCTGTCAATGTTCAGCAGATCATGCCCAAAAGCGGTAAAGCCTTCATCCTTCAGCGATACCCCCAGCAGGTTGGCCACAGTAGGAAGCACATCCAGCTGTCCGCCGGTCCGCTCCACGGCCTGCCCCTCCTTCATGCCAGGCACATGAATGATGAGCGGAATATTGAAGCGGCTGATCCGGTCATCATACGGGATTCCTAGCGCTTCCTCCACCTGCTCCGCCGGGACATCCTTCGGCTGCAGGCCGAAATGGTCGCCGTACAGCACCAGCACAGTATTCTCCCACATGCCCTGCTGCTTCAGCCCGTCAATTAAAGTACCAACCGCATAATCCGTATAATTCACTGCAGTCAGGTAATCGCCCAGCATCGTGCCCTGCAGATCCTCCGGAACCTTAATCTTCTTGAAGCTGTCCGGAATCTGGAACGGATGATGGCTGGAGGCTGTTACAAGCTGGGCATAAAAAGGCGTACCCTTCTTCTGCACCGCTGCCAGCTTCTCCACGGCAGTAGCATACAGCTGCTCATCGGAAGCTCCGAAGGCGTTAAGGTGGTCATTCTTGAAATATCCCTTGTCATAATAGCCGTTGAAGCCTAGCGCCGGATACAGCTGATTGCGGTTCCAGAAGCCAACCTTGTTCACATGGAAAGTGTACGACTCATACCCTTTATCCCGCAGCAGACGCGGCAGGCCCGGCAGCTCCCGGTCTCCGAAGCCCGTTGACATCGCAAGTGTTGCAATCGGATAGATTGAGGTGTTGCTCATGAATTCCGCATCCGAGGTATTGCCCGGACCGACCTGCTGGAAGACATGCGGGAAATAAAAGCCCTCTCCGGCCAAGCCGTTCAGCACCGGTGTCAGCTCCTGCCCATCCAGTGACTGATGCAGCGGGAAATTCTGAAAAGCTTCCATTTGGATTACAATTACATTTTTACCCTTTTGCGATCCAAAATAATCCGGCAGTCCCCCTGCGATATCCTTATATGGATAAACAGCTTCCAGCGCCTCCACCTTGGCTATCGTTTCATTAATATCTCCTGTGCCGGTGAGGCCGTTATCCTCCTGGGCCTTGATCGCCGCAACCACCTCATAGTTCAGAAATCCGGCGCTTTCCGCCTGAACCAGCTCATTCGTAATTCCGCGTGCAGAATCAATGGAATAGGCCGACAACGAACCGCCGCCGATAATAGCCACCAGCAGGGCGACCAGATAGACTCTCCGGGCTCTGCGTGAAGGCTGACTGCCACGCTGCTGCTGTACCGAACCATTCTTCCATCTGCGGAACAGCAAGTAGCTCATCATGATCACCAGATCGGCAAAAAACAGATAATCAATTAGCTCAATCGTAGATTCTACGCTTTCTTTCACCTGGAACACCTGATTCAGCTCATAGAGCGCCAGATAGGTCGGCACCGAGCCGAAGTGGTTGAAGTACACACTGGCCCCGAACAGCAGCAGCGACAATAAGCCGTTAAAGCTCCAGTAGACAGCCTTCTTCATCCGCCCGGGCGTAATGACTGCCAGCACACCCATAATCAGCAGCACCGGTGCAATATCCACAGCAATCCATTCCCAGGCGATCCGGTCAAAAAACAAACCTCTCAGCAGCAGCAGCTTCAGCCAGACCAGTCCGATAACGATATAGAAATGAGCCTGCACCGGCGCATGTTTCTTGTCGTTCATAATAATACGATCCCCTCTTACTCTCTTTATTGAAAGTCTGTGTAAACTCTATTGCACTTTTCTGTAAAAGTTCAGATTTCTCTAGTATAGCAATACTTGAAATAGTTATCAAAACTGGAGATTCTATTAAAGTAAAAAGACGCCGCCCTGGCGGGGCATGCGTCCTGGTTAAAGCACTATTAATTCATTTGAAAATCAGGAATTCTATTCAGGGCTCATATTAAAAGATTATTCGACAGCGTCAGTCTGCTGCATCATGTAAAAGACTCCGTCCAGATTATACGAGCCGGTAATCACAGTTGCTCCGTCCGGGCTTTTGAAGGCAATCGTACCTATGCCCGACATCTCTTTGACAAATGTATAATCCTCCAGCCGGATGCCGAACATTTCATCGGCGATGGCAGCAGCCGCAAGCTGAAGCTTGGCCTTATCCATATCCAGCATATCCATCAGATTCGTATTTGGATCGGCGGAGCTGAATGACTTCTCATCGTAGAGTGAAATATCGAGTACTTGAATTATTTCTTGTGTAGCATAGTCCATAAGTACTGTAGTAGCCCCATGTTCACTTTCTCCATAGGTTAGAACGAGTATATCCCACTTCGTGGCCACGGTGCGGCTGATTGAGTATAAGTGCTCTGTTCCCTGCTCTCTAAGCAGCTTTATCGATTTAAGACCCGCCTGCTTCACTTCCGCAGTCACCTCATCCTCGCCCATTCTGAACGTCGAGCTGCGGTAGACGCCGTTCTCGTAATCAATCTGCCCTTCCTCTGCTATGAGACCGTCATCGGTCTGTATGCCCTGCTCATCAGCGTTTGTCCCGTAGTGGACGGAATGGTGAAGCGCGGTAACTGTGAATTCCCCCTTGTAACCAGCTTTCCGCAGCTGATCCATCGCTTGATCAATGAATTTAGAATCGATTTCTTCAGGAGTGAAAAAGGTATCCATATACGTCCGCACTACCTTGCCAGTCTCTGTTTCAAACCAGATTTTAGCAAAACTATCGCCATCTTTAAATTCAGCCAGGGTTTCTTCTTCCCCCTCGAGCTGCTCTAGGTTCACAAAGGGAAGCTTCTTTCCCAGCTGCTCAAGCATTACCTGTTCAGCGGTCGCCCTGAGCCCTTCATCCGTAAGATCAACCTGGCCCGCAACCGGCGGATCGATTATTCCGGTGCTGCTTACCTGTAACGGATTAAAGCCGCCAGACCGCCCAAACCCATCGCCTCCCAGAACCAGCGCCCCGGCTCCGAACAACAACAGGAGGATGACGGCGGCGGAAAGTATCCGCAGGCGGATCACCCTGCGCTGCCGGCCGGATGACAGCACCTGGTGTAGTGAGGAACCGTCCATTCCAATCTGCCGGGCCACTCTATCGGCAGCTTCTTCCGTAAATTTCATTTCCGGAAACGGGCCTTTACGGGCCAGTTCATACCACTGCGGCTCCCGTTCACGCTTATCCATTACTCCATCCTCCTTAGTTTGTCCTGGATTTTATGACGCGCGCGGTGCAGCCTCGATTTGACGGTGCCGGGGGATATCCGGATCAGCTCAGCGATTTCCCGGACCGACAGCTCTGCCTTAAGATCAAGCACCAGCACCTCACGCAGCTTATCCGGCAGCTTCATTATCATGCTCCAGATCTCATCCACC
The DNA here is from genome assembly GCF_000758605.1 of Paenibacillus sp. FSL R5-0912. Taxonomy (NCBI): domain Bacteria; kingdom Bacillati; phylum Bacillota; class Bacilli; order Caryophanales; family Paenibacillaceae; genus Paenibacillus; species Paenibacillus sp. FSL R5-0912. Next base: position 6,415,308 of record NZ_CP009282.1, read on the forward strand.
TGCCGGTTACCGAGATATTCCATCTCCGCCGAACGGGCAACAGCCGCCTGCCCCGCAGCATCCTGCCGCTCCTGAGGCGCAGCAGGTAACGGCTGCATCCCGCCCCACAGCCCAGAGCGGAAAAACCGCGATTTGCGGTAGGAGAATACCGTATTGCGGGCAATCGTGAACAGCCAGGTTTTGAGCGAGGAAGCTCCCCGGAAGGTTCCGATCCGGTAATAGCATTTGATGAACACCTCCTGCGTGAGCTCGTCCGCCTGATCACTGTTGTTAGTCAGAAAATAAATATAATTCCACACATCTTCCCCATAAAGCTTCATTATCTGCTGCAGCTGCTCTTCACTGATAGCCTCTGCCTGCTCCAATCCATCCAGTTCCAATGGGTTCACCTCACTATATTTGACCTCAAGAGTGGAAGGTGGGTTCACTTTTTCTAATAAAAATTTCATTCATCCTATCATCCAGCCTGCCTATAATACAATATTTCCGCTGATACAGCGTGTATTTTACCAAGTAGAAACGGCTACACCGTCCTTTTAAAGGACGGCTTCCGTTTCAGCGAGAAAGATAAGGAATATTTATTGCGCGAAGCATATAAATTCTTATCTCTTCAAAAAAAACAGAGGACCGGGGTCCCCTGCATCGTATTTAGCTTGAACTAGAGCTTTGCCCAGCGTTCGCCTAGACTTGTAGCTGCGTTAAAATGCCAGCCGCTACCCCAGCGGGGTGTTCACCAGCAGTCTTTTGATGGAACGGTTAGCTTCATGGAGCACGGTTTCCTTATCGACGGTCTTCAGCAAGCCCTTATGCATCAGGATTTGTCCGTCCACAATCGTCGTTTCCACATCCGCACGGGTGGCCGAATAGACAATCCGCGAGATTGGATCTACATCATAGGAAGGGAAGGTATGGAAATTGTACAGGTTGAGGATTGCCAGATCCGCTTTTTTGCCAACCTCGATACTGCCGATTTGATCCTCCATGCCCACCGCCTTCGCGCCGCCGATCGTTGCCATCCGGAACACACTTCTGGCGTCCATCGTGGTCGGCCCATGCTGCGGCTTCTGGATCACCGCCGCCAGACGCATTTCATTGAACATATCCAGGTTGTTGTTGCATGGGGCACCATCCGCGCCAAGGCTAAGATGGATGTGATCATGCAGCATTCCCGGAGTGTCGGCGATGCCGGAGGCCAGCTTCAGGTTGGAGCCCGGGCAGTGGCTGACATGAACTCCGCGGTCCCGCAGAATCCGCTTCTCCTCCTCATCAAGCCAGACGCAGTGGGCCAGAATCAGGCGCTCATTAGCCAATCCCAGATGATCCAGATACACCACGTTACGCATACCGGTCATCGCCTGTACAATCTCAATCTCCCCCAGATTCTCGGAAGCATGGGTGTGCACCTTGACCCCGTAATATTCCGAGAGATTACGTACCTCTTTCAGCAGCGGCTCGGTGCAGGAAATGACAAAACGCGGGGAAAACGCATATTGAATCCGCCCGTTGCCATATCCATTCCACTTCTCCAGCAGATCCACGCTCTCCTGAAGAGAAGCTGCGGTATCCTCCTGCAGCGCCGCCGGTGCATCCGCATTCTTCTGATCCATCATCACCTTGCCGGACAAGGCGCGGATGCCGCTTTTTGCGATTGCCTGGAAGGCAAAGTCTGTATGATTCACCGTCTCCATATCCACAATGGTCGTTGTGCCGCTTGTAATTAACTCCCCAATGCCGAGCATAGCGGAATAATACAGCGACTCCTCATCATGCGCCGCCTCCAGCGGCCAGATCCGCTTGCGCAGCCAGTCCATCAGCTCCAGATCATCGCCTTTGCCGCGGAACAATGTCTGGCACAGATGAATATGGGTCTGCACAAAGCCTGGAATCACCGTGCGGTTCTTGGCATCAATTACCGTCTCTTCCCCCTGCGCCTCCAGGCCGCTGCCGATCTCCACAATCAGATTATCCTTGATGCGGATATCCCCGTATATAATCTCCTCTTGCTTGTTCATTGTAATAATCTCCGCATGCTTGATCAGGATGTTCGCCATAACCCATTCCCCCTTGTTCTGTTGATGTCCAGCTGATGACTAACACAAAAAGGCCACAAAAATATGCCTCAGCATATTTTCGTAGCCAGAAATTTACGGTTCCCGGTAGAGACCCTTAAACCAATTATTAAGGATATACGAAAAGGACTATTCAATTGCTTCTGAATAATCCCATCATAAAGTAAAGACAACTTTTCTGTCAACACAAGTTATAAATATTAACATAAAACTATTTCGAACAGATTAAAATGAAATATTAGCTATTATTATCCTTATACATGTAATATAACATTACATAAACTACCCAGTAATCTCCTTCAGCACCTTCTCAAATACAGGAAAAGCCGCTACCCGGCCGGGAAAATGAATCTCGCCTCTCTGCACATAGCCAAGTGAAGGATAAATCTTCAGTGCCCTCTCGTTCTTCGCATAAGTGTCCAGCCGGATGCTGCTGTACCCGCTGCTGCGGGCGAGCTCTTCGGCGAATGCAATCAGCTGGCGGGCAATCCCTTTGCCCTGAATCTCAGGATGCACTGCAAGCCGGTGCATCATCAGATGCTGGCCTGTCTGCTGCGTCCATTCCACAGCTTCATATTGCTCAGCCTGATTCTCATCCAATACAAGAATACCGGCAATGGCCCCGTTGTCTATACAGACAAATAATGTACCTGCATCCATATCCCCCATAAGGACTTCGTGGTTCGGGTAGCTCTCATCCCACTGATCGCTTCCGCCTGCCTGCATAACTTGTACACATTTAGAAATCAGATCCATAATCTCCCCGATTTCGCTGCTCTGTGCTCTACGTATCTCATTCAGAGTCATGTATAGCCCCCGCTTTCCTACCCGGCATTTGAACCCGGTAAAGTTCTGTTAAGAAGTCTACCATATCCGGGCGAAAATTCCGATAGGCCGCCATTTCCAGTCTCGTCCATAGGCTATAGAGGCGGCAGGAGAACTTGCCAACCTCTATAGCCGTTCACCTTCTACTTCTAGGCCACGGCCGCTGCTCTCTCAGCCCAGCTCCAGCTTATGCCCGTCCTCGAAGCCCTTGGCGAAACCTGCGTCGAACCCCACGTTGTATGCTTCGGTGTAGCCCTGCTGAAAGGCGTCTCCCGGCGGCAGCTCCGGAGGGACGCCCAGATCCGGGGGGAGCGGGACTACCTGCGCTACCGGCGGCGCTTCGACTGCCGGAACAACCTGTACCGGCGGCTGAACCACATGCACCCTGCGGACAAGCCGGCGGCGGAGTCTTCTTTTCTTACGCAGCAGCGGCGCTCTCTTGCCAGTCTTGCGGATCAGTCCTCTGCGCGTTTTGCGTCCAAGGCCTCTGCGCACCCTGGTCTTCCGTGACAACAGCAGTGTGCGTCTGCGGCCCTTGCTGCCTGAGCGCAGCTTGCCAAGTCTCTTTCTCTTCATCTGTCTACTCCTCCTGTACTTCATCTACTTCTTGCAGCGGTACCCTCTGAGCAATCCTTGCTCAGCCATGGCGCAGCAGGAACTCCCTGTTTGGGCTCATGCAGTGAAATACCGGATATCATCCGGCACATTGAACTCTGGTACCCGCTCAGAATCCTGATATTGTCGCTCAGCTTGCGGGCTGTCAGCTCCGATTGCCCTGTAACTTCGGCAATGCTCTCGAGGATGGCTGCGAGCGCGGCTTGACTGCGGGCGATCGAGCGGATCATCTCCAGCTTGACGGCATGTTCGGAGAGAAGCCCGCCGCTCATTTGCTATCGTCTCCGAAGCTGAAGCCATCCCCGCCGTCTCCGCCGAAGTCACCGCCGCCCTCATCTTCACCGCTGCCCAGTACTGCTTTCAGATTACTGTACAGCCCGTTCTCCAGCTTCGTCAGCCCCTCCACCATCTCTACGATCACTTCGTGGATGGAGAGTGATTCCTTCAACTGGTCATCATGGGAGTCGAATGCTCTAGCGTGGATATGATGATGGGTCCACTGCTTCACTTTTTCCGCTTCCACCGCTTTGGCCTCGAGAATCATCGCGATGTTCCACTGGATTACAGCGGTCGACTCCAGCATTTGCAGATAAGCCTTTTCTCTGCTCATCTTCCGCCTCCTTGCGCAGGTTACGCTTTACTCTTCTTCCTGACCGTTTAGTTCCTTGATCACTCTGCCTACTCCCTCTGCCATCGCTTCTTCAAGATCGGCAAGTGCATTCAAGTAAGCAATAATGTTCTTGTTAACCTGACCTGAGCTTTCTACCAGCCCACTGAATCCGCCGAAATCAGGGTCCGCATCCGGCAGATCGTGAACTATTTGCGACATACGGACGGCTACGTGGCGTTCGGCGTCGAGAATCCGAGCCATCTGTTCGTGCGTATGGGCCATGTGCTGCAGGACTTTTGTAATTTTACTCTGCACCTTCATGTCTCCTTTGCTCAAACGCCCTGCTACAGCATATGCGGCATCAGCCGTGACGGTGCCGGAGATACTCCGCAAGTTATGAAGGACCGCGTATTTCATGACAGCTTAGAGCTGCGGCTCCAGAGGCTGCGGCTATTAAGTGGAAAAACGTCACCTAAATTAATCGAATGACCGGGAATCAGAGCAACAAGTGGAAAAAGAGCAACTATTTCTATATTGGCTGGGCAAAAAAGTACATTAGGGAAGAATTAAATGCCTTTTTTCCACTTAGGGTGGATACAAAAGACAAAACGGGATTATTAAGTGGAGAAAATCCAACTGCTTCCTTCGAGACGGACTGGAGGGGCAGTGGCGGAGAACTCGTGGGGCAATAGCGGGGAACTCGTGGGGACTGGAGCGGATAAGGCCACGGCTAACGGAAAGGTTACCGGCTGGAGGATATTGACAATCAGCTCAACAGCAGACTATGCTTGGTTGATATTGTAGCTTTATTATTGTTGTCCGGATCTATGTATCCGGCGTGGAACTGGAGGTAATCTATGAGACTTACAGACAACCGTCTGAATCTGCGGCCCCTGACTGCAGCTGAACTGGCGCTGGCCTTGGACAATTACGCGGCGGCGGAGCAGTCGCTGAGCTTGAACGTAACCGCATCCCCAACTCTGCTGGACGACGAAGAAATGCGTTATGCCATGCGGGTACGGCACACCAAGGTTCTGCAGGATGAGCAGAACTATCCGTGGCTGACCAATTGGGCTATTATTCATCAGGAGGAGCAGCGGATTATCGGCTTCCTAATCCTCAAAGGCGGGCCGAATGAACAAGGCGAGGTCATCCTTGGTTATGTCATCGATGAGAGGTACTGGGGGCAAGGCTACGCTACGGAAGCAGTGCGGCACATCACGGCCTGGATCTTCAACCATTCGGATGCACGCTGGGTTATTGCGGATACCGAGAAGGATAACACTGCCTCGCACCGCGTGCTGCAGCATCTGGATGCAGAGCTGTACCGGGAGACCGAAGACCTGCTCTGGTGGAGAATCCCCCGGCCCGCCATCGGCTTTAGCTCCGCTGAGAATACAGGTACTTTGCAGGGACCCCAAAGCATATAAATTCTAATCTATACTAAAAAAGCTGCCCCTCAGGGCAGCGTATCTCTCAGCTTTTCTCCGGCTTCGCGCAAGGACTGGAACGTTCCCGCGTCACTCCACCAGCCCTTGAGCACATCATAACTAAGCTTGCGCTCTGCGGCATAAATATTGTTCACGTCGGTAATTTCCAGCTCCCCCCTGTTGGAAGGGGATACGCGGCGGATAATATCGAATACCGCTTCGTCGTACATATAAATGCCTGTCACACAGAATTTAGTCTTCGGACGCTCGGGCTTCTCTTCGATATAAGCAATCAGGGACGAATCTCCGCTGTCAAACACCGGAACCCCGTATCTCCGCGCATCATCGACCGGTTTCAATAACACCTTCGCCGACCCCTGCGGCTGCTGCAGATAACTCTCCACATAAGGCTTCAGATCATCCATAAAAAGATTGTCACCAAGCAGCACAACAAACCGTTCCCCCGGCAAAATAAATCCTTCTGCCAGCTCGAGCGCTTCCGCGATGCCTCCTGCAGCTTCCTGGATTTTGTAAGTCAGGGATACTCCGAATTCCGCGCCGCTGCCCAAGAAGTCGGTGTACTGTCCTGCAGACTGTTTGCTGATCACCAGGAGAATATCGGTTATCCCCCCCCGGCGCAGCCGGTCAATGCCGTAACACACCATAGGATATTTGCCGACCGGAAGCAAATGTTTGTTCATAAGCCGGGTCAATGGGTAAAGCCTTGTTCCTGTTCCGCCCGCCAGTATGACTCCTTTCACTTACTTTCCTCCTCTTTATCTATGTCTTAAGCCTTTGGCCTGGCTCCTCAGATGAATTGTGCGGGATCTACATGCCATTTCTCCATAAATAATCTGCGGTTACGCTCTACCAGCTCCTGAAGTGAGGACGAGTAGACTTCCTTGAAGCTGGCGCTGCCTTCATGATGTACCAGACAATCTCCCGCGATCAGCAGCCGGTACCCCCTAATTCTGGCGCGGTAACAGTAATCATCATCCTCGTAATGTCCCGGTGAAAAGCGTTCATCCAGCAGGCCGATGATATCCATGAGCTCTCTTTTAAATAATAAGCACAGCCCTACAAGCCTTCTGGTCTCCAGCCGTTTCGCCGCATCCGGAGCATTCGCCAGACGGGCTTCAGCATGATAACCTGCAATATCCGTATAACCCGTCTCCACCTGCTGCCGTCCGCTGGCATAATTGGTCACCGGACCGACCATCCCGATATCCGGGGCGCAGTACAAGGCGCTCTTCAGATTCGCCAGCCAGCCCTGCGACACAATAACATCATTGTTCAGCAGCAAAAGCTCATCTCCCGCAGCCAGCTGCAACCCCAGATTGCAGGCCAGCGGAAAGCCGCGGTTCTCCGGAAGGGAAACAAAAGTCAGCTTATTCGTGCGGCAGTAAGCATCCGTTCCGTCACTTGAAGCATTGTCGACTACAATAATTTCATAGGGTGAATCCGTATACGCCCTAATTGATTCAACACAGGAACGCAGCAAGCCGAGCCTGTTATACGTTGGAATAATAATGCTGGTCAGTGTCATAGGGCATTCCTCCACGCGGCCATCTGCCGGCGTTGCTCCTGCAGATGGCCCTCGGACAACTGCCCGCTTGCCTGCTGCTCTCCAAGAACCTGGGCCAGCGCCTCGGCATGATCACCGGCGATCAGCTGTTCCATCGCATTTCCGGCTCCTGTGTTGCTCTGGCGCAGCCGGTTATGCTTGATCACATTCACCGTGCCTGCCTTCTCCACCCGCAGCTGCCGCATAATCGAGAGCGCATGCGCTTTCGGCGGCACCATAAGCTCACGATAGCCGATAAGCTCCAGCGCCTTCCTTGACAAGCCATGGGGAACAGCTGTCATCGAGCTGACGCCCAGATCACTACGGCCCAGTACGGCATTCAGATACATTTTGCAGCGGGTAACCGCATCACTGAGGGCAAAGGGCGGCAGCAGATGATCAAGATCATTCAAGGCTACATCAACACCGCCATCCACCGCCTCCGCAAAAAGAGACATCTTCCGGGCGGGAATCACCATATCCCCGTCCAAGAACAGCAGAATATCCCCCCGGCTGAGCTTGGCACCAAGCGACCGCCCCACATCATGTCCGGCAGATTCCGGAATATGCACAATTGTCGCCTGGGGGCACAGCCGGGTATGCTGGAAGCTGCGGTCGCTGCAGCCGTTAAGCACGACAATAATTTCCAGCGGCTTAAGCCGGGTTACCTGATCAAGCAGCTTCAACAATGTCTGCTCCTCATTCCTGGCCGAGATAACCACGGACAATGAACCGTGCAGAGCCGGCAGCTGCTGTCCTGCTCTGCTGCCGGCAGCATTGCGGGAGGTAGAAGCCCCTGCGGCCGTGCGGCGGGAACCCGCTTTACCGGCCGCCGGCCGCCGGACAGCTGCGGCTTTGGCGGCGATGCTCCGGCGGGGTGAAGTACCGGCTGATTTGGCCGCCTTACTCCGGGAGGCGGAGCTGCCCAGCCGGGTGCGCCGGGCAGAAGCCCTGCCGCTGCCCGATGCTTTTACACGGGAAGATACGTGAAGCTCCTGCCGATGTCCGGGTGAAGGCTCCAGTGCTGCTGTCATCTCACCATCCCCCTTCGCCGGTTGCCGTCAATGAAGCCTGCTCGTTCGCCTCTGCGCTGAAGGACCAGACCTGCCGCATCCAGATGATCTGTGAGAATAACCTCACGCAAGGGATCCGTTCCCGCCCGCTTGGGCCGTACGGCATTCAGCCTGCCGACCGGCACCTTATGCACGGCCTTCACCTGCAGGCCCTCAAGCACCGCAAGCGCGTGTGCCAGAGGCGGCCGTGACAACACGCTCCCCAGAGAGGCAAGAGCTCTGCGGCTGAGTGCATGAGGCACCGCCGTCAGCGAACAGCCCTTCAGGTCCGGACGGCCAAGCATAATGTTGAGCACATGCTTGGAGAGTACCACCGGATGCGGGAATTCCTGGCGGACCGGACCGGAGTAATCATTCAGAGCCACATCTGTTCCACGACTGACTGCGGCCACAAAGGGACGCAGCTGTGAAGCGTTAAGCACAAAATCCCCGTCAATGAAGAGCAGGACCTCTCCCTTGGCCGCCTCTGCTCCAACACTGCGGCCCACATCATGACCGAGCGGCTGCTCGAAGTGAATGACATGTGCCCCCAGGGACAATGCAATCTCTGCCGTATTATCGGCAGAACCGTTAACCACAACAATAACCTCACAGCGGGGATGGACTTCCCTGGCTCCGGCAATCACCTTGCCAATCGTTCCGGCTTCATTCATAGCCGGAATGATCACCGACACATAGGGAGCGGGGTGATTGGCCGCAGGGAACGGCACGGCAGGGCGCACCGGCCGGGAAATCCGCCGCTTGGGTTGCAAAGCCCGCCGCCCCGTGCGGCGGGCAGATGTACGTGTGTGCTTCAAGCTCATCCACCTTCCTTGCAGGGCATGGTCTCCGGGCTGAGGGTTACATCACAGTCTATGTAATCCGCTGTCCCGGGTAACGGCAAGTGTCTCCCTTCGTGCAGAAATTTGGACAAATGCCCTCCCGCTGCCGGAGTCCGGTTGAACCCGGATTTCGCAGGCCTTATCAACACAAAGAGCGCAGCCGGGGGCTGCGCTCTCGCATTGTTTATCTTCCGCTCTAATCAAACACACGATGATCTGCAGCCGGCTTCACCAGAGGCGAACCGAGGGCGATCCAGGACAGCACTCCATAGAAGTGAGGTGTTTCGCGCAGGCGCACTACTTCAATCGTCGCGTCCCCGCCCGATCTGTTCTTCAGCGAAGCATGGAAATACGGCTGGTTGGTCATGGCGACCAGCACATAGCCGGTATGGCCGAAGCTTTCATCAAAAGAGACAGTAACATCAACGCTCTGTGCGTCTCCATTAAACATGAAGGCCGTCATCCCGAACTGCTGCAGAACCTCCCGGTTCCCGGCACTCTGTACCGGACTGAATGACAGATGCTCGGCATTAATTGATCCGGGCGCCAGATGGTCTCCGGTCACCACTCCTTGAGCAATATGATAGCTCTGCACACTGTCTTCTTCCAGATGGCGGGATTGAATGGCAAATGAAGTGATTTTGGAAGCATCCACCGCTTCATCCTGAAGCTCAGCATTCCCTACTGTGCCTTCTGCCAGATGTTTGGTTCCGATGCTGCCAAGTGCAAGCTTCTCACCGGTAACGCTGCCGTCTGCCAGATGCGTGCCCTGGATGCTCTGCCCTTGCAGATGCTGAGCACCTACTGCGCCTGCCGCCAGCTTGCTGCCGGTAATGCTGCCATCTGCTATCTGCCCTGCATTGCGAGTCTCCGCTGCGAGATGCTCCAGCTTCTTCACAATACCGCTGCCCAAATGACGCTCTTCCAGTGCACCGTCTGTCAGATGTCCGCTCTGGATGCTCTGCTCCTGCAGATGCTGAGCACCTACAGCGCCTACCGCCAGCTTGCTGCCGGTGATGCTGCCGTCTGTCAGATGTCCGCTCTGGATGCTCTGCTCCTGCAGATGCTGAGCACCTACTGCGCCTACCGCCAGCTTGCTGCCGGTGATGCTGCCGTCTGTCAGATGTCCGCTCTGGATGCTCTGCTCCTGCAGATGCTGGGCACCTACTGCACCTGCCGCCAGCTTGCTGCCAGTGATGCTGCCGTCTGCCAGCTGACCTGCATTGCGCGCTTCCGCTGCGAGATGCTCCAGCTTCGTCACAATCCCGCTGCTTAAATGACGTTCTTCCAGCGCACCGTCTGCCAGATGTCCGCCCTGAATGCTCTGCGCCTGCAGATGCTGGGCACCTACTGCGCCTGCCGCCAGCTTGCTGCCGGTAATGCTGCCGTCTGCCAGCTGACCTGCATTGCGCGCTTCCGCTGCGAGATGCTCCAGCTTCGTCACAATCCCGCTGCTTAAATGACGTTCTTCCAGCGCACCGTCTGCCAGATGTCCGCCCTGAATGCTCTGCGCCTGCAGATGCTGGGCACCTACTGCGCCTGCCGTCAGCTTGCTGCCGGTAATGCTGCCGTCTGCCAGCAGCTCGGAGCTCAGCGTATCTTCAGCCAGATGCTCACGCTTGATGCTGCCCGCGCGCAGGTGGCAGCTGTCCACTGCTTCCGGTGCCAGGTGACCGCCATAGATGCTGCCGGAAGCCAGATGAACAGAGCCCACTGCGCCTGCCGCCAGCTTGCTTCCTCTGATACTGCCGTCCGGCAGCAGCTCAGAGCTGCGGACTTCCTGCGCCAGATGTTCCAGCAGGATGCTGCCGGAGGCCAAGTGATTCCCTTCCAGCGACCCATCCGCGACATGCTCTCCGTGGACGCTCTGCGGCTTCAGATGCTGCGGCCCCACTGCCTCTGCCGCCAGCTTGCTGCTTCCAATACTGCCGTCAGGCAACAGCTCAGCACTTCGTACTTCGTCTGCCAGATGCTCCAGCTTAATGATACCCGAACTTAAATGCCGCTCCTCAAGCGATTCACCCGCAAGATGCTCGCCGTGGATGCTCTCCAGCTGCAGATGCTGTGAATGTACAGCTCCTACAGCCAGCTTACTTTCGTCAATGCTGCCATCCGGCAGCAGCTCGGCGCTCAGCGTCTCGGAGGCCAGATGTGCGAGCTGGATGCTGCCGGTGCGGATATGGCGGCTGTCCACTGCATCTGGAGCCAGATGACCGCCATAGATGCTGCCCGCAGCCAGATGGAAGGAGCCCACCGCACCTGCCGCCAGCTTGCTTCCGCCAATACTGCCGTCCGGCAGCAGCTCCGCACTCCGGGTTTCATCTGCCAGATGCTCAAGCTTGATCAGGCCGGAATGCAAATGCCGTTCCTGCAGTATACCGTCAACCAGATGCTCGCCATAGATGCTCTCCTGCTGCAGATTCAGCGAGCTTACCGCACCTGCGGCCAGCTTCTCGCTGCTAATGCTGCCATCCGGCAGCAGATCTGAGGTCAGTGTATCCTGGGACAGATGTGCCAGCTGGATGCTGCCGGGCCGGATATGACGGCTGTCTACCGCACCTACAGCCAGATGCCCGCTGTATACACTGCCTGCTGCCAAATGGAAGGCCCCGACAGCACCTGCTCCCAGCTTGCTGCCTACGATGCTGCCATCCGGCAGAAGATCTGCACTGCGCGTTTCTTGTGCCAGATGCGCCAGCGTGATCTCACCAGCACGAATGTGCTGCCCTTCTACGGCTTCCGGCGTCAAATGGATAGTCTGCACACTGTCCGGGGCCAGATGGACGGATTCCACAGCCCCCGGGGCCAGCTTCTCCCCGCTGATACTGCCGTCTGGCAGAAGCTCGCCGCTGCGGACTTCTGCCGCCAGATGAGTCAGGCTGATGCTGCCGCCGGCTATATGCTGTCCTTCTACCGAGGATTCAGCCAAGTGGCTGCCAGCTACACTTCCGGCCGCGAGATGGCGGGAGGCTACAGCACCCTCCGCCAGCTTGGCCGCACCGATGCTGCCATCCTGAATCTGGATAGAGGATACAGAGCTGGGAATGATATGTCCGTTACCGACGGACATCGGACGGATATGCGCTCCGCCTACACTTCCCGGCGCGAGATGTCTGCCCTGCACCGATGTATCGCTGATGGAATCCGGTCCAACGGCACCTGCTGCTAAATGTTCGCTCTGCACGGCTAAAGCTGCCAGCTTTGAAGCACTCACACTGCCGTCAGCCAGCTTGATCGAGGTAACCGATAGATCGCCAAGTTTGTCTGTCGAAACACTCTCCGGCGATAATTTCAATGAAGTTACCGCATGGTCGGCCAAATGATGCGGCTGTACAATACTCGCAGCGAGGTGTGCTTCCTTCACTGCTCCCGAAGCCAGCTTATCTCCCGATACCGAACCGGACTGCAGGGCGGATGAAGTTACACTATTTTCCCCGAGATGCCTGCGTTCTACAGCTCCCGGAGCCAGATGTTCAGCGTGAACCGCTTCCTCCTGCAGCACGCGGCTGCTGATGCTGCCATCGGCCAGATGCTTCTCTTCAACGGCACAGACGGCGATATGTTCTCCGCTTACCGCTTCTCTGGCGAGGGCATTTCCGCCAACCGCACCGCTGGCCAGCTTGGCGGAAATGACACTCCCGTCCGCCAGCTTGGTTGAGCTGACACTCTGGGGACTAAGATGTTCTCCCGTAACAGAGTCATACGCCAGCTGCTCTTCCGTAACGGCCCCGGGAGCCAAATGCCCAGCAAGAACGGCATGCTGCTGGAGCTGCGCAGATCCGACGGATTCCATAGCCAGGTGGGAATTGTCTACGGCTTCGCGCTGCAGATGAGCCGAGGTGATGGCCTGCAGGGCAATTTGCGGTCCGCGTACTGCGGATTTAGCGATATGGCGTGTGGTTACCGCTTCATCAGCCAGCTTATGCGGCAGGATGCTCTGGTCCGCGATCTTGGAGGAAGTCACCGCCTGCTCGATCAGCTGTGTTGTACCCACTGCACCCTCTGCCAGCTTCACGAATGAAATACTGCGGTCCGCCAGATGCCTACTTCCAATTTCCCCGTCAGCGATATGCTCCGCATTTACGCTCTCCGGGCTTAAGTGCTGGCTGCGGACAGCCTTCTCCTTGATCTGCCGTGATCCAACTGCTGCGTCCGCGAGATGCCCGCCGTCAATGATGCCCGCCTGAAGCTGCTCTTTCCCAATCAGCCGGGTAGCTAGCTGCTCCCGTCCAATTGCGCCAGGAGCCAGATGCTTCGATGTAATGACGCCTTCACCTACGTGGCGGCCTTCAATCACAGCGTCGCCCAGCTTGACGCCGCTGATCTCTCCATCGGCGATTTTGTCACCGGTTATCGCTTCATCTGCCAATTTCGAGCGGTCAATGCTGCCGTTGCCGATGTGGCGGCTGACAATACTGCTGCTGAGAATTTTCTCTCCGGTAACCGCACCGTCATCCAGCAGCTCCGCCGTGATGATGAACTCACTGAGATGCCGGCTGCTGATGGCTCCGTCGGCAATCTGCCCTCCGCCAATAATCCGGTCCGCCAGCTTCTCCGGACCGATGCTGCCATTCTTCAGCTTTTCTCCGCCAATGGAATGATCCAGCAGCTTCCCCCCGCTGATACTGCCTTCCGCCAGATGCTCACCGGCAATGGATTCCGGAGCAATCTTAGAGGAAGTAACCGCCTTGTCCGCGATGTTAATGTTCTGCACGGCATAGTCCTGCAGCCATGGTGTACCAATGATGCCGAACTTCAGCTTGGACCCGTCAATCGTGCGCGGAGCAATCTTGGCACCGGTGACTGCCGCATCGGACAGATCATCGGTATAGACGGGCTGCAGGCGCTCTTTTTCCACGGGTACAAGGACAGCCGGCTCCACCAGAGATTCAACATCCTCATGCTGCTCCTGATCCTCTTCCACTACCGGTTCCTGTATAGCCTCTGGTTCAAGCAACATCTGCCGGACCGCCTCCGGTGCTTCCAGGGTTTCCACCCCGCTGACCTGCAGCGTCCGGTCCACTGTATCCACCGCTTCTACAGCAGCAGATTCTTTGCCTTCTAGTATTTTGGGACTGCTTTTCAACATGCTAAGTTCAGTCTTATTGGGATCATCTACATAATAGAGCCGTTTTTTTGAACTGCGAGGCTGATTTCTTTTGGAACTCTTCACAAGCAGTCTCCTCCTTCCATCTGTTGTTTCTCCTAGGCATCATATGCAGTAGTATGGGCTGATGACACCATTCCTCCGGCTAAGCTTTCTTAAGAAAAAGATGAGCGTATAAAGGAATTCCATTCTCGCCTTTCAAAAAAGGGCATCTGCCGCCGCGCATCCGTCCAACCCTGACGGGCACGTACACACATACAATGACAGGAGACGAAAAATCAGCCGGGAAGCTACTTCAAGATAACGGGAGGAACGAACATGGGGCAAAAGCTCGTTGGGATACTGCTAAATGCCGCTGTGCACGGGGGCGTTCCCCGGTTAAAAACCGGACAGGAATCTCTGGCCAATTACGAGGAGGCCGCCGCCGCATACGGATTAACCCCTTGCTTTCTGAAGCTGTCCGGCATCGATACGCAGACCGGCTTCAGCAGGGCATATATAAAGGGTCCGCACGGCTACCGGAGTCAAGTCATTCCGACGCCGGAGATCATCCATAACCGGGCGATCTATGACCCGGGCAGCAGCGGCGTCCAGCGGCTGCTCCGGCAGGGTATTCAGGTATACAATACATGCAACCGCTACGGCAAGGATCAGATTCATGCCCTACTGGAGCAAAACCAGGAACTGCAGACGGTCCTGCCAGTCACATCCGCCGGAATGTCCGGCCTGAAGGAAATGATGGACAGTTATCCGGATCTCATTCTCAAGCCTTGCCGGGGAAGTGTAGGCAACGGGGTTATGCGTCTTACAAGGATCAGCGGGGCCGGGCGGTGGAAATGGAGCTACTCTCCTACCGGCTCAAGACGCTGGTACAGTGTGCCTCTGAATCAGGGCGCCATCCCCCGGGCACTCCGCGCCAGACTCTCTTCGGTACCGTACCTGGTGCAGGAGCGGATACCACTGGCTGAGATAAACGGCCGCCCCTTTGATCTGCGCATTACTGTACAGCGCGGCTGGGGCGGAGACTGGCAGGTGACCGGCATGTTCGCCAAGCTGGCGGCACCGGGCGGCTTCGTATCCAACATCGCCAGGGGAGGCGAAGCACTGAGTTCATCCTTCGCTCTGGAGAAGGCTTTCCCCGGCGAAGCAGCCGCTCGGATCCGCATGTCGGTCCTCTCCCTCAGTCTCGCCATTGCCCGTGAGCTGGAGCAGAGCCTCCCGGGCCTTGCCGATATCGGTCTGGACATCGGCGTTACGGGGAGCGGACGCTTATATTTCATCGAATGCAACGGGCGCGACCAGCGTTACGGCTTCAAGAAAGCCGGGCTCGGCCCCATCTGGAAAGAAAGCTACCGCCGCCCGATGGGCTATGCCAGATACCTGTATGAAGAGGCTGCACGGCATAACTCTTATTGATTTGTCTTCTATTCTATGTCAATATAATGCAGAGCGGGTGAGGTCCTTGGCTACCGGGACCTTGCTGCTGCATGATGGAAGGGAGATGGGCATGGTTAAACAATTGCTGCGGCTGATGACCGAGCTATCCTCACACAGATGGCTTTCCCGGGTAATGGGCGCTTTTTCCCATAGCAGACTCAGCCGCTTTATGATTCCGGTATTTATTCGTTCCTATCATATTCCTGCCGCCGAGGCGGAGAAGACTGCCGGAGAATACCGTACACTTAATGAATTCTTCAGCAGACGCCTGAAGCCGGGAATGCGGCCGGTGGCAAGCGGTGAACAGGCTGTGGCCAGTCCTGTAGATGCCATGATTACGGCAATGGGCGACATTAACTGCGGAACAATAATGAATGTGAAGGGTCAGGATTATACGCTGGAGGATTTGCTTAATCATTCTCCACACCTCGAATTGTATAAAAAAGGCTACTATTTCGTCCTCTACCTGAGCCCCACCGATTATCACCGGATTCATTCCCCGTTAACCGGACAGCTGCGGGAGAGCGATTATATCCGTGGGCGGGCTTATCCCGTGAATGATTTCGGCATGCGGCATATGAAGAGTGTCCTGAGCCGTAACGAACGGCTGATTACTTATATAGCCGGCAGCTATGGCGAAACCGCCGTGGTCAAGGTAGGCGCAATGAATGTGAGCAGTATCCGCTACACGGATGAATCCGCTACTGAATGGCAAATAGGCGATGATCTGGCCTATTTCGAATTCGGCTCTACCGTAGTTCTTCTGCTGGAGAGCGGCACCTTCACCCCGCGCCATGGGCTTACCGTAGACACGAAGGTGAAGATGGGCGAGCTGCTGGGTGAGATGCAGCGGGCTACTTAGCTGCCGGGCAGAGTCCGGCTTGAATGAAACAGCTCAAGATGAAACCGAGTAGAGCTTTCTGAACAGACAAAGCCCCGCACAAAGATACGTAAGTGTATCTTGTGCGGGGCTTATTTGGGGTTGAAGAAACCCTTCGCAGAATCCCGGATGGTTCCTGCGTTTATCGTATAATTTATCGTATAAAAGTGTTTTTACCTGCTTCGCTCTGTGAATCAGTATACCCCGGCTTACATTTGGCTCATCTACCCAGTTGCTGGTGCATTGTACTCGGTTTTTGGCACACATTCGGCTCATCTGCCCTATAGTTGGTGCATTGTATTCGGTTTTTCTGTGAAAATACGTCTGGCACTGCGATAAACGCACGGCCTACGCGGCGCACCCAGT